>NZ_JBIWFS010000005.1:616353-623529 GCF_044763135.1 Streptomyces sp. NPDC096205 | reverse complement strand
CGAGCGGGGGGACCCCCATCGCGTCGACGCCCTCCTCCGCCTTGCAGCTGCACGCACCAGACCCCGCTCGACCCGGCCGAGAAGCGCAGTCCCTTTCAGCCGACCTGATCCAAACGACAGGCCCTAGGGGCGGGACGCCCGCCACTCACGGTCGAGGATCGCGTGGACCACGCTGTCCCGCCAGACGCCGCCCTTGAGGACGTGCTCGCGGATGACGCCCTCCTCCGTCATCCCGACGGCGGCCATGGTCCGCGCGGACGCGGCGTTGTGGGGCGAGCGGGCGCCCCAGACGCGGTGCAGGCGGAGGTCGTCGAAGGCGACGCCGAGCAGCAGCCGTACCGTCTCGACGCCGTATCCGGCGCCCCAGACGTCGGGGCGCAGCGCGAAGCCGACGGTGGCGGCCCGCTGTTGGTGCGGGTCGAGCGCGAGCCGGCCGAACCCGACCAGCTCGGCCGCCTCGGGCAGGACGACGGCGAGCGCGTACTCCGTGCGCGGGTCGGCACCCGCCGAGGCGACGGACCCGGCGACGATGTCGGCGACCTGCTCCCGGGTACGCGGCTCGAACGAAAGATGCTCCGTCGCGCGCGGGCTTCCGTAGACCGCGAGGACCGCGTCCACGTCCCCCGACTCGACCTCGCGCAGCCCGAGTCGGGCGCCGCGCCGGCTGACCGGATACATGCCAGGACTCTACCCGGCCAACTCGGCGACCGAGGCCGTCCTTTGACTTGGAGCGCTCTTCAACACCTAGCGTCATGAACGCCCGTTGCGGATCACCAGGAGGCAGCATCATGACGCACATCCCCACCCGGCACCTCGGCGAACTGGCGGTCTCCGCGCAGGGGCTGGGCTGCATGGGCATGAGCCACGGCTACGGCGCCGGCGACGACGCGCAGTCCGTCGCCACCCTGCACCACGCTCTCGACCTAGGGGTGACCCTGCTGGACACCGCCGACTTCTACGGCGCCGGGCACAACGAGGAGTTGATCGGCCGGGCGATCGCCGGCCGGCGCGACGAGGTGGTGCTGGCGACGAAGTTCGGCTTCGCCAACCGGCTGGGCGAGCCCACCCGCATCCGCGGGGACGCGGCCTACGTGCGTGAGGCGTGCGACGCCTCGCTGCGCAGGCTCGGCGTGGACCACATCGACCTGTACTACCAGCACCGGGTGGACCCGCGGGTGCCGATCGAGGAGACGGTCGGCGCGATGGCCGAGCTGGTGCGGGCCGGCAAAGTCCGCCACCTCGGGCTGTCGGAGGCGGCCCCGGACACGATCCGCCGGGCGCACGCCGTGCACCCGATCGCCGCGCTGCAGAGCGAGTGGTCGCTGTGGACCCGTGGCCTGGAGGCCGAGGTCGCCCCGGTCTGCCGTGAACTCGGCATCGGCATCGTGCCGTTCTCCCCGCTCGGCCGCGGCTTCCTGACCGGCCGGGTCGGCTCGGTCGAGGGCCTGGCCGCCGACGACGTACGCCGCACGCAGCCGCGGTTCGCCGACGGCAACCTCGAACGCAACCTGGCGATCGTCGCCGCTCTGGAGGAGCTGGCCGAGGCCAAGGGCGTGACCGCGGGACAGCTGGCCCTGGCCTGGGTGCAGCACCGGGGCGACGACGTGGTGCCGATCCCCGGCACCCGCAGGCAGCGCTACCTGGAGGAGAACCTCGCCGCCCTGACCGTCGAGCTGACCCCGGACGACCTCGCCGCCATTGAGGCCGCCGCCCCGCCGGAGCTGATCGCGGGCTCCCGCTACGACGCCGGCAGCCTGACCTTCGTCGACGGCTGAGCGGCCGGGAGGGCCGGTGCCTCACGGGCAGGGCCCTTCACTGACGGCCGGGCCGTCACGCGTCCCGGCGTACCGGCGCGGCAGCCCGCGCCACGCCGAGCAGGAACACCCCGCAGGCCGTCACCAGCAGCCAGCCGGGGCGGGTGGCACGGGCGAGCGCGTCCGGCCCGGCCCCGGCGACCAGGGCACCCGCGAGGGCCACGCCGACCGCCGAGCCGACCTGGCGCGCGGTGGAGGTGATGGCCCCGGCCACGCCCGCACGGGAGGCCGGCAGCCCGCCGACCGCGGTGTTGGTGAGCGGCGCGTTGGCGAAGCCGAACCCGATGCCGAGCAGCAGCTGGGCCGTCAGCAGCAGGCGTACGTCGGTGTCCTGGCCGAGGTTCACCAGGCACAGCCCGCCCGCCGCGGTGAAGGCGCCCGCGAGCAGCAGCGGACGCCGCGCCCCGAGCCGGCCCACCAGGCTGCCCGCCCAGGGCGCGCACAGGGTGGCGCCGAGCGCCATGGGCAGGGTCGCGAGCCCGGCCGCGAGCGGGGTCCAGCCGCGGGCGTGCTGGAGGTAGAGCGTGTTCAGCAGCAGGGCCGCGCTGAGCGCGACGAACACGGCCATGGCGCCCAGCACCGCAGTCGCGAACACCGGCCGCCGGAACAGCCCGAGATCCATCAGCGGCTCGCTGCGCCGGGCCTCGACCCGGACGAACGCGGCCGCGGTGACGGCGATCAGCGCGTAGCAGGCCGCCGCGGCGGGGGAGGCCCAGCCGATGCGCGGGCCCTCGATGAGGACCCAGACGCTCGCACCGAGGGTCAGCGTGAGCAGCACCTGCCCGGGCAGGTCCGGTCGGCGTGCGCGCTGCCCGTGGGACTCCGGCACGAACACGGCGACCAGCACCAGCGCGGCCACGACGACCGGCGCGTTGACCCAGAACACCGACCGCCAGCCGAACGCGGCGACGAGCGCCCCGCCGGTGACCGGCCCCGCCGCCATGCTCAGCCCGAAGACCGACGCCCAGATCCCGATCGCCCGGGCCCGCTCCCGCGGATCGGGCATCGCGCTCACCACGATCGCCAGCGCCACCGGGCTCAGCATCGACGCCCCGACCCCCTGCACGGCCCGCGCCGCGACCAGGACGCCGAGCGACGGCGCCACCGCGCAGACCAGCGAGGCGAGCCCGAAGACGACCAGCCCGACCCGGAACACCCGCCGCCGCCCGAAGCGGTCCGCGAGCGCGCCGGAGGCGATGAGCAGAGCGGCCAGGACGACGGTGTAGGCGTCCACCACCCACTCCAGGCCCCGGGTGCCGATCCCCAGGCCGTCCCCGATCGCGGGCAGGCCCACGTTGACGATGGTGGTGTCCAGGCCCACCAGGAACATGCTCAGCGCGCAGACGGCCAGGACCGTCCAGCGTCCGCGCGCGCTGAGTCCGGGTTCTGCCGGCAAAGAGGTCGTGGTCATCGGCGGCTGCCTTCCATCGGGATCATGTGCCGCCATGCTCGGACCCGGCCGTGTCCCCCACCCAGCGTCTTTGCGAAGGCCGCAAAATGGAGCCATGGACGCCGAACTCGCTCAGATCCTCGACGGCATCGGACCGCGGCTGCGTGCACTGCGGCGCGATCGAGGCCTCACCCTGGAGGCGCTGGCGCAGGACACCGGCATCTCCGTGAGCACGCTCTCCCGCCTGGAGTCGGGCATCCGGCGTCCCACCCTCGACCTGCTGATCCCGCTGGCGCGGGCCCACCGCGTGGCCCTGGACCAGCTCGTCGCGGCCCCGGCCACCGGCGACCCACGGGTGCACCTGCGCCCCCACCGCAAGGACCGCGGCAGCGTCCTGGTGCCCCTCACGCAGTACCCGGGCCGTGTCCAGGTCTTCAAGCAGGTGCTCGCCCCGCGCGAGCCCAAGCTCGTCACCCACGCCGGCTACGAGTGGCTCTACGTCCTCGCCGGCCGGCTCCGTCTGATCCTCGGCGACTCCGACGTCACGCTGCGGCCGGGCGAGGTCGCCGAGTTCGACACCGGCGAACCCCACTGGTTCGGGCCCGCGGGCGACAGCGCGGTCGAGATCCTCCACCTGTTCGGCCCGCACGGCGACCAGGCGGTCGTCCGTACCGGCCCGGAGGCCGGCTCATGAGAAGGGCTCCGGTGCACGGTGACCGGCCACGAGGACGGCTCGGGTTTGCAGTGACCGGCCTATGAGAAGGGCTCCGGTGCGCGGTGTGCGAGGATCGGGCGCCATGATCCACGGACCTCGCGCGAGACGCGCCGCCGTACGGGCCCTGGCCGTCTCGGCCCTGGCGGCGCAGACCGCGTGCGGGGTCCTCGGGGGCGACACCCACCCGTGCACCCTGATCGGCTCGCCGTCGGGCATAGGCGTCGAGATCGCCCCGAGCCTGGCCCGTACGGCGGCCGCGGCCGACCTCACCGCCTGCTGGGACGCCGTGTGCAGAACCACCGCGCTGCGCCTGCGCGAGGACCCCGCGCCCGTCGCCGACGACCCCGTGATGACCACGGAATCCGCCGCCCCGCCCGCCACCCCGCCCACCGCCGAGGCGACGGAGCGGCCCGTGCGGCCCGGCTTCGCGGAGCTGGACGACCTCCCCGCCGGGCCCGTCCGCGTCACGTTGGAGCTGAGGGGCGACCGGGGCCGTACGGTCCTGGAGCGCCGTACGACCGTCACCCCGCAGGTCACCTACCCCAACGGCCGCGACTGCTCGCCCGGCGGCCGTCAGGCGCAGGTGGCTCTCACCCCGGCGGGAGCCCTGGTCCCGCGCTGACGTGCGGCCCCGTTATCGTCGTCGGCCATGGGGCTGGACATCACCGTGCTGATCGCCGACTGGCCGTGGCTGAGCGAGGTGCCGGCCGGGCAGCGGCTGGAACGCCTCAGGGACGCCTGGTACGACGACGGAACGGGCCTGTGGGACGCCGACGCGCCCTCGGTGGACGCCGGTTGGGTCCGGCCGCGGGGCACGGCAGGCGAGCGGTTCGCCTTGTACGAGTTCGCGCGCACCTGCGGTTCGTTCAAGCCGCACTTCTGGGCCGGACACCGGTGGGAGGTGTTCCGCGACCAGGTCGACGAGCCGGTGCGGGCCGATGTGGACGCCTTGCTGCTCGGGCTCTTCTGGCCCGGCCCGGACGGCCTGTCGGAGCCGACCGACCCGGAGGTCTTCGGCGACGACCCCTCCCACAGCGGCCTGCTGCTGGCCCGGCCGCCGGACGGCGTACGGGAACTGGCCGCGATCTGGGAGCGGACCCGGCCCGCCCTCGCCGGCCTGGAAGCGGCCTTCACCGCACACGCCGCCGGGCCCGACGGCTGGATCGGCGACTTCGGGGCGTTCCGGGACCTGCTGGAGGGCTGGGGGACCGTCGTCACCGAGGCGGCGGCGAGAAGCTGGGCCCTGGTGGGACTGAGCGAGTAGGGCATGCCCCACCTGTGCGGCCCGTGCTCAGGACGCGGGCTAGCCCTCGGCCCCGGTACGGCGTACGGCCTGCCTGACGTCCGCCTCGACCTGGCTGCGGGCGGTGCCCTGGTCCTTGGCGTACTCGGTGACCGCCTCCTGGACGTCCCGGGCCAGCTCGCGCCAGGCGCGCCAGGCGGTCTCGTACACCTCCGTCTGATGCTCGGGCCACGGGTTGTGCGCGGGCGGGCCGTACTGGTCGCGCAGCTCCTCGACCCGGGCGTGCGCCTGGTCGGCCGCGCGCTGCTTCTCGATCAGCTCTTCGAAGGTGTGCGCCACTTTGTGATCGTAAGAAGCGCGGGCCGTTCGCGCGCGGCGAGAATATGCCGTGGGTTGCATGACCATGCAGGAGGATGCATACTCTTCCTATGTCCAAGGTCCTCACTTCCCTTCCGGCCGGCGAACGCGTCGGTATCGCCTTCTCCGGCGGCCTCGACACCTCGGTCGCCGTCGCGTGGATGCGCGACAAGGGTGCCGTCCCGTGCACCTACACCGCCGACATCGGCCAGTACGACGAACCCGACATCGCCTCGGTGCCGGGCCGCGCGAAGACCTACGGCGCCGAGATCGCGCGCCTGGTCGACTGCCGTGCGGCGCTCGTCGAGGAGGGCCTGGCCGCGCTCGCCTGCGGCGCGTTCCACATCCGCTCGGGCGGACGGGCGTACTTCAACACCACGCCGCTCGGCCGTGCCGTCACCGGCACGCTGCTGGTGCGGGCGATGCTCGAGGACGACGTGCAGATCTGGGGCGACGGCTCCACCTACAAGGGCAACGACATCGAGCGGTTCTACCGCTACGGCCTGCTCGCCAACCCGCACCTGCGGATCTACAAGCCCTGGCTGGACTCGACCTTCGTGACCGAGCTGGGCGGCCGCAAGGAGATGTCGGAGTGGCTGCTGGCCCACGACCTCCCCTACCGCGACAGCCCGGAGAAGGCCTACTCCACCGACGCCAACATCTGGGGCGCCACCCACGAGGCCAAGACCCTGGAGCACCTGGACACCGGCGTCGAGACCGTCCAGCCGATCATGGGCGTACGGTTCTGGGACCCGGCCGTGGAGATCGCCACCGAGGACGTGACGATCGGCTTCGAGCAGGGCCGCCCGGTGACGATCAACGGCAAGGAGTTCGCCTCCGCCGTCGACCTCGTCCTGGAGGCCAACGCCATCGGCGGCCGGCACGGACTGGGCATGTCCGACCAGATCGAGAACCGCATCATCGAGGCCAAGAGCCGCGGCATCTACGAGGCCCCGGGCATGGCCCTGCTGCACGCGGCCTACGAGCGCCTGGTCAACGCGATCCACAACGAGGACACCCTCGCCCAGTACCAGATCGAGGGCCGGCGCCTGGGCCGCCTGATGTACGAGGGCCGCTGGCTGGACCCGCAGGCCCTGATGATCCGCGAGTCCCTCCAGCGCTGGGTCGGCGCGGCCGTCACCGGCGAGGTGACCCTGCGGCTGCGGCGCGGCGAGGACTACTCGATCCTCGACACCACGGGCCCCGCGTTCAGCTACCACCCCGACAAGCTGTCGATGGAGCGCACCGAGGACTCGGCCTTCGGCCCCTCTGACCGTATCGGCCAGCTCACCATGCGCAACCTCGACATCGCCGACTCGCGGGCCCGCCTGGAGCAGTACGCCGGCCTCGGCCTGATCGGCGCCGCCGGTCCGGCGGTCGGTGCCGCACAGGCGGCCGCGACCGGCCTGATCGGCGCCATGCCCGAGGGCGGCGCCGAGGCCATCGCCTCCCGCGGCGAGGTCTCCGAGGAGGACGAGGCGCTGGACCGCGCCGCGATCGAGTCCGGCACGGACTGACCGGCCCCCTGGGCACGGGCGGGGGGGGGGGGGGCCCCCCCCCCCGGGGGGGCCCCCCCCCGGGGCCCGGGGGGCCGCCCCCCCCCCCGGGGCGGGGTGCGTTGTAAAAGGCGGCCCCACACGAGGGGGTGGTGGGCCCG
>NZ_JBIWFS010000005.1:0-616343 GCF_044763135.1 Streptomyces sp. NPDC096205 | reverse complement strand
CCGGCGGCGCGGGGCGGGGGCCGCGGGGCGCGGGGCCCCGCCCCCCCGGCGGCCGGCCCCCCCCCCCCCCCCGGGGGGGGGCGGGGGCGGGGGGGCCCCCCCCCCCCCCCCCCCCCCCCCCCCCCCCCCGCCCGTTTCTGCCTTGTCCCTCCCGCTCAGTGGGGGAGCTTGAAGCGTGAACGGGACGACGGCAAGGGGTTGGTGCGGACCAGGGGGTCTACAGCAGGCCGGCCTCCCGGAGCCGGGCGCGCGTCGGCCAGTGCAGCTCGCGGCCGACACGGGCGGAGATGCGCACGGCGCCTCGCGCCTCGCTCCTGGCGTCCTGGCCCAGCCCGTACTCCTTGAGAGCCAGGGCGAGCGCCACCCCGGCGGACACCTGACCCTCCTCGTCGCCCGCGTCGACGGCAGCCTCCTTCGCCTCGGTGGCGACGTCCAGCGCCTCCGACACGTCGCCGATGGCCAGCAGGCTGTAGGTGAGGAGCGTCTTGGCCCGGGACACCCCGGGCAGATCGAGGTCCGCCGCGAACAGCTCGGCCGCCCGCCGCGCCTCGTCCGCGGCCAGGTGATGGTGGTGCAGTGCCGTGTGCGCCGCGGAGAGGTTCACATGCGTACGCGCGAGATCCCTGCGTCGGTGCACGCCCCGATAGACGCTGATCGCCTCCTGATAGAGGTGGACCGCCGGCTGGTAGTGACCTGATTTGTGACGCAGCTCGGCGAAACGGCTGAGCGTCGCCGCGACGTGCTCGGGCGAGTCGAGGAGTCGCCACGCCGTCAGGGAGAGGCGCTGCGCCCGTGCGAGATGCTCCGCCGGAGCGCGCAGTTGCCGGCGCAGGGACACCACCGTGTTGGCCGTGTCGAACGCGATCGCCGTCAGGACACGGCAGACCTGCTCGCGCCGCGACCGCTCGGCGCCCGCGGAGCGCTCCAACGGTTCCAGGGCGGCCTCGATGCGATCGAGAACGGCGACGACCCGCTCCCGCCGCACCCAGTGCCGGGCCTTGACGAGGTGGGTGTGGGCCTCCAGCAGGGCGTCACCGTGCAGCCGCGCCAGCCGCAGCGCGTCCTTCAGGGGCTCCGTCACCAGGAACTGGTCGAGGTCCGCCGCGGACGCCGTACCGGCGAGCTCGTGCAGGAGCGGAACCACGGCGAGCGGCTCCGCCCCCGCCGGACCGGACGAGACCTGCTGGGCCGTCCGCCACAGTTCGGTGAGCTCGTCGTGAGCCGCGCCCAGATCGTTCTCCAGTGTCCATTGCAGCGCGTCCACGTCCAGGTCCAGGAGCAGCTCCGCCGCCGTGGCCGGCTCCGCCCCGCTGACCTGTGCCCCCAGCTCCCAGGCCCGCCCCGCCAGGGACCACAGCGTGCTGTCGGCGTCGGACGACGCGGACGCCACGTCGGCGATCCGGCGGGCCGTCTCCCCGAGCTCGGCCGTCTGGCCGCGATGGCGGTGCAGTTGGACGAAGCCTTCCAGGATGCGCAGCGCGGCGTCCACGTCGTCGAAGGTCACTCCCACCCCGACCGCCGCCTGAAGATTGGGCTGTTCGCGATCGAACCACGCCAACGCGTCCTGCACCGCCGGGGAGTCGGGGGCCCGGGCGCTGTCCAGCACCTGGGCGGCGGCCGCCGCCTTGACCGCGTAGTGGTCCAGCAACCGCTCGGCGGGCTGGTGCTGGTCGTCCCCGTTCCTCGCCATCAGCTCGATGGCGTAGTCGCGGATGAGGTCGTGCTGCCGCCAGGCGCCCGCGCCGACATGCTCGATCATGTGGGCCCGGCCCAGCTCGTGCAGCAGGGGACGCGCCTCGGGCCCGGCGAGACCGAGGAGCAGGGCGGCCGTCTCGATCCCGAAGTGCGGGCCGGGGTTGAGCGGCAGCAGCCGGAACAGACGGGCCGGGCCGGGCGGCAACCGGTGGTACGACAGGTCGAAGGCGGCCCGCACGGCGCGCTCCCCGTCATCGAGCACGTCGAGCCTGCTGTGCGCCCGCTCCAGGTCGTCCGCCAGCTCGCCGGGCCCCAGCCCGGGGGCACCCGCCAGCAGGGCCGTGGCGATGTGCAGCGCCAGCGGCAGATGCCCGCACAGGTCGCACAGCCGCACCAGGCCCGCCCGGTCGTCGTGGACGCGGGAGTCCCACGCCGACAACTGCTCCAACTGCTGCCTGACCAGCCTCAGCGAGTCGGCGCCCGCCAGCGTCCTGAGGTCCAGCGTGCGCGAGCCCCGTACGGCCAGCGTGTGCCGTGACGTGATCAGCACCCGGTGCCGACGGGACCGCGGCAGCAGGGCGGCGATCTGCTCGCTCGTGGAGGCGTTGTCCAGGACGAGCAGGACGCTGCGGCCCCGCTCCGCGAGGTCGTCGAGCAACCGGTGGTACTGCACCGCCTGGTGCTGCGGGGCGACCGTCTCCGCGGCTCCGTCCTCCAGCGCGTGCAGCAGGGGGCCGTACATCTGCTCCGGCCGCACCCGCTGCTCGGGCTGGAGGGCGTAGCCGTTGAGGTCGATGAAGACCGCGCCGCCGGGGAACCAGCCGCGGGACACCGCCTCGGCGGCGCCGACCCGGGCCAGCGCGGTCTTGCCGATCCCGGCGAGCCCCGCCACGGCCGACACCACCACCATCGCGGACGCCTCGTGCGTGGGGTCCAGCACACCGAGGACGGACTCCACCTCGGTGTCCCGGCCGACGAAGACCTCCCCGACCGCCTCCGCGGCCGGCCGCACGCGCTCGACCACGACCACCGCGTCCGGCACCTGCGCATGGTGGTGCACCTCGGTGATCCGCACGTCGTGCCCGGCCTGGACGACCCTGCCGCCCGAGGTCGCGAGCGCGGACAGCCGTACCGCGTCGGCGTGTGTACGGCCGTCGGATCTGTCGGGCGACGGCACCGGCCGCTCCGTCAGCGCTCGGTGATGTTGATGTCGCGGCCCGACTGGTAGACACGGCCCCCGTCGGTCGCCCGGGCGTGCATCCGGACCGTGCCGACCGCCGGCGCGGGCGGCGCGGAGTCGAGGCGCTGTGTCAGCCGGTGCAGTTCCCGGGCCAGTTCCTCGGTGCGCGCGGTGTCGGCGAGCAGCAGTTCCAGCAGCCTGCGCTGCCACAGAGCGGTCAGCTCACCGGCGGCCGCCGTGGCGTCGTCCGCCAGCAGGCCCGTGCGGGCCTCGGCCAGCTCGGCGTCCACCGCCGATGCCTCCTCGGGGCGGACCCGCCGCCACACCGAGACCACCCCGGTGCGTGCCTGCTGCCACGCGTCCGTGGCCATCGCGGCGACCAGCGCCGACCCCGCCAGCTGTGCGACCGTACTCGGATCCATGCCCCACACCCCCGTGCCGCTCAACGTCGCTGTCTGGCAACCCAGCGTAGATCGAGGCGAGTTGAGTGTCAGTCGGTTGCGCCGAGGCGGCTTCAGCGCACGAGTTCGTCCGCCAGGAGGTCCATCAGCAGGCCGTCGTGCCAGGTGCCGTCGGCGCCGCGTTCGTACTGGCGCATGATGCCGACGGGGCGGAAGCCGACCTTGGTGTAGCAGCGGATCGCCGGGGCGTTGTCGGCGGCCGGGTCGATGACGAGCCGATGGTGGCCGTGGTCGTCGACGAGATGGCGGGCCAGGGTGCGGACCGCGTCGGTGCCCAGGCCTCGGCCATGGACGGAGGGGTCGAGGAAGAGGTCGATGCCGGCGTGCCGGTACTCCGGGTCGTCCTCGGCGTACCACTGGATCAGGCCCGCGATCCGGCCCTCGGTCTCGATGGTCAGGACGTGCGTGCCGGGGTCGGCCAGATCCTCGGCGACCTCCGCCGCCAGGTCGTCGCCGCCTCGCCACCGGGCGCGAACCTCGGGGGTTGCGCGGATGGCCGCCAGGGCGGGGACGTCGTCCTCGGTCGCGGGACGCAGGACGACGTGGGTGCCATGCAGGACGGTCATGGCAGGACCCTACCCGGGGATGTGGTGTCCGGATGTGACAGAAGACCGTCATTGCGGTCGTGGGCGGGGCGGCCGACCATGGAGACATGTCCACGCACCGCCGAGTCGTCATCGCCGTCTTCCCCGATGTCGACCTCCTCGACGTCACCGGCCCGGCCGAGGTGTTCGCGCTGGCCAACCGGGAGACCGGCGGCCGGGCGGGCTACGCCGTACAGCTCGCGGCGCCCACCTGCGGCCCGGTGACAACCTCGGCGGGCGTACGGCTGGTCGCGGACGTGGCCTTCGACGACGTCGACGGTGTGCTGGACACCCTCCTGGTGCCCGGCGCGGTGGACGTACTGCCGGAAGGGCCGGTCGCGCGGATCGACGAGGACGTCGTCGCGTGGGTCAAGCGGATCGCGCCCGAGGCACGGCGGGTGGCGTCGGTGTGCGTGGGCGCGCACCTGCTGGCCGCGGCCGGACTGCTGGACGGCCGGACCGCCACCACGCACTGGTCGACGGCCGCTCAACTGGCCGCCGAGCACCCGGAGGTGACCGTCGACCCCGACCCCATCTTCGTACGGAGCGGGTCGGTGTGGACCGGGGCGGGCATCAGCGCCTGCATGGACCTCGCGCTGGCGCTGGTCGCCGAGGACCTCGGCGAGGAGGTCGCGCTCGCCGTGGCCCGGCAGTTGGTGATGTACCTCAAACGCCAGGGCGGGCAGAGCCAGTTCTCCGTCCCGCTGAGCCGGCCCCCGGCCGCCCGCCGGGACATCGACGAACTGCGCCTGCACATCGCCGACCACCTCGACGGCGACCTGTCGACCCCGGCGCTCGCGGCGCGGATGTGCCTGAGCGAACGTCACTTCGCCCGGGTCTTCCGCCAGGAGACCGGCACCACACCGGCCGCCTACGTCGAGGCCGCCCGGGTCGAGGCGGCCCGCCGGCTGCTGGAGAGCACCGACCAGCCCCTCGACGAGGTCGCCGCCGCCTGCGGACTGGGCTCGGTGGAGACCCTCCACCGGGCGCTGCGCAAGCAGCTCGGCACGACCCCGGCCGCCTATCGCCGCCGCTTCCGCACCAACGCCTGAGCGGCGGCGGCCCCCACTCCACACGGGCGCTCACCATGCCCGTTCTCTCAACACCCATCACAAGCAAGGAGCTTTGCCATGCCCGTTTCCAGCACCCTGCGTGACGTCATCGGCCTCGACGGCCGGCTGCCCCGGCTGGCCGACGCCACCGTCGTCCTGATCGACTACCAGAACACCTACCGCACCGGCGTGATGGCCCTCGAAGGCGCGGACGAGGCCCTCGCCGCCGGTGCCCGGCTGCTGGCTGCCGCCCGCGCGGCCGGTGCCCGGGTCGTCCATGTCGTCAACGACGGCGGCCCGGACACGCCTTACGACATCCGCGCCGAGATCGGCGCCATCAGCCCCGAGGTCGCCCCCGCCGACGGCGAACCCGTGGTGGTCAAGCAGTTCCCTGACGCCTTCCGCGACACCGACCTGGAGAAGACGCTGCGCGAACTCGGCGCGGGCGAGGACCTGGTGCTGGCCGGCTTCATGACCCACATGTGCGTCACCTTCACCGCCCAGGGCGCGTTCGCCCAGGGCTACCGGCCCGCCGTCGTCGCCGAGGCCTGCGCCACCCGGTCGCTGGCCGCCCCCGACGGCACCGTCGTCCCCGCGGCCGACCTCCACACCGCCGCCCTCACCACCATCGGCGACCTCTTCGGCACGGTCGCCCGCACGGTGGACGACCTCACCCGGCCCTGATTACCGGAGTCTTACGGCGCCGCCGCGGCGGTTTCGCGCGGGCGCGGCGGCGTGTTGGCTGGGCGCATCGGGGGAGTGGCCGACGCACGGCCTTCCCGCCCAGTCCCCGCAGGAGGTTCCCGGTGTCCCGCGTGTCCCGTCGTACGGCCGTCTTCGCCGCCCTGGTGACCGCGGTCGCCGCCGCCGTCGTGCTGTATCTCTTCCAGCCCTGGAAGGCGTTCACCGACACCAGGGTGGAGGAGGCACTGCCGACGGCGGCCGGCCCCACGAGGCAGGACGCGGCGCCGAAGCAGGACAGGACGCCCGAGAACCTCGCCGAGGGCACCTTCGTCACCCACGAGCACGACACCAGCGGCACCGCCCGCACGGTCCGGCTCGCCGACGGCGCCCGGCTGCTGCGCCTGGAGGACCTCAGGACCTCCGACGGCCCCGACGTACGCGTCTACCTCTCCACCCGGGACGCCGACGAGGTGCGCTCGGGGCTCGGTGACGGGGCGGTCGAGCTCGGGGAGCTCAAGGGCAACCTGGGCGACCAGAACTACACCGTCCCGGCCGGTACGGACCTGTCCGGGTTCCGCAGCGCGGTGCTGTGGTGCAAGCGCTTCTCGGTCTCCTTCGGCGCCGCCGACCTCACCCCCGTGGCGGGCTGACGGACTCCCGGACTCCGGTGTTCCAGATCACCGTGTGAGGGAGGAGTGGGTGGGGCAAGGATGTTCCCTGCTGTGCAAATGACACTTGTGGGGGAATCCTTGAGCGTGTGTGTGATCGGTGCCGGGCTGTCCGGGCTGGCCGTCATGCGGTCCCTTCAGGAACGGGGCATCGACCATGTGTGCCTCGAGAAGGCCTCGGACGTGGGCGGGATCTGGCGGCAGCCGCAGGCGGGTGAGCGCGGGCCCGGCTACCTGGCCCTGCACCTGAACTCGGCCAAGGAACTCACCGCCTACACCGGCTTCCCGATGCCGGACTCCCTGCCTCTCTACCCCCGGCACAGCGACATGGCGGCGTATCTGCGCTCCTTCGCCGCATGGGCCGGCGTGCAGAACCGGATCGAGCTGCGCACCGAGGTGCTGTCGGTGCGTCAGAACGCCGACCTGCGCTGGTCGGTGGTCAGTCGGGACGCCGAAGGCGTCGAGACGACGCGGCAGTTCGATCACGTGATCGTCGCCTCGGGACACAACACCGAGCCCCACCTGCCCGATCCGCTGCCCTCCGGCGCCGACTCCTTCGGCGGCAAGATCCTGCACGCCCTCGACTACCACGACGGCCGCGACTTCGACGGGCAGCGCGTGGTCGTCGTGGGACTCGGCGCGTCGGCCGTGGACATCGCGGCCGATCTGTCCCGGCACGCGGCACGGACGGTGCTGTCGGTGCGGCGGGGGCTGCACATCCTGCCCAAGCAGCTCTTCGGCATGGCCCTGGACCACATCGCCAACGCCTCGTGGTGGACCCGGATGTCGCTGCCGGAGCAGCGCCGCTTCATCGAGCAGGCCCTGTTCGTGGCCCGGGGCAGACTGGCCGACTACGGCCTTCCCGAGCCCGACCACCCCATCTTCGCCTCGGCCGTGACCATCTCCGACGAGATCCTCAGCCGAATACGCCACGGGTCGGTGACGCCCCGCCCGGCGATCGCCTCCCTGTCCGGCAACCAGGTCCGCTTCACCGACGGCAGCCACGAGGAGACGGACGCGATCGTCTACTGCACCGGCTACCGCATGGCGTTCCCGTTCCTCCCGGCCGGCTGCCCGGCCGGGCAGCGCGGGTCGGTCGAGCTGTACAAGCGTGTCGTGGCGCCCGACCGGCCCGGTCTGTACTTCGTTGGCCTGGTGCGGCCGGTGGGGACGATCACCCGGCTCGTGGAGGCGCAGAGCGAGTGGGTGGCCCGGGTCGTGGCCGGTGACGCCCGGCTTCCGGCGCCGGAGGTCATGCGCAAGGAGATCGACGCGCATCTCGGGGTGATCGCCGAGCGGTACGGGGAGAGCGAGGGCTCCTCCCTCCAGGTCGACGTGGTGCCCTATCTGCGTCAACTGGGCGCGGACGACTGAGCCGGAGCCACGGGGGACAGGGTGCGGGCGACACTGACCGCACCCTCTCGGCAGGTACCTGGCAGCCTAGTGGACCAGTGCGTTCCGCTGCGGCGGGACGCCCGTCGGGCGCCGCACGGCGTACGCCTCCGACGAGATGTAGACCGTCACCCGCGGCGCCTTGCCGCGCTGGTGGGCGAGCGCCAGGTAGGCGATGAGCCCCACGCCGTCCTCCAGGCGGCGCCCGGTGACCGCGGGCAGGGCCCGGACCAGCGGCTCGGGGTCCATGCCGTAACGGTTCAGCAGGGCTGTGGCCCGCTCCAGGGCCTCCCCGTCGTGCGGGGCGTAGTCACGGACGGGGATGTACAGGGTGAACCCGTCGGGCGTACCGGTCGTCGAGTCGGTCAGCACATGGCAGGACTGCCCGGGCCGCCGGTCGAGCCGTACGGGCACGCCGTCGGCGCAGCCGGTGGCCGTACGGAAGAACTCCTGGATCTCCGCCCGGTCCGGTGCGGGCGCCATCCGCGACAGGCCGGCCGCCTGCCGGGCGGTGAGGCCCTGGTGGGCGAGGTAGACCTTGACCCGCGGTACCTCCCAGTCGCCGAGGTCCAGGGCGAAGAACAGATGCCGCCCGCTCTGCGGCAGCGCGGCGAACGCCTCCCGGTGACCGAGCCGGTGCAGCGCCTCCCGTACGGTGGCCGCGGCGTGCTCGGGACCGGAGGCGGCGGGGTTCAGATACACCTTCACCTTGGGCACCCCGCCGGGCAGCAGCTCCAGCGCGCACCACAGGGCCAGCGGCCCCTCGGCGTCGGGCGGCAGGAACAGGTCCGCCAGCTCGTCGAGCCGCCCGGTCGAGAAGCCCCAGCGCCGCCCCATGGCCTGTACGGCGTCCAGGCCCGCGCGGCCACTGAGCGCCGGGCGACCCGCGCCGCACCCCGGCTCCAGCAGCACGCGCAGTACGGGCGCCGCGCCCGCGGTGAACGACAGGGAGAACTCCACCGGTGTGTGGTCGTCGGACAGGAAACTCAGCGCGGGCGGCGGCTCGTTCAGAGGCCGGGCGGCCACCGGACCGAGCGCCTCGAGCAGTACGTCCGCGTAGGCCGCGGCGTCGCCGGACGACAGGCCCGCTATGTCGCACAGCCGCAGCAACTGCCCGGCGGTGAAGGCGCCGAGCGCCGGCGCGGCGGAAGGGGTGACACGACGGCCCGTCACCGGCGCCCCCCACGTCTGGGAGCGGTGGCCGCAAGAAGATACCCGCCTGCGGAGGCGGGTATCTTCCGAGCGTGGAGGTGGAGCGGCATGGCGCCGCTGGGTATTCGATGCACGACCCGTCCTTTGGCTGATAACCGATGCAAGGTCGCGCAGTTGATTACCCGAGTGCCGGATGGTTCATGCGGTACCGGTGATTCCGGAGGGTGTTGCGTGAATCACTTCGTCCGCTTCTTGCGTGTCTTCCGTTTCTCGGGTGTCCGCCGTGACTCACGTGTCCTCTCCGGGCTCACTTCGCGAGCCAGGAGAGGAACTGGCTCCACAGGCCCGTGCGTTCGGCCTTGGGCGCCGCCTCCGACGCCTGCTGCGCAGCCTGCTCGGCCGGCCGCCGGACCGGCTGTACGGGGGTGAAGCGCGCGGGCAGCGTGACCAGGCCCCGGTTGAACGGGCCCGGGCGCCACATCAGGCTGTCCTCGGGGACGGCGAGTTCGATGTCGGGCAGCCGGTTGAGCAGGTGCTCGACGGCCGTGACGGTGATCTGGCGGGCGATCTCCTTGGACGGGCAGGCGTGCGGGCCCGCGCTCCAGGCGAGGTGCGCCCGGTTGCTGCCGGCCTGCCGCGCGGCCGCGAGCGCCGGGCCGGTGTTGGCGGCGGCGAAGCTGACCAGCACCAGGTCGCCCGCCGCGAGCTGCTGCCCGGCGAACTCCATGTCGGCGGCCGGGTAGTGCGCGGCGAGGTTCTGCATGGGCGGGTTCTCCCACAGCGTGTCGTCCATCGCCTCGTCGATGAGCCCGCCGCGATGGGCGTACGCGTCATCGGTGAGCAGCCGGTGCAGGGTGTTGCCGATGAGGTTGCGCAGCGGCTCGTTGCCCGCGACCATCAGCAGCGCCAGCTGATGCACCATCTCCCCGTCGTCCAGCCCGGACTGGTGCTGCATCATCCAGGAGGCGACGTCCTCGCCGGGCCGGGACCGCTTCAGCGCCACCAGCTCGCCGATGGCCCCGAACATCACCTCGGCCGCCTTCTCGGCGTTGACCCCGTCGAACATGCCGGTCGCGCCGAACAGCACGCGGTCGCCGATCTCCGCCGGGCAGCCGAAGAGTTCGTTGAACACGAACAGCGGCAACTGCCGGGCGTAGTCGCCGAGCAGGTCGACCGAGCCGCGCGGGCCGAACTGTCCGAGCAGGTAGTCCGAGACGCGCTCGGTGCTCTGGCCCAGCTTGCGTGCGTCGACGCGCGCCATGCTGTCCGTGACGGCCTGCCGCAGCCGCAGATGCTCGGCGCCGTCGGTGAACATGCAGTTGCTGCGGTAGGCGAGCACCGGCACGACCGGGCTGTCGGCGGGGATCTTGCCGTCGTTGAGGTCCCGCCAGCGGCGCGCGTCCTTGCGGAACGAGCCGGAGTCCTGCAGGAGCTGGAGCGCCGACTGGTAGTCGGTGACGAGGGTCGCCTCCACCCCCGGAGCGAGTTCGACGGGCGCGGCGGGCCCGTAGTGGCGCAGATACGTGTAGTACGCCTGCGGATCGGCCGCGAACTCAGGCCCGTACAGGGGCACTCGGCCACCGGAGCCGTGCGCCGGGCACCCGGGCGGCGGCACGGGGGCGGGGGAACGGTCGTCCATGTGCTTGCTCCTAGGAGGCGCGGTCCAGCAGATAGCGGACCAGGGTGATCAGTGCTTGGGCCGACGATTGCTCGTCGCGCGCGTCGCAGGTGACGACCGGGGTGTCGTCGAGCAGGTCCAGCGCCTCGCGCAGGGCGCGCTCCTCTCGCAGGGGCGTGGTGTCGAAGTGGTTGACGGCGATGGCGTAGTCCAGGCCGTAGCTCTCGATCAGGTCGATCACCGGGAAGGAGTCCGCGAGCCGCTCGGGGTCCACCAGCACCAGGGCTCCCAGCGCGCCCCGGGCCATGTCCTCCCACATCTGCACGAAGCGCTGCTGGCCGGGTGTGCCGAACAGGTACAGCACGACCCGGTCGCTGATGGTGAGGCGCCCGAAGTCCATGGCGACCGTGGTGGTGGTCTTGCCGGAGACTCCCTTGAGGTCGTCGACGGACTCGGCGGCCCGGGTCATCGTCTCCTCGGTGGTGAGCGGGACGATCTCCGAGATCGAGCCGATGAACGTGGTCTTGCCCACCGCGAAATGCCCGACGACCAGGATCTTCACGGCCGTCTGCTGCGCTCCGCCGCGGACGTAGGCCCGTTCATCCAAACTTGGCCCTGAGACCATGCAGCACCTCCTCCAGGATCTGCAGGTCGGCGACGGGAGCGCGCTCGACCGGCGGGCGGGTGAGGAGATAGCCGCCCTCGACGAGCGAGGACAGGACGATCTTCACGACACCCAGGGGGAAACGGGTGTGCCCCGCGATCTCGGCGACCGAGAGATAGCCGGCGGAGCAGATGTCGAGAAGCTGCTGCTCCTCGGGCGACAGGCGGGTGGGCCGCTGCTGGTGGTCCTCGGCCGCCGTGACCAAAGTGATCAGCGAGAGCTGCTGTTCATCGGGTAAACCCCGACCACGGGTGATCACATACGGCCGGACGAGTTCGGCGGCCTCCGGCTCCCACGCGTCCGCCCCGCTCATGACGAGGCACCGAGGTTCTCGCGGGGCGGCGTCGTCAGCGCCTTGCCCAGCTGGCCGACGAGCTGCTGCATCCGGAAGGTGATGTCGGCCATGTCGACGTCAGGGGTGGCCGAGACGCCGAGGTAGGCGCCTTCGCCGGCGGATATCAGGAACACCCAGCCGCCGTCGAACTCCACCAGCGTCTGCCGCCACTTCTGGTTGTCACCCTCGCAGAAGAACCCCAGCGACCGGCTGAGCGACTGCACCCCGCTCATCGCGGCGGCCACCCGGTCCGCGTTGTCCTTGTCGAAGTCCTTCGTACGCGCCATCAACAGACCGTCGGCGGAGATCAGGACCGCGTGCAGGGCGCCGGGAATCTCCAGGGCGCTGTCGAGCATCCATGCCAGATCGTCGTTCACGAGACCTCATGTCCTTCAGTGCCTGCACCAGGTGTGCCGTTCGTCTGCTCCGCGGGATCCGCGTCCGGGGTCGTGGCGCGACCGGACTGCGTACCCCGCTGGAACGCACCCATGATCGCCGCGGTCTCCGCGTGCGAGCGGGCCGGGGCGGGGGAAGCCGGGGCGCTGCCCGGCACGATCGTCATCGGCCGCTTGCGGCGCCGCTTGGGCAGACCGTCGGCCGTCGAGGCGAGGGGCGCGGCGGGCTCGGGGCCACCGCGGGCGAGCCCGGTGGCGGCCGGGGCGCCCGCCGCGGGCACGCGCTTCTCCGGTGTGCTGGTGAGCAGTTCGTGGGGGAGGAGGAGGACGGCGCGGACACCGCCGTAGGGGGAGCTGGAGTCCACCGACACCTCGAAGCCGAAGCGCTCGGCGAGCACGCCGACCACCGCGAAGCCGAACTGCGGCGGGTTGCCGAGCGCGGAGACGCCGGAGACCCGCTCGGTCGACAGCAGCTTGGTCGCCCGGGCCCGCTCCTCGTCGTTCATGCCGACGCCCGCGTCGTCGACGACGATGCAGATGCCCTTCGGCACGGTCCTGATGTTGATCTCGACGACGCTGTCCGGGCTGGAATAACTGGTGGCGTTGTCGAGGAGTTCGGCGAGGGCCAGGGCGACCGGTTCCACGGCGCGGCTGGTGAGGGCGAAGTCCACCTGCGACAGAATTTCCACCCGCCGGTAGTGGCGGATCCGGCCCTGTGCGCTGCGGACCACGTCGTAAACCGAGGCGACATCGCGCTGCCGGCCGAGCCAGCCGTCGCAGAGCACCGCGATGGACTGGGCGCGGCGGCCGAACTGGGAATTGGTGTGGTCGATTTCCAGGAGGTCCTGGAGAATCGCCGATTCGCCGTACTTGTTCTGCAGTCCCGAGATGACCAGTTGCTGTTCCGCGGCGAGACCCTGAAGGGTGCGCATCGCGGATTTCAGAACCGTCTTCGTCGCTTCCTCGGCCTGCTCCTGAGCCGCCTGGACGGATTTCGCGTAGTCGGTCTCCAGCTCGGAGTAATGGACCCTCAGTCCGTCGACGTCCTGCCGCAGGGACTTGGCCGCTCTGCGCTGGCGGACAAAGGCGGCGACCGCGACGAGGGTGGCGACGAGGAGAGCCCACACCAGTGGGTTCTGTATGTACGTCATAAGACTCTCTTCAGGCCTGACGGTCAGATGGTTGAATCTCCGCCAATGCGGGGGTGAACCAGCGGTGCGCCTATCTGAACCGCACTCCGCAAGTGCGGGGTGATCGTATCACCACAAGAAGTAATGACGATCCGTCAATACCCTTGCTGCTTCGGTGTATTGGCGGGTATTGGCGTGTAATCCGGGAAAGCCGCGCTTGTGCGGCGGTCGGGGGTGATTCCGGACGATCACCCCCGAAAGCGTGCCCCCGGACAGCCGAACTCCCCGCCCGGGCAACCCTGGACGGGGAGTTCGGCCGACAGCGGCTCAGCCTGCGGCGAGCAGCTCCAGCGTGTCGATGACGCGGTTGGAGAAGCCCCACTCGTTGTCGTACCAGGCGACCACCTTGACGTGGCGCCCGTCGACCCGGGTGAGCTCGGAGTCGAAGATCGAGGAGGCCGGGTTGCCGGTGATGTCGGCCGACACCAGCGGGTCCTCCGAGTACTCCAGGATGCCCGCCAGCGGCCCCTCGGCGGCCTTGCGGTACGCGTCCAGCACCTCCTCGCGCGTGACGTCCCGGGCGACGGTCGTGTTCAGCTCGACGATCGAGCCCACCGGCACCGGCACCCGGATCGAGTCGCCGGACAGCTTGCCGTCCAGGCCCGGCAGCACCAGGCCGATCGCCTTCGCGGCGCCCGTCGTGGTGGGCACGATGTTCACACCGGCGGCGCGGGCGCGGCGCGGGTCGCGGTGCGGGCCGTCCTGGAGGTTCTGCTCCTGGGTGTAGGCGTGCACGGTCGTCATGAAGCCGTGCTCGATGCCCGCCAGCTCGTCCAGCACCGCGGCCAGCGGGGCGAGCGCGTTCGTCGTGCAGGAGGCGTTGGAGACGACGGTGTGCAGCTCGGCGTCGTACGCGTCCGTGTTCACCCCGTACGCCAGCGTCACGTCGGCACCGTCCGACGGTGCGCCCACCAGCACCTTCTTCGCGCCCGCGTCGATGTGCGCCCGGGCCGCCTTCGCCGAGGTGAACCGGCCCGTCGCCTCCAGCACTAGATCCACGCCCAGCTCGGACCACGGCAGCTGCGCCGGCTCACGCTCGGCCAGCACCTTGATGCGCCGGCCGTCCACGACGAGGGTGTCGCCGTCGACGCTCACCGGACGGCCCAGGCGCCCCGCCGTGGTGTCGAAGGCGAGCAGCCGCGCCAGCGTGGCGGGCTCGGTCAGGTCGTTGACGGCGACGATCTCCAGGGCGCTGTCGCGCTCCAGCAGGGCGCGCAGCACATTGCGGCCGATGCGGCCGAAACCGTTGATGGCGATGCGGGTCATGAGTGGTGTCCCTCGGTCCTTGTCTCGTCCCTTGGTGCGTCACCAGCCTCCCGCGCGGCGCCCGCCCATGACCCGGGCGAGAGCGCCATGGTCCGCAAGGATCGCGCCAACGCCTGCGGGGCGGCGTCACTCGCCCTGGGTGAAGGTCCGCCGGTACTCGCTCGGCGTCGTCCCGAGCACCCGCTGGAAGTGCATCCGCAGATTGGCCCCGGTCCCCAGCCCCACGTCGCCCGCGATCTGCTCCACACTGCGCCCGGAGCGCTCCAGCAGCTCCCGCGCCCGGTCGATCCGGGCGCGCATCACCCACTGCATCGGCGTGTACCCGGTGTCCTCGACGAACCGCCGGGAGAACGTCCGCGCCGACACCGCCGCGTGCCGGGCGAGGGTCTCCAGAGTGAGCGGCTCGTCCAGCCGGCGCAGCGCCCACTCGCGGGTGGCGGCGAACTTCTCCCCGAGCGGCTCGGGCACCGTCCGCGGCACGTACTGCGCCTGCCCGCCGCTGCGGTACGGCGCCGCGACCAGGCGCCGGGCCGCGTGGTTGGAGGCGGCCACCCCGAGGTCGCCGCGCAGGATGTGCAGGCACAGATCGATGCCGGAGGCGGCCCCCGCCGAGGTCAGCACGCTGCCCTCGTCCACGAACAGCACGTTCTCGTCGACCTCGATCAGCGGATGCCGTTCGGCGAGCGCCCGCGTGTAGTGCCAGTGCGTCGTGGCCCGCCGCCCGTCCAGCAGCCCCGTCGCGGCCAGCGCGAACGCGCCCGTGGAGATCGCCGCGAGCCGCGCGCCCCGCTCGTGCGCCGCGATCAGCGCCTCCACCACCGCCGCCGGAGGGTCCTCGCGGTCCGGGAACCGGTAGCCCGGCACGAACACCACATCGGCCCAGCCGAGCGCGTCCAGCCCGTCCGCCACGTGGTACGACAGCCCGTCCCCGCCGGTGACCAGACCCGGCTCCGCCCCGCACACCCGCACCTCGTACGGCATGCTCGCCCGGGTCGTGAACACCTGCGCCGGGATGCCCACGTCCAGCGGCTTGGCCCCTTCGAGCACGAGGACGGCGACACGACGCAGACGGGAGGAGGACGACACACGCCCAGCGTACGAGGCCCACGCACCCCCGGATCTCAGCTCAGGTAGGCCAGCCCCGGATGCACCGCGCGGTAGGAGTCGACCAGCCGCCGCGCCACCTCCACCGAGTCGACCAGCGGGTGCAGGGCGAAGGCCTTCACAGCCGCGGCCCGTGAACCCGACGCGGCCGCCGCCAGCGCCTCGCGCTCGACCGCCTTCACCGCGCACACCAGGCCCGTCGCATGCGTGGGCAGCGGCGAGACGGCCACCGGGTGGGCGCCGTTGCCGTCGACCAGACAGGGCACCTCGATGACCGCGTCTTCGTCGAGGACGGACAGCGTCGAGCGGTTGCGGACGTTGAGGATCAGCGTCGTGCGCTCGTCCCGGGCGATGGCCCGCATCAGCGCGAGCGCCACCTGCTCGTAGCCGCCGGACTCCGTCAGCGACGCCTCGTCGCGCTCGCCGGCGCCCGCCGCCTCCCGGTTCTCCGCCATGTACGTCGCCTCCCGCTCGGCCCGGGTGGCGTCCCAGGTCGCCAGCGCGGGCGCGGCCGGGTCGCGCATCCGGTCGTAGAAACGGGCCTGCTGCTCGCGCAGGAACGCCCCGCGCGTCTGCGGGACCTCCTGATACGCCTTCACCGTCTCGCGGTTGAAGTAGTAGTAGTGCAGATACTCGTTGGGGATCGCGCCCAGCGACTGGATCCACTCCGGGCCGAAGAGCTTGCCCTCCTCGAAGCTGCCGAGCAGTTCGCGGTCCGCGAGCAGTCGCGGGAGTTCGTCGCGGCCGTCGATGCGCAGACCCCGCAGCCAGCCCAGGTGGTTGAGGCCGACGTAGTCGAGCCACGCCTCCTCGGGCCGGGGCGCCCCCAGTGCCCGGGCCACCCGGCGGCCGAGGCCCACGGGGGAGTCGCAGATGCCGATGACCCGGTCGCCGAGGCGCCGGGACATGGCCTCGGTGACCAGTCCGGCCGGGTTGGTGAAGTTGATGAACCACGCCTGAGGGGCGAGCGCGGCGACCCGCCGGGCGATGTGGTCCACGACCGGCAGCGTGCGCAGCCCGTACGCGATGCCGCCCGCGCCGACCGTCTCCTGGCCGAGCACGCCCTCGGCGAGCGCCACGCGTTCGTCCGCCGCCCGGCCCTCCAGACCGCCGACCCGGATCGCGGAGAACACGAAGTCCGCACCCTTCAGGGCCTCGTCGAGGTCGGTGGTGACCGACACCCGTGGCGCGTCCGAGTGCCCCGCGGCCTGTTCGGCCAGCACCCGGGCGATCGCGGACAGCCGCGCCGCGTCGAGGTCGAACAGGGTCACGTGCGTGACCCGGCCCTCGGCGTGGTCGCCGAGCAGAGCGCCGTACACGAGCGGTACGCGGAAACCCCCGCCGCCCAGGATGGTCAGTTTCACGCTGCGACAGTACCGGAGGCGTCTGACATCGACAGATGTCCCGCAAAATGGGATACCAAAAGCAGCCGTGGTGTCTGAGGAGATGGTGTGCAGTCGATGGACAGCCGAGTTTTGGTATACAAAACTGCCGCCCAGTACCCCGCACCTCCGTCCCCCGGGAGCCGTCATGTGTCTGGCATCCACCCCGCCCCCCTCGCACCGGATCACGCGCCGCGGCGTGCTCGCCGGTGCCGCCGTGCTGGCCGGCACCGGGGGCGTCCTGTCCACGGCCGGGCACGCGGCCGCCGCGCCGCGGGAGCCCGCCGCCGAGAGTGACCTGGTCATCGACGGCGGCACCCTGCTCGACCCGGCCACGGGCGAGGTGACCGAGGACGCCGTCGTCGTGATCCGCGCCGGGAAGGTGCACGGCGCCGGACCCCGGGGGAAGGTGCGCGTCCCCGCGGGCGTCACCCGGCTCGACGCGCACGGGGGCTGGGTGCTGCCGGGTCTCGTGGACGCCCATATCCACCTCAGCACCGTCGCCGAGGCCCGCCGGGCGCTGGCCGGCGGGGCCACCACCGCGCGCAGCGGCTCCACGACCTTCTACCAGGACATCGCTGTCCGGGAACTGGCCCGCAGGCTCCCCGACCAGGCCCCGCGCCTGGTGGCCGCAGGCGTCTTCGTCACCCCGCACCTCGGCGACTCCGTGCTCGCCGACCCCGAACTGGCCCCGCTCGCCGTCCTGCCGGACGGAGTGCGCTCGGCCGAGGCCCTGCGGCACGTCGTGGGCGTCAACCTCGCGCGCGGGGCCGACGTCATCAAGACCCGGGTCAACGAACGCGCCGGGCTGCCGGAACAGGACCCGCTGACGCAGGTGTACTCCCACGACCAGCTCGCCGAGATCGTGGCCGCGGCCCGCCGCGGCGGCAAGGGAGTGCTGTGCCACAGCTACAGCGAGAAGGGCTGCGACGACGCCGTCCGGGCCGGCATCCGCTCCCTGGAACACGGCGTGTTCGTCGGCGAGCGCACCCTGCACGAGATGCGCCGCAGGCAGACGTGGTTCACCCCGACCCTGACCGCCATCGCCGGGCTGGCCGACGACCCCGACCCGGTCCTCGCCGAACGCGGCCGCACCTACCTGCCGATCCTCAAGCAGGCGGTACGGGCCGCGCACGAGCTCGGTGTGCCGCTCGCCGCGGGCACCGACTCCTCCGGCGGCGAGGTCACCCCCGTCGGCCGGGAGGTCGAACTCATGCACGCGGCCGGGCTCACGCCCCTGGAGGCCATCCGCACCGCCACCACCGGCGCGGCCCGCCTCCTCGGCCTCGCCTCCACCGTCGGCCGGCTGGCCCCCGGACACGCCGGCGACGCCGTCGTCCTGCCCGGCGACCCGCTGGCCGACCTGTCGGTCCTCACCCGCCCCACGCACGTGGTGCGTTCCGGCCGCCTCCGCTGAACAGCCACCTCACCGAAGGGAAGCCATGACGCCTCCTCCGCTCTCCCGGCGCACCGTCCTCGCCGGGGCCGCCTCCGTGACGGCCGCCGGCGCGCTGACCCAGCCCGCAGCGGCCGCCCCCCGAAGGGCTGTCGTCTACCGTGACGTACGGCCCCTCGGCGCGGGCACCCCCGTCGACCTCACCGTCGTCGACGGACGCATCAGCGCAGGCCCCGCCCCCAGGGGCGCGAGGGTCGTCGACGGCGGCGGGCGCATCGCCCTCCCGGCGCCCGTCGACGCGCACATCCACCCCGACAAGACCACCTGGGGCGGCCCCTGGGTGTCGCGCAGGCCCGCGAGCACCATCGCCGAGTACGTCGAGCAGGACGTCGAACTCTTCCGCAGCCAGGACCGGTCCGTCGCCGAGCGGGCCTACGGGCTGATGGCGCACGCCGTCACCCGCGGCACCCGGGCCATGCGGGCGCACGCGGACGTCGCCCCGGCCTACGGGCTCGCCGGGGTGGAGGGCGTCGCCGCCGCCCGCGACCGCCTCGCACACGCGCTGGACGTCCAGATCGTCGCCTTCCCGCAGCACGGCGTCGTCCGTACCCCGGGCACCGCCGACCTGCTCACCGAGGCCGCCCGCAGCGGCGCCGTCGACGCCATCGGCGGCATCGACCCCAGCAGCTTCGACGGGGCCATGGACGAACAGCTCGACCTGGTCTTCGGCCTCGCCGACCGCTACGGCACCGACCTCGACATCCACCTGCACGACTCCGACGCGGGCGGCGTGGCCGTGCTGCGCGCCATCGTCGACCGCACCCGGGCGCTGTCCCTGCGTGGCCGGGTCACCGTCAGCCACGTCTTCTGCCTGCCCTTCCTGCCCGACGCCGAACTCGCCGGCCTCGCGGGCGACCTGGCCGAACTGGACATCTCCCTGACGACCGTGGCGCCCAGCCGCGACCTCGTCCTGCCCATCGCGAAGCTCCGCGAGCACGGGGTGACGGTCGGCCTCGGCTCCGACGGCGTCCGTGACTCCTGGAGCCCGTTCGGCAACGCCGACATGGTGCACCGCGCCCACCTCCTCGGCTGGGTCACCGACGTACGCCTCGACGACGAACTGCGCGCCTGCTACGACGCCGCCGCCCACGGCGGTGCCGACGTCATGGGCCTGCCCCGCGCCGACCTCACCCCGGGCAGCCCCGCCGACTTCGTCCTCGTCCGCGGCGAGTGCCTGCCCCAGGTCCTCGTCGACATGCCGCCCCGGGACTACGTCGTCCACGCGGGCGAGATCGTGGCGCGGGACGGGCGCCTGCTGTAGCCGCGTTCCCCGGGCGCTAGGGTCGCTGTGCCGCGTGTGACCGCCGCGGCACAGCGGTCCGTACGGGAGAAGGGCGAGCATGACTGCGTCTGGGGACTTCACCCCTGAGTCGGAGCGGGTGACGCGGCAACTGCGCGACGAGATCCTGGACGGAGTACGCCGCCCCGGCAGCCGGCTGGTCGAGCGGGAGGTCGCCGAACACCTGGGGGTCAGCCGCCTCCCGGTCCGCGACGCCCTCAAGGCGCTCGTCGCCGAGGGCCTGGTCACTCCGAGGCCCCGCAGCTGGGCCGTGGTCCGCGAGTTCAGCCCCAGCGACGTCGCCGACCTCGACGAGGTCCGCTCCGCCCTGGAGACCCTCGCCTTCCGGCTCGCCGCCCAGCGGCACACCCGGGCCGGCCTGGAACGGCTGCGGGCCGACCTGGACGCGGAACTGGACGCCGCCCGCGCCGGTGACGCCGTACGCGCCCGCCGCGCCGCCGCCGACTTCCACCAGACCGTCACCTCGCTCGCCGCCAACGAGCTGCTCAACGAAATGGAACGCGTCCTGCGCAGCCGTATGCGCTGGCTCCTCGGCCAGCACGACGACCTGCTCGGCATCGCGCGGGAGCACGAGTCCCTCTACGACGCCATCGCCGCCCGCGACGTCGACCGCGTCGAGGCCCTCGTCCTCGCGCACCTCACCACCAGCCGCCGCGCGATCACCAGCCGCCGGGACCGGGAACGGGACTGACGCGTCGCACGCCCTGGCGGGCGGTGCTGCGGGGGGAGGCACGCGAGCGCGGGGGGCGCACGGCCGCCCCGCATCTCACGTGGTCGGCGAGGAGAGCGAGAGGACTACATCAAGGAGTGGTGAGAAGGAAGCCCCCTCATGGCCTCGCCGTGGACCCACGCTAACAGTCATGCGGGGATCATGTCCCGCAGGTTTTCCGGGGTCACGACCCGCGAGTTGGGGTGCAGCCCCTCGGGCCGGGTGAGGCCCAGGAAGGTGACCGGGCCCGGCGGCACGGTCGTACCGTCCCACAGCGTCACGGAAGACGCCCGCTCGGCCAGCAGATCCACCAGGTGACGGACCGTCAGGCTCTCGTGCTCCATGACGCCCCGCAGCAGCGCGGCCACCGTCACCCGGTTGCCCTCCACGCGGTTCGCCGACGGGTGGCCCTTCAGATACACGTGCAGCCACTTCGCGTGCCAGCGGCCGTCCGCGTCGCGGGCGAACACCAGCGGCAGCGCCACCCGTCCGGGCCCGCGCAGCTCCGATTTCAGCCGTACGGTGCGCGGTTCGAAGGGACGGCCCTGCTGCTCGGCGTCGCGGAGCATGAACCCGAAGAACGACTCCTCCACCTCCTCGAAGTCCTCGCCCGAGTAGACGTTGACCTGGGGCACGATGTACGCACCCCGCACCGCGCCCAGCCGCAGATCGATGAACTCCGAGGCCCCGTCGGGTGCTTCGGTGATGTCTCCGGAGTGCACGCCCTCGACGGCCGTCAGCGCGGTCCACGACAGCCAGGACATGGTGGTGTGGTCGGCGGAGAGCAGAAGCGCCGAGAGGTCGTAGTCGGTGGTGCGGCGACTCTGCTTCCAGTACATGAAGAACCGCAGCAGCTCGCCCTCGACCCGCGACACCGAGCCGCGCGGCAGCACCCCGAACCCCGACGCGGCCGCGCGGCCGCTCAGCGGAAGGGCCACGTCCAGCATCTCGGGCTCGACCAGCAGATGGCCGGGGTCCGGCAGCCGCCGCGCGGTCTCCGCGTCCAGTGCGGCGACGAGCGCCTTCCGCGCGCTGTCGGGCACCGGCGGACGGCCGTCGGCCGCCACCCATGCGCCGCCCGCACGGTTGACGAAGACGCGCCGTGGGGCGGGTGTGGCTGGCCGCTGCGGGGCGCTTGCGGCGGGAGGCAGCCGGCCGTTCTCGACCTCGGCGAAACGCTGCTGGTCGTTCTCGACCTCGGCGGAACGATTGTGCAGATGCTCGCGCACGGACAGCAGGACCCGGCCGGACACCTGGCCGGCGGTGCGCCGCGCCGCGGCGACGACGGCGTCGCTCTGCTCCTCGTCGGACGCCGTGCGCAGCAGCCGGTCCAGGGAGCGGTAGAGCCTGCCCGGCGCGGTCGCCAGCAGCTCCGCCGCCCCGGCCACGTCGCCGTGGGCCAGCAGCTCCTCCACACGGCTGTCCAGGGACGGCACCCGGCGTTCGCCGCGCGCGACCTCGAACACGGCGGCCGCGTGCGGCCGGCGAGGGTACTCGTGCGGGTGCAGCCGCTCACCGAGCCGCTTCCACCGCTCCCGGTGCACCGCCACATCGGCGAGCTTGGCGGGGGAGGCCTCCACCACCGCGTCCAGGCCGTCGATCAGAGCGCGCCGCGCCGGCCGGGACAGCCGGGCGAACCGCGTCGGCTCCCGCAGCGTGACATCGCCGTCCGACAGCGCGCACGCCAGGCGCAGCACGTCCGTCACCGTGTCCAGCAGCAGCGGGCAACCGGCCTTGAGGCGGGCCGCGTTCACGATCGCCCGGTTCTCCCGCACGGGGATCTCCGCCGGCTGCGGCCCCTCGGCGCACGCCCCGGCCAGTGTCCGCAGGTCCCCGAGGTGCTCCTCGCCGAGCGGCGTGACACTCCCGGCCAGCGCCAGATACAGCGCGGTCGCCTCGGACTCCAGGGTGCCGCCGAGGTGCAGCACCGTGACCCGGTCTCCCGCGGCGGGGATCAGCTCGGCGTGGGCGGCGAGCATGTCCTCGTACGTGTGCTGGTACCTGCCGTACGACGGCAGCGTCAGCAGGTCGACGACGCCCTCGCTCAGCTGGTCGAGCGTCCCGGCGCGGGAGGCCTCGTCGGCGAGGGCCTCCGTGATGCAGCGCATCCAGAAGTCGTAGGTGTCGGGCACGTTGGCCGGGAAGTCGCGGAAGTAGGTGTTGTGCCGGACGTGATCACCGACCATCTCCCGCACGGTGTCCAGAGTGTGGCGCGCCGTCTCGACGACCGTCGCCTCCGGCAGGCCCGCCAGGTGCTCCAGCAGCTCCGCCGACAGCTTGAACCCGACGGACATCAGAGCGCCGTCCAACTGCCTGGCGACGGTGAGACTCTGGCGCCAAGTCACGTCGGCCGATGCGACGGGGACGCGACGAGTGTGCCGTACGACCAGGGAAGCGAGACGGTGATCCATCCGGCCATGCTGGCAGAGCGGCGATCACGGCCGCATCCGGATATGCGCCCGGCTGTCAGTGCTCAGGGGAACGGCTTGATGACCCCGGCGAACACGATCATCCGGTCGATCAGATGGCGGCGCAGGTGCACCACGTCCGTCCCCGCCGGACGCGGCCCCTCGTTCGGCGTGGTGAACACCCAGTCGTACCAGCAGCACCGCCGTGGTGAGGAGAACGCGTCGGCCCCGCGATGCCGCGCGCGTCTCTCCGGAGTACGGCGTCGCATCCGAAAGCCCCCATGGCCGACCGGAGTTGACGTCGATACGCTGGACCGGAGCCGACACGGGGAGGCGCGGGCGGATGTTCTCACGCGGCGCGGGGCGACGGCGCGAAGCGGACGAGCTGCGGGCGAGGTTCGAGGCGAACCGCGACAAGGTGCGGGCCTGGCCGGGGCGTTGGGAGATTCCCGAGGTCGAATGGTCTCCGGTGGAGGACACGCCAGCTTCCTGGATCGTCCTGCCCCGGCAGCAGCGGCAGTGGCTGCGGGACCACGCGCCCTACCTGGACAGGTACGAGTGGATCGTCGACGCCCGGCCCGTGGCGCAGGGCATCGGTGAGGTGTGGGGGCACTGGGAATTCTCCGAGGGGCATCAGTTCGAGCGGCTCACCCTCCACTTCCGCAGCGTCCTCGACCCGGAGTACCTCGCCGAGAAGCTGGCGCTGGGCATCGGCGCGGCCGAGCTGAAGGGCTGGCGGGACGAGGACCTCCAGGGCGTCTACGAATGGCTCGGCCAAGGCCTGACCGACGTGGCCGGCTCCGGCGGAATCCGGGGGCAGCACCGCGCCGGGTTCCTGCTGAACGCGATGACCTGCTTCGCGATCAGCCGCACCGAGGTTGTCACCGAGGTCCGCACCACGCTCACCGACACCTCCATGGACGGCAGCCCTCTGAAGGCGGACGGCAGCTTCTAGCTTCGCAGCGCGGGTCCGGTCAGGAATGGAGAAGCCCCGCGGGCGAGCCGCGTCTAGGGTGACGTCGTACGGACGCGCGACGGCACCGACGGCACATGGAGACAGGATGAGCAGGGCCACCAGGACGGACAGGCAGCCGGACGCGCCGGCGGCGCCGCACCTCGCCGACAGCCACGAGCTGATCCGGGTCATCGGGGCACGTGAGAACAACCTCAAGGACGTCAGCGTCGAGATCCCCAAGCGGCGGCTGACCGTGTTCACCGGCGTGTCCGGCTCGGGCAAGAGCTCGCTGGTGTTCGACACGATCGCGGCCGAGTCGCAGCGGCTGATCAACGAGACGTACAGCGCCTTCGTGCAGGGCTTCATGCCCTCGCTGTCGCGGCCGGAGGTCGACGTCCTCGACGGTCTGACCACCGCGATCATCGTCGACCAGAAGCGGATGGGCGCCGACCCCCGCTCCACCGTCGGCACCGCCACCGACGCCAACGCGATGCTGCGCATCCTCTTCAGCCGCCTCGGCGACCCGCACATCGGCCCGCCCAGCGCGTACGCCTTCAATGTGCCGTCGGTCCGCGGCAGCGGCGCGATCGCCGTCGGCGACAAGAAGGCCGTGAAGGCGACCTACAGCCGCACCGGCGGCATGTGCCCGCGCTGCGAGGGCCGCGGCACGGTCTCCGACATCGACCTCACCCAGCTGTACGACGACACCAAGTCGCTCAACGAGGGCGCCCTGACCATCCCCGGCTACACCATGGACGGCTGGTACGGCCGGATCTACCGGGGCTGCGGCTTCTTCGACCCGGACAAGCCGATCCGCAAGTACACCAAGAAGGAGCTGCACGACCTCCTCCACAAGGAGCCGACCAAGATCAAGGTCGAGGGCATCAACCTGACGTACGAAGGGCTGATCCCGAAGATCCAGAAGTCCATGCTGTCCAAGGACATCGACGCGCTCCAGCCGCATGTCCGTGCCTTCGTCGAGCGCGCGACGACCTTCCAGACCTGCCCCGAGTGCGACGGCACCCGCCTCGCCGAGGGCGCCCGGGTCTCGAAGATCAAGGGCGTCTCCATCGCCGACGCGTGCGCGATGCAGATCAGCGACCTCGCCGAGTGGGTCGCCGGAATCGAGGAGCCCTCCGTGGCTCCGCTGCTCCAGTCGCTGCGGCACACTCTGGAGTCCTTCACGGAGATCGGTCTCGGCTATCTCTCCCTGGACCGCCCGGCCGGCACGCTGTCCGGCGGCGAGGCGCAGCGCGTGAAGATGATCCGCCACCTCGGCTCCTCCCTCACCGACGTGACGTACGTCTTCGACGAGCCCACCACCGGCCTGCACCCGCACGACATCCAGCGGATGAACGACCTGCTGCTGCGTCTTCGCGACAAGGGCAACACCGTCCTCGTCGTCGAGCACAAGCCGCAGACGATCGCCATCGCCGACCACGTCGTCGACCTCGGCCCCGGCGCCGGCACGGGCGGCGGCACCGTCTGCTACGAGGGCACGGTCGAGGGTCTGCGGGCCGGCGACACGGTCACCGGACGCCACCTCGACGACCGGGCCGCGCTGAAGGAGTCGGTGCGCAAGCCGACCGGCAAGCTCCCGATCCGCGGGGCGAGCGCCCACAACCTCCAGGACGTCGACGTCGACATCCCCCTCGGTGTGCTGACGGTCGTCACCGGCGTGGCCGGCTCCGGCAAGAGCTCGCTGGTGCACGGCTCGATCCCCGCCGAGGAGGGCGTCGTCTCGGTCGACCAGGGCCCCATCCGAGGCTCCCGGCGCAGCAACCCTGCCACGTACACCGGGCTCCTGGAGCCGATCCGCAAGGCCTTCGCCAAGGCCAACGGCGTCAAGCCCGCCCTGTTCAGCGCCAACTCCGAGGGCGCCTGCCCCACCTGCAACGGCGCCGGGGTCATCTACACCGACCTGGCGATGATGGCCGACGTGTCCACGGTCTGCGAGGACTGCGAGGGCAAGCGCTACGACGCCTCCGTCCTGGAGTACCACCTCGGCGGCCGCGACATCAGCGAGGTGCTCGGGATGCCGGTGACCGAGGCGGAGGAGTTCTTCGCCGAGGGCGAGGCCCGGATCCCGGCCGCGCACAAGATCCTCCAGCGGCTCGCGGACGTCGGCCTCGGCTACCTCACCCTCGGCCAGCCGCTCACCACCCTCTCCGGCGGTGAGCGCCAGCGGCTCAAGCTCGCCACCCACATGGCCGACAAGGGCGGCGTGTACGTCCTCGACGAGCCGACCACCGGACTCCACCTGGCCGATGTCGCCCAACTCCTGGGCCTGCTCGACCGGTTGGTCGACTCCGGCAAGTCGGTCGTCGTCATCGAGCACCACCCGGCGGTCATGGCGCACGCCGACTGGATCATCGACCTCGGCCCCGGCGCCGGTCACGACGGCGGCCGCGTCGTCTTCGAGGGCACACCCGCCGACCTGGTCGCCGCGCGCTCCACCCTCACCGGCGAGCACCTCGCGGAGTACGTCGGCGCCTGAACGGACCTCGAGTGAAAGGCCCGTGCGGCACGGCGTCAGGTCCGTGCCGCACGGGCGGCTCAGCCCTCCCGCCGACCGGTCTCGGTGATGCGGGAGATCGCCTCCAGGGTCAGCTCACGCCCATGAGGCTCCTGCGCCAGGGCCCGATGGAGCGTCAGACCCTCGATCAGCGCGTCGAGTTGACGCGCGGTGTCCGGATCGAAGTGCTTCTCCAGATGGACCCGGCTGCGCCGCATCCACTCATGGGTCAGCTCCCGGTACTCCGGCCGGCGCGCGGCGAGCGTGTACAGCTCCTGGGTGAGCACGAGGTCGCGCCGGCTGCCCTCGGACAGCACGTGCACCAGATCCGCCACCGCCTCACGGGCCTCCTCGCGGCCGGCCGGCGCGGACAGACGGGCGTCGAAGACCGCGACGAAATGCTCGACGAACCGTCCGAACGCCTCCCGCAGCAGCTCGTCGATCCCGCTGAAGTGGTACGTCATCGACCCCAGCGGCACGCCCGCGCGCCCGGCGATCTTGCGGTGCGACACGCCCGCGACGCCCTCCTCGGCGATCAGGTCCAGGGTCGCGTCGAGGATGCGCTCGCGGCGCTGCGGGTCGGTGTGTCCGGTGGCCATGGCGTCAGAGCTCGCGCACCACGCGGGCGGGGTTGCCGACGGCCACGACGTTCGCGGGCACGTCCTTGGTGACGACCGAGCCCGCGCCGATCACCGAGTTGTCCCCGATACTCACGCCGGGCAGCACGATCGCACCGCCGCCGAGCCACACGTTGTCCCCGATGGTGATCGGCTGCGCCGCCTCCAGCTTGTCGCGCCGCGGCTGCGGCTCCAGCGGGTGGGTCGGGGTGAGCAGCTGGACGTTGGGCCCGATCTGGCAGTCCTCGCCGATCGTGACGGCCGCGACGTCCAGCGCGGTCAGGTTGTAGTTCACGAACGTCCGCGCACCGATGCGGATGTTGCTGCCGTAGTCGACGTACAACGGCGGCCGCACATGCGCCTCTTCACCCAGCGCCCCGAGCAGCTCAGCGAGCACCTCCCGCGCCGCCTCGGCGTCCTCCGCGTAGGCCGCCTGATACCGCGCGGCCAGCCGCACGGCCTCCTGCTGCCGCCGCGCGATCTCCGGGTCGTCCGCGATGTAGAGATCGCCCGCCAGCATGCGCTCGAGGTGCGTGCGCGGGTCGCCCGCGAAGTAGTCGGTCACCATGCGTACGATCGTACACTCCAAAGCGTACGAACGTACACTCGGGACGCCGCGTCCGGCCCGGGGCGAGGGCCGTTCGATCGCGGCTGCGGGCCGTCTGTGGTCGCTCGCGCAGTCCTCCGAGCCCCTGAAACCCCGCCGTGGTTGTCGGAGGGTGCCGCCTCGGCCCCGGCTCACGGCCGCCGACGGGCGAGGAACGTGGCGATCGTCGTCCTCCTGCCCTCCTCGGGCTCCTGCGTCAGCCGTGCCGTGAGGTCGAAGCCGGCCTCGTCGAGCAGGGCGGCGAGCCGGTCCGGGGGGAGCAGATGGGACTCGTAGGACACCGGGAGCCCGCCGTAGGCGTGCGTGGGGCGGCGTCGCTCGCCGTCGCCCGCGTGTCCGGCGAGCATCAGACGGCCGCCGGGCGTCAGGGTGCGCCGGAACTCGGCGAACACGCGCGGCAGGACCTCCGGCGGCGTGTGATGCGTGGAGTAGTACGCGAGGAGACCGCCGAGCGAGCTGTCCGCCAGGTCCAGCGCGGTCATGGACCCCACCTCGAACCGCAGTCCCGGATGGGCCGCCCGCGCCAGCTCGATCATCCTCGGCGACACGTCGACGCCGAACACGGTCAGGCCGAGCGCGGCCAGATGCGCCGTGACCTTTCCCGGCCCGCACCCCACATCCGCGACCGGCCCCCGCCCGTCGGCCCGTACGGACTCCGCGAAGGCGGCCAGCATCCCCCGCGACAACGGGTCCAGTTCGGCAGGGGACTTGACGAGTGCGGCGTAGGCGGCGGCGACGGTGTCGTACGACTCCCGGACCGCGGCCACGTACACGGGTTCGGTGCTCATCCCCTCAGCCTTCCAGGTCGTCGGCGGTGGTGGCCGCCTTCCGTACGACGAAAGGGCTCAAGGGCTCAACGGCCCGCTGCTCAGGCCTGGGTCCCGACGCCAACTGCCTGTCCTGACGGCCCCTCAGGGGGCGCGCGGACTTCTCGTTGTGCCTCCGTGGGCTCCCGCGATGCGCCGGTTCACCCCGTGGGGGGAGGGTGCGCACCGGTCGGGGTGGGCAGGCATGAGCGCCGTGGAGCAAATCGATTCTGCAGCGATTCGCAGAGCCTATGGAGCGATCCTGGACGGGCTGCCCGACCAGGCGGCGGCCGAGGCACTCGGCGGCCGGCTCGCCGGTGACGTCCGGGCTCTGCTCCCCACGGTCGCCGCGCAGGCGTCCCGCATGGAGGGGGAGTGGCGCAGTGCCGCGATACACGTCCTGGCCCACGCCGCCCACCTCGTCGGCCAGGCCCCGCACGGCACCCCGGCCCGTCCGGCGTACTCCCCGCAGGACATGGCGGAGGCCGCCCGGGCGCTGCTGACGCTGCTCGACGAAGGGGCGGGTGAACGGGGAAACGTTCAGTCATAGGAAGGCGTGAGAGACAGGGATGACGTCGTCAGGAGTCGGCCACCCGGACGGGCGGACCCCGCACGGGCACGCGCCTCGGGACACGGGCACACCGATCTACGAGGAGCTCGTGAAGCAGTGGCGCGCGGCGGGGCGTGAAGTGCCCGGGTGCCACAAGGAGTTGACGGGCCGAAGACCGACGGAACCCCAGGACTATTTCGGCCGCGGCTGAAGCGGCTCGGCCGGCCGGGCCCGCCCGGAACGTGGTTGTCCGCCCGCCCGCCACCGCACTACGGTGCCGCGCGTGGACCTCTTCTCTCCCGCCTGGACCGCCCTGCTCACGGCCGTCGCCGACACCCCGGACGAGGACTTCGAGCGGCCCTCCGGCTGCGCCGGGTGGCTCGTACGGGACCTGGTGTGCCACCTCGTCATCGACGCCCAGGACGTCCTGATCACCCTGGCCACGCCCGCCGACTCCGAGCCGACCGTGGACGCCGTCACCTACTGGGAGCTCGTCGAGCCGCCGACCGGCGAGGACCCGCTCGACGCGCTGATCCCCCGGCTGGCGGCCGCGTACGGCGAACCAGGACTGCTGAAGTTCCATCTCGACGACGTCGGCTCCGCCGCGGGCCGCGCCGCCACGCTCGCCGCCCCGGCGCTGCGGGTGAGCACCAAGGGCGAGGTGCTGACGGTCGGGGACTACCTCTCGGCGTATGTGCTGGAGTGGACCCTGCACCACCTGGACCTGATCGCGTATCGGCCGTCGGCCCCGGAACCGCCCGGCGAGACCCTCGCCGCGGCCCGTGCGGCCCTGGAGAAGATCGCCGGGGCCCCGTTCCCGGCCTCCTTCTCCGATACGGACGCCCTGCGCATCGGCACGGGGCGCCGGACGCCGACCGACGCGGAGCGGGCGGCACTGGGCGACCTCGGCGCGCGACTGCCGCTGGTGCTCGGCTGAACCGGCGTACCCCCGCACAGGGCGCGGACGGGGCCCGGACGGCAGTGCCCGGGCCCCTGTCCTGTCCTGAACGGCGGCGACTCCTACGGTTCGTAGGGGCCGTCAGACGGCTCGTAGGCTCGTACGGCTCGTACGGCTCGTACGGCCGCTCGTACGGCTCGCAGGGGTGCTCGTACGGCTCGCAGGGGTGCCGTCAGAGCGGCGTAGGGCCGCCCGTCTCGCCCGGCCGGATGCGTCCGCGCCAGGCCCCGCTCTCGCCGCCGCGCTCCTCGATGAACTCCTTGAACCGCTTCATGTCCCCCTTCACGCGCCGGTCGATCGTGCCGAGCACATCGCCGACCTTCTCGGCGGCCCCGCTGGGCTCCACGTCCATCACCAGCTCCACCCGGGTGTGCGTGTCGTCCACGCGCTCGAAGCGGACGGAGCCCTTCTGGCTGGTGTCGCCCGAGGTGGTGCGCCAGGTGATGCGCTCGTCGGGCAGCTGGTCGACGATCTCGGTGTCGAACTCGCGCTTGACCCCGGCGATCTTGGTGGTCCAGTGATTGTGGCGGTCGTCCAGCTGAGTGACCTGTTCGACGCCCTCCATGAAGTTCGGGAAGTCCTCGAACTGCGTCCACTGGTTGTACGCGGTGTGCAGCGGAACGCCGACCTCCACCGTCTCCTTGACCGTGCTCATCGTGTCTACCTCCGTGTACGTGCCTTGTTCGGCGGCGGCCCGTCGGCCACCGCGCAGGTCAGGGCTCGTCGCGCCGGGTACCCGTGATGAGCGGGTATCCACATGGGGTCACACATCGGATGCGGTGATGCCGCGCATCGGTGCGACGGGGACGAGCGTCGGATGCGGGTCGCGCCGACGGGACGTGGGTTCGAGGGTTCGTCGGACAGTGTGATCAAGTGATGCTCGGCGCCACCTGGCGTGCCGGCCGGGCGTTGGGGATGCCGTGGCACACCCACAGCCCCTGCGGGGACGCTTCCGCGGGGGCTGCGGGCGCGGCCGCACCCGATCGGTGACCTGCGCAGGGTCCCGACGACCCGCGCAGGTCACACAGGAAGCCCCGATGTACCGCAACCCAGCCCACGAGCGGGGCGGCAGCGCCGCGACCACCGCCCGTACGACCCTGATACGCGCCCTGGACGACCGCGCCGGCACCGTGCCCCCCGGGCCCGCCGCGCTCACCCCCGAGGCCGCCTTCGACGCGCTGTACGTCTACGCCGCCCCCGGCCTGATACACCAGGCGCACCTGCTGACCGGCTGCCGCCGCCGCGCCTTCGAGTCCGCCGAGTACGCCTTCCGCAAGGCCTGGGAACGCTGGCCCGAGGTCGCCCGCGACCCCGACCCGGTGGGCTGGGTGCGGATGCAGACCCACGAGTACGCCCTGTCGCCCTGGCACCGCTTCCGGCGGCTCGTCACCCGTCCGGGCCCGCCGCCCGCCGATCCGCTCCTGCGCGCGCTGCTGGACCTTCCCCCGCGTCACCGCCGTACCGCCGTGCTCTGCGACGGACTCGGGCTCGGCGTGTCGGAGGCCGCCGCCGAGACGGAGGCCAGCAGCCATGCCGTACGCGGCAGACTGCGGCACGCGCGTGCCGTCCTCGGCGCGACCCCGGAGGCGGCACGGCAGGCGCTGCGCACCCGCGTCGAGGAGGCGTCGGCCGCGACTCTCGCCCAGCCGTGGTCCGTTCGCGCCGGCAGCGAGCGACACGTACGGGTCCTCACCCGTACGGTGTTCGCGGTGACGGCGGCCCTGATCGCGCTCATCGCCCTGGTGATCCACGGTGGTTGAGGCAGTTTCTCTGTGGACGCCCCGTCACGGCCGGTCCTCCTGTGCAAGGATGATCGAAGCCTTAGCCTGAGGGAGACGCAGCGTGAGCGGTGCTGGTGAGGGAGTCGACTACGACGGCCTGCGGGTCGACCGATCGGGTCAGGCGGAGGCCTTCGACGCCATCGGCGACCGCTACGACGAGGCCTTCCCGCACAAGGAAGGGCAGGTCCAGGCCGCCGACTGGCTGCTGAAGAGCCTCTCGCCCGGCGCGCGGGTGCTCGACCTCGGCTGCGGCACCGGACTGCCGACCGCGCGGCAGCTCGCCGACGGCGGGTGCGCGGTCGTGGGCGTCGACCTGTCCGACGGCATGGTGGAACTGGCCCGGCGCAATGTGCCCGAGGCGGAGTTCCACCGGGCGGACATCGCGGACCTGCGCCCCGACGGTCCCCTCGACCTGGGCCGATTCGACGCGGTCGCGGCCTTCTTCTCGCTGCTGATGCTGCCGCGCGCCGAGATCCCCCTCGCTCTGAAGACGATCCACGGGCTGCTCGAACCGGGTGGTCTGCTCGTCCTGTCGATGGTCGAGGCCGACGTCGACGACTTCGCGATCCCCTTCCTCGGCAGCACCATCCGCGTCACGGGCTATCTCCGCGACACCCTCCGCGAGGTCGTCGAGGCGGCGGGCTTCTCCATCGACGGGGAGTCCTCCTACACGTACGCGCCGGAGAGCTCGGACGTCCCGCCGGAGGAGCAGATCTTCCTGCGCTGTACGAAACTCGACTAGGGCCTGCCCTCCGGATCAGGCGGGCTGTAGGAGACAGTGCGATTCGGGCCGGTCGAGCGGGGCCTGGGGTCCGCCCAGGCCAGGCCTGAGAGGGCCGTCGAGCAGAGCGGGGTGCGGGAGCCAGACCCATGTCAGCAGAAGCGGCCGGAGGCGAGCAGGGCGCCGGCCTCAGCCCTGTGCGCGTCGTGATACGTGAGTGCCCTCGAGTGTGCGGGCCGGTGCGCCGAGCAAGTGGCGCACGGACCCGAGGGGCACTGCGCGCCGTGGTGACCCCGTGATCGGGGCACGGGGCGGCTCCGAGCGCGGCCGGGGCCGCCGGGTGCGCGGCGCCCGGTTCGCACGCGGCGATGCCCGGGCCCTGCGTGATGCCCGTGCCCTACGCGGTGGCGGTGCCACGCGCGACACAGGAGCCCTGCGGGACCTCCGCGCCCTGCGTGACGCCGGGACGGACCGGCTGCGGTACCTCGACAGCGCCACCCGGCGCATCGCGCGCGGCATGAACCTGGACGAGACGCTGGCCGAGCTGTGCCGGGCGGCGGTGCCGCTCTTCGCCGACCTGGCGGTCGTCCATCTGTACGATCCGCTGCCGGTCGGCGACGGAAGCTCCGCCGACCCCGTCCTGCTCAGGCTGCACAGCGTCCACCGGGAGCCGGTCCCGGCCCCTCAGGCCTCCCTTCAAGCCGTCAAGGGAGCCCCGGCGAAGCTGCTGCGCTCCGGGCGGCCCCTGTTCGCCACCACCGGGGAGGCCGCAGCCGCTGCGGCGGAGCTGCTCGCGTCGGCCGGACTGCCCGGGGAGGTGCCGCCCGGACGGCGCGTGATCATCGCCCCGCTGCGCGGCCGCCACCACGTCCTGGGCTCCATCACCCTCGTGCGCGACCGCGGCCGCCGCGCCTTCACCGGCGACGACCTGCTCGTCGCCTCCCAGCTCGCCACGCACGCCGCGCTCGGCGTCGACAAGGCGCTCACCCACGGCCACGAGTCGTCCGTGGCCGACACCCTGCAACGCACCATGCTGCCGCCGTCCCTGCCCGCCCTCGCCGGTGTCCGGCTGGCCAGCCGCTATCTGCCCGCCTCCCGCACCGCCGAAGTGGGCGGCGACTGGTACGACGCGATCCCGCTGCCCGGCAACCGGGTCGCCCTCGTCATCGGCGACGTGATGGGCCACTCCCTCACCTCGGCCGCGATCATGGGCCAGCTCCGCACCGTCGTACAGACCCTGGCCGGCCTGGACCTCCCGCCCCACGAGGTCCTGCACCACCTCGACGAACAGGCCGGCCGGCTCGGCAGCCAGCACCTCGCCACCTGCCTGTACGCCGTGTACGACCCGGTCTCCCGACGCCTGCTGATGGCCAACGCCGGCCACCCGCCCCCGTTCCTGCTGCGCCCCGACGGCTCGGCGGAGGCCCTCACCCTGCCCTCCGGAGTGCCCATCGGCGTCGGCGGCGGCGTCTTCGAGACCACCGAGATGCCCGCGCCCACCGGCGCCACCCTGCTGCTCTACACCGACGGCCTGGTCGAGTCCCGCGGCTCCGACATCCAGACCGGCATGACCCGGCTGCGCCACCGGCTGCGGGCCCTCGGCTCGGCGGGCCTGCCTGCGCTGGAGCCGCTGTGCGAGGTGGCGCTCGGCACCCTGGACGAGGTCGAGCGCGAGGACGACGTCGCACTGCTCGCCGCCCGCTTCGAGGGCCTCCTGCCGGAGACCGCCGCCAACTGGTACCTGACCCCGCATCCGCGCACCGCGGGCCAGGCCCGCCGGTTGGTCCGCCGCACCCTGCGCCGCTGGGGCCTGGCCGAGCTCGCCGACACCACCGAGCTCCTGGTCAGCGAGGTGGTCGCGAACGCCGTACGCGTCACCACCCGGCCCCTCACCCTGCGCATGCTGCGCACCGACGTCCTGCGCGTCGAGGTCCGCGACGACTCCGTCCAACTCCCGCGCCTCGGCCACGCCCAGCTCGACGACGAAGGCGGCCGGGGACTGTTCCTCGTCGACCAGCTGGCACAGAGCTGGGGGGCCACCCGGGTGAGCGGCGGCAAGATCGTCTGGTTCGAGCAGCGGCTGCCCTGAGTTCGAGCGGCGGCTGGCCTGAGTCTGAGTCGGGGCGTACGGCGGGTATGGCGTTTCTCTGGGGCCGCCGGGGGGTGCCGGAACCCCCGGACCGTCGCCGGGGACAGCCGCCCCGGTGGACATTGCCTGGCCCAGCGCCCGGGCCACCACCGCCCGCCGCTCCAGCCGACCGCCGAGGCGTGGGCACTCCTCGTACCGCTCGTCGCCCAGCGCCTCCCGGGTCCGGCCGCGCACAGCATTGCCGGTGCTCACGGCGTTGTCAGTGGGGCCTGTCATGATTTCCGGCAGGAGCAACAGCACGGGAGCAGGCCATGGTTGAGCAGGCGGTACGACCGGTCGTCGAGGCGATCCTCGCCCAGGCGCCGCAAGGTTGGACGGACGCGGTCATGTACGCGCGGGCGGGCGGTGGCGGCACCTCGGTGACCGGCGGCTACAGCCCGCGCAGCGGCCCCTGGGGCCCGAGTGTGCCCAATCCGTACCAGGAACTGATGGCCCTGGCCGAGACGCTGCGGAAGGACCGCGGCTGGGAGCCGGTCAGCCTGGAGATACGGTGCGAGCCGTCCGGGGCGTACCGCCTCACCGCCTTCCGGGACGCGGTCGCCCGGGTGAGCGGCGGTATGAGCGGCTGGGAGGCCGTCCTGGACGCCGACTACCGATTGCCGCAGCCCGGCCTGCGCCAGGAGGCCGGCACCGCCCCGCCCGCGGGGGACCCGGAGCTGGCCGTGTCCCGCTTCCACACGTACGTGTCGCGGCGGGCCGCGCTCCTCGGGCGCCGGCTCGAACTGCCCCCGCCCGCCACCGCCGCCGAGCTCGACGAGGCCGAACGGCGCCTGGGCCGCCGTCTGCCCGCCGACCTGCGCGCCCTGTACCTGATCGCGGACGGCGACGGCATCGGCTACGAGCACCACTACCTGTTCAGCAACTGCGCCTGGCTGTCGCTGAAGAGCCTGGTCGCGGAGCACACCGAGTGGCAGGCGGGGGAGCGGCCCTGGTACGGCTGGGACCTGGAGTGGGAGGCCGTCGTCTTCGACACCACGCCGGCAGAGACCGTACGCCGCTGCGGCGGGCACCCCGGCTGGCTGCGGTTCGCCACCAGCGAGGACGGCAACTTCCTCGCCGTCGACACGGCACCGGCCCGCCTGGGACACCCCGGCCAGATCATCCGCACCGGCCGCGACTACGACGACGGCCCCGCCTACGTCGCCGACTCGGTGACCTCCCTCCTCGGCCACCAACTGGACCTGCTGGAACGGGGCGCCTACGAGATACACGGCGACCACCTGTCCCTCCACCCCCGCGACAGCGACTCCGGCCCACGGCAGATCATCGGCGCCGTCCCGGACGAGGTTCCGCCCACGCTCCAGGCCATCCACATCAACAACGCCCCCGGCCCGGTGGACCTCGCCCCGCTCGCCGCCGCCCCGCATCTGCGCCGACTGCACCTCAACCGTTCCACCACCACCGACCTGACACCGGTGCGGGACCTGCCGGTCGAGTCCCTGCGCGTCACCCTCGCCCACGGCGACCTCACCGCGCTCGCCGACCACCCGCACCTCGCCGCCCTCGACCTGACCACCGGCGCCCCGGCGGATCTGAGACCCCTGCGGACGATTCCGCACCTGCGGGGCCTCGATGTCTCGGAGGCCGACGTGCTGGACCCGACCGTCGTGGCCGACCTGGCGGAGCTGCGTTACCTCGCCCTGACCGGCCGCCAGTGGACCGCTGTCCTCGACGAGGGCAAGGCGCCTGCCACGCTCGCCGCCGCGCACCTCACCGACACGGAGGCGACGTTCGACGACGCCCTCGCCTGGGCGGCCCGGCTCGGCATGGACACCGAGGACGCCTTGCGGATGACGGGCACGGTCGCGGGGGTGGGCGGCTGAGGGTGCTCAACTCCCTTGTCACGGGGGCCGATAGGCTGGCCGGTCATGGACCCGGCAACCCTGCTTCAGCACCTGCGTGACGAGTTGGCCGCCTTCCGCGTCTGCCTCGACGGCGATCTGTCCCTGGGCGTCGAGCACTGCGGCTCCTGGACGCTGCGGGATCTGGCGGAACACCTCGGCACCTCCAACCTGTGGGCCGCGGCCGCGGTGACCGAGCGACGCTGTGACGACGAACCCCCCTCGGCTGCCCGGGCGCCCGAGGAACTGCTGCCATGGTTCGACGAGACGGCACGGACCCTGCTCAAGGCCCTGGACACGGACCCGGCGACACCCGCCTGGACGTTCCACCCGCCCCACACGGTGGGCTTCTGGCAGCGCCGCCGCTGCGTGGAGGCGCTCGTGCACCGCTGGGACGCCGAGCGGGCGCTGGGCACCCCGCACCCGCTCGACCCCCACCTCGCGGGGGAGGGCGTGGCCGAGGTCTTCGACACCATGGCACCGCGCCAGGTCGCCCGGGGCCGAACGCACCCGCCCGCGCAGGCCCTTCGCCTCCTGGCCACCGACACCGGAGCCGGCTGGACCTACGGCCCGGGCGACCCCGTGGCGACACTCGCCGCGCCCGCGGAACACCTGCTGCTCCTGCTGTGGGGCCGTGCACCGCACACCGGTGAGGCCGTGACCTGGACGGGCGACCAGGAGGCCGGACTGGCCCTACTGCGGGGCCCGTTGACGCCCTGATCCGGCGCCGCAGCGGGTCCGCCAGGAGGTTGCCTCCTGCCGCTACGGCTGGGTGCCCCGCGGGCCGTAGTGTGCCAGGAACATGTCGACCCCGCCGGTGACCAGACGCTCCGTCAGGCCGTCGTCGATCCGGGTGCCGTACGAGCTGAAGACCATGTGGGGGAAGACCAGCAGCCCGTAGAACTGCAGGACGGCGACCTCGAGGTCGGGGATGTCCAGGCGGCCCTGTTCGGCGAGGCCGCGCAGGGCGTTCGCCACGGCCGGGTGGTGGCTCTCCGTGCCGTGGTGGCGCCAGGCCTCGCCCAGCTCGGGGAAGCGGTGGAGCTCGGCGGCGACGAGGTTGCGCAGGGCGGTGACCTCGTCGTTGGTGCGGACGGCGTGCACCCAGGCGCGGGCCGCGTCGACGAGGGCCGTGCGCAGGTCCTCGGCCTCGGCCAGGCCCTCCAGCGCGGCCGCGGACTCGCCGGCGAGCGGTTCGTCGAGCGCGTGGGTGATGACGGCCGTGAACAGGGCTTCCTTGCTGCCGAAGTGGTTGTAGACGGTCACCTTGGACACGCCCGCCTCGGCGGCGATGGCGTCCATGCCCACGCCGAAGCCCTCCCGCAGGAACAGCTCGCGCGCGGCCCGCACGATGGCCTGCCGCTTGAGCTCCGCCCGGGGTCCGCTCGGCCGCTGCTTGCCGCTGTCCGTGCTCATGGGAGCCGACCCTAGCACCCTCTGAACTGCACGGTTTAGTTCAAGTGGGCCGACAGGCGTGTCCGGCAAGGGTGTTCGGATATCGGTACCCCATGTCCGCCCACGAAGATCATCAAGTGCAGAATGGCCCGTATGCCGATGACGAACACGCCGAAACCGGCCACGCTCGACGACACCCCGCTGATCAGCGGCACCCTTGCCCGCGCCTTCGACGACGACCCGATGATGCGCTGGTTCTTCCCCGACGACGCCTCGCGCGAGGCGTCGCTGGTCCGCTACTTCACCACCCTCTTCACGGGGCAGTACGTCCACCACGGCGTGTGCGAACGCACCGACGCGGCCGCCGCGTTCTGGGTCGCCGCGGGTGCGCAGGCCGTGCCCGAGCCGGACACCATCCAGCAGCTCCAGGACATACTCGGCGACCGCGCCCCGCTGTTCCGGGACGCCGTCGAGACGGCCGCCCGGCACACCCCGCGCGAACCCCACTGGTCCCTCGCCCTGATCGGCGCCGACCCCGCCGCACGCGGCCAGGGCCACGGCGCCGCCCTCCTCCGTTCGGGCCTCGCCCAGGCCGACGCCGCCGGCCTCCCCGTCTACCTGGAGTCCTCCAAGTCCTCCAACATCCCCTTCTACGAACACTTCGGCTTCACCGTCCGCGAGGAACTGCCCCTCCCCGGCGACGGCCCGACCCTGTGGGGCATGTGGCGCGAACCGCGCGCCTAACGAGGGCTAGCCCTTGGTCCCACCGCCGCCACCCCGGCGTACGGCGTCCAGCACCAGCCCCAGCAGCCGTTCCGGCAGCCCCGGTTCGTCGTCGCGGGTCGTGGTGAGGGCGATTCCGGCGACGAGTCGGACCAGGTCGCCGACGTCGAGGTCGGCCCGTGCCGTGCCCTCGTGCTGGGCGCGGGACAGGACGGCGGCGGCGCTGTCCAGGACGAGGCGGTGGCAGTCGATGCCGAGGTCGGCCGTCTCGTCGAGCAGCGCCGCGACGCCCGTGCCCTGATGGAGCCGGGCGTGGGCGAGCAGGGCCGTGAGCCAGACGGCGAGGGCGTCGTCGGGGGAGTGGGAGGTGGGCAGTTCCTCCGCCAACGCCTGCAGCGCGAGGACGCGGTCCCGGACGAGGGCGACCACCAGGGCCTGGCGGTTGGGGAAGTGCCGGTAGAGGGTGCCGGGGCCGACGCCGGCCCGGCGGGCGATCGCGTTGAGCGACGCCTCGGGGCCGCTCTCGGCGAACACCTCGCGGGCCACGCCGAGGATGCGCTCGCGGTTGACCCGCGCGTCCGCGCGCGAGACGGGCGGCTGTGCGGCCGGGCCGGGTGTCGTCATGATGCCGCCTTTCACGCTGGCGATCCGGAGAACTTCTCCGTATGGTAGCCCGCACAGCCAAGCGGAGAGGTTCTCCGTTTGGTGGAGGAGGAGCGCACATGCACGACGACGCACACGCCGCCCTCGGGCCGGCAGGCATCTGGACGTTCGCCTTCGATGCGCACCCGGCTGGCCTGGTCCGTGAAGCCGCCGCGGAAATAGAGGAGTTGGGCTATGGGGCGATCTGGGTCGGTGAGGCGTTCGGCCGGGAGAGCTTCGGCCAGGCGTGGCTGTTGCTGTCGGCGACCCGCCGGCTGACGGTCGCCTCCGGCATCGCCAACATCGCCTTCCGCGACCCGATCGCGGCGGCGACGGCCACCCGCACCCTGGGCGACGCGTTCCCGGGCCGCTATGTGCTCGGGCTCGGCGGGCACCGGGTCGACGACACCGTCCACCACCTCGACGGCTACCCGATGCCGGCGCGCGGCCGGGCGGTGCACACCATGCGCGCCTACCTCGACTCGATGGACGCGGTCCCCGAGCACGGCCCACGCCCCGACCCGGCACCGCGGCGCGTGCTCGCGGCCCTGGGCCCCAAGATGCTCGGCCTGGCGGCGGAACGCACCTGGGGCGCGCACTCGTACTTCGTGCCGGTCGAGCACACCGCGCAGGCCCGCCGCATCATGGGCCCCGAGGCGTTCCTCGGCGTGGAACTCGCCGTCGTGCTCGACACCGACGCGGCGCGGGCCCGTGAGCTGGCCACCGCCCACGTGGCGATGTACGTCGAGAGCGCCCCCCACCAGCTCGCCAACGTGCGCAGACTGGGCTTCGGCGACGAGGACGTCATCGGCGGGCCGAGCGAGCGGCTGGTCGACGCGATCGTCGCCCACGGCGACATCGACGCGATCCGGCGTCGGGTGGAGGAACACCTCCAGGCGGGCGCCGACCACGTCGCCGTACAGGTCCTCACCGCGTCCCCCACCGAACTGCCCCTGCTGCAGTGGCGTGAACTGGCCCCAGCCCTTACGCCGTTGGGCATCGGCCGACAGGGGTGAAAGGCCGAGGCCCTGCCAAGTCGCCGAGCCTGAAGCCGTCGACAATGGACGACCATGCTCTACGAGGCGACAGACCCGGCCCGCCTCGCCCGCACGATTCCCCCCAGCGACCCGCCACCCTGCTCCCCGACGCCGGCGGCAGTCTGCTGTGGACCCACACCGACGTCGTCGCGCACGCCCTGCTCGGCATCGGTGCGCCAGGGATGTCACAGCCCGGCGGGCTGTCTCGTCGTAGGGAGTGAAGACACTTTCGATCAAGGAGCAGATGATGAACCTCGCCCTGTGGATCGCTGCCGGACTGCTGGCCGCGGTGGCCCTGTTCGGCGGCATGGTCAAGACGTTCGTGCCGAAGGAGAAGCTGGCGGCGGCCCACGGCGGCGGGTGGACCGACGGGAAGAGCGAGGGCTTCATCAAGGGGCTCGGCATACTCGAGGTCCTGGCCGCCGTGGGCCTGATCCTGCCCGCCGTGCTCGACATCGCGCCCGTCATGGTGCCGGTGACCGCCGTGTGCTGGGTCCTGCTGATGGTGGGCGCGATGGCCACCCACGGCCGCCGCGGCGAGAACGCGCTCGTCGCCGTGAACTTCGTCTACCTCGCCATCGCGGTGTTCATCGCCTGGGGCCGCTTCGGCCCCGAGACCTTCACCGGCTGACGTGCCGGTCCCACACTTGGCACGGTTGACATCGACCGCCCGCCGGCGCGACCTCGCCACGGCATCCTCGGGCGCAGACAGGCAAGGACGAAAGGGGATGCCGTGCGGTAGCTGACCGAGGAGTTCGGGGAGTCCCACGAGGGGTACGCCGGGGCGGTCCTCGCCGACGGCAGCGAGCCCGGGCCCGTGTACCTGGACCTGGGCAGCGGCGGCGAAATCCACGAGACCCGCGAGTGGTGGGCGTACGACGGGTTCATGAACCGCCCCACGGCAGCGGCGTACCGCGCGGCCTGCGCCTGCGGCTGGCGCGGCCCCGGCCACCCGGTCCCCTCGGCGGAGCCCGCCGGCCGGCCGAGCGACCTGGACGTCTCCGCCGCCCACGCCGACTGGTGCGAGCACCTGCGCGACGTGCAACGGCGGACGGTGCCCCTCCCCGCGGACGTCACCGAGCTGCTCGACCGGCTGGAGACCCGGCTCTGCTCGCTCGCCGAGGAGGCGCCCCTGGCGGCGCTGCGGGCGGTCGCCCGGCTGGAGCGCCTGACCCGGGACGCCGGCCGGGACGCCGCGTACGTCATCGACGACGAGGCCCTGTCCCCGGAGACGGTCGGCGAGGCCCTGGGCATCGACGCGGCCAAGGCCCACTCCCGCGTCCTGCGCCACCTCCGGTTCGACTGACGGAGCGTCAAGAGCCGGGGGCGTAGCCGCTGATGACGTAGTGCGACTCGTCGTCCAGCGCGTTCGTGTCCCAGTCGAGGACGATCCGCTCCGGGTGTCCGTCGGGGGCGTAGGAGGCCTCGGCCTTGTCCGCGTCCTCGCTGCGGGCCTGTTCCAGTTCCCCGAGCAGGGCGCCGATGGTGGGCACCTGGTCGGGGAAAGCCTTCACGACGCGCCGGCCGCTCTCGTCGAGGCCGCGGGCCCGCGTCACCTCGTGGTCCCGCACGGTGATCCGGAAGGTCCCGATCAGGGCCCGTTCCCCCTCGGTCGACTCCAGTGTGTAGACGTACGAGGCCGGCTCCTTCCACGTCGTACGGCTCTGCGCCGCGACGGCCTCGGAGCCCGTGGGGGAGGCGGCCTCCGTCTCGGTGCCGCAGGCGGCCGTCGCGCCCAGCATCCCGGCGATCAGCGCGACGGCGGCCACGGCACGGCCACGGGTACGGCGTACGGCGGTCACGGTGGTGGTCATGGAGGTGCTCATGGTGATGGTCCCTTCGATCACGACTGCACCTGTGACGCCGACCGCCCCCGGAACGTTCGACCCGTCCGCCCTTGGAACGTTCGACCCGTCAGCGGCTCGTGAGCACCACCAACTGCTGCGTCGCCCGAGTCATCGCCACATACCGGTCGACCGCCCCCTCCACGCCCGCGCCGAACTCCTCCGGGTCGACGAGCACGACCAGGTCGAACTCCAGCCCCTTCGACAACTGCGGGGTGAGCGACCGGACTCGGGCGGTCTCCTGGAACGTGGGATCGCCGATGACACAGGCGACGCCGTCGGCGTGCTCGGCGAGCCAGGCGTCGAGGATCTCGTCCCGCCGGGTGACGGAGCCGTGCACGACGGGAACGCCGCTGCTGCGGATGGACGTCGGCACATTGGCGTCCGGGAGCACGGCCCGGATGACCGGCTCGGCCTCGGTCATCACCTCCTCCGGCGTGCGGTAGTTGATGCTCAGCGACGCCACCTCGACACGGTCGAGCCCGATCCGTTCCAGGCGTTCCCGCCACGACTCGGCGAACCCGTGCCGCGCCTGGGCGCGGTCCCCGACGATCGTGAAGCTCCGCGATGGGCAGCGCTGCAGCAGCATCTGCCATTCGGCATCGGTGAGTTCCTGCGCCTCGTCCACCACGATGTGCGCGAAGGGACCGGCGAGCCGGTCCGCCTCGGCGGCGGGCAGGGCGCTGCCGTCGACGAGCGCGTCCTGCAGGTCGCGCCCGCTGAGCATCGTCACCGCGCTCTCGCCGTCGTCCTGTGCGGCCAGCACGTTGTCGATGACACGGCCCATCCGCTCGCGCTCGGCGGCGACGGCGGCGTCGTGCCGCCGCTTGCGCCGCGCCGCCGCCGGGTCCCCGAGCCGCTGCCGCGCCGCGTCCAGAAGCGGCAGGTCGGACTCGGTCCAGGCCTGCGGGGCCGCCTTGCGCTGGAGCGTACGTACCTCCTCGGGGGTGAGCCAGGGAGCGCACAGCCTCAGATACGCCGGTACCGACCACAGGTCCGCGACCAGGTCGGCCGCGTCGATCAGCGGCCACGCCCGCTCCAGGGCGCCGACCAGCTCCTTGTCGTGCAGCAGCGCCCTGCGGAACAGCTCCTCCGGGACCTCGCCGACGGCCTTGTCCAGCAGGATCGTCACCAGCTCCTCCCAGACCACGTCCCGCCCCTCGTTGTGCGGCGTGCCGGGCCCGGGCGCGCGGAAGGCGTCCGCCCAGTCGTCGGCGCTCAGCCACACCTCGGCCCACGGCGTCGTGACCCGCAGGCCCTCGGTGGGCGGCTCCTCGTAGAACCGCACGCCCGTCTCGATCGCCCGCACCATCCGCGCGGACGCCTTCAGCCGGGCCACCTCCGGGTCGGACTCGGGCGGCGCGCCCTCCCCCTCCACGACGAGGTCGCGCACGGTGCAGGTGCGCACGCCCTCCTCGCCGAGGCTGGGCAGCACGTCGGAGACGTAGTCCAGGTACGGCTGGTGCGGGCCGACGAACAGCACACCGCCGCGGCGATGCCTCAGGCGCGGGTCGGCGTACAGCAGGTAGGCGGTGCGGTGCAGGGCGACGACGGTCTTGCCGGTGCCGGGGCCGCCGTCCACGACGAGCGCGCCGCGCGATCCGGCACGGACGATGGCGTCCTGGTCGGCCTGGATGGTGGCGAGCACGTCCCGCATCCGGGCGGAGCGGCTGCTGCCGAGGCCCGCGATGAACGCCGACTGGTCGTCGAGCGCGGCGTGCCCCTCCAGGCCGTCGGCGGTGAACACCTCGTCCCAGTAGTCGCTGATCCGGCCGTCGCTCCAGCGGTATCTGCGGCGGCTGGCCAGCCCCATCGGGTGGGCGTGGGTCGCCGCGAAGAACGGCTCGGCCGCGGGGGAGCGCCAGTCGACGAGCAGCCGGCGCCCCGAGCTGTCGGTGAGGCCGAGCCGGCCGATGTACAGGGGCTCGGCGTCGTCCGCACCGACCACGCGCCCGAGGCACAGGTCGAGACCGAAGCGGCGCAGGGCGCGCAGCCGGCCGGTCAGCCGGTGCACCTCCGCGTCCCGGTCCATCGCCGCGCGGCCGACCCCGCCGGGCGCCTTCAGTGCGGCGTCGAGGCTGTCGGACACCTCGGCGATGGCCAGCTCGAGGCTCTCCGCGACGGCGGCGAAGTGCTTCTCGTCCTCGGCGATCAGCGCCGGGTCGGCCTTGGCGGACAGTCGGTCGGACAGGTCGAACGGGCTGGTGGGCAGGGAACGGGCAGGCACTTCAGCGATCACCATTTCCGCAGGTTGTGGCCGTGAGCCTGTGATTCTGCGGGATACCCGGGGCCTTGCCGCAAGTCCCCCTGTGCGCTATAAGTTGAGAGTGGCAAGGAACGGGTTCACCGTCCTTGCCTTTCTTGTGCCCGGAGTACGGCGTGGCAGGGGGCCTCCCGCCGCGTGGCCAGGCGCGGGGCGTCAGCGTACGGCGGCCGTCACCAGGCGGCGCACCTCCTGGGCGCTCACCGTGCCGCCGTTGACGAGACGGTCGAAGACGAGGCCGTCCACGCAGGTCAGCAGGGTGACGGTGCGTTCCGCCGCGTCGGGCAGGCCCTGCGCGGCGAGGAAGTCCTGGACCGCCTGCCGTGCCGTGTTCGCGCGGGGCACGAGGATCTCGCGCAGTTCGGGGTGGTGCACGCTCTCGAGGGCGCACGCGTAGCGGGCGAGCGAGCGCCGCCGGCCGTCCCCCGTGAGCCGTCGCTCGACGAAGGCGACGAGGCCGGCCGCCAGTTCCTCGGCGTCGCGCGGCACCGGCGTCCGGCCGCCGATCTCCTCCAGCTCCGCCTGGTCCAGGGCGACCAGCCGCCGCACCAGCGCGGTCAGGAGTGCCGTGCGGGTGCGCAGATAGGCGGAGGTGGTACCGGGCGGCAGGCCCGCGGCCCGGTCCACGGCACGGTGGGTGAGTCCGCGCATGCCGGACTCGGTGAGCACGGTGATGGCGGCGTCGGCGAGGAGGGTGCGTCGATCGGTGGGCACCCCCTATTTCTACACCTGTAGAGGCCAGGAGTACGCTTCCCGCGGCATCTGTTCTTCTACATCTGTAGAAGCCGTGAGTGCGGTCGGGACGAGGAAGGACCGGGTATGGGCAGCAGCGCGGTAGTGGTCGGCGGGGGCATCGGCGGGCTGGCCGTGGCGATCGGCCTGCGGCGGATCGGCTGGGAGGTCACGGTCGTCGAACGCGCCCTGGTCCTGGAGGACGCGGGCGCCGGAATCTCCCTGCACGCCAACGGACTTCGCGCCCTCGATGTCCTCGGCGCCGGCGAGCCGGTCCGTGCGGCGGCCCGCCCGCAGTACACCGGCGGCACCCGCACCCCCGATGGCCGCTGGCTGGCCCGCATGGACGGAGCCGCACTGGAACGCACCCTGGGCACGCCGATCGTCGGCATCCCCCGAGCCGTCCTGCACCGCCTGCTGCGCGAGGCCCTGCCGCCCGAGTGCCTCACGGTGGGCCGGGAGGTGCGCTCGGTGGAGGACTCCGGGGACGGCCGCCTTCGCATCCACTGCGAACAGTCCATCCTGGAAGCGGACTTGGTGGTGGCCGCCGACGGCGTACGCAGCCGGCTGCGCACCCGCCTCTTCCCCGAGCACCCCGGCCCCCGCTACAGCGGCTCCACGGTCCTGCGCGCGATCACCGAAGACCCCGTGGACCTGCGCACCGACTTCGAACTCACCTGGGGCAAAGGCGCGGAGTTCGGCCACATCGCCTTCACCGACGGCAGGGCCGAATGGCACGCGGTCGTCAACTCACCGGCGGGCGTGCGCCACTCGGACCCCCTGACCGAGCTCCGCCGCCGCTTCGGCCACTGGCACGCCCCGATCCCCGCCCTCCTGGACGCGAGCCGCCCCGAGGCCGTCCTCCACCACGACATCCACGAACTGACCGACCCCCTGCCCGGCTTCACCGTCGGCCGCATCGCCCTCCTCGGCGACGCCGCCCATGCCATGACCCCCAACCTCGGCCAGGGCGCCTGCCAGGCCCTGGAGGACGCGGCGTCCCTGACCGCCGCCCTGGCCACCGAGCCCACCCTCGCCGCGGCCCTGACCCGCTACGACGCCGAACGCCGCCCCCGCACCCAGGCCATCACCCGCGCCGCCCGCCAGGCCGGCCGCCTCGGCCAGCAACTCACCCACCCCCTCGCCGTCGCCGCCCGCAACGCCGCCCTCCGCCTGGCCCCCTCGGGCGTCGCCCTGCGAGCCATCCTCCGCCACGCCGACTGGACACCACCGAGCCTGGTCTGAGACCGGTCACGCCGACGTGCCCCGCAGGGCCGGGCCCGGTCCTCGTACGATCCCCGCATGACGATCACGTACGAGTGGCGGGGCGACTTCGACAACGCCGCCCTCAACGCGTTGCACGCCGACGGTTTCGGGGGCCCGGCCGGCCGGACCGACTGGCGGGCGCGGGTCGAGCGGCACAGTCTCGGCTGGGTCTGCGCCCGGGAAGGCGCCGATCTGGTCGGGTTCGTCAACGTGGCCTGGGACGGCGGCACTCACGCGTTCCTGCTGACACCGTCGTCGCCCGCCACCGTCGGTCGTCAGGCGTCGGGACCGCACTCGTCGCCGAGGCCGTCGACGCGGCCCGCGCCGCCGGGTGTGCGTGGCTGCATGTCGACTTCGAGCCGCATCTGCGCGCGTTCTACTTCGACGCCTGCGGCTTCAGGGAGACGGCGGCGGGGCTGATCGCCCTGTGACCCGGTGCTGCCGGGCGGTCAGACGTCGGTCCGCTTCTCCAGGCGGCTGCCCCGGGGCACGGTGACGGACATGATGTCGCTGGGGGCGTCCAGGGCGAGGCGGTGCCAGCGGCCACGGGGGACGATGGCCGCGGTGCCGGCGCGCAGCGCGATTTCCTCGGCCTCCTGACCAGGCTGCTCCGGGCGCAGATGGAGGCGGATGCCGCCGCTGAGGCACGACACGATCTCGTCCGCGTCGGTGTGGACCTCCCAGTGATCGGCGTGGACGTCGGCGTCGGACTCCACATGGAAGGTCATCAGCTGCCAGCCCTCCCGCTCGAATTCGAACACCGGCTGTGCGGCGCGCACTTGGCCGCCCTCGTCGAGGTGGATGAAGGAGGCGAAGAGGTCGATCGGAGTGACAGTCATGCCAGGGCTTCCCTTCTGCGGTGGTGGAAGGCGTCGGCCGGCAACGGAGCGGCCTGTGGGCGGGCGGCCCGAGCGCTTCCGGTCGGCAACGGCCTGTTCATGACGGCCATCCTTCCGACCGCCCGCCCCTACTTCAGCCGACGGACGTCGGGCATCCCGCCCCGACCACGCACCGTTCGGCGCACCCCCATTCCCCACCGTCCCGGTAGCTGAAGCCGATTCCCCGCAGGGAATTGCCGGTCCCCGCCGCGCGCCGCAGGATCGGGTGCCAAGTGACCCGCCCGGCAAGGAGATCCACGTGATCGAGATCGACCCGCAGGACCTGGCCCACCGCTACACCGCCCAGTGGAACACCTCGGACGCCGGCGAACGGCGTGCGGCCATCGAGCGGCTCTGGGCCGAGGACGGCACCCACACCCTGCACCCGCCCGCGGAGATCCGCGAGGTCGCCGAGGGGCTCGGCTTCAGCCACACGACACTGGAGGCGCAGGGGCACGACGCCATCGAACGGCGGGTCGCGCGCAGCTACGAGGAGTTCGTGGCGAAGCAGGGCCTCACCTTCCGGCCGCGTGCCGACGCCGTCCGCCTCCACGGCGTGGTGAAGTTCGGCTGGGAGGCGGTGTCGGCCGAGACCGGCGAAGTGCTCGGCGGAGGCGTGGAGTTCGTCGTCCTCGACGACGACGGCCGGATCAAGTCCGACTACATGTACCCCGGCCCCTGACCGTCCGCCGCAGGAATCGCCCCGGCCGCGGCGGCGGCCGCCGCGAGCGCCTCCGCCGTCGCCGGATCGGCCGGCAGGAACGCCTCCAGCCTGAGCTCGGCCAGCGTCACATCCACCGCCGTGGCGAAGGTCGTCACGGTCGTCATCAGCCGCAGCTCGCCGTACGACGACCGCAGCCGCAGCGGGACGGCGAAGCCGAGCTGTCCGGCCGATGGGTCCAACGCCGGTATGTACGCGGCGAGTTCGTCGCGCAGCTCCGGCAGATGGCCGAGGGCCGCCAGGATGTGGCGCGCCCACTCCGCCAGGTTGAGGATGCGCGGCGCCACGCCCTTCGGATGCAGGGCGAGACGGTAGACATTGGTGCCCGGGCCGACCAGCTCGGGGTCCGCCCCCTCGGTGATGACGTCCATCGCGGAGTTCGCGGCGACCAGATCCCCGCCCCGGTCCACGACCAGCGCCGGATACGGCAGATGCCCGCGGAGGATGCTGTCGATCGCCGTACGCACCGGCGCCAGCTCCGCCGAGTCCAGCGCGCTCTCGGCGTAGGCGGCTGCGTAACCGGCCGACAGCAGCAGCTCGTTGCGCTCCCGCAGCGACAGCTCCAGCGACTCCGCCAGACGTACGACCATGTTCCGGCCCGGCACCGACCGGCCCGACTCGATGAAACTCAGGTGCCGTTGCGTGGTGCCCGCCCGTGAGGCCAGGTCGAGCTGGCTGAGATGACGGCGGGCACGGCATGCGCGGAGCGCTCTCGGGAAGTCCACGAGCCTTGTTGTACCGGCCTCGCGGCATACGGGCCATTCCCCGCAGGGAATTGAGGCGTGCCCGCGGCGGGCACGACGATCACCGGCATGGACATCGGTGTACTGCTTCCGACCGCGACCGCACAGTGGGGCCCGGCAGACGATCCGCGCGAGCTGATCGCCCTCGGCCGCGAGGCCGAACGCGCGGGTTTCTCCTCGCTCTTCGTGGGCGACTCCCTGATCAGCCCCCGCATCGAGGCCCTCACGATGCTGGCGGCGCTGGCCCCGGTCACCGACACGGTGACCCTGGGGACGGCCGCCCTGCTGCCGTTCCTGCGCCGGCCGGTCCAGGCCGCGCAGTCACTGGCATCGGTCGACCTGCTCAGCGGCGGCCGGCTCACCGTGACCGTCGGCGCCGGTTTCCCCGGCCGCTTCGGACGCCCCCTCTACACCCTGTCCGAGCTGCCCTGGGAGAGGCGCTTCGCCCGCCTGGACGAGACGGTCGCGCTGTGGCGGGCCCTGTGGGACGGCGCCGACTCCTTCCACGGCGACCTTCTCCACTTCGACGACCTCCCGCCCACGACCAGGCCCGCCCGGGGCCACCCGCCCATCTGGCTCGGCGGCGCGACGCCGGCGGCACTGGCCCGTACGGGGCGGACGTACGACGGATGGCTGCCCTACCCGCCCGACCCCGCCGACTACGCGTCCGGCCTGCACGCCGTCCGCGGCGCGGCAGCCGACGCGGGCCGCGCCCCCGAGGACGTGACCCCCGCCCTCTTCGTCTCCGTCCGCGTCGACGACGACACCGAGAGCGGCCGCCGCGCCCTGGACGACTACGCCCGGGCTGTCTACGGCATGCCGCTCGATCGACTGGAGGAGATCCAGGCCGTCGTCACCGGCTCCGCCGACCAGGTCCTGCAAGGCCTGCAGCGCTACGCCGATGCCGGCGCGCGGCATGTCGTGATCCGGCTCGCCGCCCTGGATCTCCCCTCGCAGCGGGACCAGTTGGAACGGCTGGCCGCGCTCCTCCCGGCCCTGCGGGCGACTTCGGCTCAGAAGTCGTCGGCGCCGTTGCGCAGTTCGGGCGTCCAGTAGCCGGTGAGCGCCTTCGCCGGGTCGACGGCGACCCCGCCGCTGCCGGGCGCGGTGACGGCGATGACGGTCGAGTCGCCCTCCAGCATGACGGAGAACGCCGACACGGGCTCGTTCTCCTCGTCGGTGCCGCCGTCCGACAGCTTCACCAGGGCGTAGGCCGGGGCACCCGCGGCCAGCACCGTCGGCGTGGCCGGCTTGCTCTCGGCGACCGCCGGGACATCCTGCTTGTGGCTCTCCAGGAACTGGATGTGCGGGAAGCCCGCCAGGCGGCAGGAGTGGCCGGAGGTGTTCTTCGCCGTGAGGACGAGGTGGGTGTAGGGCGGCCCGTCCTGGGTGGCGGCGGTGACGGCGACGTCGCCCGCGGTGCAGGCCGGGGTGTCGGCGGAGGCCTGCTGACCGTCCGCGCCGGAGGAACCCGTGGAGCCACTCGTGCCGGAGCCGGAGCCGGAGCCGGAGCCGGAGCCGGAGTCGGAGCCGGGGTCGGCCGAACCCGTGGAGCCGCTGGTGCCGGAGTCGGAGCCGGCCGACCCGGTCGAACCGGTGGAACCGGACGACCCCGTCGAGGCCGAAGCGGCCCCCGTCGGCGACGACGTCGTGTCCGAGTCGCCCTGGCACGCGGTGAGGGACAGAGCGAGGGCCGCCACGCTCCCGGCGGCGAAGAAGGCGGAACGGTGACGAAGGGTGTTCATGTGTGCTTCCCCGTGATGGTGGTCGATGGTCCGCATGGCGGCGGACGCGCAGGTGAGGGGCTGGTCGTGGTGCCGTCCCCCACCTGGCCTCAGTCGACCATCCCGGGGGTCGGCGTCCCAGGCGGTTCTCCCGGCAGAAGTACCGTCCGCCATACTTCTGCCGGGGGCTCGCAGTCGTACGGGCCGGGCGAACGGGGACGACGACTGTGTGCAGCGGCACGCCCGGCACGGAGGACTTCGGGCAGCAGCTCCGCGCACTGCGGACACGTGCCGGGCTCAGCCAGGAGGCGCTCGCGCATGCCTGCGGGGTGAGCGTGCGGGCGCTGGCGGACATGGAACGCGGACGGACCCGCGGCCCGCAGCGCCGCACCGTGGAGTCCCTCGCCGAGGGGCTGGGACTCGACGAGGAGACCGCCGGGCGGCTGGAGAAGGCCGCCGCGCTGGGCCGGCCCCGCCCCCGGGCCGCCACCGGGCCGGGCGCCCACTCCGCCCTGGCCCTGCCGCGCGACATCCAGGACTTCACCGCCCGCGGCCCGGCCCTGGCCCGGCTGCTGGAGCTGGCCGCGGACGCCGCCCCGGCGCGGCCGGCCGTGAGCGTGGTCTCCGGACAGCCCGGCCTGGGCAAGACCGCGTTCGCCGTGCACGCCGCACACCGCCTCGCCCCGTACTTCCCCGACGGGCAGTTCGCCCTCGACCTGCACGGCATGGACCCCGAACCGACGACCCCGCGCGACGCACTGGCCCGGCTGCTGCGGGCGATGGGCGTCGCCGACACGGCCGTCCCGCCCGGCACCGACGACCGGGCCGGCCTGTGGCGGTCCGTGGTCCGCGACCGGCGGGTGCTCCTGCTGCTGGACAACGCCGCCGACGAGGCGCAGGTACGACCCCTGCTGCCCGGCACCGGCCCGTCCCTGACCCTCGTCACCAGCAGGCACACCCTGGCGGGACTCGAGTCGGTCCACCGCACCGACCTGGCGCTGCTGCGGCGCGAGGAAGCGGTCGAACTCCTCACCCGTATCGTCGGCCCGGAGCGGGTCGCCGCCGAGGCGCAGGCCGCCCGGGACCTCGCCGACCTGTGCGGACATCTGCCGCTGGCCGTGCGGATCGCGGGCCAGCGGCTGCACGGCAGGCCCCATGAACGCCTCGGCAAGCTCGTCGCCCGGCTCACCGCCGAGGGCCGGCGCCTGGACGGACTTCAGGCCGGCAGCCTGGGCGTGCGCGCCGCGTTCGCGCTGTCGTACCGCCAACTTCCCCCGGACACCCGCACCTTCCTGCGGCGGGCCGCCCTGGCCGCGGGACCGGACTTCAGCCCCGAGACCGTCGCGCTGCTCGCCGACCTCCCCTACGACGAAGCGGCGGCCTGCGCGGAGGAGCTGACGGACGCCGGGCTGCTGCAGAGCGACCCCGCCGCCGACCGCTACCGCTTCCACGACCTGCTCAAGCTCTACGCCGCCGAGCAGTCGGCGGCCGAGGACGGCCCCGAGGTGCGGGAAGCCGCGCTGGACCGGGCCGCCGAGTGGATGCTGCGCCGGGCCACCGCCGCCGGGCTCCGCTTCGACGTCGAGCACCACCGGAGCGCACCGCACGGCGACCCCGATCCCGCGAGCGCGCCCGCCGGCCGTGAGGAGGCGCGGGTCTGGCTGGAGGCGGAACGCGCCCAGTGGCTGGCCGCGCTGCGCCGCGCCCACGACACCGGACGGCACCGGCAGGTCCTGGACATGGCGGAGGCCATGCACTGGTTCTCCGACCTCAACCAGCACTGGGAGCTGTGGGTGGAGGTGTTCCGGCGCTCCGCCGACGCGGCCCGCGCCCTCGGCAGCAGGCAGGAGGAGGCCGTCCACCTCAACTACCTCGCCTGGGCCTACAACCTCTGTGTCCACGACCCCCGGGCCGCCCTGTCGACCGCCGACACCGCGTTGGTCGCGGCCCGCGAGAGCGACGACCAGCTCCAGGTGGGCTGGGCGCTGGGCTACGGCGCGGCGGCACTGCACCGGCTGGGCCGGGCGGAGGAGGCCCACGACCGGCTCCACCGGGCGGCCCGCCTCCTCGCCGCCCAGGACGCCCCGCAGGCCCGGCTGCCTGAGCTGACCATGCTCAACTCCCTCGGCACCTACCTGCGCCAGGCCGACCGGCCGGAGGAGGCCCTGGCCATCCACCGCCGCAGCGCCGAGATCTGCGGCGCCGGCATCCCGGGGCAGCCCGAGGAACTGATCGCGATGTACCACGCGGTCGCCCAGCAGCAGATCGGCAACGACCTGGCCGCACTGGGCCGCTGGGCCGATGCCGAGGCACCCCTGCGCCACGCCCTGGCCCACTTCGAGGACGCACAGATGCCCGCCTGGAGCGAACCGGCCCGGCTCGACCTGGGCCAGGTCCTGCGCGCCCTGGGCCACCCCGAGGCCCGGGACACCCTCCTCGCCGCCCGCGACGCCCTCACCGAGCTGAAGAGCCCCCGCCGGAGCGAGGCCAGCGCCGCACTCGACGAGCTGCCGAGGTGAGCGCCACGGCCCTGGTGCGACGGTCCGTCACGCGCCTCGACCAGCCGTGGTGGTCGCGTCGTCCGACGCCGTGTCGATGACCTCGTCGAGGACGTCGCGGGAGCGGATCAGGTCCGTGATCAGGCTGTCGATGCGGTCGCGTTCCGCGGCGAGCTTGTGCACCAGCTCGGGCGTGGCGATCTCGTTCGGGCGGCCGTCCGTGTCCCGCATGCACGGCAGGAGCTGGGCGATCGTCCTGCTGTGCAGGCCCGCGGCGTAGAGGGTCTGGATGCGTACGACCCGGTCGACCGCCCAGTCGCCGTACTCCCGGTGCCCGCCGGGCGTGCGTTCCGACCGCAGCAGCCCCTGAGCCTCGTAATAGCGCAGGGAACGCTCACTCACCCCGCTGCGCCGGGCCAGTTCACCGATCCGCATGCCTCTGCCTCACCTCGTACGACGCCTTGAACCTGACACCGATGGCAAGTTCTACCCTGCCCGCGCGAGGAGCACACGTCCACCGAGGACCTGGCGGCAGGGTGGGCCCGACCATGCGCCGGGCCTACAATCCCGCCTCGGGCAAGAAGCCGAAGAACAAGGGGGAGTGTCATGAAGCGTCTCATCCGGCTGTGTGTGACCACGGCCGTGGCTGCCCTGGCCGTCGCGCTGCCGCTCGGAGCCTCGGCCGCCGCGACGGCGGCCCCGCTGTGCTCCGGCAACGGCTGCGTCCAGGTCGCCCCGGCCGACACGCCGTAGGGAACCGGGGGAGTCCGCTCGGGAGGCGGCCTACGCGGTCTTCTCCCGGGTGATCTCCTCGATCAGCCCCTCGACCAGCGTCCTGATCTCGTCGCGGATCGGGCGGACGGCGTCGACGCCCTGGCCGGCCGGGTCGTCCAGGGTCCAGTCCAGGTAGTGCTTGCCGGGGAAGACCGGGCAGGTGTCGCCGCAGCCCATGGTGATGACGTAGTCGGAGGCCTGGACGGCCTCGGTCGTGAGGACCTTCGGCTTCTGGTCGGAGATGTCGATGCCCAGCTCGGCCATGGCGGCGACGGCGGCGGGATTGACCCGGTCGCCCGGGAGCGAACCCGCGGAACGCACCTCGATACGGTCGCCGGCCAGATGACGGAGGAAGCCGGCGGCCATCTGGGAGCGTCCGGCGTTGTGGACGCAGACGAACAGCACGGAGGCGAGCGGGGTCTCGGTCATCGGTTCTTTCCTTCGCGGCAGGCAGGGCGCGCAGCCTGGCTGGTATCAGCCCTCACTGATGTGACAGTATCAGTCCATGCTGACGTCAGTCGACACTGAGCTGTTGAGGGTCCTCGCCGACCCGCTGCGGCTCCGGATCGTGACCCTGCTCGCCCGCGAGACCCTGTGCACCACCCACCTCGTCGAGGAGACCGGAGCGAGGCAGACCAACCTCTCCAACCACCTCAAGGTGCTGCGCGAGGCCGGGGTCGTCGAGACGGAGCCGTGCGGCCGGTTCACGTACTACCGGCTGAAGCCCGAGGTCATCGAGTCGCTGGCCGGCCAGTTCGCCGACCTCGCCCAGCTCGCGCGTCTGACCGCCGCGGCGAACGTCAAACGCTCCTGCCCCTGACCCCCTGAGGAACCCAGTGACCACGCTCCCGGAGACGCCCGCGGTCCCCGCCGTCACCATCTCCCTCGCCGTCCCGGCCCGCCCGCCCCTCGCCCGCCGGGTCGCGGCCGAGCTCGTCGGCACCGCGGCCCTGGTCGCGGTCGTCGTCGGCTCCGGCATCCAGGCCACCCGGCTCACCCAGGACGTGGGCCTGCAGCTGCTGGCCAACTCGATCGCCACCGTCTTCGGCCTCGGCGTGCTGATCCTGCTGCTCGGCCCGGTCTCCGGCGCGCACTTCAACCCCGCCGTCACCCTCGCCGAGTGGTGGACCGGCTCGGGTGTCACCCGGCGCGAGGCGGCCGCGTACATCCCGGCGCAGATCGTGGGCGCCGTCGGGGGCGCGGTGATGGCCGACGCCATGTTCGGCGAACCGCTGGTGAAGTGGTCCACCCACGACCGCTCGGCCGGACACCTGCTCCTCGGCGAGGTCGTCGCCACCGCCGGCCTGATCCTGCTGATCTTCGGCTTGGCCCGCACCGACCGGCTGCGCTTCGCTCCTGTCGCCGTCGCCTCCTACATCGGCGCCGCGTACTGGTTCACCTCCTCCACCTCCTTCGCCAACCCCGCCGTGACGATCGGCCGCGCCTTCACCGACACCTTCGCGGGCATCGCGCCCGGCTCCCTCGCCGCGTTCATCGGCATGCAACTCCTCGGCGCCGCGGTGGGTCTGGCGCTGGTGGCGCTGATCTTCGCGCCCGGCCGGGACACCGCCGAGTGAGCCGGGGCCGCCCGACCTCCGAATGAACACCGGGCGACGCACCGCCGCGCCCCGTGCTGTCGGTAGCTTGGTGTCGTTGACAGGGCGGCAGGGTGGCAGGCCCTGCCTGTCACCGCGAGGGAAAGGTAGTGCTCATGCCCCAGTTACGCCTGGGTGTCTCTCTCCAGCCGCGCTGGCCGCTGGACGACGGAAGCGCCGTACTGCGTGCCGCCGTCCATGCCGAGGAGCTGGGCCTGGACCATGTGGCGGTCGGCAACCGCCTCCTCGACAGCGGGTTCGGCCTGGACACCGACCCCTTCGTGCTCCTGTCGGCCGTGGCCGGCGCGACGACGCGCCTGCGCCTGCTGACGTCCGTGCTCGTCGCGCCGTACTATCCGGCGGTGCTGCTCGCCAATCAGGCCGCCACCCTGGACGTGGTGTCCGGCGGCCGGCTGCTGCTGGGCGTCGGCACCGGCTGGAACCCGGGCGAGTTCGCCGCCGCCGGTGTGCCGGTCCGTGAGCGCGGCGCCCGCACCGACGACCACCTCGCCGCCGCGAAGGCCCTGTGGACGGGGCGTCCCGCCGACTTCGAGGGCCGGTTCACCACGCTGCAGGGCGCCAGCCTGGGCGTCACGCCCGTGACGCCCGGTGGCCCGCCGGTGTGGGTCGGCGGCCACAGCGATGTCGCCCTGCGCCGCGCGCTGCGGTTCGGCGACGGCTGGTACGGCTCCGGCGCGGACGCCGCGACCGTCACCGACGTACGCCGGCGGCTGCGCGACCTGGCCGACGCCTCGCAGGACGCCGACCGGCTGACGCTCAACTCGATGGAGTTCTTCACCCCGCCCGGCATCCCCGCCCTGATCCAGCCCCCGGGCCGACCGGTCGGTGGCGCCTCGCCGACCGCGGCGAGCGTCGTCGACGACCTCGGCCGGCTCGCCGAGGCGGGCCTGTCCGCGTGCACCCTGTGGCTGCCCGTGGCCGCCGAGCATGTGGAGAAGGCGACCGAGTGGATCGCCGCCGAGGTGCTGCCGCAGCTCGCCTGACACGACCGCACCGCCGCAGTACGCCGATCCAGTCGGCCCCGGCGCCCGCGGCGAGGACGGCGGCCGAACGAGCCGCCCCTCGCCGCGGTATGGCGCGCCGCCCCAGCGCGCGGCATCCTGCACTTCGGGGGGATGCGCATGCGTGTTCGGGCCAAGTACGAGTACGTGGACGCCATTCACTGGCACGGGGACTCCGCCTTCCAGGACGTCTGCGACTTCATCGGCGTCTCGCCGCACCAGGAGGGCGTCGGCCGACGCCGTATCTACCTCCCCGGCCGGTACGAATGGGTCGCCACACCCGGTGACTGGATCCTGCGGCACGACATGGTCGGCGACTGTTTCCGGGCGTCACGCGAGCACTTCACCCGGGAGTACGACCAGCAGGGCGTGCCCGAGGCCGCCCGCAGGGACTTTCCCTTCCACCGCCCCGGCGTGTCCCGCTACCGCAGCAGGCCCCGGCCCGTCGACGCCTTCCACTGGCGCTCCATGGCCCAACTCGACGAACTTCAGGCCTTCATCGGCACCCCGATGGACCAACTCGCCCCCGGCCGCACCAAGTTACCGCTGCCGATGCCGAGCTACTCGCACGAGCGGCGCACGGCCGCCCTGGGGCAGTGGATCCTGCGCTGGTCCCCCGACCTGTTCCTCGCGGTGGACTCCCTCTTCCTCATCGAGCGGTACGACCCCGTCGACCCGACGGACACCCTCCTCGACGGCGTGGCCCACTACCACGAGAAGGACGACATCACCTTCGCGGACGCCCTGTACTGGAACGGCGAGGGCAACTACGACGAGGTGCGCGCGTTCGTCGGCGCGGCGGAACAGGACGCCCCGGCCGACCGCGGCGAGCTGCGCGTCTCGGAGTACAGGACCTGCTTCCCCGGCACCTGGATCGTCCGCGACCACCGCGACCGGCGCCCGGAGGCCTACGAGTTCAGCGGCCACATGGAACGCTGGTACGACCTCGTGCTCCCGCCCGGCAGCGGCCCCCTCGGCCACCCCGCCCGCTGGACCCGGCCCCAGCGCTTCCGCCGTCGCCCCTGGCCCGTTCTGGCCCTCCAGTGGCAGGGCCAGGCCAACCTCGTCGAGGTCTGCGCCTTCCTCGGCAGGCGCCTGCCGCCGAAGGACCCCGACGTGCTCCACCTCCCGGGAAACAAGGGGCAGGACTTCCGGCCCGGCACGTGGATCACGTACAGCCTGGGCGGCTACCGAGGCGTGCCGCCCGGGCAGTTCGAGAAGACGTACGTCCCCTACGATCCTCCGTCGGACCCCCGCGTGGTGCTGACCTCGGAGCCGGCGGACAGCTGAAGTCACCTGCTCTGAGCCCCCGTGGGAGCGAAGGCGGCGCGGTAGGCCGACGGCGAGGTGCCCAGGGCCCGCCGGAAGTGGAGCCGCAGATTGGACGGGCTGCCCAGCCCGCACCGCTCGGCCACCTGCTCGACCGCGAGGTCCGTGCTCTCCAGCAGCTCCCGGGCCCGGTCGAGACGGGCGGCCAGCAGCCACTGCAACGGCGTGGTGCCGGTCTCCGCGACGAAGCGGCGGGCGAGGGTGCGCGGCGCCAGATGCGCGTGAGCGGGGAGCCGCTGGACGGTCAGCGGCTCGTGCAGCCTGGCCAGGGCCCAGGTCCTGGTGGCGGCCAGCGTGGTGCCGTCGGCGGCCGCCGCCAGCGGGCGCCTGATGTACTGCGCCTGCCCGCCGTCGCGGTGCGGGGCCGCGACGAGGGTGCGCGCCACCTCGTTCGCCGTCCCCGCTCCCAGATCGCGGCGCACCAGATGCAGACACAGATCGATCCCGGCCGCGACACCCGCCGGGTGAGCACGCTGCCCTCGTCCACGTACAGCACCTGTGGGTCCACGGTGATCCGCGGGTGACGGGCCGCCAGTTCACCGGCGTACCGCCAGTGGGTGGTGGCGGTACGTCCGTCCAACACTCCGGCGGCCGCCAGCGCGAACGCGCCCGTGCAGATGGACACCAGCCGCTGCCCCCGCACATGACACTCCGCCAGGGCGTCGAGCACCGCCGCGTCCAGCTCGGCGAGATGGTCCGCGTAGCCCGGGACCACCACGGTGTCGGCGCCGCCCAGCGCCTCGAGACCCGCGGTCACGGTCAGCTCGAACCCCGCGGCCGTGGTCACCGATCCCGCCGTACGCCCGCACAACGTCATCGCGTACGGCGCACCCGGCACGGACGTGAACACCTGGGCGGGGATGCCCAGATCGAGGGGCAGCACACCGTCGAGGGCGAGGACGGCCACCCGGTGCGCCGCACGGGCGTCGGTCGAAGGGCTGGCAGTTTCCTCTCGCATGTCGGCAATCTTGCCACTGTCGGGCGAGGTGCGAGGTCCCGACCATGGACACATGACCGAAACGGTGATCGACCTCATGACTCTGCCGGACACCCCCGTCGCCCGGCGGGCGCTGGCCCTGGTGAAGGACACCGAATCCCCCGCGACCGCCCATCACAGCATCCGCAGCGCCCTGTTCGCCCGCCTCTGCGCGGATCACCGAGGCGCGCGGCCCGGCCATGACTACGACCCGGACCTGCTGTTCCTCGCCTGCGTGCTGCACGACATCGGCCTGACGGAGGCCGGCGACCGCGACCAGCGGTTCGAGGTCGACGGCGCCGACCTCGCCGCGGAGTTCCTCACCGCCCAGGGCCTGTCGGCGGATGCCGTAGACGCCGTCTGGGAGGCCATCGCCCTGCACACCTCACCCGGCATCGCCGAACGCCGCAGCACCCTGTCCGCCCTCGTCCGCACCGGGATCGGTATGGACTTCGGCATCGCCACCCACTTCGTCGACGACACCACAGGCGCCGCCATCCACGCCGCCTACCCCCGCCTGAACATGGCCACCACCCTCATCGACGAGATCACCGCCCAGGCCCTCCACCGCCCCGAGAAGGCTCCGCTCCACTCCCTCACCGCCGACTTCCTCCGCGAACGCGCCACCCCGCCCCACACGACCTCCCTGGAGACGGCCACCAGCAACGGCCGCTGGGGCAACTGACCTTCCTCAAGTCGCCCGGTGCCGCGGGATGTTCAGGCGGAGAGCACCACGGCGAACAGTCCCCTGGCACGGCTGTCGTCCGGGAGCTGCCAGGAGCCCGTCACCTGGCCGATTGCTTCCTCGGGGGCGGCGGCGGAGGGCTCAAGTGCCCGTTGCAGGCGGACCGTTGTGCCGTTCGGCGTGGCGAGCGCGGTGCCCGACGTGTCGTCGGTCGTGGTGATGTCCGTGGCAGTGAGCGGTGCTTCACCGGTGTACGCCGCCACGACCTCCCGGTCCGGGGCCTCGCTGGCGTTCTGGTCCTGGGCCTGCGCGCGGCCCTCGATCAGGGACAGCAGCTGGGCGATCGCGACCGGGTCGTGGCAGGCGTCGTAGACCCAGCGCTTTCCGAGGACCCCGTGCTCCATCGTGCCGACGAGGGCGTGCTCCGCCCCGTCGAGGGGGGCGCCGCGATAGGTGAGCGGCACGAGGTAGTGCGCCGACGCGTCGGTGACCACCATGAACTCGATGCCGACCTCGCCCTGCGGGTCGTCCAGGCGGAAGCCGCCGGCCTTGCTGAGCTGCGGTGCCGCCGGGCCGCCGCGGTACCAGGGGCGGGACGGCAGCCAGTCGGTGAGCAGCTCCAGCTTGGTCGGCTTGAGGGTGGTGTGGTGGATCACGGCCATGCCGAAGGCTCCCGTTCTGTCGGCGATCAGGACGATCAAGATCGAAGAGACACGCTACAAGGGACTTTCACGCGTCCCACCACGGTTTCTGGCCTTCCACCGCCACGAAGTCGTCGAAGTCCATGTTGGCGATCTCCAGGTTGCACGCCATCGAGCCGACCTGGCGGCACGGCAGAACGGCGCAGTGCCCCGGGACGTCGTACAGGTCGACGACGGTCAGCGGCCGGCCGGGCTCGGCGAACGTCCGGGCGTCGGCGAGCGCGACGAGTGTGGTGTGCTCGTCGGACGGGACCAGCGCGGGGACCTGGCCGGGCAGGAGGCCCTCGAAGGCGCGGTCGTCGACGACCAGTGCCTGCAACGGGTAGTGGTCCGGGTCGATGTCGTCCAGGTCGGGGTCCGCGTCCACCCAGCCGTCCTCGTCGATCCCGCCCAGCTCGCCGAGCAGGGCGCGCCAGCCCGGCTCGTCGTCGAACGACGTGCGGACCAGCAGGGCCCCCTCCGTGGCAGGCAGCGTCGGGAAGGCGCGGCGCGGCAGTGCCGTCGAGGCCGGGTGGGCGGGCCGGCCGCCCTCGCCCTGGTACATGCCGTACCTGTCCATGGCGCCGACCAGGTCGTCGAACGCCAGCCGCCCGCCGAGCACCTCGGCCAGGATCTCGCCGAGCCGGGCCGCCGGGACCCGCACCCCCCGCCCGGGCGTCGCCGCCAGATCCACCAGCAGCGGCCCGTCTCCGCCGTACACCACGGAGATGTCCGCCAGGACGGCCACCGGCGGCAGCACGCCGTCGGCGGGGACCAGCGCCGGTATGGTGCCGCCGTGCAGGTGGTGCCAGGCGCTGTCGGTGACCGTGCGGAGCCGCACCCCGCCGTCGAGGACGCGCACGTCACCCTCCGCGTGCCCGCCGATCTCGCCGAGCAGCCCGCCCCACAGGACCTTCCCGTCCTCGTAGCAGGTGCCGATCAGCAGCACTTCTCCGGGCGCGGACCGAGGCAGCGCGGGAAACGACATGACCCTCCTTCGCGGGGCCCGCGCTGCCCGCTGTCGGGCAGCCGCGGGGACGTCCTGCCCGCGAACCTACCGGGCCGGCCGCCGCCGCACGCCGCCGGTCCCGCCCCGACAGGCGCCATTGCACGAACCCGTCACGTCCGCGACGATGCAGCGCGCGTAGCAGCTCCCGCTCGGGGAACCAGCAGCGGAAAGGAACGAGGGACACAAGGCGACCGCAGTGTGCGGTGCAACGCCGGGAAGGTGTGATGTCGACCGAACCGCGTGGGGACGGAACACCGTCCTCCGAGGGTGTGCAGGCGTGCGAGGCCACGTTCGACGGACGGCTGGAGGACGTGACAGACGCCCGGCTGACTGCGGAGACCTTCCTCGCCCGGCTGGCCCGAACCGCGCCCCCTGCCTCCGCCGAGCACTGGGACGACATCCTGCTCGTGGTCGCGGAGCTCGCCGCGAACGCGGTGCAGTACGCCCCGGGCCCCTTCCGGCTGATCCTGCGCAGAACCTACGACGGCGTGCACGTGGTCCTGGGGGACACCAGCCGCACCAAGCCCGCCCCGCGCTCCTTCCGGCCGGGCACGGGCGGCGGAATAGGCTGGTATCTGATCCAGACGCTTGCGGAGCAGGTCAGCGTGGTGGCGCGGGAGGACGGCAAGGACGTGCACGTGTTCCTGCCCTGGTGACACCGGGGCGCCCGGCTCAGCTCAGCGGCACCAGGACGCCGATCGCCTTGCCGCCCTCCCGGCGCCGCTCCACCCTGATCTCCCGGGCCAGCCGGACGATCAGCGGCCAGCCGTAGCCGCCGCCCCCGCCAGGGCTGGGCGGCGTGCCGCGCCCGTACGCGGCCGGCGGCACGACCTCGCTGTGGTCGTGCACGCCCAGCCGTACGCCCTCGGGCACGAGGGTCGCCTCGAAGCGGGCCAGGCCGCCGCCGTGCCGGATGGCGTTGGTGACCAGCTCGGACACGACGAGCAGCAGATCGACGACGGCCTCCTCGCGCGGTCGCCCGGACGGCCCGCGCCAGTGCTCCCGCACCAGCGAGCGCACATACGCCCGCGCGGCCGAGGGACTGGCGACGGCCGGCGGCCTGTCCGGTGCCCGCCCGGGGTGTCCGGCGCGGCTCATCGCTGCGTGCCGCCGGTACGTGCGCCTGGCTCAGGGGCAGCCGGCTGAGACGCTCCGGTACGCACCCGTGGCTGAAAGGCTTGCGTCACCACGTCCGACCGCCCTCAGTCCTCGTCCGTGCCGTGGGCGGCGTCCAGTGCTTCCGCCCGTACCTTGGCGCAGCAGCGGCTGATGAGGCGCGAGACGTGCATCTGCGAGATGCCGAGCTGGTCGGCGATGCGGCTCTGTGTCATGTCCTCGAAGAACCGCATGTACAGGATGGCGCGCTCGCGCTCGGGCAGCCGTCGCAGGCCCTCCTTGGCGGCCTCGCGGTCGACGACGACGTCGTACGCCTCCTCGCGCACCCCGAGGGTGTCGGCGAGGCTGTAGCCGTCGTCCTCGCGGGACACCTCGGCGTCGAGGGAGAGGGTGCTGTAGCTGTCCAGCGCCTCGGTGCCGACCGCGACCTCGTGCTCGGTGAGGCCCGCCAGGGCGGCGATCTCGGCGGCGGAGGGTTCCGCGCCGCCGGAGGTCTGGAGGAGTTCGCGGCGGGCGACGCGCACCTTGTTGCGCAGTTCCTGCACCCGGCGGGGGACCCGCAGGGCCCATGTACGGTCACGGAAGTGCCGCTTGATCTCGCCGGTGATGGTGGGCACGGCGTAACTCTCGAAGGCGCCGCGCCCGGGTTCGTACCTGTCGATGGCCTTGACCAGCCCCAGTGCCGCGACCTGGCGGAGGTCCTCCAACGACTCCCCGCGGTTGCGGAAGCGGCCCGCGATGCGGTGGGCCATGGGCAGCCAGGCCTCGGTCAGCGCCTCGCGTACGGCGTCGCGTTCGGGGCCTTCCGGCAGTGCCGCCAGCCGTGCGAAGTCGGCCGCGGTGTCGGGGGCGTCGTCGTGGGGGTGCCTGCGGGGGGCGGACGGGGCGTCGGAGGACTGTGCGGATGTCTCGACCAGCATGCGAAAGAGCTCCTGAACGAAGGTGTCAAGGAGTTGCCGTGGGAAACGGGGCGGGGCTGCGAACGGTCCGCAGCGGACACGCACCCCGTGGTGTGCCTCTGGTCCGAAGCACGATGACCCGCCTGCCCCACGACTCGCCCCGCAAACAACGCGACCCCCCGTCCTGGCCGATACATCACCCGAAGGAGCGGATCCGGACAGCGCCATTCGGCCTGCTTCGGATTCGTGGGCCGGACGGGGGAGTGAAGTGCGAGAAGCCGGGAAGTCGGGGGGAGGACATCAGGTTCCGACGCAGGGGAGGGCGGCATGGCAGCCGTGACGGCGGCACACGCAACAGCCACGGCAGAGGCGACGGTCACGACGAACGAAGCGGAGCTGCCGCTCATCTCGGACCCGGCCCGGATCCGCCCGAAGGACGCGCGAGAGCTGTCCCGCGTGTTCTTCCAGCGACTGGCCATGCTGGACGAAGGCACACACGAACACCAGTACGTACGCAACACCCTCATCGAGATGAACCTGTCCCTGGTGCGGTACGCCGCCTCCCGGATGCGCACCCGCGGCGACTCGCAGGAGGACGTGGTCCAGGTCGGCACCATCGGCCTGATCAAGGCCATCGACCGGTTCGAGCTGTCCCGGGAGGTGGAGTTCACCACCTTCGCCGTGCCGTACATCGTGGGCGAGATCAAGCGCTTCTTCCGGGACACGAGTTGGGCCGTCCATGTGCCGCGCCGGCTCCAGGAGGCACGGGCCGAGCTGGCGAAGGCGACCGAGGAGCTGCGCTCCCGGCTGGGCCGCACCCCGACCACCCGGGAACTGGCCGAGTTGATGTCCCTGACGGAGGAGGAGGTCATCGAGGCCCGCAAGGCCGCCAACTGCTACCGGACGTCCTCCCTGGACGCCGCCCTGACCACCGAGGACGAGGGCACGGAGACCGCGCTGGCCGACCGCCTCGGCGAGGAGGACCCGTCGCTGGAGCTCGTGGTGGACTTCAGGTCGCTCGCCCCGCTGATCGCCGGACTCGAGGAACGGGACCGGCAGATCATCCATATGCGCTTCGTCGAGGAACTGACCCAGTCCCAGATCGCCGCCCGGCTCGACGTCTCCCAGATGCATGTCTCACGGCTCATCAGCCGCCTCATCAAGCGTCTGCGCACCGGCCTGCTGGGGCCCGCGGTGGCCTGAGCCCGCGCGATGACCACTACAGTCCCGACCGTACGAGACGACCTGCTCAGGGCACGAGGTCGTAGACGAACAGGCCGGTGCTGTCGAGGGTCGACCGCGGCGTGGCGCCCGCGCCCAGCGGGGAGACCAGCGGGTCGTCGATCCGATGGCCCAGCAGGTCCTCCGACTCGTCCATGCCGGGCAGGTAGGTGCGCCCGTTGCGGTTCATCCACGCCTCCCACAGCCGGTCCACGTTGCAGTGGTGAAGGAAGAAGACGGGGTCGTTCGGGGACGTGGCCGGGGCCATGTCCCCGCCGATCCACCGGTGCACCTGGTTGTGCAGCCCCGTCCCGGTGAACCCCTCCAGCCGGCTGCGGAACCCCCGCGAGGCCGCCAGCCAGGGAGCGAAGTCGTACGTGGCGAGGTCCGGGTCCCCGAGCGGCGGCGGCAGCACATTGAAGGCCGCCCCCACGTCCAGGGCGTTCGGCAGCGAGGGGAAGGCGTTCGGGAAGGCGCGGCGCAGCCCCCGGTCCGTCTGACGGAGCGTGACCTGGGGGCTCCCCTCCACCCGGACCCGGAAACTGTCCGGGTCGTCGGGCCGGAACGCGAACGGCCCGTCGGTCACCGGGTCGCCCGCGCCGCCCATGAACTCCGGCTTCCAGATCAGCGCGGTCTCCGGAGCGGGCAGCGAGCCGTCGATCGCCCAGTCCCAGTACGGCAGCCCGAAGGCGGGGTCGTCCAGCACGCGCTGGAGATGGGCCTCCAGCAGATTCAGCATGAACCGGTGCCACGGCAGGAAGACCGGGCCCCGATGGGCCGCGTTGCGCTGACCGACGTCCCCGGTGGGCGGCACGGGCGTCATCATCGCTTTGAAGTGCCAGATGACGAAGAGGTCGTACGTGCTCACCGGCGCGGGCGGTCCGGGAATGCCGAACGCGGCCGTCGTGAGGGTCGAGTCCTCCCGCTTCAGCCGCAGGACCCCCTTGATGTAGGCGTCGCGGTCGGCCGGGTTGACGACGATGTTCCTGCGGACGACAGCCATGTCAGACGCTCCCCTCGAGGCCGGTGTGATGCCCGGGACGACCGGCGTGCCCGGAGGGCCCGGAGGGCTCGGCGTGTCCTGCGTGGGGCGCGCCGCCATGACCGCCGTGTCCGCCACCACCATGGCCGCCTCCATGACCCCCACCATGGCCCCCGCTCGGGAAGTCGTCGGGGAAGTTCTCGATCAGCGCCCGGATGGTGTCCGTCGCGGACCGGAACTGGTAGGTGGGCAGGGCGTGGCAGTCGACCTGGCCGTCGTTGGAGACGTTGAGCGGAGCCGTGAGCGGCTCACCGTCGACCGTCACCTCGTACGTCGTTCTGATGACGATGTGGTGGCCCTGGAACTCGTCCTCGCGGACGGTCGTCAGGGGGCCGTGGTGGTGCACTTGTCCGGGCAGTCCCGCCAGGTAGTTCCCGAGGGTCGTCGGGTCGGCGGCCGCAGCCAGTTCCTCGGGAGTCACGGGAGTCCCTTCCTGCACGCGAGGGCGGCCGTGGACGGCCTTTTGTCCCGAGTCTCCGAGGGGGCGGCGCGGCCCGCACTCCGGACGGAGCGAACAGGTGTATGCCTCCCGCCGGCCGCGCGCGGAGTTACTGTCTCGGCATGACCGACAACACCCTGCGCTCCGTCACCGTGGAGCGCACCAGCACCGGCCACTTCGTCGCGACCAACGCCCGCGGCGGCACCCTCTCCTTCGGCAGCGGCTCCGACACGGACACCGAGTTCACCCCGGTCGAGCTGCTGCTCGCCGCGCTCGCCGGCTGCACGGCGGTGGACGTGGACATCGCCACCGGCCGCCATGCCGAGCCCGACCGGTTCAGTGTCGCGGTGAGCGGCCACAAGATCAGCGACGACCTCGGCAACCGGCTCACCGACCTCCAGGTCACCTTCTCCGTGTCCTTCCCGGACGGCGAGGGGGCCGACCGCGCCCGGGCGATCCTGCCCAGGGCGGTCAAGACCTCGCACGACCGGCTCTGCACGGTGAGCAGGACCGTCGAGATCGGCACGCCGGTCACCGCGAAGGTCGAGGACGCCTGAGCGCGCGACCCTATCCGATCCGGATCGCGCCGCCGTCGATGAGCCCTTGGACATAGGGACGCCAGTCCCGCTCCAGGGTCGAGGTGATGGCGGCGTGGACGTCGGCGCGCACCTGCGGGCTGACGCGTTCGACGTCGCCGTTGGCGTAGTGCAGACGCAGGCCCTCGCGGCTGGCGTCGCACAGCACGGCGTGCGCCTTCTGCGACAGCGTCAGGTAGAGCTGGGGGACAGGGGCGTGGGTGAGTTCGTCGATGACGGCCTCGTGGTCGACGCCCAGCATGCCCCAGTCCTGGCCCTGTCGGTCCAGCCAGACGGTGACGTCCGAGAAGAACACCGCCCTGCCCGGCCCCTGCCCGGGATCACGGGCCAGCCCGCCCGCGAGGTCGAGCGCGATACCCGTGCCCTCCTCGACGAGACCGCGCGGAATCGTCTGCGGCGCGAGCGCGAGCGCGCACTCCGCCCACCCGTCCCGCGCATGCTCCGGCCAGGGCAGCCCCAGCACCAGCCAGCCGTCCGGTTCCAGCAGCTTGTTGCTCACGCGTTCTTTCCCCTCGACGCCGACGTCGCTCTCCGGAACCGATCCTTCAGCCCTGAGTCACCGCCGGACAAGACGATCCCCAGCCGTCGACGAACCCGCCCGAACACGCCTGTCCCGGCCGGTTCGTGTCCGTCGACGAGCGCACGCCTGCACCTGAGGGCAGCACCGTAGAGCCCCGTAGGGGTGGCCGGTTAGGGGGCCGGTACGGGTGTCCTGGCGCACGGCGCGCTGGCTAGCTTCGTGCCGGCGCAGGGGGACCGACGTCGCTGTCCCTCGAAACCTTCAGGAGTGTCATGTCAACTCGGCCTAGTCGGCGGGTCGTTCTGGGTTCCTCGGTCGCGGGTGCCGCGGCCGCGCTCGCGGGCGGCGTGCCGTCCGCCACGGCGGCCGCCGGCGAGGCGGACACGCGGTGGGAGCCGGACGAGGGGCAGACGTATTCCGTGCCGGGCCTACGGCGCCCGGTGCGGATGACGGTCGACCGCTGGGGCGTGCCGCACATCTACGCACGCACCGTCGGCGACCTGTTCCTGGCGCAGGGCTTCAACATCGCCAGGGAGCGGCTGTTCCAGATCGACACCTGGCGCCGGCGCGGCCTCGGCCGCTTCAGCGAGGTACTGGGGCCGTCGTACGTCGAACAGGACCGTGCCGCAAGGCTGTTCCTCTACCGAGGCGACATGGCGGACGAGTGGGCGAGTTACGGCCCCCTCGCCCGTGAGGCGGCGACCCGGTTCGCGGCCGGGATCAACGCCTACGTCGACTGGCTGGGCGACCACCCCGACGCCCTGCCGGTGGAGTTCAGGAAGCTGGGTTACCAGCCCGCGCGCTGGGAGCCGGAGGACGTGGTGCTGATCCGCAGCCACGGCATCGGCAACAACCTCGGATCCGAGGTTGCACGCGCCCGCCTGATGCATCTGGCGGGCGCGCAGGCAAGCGCGTGCTTCCGCAAGCTCGAGCCCGCCCGCACCCCCACAGTGCCGGACGGGCTCGAGCTGGGCCTCATCCCCGCCGACGTGACGCGCGTCTACAGCCTCGCCACCGCGCCCATGATCTTCACCAACGGCACCCTGCGCCGGCTGTCCGACGACACACACCTCCTGCGCGAGACCACCACCGGCAGCAACGCCTGGGCGGTGGCACCCTCCCGCACGGAAACAGGCCGACCGATCCTGGCCGGAGACCCGCACCGCGAGAACTACGGACTGCCCGCCAACCGCTACATCGTCCACCTCAGCGCCCCCGGCCTGGACATCATCGGCGCCGGAGAGCCCTGGAACCCGGGCATCAGCATGGGCCACAACGGCCATGTCGCCTTCGGCCTGACCAATCTGCCCGCCGACCAGGCCGACCTGTACGTCTACGACCTCGACCCGGCCGACCACAGCAGGTACCGCTACCGCGACGGCTGGGAGACCCTGACCACCGTCACCGAGGAGATCGCGGTCGAGGGCGGCGAACCCCGCGCGGCGGAGCTGCAGTTCACCCGGCACGGGCCCGTGGTGAAGATCGACGAGCAGCACCACAAGGCGTACGCGGTGCGCACGGTGTGGACCGAGCCGGGCACCTCGCCCTACCTCGGCAGCCTCAACTTCCTGCGCGCCAGGGACTCCCGGCAGTTCGTGCGGGCCGCGGACGTCTGGCGCACCCCCGGGTCGAACCTGGTGTACGCCGACACCTCCGGCGACATCGGCTGGGTGCCCGGCGCGCTCGTCCCCCGGCGCACCGGCAAGGGGTACGACGGACTGCTGCCGGTCCCCGGCGACGGGCGCTTCGAGTGGGACGGTTTCCACGACCCCGCCGACCTGCCGCGCGTGCACAACCCGCGCGCCGGGTTCTTCGTGTCGGCCAACGAGTTCAACTTCCCGCCCGGCCACCCGATCCCCGCCCACGAGTGGCAGCCCGCCTACCGCAAGGACCGCATCCACGAGGTCCTCGCCCGGCAGCGCAGGACGTCCCTCGCCGACACCCTCGCCCTGCAGAACGACGAACGCTCGGGCGTCGCCCGGCAGTTCCTGCCGTACGTCACCCGACTGAGCTCCTCCGACGCCACGACGGCCAAGGCGCTGCGGCTGCTCGCCGGTTACGACGGTGTCACGCACAAGGACTCGGCGGGCGCGGCGCTGTTCGAGACCTGGATGATGCGGTTCCTGTACCCCGCCTGGGCCCAGCTCCTGCTGCCCAAGCAGGCCGCAGACCAGCTGGTGGGCGTCAGCATCGACCTCGACCTGCGGATCGTGCACGACTCCTTCGTACGCCCCGACGACTGGTTCGGCACGGACGGCGCCCGCAGGCGCGACGAACTGATCCTCGGCACCCTGGCGAAGGCCTACACCGAGGTGGCCTCCAAGCTCGGCGCCGACGACAGCCGCTGGCGGTGGGGCGCGATGCATCTGCACATGTTCGTCCACCCGCTCGGCTCGCCCATGGTGGGCCCGGTCGAGCGCGGCGGCACCTTCGCCACGGTCCGCTCCTCGTACTACTACTACCGCGCCTACCCGTACTCGGAGGTGCTCGGCCCGACGTTCAAGATGGCCCTGGACGTGGGGGAGTGGGACAACTCCCGGGCGGTCAACGCCCCCGGCCAGTCGGGCGACGAGCGCAGCGAGCACTTCACGGACCTGCACGACGAGTGGAGCACGGGCGGCTCCTTCCCGCTGCTGTACACCGAGGAGGCGATCGAACGCAACGCCGGTACGCGGCTGCTGCTCCAGCCGCGCCACTGAGCGACAGCCGCGCCGCTGAGCGACGCCGGTCAGGAACCTGCGGCGCCCCACCGCAGGTTCCACCGGCCGGCCCGGCCCGTCAGCTCCACGGCGGCCAGCGGCGCCACATCGACGCGCCAGAACGACGCGTACGGCGCGGACAGCGCACCCAGCACGGCGGCCCGCACCACGGCCTGCTCCACCACCGCCGCGACCCGCCCGGCGTCCTCCGGCAGCGCGTCGAGCCACGCGGCGATCCGCCGGCACAGCTCGGCCACCGACTCACCGCCGTGCGGCGCGGCCTCGGGATCGACCGCCCAGGCGGCCAGCGCGGCGGGCTCGCCGGCGGCCACCTCGTCCAGGGTCCTGCCGTCCCAGCGGCCCATGTCGAGATCCCGCAGCGCCGGTTCCACGACGGTCCCGTCCCAGGCCAGCGCCGCGGCCGTCGCGCGGCACCGCTGCGACGGCCCGCGGTACCGTACGCCGCCCCCGGACACGGCCGGTCCCGCCGTACGGGCCCGCAGCAGCGCCTGCTCGTCGAGCGAGGCGCCCCCGAACCGCACCTCGCGCCCGGTCGGCGCGGCGGCGCACACGAGCGTGAGCCGGACAGTCATGCGCCCCCCCTGGGCCGATTCACCACGGTCGGCGCCATCGTAGGTGGCGTACGCCATGTTGGCCGACTTCCCTCTTGCCCCTACTCTGTGCGTGACAAGGACGACGGCGCCACGGAAGTCCGGTGCAAATCCGGCACGGTCGCGCCACTGTGTGCCACCCCTCCCCGCGGAGGCGGTGGTGAGTCAGACCCAACGCCGTCGTCGCGTGCTCCACACGATGCGGGACGCGATGTTCCCGAGGAGGTCTCGCCATGGCGCAGTCCACCGCCGCCCCTGCCCCCACCACCCAGCCCGTTGTCGCACCCCTGCCCCTGAAGACGATCGCCCCCTGGGCGGTGTTCTTCGGCGTCCTGATGCTGGTGCTGCTCTACTTCGTCGGCGCCGAGCAGGGCGCCGTCTCCGCCGTCTCCGGCGAGGGCGTGCACGAGTGGGTGCACGACGCCCGCCATCTGCTCGGCTTCCCCTGCCACTGAAGACGGGTCGGGACCACACATGAATTCCGCCATCGTGCGTGCCTTGCTGGTACGCGGCATGCTCGCCGGGCTCGGGGCCGCCGTCCCCGCGCTCGTCTTCGCCTACCTGGTCGGTGAGGGCCCCGTGGACGCGGCGATCGCGTTCGAGTCGGCCCACTCCCACGAGCACGGCGAGGAACTGGTCAGCCGGACGGTGCAGTCGACCGCCGGCCTTGCCACCGGAGTCCTCGTCTTCGGTGTGGCGATCGGCGGCATCGCCGCCCTCGCCTTCTGCTTCGCGCTGGGCCGCCTGGGCCGGCTGTCGGCCCGGGCCACCGCGGCTCTGACGGCACTGGCCGGGTTCCTCCTGGTGTACCTGGTGCCGATGCTGAAGTACCCCGCCGACCCGCCCGCGGTCGGCGACCCGGACACGATCGGGCAGCGCACCGCGCTGTTCTTCCTGATGATCGTGCTCACCGTGCTCCTGGGCACCGCGGCCGTCCTGCTCGGCCACCGCCTCACGCCCCGCTGGGGTGTGGGCAACGCCTCCGTCGCCGCCGGCCTGGCGTTCGTGGCCGCCGTGACGGTCGCCATGGTGTTCCTGCCGTCCGGGGACGCCGTCCCCAAGGACTTCCCCGCCACGGACCTGTGGGAGTTCCGGCTCGCCTCCATCGGCATCCAGGCGGTGCTGTGGGCCGGATTCGGCCTGCTCTTCGGGTACTTGGCCGAACGTGCCCTGCAACGGCGCCCGGTTTCCGGCCACGTGACGGCACCGGCCGCCTGATCCGCACAACACCACACCGGGACCCGTCGGGGGCGCGCCCGACGGGTCCCGGTGTGCTGTGGGGGGACCGTCACCGGCGCAGGTGGGAGCCCTGATCGGGCCGTGGGCGTTTCGTTCCGACGGGCTTTCGTGCGTGGTAGCTTGGATCACTTTTTCGGGGTGGGATGAAGCGGACACGAGGGACGGATGAGCGGTTCGCCGTACAGCGAGTTGCGCGCCAGACTGGTGAGCAGAACCGTCCGGCACTACCTCCGCCCCACCTTCCGGGTCCGCGGTTCCGCGGACGACTCCGGCGAGCGCCTCCGCTTCGACGCCCTCCTCGACCAACTGCCGTCGCACCAGGCCAAGCACGAGCCCAGACCCAAGACATGGCTGGTGACCGGCGGCGCGGGCAGCGGCAAGAGCACCGCCGTCCTGCAGTACGCGATCGCCCTCCTGGACCGCGAGACCCCGTCCGTCATCGTCGACAACCGCGCGATCAGGGAGTGGTACGTCGACGGCATGACCATCGAGGAGTTCGCCAAGGCGTTACGCCCCTCCGACGTCGCCGAGAAGTTGTGGAAGACGCGCGTCAAGCACCACCAGCTGGTGTTCCTGGTCGACGCGCTGAACGAACTGGAGCGCGAGTTCCACGGCTCCGCCGCCTGGAAGTTCATCTGGCGCCTGGTCGCCGGGTCGAACGGCTTCACCGTGCTGGCGACGTCCCGCACCGAGACCGACGACCTGGCCGGGACCTCGCTGCGCGGTGTCGAGACCCTGTCCATCGAGCCGTTGGGCGAGCAGGACATCGAGACCTACCTGGAGATGCGCGACGGGTCGGCGACCGACGCGCTGGCCGAGATCAGGTCCGGCGACATGCTGGGCGTGGCGTCCAACCCGTTCATGCTGTCGCTGCTGACCGACTGGCTGCTCGGGACGCGGTCCGTCAAGGACCGGGCGATCCCGCGCAGCCGCGCGGACCTGCTGCGGGCGACCGTGGTCCGGCCCCGCACCGAAGGCCGGTTCGCCACAGCGGAGAAGGACGCGGCGAAACGCGGGCTCGGCATGGAGGCGGCGCTGTGCGCGGCCGCACTGGCCGCGATCACCACGGGCAAGGGCAACGCCGACTTCCTCGCCCGGGACGTGGAGGCGCTGCTCGGCCGGGTGTGGGACGACAGGGACGAGATCGCCCGCGCGGTGCAGGCGTTCCTGGACACACAGATGGTGCAGCCGGTCGGTGACGCCCTGGACGGCCAGTACAGCCTCATGCACCCGGCCTTCGTGGACTTCGGCCTGGCCCTCGCCTGGCAGAACACCGGCCTGCCACCCGTCGTACTCGACCCCGTCTACCTGGACCAGTGCCTGGGCGACTGGGTCGGCCTGCAGCCCGACCCGGACAGCGCCGTGATCGACCTGCTCGCCATCGGCGCCAAACCGCTGCCGCCGGAACTGATGGTGGACGTCCTGCTCGCCAACCGCGGTGTGCTCGGCGACGAGGTGCGCGGGGTGCTCTGGCGACGCCTGGGCAGCTGCTTCCAGCAGGGCCGCCAGATCCGCGACCGCCTGGCCGTGGCGCTGGCCGGTCTGCCCCCGACCGTGCTGCGCGACGGACTCCAGCGCGGACTGCTGCGGACCCTCAACGCCAAGGCACCGGAACTCGCGGACGACATCTTCGCCGCACTGTGGAACGGGTCGCTGGACGCGCAGTCCCTCCAGCGACTGCGCCGCACCTACGAGCGGAACAAGAAGGAGCCGGCACCGAGAGGATCCGGTCGCGACCCCGCCCTCGCAGCCAAGCGGCTCGCAGCCCTGCGCGAGCACGAAGACCCGGATGCCCGCCGCCGCAGCGCGAACTGGCTCAGCGTCAATGGCGGCGAGCCGGACGTGGACGACCTGCGGGCGGCGATGCTGGAGGACCCCGAGGCCACGGTCCGCGGCGCCTCCGCCACCGCCCTCGGACGCATCGGCGCACCCCGGGCCGTCCCCGCCCTCCTGCGAGCCGCCAAGGACGACATCGAGCCCACCGTCCGCGGGTCGGCCGCCACCGCCCTCGGGAACATCGGCGACCGCCAGGCGGTTCCCGGGCTCACTGCCACGCTCTGTGACCGCGACGCCATCGTCCGAGGAGCGGCCGCCACCGCCCTCGGCCACATCGGCCACACCCGTGCCGTCCCGGCCCTCGCCGCCGCGCTCACCGACGACGACCCCGTTGTCCGAGGCTCGGCGGCCAACGCCCTCGGGAACATCGGCGACCGCCAGGCGGTCCCCGCCCTCGTCATCGCGCTCACCGACACCGAGGGCAGTGTCCGCGGCGCGGCGGCCACCGCCCTCGGGAACATCGGACATGCCCAGGCGGTGCCCGCACTGACCACCCTGCTCGGCGGCCCCGAGAGCGAGGTCAGCGTCCGTGGGGCGGCGGCCACCGCCCTCGGCCGCATCGGCGACCGCCAGGCGGTGCCCGCACTGACCGACGCGCTCCGCGACACCGACATCGAGGGCAGCATCCGAGGAGCGGCCGCCACCGCGCTCGGCCGCATCGGCCATCCTCAGGCGGTCCCCGTGCTGACCACCGCGCTCACCGACACCGCGCCCGTCGTCCGAGGAGCGGCCGCCCTCGCCCTCGGTCACATCGGCCACCCTCAGACCGTCCCCGACCTCACCGCGGCGCTCACCGACCCCGACGCCGTCGTCCGCGGGTCCGCCGCCAACGCCCTCGGCCGCGCGGGCGACCCCGGCGCTCTCGACGCGCTCACCGTCGCCCTCGCCGCCGACGACGACAGCCGCACCAGGGGCTCGGCCGCCGAGGCTCTCGGCCGTATCGGACACCCCGGCGCCGTCCCCGCCCTCGCCACCTCGCTCACCCGCGACCCCGACGCCTTCGTCCGCACCTCGGCCGCCAACGCCCTGGGCCGCATAGGCGACCCCAGCGCCCTGGACGCGCTCGCCAGGGCCCTCGCGAAGGACAGCGACTCCCACACCAAGGGGGCCGCCGCCAACGCCCTCGGCCGCGTCAACGCCCCCGGTGCGCTGGAACCGCTCACCCACGCGCTGCTCCACGACCGCGACGACAAGGTCCGCGGCTCGGCCGCCAACGCCCTCGGCCGCGTCAACGCCCCCGGTGCGCTGGAACCGCTCACCCACGCACTGCTCCACGACCGCGACGCCAAAGTACGCGGCTCGGCCGCCAACGCCCTCGGACACCAGGGGGACACGGCCGCGGCGGAGGTGCTGCGGGCCACCATCGCCAACCCCAAGGAGACGTATCTGACCCGGCGGGCCGCCGTCGGGTCCCTCACCCACCTGGACACCGGCGACGAGGCGTGGATCACGAAGGTCGCCGACGCGCTCAAGTTCACCGCCCGCGACCGGCACGGCCGCGCCCTGCGCGGAGCCATCGTCGACCTGGTGGCCCGCCGGGAGATCACGCCGACGACGAAGGACTGGCTGGTCAGCGTGGTCCGCGGAGACAAAGACCCGCTGAACCGCACGACCGCCCTCGAAGGGCTGGCCCGCGCCGGTCAGGCGGACACGGACCTGATCAGGTTCGTCATCGAGCCCAAGCGCCCTCGGCCGGACAAGCGGCCCCGGGACAGCGACGCGGGCGTTCTGTGCGTCGCGGCGTCCGCCGTCCTGCGCGCCGCCGCCGACCGCCCGGCCTACACCGAGTCGCTGCTCCCCAGCGTCGTCCGGCTGCTCCTGCAGAAGAACATCCACTGGGCGACGGTCTCCTCGCTCACCCAACTGCGCCTGCTCCCCCTGCCCGTCGCGCAGCGGGTCTTCGCCCGCATCGTGGAACTCAAGGGCGACAGCGCGCCGGAGAACCCGCACCTCGAGCCGGAACTGGCCGCCGAACGGGAGTCCCTGGCCGAGCGCGAACGGGTGCAGGCCGATGTCGAGTCGTTCACCCGCAACCCCGAGGCGGTGCTCGCGGGGTTCCGCGAACAACGGAAGTCGAGGTTCGAAGTGACCGCACCCACCACCGACGACGAGTACCACGTCGCCCTGCTGACGGCCGTGCCCGTGGAGACGAAGGCGCTCTTCCACGTACTCGACGAGCGCCGCCTCACCACGACCGAGATGCAGCGCGACGGCCGCTACTACGACGTCTTCGAGCTGGTCACCGCAGGGCAGCCCCCGGTACGTGTGGTCACCACACAGGCAACCGACCAGGGTGGCCAGTCGGCGGCGGCCGTGACGCGCGACCTGCTGTCCACGTTCCGGCCGAACCTGGTCTTCCTCGTCGGGGTGTGCGGCGGCTTCGGCGAGCGCGGGGTGTCCCTGGGCGACGTGCTGTTCGCGCGGGAGGTGTTCGACCACGGCCCGGAGAAGGTACGACCGGAAGGCGGGGGCCTGCGGCCGCAGGTGTACCGGACGGACGAACAGGCCCTGCGGCTCGTCGACAGGCTCCACACCCGGGGCAGACTCGACGCCTCGCTCGGCGACGGCGACCTCCTCGTGAAGGACTTCGCCAGCGGGGAGAAGGTGATCGCCTGGCGGGACTCCGCACTGCGCGCCCAACTGCTCGGACTGTCCGCCGACATCGGCGGGGTGGAGACCGAGGCGCACGGCGTGCTGCACGCGATCTGGGAGACGTTCAAGGCGAAGGCGTTCATCGGCGGCGCGATGCTCAAGTGCGTCAGCGACCTCGGCGACGAGGAGATGACCGTGGACAAGAAGACCAAGCAGACCGAGGCCGCGCGGCGGGCGGCACGGGTCGCCCTGGACGTGGCCGGCGCGTTCCGCCGCGCCGACGCGTGACACCGTCCGACACCGGCCGCCGAGTAGCATGCCCGGGACGACAGGAACGAACGTCTCGGGTGGTCGAGTTGGTCAGGAACGCGCGACTGCGTGCGGGTGGAGCCTGGGGGCACCTCCTGCTGGTCGCCGTGCTCGCCCTCGGCGTGTTCGCCATGCACACCATGGGCCACCCGGAGCACTCCACCGGCCGGGCGGCCGAAACCGTCGCGCATGCCGCCGCCGGTGCGCACCACGGCGGCATGGCCGGGGAAGCCGCCGGCCTCTCGGCATCACCCGCATCCGGCCCGTCGGCTGACGCGCCCGTGATCGGCATGGACGTGCTGTCCGTGTGCGTGGCGGTGCTCAGCGGATGGCTGCTGTGGGTGTTCCTCTGCGCGGCAGCCCTGCGCAAGGAGCGGCTGCCCGCCCTGCTCGCCCGGGCGATGGCCGTGCTGCGTCCCGGCTCGCCACCCCCTGAACCACTCCTCGCCCGACTGTCGGTGCTGCGGATATAGGCCGGGCCGTGGCGCGGGTTCGTCATGCCCGCGCCCGCCGCGCCCGGTCCCGACCCACACCGACAGCACCGTACAAGCGAGGTAGTCCGCACATGACCGCACACAACCCTGCCCGCCGTCTTCGTCGTCGTAGCGCGATCGTCAGCGCCGTAGCGGCAGCCGCACTGCTGCTCGCCGCCTGCGGCGGGGGCCACGGCGAGGGCAGCGACCACGGAAGCGGCAGCACCGCCTCCGCCACATCCCCGCGGACGCCGGGGGGCAACCCGGCACCCGGCGCGTTCGACGACGCGGACGTCGCGTTCGCGCAGGGGATGATCCCGCACCACGAGCAGGCCGTCGAGATGTCCCGGCTCGCCGCCGGGCGGGCCTCCGACGCGGAGGTCAAGACCCTGGCCGCCGCCGTCGAGAAGGCCCAGGACCCCGAGATCCGGACCATGAAGTCCTGGCTCGAGGCCTGGGGCAGGCCCGAGTCCGCCGAGGAGATGCCCGGCATGCACCACGGCTCCGGCGCCACGGACCACTCGGGCATGTCCGGGATGATGTCCGCCGACGCCATGGAGAAGCTCCGGGCCGCCAAGGGCACCGCGTTCGACCGGATGTTCGCGCAGATGATGATCGAGCACCACGAGGGCGCGATCACCATGGCGCGGGCCGAGCAGAAGAACGGCCGCAACGCCACGGCCAGGCGGCTCGCCGCCGACGTCGTGACGAACCAGTCCGCCGAGGTCGACAGGCTCGGGAAGATCCTCGACCGCCTCTGATCCCCGCACCGTCACCCACCGACCGCCCAGGGCTCCCCGGCACACGGCCGGGGAGCCCCGGGCAGTCACGCGGCGCCGCGCCCCGGGTGCGGGGCCCACTCCCTGGGTAGAAGAGGCCCATGACGATCGATCAGGCAGACGCGTCCCCGTCCTCCGTGCAGGCGGTCACCGTGTACGACGGACAGGTGCTGCTCGTGCGGCGCCAGGGCGACTGGAGTCTGCCCGCAGGCACCCCGGAACCGGCGGAGACACCGGAGGCCACGGCAGCCCGGGTCGTCTACGAACTCACCGGCTACCTCGTGGACGGCTCCCAGACCCTGCGGGACACCGCCCCGGCCGCCGTGGTGTGCCAACTGCTGACCGAGTCCCCGTCCGGCGGCGCCGCCCTCGCACCGGAACAGATCCGCTGGACGGCGATAGAGCAGGCCGCCGGCACCGGCCTCCCGGAAGCCGTACGGACCTATCTGCTGGGGCACCGGCCCGTGTGAGCGACCCGGTCCCACGGCCCTTCTTCAGCGGCCCGCCGCCTTGCCCGACGCGGCCGCGACAAAGCGGTCCCGGTCGACGACGGCCCGTTCGATCTCACCGGTCGCGACCAGTTCCCCCGAGTCGTCGACCGCCCGTACCTGGAAGGTGAGCCGTCGTCCGGTCGGGTCGGCGGGCGCCGATGCGGACACCTCCACCGCATCGCCCACCGCGGTGGCACGCAGATGCCGCACGCGAACCGCGGTCCCTACGGTGGTCGACCCGGCCCCGACCAGCGGCCGGGCGGCCCGCACGGTCGCGGCCTCCAGCCATGCGATCAGCCGCGGTGTCGCGAGGACGGGCACATCACCGCTGCCCAGCGCGGCCGCGGTGTCGGCGGGGGTCACTTCATGGCGCATGGCGCCACGCTATCTCCCGCCTGGCCGGGGGCACCGGGGGCGCCGCGATAGGGAACCGTCCGACCGGTATATTTTTGCGCTCAGGTGGGAGATCGACAACCGGGTGGGGCGGGTTGATGACGGGGCATGTGCGGACGCGGGTCGTGGTGGTCGGCGGCGGGCCGGTGGGCCTGCTGGTGGCGGCCGAGCTCGGTGCCTTCGGGGTGGACACCGTCGTACTGGAAGCCGCGGCCGAGGTGTCGATGCGGCCGCGGGCGACCACCCTGCACGCGCGTGCCCTGCAGTGCCTGGTCAGGCGGGGGTATCTCCCCGAGCTGCGGCCCCGCGCCATGGGTGGCGCGGAGTCGACTGCGCCGTTCCACTTCGGGGGCGTCGAGGGACTTCCGCTGTCCGTCCCGGCGGGGGAGCCGGGCCCGCTGCTCAAGCGTGCGCAGGCGGATCTGGAGCGGATGCTCGAGGAGCGGGCGGTTGCGGCGGGCGCGCGGATCCTGCGCCGGCACCGGGTGACCGAGGTGACGCAGGACGCCGACGGGGTACGGGCCGTCGCCGAGGGCCCCGAGGGCATGCTCACCGTCACGGGGGAGTTCCTGGTCGGGGCCGACGGGGCGCGCAGCACGGTCCGTGACCTGGCGGGCATCGGCAGCCAGGAGTGGCCCGCCACGGTGTCGGCGATGGCGGGGCTGGTGGAGCTGGCGGAGGACAAGGCGCTGGAGGCGGGCTGGCACCGTACGGCCCGGGGCTGGCTCGTGGTGAAGCACGAACCCGGAGGCGGCACGCACCTGCGGACCCTGAACTGCTCGCGCACGCACGCCCGCCGCGACGAGCCCTTGACGCTCCAGGAGCTGCGGGAGGAGGTGTCCTGGCTCGCGGGGCGGCACGTGGACATGGAGCGGGGGCGCTGGCTGACCCGGTTCAGCGACTTCTCCCGGCTCGCCGACCGCTACCGGGCCGGACGCGTGCTGCTGGTGGGCGATGCCGCGCACGTCCACTTCCCGATCGGCGGGCAGGGCCTGAGCACCGGGTTGCAGGACGCGATCGACCTGGGCTGGAAGCTGGCGCTGACGGTACAGGGGCAGGCGGGCGACGGACTGCTGGACAGCTACGACCTGGAGCGCCGGCCGGCCGCCCGGCGGGTGATCGACAACACGCAGGCCCAGCTGGCCCTGATGCGGCCCGGCGTGGAGGTCGACGCGCTGCGGTCGGTGTTCGCCGAGATGCTCGCTTCGGAGGGGCCGGGCAGCCGTGTCGGTGATCTGGTCAGCGCCCAGGACACCGTGCTGCCGCCGAGGTTCGGGCCGTCGCCCTGGGAAGGGCGCTTCCTGCCCAACGTCGCGCTGCGTACGCCGCAGGGTGAGACGGATCTGATCGGGCTGTTGGGGGAAGGGGGGCCGCTGCTGGTGCTGTTCGGCGGACCGGACACCCTTCGGATCGAGGAGCAGGCCGGTCCCTGGGCGGATGTCGTACGGGTGGTGCGGGCGGAGACTGTCGCGTCGGTGCCGTGCGAGGCGGTGCTGCTGCGCCCGGACGGCTATGTCGGCTGGGCACCCGGCGGGGCGGACCTCGAAGCGGCGCTGGAGGCCTGCTTCGGCCAGCGCCCGAAGGGCGGAGCCGGTGACGCCGGTCAGCCGAGGGCGGCGGGCTCCTGAGAGGTGTCCTGTTCCTCGGAGGCGGCCTCCGCCAGTCGCTGCCGCTCGAGCAGCTCGTTGCAGACCTTCTCACCGCGCTCAGGGGTGAGGTCGAGGGCGGTGAGGACGGACGGCATGGTGATGCTCGGCAGCAGATGGCACATGAGTTCGCTGACGCGCTGGGTCAGGTCCTGGTAGTCGGTGAGGGCCTGCGACATGGCCTGGATACCGGCGAAGGAGCCGACCATGACGCCGGCCGTCTCGGCGGGGGTGACATGGGGAAGCAGCTCGCCCTGCGCCCGGGCGCGCTCCAGGAGGTCGATGCCGACATCGCGCCAGCGCAGGAAGGGGCCACTGCGGTCCAGCCCCTGCGCGCGCTGGTCGAGGGTGAGACGTACGCCCGCGCGGACCATGGGATCGGTCTGCAGCCGGTAGGCGTGCAGCAGCACGGCGTCGACGAGTTCCTGTACCTTGCAGGCGCGGGAGGGCACGGCGAGGTGCTGGTCCTGTCCGGCGAGGACGCCTTCGGCGAGGTCTTCCTTGGACTGGAAGTGGAAGTACAGGGCGCCCTTGGTGACACCGGCGACGGCGAGGATCTCGTTGATGGTGGCCGCCTGGTAACCGCGCTCCTCGAAGACTCTGGCGGCAGCCATCAGGATCGAATGGCGGGTGCGGATGGCCCGCTCCTGCTTCGCCATGGGTCTCGCCCTCCATGTCCACGGCCTGGAGCCCGGAACGGCCCTCTAAAAAAACCGTCTAGTTCGTATCTTACAGGCCGAGACGCGGACCCCCGCCGAGCGAAACCCGCCACCTGGTGGAACGCGGTTGCTACGGACCCCCGTCGGCCAGGCAAGGAGTGTCAGTGATTCTCGTGACGGGCGCCACCGGAACCGTCGGACGTCAGGTGCTGCGTCAGCTCGCCGACCCCGCCGGACCCGGCTTTGCCGCCGACAGAGTACGGGTGTTGGTGCGGGACCCGGCGCGTCTGGACCCCGCCGCGTCCCGCACCGCCGAGGTCGTCACGGCAGACTACGGCGACGAGGCCGCGCTCGGCCGGGCCCTGCGCGGGGTGGACCGGGCCCTGCTGGTCACGACCCGGGTCACGGGCGAGGACGACGTCCGCTTCCTGGGCGCGGCACGGGCGGCCGGCGTACGGCACGTGGTGAAGCTGTCGGCGGCGGCCGTCACCGATCCCGGCGCCGACGACCTGATCACCACGTGGCAGCGGGACAGCGAGGCCCTGCTGCGCGACTCGGGGATGGAGTGGACGCTGCTGCGGCCCCGCTCGTTCATGTCCAACTGCCTGTCCTGGGCGCCCTCCATCCGCTCCGAACAGGTCGTGCGGGCGCTGTACGGCAGCTCGCTCAACGCGTGCGTGGACCCCCGGGACGTCGCCGAGGTGGCGGTGCGCGCCCTGACCGAGGACGGCCACGACGGCCGGGCCTACGTCCTGACCGGCCCTCGGGCGATCAGCGCGGCCGACCAGACGGCCGAGCTGGCCCGCCTGCTCCATGTCCCGCTGCGCCTGGAGGAACTGGCGGCCGACCAGGCGCGTGCGGCCATGGGCAGGCGTTATCCCGAGCCGGTCGTCGAGGCGCTGCTGCACAGCGCACACAGACAGCGGGCGGGCGCCAAGACCGGTGTGACGGACACGGTGCGCCGGCTCACGGGCCGGCCCGCCCGCTCCTTCGCCCGGTGGGCCGAGGACCACCTCGACGACTTCACCGTGCACGCGCCCCGGGGCGACCGCTGACCGGCGCTCGGGGTCCCGTCGGTCCGCGTCAGGGCGACCGCGACGCCGGGGCGTTCAGCCGATCTGCGCCGCGACGACGGTGGAGCGGGAGACGACCGCGCCGTCCTGGTAGGCGTTCACCGTGACACGGTCGCCGCGTGACCGGTCGGGGCGTGCCTCGATCATGCAGGGTTTGTCCAGCTCGACGTAGTGAAGGAATTCGCTGCTGATGCTCAGCGGGAGCAGCGTCGGGTGCCGCAGCGTCGCGGCGGTGGCCTGGCGGGCGGCTTCCATCAGCAGCATGCCGGGCACATGGTCGAGCGGGTGGTCGAACAGCACGGGGTTGCGTGTGTCGACCCGCAACTGCCAGCGGTCGGGCTCCCCGACGGGTGTGAGGGTGACGTCCGTGGGCGACATACGGCCCACGAGCTGCGGGGCGGCCGGTGCGGTGAGCGGCAGCACCCGTTGTCTGGAGTCGGAGCGGGCGGCCCGCAGACGCCGGTACACCGCCGGGACGATCGTGGTGAGGGACCCGCCGCCGCGCGCGGCGAGTTCGCCGTCGCGACGTATCTCCACCGCGATGCGCAGCCCGGCCAGGCTGCTGCCGCGCAGCCGGATGTCGGGGCAGGTCACCGTCATGTCCAGGGAGGCGGGAGTGTCGCCGACCGGCATGTGCCGGGGATCCACCGTGACCTCCAGGTCGGAGACGAGGAAGTGGTGGCCCAGCGGCACTCCGAACTCGGCGTGCGCGAGCAGCAGGCCTGCCTGACGGATCGTCTCCACCGCGATGAGCGGATCGTGGTGGCCCGCGATCGGGGTGAAGAAGCTGTGCCCGCGGGGCCACTGCCCCTGCATGGCGAACCGCGTCTCGCCCTCGCGCCACCAGTCGGTGAGGATGACCTCCGCGACGGCGGCCCGGTGCACCAGCTCCTTGGGGACCGTGGTGGTGAGGGACGGGTAGCGGAATCCGCTGGGAGTGGCCGGCGCCCCGAAGGTGCTCCGCGCCGGTGCCAGGCCTGCCGTGGTGTGTTCGGCCCGGAACGTGCTTGCCGTCATCGATCCCCCTTGGCAGCCGATCGTGGGAGTGGACCGTACGTCAGCCCCTCAACGCCCCGAAGATACATACCAACCGGTTTTATTTCCAGCGGTGGCCGGTACTCGCCTGCCCCGAAGCGGTGGCGGGCGTCGGCGGCGACGCCGTGCGTGCCCCGGTGACCCTCTTTGCGAGACGCCGGTCCGCCGCCCTCGGGTCGGGGGCCGACCCCGGCCGGTGGGCCAGGTCGGGCCGCCTTTTGTGACTTCGGACGACGCCCCGCGCAGACGGATGCGGACAATTATGGACGCCCGGTCGCCCAGGGTGTGAACACCCCCTGAGGAAGAGCCGCGGCCGCAGGGATGTCGCGCCGCCGGAGCCGGGCGCAGAGCATGCCCGCGGCGCTCGTACCGGCACAGTCGCGGCGCCGCCGACAGCGCCGAAGGTGACGGAGTCCGCGCTTCCGGCGCGAACCGCCGGCCGTCGGCCGGCTTCGCGGCATCAGGCTGGAACTGATCGGTGGGGATGCGTAGCAAGCCCTCCCGTCCTCGCGCCACGAGCCCGCGTGTACCGGGCACCCAGAGACGTCAACCAAACCGTCGATGCGGTTTGTTACTCTCAAGGAGTCGTGCAGAGATGGGGACTGCGCGGCGCCCGGTCGGTGAACGCCGTGGAACCGGGCCGGCGACCAGGAGGCGACTGATGGTCAAGCAGGAGCGTGCGGTTCGTACCCGCCGGGCACTGGTGCGTGCCGGGGCCGAGGTGTTCGCCAGAGAAGGGTTCGTGGCGGCCTCGCTGTCGTCGATCAGCCGGCAGGCGGGGGTGAGCAACGGCGCGCTGCACTTCCACTTCGAGAGCAAGCGGGCGCTCGCCGAAGCCGTCGAGGCCGAGGCGCTGGACATGGTGCGCGAGGTGGTGCGGCTGGCGTCCGAGCGGGAGATCAGGCCGCTCGCGATCGTGGTCGAGGCCACCTACGGCCTGGTCGGCCGCCTCGCCGACGACGTGGTGCTGCGCGCGGGCTTCGTGCTGGGCGCCGACCCGGGCTGCGCGACGATGTCGGCGCCCAGGCGGGAGTGGCAGTGCTGGGTGGAGGAGACCATGCGCCGGGCCGGCCGGGAGGGCGGACTCGCCCGGGGCGTGTCCCCGGAGGATGCCGCGGCCGCGGTGGTCGCCGCGACGACCGGCTTCCAGGTCCTCGCCGGTGAGCATCGGGCGTGGCTGTCGATGGAGCGGGTCAGGGGCTTCTGGGGCCTGTTGCTGCCACGGCTGAGCGAGCAGCACGTCTCGGTGGGTGCCGGCCGGGGAGCCCGCGCGGCAGCGGTGCTGCGCGCGGGTGGGCCGGCTGCACGTCCCGGCCCGGGGCATGAGACGGCCACTGCGGGGATGCGGGAACCCGCCCGGATGTGAGGGCCGGCCGGGCGGCGCCTCTGGGGAGGCGCGGCTTCGGCAGGGGTGGAAAGAAAACAGCGTAGCCGGTTTCATGTTGACAAACCGACCGCCCTGTTTTGTATTACTGAGGTCGGGGTAAGGCTGTGCACGGCCGAGGCCGGGACGCCGAAGGCGTCACGCAGCACAGGAGAGTGCGCATGCGCGGACTGGGGAGACGGCAGTGGACATCGGAGTACTGGGCGCGCTGAGCGTGACGGAGAACGGCGCGTCGGTGACTCCGACCGCGCCCAAGCCGCGGCAGGTGCTGGCGCTGCTCGCGGTCCGGGCCGGTCAGGTCGTGCCCGTCAGCGCGCTGACCGAGGAGCTGTGGGGTGACAGACCGCCCCGCAGCGCCCGCACCACCCTGCAGACGTACGTGCTGCAGCTGCGGGAGCTGATCGCGTCGGCCCTCGGGCAGGAGAGCGGCGAGGACGCGCGGGCCGTCGCCAAGGACGTGCTCGTCACCGAACCGGGCGGGTATCTGCTGAACACCCTCGGCGGCACCAGCGACGCCGCCGAGTTCGAGCGGCTGGCGGGCCTCGGCTACCGCGCCATGGACGCCGGTGACCACGCCGACGGGGCACGTCGGCTGCATGAGGCCCTCGCCCTGTGGCGGGGCCCCGTCTTCGCCGACGTCCGCTGCGGAGCGCAGCTCCAGACGGAGGCCAGACGGCTCGAGGAGATACGCCTGTGCGCCCTCGACCGGCGCATCGACGCCGACCTGCGGCTCGGCCGGCACCGCGAACTGCTGGGCGAGATGAGCGTCCTGGTCAGCCACTACCGCACGCATGAGAGCCTGCACGGCCAGTTCATGCTGGCCCTGCACCGCTCCGGCCGGCGCAGCGAGGCCCTCCAGGTCTACCAGCGCCTGCGCACCACCCTCTCCAGGGAACTCGGCCTCGAACCCTCCGCCGCACTGCGCCGCATCCAGCGCTCCATCCTCATGCCGGCCCCCGACACGATTCGGCCGGGCGCCGAGAGGGGCGACGAGCAGCACCTCACCCGCGTCGGCTGACACCGGCAGGCCCCCGCCCGAGCGGCTCGACGAGGTGCTGGTAGTTGTAGGGGGCCGGCCCGCCAGGGCTGACTCGCACAGGACATGGGGGGCGTCGTGAGCCGGGTGCTCTATGGCGAGCGGTCGTGGAATCCGCTGGCCCGCACGGTGGAGTTGACCGAGGACGGTCTGCGCAGGGGCGGCAGAACCACACCGCTGAGCGAGCTGAACCTCGGCGCCATGGCCGAGGCGTACCGGCGTGGCCAGTGGCTCGGCGGCGGTGGTTCGGAACGCGCGCTGGAGAGGCTGGCGGACGGCCCCGGCGTCGTGCCGGTGACCCGCGCCACCGGCACCGCCCGACCGGTGAAGGTGCGTGACGCCGCCGGATTCGCCCGCGAACTGGGGGAGTTGGCGGTCCGCGTCTGCGGCGGCCCCGAACAGGTGGCCGCCCTCGGGGCCAGGGCCCGGGCCGAGGGGGTCCCGCTGTGGATCGCGCGCCGGTTCGCGCCGGGCCCTGCCGGGCCGATCGCCGTCGCCGTCGACCGGCATCTGGTGCGGGTCGACGTATGGGGGCCCGGGGCTCCCGTCGTACGCATCCGGGCGCCGTACGGTTTCCACGGCCAGGCCTCCGATCCGTCGCTGGGACTGCGGGCGACCGTCGGGGAGGAGCCGGCTCAGCTCGGCCTGCAGCGGAAGCTGCGCAAGTCCAAGAGCTATGCGCAGCTGCGGATGTCCGGCCGGCTGTGGGTGCTGCGGCGGGAGAACGCGCGCAGTTCGTGGCTGCTGCGGGACGACCGGCGGGTCGCCCTGCTGACCCGTCCGCCCCGCAGGCCCGACCTGGAGCCGGACAGCGTCCTGCTGCCGCTGACGCCCGTGCGGTACGAGAGCGCGGACCCGCTCGATGCCGTGCTGGCACAGGCGTTCGCCGTCACCTTCGGGCTCGGGGACACCACGGGCACGGCGCGGTTCCGCACGGAGCGGCGCCGGTCGAACGGCGGCGAGCCGGTCGCCGTCGACGAGTGGTGGGACCGGCCCTGGTTCAGCAACCTCGGCAGCGGCGGGGAGGACAACGAATCCGGCGGAGGCGACGGCTGGGGTTCGGACGGCGGCGACGGCGGTGACTCCGGCGGGGGCGACGGCGGCGGTGACGGTGGGGGCGGCGGCGACTGACGGCCCGCTCCACGGGGGCCGGGTCACGCGAGTGGGGCGCGTGACCCGACCGGGACCGTCAGGGGTAGGAGACGACGGTCGACGGGACGGTCGCGGTGCCCTCGGTGGGGGCGCCGGTGTCGTTGATGACGTGGTTGAACTGGCCGTTGCCGCCCAGTGAGACGGTCAGCAGGCTGTGGAACTTCACGCCGGGCTTCACCGGCGCCTTGAAGCCGTGGTCCTGACGGATCGTCGGGTCCACGTTGTAGTAGCAGTAGCTGCCCATGCCCCAGCCCTCATGGGTGTTGACCGCGTCGTCCACCCGGTAGGCCGCATAGCCCTTGGTGCTGCCGTTCTGGATGGCGGCCTGGTTCGGGGCGTCGTACGCCTTCTCGTTCTGGAAGAAGATCGTGCGGCCGCGCTCGCCGTACCACTCCACGTCGTACTTGTTGAAGTGCTCCACGAACAGGCCGGTGGCCAGGACGTCGTCGCCGTTGACGCGGACGCCGTAGTCCGCGCGGTTGGTGTCCCAGCCGACGCCCTGGCCGTGGTCGGCGCGCCAGACCCAGGTGTGGTCGACGATGGTGTCGTCGCTGTTGACGACCATGCTGGTGGTGGCCTTGCCGGGGCCCGCGCCGCCGATGCGGATGTACACGTCCTGGACGGTCGTGGGGTTGGCGGCATGGTCGGCGGACGCGTTCTGCGGGCCGACCTCCAGAAGTGTGGGCGAGTTGACCGTGCCCGCGTCGATCAGCAGACCCGCCAGGCGCACTCCGTCGACGTCGGCGACGCGCAGCGCGGTCACGCCGTTGTCCGGGACGATCGTCGCGAGGCCGAGGCCCAGGACGACGGTGCCGGGCCGGTTGACCTCGATCGTCCGGTCGACGTGATAGACGCCGGGCGTGAACAGCAGGTGCAGTCCCTGCGCGAGAGCCTGGTTGATGGTGGCCGCGGTGGTGCCGGGCTTGACCACGTAGAAGCTGCTGAGGGGGATGGACTGGCCCTGTGGGGTGCCCGACTCCCAGGTGGTGCCACGGGCGTTGGTGCGCAGCGCGGGGGCGAAGACCTTGTACTCGTTGCCGTCGAGGTAGAGGAAGGGCTTCTCGCGCGAGACGGGGGTGTTGTTCAGTGTGGTGTAGCGCGGCTCGGGGAAGCCGGTGGCCGGGGCGCCCGCGACGCCCGAGAAGACCTGGTTCCAGACCGAGTTGGACCAGCCGCCGATGGAGCTGTCCCGGGTGTACCACTGCTGCTGCGAGTAGTTGCCGATCTGTCCGTCGATCTTCGAGTCGGCGATGTAGCCGCCGCTGGCCCAGCCGTAGCCGTTCGGGGCGAGGTTCAGGCCGCCCTTGATGTGCATCCGGCGGAAGGAGGAGGCCTGGGAGACGGCCCAGCGGTCGGTGCCGTTGACCGGGTTGACCGCGAGGTTCTCCGCCGAACGCCAGAAGTTCTGCGTGGCGTTGCCGTTGAACCAGCCCGCGTCGACGGTGACGTCGCCGTTGATCAGCGTGTCGTCGGGCTTGAGGCCGAGGCCCGCGATCTGGGTGTAGAAGCCGATCTGGGCGTTGAGGTTGTTGTAGGTGCCCGGCTTGAACAGGAACGCGTGCCGTCCGGTGCCGAACTGGGCCGACTCCTGCTCGCGGAACACCGCGTCCAGCTTGCCCTGGATGTCCGGCGTCGACGGGTCGATGACATGGACGTTGGGTCCGAGGTCGCCGCCGCCCGGTAGTTGGGCGGTGTCCCCGCCGCCGTAGACCTGGAACTCCCACAGGGAGTAGCCGTACCCCGTCCCGCGGGTGATGCCCTGGAGGCGGACGTAGCGGCCGGTGCCGGTCAGGGTGAGGTCGTCGGCGCCTCCGTCGCCTGCGGTGACCGACCTGACGGTGCGCCAGTCGGTGCCGTTGTCGGAGAGCTGGATGTCGTACGCCTTGCCGTACGCGGCCTCCCAGGTGAGGACGACTCGGCTGATGTCGACGGACCTGCCGAGGTCGACCTGGAACCACTGGTTGTCGGTCCACTGGCTGGCCCAGCGGGTGCTTGTGAGGTTGCCGTCGACGGCGGCGGAGGCGGCGAAGGCCGCGCCCTCGGTGGAGGAGGCGGTGGCGGTACGGCCCTGGGAGAGCAGGACGGGGTCGGCGTGTGCCGCGCCGGCCGGGCCGAGGGCGAGCAGGGTGCCGATCAGGGAGGAGACCAGCGCGCCGGCGGTGGCGCGTCTGGTTGCCGGGGTGGAACGCCGGAGGACCGGCGGTGTCCCGACTGAAGGCATGGGGGCTCCTAGGTGTTGACCGTGCGGGAACTGGAGAGCGCTCTCCGGCACCTTGCCCGCCTTGTTGATGAACGGTCAAGCGTCGTGTCGTACTTTTCTTTTGACTTGGCTTAAGTCGCCAGAGATCGAGGGCGGGCACCTGCGCGTACTCGTCCGGCGACAGCCCGTTAGGGTGCCTGCGTGACGAAGAGGGGACCGACCCTGGAGGACGTCGCGCGGCAGGCCGGGGTGTCCCGTGCGACCGTCTCGCGCGTGGTCAACGGTGTCCGCAATGTGGACCCGGAGATCCAGCGGGCGGTGCGCCAGGCCATCGACCGGACCGGGTACACCCCCAACCGGGCCGCCAGGTCGCTGGTGACGCGCCGCACCGGCGCGGTGGCCCTCGTGCTCTCCGCCGTCGGCGAGGCCTTCGCCGCCCGGGTCTTCGCCGACCCCTTCTTCGGGCGGGTGGTCGACGGCGCGGTGGCCTCGCTGCGCGAGCGGGGCGTCCAGCCGGTCCTGCTGGTGGCGGAGTCGGAGGACGCCCGGGGGCAGGTGCTGGAGTACCTGCGGCAGGGCGCCGCCGACGGGGCGCTGGTGGTGTCCCTCGACGTGGGCGACCCGCTGCCGTCGATGCTGGTGACGGCGGGCGTCCCGACCGTGCTCTTCGGCCGCCCGCGGGACGGGGTGCGCACCGGGTTCGTGGACCTCGACAACGAGGCGGGCGCGCGGCTGGCCGCCGGGCATCTGCTCGCCCTCGGCCGACGCCGCCCGGCCACCATCGCCGCGCCCGTGTCGGCGCCGGCCGCCCGGGAACGCCTGGCCGGCTTCCGTGCCGCTCTGGCGGCGGCGGGCATCGAGGACGTGCCCGTCGTGAGAGGGCTGTTCACCATGGCGAGCGGCCGCCAGGCGATGGCCCGCCTCCTGCGGGAACACCCCGGACTCGACGGGGTGTTCGCCGCGAACGACCTGATGGCCCAGGGTGCCTGCCAGTACCTGCGCGAGCAGGGGGTCTCCGTGCCCGGAGAGGTGGCCGTGGTGGGCTTCGACGACTCCGCCGCCGCGACGGAGTGCCGGCCACCGCTGACCACCGTACGCCAGCCGGTGGAGGAGATGGCCGCGGCGATGGCGCGGCTGCTGCTCGATCAACTGCGGGGTGCCGCCGAGACGTCGGTGCTGTTCGAACCGGTGCTGGTGGTGCGGGAGTCGGCCTGACGGCCTTGTCGGCCTTCATGCCGGCGGAGGTGGCGGGGGCTGGGGAGTGAGGCCGTAGACGCGGATTCGTCGGCCGTCACGCTGCCGTAGGTACTGGGGGGGGGGGAGGGAGGCAGTGGACGCGACTTCGTCGGCCGTCACACCGCCGTAGGCCGCAGGGCGGGGGAGCGAGGTCGTAGACGCGACTTCGTCGGCCGTCACACCGCCGTAGGCCGCGGGGGCAGGGGAGCGAGGCCGTAGACGCGGGCTGCCGTGTCGCCGAAGATCGCTGCGCGCTCCATGGGGCCGAGGCCGTCGGTCAGTTCGCGGGTGGTGGCGACGACCCGGCAGTAGTCGGCGGCCAGGGTGCACACCGGCCAGTCCGAGCCGAACATCAGCCGCTCGGCGCCGAAGTGCTCCAGGGCGAGCCGGGCGTACGGGCGCAGGTCGGCGGTGGTCCAGTGCGCCAGGTCGGCCTCGGTGACCAGGCCGGACGGCTTGGCCGCGGTGTTGGGCAGGGCGGCGAGTGCGCGCAGCCAGGTGGCCCAGGGTTCGAGGACGCCGGTGGCGACGGGCGGCTTGCCGAGGTGGTCGAGGACGAAGACGAGGTCCGGTACGGCGCGTGCCGCGTCGACCACCGCGGGCAACTGGTGGGGCAGCACCACCAGGTCGTGGACGAGTCCGGCCGCGGCCACCGCCCGCAGGCCGCGCAGCACGTCCGGCCGCAGCAGCCAGCGTGGGTCCGGCTCCGACTGCACCTGGTGGCGTACGCCCACCAGCGCGTCCCCGCCCGGCAGTTCACGCAGCTCGGCCAGCCGGTCGGCGACGGCGGGATCGGTCAGGTCCGTCCAGCCGACCACCCCCGCCACGAGCGCGCTGCCGGCGGCGAGCCGCAGGAGCTCCGGGGTCTCCTGCGCCACCGTCACCGTCTGCACCAGCACGCTCGCGGACACCCCGGCCGCCGCCGCCTCGGGGGCCAGGTCGGCCAGCGAGAAGTCGCGCCGCAGCGGGGCCAGTTCGGGACCGGTGATCCAGTCCTGGTCCCTGACGGCGAGGTCCCAGACATGGTGGTGGGCGTCGATCATCCGCATACGCGCACAGCTCCCCGGGGCGTCAGCTCGAGACGGCCCGGGGCCGCAGCCGCAGCCCGGCCATTCCGCCGTCCACGGCGAGCGCGGTGCCGGTCACCGAACCGGCCGCCGGTCCGGCCAGGTAGACGATGGCGGCGGCGACCTCCTCGGCACTGACCAGGCGCCCGGTGGGCTGCCGGGCTTCGAGCGCGGCCCGCTCGGACGCGGGGTCCTCGGCGGCGTCGAGCAGCCGGCCCACCCAAGGCGTGTCCACGGTCCCGGGGTTGACGCAGTTCACGCGGATGCCCTCGCCGATGTGGTCGGCCGCCATCGCCAGGGTCAGCGAGAGCACCGCGCCCTTGCTCGCCGAGTACAGCGCCCGCTGCGGCAGCCCCGCCGTCGCGGCGATGGAGCAGGTGTTGACGATCGCGGCCTGCCGCGAGCGGCGCAGCAGCGGCAGCGCGGCACGGGTGGTGCGGACGACGCCGAGGAGGTTCACGTCGAGCACCCGGTGCCACTGCTCGTCCGGGTTGTCCTCGACGGTGCCGGCCGCGCCGATGCCCGCGTTGTTGACCAGGATGTCCAGTCCGCCGAGCGCGTCCCCGGCCGCGGCGACGGCCTGGCGTACAGAGGTGTCGTCGGCAAGGTCGGCGGTGAAGCCGAGTGCGGCGCCGGCCGGGTCCGGGTCGAGGTCGGCGGTGAAGCCGAGTGCCGCGCCGGCCGGGTCCAGGTCGAGCACGGCCACCCGTGCCCCGCGGGCGAGCAGAAGTGCGGTGGTGGCGCGGCCGATGCCCGAGCCGCCGCCGGTGACGAGGGCCCGCAGGCCCCGCAGGTCCTCCGTCGTCATGCCGTCCGTCCTTCCCCGGAAGCGACCCAGAACTCCCCGTCCGGGTAGCGGTACTTGGCGAGTGACGCCGGGTGCATCTCGGCAGAGAAGCCGGGCGTGAGAGGCGCCCGGTAATGGCCGCCCTCGACGACCACCGGGGTCACGAAGTGCTCGTGCAGATGGTCGACGTACTCGATGACGCGGTCCTCGGTGGTGCCCGACAGGGCGAGATGGTCGAACATGGCCAGATGCTGGACCAGTTCGCACAGGCCGACCCCTCCCGCGTGCGGGCACACCGGCACGCCGAATCTGGCGGCCAGCAGCAGGATCGCCAGGTTCTCGTTGACCCCGCCGACCCGGGTGGCGTCCAGCTGGAGGACGTCGATCGCCTCCGCCTGGAGCAACTGCTTGAAGACGACACGGTTGTGCACATGCTCGCCCGTGGCCACCTTCACCGGGGCCACCGCCCGCCGTACCGCCGCGTGTCCCAGCACGTCGTCGGGGCTGGTCGGCTCCTCGATCCAGTACGGGTCGAACTCGCTGAGCGCCTTCGTCCACTCGACGGCCTCGGCAACGCCCCAGCGCTGGTTGGCGTCCAGCGCCATCCGGATGTCCGGGCCGATCGCCCCCCGGGCCGCCCGGCAGCGCCGGACGTCGTCGCCGAGGTCGGCCCCGACCTTCAGCTTGATCTGCGTGAAGCCGTCCGCGAGAGCCTCATGGGCGAGGCGGGTCAGCTTCTCGTCGGAGTAGCCGAGCCAGCCGGGCGAGGTCGTGTACGCGGGATAGCCACGCCCACGCAGGAGTTCCTCCCGCTCGGCGCGGCCCGCACGGCCGGCCCGCAGCAGCTCCAGGGCCTCCGACTCGGAGAGCGCGTCCGTGAGGTAGCGGAAGTCCACCTGCGAGACCAGCCACTCGGGATCGGCGTCCGCCAGGAGCAGCCACAGCGGCTTGCCCTCGCGCTTGGCGGCCAGGTCCCACAGGGCGTTGACGACGGCCCCGATCGCCATGTGCATCACGCCCTTCTCGGGGCCGAGCCAGCGCAACTGGCTGTCACCGGTCATCGCGCGGTTCAGCGTGCCCGGGTCGGCGCACACCTCGGCCACGCTCCGGCCGATCACATGCTCGCGCAGGGCCTCGATGGCGGCGACCTGCACGTCGTTGCCCCGGCCGATGGTGAACGTGAAGCCGTGCCCCTCGGGGCCCCCGGGCTCGTCGGTGCGCAGCACCACATAGGCCGCCGAGTAGTCGGGGTCGGGGTTCATGGCGTCCGAGCCGTCGAGTTCGCGGGACGTGGGGAAGCGGATGTCGTAGGTGTCGAGTGTGGTGATCCGCGCGGTCACGGGCCTTCTCCTTGAGAGGTGCGGACACTTCCCGGACAGCCGATAGATCCGATGTATCTTCTGCGGAAGGACTTTAGGGTTGGGCAACACGGGGAGGCAAGAAGGGAGTTCAAGGAAAGACATCCGATGACTTGAAACCATAAGGAGGCCAAGATGCCGGTCACCGACGAGGCGATCGAGAAGATCAAGGAGATGATCGTCGGCGGCGAACTGCGCCCCGGTACGCGGCTGCCGAAGGAGGCCGACCTCGCCGAGCGGCTGGGGCTGTCCCGCAACTCGCTGCGGGAGGCGGTGAAGGCGCTGTCGCTGATCCGGGTCCTGGACGTCCGCCAGGGCGACGGCACCTATGTGACGAGCCTGGAGCCCGGGCTGCTGCTGGAGGCCCTCGGATTCGTCGTCGACTTCCACCAGGACGACACCGTGCTGGAGTTCCTGGAGGTCCGCCGCGTCCTGGAGACGCACGCCGCGGGCGTGGCCGCCCGGGTGATGCCCGACGAGGAGATCGCGCGGCTGCGTGCGGTCCTCGACAGCCTCCCCGCCGACGCGGGACTCGACGAACTGATCGCCAACGACCTGGAGTTCCACCGCACGCTGGCCGCCGGCGCAGGCAACACGGTGCTGTGCTCCCTGCTCGAAGGCCTGAGCGGCCCGACCGTCCGGGCCCGGATCTGGCGGGGTCTGACGGAGGAGGGCGCCGTGGCCCGGACCGTGGAACAGCATCGCGCCATCTGCGACGCCATCGCCGCCCGTCGGCCCGAACTCGCCCAGGCCTGGGCCACCGTGCACCTCGCCGGCGTCGAACAGTGGCTGCGCGACACCCTCGGCTCAGCGGACTCCGCCCTGCCCCCGATGCCCTGCGCCCCCGACCCTGGCGCCAAGGACTGAACGCCCCCGCCGAGCGGGACTCAGGGCGTGATCACCAGCTTCCCCCGGGTGCGGCCGGTCCGGCTCGCGTCGAACGCGGCCCCCACGGCCTCCAGCGGAAAGGTCTCGGCGACCTCCACCGTCAACGCGCCCCGCTCGACCAGGGCCGCCAGCTCCGCCAGCTTCTCGCCGTCGGGGCGCACCCAGATCCACGAGCCGCCGTGCTGCTGCACCGAGGGGTCCGCCACCGAGGCGTGGCGGCCGGCCGGCGCCAGCACCGCCAGGGTCGCCTCCAGCTGCCCGCCGACGAAGTCGGCGACGGCCGACACCCCGTCGGGCGCCAGCGCGCGCACCCGCTCGGCCAGACCGTCGCCGTGCGCGACCGGCTCCGCGCCCAGACCCCGTAGAAAGTCGTGATTGCGCTCGGACGCCGTGCCGATCACCCGCGCGCCCCGGTCCACGGCGAGCTGCACGCCCAGGCTGCCCACACCGCCCGAGGCCCCGTGCACCAGCAGCGTGTCGTCCGCGCCGACGTCCATCCGGTCCAGCGTGCGCAGCGCGGTCAGCCCCGCCAGCGGCAGCCCGCCGGCCTGCGCCCAGTCCAGCCCGGCCGGCTTGTGGGCCACCGCCGACGCGTCGACGGCGACGTACTCCGCGAACGTTCCCGCGTGGACGACGTGCTTACGGGCGTACGCCATCACCTCCGCCCCGACGGCGAACTCCGGTGCGTCCGGGCCCGTCCCGGTGACGACTCCGGCGACGTCCCAGCCCGGGATGGCGGGGAAGACCGTGTCCATCATGCCGTCGAGCCCGCCCGTCATGATCTTCCAGTCCACGGGATTGACCCCGGCCGCCCGGACCTGGATGAGCACCTGTCCGGGAGCGACCTTGGGGTCGGGCACCTCTTGGAGGCGCAGCCGGGAGTTGTCCGGGGCGTAGGCGTCGTACGTGACCGCGCGCATGTACAGACCTCCTGAGGACGGCTGTAGACACCAAGGAAGATCGAGTACATCACACGCCGGTGAGCGATGCGGGCGCGACGCCTCGGCCCCGCGCGTTGCGCCAAAGCCTCTGTCCCGTCGGTTACTTGGCAGTAGGATCCAGGTCGCCGTAGAGGACGACCGGGCGAGGCCGGAGCCAGGAGGACCCGTGGCCGACGATCCACTGAAGGACTTCACCCGGGAGCGGTTCACGCACGCGGGCCGCTCGCACGGGGTGCTGCGGTCCGGGGCGGGACCCGCGGTGATCGTCATGGCCGAGATCCCGGGCATCACCCCGAAAGTGGCCCGCTTCGCCCGCCGGGTCCGCGACCTGGGCTGCACGGTGGTCCTGCCGGACCTGTTCGGCGTCGCCGGACGCGATCCGGACCCGGCCGCGCACGGCTGGGCCGGCACCGCGCTGACGGGCCTGCGCGCCGTCGGCCGGATCTGCGTCAGCAGAGAGTTCACCGTGTTCGCGGCCGGGCGGACCTCTCCCGTCGTCACCTGGCTGCGCGCGCTCGCGGTGCACGAGCACAAGCGGTGCGGCGGCCCCGGCGTCGGCGCCGTCGGCATGTGCTTCACCGGCGGCTACGCCCTCGCGATGGCCACCGACGAACGCCTCCTCGCGCCGGTGCTCTGCCAGCCGTCCCTCCCGCTCGCCGTCACCGCCCGCAACCGCCGCTCCCTGGACATCTCCCCGGCCGACCTGCGGGCCGTACGGCAGCGCTGCGAGGCCGGCCTGACCGTGCTCGGCGTGCGCTTCCGTGGCGACCGGCTCGTCCCGGGCGACCGCTTCGCGCTGCTGCGGGAGCAGCTCGGCGAGGCGTTCGTCGGCATCGAGCTCGACGACAGCGCCGCCGCACCGGACGCCGCCACACCTCCGCACTCGGCTCTGACCGAGCACCTCGTCGACGAGCCCGGCCAGCCCACCCGCCAGGCCCTCGACCGGGTCCTGGAGCACCTGCGGGAGCGCCTGCTGACTTCCTGACACGTGAGAGCACCCACGCAGGCGAGGGTTCGGCAGGCCGGGACGCGGGCACCCGGCTGGCCGGAGCCGAGGGGAGTGACCACACATGACCACAGCGGGGACGTCCACGGCCGTGGCGAGACGAGCGGCCCGAGGAGACGCCGTCCGGGCAGGCGCCCGGGCGGGCTTCGTCGCGCGGGGCGTGCTGTACCTGCTCGTCGCGGCGCTGGCCGTACGCATCGCCCTGACGGACACCCACGAGCAGGCCGACCGGGGCGGAGCCCTGGCGGATGTCGCCGCGACGCCGTTCGGAGCCGGACTCCTGTGGGCCCTCGGCATCGGCTTGGCCGGAATGGCCCTGTGGCGGCTGTCGGAAGCCGTCCTCGGCACCGGCGGACCCAAGGGCGAGCGCGTGGCGAAGCGCCTCATGGCCGCAGCCCGATGCGTCTTCTACGGCGTCACGTCCTTCCTCGTGCTGTCCTTCGCGGCAGGCGGCCGGGGCAGCGGCGCGGGCTCGACCGACCGGCAGAGCCAGGACATCACCCGCCGCCTGCTCGGCCTGCCGGGCGGACCCTGGTGGGTCGGGCTGGTGGCCGCGGGCGTCATCGCCGCGGGCGTGTGGATCGGAGGCCGGGCCGTCCTGCGCAAGTACCGCAAACACCTGGCGTGGACCGGCATGTCCCGCAGCCAGCGCCGCTTCATGGACCTCACGGGCGTGGCCGGCGGCGTCGCCCGCGGGCTCGTCGTCGCCGCGGTCGGAGTCTTCGGCCTGCAGGCGGCCGTCGCCTTCGACCCGGACAAGGCCAAGGGCATGGACGACACGATCCGCTCCTTCGCCCACACCCCGGCCGGCCCCTGGCTCCTCGTCGCCCTCGCCGCCGGACTCGCGCTGTTCGGCGCGTTCTCCTTCGGGCAGGCCAAGTGGCGCAAGGTGTGAGCGACGGTAGGGTGGCCGACCGGGCGGGGCCGTAGCGCAGAGGTCGTCGCGCGCGGTCTCCAAAACCGTGAGGACGCCGGTTCGAATCCGGTCGGCTCCGCCCTTCCCGCACTCGGGGTCAGGACTTGAGGCCGTAGAAGCGGATCGGCGAGTTCGGTACGAAACCGATGCGCGGGTACACCGGCGCCCCGGCCGCGGTCGCGTGGAGGGTGGCGCGGGTCAGGCCGGTCGCCCGGGCCCCCTCGTACAGGGCCTTGCGGGTCACCGCCTCGCCGTAGCCCCGGCGTTCGAAGTCCGGGTCGGTCGCGACCAGCACGACGAACAGCCGGCCCTCCGCCTCGACCGTCGCCGCGCAGGTCACGGGAACGCCGTCGCGCAGGCCCAGGTAGGCATGCACCTGCTCCTTCCACAGCGCGGAGCCCGCGAGTCCGTCCCGGCCGTCCTCCAGCGGGAAGCCGTACGCACGCGAGTTCAGGTCGGCGTACGCGCGCAGGTGGGCGTCGGTGCTCACGCGGACGAACGTCAGCTCGGGATGCGCCGGCTCGGGCAGCGGCAGCAGATCTCCCGCCATGCCGGTCCCTGGGAAGGCGTACACCAGGCCCGCCCGCTCGGCCGCCGCGTCCAGCTCCGCGCGTGCCTCGCGTTCGAGGAGGTCGTCGAAGACCCACAGGAACCCGGGACGGCGTTTCGCGCGCATGATGTCCGCCGCCTCGCCCAGACGCCGCTCCACCACCCCCGCGTCCGCGCCGACCTCGGTCAGCGTGAGGCAGTTCCAGAACGCGAACCGGGAGTCGGCCCACCGCACGGCGATGCCCGGAAGGTCGCGCACATCCGCGGCGGCATCCCGGTCGAGCACCATGGCGCGCCACACGACGGCGAGCTGCTCCACCGATTCGACGGCATCCGCGAGTTCAGGCATCCAGACCTCTCAAGTGGTCGCGTGGGAAGGGGAGATGACCCCCAGTCACGATATGCCCCGGACGCCGACGGCGACGTACTCAGACGCGAGTTGAGTATCCGAGCGCTGACGGCGGCCACCGGGCGCGCGGCACCGTCCTCGCATGGGAATCATCGCAAGCCGCGCGAGCCATGGCAGCAGTGTCCGGGAGCTGGCCGCCGCCACCCCCGCGTCACGGGACCGCTATGTCGACCTGCTGCGGGTCGCCTCGCTCACGGTCGTCGTCCTCGGGCACTGGCTGATGGCCGCCGTCACCCCCGACGGGGAGGTCGGCAATCTGCTCGCCGTCGTCCCCGGCCTGCAGATCCTCACCTGGGCCCTCCAGGTCATGCCGGTCTTCTTCTTCGTCGGCGGCTTCTCGCACGCGCTCGCCCACCGGTCGCGGCCGCAGTACGCGGTGTTCCTGCGCGCCCGGCTGCAGCGGCTGCTGCGGCCCACGATGGTCTTCATCGGCACCTGGAGCGCCCTCGCGCTCGCCGTCCAACTCCTCGGCGCCGACGACGGTCTGACCGGCGTCGCCCTCCGGCTCGTCGCCCAGCCGCTGTGGTTCATCGGCATCTACCTCGCGATGGTCGCCTTCACCCCGCCGCTGCTGCGGCTGCACGGCCGCTGGGGGTGGGGCGCCTTCGCCGCCCTGGTCGCGGGCGCGGCCCTGGTGGACGTGCTGCGGTTCGCGGCCGGTGTGCCGTACGTCGCGTTCCTGAACTTCGGCCTGGTCTGGCTGGCGATCCACCAGCTGGGGTTCCTGCGCGCCGACGGCCTCATCCGCCGCCCCGGCCTCCTCGCCGCCGTCGGCCTCGTGGGCGCGGGGCTGCTCGTCGGGTTCGGGCCGTACCCGCTGTCCATGGTCGGCATGCCCGGCGAGAAGGTCTCCAACATGGCCCCGCCGACGCTCGCACTGCTCTGCCACGGCCTGTGGCTGGTCGGCGCGGTCGAGCTGCTGAAGCGCCCAGGCGCCCGGTTCACCGCCCGGGCACGCGTGTGGCGCGCCGTCGTCGCCGCGAACGGGGTCGCGATGACCGCGTTCCTGTGGCACCTGACCGCGATGCTCGGTGTGTACGGCACGCTGCTCGCCCTCGGCATACGGCTCCCGCAGCCCGCGTCGGCCGCCTGGTGGGCCCAGGTCCCCGTCCGGCTCGCCGCCGCGGCCGCCCTGACCGCGCTGCTGGTGACCCTCTTCCGCCGCTTCGAGCAGCCGCCCGCCGCCGCGGCGGCCCGCGCGGGTGCCTCCGGCTCCGGCGGGGGGAACCGGCATCTCGCCGCGCTCGGCATCACCCTGGCGCTGTTCGGTGTCCTCGGCCTGTCGATGACCGGCTTCGGCGGCCTCCTGGAGGGCCACACGGCCACCCTCGTCGCCGTCCAGGTGTCCGCCCCGGCGGCCGTCGCGATGGGCCTCGCGGGCTGGTTCCTGGTGGAACGGGCGGGACGGTCGTAGGGCCGCTGTCCGTATGGATCGGTACGGCGCCCGCCCCGGACCCGCGAGGCGCCCGCCCCGGACCCGCGAGGCGCCCGCCCCGGACCCGCGAGGCGGGCGGCCGGAGCCGTCCTGCTCCCCGGAGGCCGGCCCCCTGGCACCCACGTCTCGATAGGCGCCCGGGCGGGTCCCGGCACTACGATCGGCTGTGGAGGAAAGGTGGTCCTCGGCCGGTCGCGTGGTCCTCGCGCGGTGGCTCATGGCCGGAGCGCCTCGGAGGGCCCATGTTCCGTCATCGTTTCCGTCGGCCGCTGAAAGCCGACACCCTGCTGAGCGAGCTGAACCGGCTCACCACGCAGGCGCTGGAGCGGACGGAGCTGCACCGGGCCAGGCTCGAGCTGGCCGAGGTGCTGCAACGCGAGATGCTGCCCGGCTGCCTCCCCGAGGTGCCCGGACTGCGGGCGGCCGCCCGCTACGCGCCCGCCCGGTCCGGACTGGACATCGGCGGCGACTGGTACGACGCGTTCCGACTGCCGGACGGGTCGCTGGCGTTCTCCGTGGGGGATGTCCAGGGCCACGACGTGGAGGCGGCGGCCTTCATGGGGCAGATACGCATAGGACTGCGCGCGGTGGCCGCGTTCACCACCGACCCCGGAGAGGTGCTCAGCCGCACGAACGACCTGCTGATGTCGATGGACTGCGGTCTCTTCGCGACCTGCAGCTTCCTGCGCTTCGACCCGGCCACGGGCGAGGTCCTGACCGCCCGGGCCGGACATGTCCCCACCGTCTGGGCGGCGGTCGACGGGCGCGGCGGCATCATCGAGGACGAAGGGGGCGTCCCGCTGGGCGTGGTGGCCGGCGCGAGCTTCCCGGTCACCTGCCACCGGCTGCCCGCACAGGGCGTGATCGTCATGGTCACCGACGGTGTGCTGGAAGGACCGGCCTTCCCGATCGAGTCCGGACTGCAGCAAGTGCTGGCCATCGCCCGGGCAGGCGCGGGCAGCGATCCCGATGTGCTCGCGGCGCGGATCATCGAGGTGGCCGAGCTGACCGGCCACACCGACGACGCGGCGGTGCTGGTGCTGGGCGCCTCGTGAGGGGACCGGCGACGGGGTGACGAGCGGCGCGCCCCAGGCGTGTCACGCCCCGCTCCGGGCCCGGAAGGGCGTGTGATGGGCTGCGTGGTGCGTTTCGTGGGCCTGCGGCGCCCGGCTGCGACGGGGTTCACGATCCTCGCCGTCGCGCTCGTGTACGCCGTCACCGGAAAACTCGGCCTGCTGGCCCAGGTCGTCGTCGAGGGCGCGCGCATCACCCCGCTGTGGCCGCCCACCGGTGTGGCGCTGGCCGCGTTGCTGCTCTTCGGGGTGCGGATCTGGCCGGGCATCGCCCTGGGGGCCCTGCTGGTCATGGCGAGCCTCGGCCCGCTCACCTGGGCCGCCCTGGCGATCGCCGCCGGGAACACGGCAGGGCCGCTCTTCTCCTGCCTGCTCCTGCGGCGTCTCGGCTTCGGGGTCGAGCTCGACCGGCTCAGAGACGGCCTGGCGCTGGTCTTCGGCGGAGCCTTCGCCGGGATGCTGATCAGCTCCGGGGTGGGCAGCACGACGCTGCTCGTCACCGGCGGACTCGCCTCGGACGAGTTCTGGTCGGTGTGGTCTGCCTGGTGGACCGGCGACGTGATGGGCGTCCTCGTGGTCACGCCCCTGCTGCTCGGCGCGCGTGCCGCCCTGCCGCTGCGGGAGACCGGCCTGCGGGAGTGGATGGAGGCGGCGGTGCTGGTGGCCGCCACGGCAGCCGTGACGACCACCGTCACCCACAGCCCGCTCCACCTGCTGTTCCTGGTCTTCCCGCTGCTGATCTGGGCGGCGCTGCGCACCCGCCTGGTCGACGCCGCCGCGTGCGTGCTGGTGCTGTCGGTGCTCACGGTGGTGGCGTCCGTCCACGATCTCGGACCGTTCGCCGACCGCAGCATCGTCGAGAACATGGTCGTGCTGCAGGGCCTCAACGGGGCCGCCGCGCTCAGCACCCTGCTGCTGGTGGCCGTCGTCGCCGAGCGCGAGACCACCTACCGCAAGATCGAGGAGGCCTGCACCGTCCTCACCGAGGTGGTCGCCGGCCTCGCGCCCCCACGGTCGTTCGGCCGCGCGCCCACGCCCCACGAGCGGGACACCGAATGATCACTGTCGATCACACAACGTAATTCTTTGGGCTGTATGTCAACCGACCTCGGGCCGAGGTGCGTACGGATGGTGACAGCACAGCCCAAGGAGATGCGCGGTTGACCGACGAGGAGTATGCGGAGTTCTACGCGTCCTGCGTCAGACGCCTGATCGGACAGGTGTACCTGCTGACCGGGGACCTGCCGGAAGCGGAAGACGTCGTCCAGGACGCCTTCGTCCGCTGCTGGACGCGAAGACGCTCCATCGACAGAGAAGGCGCCCCCGAGGCATGGGTGCGCACCGTCGCCTTCCGGCTCGCCGTGAGCCGGTTCCGGCGCATGCGGCGCGGCAGGGAGGCCTGGCGGCGCGAGCTCGCCGGCCGGCCCACCGAGGTCGCCGGACCCGACGAGCAGAGCACGGCCCTCGCGCAGGCGCTCGGGCAACTGCCCCGCAGGCAGCGCCTGGCGATGGTCATGTTCTACCTCTGCGACATGACGGTGGAGCAGGTCGCCGCCGAGGCGGGCCTGAGCACCGGCACCGTCAAGACCCATCTGTCCCGCGGCCGCGCCGCGATGGCCGGGCTGCTGCACGACACCGAGGGAGGCGCACCCCATGCCTGACCGTCTGCCGAACTCCCCATCCGGTCCCGACCCCGACGCCGAACTGCGCACCCTCTTCGACACCGCCGCGACAGCCGCCGCGCAGGCCGCGCTGCCGCCCGCCGGCACGCGCATCGGCGTGCTGGGTGCGGCCCGGCGCAGGCGCCGCCTGGCCATGTGGGCGGCCACCGCGGTGATCGTGACCTCCGGCGCGGTGGCCGCCGCCGTCTCCGCCCTCTCCTCCTCTCCCGCACCGCCCGCGGCCCCGCCCAGCCGCTCCTCGACCACCCCCACGACGGCACCCCCGTCCTCCCCGTCCTCCGAATTTCCCTCCAGCGCCGACCCCGGGATCAGCCCATGACCCTCGCCGACATACGCATCCGACGTCCCGCCGTCCCGTCGGTGGTGACGCGCTCACGGCGGGAACCGCCACGGCCGGGCCGGGCCGACGGCGCCGTACTCGCCGCCGTCTTCGCCGTGCTGTACGCGGTCCTGGCGGTGTCGCGATGGACGCGCTACGAGACGATGTCCTGGGACCTCGGCATCTTCGTGCAGGTCGTCGACTCCTACGCGCATGCCCGCGCCCCCGTGGCCGACCTGAAGGGACCCGGCTTCGGCATCCTGGGCGACCACTTCAGCCCCGTCCTCGTGCTGCTCGCGCCGTTCTACCGGCTCTGGCCGAGCCCCATGACGCTGCTGCTCGCCCAGTCCGCCCTGCTGGGCTGGTCGGTGCAGCCCGTCACCAGCGCCGCCGCACGCCTCCTGGGCAGGCGGACAGGCCTGCTGCTCGGCACCGCCTACGGACTGTCCTGGGGGATACAGAGGGCGGCCGACTTCGATTTCCACGAGATCGCCTTCGCCGTCCCCCTCGTCGCCGCCTCCCTGGCCGCCACCGCGACCCGGCGCTGGCGGGCCGCGCTGCTGTGGGCGCTGCCGCTCGTCCTGGTCAAGGAGGACCTGGGCCTGACCTGTGCCGCCATCGCCGTCGTCGTCGCCTGGCGATGCCGCCGCGACAGCCCGCGCCACGTGCTGCCCGCGCTCGCGACCGCGGCTCTGGGGGTGGTCCTCTGCGTGGTCGTCATGACCGTGGTCATCCCCGCGGTCAACCCGCAGGGCTACGACTACTGGAACAAACTCGGCACGGGATCAGGCGCGCTGACCGAGGCCTTCTCCGCCGGGGCCGGCGAGAAGCTGCGCACGCTGCTGTGGACGCTGATCCCCACCACCGGCCTCACCGCCCTGCGCTCACCCCTGCTGTTCGCCGCCCTGCCCACCCTGGCCTGGCGGATGCTCTCCAACGACGAGCACTACTGGAGCACCGACTGGCACTACAGCGCCGTCCTCATGCCCATCACCGCACTCGCCCTGGTCGACGCCCTGCCCCGGCTGCGCGCGGCACGCAGGCCGACCTTGCGCTCGTACGCCCGTCATCTGCCGGCCGCCGCGGCGGCCTCGGCCCTGGCCCTGAGCACGACCCTGCCGTTCGCCACCCTCACCGAGCCCGACACCTACCGCACCGGCGCACACGCCACGGCCGGCCGGCGGGCCCTGGCCGCGATACCCGACGGGGCCACCGTGGAGGCCAACATCGTCCCCAGCGCCCATCTCGCGGACCGCTGCCGTCTGTTCTGGGTGGGCAACACCCATGGCCTCGTCCCCGACTTCATCGCCTACTACGACCCCGCCTGGGACAGCGCGGCCGTGCTCGCGTACGCCAAGGAGCTTCATCCCGAGGCCCGTTACACCGTCTCGGCCGGCACGTCGGGCTACTGGGTCCTCGCACGCACGCCCGCGCAGGGATGACGGGGCGCCCGGCCCCCTTTGCCGAGGGGCCGGGCGCTCGCTCGGGACTCAGCCGGTGACCTTGACGACCCCCGAGGCGGTCGCGTCCGCGCCCGAGCCGTCCGCCGGGGTGGCGGTCAGGCGCCAGGTGCAGCCGCCGGTCGGCACCGGTGTGCCCGAGTCGGAGGTGCCGTCCCAGGTCACGCGGACGGCGCTGCGCGTGGCCTCGCCCGTCCATGTGCGGACGATCTCACCGGTCGAGCGGCGGGTGAGTGTGAGCTGCCAGGAGGCGGCGGGCTTGGACATCCACCAAGTCGCGGTCCAGGCACCGGTCGTCTCCCGCGGGGCCGCGGTACGGGCGACGCTCAGCGGCGACACCGCGTGCTGCGGTGCGGTCACATGGACCGTGTCGTCCGCGCCGACCCACACGAGCTTGCCCGCGCCCGCGTCGAGGGTCCAGGTGGTGCCGCGCCCGTCGCCGTCGGCGGGCTGCTTCAGACCGGTGACCGTGCCCAGGCCGGACGTGGTGCCGTCCGCCTCCAGGCCGGTCAGGCGCAGCCCGCCGGACGTCTCGCGCTCGGCCAGGAACCGGTCGCCGAGCAGGACACCGGACGCCGGGGCGGGGTAGGTGCGGCCCGTCGCCAGGTCACGCACCCCCGCCAGGCCCTGCGAGACGCAACTCCAGTACAACAGCCCTCCGCTGTACTGCAGTTCGTCGGGCACACAGGACGTGCCGAGGTCGGTGGTCGCCTTGACCACACCGGTGCGCACGTTGATCGTCCTCACCGTGCCGGGGTCCTTCTGTACCGGCTTGAAGAGCCACTTCTGGTCCAGCGCGGCAGCCTGCGCCTGCTGTTCGCGTACGACGAGATCGCGCGCGGTGTCCACGACGTACTGCCGGCCCGACGCCTCGTACAGCACGAACTCCGGTGCCACATCGAGGATTCGGCCGTTCGTACCCGGCAGCGGGAAGCTGTCCGCCGGGTGCTCCGGATCGTCCCCGGTCACCAGCACATCGGTGCCCGTGTCGGGGTCGGCGACGAGTCTGGCCAGTCCCTCGTCGGTGCCGTCGGCGAAGCGGCCCGCCTCCAGGCCGGGGAAGTCGGCGAGCGCCGCGCCGTCGGCCGGGTCGAGGCCGGTGCCGATGTCCTTGCCGTGCAACGTGCGCGTCCCGGCGAGGGAGTTGACGTACCGCAGCCGTCCCCGGTCCAGGCTCAGCGCCTGGATGGCGCCGTCGGCCGTCCTGACCCGGGGCACCTGACGCAGCGGCAGATCGAAGACGAGTCCGAGCCCGTCCACGCTGAAGTGGTGGATCGCGCGCTTGCCGTCGGCGTCCCTGCCCAGCGCGACCAACGAACCGGTGCCCTCCGAGCGCAGGAACGCCTGCTCCACGTCGCTCAGCAGGATCCGGTCGGACTCCGCCCCCGCGAAGGGGGTGAGGTGCAGCGGGCCGCCGTCGCCCTCGTACCACAGGACGTTGTCGCCCACCACGAACGAGGTGACGCGGCTGTCGGAGGACTCGGTGGCGAGCGGCACGACACGCGGCGCGGCCGTGCTGCCCAGCGGCCGTATCCGCACGCCCGGGTCGCTGCCGCGCTGGAACCAGCTGACGGTGGTCTGGGTGATCCGGAAGCTGCTCGCCTCACCGGTCACGGGCAGCGGGACGACACGGCCGTTGTACGCGGTGAGGATGCCGTATCCGGGGGTGCCCTCGGCGGTGCGGTAGCCGATGACGAGCTGGTTGGAGTACGCCCCGAGCAGCACGGGCTCGGCGCCGGTGGAGGCTCCGGCGGGCAGTTGCACGACCGGGTCGACGGACGGGTCGCCGCCCCGCGCGACCCGGAGCTGGTACGTGTCGTCGCCCTGGTCGACGGTGGCCAGCACCCAGCCGTTGGCCACACGCGGGTTGAGATACCCGGCGGGGACGCTGATGGTGCTGGTGAAGGCGGGGTCCTCGATGCCGACCCGCACCACGTCGGTGCCGCCGTCCTCACGCGTCCTGGTGTAGATCACGCGGTTGAACTCGTCGTGGGTGCGGACGACGGCGTCCTCCGGGACGCCGTCCAGGGCCGGGACGGTCCTGGTGGTGCTGTTGTACGTGGTCGTCCAGAGGTATGCACCGTCCTCGCGGTGCAGGACGCCCTGGCTGCCGGTCGCCAGTACGGTCTCGGTGCCCTCGCTGTAGGCGTCGGGCGCGGGAATGAGGACCTCGCGCGCCGCCGTCGCCTCCGCTGCGCCCGCCGCGTACGCCGTGCCCGGCAGGACACCGGTCATCCCCGCGGCGAGCACGACGGCGACGGCGGCCGCGACCGTGGCGGACGCGGCGGTCGCGGTGGCGGTGGACGCGGCGGCGGTGGTGGTGCGGCGGGCGCGTCGCGTACGGCTGTTCATGTGCAGGTGCTGAGACACCTGACCCCCTCTTGTTAACCGTCAACACGGAGTTCGTGCTGTGAACTCGGTTAACACTAGCCAGATGTGGGGGAGTTGTGTGCGCTCCAAGTCTCACTCGTGCCACAGGAATGTCACAGCGCCCAGGTGGGCTCAACTGCCCTTCGATCACGGGCTACTTGAAGTCGTACGCCGCCCAGTCGGTGACCCGGACATAACCGAGGCGCTGATAGAGGGCGTTGCTGGTGGGGTTCGCCGCGTTCGTGTACAGCACGACCTCTTTCGCGCCTGCGGCCAGCGCGGCCCGGCTCACCTCCACCGTCACGGCACCCGCGTAGCCGCGACCGCGCAGAGGAGCCGGTGTGTAGACGGGGTCCACCCGGACCATGCCGGCGACCATCGGGTTCACACCCGCCATGGCGACGGGCGTGCCGTCCGGGGTCTCCCAGAAGGTGTAGCTCTTCTCGGCGAAGCGGGTGTCCGCCCAGGTGCCGGTGTCGATGGTGACGTCCTCCCCGACGTCCGCGGCGAACTCCCGGCACCACCGCATGAGGTGCTCGTGCTCCTCCTCACCCACCAGCCGGCCCCGTCCCGCCGGGAACGGCTCCGGAGGGGTGAGCGTGCCGAGGCGGTAGAGGTGGAGTCGCACGCGCTGCGTCGGCGTCGCGCCCGTGTGCCGCTGCCATGCCTCGGCGAAAGCGGCGGCGGTCTCCTCGTCCCCGCTCACGGACGGGAGGGCGTGCCCGAGTCCGGCCAGGTGTGCGGCGAGGGCATCGGCCTGCTCGCCGGTGAGGGCGGTGACGCTCAGTCCCCGGGGCGGAAAGCGGTAGAAGACGGCCTGCACCTCACCCGCCCGCTCCAGCCGCCCGAAGACGGGCGGCTGGTCGCCGTGGGCCCGCACTCCGTGGGTGCGCAGCTTCTCGAACACGGTCAGCGGCGTGTTGTGCAGTACGGGGCGCGAGCGCAGGAAGTCTCCGGCTCGGGCGAGAAAGCCGTCGACGTCGTCGGTGAGGTGCCAGTCGTCCGGGTGCATGCCTTATGATCCCTGACGGCCTCGGCCGAGGGAAGGCGACGCCCGCGAGGCGTCACGCCTCCTCCGACAGGGCCTCCCGCGCCTCGGTAGTCGCCAACAGGCTGAGCACGTCCGCGAGTTGACGCCGTACATCCGGGTCCGTGATGAGACCGGCCTCGTCGATCGTCGCCCGGTCCACCGGGATCTTCAGGCAGGCCTCCTCCACCACGGCGGCGCCGGTGTAGCCCAGTACGGTCCGCAGGGTGGCCTCGGCTCCCTGGCCCCGGCCGGGGGCGGCCGCGTTGATCCAGGCGGTCGGCTTGTCGCAGATCTCGGTGCCGCCGACCGTCCAGTCGAGGAGGTTCTTGAACGAGCCCGGCAGCGTGCCGGCGTACTCCGGCGTGCAGATCAGGATCCCGGCCGCCGCGTCGATCGCCGCGCGCAGCTCGGTCACGGGCGCGGGCAGCGGGTCGATGTCGTCATCGGGGTTGAAGTGCGGCAGGTCCGCGAGACCGCCGTACAGGACGGGACGCACCTTCACGGACGGCGCCAGGGAGTGCGCGGTGCGCAGCACGGCCTCGTTGGTGGAGCCGGTTCGCAGGCTCCCCGACAGGAGCAGGATCATCGGAAGATCGGACATTCGCCCAACTTACCCGCCGCGCAAGGAGAACGGGCCGGAGCCCGGGGGAGCGCCTCACCGCGCCGCGGGGTCGTCTCCGTCGAACGCCTCCCTGCTCCGGACGATCTCCGTCTTGTGCCTCTGCACCCAGCGCACGACATGCCCCACGGCGTCGCTGAGCGAGCGGCCCAGCGGGGTGAGCGCGTACTCGACGCGCGGCGGGACCTCGGCGTACGCCGTGCGCGTGACCAGGCCGTCGCGGGTGAGCGAGCGGAGCGTGTGGCCCAGCATCCGCTCGGAGATCCCGTCGATCCGCTGGTGCAGGGCCGTGAAGCGCAACGGGCCGTCGGCGAGCGCGGTGACGACCAGGACGGTCCACTTGTCCCCGACCCGCGCGAGCACATCCCGCACGAGTTCGATGGTCGCCGCGCACTCCGGAGCCACCCCGGCGGCGGCCAGCCGGGAGCGCAGCTCGGAACCCATGCCTGTGCTTCCCCTCTCGCACGTAGCTGACGTCGAAGTGCGTATGGGGCGGGCCTTGATCGCGACGGCCGCACCCACGTTTCATACGGAGGACGAGCACCGGGCGCCCGCCCCCGATTCCACCACGATGTCACGTGAGGTGAACATGGCCACCACGGGAGCCACCGCCCCCGACCCGGCAGCCGACGGGCAGGACGGCAGCCCCGCTCCTGGCGTACGGCACGAGACCTTCGCCGTCGAACTCCACCTGGACGCACCCCCGAGCGCCGTCTTCGAGGCCTTCGCCGACCCGTCGGTGCGGCGCCGGTGGTTCAAGCTGCCAGGCCGCGACGCGACGTACGACCACCACTTCTCGGTCGGCGGGGGCGAGACGGCGTCGAGTGTCTTCCCGGTCCCGGGCGCCGCACCGGAGCGGCTCGCCTACACCTCCCGCTACCTCGACATCACCCCGGCCTCCCGCATCGTCTACGCCTACACGTCCGTCGTCGACGACATCCCGCGGTGGAGCTCGCTGGTGACGGTCGAACTCCACCCCGACTCCGGCGGCACCCACCTGCGCTGGACCGAACAGGCGGCCTTCCTCGCCGCCTCAGCCGTGCCGGAGCACGACCTGCCGCACCTGCGCGGCGCCACCCGCCTGCGGCTGAACGGCCTCACAGTGGCGCTGCGGAGCTGACGGCACTCGGCGACTGGGGCGTGATCGTCCACCACATGTTCCACCCGTCCCGGGAGGACTTCGACTCCGTCGACCACCGCGCGTTGTGCCCCGAGGGCGCCGAGCTCCCCGCCTGCTTCTCGCCGACGACGTCAGCCGCCCTGCGCCGTGCCGGGTCAGCGGACCGGGCGTCGGCCCCCGCGGCGCAGCAGGGCGACGGCGAGCACGAGGGCGGTGATGAACACGACGATGCCGATCGCCAGCAGATACGCCAGCCCCTCGGCCACGGCACCGATGAGGCCCAGGACGACAGCCACCAGGATCAGGAACAGCACCCAGGCCACGGCGCGCCTCCCTCGTGTCAGCGGCGGGCGAGACGGCGTTCGCCGCCCGCGCCGGGTACGTACGTCATGTCGTAGTGGGCGAAGACCGGAGCTTCCTCCTCGGCCGCCAGGACTCCGTCGGTGTCGATGGACGGGGCTTCCCTGACGAGTGCCTTGGGGTGGGCGACCTTCACATAGCCGGGGCCCACAGTGGCGTCGGCCAGGGGGACGAAGACCAGGCGATGCCGCGTGGGCAGGCCGACGGTGACGGTCGCGAACGCGGGCTCGTCCGTCGCCGTGTCGACATAGACCGATTCGAGCGTGCCGATCTTCTTGCCGTTGTCGTCGACGACGTCGTGGTCACGCCACTCCCGGATGTCGGCGGTCCTGATCATCCACTGGCCTCCGTCTTCCCGCACCGGTCCGTGCCCTGCCGTGGCACGGCCCTCACCCTGCGGGTGACCGCGACACGGCAGCTCATGCCTCCAGAGTGCAATGAACGGACCCGCCCCGCGCGGCAGACATGGCGGCCGTAGCAGGTGCCTCTTCTCTCCGGCCCACGGGGACAATGGACACACGCGGGCGGACGGGAAGGAGGCGGTCCCTGATGAGACTCCTGCCGGACCTCGGCCCCGCGCGCGACCGTGTGGGCGAGGCGATCCTCTCCCGGGTGGCCGGACCCGAGGGCCCGGCGAACCGGGCCCGCATCCACGGCGCACCCGGACCGCGCTGGTTCGGCCCCGACCGGCCCGTCCGCAGGGTGCACGGCGATGCCGCGATGTTCACCGGCGGGCTGGCCGCCCTGCTGCTCCAGTCACTGCACCCCCTGGCCATGGCCGCCGTCGCAGGACACTCCGGCTTCCGCGGCGACCCCTGGGGCCGGCTCCAGCGGACCAGCACCTTCCTCGCGGTCACCACATACGGCCCCGCCGACAGCGCCCAGCGGGCCTGCGACCAGGTCAGGGCCGTCCACGAGTCCGTCCGCGGCACGGCCTCCGACGGCCGGGCCTACTCCGCGTCGGACCCGCACCTGCTGTGCTGGGTGCACATCGCCGAGACCGACTGCTTCCTGCGCGCCCACCAGCGCTACGGCGCCCACCCGCTGGACGCCGCGGGCTGCGACGGGTACATCGCCGACACGGCCCGGATCGCCACCGCGCTGGGCGTGCCCGACCCTCCGACGGACCGGGCCGGACTCGCCGGCTGCCTGGCCGCCTACCGCGGCGAGCTGCGGGCCACACCCGAGGCCCGGGACACCGCCCGGCTCCTGCTGCTGCGACCGCCGATCCCCTGGCCGGCACGCCTGCCGTACGCCGTCGTCGCCGCCAACGCCGTGTCCCTGCTGCCGGGCTGGGCCTCCCGTGAGCTGCGCCTGCCCCGCATCCCCATGGCCGAGGACCTGCTCGTGCGGCCCCTCGGCACGGCGATGACCGCCGGAATCCGCTGGGCCATGGCACCGACGCGAGCGAGGGTCACGAGCGGGCGCGTGTGAGCGCCCGGCGGCCGACCGTGGTCACAGCCGGTGGAAGGACCGTTCGCCCGCGTCGTGCGCCTGCGGGTACAGGGGGCTCAGCAGATTCCAGTAGCGCTGGAGCTGGGCGTCGGTCTCGCGCAGATACCGGTTCTCCCACAGCGGCGGACCCGGCGGCGTGGTGACGCGGTCCTGCTCAGGTGCGGGCGGCGGTGGAGGAGTGCCGGAGCCACGCCGTCGGCTTCGCGGCGGCGTGGCCACCCAGCGGGCCAGCAGGACGAAGACGGTGACAGCGGCGGCGCTCACGGCGTACGGGCCGGCGGGAGATGTCATTCCTCGGCTCCCTTCATCAACAGCCTGGTGGGGCGGGGAGGGGTGAGCCGGGCCGGTGACCGGCCGACTCGCAGGCGACCCCGCCGGCCCTCAGCGGCGTCCCTTCCTGTGGCGGCGGCGCATCAGGACCAGGGTCATCACGCCGGCCCCGGCGGCCAGCAGTGCCGGGCGGTTCTTCCGTGCGAGGCGGGTACCCTGGCCCGCCCTGTGCCTCAGGGGTTCGGGGGCCTTCTCCTGGACCGCGTGCCCGGCGTGGCCGGCCTTCTCGCGGACCTGCGCAGCCGTGTGGCCGGCCTTCTCGCGGACCTGCGCGGCCGTGTGGCCCGCCTTCTCCCGCATCTGGGTCACCATGTCGCCCGCCTGCCCCTTCACAGCGGCGGCCTTCTCCTGCGCCCTGGCCTTGACGTCCGCCTTGTCGGCGAGGGCCTCGACGGTCTCGCCCAGCTCCTGGCGTGTGCGTTCCACCTGCGCGCGCAGTTCCTCGGGCGCCTGGGTCTCGCTGCCCTGGGGCTTGTCGTGGGACCGGGTCATCGCTTCACCCTCTCCTTGATCTCGTTCACGTCGGCCTTCACGCTGCCGACGGTCTCCTGCGGCGTGGGAGACCCCGCCTTGGTGATCTCCTTCTTGCCGGTCGCCGCCATCACGGCCGTGATCACGCCCAGCAGTGCGGTGACGATCAGCGCCGCCAGCCACACGTCCAGGACCAGCGACAGCGCGGCGATCGCGGTGGCCGCCAGGGCCTGGAGGGTGAGCACCCCGAACAGGCCGGCGCCGCCGAACAGACCTCCGCCGCGCCCGTATCGCTTGCCCTTCTGCGCCATTTCCGCCTGCGCGAGGCGCATCTCGTCCCGCACCAGCTGGGACAGCTGCCGTGACGCCTGCTGGACGAGATCGCTCACGGAGTCCTCGGAGCGGGGCCGTGGCCCGCCGTTGTGAGCGCTGTTGTACGGATCGACGGAGCCCATGCTCGTTCACCTGCCCGTTCCTGAAGAAAACGGTCGTCTGCCGTCCGGTGACTGCGCGGGTACCCGGCCGCCCGCGGATGACGCGGCAACTGCTCGGAGAGATGACGCGGCAACCGCTCAAGGAGTGCGCCGGGGCGGGCTGCTCTGCCGAACCCGGGGCCCTGGCACACTCCGGTTCGCAGTTGTCCTCACCTTGCGCAGTTCCCCGGAGTGGACGTGCGATTCACCATCGGCCCGACCGGTGAGAAAAGGACGTCCCAGGCCGTGGGCGTCAGCGGTTCATCCGCTCATACCGGCGGCCGGTCCAGCCGACGGCGATCCAGGCCGCGAAGACGACGACCGCGGCGACGACGGCCACGACGGTGTCGATGAAGAGGAGCGTGAGAAGGACGATGGTCAGTGTCATCGTCCCGGCCGCGGACACGGCGAAGGCGTCGGCGCGCAGGACGGCACGCAGGAAGGGCGAGGGCGGGGGTGGGGCGTCGGTCATGGCGTCTCCGTTCTGCGGCCGGAGCCCGTCGGTGAGCGACGGGCGGGCAAGGTCACCGATCGGCGCAGCGCTGGACGCCCGCGACGTATTCCGCACAGGCGGCCGATGCGTCGCGCCCTCCCCGTGCACGCGCGAGCAGGCGTAACCGGTTCCCCGGCGTGCGAAGCTACTTTCCAGTAATATCGCGCGACCGGATCGTCGCTCCAGGAGGAACCGTGCCCCAACGCTCGCCCATGCTGCTCGCCGGTCTGCTGGCCACCGCCGGCGCCGCCCACTTCGCCGCGCCGCGGCAGTTCGACGCGATCGTGCCGCGCTCGCTGCCCGGCTCGCCCCGGACCTGGACGTACGTCAGCGGCGCCGCCGAACTCGCGCTCGCGGCCGGCATAGCCCTGCCGCGCACCCGGCGGATCGCGGCTCTGGCCGCGGCCGGGTTCTTCGTCGGCGTCTTTCCGGCCAACGTGAAGATGGCCAAGGACTGGAGCGACCGCCCCGCCCCGCAGCGCGCCGCCGCCCTGGGACGACTGCCGCTTCAGCTGCCGCTCGTGCTGTGGGCCCGCAGTGTGGCCCGCGCCGGAGGCACTCAGGCGGGGACGGGCGCCTGACGCCTGCGGCCGCGGTGCGGGTGTACCGCCGGTGGAGGGCGCGCTGAACCGCCGATGACGGCCTCGTCCTCCACCGGCGGTCCGAAGGACACCTCAGCGGTTGATCATGTCCCGGGTCTGGGCGTAGACGGTCGCGTCGGTGAGCAGGGCCATGTGGCCGAGGCAGGCGGTCCGGGTGTTGGCCGCGCCGGACACGGACACGGAGCTGTCGGGGTTGATCACCGTGTCGCAGGGCGACCACCAGGTCGCGTAACGGGGCGAACCCGGGCTCTCGTCACCGGAGTTGAGCGCGGCGAGGAAGTCGGAACCGATGCGCATCTCGGTGCAGGACGCGTCGAAGCAGCTGTTGGCGCTGTCGGTCCCGTGGTTGGGCCCTCCCAGCGACACCCAGGCGTCGACCTTGGCGGTTCCGCCGAGGTTCTTCAGGTAGTAGCGCGAGGAGAGCCCTCCCATGGAGTGGCTGACGATGTCGACCTTCGTGGCACCGGTGGCCGCGAGGAGACGGTCGACCTCGGCGGAGAGCTGCTGGGCGGTGGTGGCGTTCGACTGGCGCGAGTCGTACGACCACCGGTCGAGGTGGGAGGACGGCCAGCCGTCCGTCGTGAAGCGGTCGGCCATGGTGTTCCAGTTGCCGGGATCACCGTTGTAGCCGTGCACGAAGAGGACGGGATTGCTGGCCGGGCCGAAGGCGGAACCGCCGGAGGCCTGGGCGTGACCTGACGCCTGCATGGCAAGAAGAACACCGGCCGCGGCGACGGCCGCTGCCGGAACGGGTCTCTTCACGAGGGGACCTCACAGGTGGGATACGGGGAGCGGTCGACGGCGCGGTCCGACGGCATGGCGCGGGGCGCTTCCCGGGTCGCGGGAGCAGCACCTGCGGGCATGCGGGGGCGGGCCCGAGGGGCGGTTCGCCGCAGCCGCATGGGGGAGTACGTGGGTGTCGTCGAGGGGTGGCGAGAGCGTACTGGCCGGTAGGTATCGGTGGTCAAGAGGCGTGCGCAACCCCGTTACGTTTGGCGGGGCGTTGGAGGGCAACGCGAAGCCCCATGACTGAACAGAAGAACGACACAAGCCGGAAGTCCGTCCCCGAGCAGGGCTCCGCCTCCGAGCAGAAGTCCGCGGCGAAGGCCCGGCAGACGGCCGACAAGGCGACGGCACCCGCCGGCCACGCGGCGAAGAAGGCCGCAGCCTCGGCGGATGACGCCGCGTCGGCAGCGAAGGGCGGCGCCCAGCGAGCGGCCGAGACGGCGAGCGGTGCGGCCCGTACGGCGGCCGAGGGCGTCGAGTCGGGGCGCCAGGCCCTGATCACGGCATCGGGCCAGGTCGCCGGCGTCGCCCGGACTGCCTGGACGGCGATCGCCCACCGCAAGCTGCTGGCCGCCGGCGTCGGCGCGGGAGTCACCGCACTCAGCGCCGGGTCGTACGCGATGGGCCGCCGCGCCGGCCGGAACACCCGCGGAGGCCTCACCCGTCTGATACGCGGCTGACCTGACGCCGACTCAGATCGCCGGCGTCACCGAAGCCGACCGCTCCTGCTCCGGGCCCGCTGACCATGCCCCTGATGTTCCCCGCGCGTAGACCTCCTCGCTCGGGGAACCAGGAGCAGGAGAAAGAGGGACCAGAGGTCACAGAGTTCGCAGTGGAGCGGCCGGGAAGGTGCGATGTCGACCGAACCGCGGTGGAGCAGGAAACCGTCGTACGAGTACATGCGGGAGTGCGTCGCCGCGTTCGAGGGGCGGCTGGAGGATGTGACGGACGCCCGGCTGGCGGCGGAGGCCTTTCTGGCCGACCTCAGCCGGTCGGACCCGCCGTCGGCCCCGGAGCCCTGGGACGACATCCTGCTGGTGGTGGCGGAACTCGCGGCGAATGCCGTGCAGTACGCGCCCGGCCCGTTCCGGCTGACCCTGCGCAGGACCTTCGACGGCGTCCATGTGACGCTCGCCGACACGAGCACCAGCCCGCCCGCTCCGCGCGTCTTCCGCCCCGCCACGGGCGCCGGCGGCATCGGCTGGTACCTGATCCAGACGCTGGCCGAGCAGGTCAGCGTCGTCGTGCGGGAGGACGGCAAGGACGTGCACGTCTTCCTGCCCTGGTGACACTCTTCGGTCAGGCCAGCGGGACCAGGACGCTGATCGCCTTGCCGCCCTCCCGGCGGCGCTGCACGCCGACCTCGCGGGCCAGCCGGAGGATCAGCGGCCATCCGTAGCCGCCGTTCTCCCGCGGGCGGGGAAACGTGCCCCGGCCGAACGCGGCCGCGGGCACGACGTCGCTGTGGTCGTGGACACCCAGCCGTACGCCCTCGGGGACGAGCGTCACCTCGAACCGGGCCAGGCCGCCCCCGTGCCGGATGGCATTGCTGACGAGCTCCGACACCACCAGCAGCAGGTCGATCACGGACTCCTCGCCCGCCGGGCCCGAGGGGCCGCGCCACTGTTCCCGCACCAGGGTCTGCACATACTGCCGCGCCGCGGCCGCGCTCGTGATCGCGACGGGACGCACCCCTGCCTGCTCCCGGTGCCCGGCCGGACGGTACTCGGCGGACGTCATCGCTTTGCCTCTTCCGTGACCAACAGCCTTCACCCCTCTGTCACGCATCCTCGTGAACGATTTCGAGTCTCGTCTACCCGCTCGGCGCCGGGCCATGAGGGGCGAAAGGTGAATCCGTGGAGATCCGCGGCCGTCCGGCGATACGGCCTCCTGCGGTGAAGGCGACCAGGTCGGGGGAGTGATCCGCGGGAAGCCGGGCAGATGGGTGATGACACTCGGTCACGGCTCAGGGAGGTCGGCACCCGTCGGTTCCGTCCGAGCCGGCCGACCAAGTGTCAGAGGAAATCGCTCGCTGGGCGCATGGGCGCGCTCACGCATGGAATCCGTCCGACGGGGCACCCGTCCCGATCGCCAGCGACTGTGGGAGGTCATGTGTCCGACACCCAGAACTCTCTGTCCGTCAGGGTGGAACTGCCGCGCGAGGACGCCGTGCTGCTCACGGTCGAGGGAGACCTGGACTCGGCGACCGCGGTCGCGTTGCAGCGCCACCTCACCGAACAACTCCGCCTGGGCAGGCGGCACTTCCTGCTGGACATAGCAGGCGTCCCGTTCATGGACTCGTCAGGGATGAACATCATCCTGCGGGTGTACAAGGAGGTGCGCGACTGCGCGGGCGGCGTCTACGTCATCTCACCGACCCCCGCGGTCCGGCGCATCCTGGACCTGACCGGGGTGAGCCTCACCGTTCCGATGCTCGACAGCGTCGACGAAGCACTCGCGGCGGCCAGTTGAGCGGCCCGTGGGACCGTGTACCCGGAGGAGGGGTTTCTTCCTCGTAAGGGTTGCAACGGATCAAGGTGTTCTTACAGTGGGTTGCGGCCCGCACGGAACCGGCTCGCATCGTGCTCCGCGGGGGCACGGGGCCGGCCCGACAGGTGAGGAGAGAAGTACGTGCCGGAGGAACAGACGTCAGCGCACCCGACGCCGCCGACGGAGGAGGTCGCCGAACTGCTTCGGCGACGGCGGGAGCAGATCGCCCAACGCTGGGCCGACGCCACGTTCTTCCGCACGGTCTTCACGGTGTCCCGGGACGAGGCGGTGGAGGTGGCCCGGGCCGTGGTGGAGGCCCTCGCGGCGGTCGCCGCGGAAGGGCGGGTCGACGACCCGGACGCCGGCGCGTTCGCCGTCGTGCGCGAGGAACTGGCCCGCACCGCCGACGCCCGGTCCCGGGCCGGTGCGGCCGCGGCCCAGATCTCGTCCGAGGTGGACGCGTTGCGGCCGCCCGTCGCCGAACTCCTCGTCGCCGAACTGCCGGGAGCGCCGGCCGAGCACGTCCTGGAGTGCGCCACCGCGCTGACGGTCCTGATGGGCACGCTCCGCCTGGTCGTCCAGGACACGCTCATCAGCGCGGGGGAGGAGCTCATCAACCGGCAGCGGATGCAGCTCATGGAGGTCGCCACGCCGGTGATCAGGCTGTGGGAGGGCGTCGTCGCCGTACCGCTGATCGGCACCCTCGACAGCGCCCGCAGCCAGGTGGTCATGGAGACGCTGCTGAACGCCGTCGTCGACCAGCAGGCACGCTTCGCGATCCTCGACATCACCGGGGTCCCGACCGTCGACTCCCTGGTGGCCCAGCATCTGATGAAGACCGTGGCCGCGGCGCGCCTGATGGGAGCGGAGTGCATCGTCTCCGGCATCCGGCCGCCCATCGCGCAGACCATCGTGCACCTGGGCATCGACCTGAGCTCCGTGCTCACCCGGTCCAGCCTCGAGGACGCGCTGGCCTACGCCCTGCGGCAGTTGGGCACCGACATCGTGCCGCACGCCGCACACGGCACGGAACCGCGGTGAGCGCAGTGTTCACCTCGCCCCACGAAGGGCGCGTACCCGTCCTCAAGCTCGGTGGCATGCTGCTGGTGACGCTGCAGGGCGACCTGCACGACGGCACGGCGGAACAACTCCAGCAGGACATCGGCGAGACCGTCGCCGCCAGCCGTGTCTCCGGCGTCGTCATCGACCTGTCGGGTGTCGAGATCATCGACTCGTTCATGGGCCGCGTGCTCAGCGACATCGCCGCGCAGTCGCAGCTGCTGGCCGCGGAGACGGTGGTGGCCGGGATGCGTCCCGCGGTGGCCATCACTCTGGTGGAGCTGGGACTGACCCTGCCGGGACTGCGTACGGCGCTCAGCACGGAGGAGGCGATGCGGGTGCTCGGCGCCGAGGCCGCGTACGGCGTCCGCGACGGTCACGAACGCCGGGAGCGTCCGTGACCCACACCGCGGGCGAAACTTCCGTCCGTCTGCCGATCCACTCGGACCTCGACCTGGTCCTGGTGCGCCAGCAGGTGCGCCAACTCGCCGTCGCTGTCGGGTTCGGCCTGGTCGACCAGACCAAACTGGTCACCGCGGCCAGCGAGTTGGCGCGCAACGCGCTCGTCTACGGCGGCGGCGGTCGGGTGGAGTGTGCTCAGGTCACCAGGTCCGGGGTGCCGGGGCTGCGGCTGACCTTCACCGACGAAGGCCCGGGGATCGCCGATGTGGAACAGGCGCTGAGCGACGGCTACACCTCCGGCGGCGGGCTCGGCATGGGGCTGGGCGGCGCCAGACGCCTCGTCCACGACTTCGAGATCGACAGCCGCCCCGGCTCCGGCACCACCGTGACCGTCACCTCGTGGGTGACCCGCCCGCCCCGGCCCCGCGAGGCGCGCTGATGCCGCGCGTGTGGGAGGTGCCGGTGCACGACTCGACCCGGGTCCGTGACGTACGCGTGGCCGCCGAGGCCGCCGCACAGTGGGCCGGGCTCGAGGACGACCGCACGGCCGGGGCCGCCCTGGTGGCCACCGAGCTCGCCACCAACCTGCTCAAACACGGGGGCGGCGGCCAGGTCCTGCTGGAGATCACGAGCCCGCCCGCGCCCGCCCACGGCGACGAGCGGGCCGGTGTCGTGCAGATCCTCGCCGTCGACCACGGTCCGGGCATCGCCGACGTGGCGGCCGCGATGCGCGACGGCCACTCGACCGCCGGCTCCCTCGGCGCGGGCCTCGGCACCTGCCGGCGCACCGCCGACGACTTCGCGCTGCACAGCGCACCCGGCAGGGGCACGATCGCCCTGGCCCGGATCGCCCCCCGCGGCACGAGCCGCCCCCTGGCCGATCCCGGTCCGGCCCGGGCCGGCGGCATCAACCACCCCTTCGCCGGAGCCGAGTTCTCCGGCGACGCCTGGGCCTGGGTGCGCTCGGGCGACCGGCTGACCCTGATGCTCGCCGACGGCCTCGGCCACGGCGAGCACGCCGCACGGGCCTCCTCCACGGCGGTGGCGGAGGTGCACCGCTGCGCCCATCTGCCCGCGGACCGGCTGCTGCACGCCCTGCACACGGCCCTGCGCGGCACCCGAGGAGCGGCCCTGGCGGTCGCCCAGCTCGACGTCTCCAGCGGACGGCTGTCCTTCACCGGCGTCGGCAACATAGGAGCCAGGCTGCGCCGCGGCAACCGCTGGCGGCCCCTGCTGTCCCACCCCGGCATCGTCGGCGCCCACCTGCCCGGCCGGCTCCCCTGGCACACCGAGGAGTGGTCCGACGACTGCCTGCTCGTGCTGCACAGCGACGGCCTGCCCAGCCGCTGGTCCGCCGGCCCCCTCGACCTCGACAGCTCCCTCGACCCCGCTGTCGTCGCCGCCACGATCGTGCGCGACGCCAGCAGCCCCGCCCGCCCGGTGCGCGACGACACGGCCGTCGTCGTGCTGAGCCCCTCCTCGCCGGATCGCCTGTCATGAACCACACCTGGTACGTCCGCACCGCCACCGACGCCGCCCGGGCCCGCATCGCGACCGCCCGGCTCGCCGGGGCGTGCGGAGTGAGTCCCGTCGAGCGCACCCGGCTGGTGGTCGCGCTCACCGCCCAGCTCAGACAGTGCCTCACCAAAGGCGGCACCTGGGTCGTGACCGCGCTGTCGGACGAGCCGCCCCGGGCCGACCGGTTCACCGTCGACGTACGCCCCGAGGACGGCCGTACGGTGTGGCACGCCTCCGCCGCCCGCACCCCGGACACCGAAGCCGCCCCCGCCGAGCCCGTCGCGGACGACACGGGAACCCTCGCCGAGGCGCTGTTCTCCGCCGACGAGGACGCCGGGCTGCTGCTGGACAAGCTCGACGAGCAGCAGGCCCTGGTCGCCTTCCACCGGGAGGAGCTCCATCAGACGAACCAGGGCGTCGTCGCCCTGCACGCCGAGCTGGACGCCGCCGGACAGCGGCAGCGCGAGCTGTTCTCCGCCGAGCAGAAAGCGCGGCGCGAGGCGGAGAGCGCCCGGGGGAGACTGACCTTCCTCGCCGACGCCAGCGCCGCCCTCACCGCCTCCCTGGACCCCGACGCCATCGTGCGGCTGCTGCCGGACCTGCTGGTGCCCCGCTACGCCCGCAGCGTCGACGTATGGCTGTTCGACACGCCGGACGACAGGCGGCGCACGCCCGCGCGTCCGGCCGCCGCCGTCGTCGCCGCGCGGCGCGGCCGGCCCCAGTACGCCGCCGACCACCCCGGCGGGCTTCCCGGTGTCGAGGACCGGCCCCCGTCGGCGCTCGCCCCCGACCGGCCCCTCCTGTGCATCCCGCTGCTCACCCACCGGGCACCGCAGGGCGTGCTCACCCTCACCCCGCCGGGCGAGCGCTGGGACCCCGACGACGCCGTCATGCTCATCGAGCTGACCAGACGCGCGGGCATCGCCCTGGAGAACGCTCGGCGCTACGAGCACAACCGCGACATCGCCGAGACCCTCCAGCGCGCCCTGCTCACCGAACTGCCCGTGATCCCTGGCCTGGGCCTCGCCGCCCGCTACCTCCCCGCGACCAGCGGCATGAACATCGGCGGCGACTGGTACGACGCCTTCCGCCAGCCCGACGGCAGCCTGATCGCCGTCGTCGGCGACGTCACCGGCCACGGCCTGCACGCGGCCGTGATGATGAGCCAGCTGCGCACCGCCCTGCGGGCCTACGCCGTCCAGGGCGCGAGCCCCGGCACGCTGCTGACCCAACTGCACCAGTTCCTGCACCACTTGAGGCTCGATCTGTACGCCACGGCGGTCATCGCCCGGTTCCAGCCCGGCGTGCCCGAACTCACCTGGGCGGCCGCCGGACATCCGCCCCCGGTGCTGCGCACCCCCGACGGACAGGTGCACACCCTGGACGCCAGACCCGGCGCGATGCTCGGCATCCCGCTGGACCAGGAGATCGCCGACCACACCGTGCCGCTGCCCCCCGGCTCCACGCTCGCCCTGTACACCGACGGGCTCGTCGAACGCCGCGCCCAGGGCATCGACCCGGGCATCCGGCGTCTGGCCGACGCCCTCGCCGCCGTGCCCGCGGCCGATCTCGCCGACGACCTCGACGCGTCCGCCGACCGGTTCCTGCCGCCGCTCCTCGACGACTCCGAACACGACGACGACGTATGCCTGTTGCTGTGTCACGTGGACGAGCGGCGGTGACGGCGCGCCGCCGTCACCGCCGCTCGTCGGCACCCGTCAGACGAGCATGTTCTCCCTGAGCCTGCGCAGCACCCGGGACAGGATCCGTGACACGTGCATCTGGGAGCAGCCGACCGCGGCCCCGATCTCCGCCTGGGTCATCTCCCGCCCGAAGCGCATCTCGATGACGGCGCGGTCCCGTTCGTCGAGCTCCTTCAGGAGCGGGGCGAGGGAGTGCACGTTCTCCACCATCTCCAGGGCGGGATCCTCGTCCCCCAGCAGATCGGCGTAGGTCGTCGAACCCTGCGAGTCGTCCCCGTCCGTGGGCAGGTCCAGGGAGTTGGCGGTGTAGCCGTTGGCGGCGACGAGGCCCTCGACGGTCTCCTCCTCGCTGATGCCCAGTTCCTCGGCGAGTTCCCCGACCGAGGGTTCCCGGCCGAGCCGGGCGGACAGGTCCTCGCGGGCCCTGGCCAGCCGTACGCGCAGCTCCTGGAGCCGGCGGGGCACGTGCACGGCCCAGGTCGTGTCGCGGAAGAAGCGCTTGATCTCGCCGGTGAGGTAGGGGACGGCGAAGGTGGAGAACTCCACCTCGCGGGAGAGGTCGAAGCGGTCGATGGCCTTGATCAGGCCGATCGTGCCGACCTGCACGATGTCCTCCAGGTCACCGCTGTGCCGGAAGCTCTTCGCGGCGTAGCGCACCAGGGAGAGGTTCATCTCGATGAGCGTGTTGCGCGCGTACTGGTACTCGGGCGTGCCTTCCTCCAGTACCGCGAGGCGCTCCAGGAACAGCCGGGTCAGCTCCCGCGCGTCCCGCGGGGGAACCGCCGACGCGTCCTGGACGCACGGCAGTTCGGGCGCCGCGGGCCCGCTGTCGCAGCGGTTCACGGGTGCGGCCGTCGTCTCTCCCACGGACGTCGCCGTCATGGTGGTGGTCTCCTCCATCTGTGTGGTGACTGCGGATCAGGTGGTCCGAGCGAGCGTCTGCCCCGGTGCGCGGCTCCTATGCCCAGTGATCGTTCCGGTACGTGCGTGTGCATAAGAGTCCGAGGGCGGGGCACTCGGTGGAGCGGAGGTGGAGATACTGTGATTCCCGTTCTGCTCGTTCTGTTGCTCGCTCTGCTGCTGTTCGGCGCCGGCTTCGCGCTGAAGGCGCTGTGGTGGATCGCCGTCGCCGTCCTGGTGGTCTGGCTGCTCGGTTTCGTCGTGCGGCCCGCCGGGACCGGAGGACGCCGGGGGCGCTGGTACCGCTGGTGATCACGGCGTCCACAGCCGGGTGCCGGAATTCCGTTATTGATGTGCCATGTCCGGATACTCGTGCGGCATGGTACGGACGGTGAAACGGCATGGAAGGCACGGCGGGTCCACCGCGCCCGCGCCCGGCCCGACGGCCGAGCAGGCGCGGAGCTCCCCGGCCGGGCCGGACGAACAGGTGGAAGGCAGGGCGCCGGACAGTCCGGCCGCCCTGCCCCGCGGCTCCTGGACGGCGGTGCTGAAAGGCACCTTGAAGGAGTTCAAGAGGGACGAGCTGACCGACCGGTCCGCAGCGCTGACCTACTACGGGATCCTCGCGCTGTTCCCGGCCCTGCTGGCGCTGATCTCCCTGCTCGGGGTTCTCGGGCGGTCCACCACGCAGGAGGTGCTGGACAACATCCAGAAACTGGCGCCGGGTGCCGCGCAGGACGTCCTGCGCAACGCGGTGCAGCAGATGCAGGGCAAGGCCGGTATCGGCTCGGTGATGGCGATCGTGGGCCTGCTGCTCGCGATCTGGGCGGCGTCCGGCTATGTCGCCGCCTTCATCAGGAGCGCCAACGCGGTGTACGACATCCCCGAGGGACGCCCGGTGTGGAAGGTGCTGCCGGTCCGCGTCGGGGTGACCGTGGTGCTGATGGTCCTGGCCGTGATCAGCGCGGTGATCGTCGTGTTCACCGGTGCCCTGGCCAAGCAGGTCGGCTCCACCCTCGGAGTCGGTGACACGGCGCTGACCGTGTGGTCGATCGCCAAGTGGCCGGTGCTGGTCGTCCTGGTCACGGTCATGATCGCGCTCCTGTACTGGGCGACGCCGAACGCGAAGATCCGGGGCTTCCGCTGGATCACGCCGGGCAGCTTCCTGGCCCTGCTGATCTGGATGGTGGCCTCTGCCGGGTTCGCCCTCTACGTCGCCAACTTCGCGTCGTACAACAAGACCTACGGCACCTTCGCAGGCGTGATCATCTTCCTGGTCTGGCTGTGGATCACGAACCTGGCGATCCTGCTGGGCCTGGAGTTCGACGCGGAGCTGGCCCGCCGACGCGCCGTCGCGGGCGGCCACCCGGCCGACGAGGAGCCCTACGTACAGCCGCGCGACACCCGCAAGTGGGACGAGGAGGACCACCGCCGCCTCGGGTCCTGAGCGGGCGAGGCGCACTCAGCAGCCTGCCTCCGCTTCCGTGCAGCGGAGGCAGCCGTCGTGGACCTCGGCCGTACGGTCCGCCACGGCCAGGTGGGTCCGGTCGTGCGTGACCAGGACGGTGGCGGTGGCCCGGCGGCGGGTGAGCCGCGCCAGCAGGTCGACGACGGCGGCGCCGCGTTCGTGGTCGAGGGCGCTGGTGGGCTCGTCGACCAGCAGGACGGTGGGATCGTTCATCAGCGCGCGGGCGATGTTGACCCGCTGACGCTGGCCCCCGGAGAGCTGATGAGGGCGCCGGTGCGCCTGGTCCGCGAGGCCGACGGCGTCGAGCAGCTCCATGGCGCGGCCGCGCGCCCCGGCCGGGGACCGGCCGTCGATGTGCGCCATGACCTGGAGCTGTTCGACGGCGGTGAGCGACGCCAGCAGATGGGGCTGCTGGAAGACGATGCCGATCCTGCGGCGGCGCAGCTCGGTGAGCTCCCCGCGGGACATGCCGCTGGTGTCCGTGCCGTCGACGGTGACGGTGCCGCTGTCCGGAGCGACCAGGGTGGCGGCCACGGCCAGCAGGCTGGACTTGCCGGAACCGGAAGGCCCCACCACGGCGGTCAGACAGCCCCGGGGCACATCCAGCGTGACGTGGTCGAGCGCGGTCAGCCGCGTCTCGCCGTCCGGGTAGGTGAGCGTGATGTCGTTCAGGCGCAGGCTCATCGGGCACTCCCCAGAGCGGTCAGCGGGTCCACGGAGGTGATACGGCGGACGGACAGCGCGGCCCCGACGACACCGAGCGCGATCATCACGCCCGTCGGGATCAGCACGGTGCCGGGGCTGAGGACGAAGGGCACGGCACCCCCGACGACGAAGGCGCCGAGAGCCGCGGCGAGCCCGGTGCCGACCAGGGTGCCGCCGGCCAGCAGCACGACGGCCTGCCCGAGGGCGTCCTTCAGGAGATGGGCGGTGGGAGCGCCCAGGGCCTTGAGGACGGCGACATCGGCGCTGCGCTGGATGGTCCACACGGTGAAGAAGGCACCGACGACCAGAGCGGAGATGGCGAACAGGAAACCGCGCATGAGCTGCAGCGAGCCGTTCTCGGAGGCGTAGGAGCCGATCGCCGACAGCGAGTCGCCGAGAGCGACCGTCCTGGTGCCGGCCCGCCGGTCGACGGCCGCCACCTCGGCCTCGGACGTGGTGTTCAGGGCGATGACTGTGGCGGTCGGCTCGTCGTCGGGCCCGGTGGGCGGCGCGACCGTGCGCCAGGTGACGAGAGTCGTCCAGACGACCGGCGTGTGGCTGAAGTACGCATCGCCCCGTACGGCGGCCACCGTCAGCCGCCGCCCGGCGAGGGTGAGGGAGTCGCCCCGCCGCAGGCCGAGCTCGTCGGCGGCCGGGGCGGACAGCACGACCGTACGGTCGCTGAGCCGGTCGCTGTCCGGAGCGAGCCGGGAACCGGGCCGGACGCCGAAGGCGGAGACCCCGGCGCTCCGGTCCGCGGCGGTGGCCTTGGTGGTGGTGATGCCCAGGGGCTCGGCGCCGGTGACGCCCGGGGCCGCGGACCAGTGCTGCCACTGCCGCTCGGTGACGGTGGAGTCGGCGTACGACAGCTCCCCTCCGCCGCCGACCCGCTGGAAGGCGATCCTGTCGGCCGGCAGGCCGGTGATCGCCGAGACGTTCTGCCGGCCCAGGCCCGCCGTCAGCCCGGACAGCAGCCCGACCAGCAGGGTGATCAGCACGACGACGGTTCCCATCAGGGCGAACCGCCCCTTGGCGAACCGCAGGTCTCTCCACGCGACGAACACGGCCTCGGCCTGTCCTTTCCGGGGTGAACGGGGTGAACGGGGTCAGTGGGGTGGAAGCGAGGTGCCTCCGCCGATGTGCCTCCACCGTCGCCCTCCGCCCCCCGCACGGGCATCTGACGGGGGACCGCACTTCACGGACCGAAAGACGGCGGGCCGCTTCCACCTTTCGACAGAGGCCGCCCGGCGCCCCACTCCGTAGCCTGTAAGGCACCGTGAACGCTGCCGCCCCCGCCCCGACCCCGACCACCCGCGCCCTGACCTGGTGCCTGCACCTGCTGATCCTCGGCCTGCTCGCCCTGTCCGGCGCCCGCGCCGTGGCCGACGACCGGCCCCACACCGGATGGACCGTCGCCGCGGCGGCCGCATGCGCCGCCGTGTACGCGGCCGGTCCGCTGCTGCCCCGGATCCGCCGCTCCCGGCGGGCCGCCGCCTGGTGGCTGGCCGCCGTGGGCAGTGCCTGGCTGGTCCTGCTGGCCCTGACCCCCGACGGCGTATGGGTCGCCTTCCCGCTGTACTTCCTCCAGCTCCACCTGCTGCCCCGCCGGGCCGGACCGCTCGCCGTCGCCGCCACCGCGGCCCTGGCCGTCGCGGGCTTCGCCGCCCACCAGCACTCCTTCAGCGCGGCCATGGCGATCGGCCCGGCCCTCGGCGCGGCCGTCGCCGTCGCCGTCGTACGGGGATACCAGGCGCTGTACCGGGAGAGCGAACAGCGCAGGCGTCTGATCGAGGAACTCGGCGCCACCCGTGCCGGCCTCGCCGAGGCCCAGCACACCGCCGGAGTGCTGGCCGAACGGGAACGCCTGGCCCACGAGATCCACGACACGCTCGCCCAGGGCCTCACCAGCATCCAGCTGCTGCTGCGGGCCGCCGAACGCGCGCTGCCCGCCCGGCCCGATGCCGCCGCCCGCCATGTCGAGGCCGCTCGCCAGGCCGCCGCCGACAACCTCGCCGAGGCCCGCCGCTTCGTCGCCGCCCTCAGCCCGCCCGCCCTGGACGGCACCACCCTGGCCGGCGCACTGGAGCGCCTGTGCGCCACCGCCGGCGCCCGCCACCGGCTCACCGCCCGCTTCCACCTCACCGGCGACCCGGCCCCGCTGCCGACCGCGCACGAGGTCGCCCTGCTGCGCGTCGCCCAGTCCGCCCTCGGTAACACCGTCAGCCACGCCCACGCCACCACCGCCGACATCACCCTCGGCTACCGCGGCGACCACATCGCCCTCGACATCGTCGACGACGGCACCGGCTTCGACCCCGCCCGGGTGCCCGCCCCCGACTCCGAGAGCGGCGGCTTCGGCCTGGCCGCCATGCGCGTACGCCTGCATGCCCTCGGCGGCAGCCTGACCATCGCCTCCGCCCCCGGCCGCGGCACGGCCCTGGCCGCCCGGCTGCCCCTGACCTCGCCCATCGACACCCCGACCGATTCCGAACCCGAGGCCCGCCCGTGACCGACACCCCCATCCGCCTCCTCCTGGCCGACGACCATCCGGTGGTGCGCGCCGGACTGCGTGCCGTGCTGGAGACCGAAACCGGGCTGGTCATCGTGGCCGAAGCCGCCACCGCCGAGGACGCCGTCGAGCGCGCCGCGGCCGGCGACATCGACGTCGTGCTCATGGACCTGCGGTTCGGCAAGGGCATGGGAGGCGCCGAGGCCACCGCCCGGATCACCGCGCGGCCGGACGCGCCGCGCGTGCTGATCGTCACCACGTACGACTCCGACGCCGACACCCTGCCCGCCATCGAAGCGGGCGCCACCGGCTACCTCCTCAAGGACGCCCCGCCCGAGGAGCTGGCCGCCGCCGTACGCACCGCCGCCACCGGGCGCACCACCCTCGCCCCGACCGTGGCCGAGCGGCTCATGAACCGGCTGCGCACCCCCGGCACCGCCCTGACCCGGCGCGAGACGGAGGTTCTCACCCTCGTCGCCGACGGTCTGTCCAACCAGGCCGTCGGCCGGCGCCTCCACCTCACCGAAGGCACCGTCAAGTCCCACCTCGCCCGCATCTACACGAAGCTCGGCGTGGACTCCCGTACCGCCGCCGTGGCCACCGCCACCGACCTGGGCCTGATCCGCCGCTGACCCGACGGCTCAGCCCGGTGGCCCGCCCCGTCCGCGTGCCTTGTCCCGCGGCGTGCGGGCGACCAGCAGGGCGATGTCGTCGTCCGCGGAAGCCGGCACCAGGCGGGCCAGCAGACCGTCGCACAACGCGTCCAGGGAGGGGGACGGCTCGGCGAGCGCGTGCGTGAGTTCGGCGAGGCGCTCGTCGATGTCGCTGCCGCGGGACTCGATGAGGCCGTCGGTGTACAGCACGAGAAGGCTGCCGGGCTCCAGGATGAGGTCGGTCGTGGTGTAGCGCTCACCGCCGACCCCCAGGGGCGTCCCCGGCGGCAGGTCGAGAAGGCGTACGGTGCCGTCTGGGGCGACGAGGGCGGGCGGGGGATGCCCGGCGCGGGTGAGGCGGCACTGACCGGTCGCCGGGTCGACGACGGCGTACAGCAGGGTCGCGATCATCGGCTCGGCCAGGTCGTCCAGGGCGGCCTCCAACTGGCCGAGGATATCCCGAGGTTCGAGGTCCAGGCGGGCCAGCGCACGGACGCTGGAGGAGAGCCGGCCCATGACGGCCGCGGCGGCGATGCCGTGGCCCATGACGTCCCCGATGAGCAGGGCGGTTCTGCCGCCGGGCAGATGCAGCACGTCGTACCAGTCGCCGCCGACCTCGTTGGCGTCGCTGGCGGGCAGATAGCGGTGGGCCACCTCGAGGTCCGCCGGCGGGGTGATGTGCTGCGGCAGCATGCTGCGCTGAAGGGTGACGGCGGTGTCGTGCTCACGGTGGTACAGGCGGGCGTTGTCGATGCTGATCGCGGCGCGCGCGGCGAGCTGGGTGGCGAGGGCGACGTCGTCGCCGTCGAAGGGGCCGACCTGGCCGGCGCGGTAGAAGGTCGCCATGCCCAGCACCAGGTCCCGGGCCACGAGCGGAACCATCATGAGCGAGTGCACCCCCATCCCCAGCAACAGGGCGGGCCGTCTGGTGTGGCGGGCGGCGCCCGCGATGGCCCCGGCGTCCATGTGGGACAGCAGGAACGGATGCCGTCCGGCGAGGACATGGGTGTAGGGCGCCGTGGCGGGGAAGACCAGGGTGCGGCCGAGCGGGGCCAGGATCTCGGTGATCGGCGAGCCGGTCAGCGGGGCCTTGCCCAGGCGGCGCAGCCCGACACCGCCGGCGAGTCCCGGACCGGGCTCGTCACCGCGGGCGAGGGTGTCCAGCACATCGACGGTGGCGGCGTCGGCCAGGCGCGGCACGGCGAGATCGGCCAGTTCCTGCGCGGTGCGCTCCAGCTCCAGGCTGGAGCCGACCCGGATCGACGCCTCGCTGAGCAGCGCCAGACGGCGCCGGCCCGCTTCGGCCTCGATATGGGCGCGCTGCTGGTCGGTGATGTCGAGCAGCGAGGCGATGACACCGATCGGCCGGCCCGCCGGATCCTGCACCCGGACATAGGAGCACGACCACACCCGGTCGCGGTCGGGGTCCGCCGGGGTGCGGCCGACCCGGCGGCGGTCGAGGACCGGCTCCCCGCTGTCGATGACGCTGCGCATGGCCGCTTCCATGTCCTGCGCGTTGACCTCCGGCAGCAACTGCGACAGCCGCTGCCCGACATGGGCGGACTCCGGCAGGCCGTTCATCCGCTCCAGGGCCGGATTGACGCGCAGGAACCGCAGCTCCGTGTCCAGCACCCCGATGCCGACCGGCGAGCGGTCGAAGAGGCCGTCCCACACCGCCGAGGAGCCCCGGATGCGGCGGGCCGCGTGCGCGTCGGCGGCGAACACGATCATCGCGGCGGTGTCCTTGTGGCGGTCGACGACGGGACTGGCCCAGATCTCCAGCTCGACCGGATGCCCGTCGGCGTGCCATGCGGTGACGGTTCCCATCACGCTGCGGCCGCCGGCCGCCGCCTCCCACAACGACCGGCCCAGACTGCGGTCCACACCGGGATGGAGCAGCTCGGCGATGTGCCGCCCCACCACCTGCTGCGGGGTGTGGCCCAGCAGCTCCTGCGCGGCCCGGTTCCACCGCACGACGATGCCGTCGGCGCTGGTGGCCACCTGCGCCATCGCCAGCGCGCCCATCCACCCGCCGGCCTCCCGGGCGGCGCCGCTGATCAGCTCCTCCACCGGCTCGCTCACCGGCCGCCTCCTCGCCGTCGCCGGCCCGCGGGAGCGTCGGGGCGCACGCGGGTGGGACCCGCGCCGCCCGTCCCGTGCTCCGCCCGCACCTCGTACGACCCGCAGCGGCCGAAGCGGTCCGCGTCGCTCACCGCCCCGTCGGCCCAGGGGCCGGACGACCACGCCGGAGCGGCTTGCAGCCTCGCTTCCACATCACCATGGTCACCCCGCCGGCACATGAGCGCGCTTTTCACGGCCCAGCCGATGCGTCTGCCCATGCGTCATTGCATCCGCGTCACGACGGCAGATCCTGCTCCGCCCAGACAACTTTCCCGGTCGGGGTGCGGCAGGCGCCCCAGCGCCGGCACATCATGTTGATCAGCTGCAGTCCGCGCCCTCCCTCGTCGCTGAGGCCGGCATGCTGGATCTGCGGCAGGTCCGGGCCCGTGTCGGACACCTCGACCGACAGCCGCTCGTGCCGCACCAGCCGCAGCTCGCCCGGGGCATGTCCGTAGCGCAGGGCGTTTCCCACCAACTCGCTCACCACCAGCTCGGTGCTGTCGACCAGGTCCTGCAGTCCCCACTTCACCAGCAGGCCGCGCACGGTACGCCGGGCCTGCGACGCGGCCGACCCGTCGGGGGGCAGCGTGCACACGTACGCCTCGCCGTCCGGGCTGAGCGGCACCGTGCCGGCGACGAGCACGATGGCGTCGTCCGTGGGGTCCCCGCCCACGTCCGCCCTGACCGCGTCGCACACCGCCGCCGCCTGCGGGAGGGCGGAGCGGGCCGTCCGCAGCAGGCCGGCCAGCTGCTCGTCGACGTCCGCCGTACGCGACCTGATCAGTCCGTCGGTGTACAGCATCAGCCGCCCGCCCGGCGCCACCGGCCACTCGATCGGGTCGTAGGGGATCATCCCGGTGCCCAGCGGCGCGCCGACCGGCAGATCCACGAACGACGCCGTGCCGTCCACGGAGGTCAGCAGAGGCGGCAGATGGCCGGCGCTGGCGATGCGGAAGGTGCTGCCGCACGGGTCGTACACGGCGCACAGACAGGTGGCGACCTGGTCCTCCTCCAGGTCCCGGACGGCGAGGTCGAGGCGGGCCAGCACCCGCTCGGGCGCGATGTCGAGGGCCATCAGTGTGCGGGCCGCCGTGCGCACCCGGCCCATGGTCGCCGCAGCGGCCAGACCGCGCCCCATCACATCGCCGACCATGACCGCCGTGCGGCCGCTGGGCAGCGCCACCACGTCGAACCAGTCGCCGCCGACCCCGGCCGGGTCCGCGGTGGGGGTGTAGCACGAGGAGACCTCGAGGCCGGGGGTGCTGGGCGTGGCCCGCGGCAGCAGCGTCCGCTGCAGGGTGACGACCTGGAGGCGCTCGCGCCCGTACAGGCGGGCGTTGTCGATGTAGACGGCCGCCTTCGACGCGAGCTCGGTGGCCAGCGCCAGGTCGGCGCGGGTGAACGAGGGACGCCGGCCGGCCCGGATGAAGTCGGCGAGCCCGAGCAGCATGCCCCGGGCTATCAGCGGGACCGCCATGTACGAGTGCACGCCCGCCCGGCGCAGCAGCTCCGCCGCCTCCGGGCCGGGCGCCACGGCGTCGTAGTCGGCCGGGCGCATCCGGCCGAGCAGGACCGGCCTGCGGGACTTCAGGCACCGGGCGCCGAGACGCTGCGGGGTGTGCACGGACAGCTCTCCCACGGGATCCGGGGCCAGCTCCAGACCCTCCACCTGGGACACCGCCATGGCCCGCAGCAGGGGCGGCGCCCCATGCCCGTCGCGGTCGTCCCGCTCGAAGCGGAGCACCGAGTCCAGCAGGTCCACCGCGCAGCCGTCCGCGAGCTCGGGCACCGTGAAGTCGGCCAGTTCCTCGGCGGTGCGGCGCAGGTCCAGAGTGGTGCCGATCCGCACGCCCGCTGCGTTCAGCCAGGTCAGCCGGTGCCGCGCGGCCAGGGCCTCGGTCACCGGCGACAGGACGTCGCGCAGCGCCCGGTGCCCCTTGAGGAACCGTTGGACCGGACCCGCCACGGCGCCGGCCCGCTGTCGTTCGCCCACGGCACCTCCATCCCGCTCTCCTCCCCTCGATTCTGCCCGGCGCATCGCCGCGGCGCCTGTCTCCCCGGCCCTCGCGATGGCGGCAGCGGGTCCTTGGCGCGGGGATGCCGAACGGGTACGGGGGTGCCGGACGGGTACGGAGGTGCCGCACGGGTACGGAGATGCCGGACCAGAAGCGGCGGGCGAGGCCCGATTCCCGGTCCTCGCCCGCCGCAGGGCAGGTCAGCTTGTCCGGCGCCGTCAGCGCGTAGCGCTCACCTCGGCGAGAGCCTTGGCGAGGCCGTTGGCCCAGAGCTGGTTGACCCGCGAGCGCTCGGTGGCGTCGGGGTAGCGGTTGGTGCAGGACGGGCCGGGACCGCCGCCCGACATCAGTTCGCTGCACGGGCCGCTGTAGTGGTCGGGCAGCCCCAGCACATGGCCGGTCTCGTGCGCGGTGACCCGGATCGAGTCGTACTGCCGGTTCTGGGCGTAGTCCAGGAAGATGTACCCGCTGCCGTGCCCGTCGGTGGAGGCGTAGGACCCACGCGGGTCGTTGCCCTCGTAGAAGGCGAAGTCGGCGCCGCCCGACGTCGCCTGGAGTTTGACGTTCGACACCGAGCTGTTCCATATGGAGGCGGCGCTCGATATCTGGGAGCGGAAGCTCGGGGCTCGGGTCGCGTTGTAGTAGACCGTGACCGCGAGCGGTGTCGCCTGGGCGGCCTGCCTCTTCGCGACCGACTTGAGCACGGCGTCGAAGAACGCCTTGTTGCCGGTTTCACCGGCCGAGCCGACGTAGCCGGCGGTCGCGGTGCGGGCCGGGACCTCGGCGGGAGTGCCGGCGCTCGCCGGGCTCGCGGTGCCGAGCGCGGCGGACGCCAGACCGAGGCCGAGCGCGAGGGACAGAAGTCTCCTCGTACGGAACTGCGACATGTGGGGGGCTCCTACTCGTCCTGTGGGGTTGAACGATGGGTCGCCCCTGAGTCTCGGCCAGACGAACGAGCCTGAGGATGATGGCATTTGGGGATAGCGCCGTGCTATCGGCGGCCAACTCGTCCCGTTTCGTTGGAAGTTGAACATCTGGTGCGGTGCCGTGCGCCGCCCTACGCTCTCCCCCCATGGAGCTCGAGGTGAGGCACCTGCGCGTGCTCTGCGCCATCGCCGACACCGGCAGCCTGCACAAAGCGGCTCGGGAACTCGGCCTGGCCCAGCCCTCGTTGAGCACCCAGCTACGGCGCATCGAGAACGCGCTCGGCGCCCCGCTCTTCGTACGGGTCCGCACCGGCTGCCGGCCGACGCCGCTGGGGCTGGCCGTCCTGGGCCGGGCCAGGCCCCTGGTGGCGGAGTTCGAGGCGATCGTCACCGAGGCCAGGGCATCGGCCGCCCGTGCCGCCGACGGCTTCCACCCGCGCATCGGTGCCACGGCGAGCCGGGCCATCCCGGGCTGGCTGCGCCGGCTGCGCGCACGGGAACCGCGGATCGAACCGGTCCTGCAGATGAACGTCTCCGCCAAGGCCCTGCTGGACATGGTCGCCGCGGGCCGGCTCGACATGGCCTTCGTGCACGAGGTCGAGGGCAGCCCGCTGCGCATCCCGCCGGGCCTTCGCCTGCGTGTCCTCGTCGAGCGCGAGCCGCAGTTCGTGACGCTCGCCGCGGACCATCCGGCGGCGTCCCGGAGCCGGGTGCGGCTCGCCGACCTGGCCGGCGACCGGTGGATGGTCGACTCCACGGTCGACGGCGAGTGGGAGGGCCTGAGCCGGGTGCTGCGCGCCGCAGGTCTGCGCCCGCAGATGCTGCACGGCGACTACCTCACGGCGTACTCGCTCGCCGCCATCGGCGAGGTGGTCACGGTCAGCCAGCCCACGGCCCACCCGCGCCACGGCCTCGCGATCCGCCCGCTGGAGGGCGACCCGATCGGCGTACGCCTGCTGCTGGCGGCCCGCACGGAGACCGAACTGGACGACGTCTACCCGGCTCTGGAGGAGGCCTACTGGGCGGTGGCCCGTGAGGCGCCGGCCTACCGGGAGTGGCTGGGCTGCTTCGGGCGCCGATGAACGCCGCCGGGCGTAAGCGAGAAGGAGAAGAGAAGCGAGAAGGAGAACGGAACCGAGAAGTAGTACAAGTGGAGGCGTCGAGACCCTTGTGTGTTTCAGCCAACCTGGCGCATTGTGATCGCCACCGCCCCGTCGGTGCTCCCCGTGGCGGTCCGACACCTCCCCGGGGGCGGTGCCGTGTCCCCTTCCCACTCCCCGGTGGAAGGGGGGCCACAGCCCCTGCCGTTTCCCCCGGCGGCAGGGGCTCACTCATTCGTCGTACGGCGGCCGGTGTGCGCCTCACGGCCGGGGCCGGCTCACTCCTCGGGCGACCAGGCGTCCGGGCCGCCCCCGCGCCACTCGATCAGCGAGGCCCGCGCGACATCCATCTCGTCCCAGTCCTGGAGCCCCGCCTCCTGCACGAAGGCGACGAGATCGAGAAGGCCGTAGGCGATGCCCACGAACCGGCCGTCGATACGGACACGCCGGCCGCCGTCGGAGGTGGGCGGGTAGACGACGACGGGCTGATCGGTGGCCATGGCCCCAGCCTGCCGCTGATCCGGGCGAGGCGCATGATGTGGTGCGCCGGTCGCGGGGCACACCGTAGAGGGACGGCAGGACAGGCATGACACGGCCACGAGCGGGCGGTGTGCCGGGCGGGCACCGAGGAGGCGCGGGTATGGCGAGGCCGGAAGGCACGGACGGGCTCGAGGCGCGGCCCCTGGAGACGGATGCCGCACTGTCCGCGGCCCTGGCCGCGATCGGCACCGGGGCGTACGTGGTCGACGAGCGGGGCCGCGTCGTTGCCGTCAACGCGCACGCCGAGCGGTTGCTCGCCCGGCCCGCCGAGGACCTTCTCGGCCACGACGCCCATGACCTGCTGCACCGCGACCGGCACGGTCAGCCGCTGCCGGCGAGCCGCTGTCGGATGCGGCAGGCGTTCCACGCCGGGCGCACCGCCCAGGAGCAGCGGGACTACTTCGCACGCGGAGACGGCGCCCTGCTGACGGTGTCCTGGCTGGTCACCCCGTACGGCATCGACGGCTCCGGGCTCGGCACGCTGGTGGTGTTCCACCTCAACGACCAGCAGCCGGAGTTCTATGAGCCGTCGGAGCAGGCAGCCGCGCCGCTGACGGAACTCGAACGCCTGGCCCTGCTGGCACAGACCACCACGCAGCTGGCCTCGACCCTCGACGCCGAGGAGGCGGTGCGCCGGCTGATCTCGTTGGTGGTGCCACGGCTGGCCGACTGGGCGATCGTCGACCTGATCACGGAGCGCGACGAGGTGTGGCGCACCGCCGTGGTGCACGCCGAGGACGCCGGCCTGGTGCACCACGAGGATCTGCAGGGGCCGATGCCGCCCGTCCTGGACGAGTCGCCGATGCCCCTGTCACGGGCCCTGCGCGGGGTGGCCTCGACGGTGACCGGCCCGGAGACCTACCGGCGGGCCCCGGACTCCGGTATCGCGGTCGAGCAGAGCCGTCTCTTCGAGGTCACCGGCATCCGCTCCGCGGCCATTGTCCCCCTCCGCAGCGCCCGCGCGGTCCTGGGCGCCCTGACCCTCGGCCGCGCGCAGAGACCGGGGGACTTCACCACCGCGGACCTCCCGCTGCTGGAGGACATCGCCAGCCGCGCCGGCCTCGCTCTGGACAACGCGCGCCTCTACCAGCGTCAGCGCAAGGTCGCCGAGACCATGCAGAACCACCTGCTGCCCCAGATGCCGCGCGTGCCGGGGCTGCGGATGATCGCCCGTTATCTGCCCGCCCCGCACGCCTCGCAGGTCGGCGGCGACTGGTACGACACCTTTCCCCTGCCCGACGGTTCCACGGCGCTCGCCATCGGCGACGTCGTCGGCCACGACCTGGAGGCGGCGGCCGGCATGGCGCAGGTGCGCAACATGCTCCGCGCCTACGCCTGGGCCCAGCAGGAGTCCCCCAGCCGGATCGTCGAGCGGCTCGACGCGGCGGTCACCCACCTCACCGACATCTCCATGGCCACCATGATCTTCGGCCGGATCGAGGAGGCGGCCGAAGGCCACTGGGAGCTGTCCTGGTGCAACGCCGGCCACCCGCCCCCGCTGCTGATCAGCCGCGACGGCCGGGTCACCTACCTCACCGGCGGTCAGGGCATCCTCCTGGGCGTGGGGGAGCACAGTTCACGCCCCGACGCGGTCGCGCTCCTGGCACCCGGATCCACCCTGCTGCTCTACACCGACGGCCTCATCGAGGAACCGGGCCACTCCCTGGACGAGGGCCTGAACCGCCTCAGCCGGCACGCCGCCGCCCTCGCCCACCGGCCCCTGCCCTCCTTCACCGACCACCTGCTGGACCGCGTCCGCCCCGCCGGCAACGACGACGACGTCGCCCTGCTCGCCCTGCGCCCGGGCTGACTCAAAGCCCAGGGAATGCGGGATACGTATGGGCGATGAGCAATCCGTAGTAGCTTTCTCGCCATGGGTATGAGCCTCGAAGAACGGGTGCGATCGGCGGTGGCGGCACTGCTCCACGCCGCCGGTGAGTCGCAGACCGAGCTCGCCGCCGCCCTCGGTGTGAGTCAGGCGCAGGTGAGCCGCCGTCAGTCGGGCGCCGCGGCCTGGAGCCTGGTCGACTGCGAGGCGGTCGCCGTGCACTACGGCATCGACGTACTCGAACTCCTGGCGGGCCCCACCCGGGCCACAGAGGCACTGCCCACCGGACGCCGCCGCGCCCCCGGCCGCCAGTCCGGCCACCAGCGGCCCGCAGCCGTCGAGAAAGGCGCGTGATGACGGACTTCGGCGCGATCGACGCCCTGCTCGCCCAGGCCCGCAAAGAGGTCCCGCTGCCGCCCGCCGAGGAGCGGCGCACCCTGCGCGAGGAGCTGAACCTCTCGCGTACGCAGCTGGCTCAGGCCCTGGGGGTGAGCCCCTCCACGGTCGGTGGCTGGGAGTCCGGGCGAGACCCGAGCGGCGAGGTGCGGGAGAAGTACGCGTACTTTCTCGAGGGAGCGAAGGCCAAACTGGCCGTCGAGTCCGTCGAGTCCGTCGAGTCCGTCGAGTCCGCCGAGTCAGCCGAATCAACCGCTGAGGTCTCGCCCGAAGAGCCGGACGCCGAGCCGACGGCCGATCAGGACGACGACGTCGACACGCTCGCCACGCCCCGGCCCTGTGTGCTGTGCGGGCAGCCCGCCCGCCATCAGGTCGCGGGCTTTCCGCAGCACCTCGATCCGGCCGAGTGCGGCACCGGCGAGCCCACGCGGACGGCCGAGCCCGCGGTGCCCGCGCGCGTGGAGCCCCAGGGCCCCCAGGGCCCCCAGGGCCCCCAGGGTCCACAGAGTCCCGGGCGTCTTCGGCTTTCCGGCCGGCAGGGGCAGGCGGGAGGCGGGGTGAAGGTCGTGCCCGTCGGCCGTCGCCTGAAGACCGCCGACACCCCGGACCTCATCGGCTCCGCGGTCGCCGGTGCGCTCGCCGAGCACTCCGGTGACGTGGAGGCGGCGACCAAGGCGCTGGTGAAGCGGGCGATCCCGGACGCCATGGCGCTGCTGGACCACAGCCGCAAGGGCGGCCGCTACGAGGTGGTCGCCCACCCCTGGCTGCCCGACGTACTGCGCAAGCAGTCCTCCCGGGGTCCGGACCTGATCTGGGAGGCCCGCCCCAAGTGGGCCCGTTCCGAACTGCCGCCGGGCGAGCACGAGGTGACCGCGCTCGACGTCAACGGCGCGTATCTGAGCGCGTTGAAGACCCATCTGCCGCTCGGCCAGTTGGAGCACTCCACCGGCAACCAACACAACCCGCGCCGCTCCGGCGTCCATCTGATCACCCCGTCCGACTGGGACCACGACGCCTACCTGCCCAACCCGATCGGCAGCCGGGACGAGCCGGGCCCGCTGTGGGTGACCGAGGCGACGTTGCGCCTGCTGCTGCGGATCTCGGGGCCCAAGTACGGGCTGTGCGACCCTCCGGAGATCCACGAGTCGTGGACGTCCGGCGCCACCGAGGGCCTGCTGGAGAAGTTCCGGGTGGCGCTCAAGGACGCCCGGGACCGGGCGATCGCCGAGGACGACGAGGTGACACTGGAGTACGTCAAGGCGATGTACTCGAAGTTCGTCTCCACACTGGGCGAATCCAACTACAACCGCGAGCTGTACCGCACCGACTGGATGCACCTCATCCGCAGCCAGGCCTTCGCCAACCTCTGGTGGAAGGCCCACCGCGCCTACGACGAGGGCCTGATGGTCGTGCGCGCCATGGGAACCGACGAACTCCACGTCATCGGCGACTGGCGCGCGGTCTTCACCGAGGGCCGCGGGGTCACCGAGGTGAAGGTCAAGGACGTCTACACCGTCGGAACGCAAAATGCCGATGAGCCTGTTGGCTTTCCCGCCAGGGAAATCCTGTAAGGTTGGCCCGGTTTGCCACGAACGCTCATGACGGTTCGTCGAATTATCCGCAGGGCGAGGAGACGAAGGTGCCCGAGAGGAATATCGAATTCGGGAAATTCGGGGCGCGCGGTGTCAAGGGACATGAAGCCGTGGCCCGTCAGCTGAACGCTCTCGCCAACTTCGTCGCCACCCCCGTCACGCACCGGCGCGGCCTCCTCGCCCGGCTGCACTACCTCACGCGAACCGGCCACGCCCGCGAGGCGGCCCGCGCGGCCGGACTCACCGTCACCGACCGGACGATCAAGGCCTGGCTGGACGGCAGGCGCAACCCGTCGAAGAAGAACCTGCGGACCATCGAGGCCGCATACCTCACGGTCCGCCGCCACAACGTGGCCAAGTACCTCCTCGCCCGCCTCAACCGCGAAGGCCGCGGCACCCGCGTCGAGTTCCACCCGCTCAACCAGTCCCAGGTCACCCGCCCCCACCAGCGCGCCCTGTCCTTCCGCACCCTCAACGTCCGCCACTGGGACCGCATCGTCGAGGCCTGGGCCGCCGACGACGAGGCGGCCCTGGACGACGCCTGGGTCAACGACGCCGTGGTGGACCTCGGTTCCGAATGGGGCCAGTACGAGTACGTCACCAACATCGGCTTCGCCGCCTGACAGGCATCAGGGGATGGCGGCCCCCTGACGCCCGTCAGCCCTGCTCAGCGGACGAACGACACGTCGAAGTAGGTGTCGGCCGCCGTCCCGGAGGCGGTGAGGCAGCGGACCTGGATGCCGGTGCTCGGGGTCCAGTGATCGACCTTGCAGTACCGCGAGTCGGAGCCGTAGGCGGTCACCTGGACATCGCCGTAGCCCAGGGGCATGCCCGGGGTCGAGACGCGGTAGACGCCGACGCCCTGGCGGGTGATCCGGTTGGTGTGTCCGGCGGAGTTGTAGCGGTACGCCGCCGAGGGCACGTACGAGGCCGTGGTCGGCTGGTTCGCCCAGGCGTACGCGGCGGGCGTGGTCCGCAGCAGGCCGGTGCCGCGTGTGTACGTGAGCGTGAAGCGGGTGTCGCGCAGGGCGCCGCCGAGAGTGAAGCAGCGGACGTTGACCATCTGGGCGGTCCCGGAGGGGTACCAGTTGACGACCTTGCAGCGCGCCGCGACATCGCCGTACGCCGTCACCTGCACGTGTCCGGCCGCGGAGCCGATCGAGGGCAGCCGCACCGTGTACCGGCCGACACCGCTGCGGGTGATGGTGTTGCGGACACCGGCGGAGTTGAACTGGTACGTCGTGGAGGGTGTGTAGGAGCCCGTGGACGGCTGGTCGGCCCACACATAGCCGAACCTGCCGCCGAGGTAGGCGGTGTTCACATAGCTCGCGGTGAAGTACGTGTCGGCGAGGTACCCGGCGGCCGTGCGACACCGTACGTGCACGTCGAGCCGGTCACCGACCGGGGACCAGTACGCCACGCTGCACGAGTGGTTGGTCGCCCCGTACGCGGTGACGTGCATCGTGCCGCCCAGCAGGCCCAGCCGGGGCATGCGCACCGTGTACTGGCCGACGCCCGTGCGGACGACCGAGTTCACCGCGCCGGTGGAGTTGCGGCTGTAGTAACCGGACGGCGTGTAGGGCGTGTTGAGCGACGCGGACGGCTGGTTCGCCCATACGTAGGCGAAACCGCGGGTCGCGGCGGCGAGAGCGGTGGACGGCGCGAGGGCGAAGACGCCCGCGGTGAGCGCGAGCGTCATCAGGACGCGCAGCATACGGGCCGGCCACCGTGCGGCCCTGCCGGTTGTTGTCGTGGTCATCTCTTCCCCTTTTCGCCGAAGACGGGCAATGGAGGGTGAGAACGGCAGAGGCGCGGCTGTGCCGATACGCGCGCGTCAGCGCGGCAAGGCAGCGGAAAGCCGCCGACCCGGATGTGAGTCCCCCCAGAAATCTCCGCTATTTCCCCCAAGGCGTTCAGAGAATTTCACAGCGGCGGTCGGCCAGCTACTGACCGAAAGGGGCCGGTGAGAGGTGAAGCAGTGCGGCGGGGGCGCTCGCCCTCATGGTCGAGCGCCGTCGATGTACGGCCCAGCCAACGCAACGTACAGTCGCGAGCTTGCTACGGTGTGTGACGCTCGGTCCCCTTTCGAACCAAGGAGCCCTGAATGACCACCGAGGAACTCGCCAAGTTCTACGCCCTGCTGACCATCCTGGAGCCGCGAGCCGAGCTCTGTGTCCAGGCCTCCCGACTCGCCGAGGTCGGGACGGCGGGTGAGGGTGACACCGACACCACCGTGGTGACGCAGCTGAGGAACCACGCCGACAGGATCGCCAGCGAGCTGGCCTCTGTGAGCCCCGAGAGGCTCCAGAAGAAGACGGCGACGATCGCCAAGTTCCTCGCCTGATCAGGCCACTTGGGCCATCAGTACGTCGCCGGGGCTCGCGACAAGGGCCCCGGACGGCGACCACCGGTCAGCGGCGGACCTTCAGACTCCACTTCTCGTGGGCGCGGACCGCGATCAGGCCGGGCGGGACCGTGTAGACGCCGGGCTTGCCGCACAACTGCTTCTGCGGGCGCAGGTGGGCGTCCACGGTGGCCAGCACGATGGTGTCGGACTCGGCCTCGGAGTCGAGGCGGACCTTCACCTTGGCGGCGGCGGAGCCGGTCAGCCGCACCAGCTCCCAGCCGTAACCGGACAGCTCCCGCCTCACCTCGCGTACGTCGTCCAGGGGCAGTACCTCCAGCTTCCAGGAGGCCGCGTGGTCCAGCTTCACGACCACGTGGCACCAGCCCTCGGGCCCCACGGCGAGCGGGCCGGTCATCGACCGCCGGGTGCCGATCGCCCCGGCCCGGTCGCTGGTGCCGTCCGGGTGGACGGTGTGCACGTAGCTGATGATGTTCTCGGGACCTTCGCAGGTGACCCGGAGCAGGGCGGGCGGCCCCTCGTAACGCAGGACGGCCTGTCCCCGTCCCGCGGCGTGCCCGGTCAGGGTCTGCACCGAGTCGAACGGACGGACCCGCAGCCGCCAGTCGCCCGAGCTCTCGACCCTCAGCCGCACCTCTGGCTCGCCCTTGGCGAACACCAGCAGCTGCCCCCGCGCGTCCCTGGTGCTGGAGAAGATGCTCAGCTCGTCCACCTCGCCCTTGTCGTCGAGCCGCCAGAGCCAGAACCAGCTGTGCGGCTCGGGCACCCGGGTCCGCTCGAACTCCACCACCGCCGGCCGGCCGGGTTCGGGGTTCACCAGGGTCAGTTCCTGCTTGCCGTGCCCCTCGTGGACGACGGTGTCCAGGGACTGGGCGTGCTGCGGCGTGCGGTGGTGCTCCTGCGCGGGCGTCTTCTCGTACCTCGGCGGCGGGGTGTCGCCCGTGGCCGGACCCAGGACCTCACCCGGGGCCAGGGCAGCCCCCTTGTGGACCTCGGTCATCGCCGGGCCCGGTACCGGTGCGGTCGGGAGGGCCTGCGCGGGTATGCCGTGGTCGGCGGCGAGCGCGGCCGGGCCGGCGCTGTACCCCTGACCCACGGCACGGAAGCGCCAGGCTCCCTCGCGGCGGTAGCACTCGCCGAGCACCAGCGCGCTCTCCCCGTCGGCGTTCGCGACCTCGTACCGCGCCACCCGCCGGCCCTCTCCGCCGGACACCTCCACGAACAGCCCGGCGACCTCGCCGAACGTCCCGCCCGCCGCGAACACGACGACCAGGACCCGCTGCACGGCGGCCTCCACCGCCTCCTCGTCCACCTCGAGCCGCTGGACGAGGAGTCCGTCCTGAGCCGCCCCGCCCAGATGCCGTACGGCGCCCGAGGGGTGCGAGGGCCGGTCCCCCCACACCACATCGGCTTCCCCGCGGACCCGGCCCATCGCGTCCAGCAGTACCGCCGCGGCGGCCACCAGGGGAGTGCCCGGCCGGTCCTCGCGGGCCACGGTGATACGGAACGGGCCCTTGGGCAAGGGGGTGTTGGCCCCCTTGAGTATGATCGTCATACCGGCATCCTGACACCGGCCCAGCGCGGAACCGAGCAGGGCCGCCCGCTCGGCGAGCGGCCCTCTCCCTTCACCTGCCCGGGCACTCCTTCCATGCCATGTGGTACACGGTGTTGATGTCGCCGTCGGTCGAGTCCATCGTCATGAAGCTGACCCTGCCCGGGGCGGACGTACCCGCGTTGACGCGGATCTCCGTGTTGATGTTGAAGTTGCGCTGGACCCCGCACGGCGCCCAGACCAGCTGCGCCCAGTCGGTGACGTCCGTGGCCTGCCAGTTGTCGTTGTAGGCGCCGGAGAAGGGGTGGTTGATGAACGCCGTCTGCGACGAGCCCTGGAAGTAGTACGAGGCCCGCTGGATGGCGGTGGCGCCGGGCTGGAGCGAGGCGAAGCCGCGGTAGTCGGCGCTGGCGATGGCGTACGTGAAGCCCTGGGGGACGTGGACGATCAGGTTCAGCTGGCAGTTCTTGCGGAACGCCGTGGGGTCGGAGTTGCCTCCGGCCTGGGCGAGGTAGTCGCTGTAGGTCACCGTGAAGGCGGTGTTGTCCTCGGAGACGGCGACGGCGGCGGTGCCCGCCGGGCAGCCCGAGCCGTTCACGGTGGCGACGTTGATGACGATCTTGTCCGGGGGCGGGTCGACGAACCCGGTGGACGGGTTGTGTGCCGGCAGGACGTTGGCGACGAGAACGGCGACAGCGCCGCCCAGGAGCAGCCCACCTGTCATGGTCTCTCCCCTTCGCTCGGATCGGTGGGGGGTGGATGTGCCCGGCAGCTCCTCAGCTCAATTCCGTGAAGAATCAATGAAGTTGCTGTGAAGAACCGGGGCGGTCGCATCGTAGAAAGCCGCCTGGAATGCGCCCAGGGGGAACTCCGGCCATTCACCCCGGCCCGTTCACACCGTCCGCTGAGATACTGCTCCGATGATCAACGTGCCCGCCGCCGCACTCGACTCGCTGCACGGTCTCGCCTTCGGTGACGCCTTCGGCGACCGCTGGTTCGGCATCCTGCGCCGGGACGGCTCGGCATGGCTCGAAGCGCGGACGCTGCCGCCCGAGCAGCTGTGGCGGTGGAGCGACGACACCGCGCAGGCGGTCGTCCTCGTCCGGGAACTCGTCGAGGGCGGCGGCGTCGTCGACCAGGACCGCCTGGCCCTGCGCTTCGCGCAGGCGTACGCCGACGACACGCACCGTGGCTACGGCGCCTCGATGCATGACGTGCTCCGGCGGATCGGTGCGGGGGAGCCCTGGCGGGAAGTGGTCGGGGGACAGTTCGGGGGCCAGGGCTCCTGGGGGAACGGCGCGGCCATGCGCGTCGCCCCGCTCGGCGCCTGGCACGCCGGCGACCTCGACGCGGTCGCCGAGCAGGCCGCCCGCCAGGGCGCGGTCTCGCACCACCACCCGGAGGCGGTCGCAGGGGCGGTGGCGGTCGCCCTCGCCGCCGCGCTGGCCACCCGCAGCCGGGGCGGCCCGGCCCCGGCACGGCCGGGCTTCCTCCGGGCCGTCGCCGAACGGCTGCCCGACAGCGACGTCCGATCAGGGCTGCGGATGGCCGCCCGCATGCCGGAGCGCACCTCGGTCCGGCATGCGGCGGAGGTCCTGGGCTCCGGCTACCGGATGTCGGGGCCCGACACGGTCCCGTACGCCCTGTGGTGCGCGGCCGGTCACCTCGACGATCTGCACGAGGGCCTGTGGTTCACGGTCGCCGGCCGCGGTGACATCGACACCACCTGCGCCATCGCGGGCGGGGTGATCGCCGCGCGCACCGGCGTCACCGCCCTGCCCGCCGCCTGGCACGCGGCCCGCGAACCGCTGCCGCCGGTCGTGGCGTCGGCGTGACCGGTTCCGCGCCCCGAGGAGCGTGCGCGTCGCGTCAGTCGCGGCGGCGGAACGAGCTGCGGTACGCGCTCGGCCGTCGACCGGTGTGGCGGACGAAGATGCGGGTGAACGTGCCCGGATCGCGGTAGCCGACGTCGGCGGCGACGGCGGCGACGGTCCGGTCGGTCGTCTCCAGCAGGTGCCGGGCCCGGCGCACCCGCGCGGTGTGCAGGTACGAGAGGGGAGTCCGGCCGGTCTCGCCCTTGAAGCGCCGGAGCATGGTCCGGGAGCTGACGCCGAACTCCCGGGACAGCGCGGGCAGGTCGTAGTGAGCGGCGAGGTCCTGGTCGAGGCGCCGCATGACGTCCAGTGAGAAGCCGTGCCCGACGGTCGGCAGCAGATCCGTGTCCACGTACGGCGCCTGCGTGGACCGGGTCTCGTCGAGGAGGGCGATGCGGGCGGTGCCGCGGGCGACGCGCGGGCCGTCGTGCTCACGGACGAAGCGCAGGGCGAAGTCGTACATGGCGCTGAAGGCGGCCGTGGTAGTCACGCCCCGGTCGGTCACGACCAGTTGCTCGGGGCGCAGGCACACGTCGGGGTAGCGGCGCGCGAACCCGTCCGCGTACAGCCACGACGTCGTCGCGCGGCGGCCCTGGAGCAGTCCGGCGTCCGCGACCAGGAAGGCCCCGACGCAGATCGACACCACCGCGGTCCCCGCTCCCGCCTGCTCCCGGATCGCGGCGGTCTCGGGCGCCAGGCGCGCGAGCGTGGCGTCGAGGTCCCCGCCGGGGGGCGTCTCGAACCCCGGGACGATCAGCACGTCCGCCGGGCGGAGCGCCGAGCAGTGGAGCGGGGAGCCGCCGGACGCGACGACCCGCCGGCGCGGCGACACCACCGAAGCCGCGTAGGACGGCTCGGTCGCCCCCTGGGCGGCGGCGACATGTCCGGCCATCGTGAGCAGGTCCAGGACGCCGTACACCTCCGACGCGAAGCAGCCGGGATAGGCCAGCACGCTCACCCGCAACGGCCCCATGCCGCACCCCCGTTGGACGACGCATGGCGATACAGCCAGGCTCACTGGCGATATCGCCGCTTCTCGACGGCCACAGCCTGCCGCCAAGCTGCCGGTCATGACAACCGAGCAAGGGCAGTACGACGACCCTCTGGACGACTTCGAGCGCAGGTCCGTCGAGGTGGACGGCGTCGGGAAACGCGTCTACGTCACCGGTACGGGCCCGGCTGTCGTCCTCATGCCGGAGATGCCCGGCATCAGTCCCGACGTCGCCCGGTTCGCCCGCTGGACGAGGGAGGCGGGCTTTCGTGTGTACGTGCCGTCGCTGTTCGGCGTCGACGGGGCCTGTCCCCGTGCGGAGGCGTTCGAGACCGTGGTGCGGAGGGCCTGCGTGAGCGCCGAGTTCCGCGCGTTCGCGGGTGGCGGGACCAGCCCCGTGGTCACCTGGCTGCGCGGCCTGGCGCGGCTGGCGCACGCGGAGTGCGGCGGGCCCGGTGTCGGCGCCGTCGGACTGTGCTTCACCGGGAACTTCGCCCTGACGATGGCCCTCGAACCGGCCGTCGTCGCTCCGGTGGTGAACCATCCGTCCCTGCCGCTGGACGATCCCGGCGGCCTGGAGATGGACGACGAGGACGCCGCCGCGGTGGCCGAACGGGTCCGACGCGACGGGCTGACGGTGCTCGCCTACCGCTTCGAGAACGACAAGTGGTGCACCGGCCGGCGCTTCGCGGCCTACCGGGCGCTCCTCGGCGACGCCTTCGACGGCCGGGTCCTGCCCGCCGAGGCCGCGAACACGGACCCGCCTCCGTTCTTCCGCGACATCGTCGGCTGCGCCCACAGCGTCGTCACGGCCCACCTCGTCGACCAGGAGGGGCACCCCACGGTGCGGGCCCGCGACGAGATCCTGGCGTTCCTGGCGCAACGGCTGGGGCGTGTCGCACCGGCCGGTGACCGCCGGCAGCCGCGATGAGTTTGGGCGGCCGGGAGAGTCTGCCCTGGTATGACTCGCATTGTCGCCGACATCTCGGTCTCCCTCGACGGCTACGTCACCGGGCCCGACCCCGGGCCGGACAACGGCCTGGGCACGGGCGGTGAGGCCCTGCACACCTGGGCGTTCTCCGACGACCCGGACGACCGCCGGGTCCTGCGTGAGGCGACGGCCCGCTCGGGGGCCGTCGTCCTGGGGCGCAGGCTCTTCGACGTGGTCGACGGGCCGCACGGCTGGGACGACACCACCGGCTACGGCGCCGGCGAGGTGGGCAAGCCCGCGTTCGTCGTGGTGACGAGTTCACCGCCGGAGTCGGTGCGGCTCAGCGACCTCGACTGGACGTTCGTCACCACGGGCCTGGCCGACGCCGTCGCCGCCGCGCGCGAACGCGCAGAGGCGGCGTCGTCGGACAGTGGCAGGGACCTGGACGTCGTCCTGATGGGCGGCGGCGCCACGGTCGGCTCGGCGCTCGACGCCGGGCTGGTCGACACGCTGTCGCTGCACCTCGCACCCGTCGTGCTGGGCGCCGGGACACCCCTGTTCACCGGCCGGGCGCCACGCGCCCTGGTGCAGCGGACCGTGATCGCGACGACTACCGCGACGCACCTGACGTACGACGTCCGCTGACCGCCTCGTCACGTCGGGTCGGGCGACCGACGGCGCCTCAGGGGCGCCGCTCTCCGCCGACGAGGGCGTACATCAGGCCGCGTCCGCGTGCCGCCGCCCTGTCGTCGCCGAGCAGCTGGATCTCCTGGTTGACCGACATGGCGAGGCCCGCCAGCCCGGAGACGAGGTCGTCCGGGTCGAGGTCCGTGCGGAGGTCCCCGGCGGACTGGGCGGTCGCGATCTGCTCGCGCAGGAAGAGCCGCCAGCGGACGACGACGTCCCGGAGGTAGGTGCGCAGCTCGCCCGGCCGGCCGTCCAGTTCGCAGGAGGCGGCCGTCACGAAGCAGCCGTTGGGGAAAGGGCTGTCGGCGAGGTAGTCGCACCAGTGGTCGATCACCGTGTGCAGGCGTGCCAGGCCGGGCTCGGCCGCGAGGCCCGGCGTGACGACGGCTTCGGTGAACATCTCCACCGCTTTGGCCAGCGCGGCGAGTTGCAGCTCCGCCCGGGACCCGAAGGGGCCCACCACTCCGGCCTTGCTCATGCCCAGCGCCTCCGCGAGGGAGCCGATGGTCAGACCGGACAGGCCCGCGCCGGACGCCTGGGTCACGGCGGTGCTGACGATGCGGTCACGGGTGCGTTGGGCCTCGTCGGCCGATCTCCTCATGCAGCCCAGTTTAGCGAACGTCCGTGTGCTAATTTTTGGCGAACGACCGTACGCTAAAGCGAGGAGTGGGTGGACCGATGCATGTCCGTTGGCTGGGCTGGGCCGGAGTGGAACTCGAAGCCGAGGGCGAGAGCGTGGTCGTCGACCTCCTCGGCCGACCTGAGGGAGTCCTGGAGGGAACCCCGCTCTCGGCACCCCTGCCGAAGGTCGTCCGTCCACGCACGGAAGGGAACGTGAGCGCGGGGCTCTGCACACATCTCCACCGCGACCACACGGACGCCGGCGCGCTCGCCCGAGCCCTGCGTCCCGGCGCGGAGGTCCTGCACCCGCAGTCGTTCGGCGGTGACGACCACGAGAACCTGTGGACCCTCAAGGCGGACGGCGAACTCGACGCGCACGAGCTGCCCAGGCGTGCGATGGCGATATGGGAGACCCGCACGATCGGGCCCTTCACCATCGCCGCCGTGCCCGCTGTCGACGCCATCGGAGATCCCCAGGTGTCCTGGGCGATCGAGGCCGGAGGCAAGCGGGTGATCCACCTCGGCGACAGCATGTTCCACGGCTACTGGTGGCGCGCCGCCCATCGCTACGGCCCGTTCGACGCGGTGCTGACCCCCATCAACGGCCCCACCGTCTGCTTCCCGCACTGCCGGCCGCCGAGTCCTCGTCCCGCGACGCTCGACGCGCAACACGCGGCGCTCGCCGCCCGGTTGCTGGGGGCCAGGGCCGCGATACCCATCCACTACGACGGATTCCACCTCGACGGCTTCTACAGCACCCAGCCGGACGAACTGGCCCGCTTCCTCGACGCCGCCTCCGACGAGACGTACGAGGTCCTCACACCCCGGCTCGGTGAGGAACTGACGATCTGAGATCCGGCGAGGGGCTGACGGCCGGCTCCGCCGCGCGGGGGAGCCGGCCGCGCGCCGGGGACGATGTGGGGCCGGTGGGCCCGTCCGTAGCGTCGAGCCATGGACGACAACGACCAGTCCCAGAACCCCACGCGTCGCCGCGTCGCCGGCGCGCTCGGCCTCGCCCTGCTGACTCCCGCCGTAGGCGCCGGCACCGCACAGGCGGCGACGGCCCGCAGACACCCGGGGAGGGACCGCGCGCCCCTCACCCTGGTCCTGCCCGCGCCCACCGGACCGTACAGCGTCGGTACGACGTCGATGCACCTGGTGGACGCCTCACGCAGCGACCCCTGGGTGTCGCCGACGCGCAGGCGGGAGCTGATGGTCAGCCTCTGGTACCCGGCCCGGCCGGGGCACGGGAAGGGCGTGGCACCGCAGTTGCCCGCCGGGACGGCGGCGCGGTTCGGGGCGCTGGCGGAGAAGGAGTTCTCCATCCGGGCGGGTGGCGTCGACTGGGCGCCCACCCCCACGCACAGTGTCGTCGGCGCGCCGGTGCTGCGGCAGCGCGGCGGCCTGCCCGTCGTGCTGTACTCGCCGGGCAAGGACGTGCCGCGCGGCTTCGGCACGGTCCTGGCGGAGGACCTCGCGAGCCGGGGCTACGTCGTGGTGGCCGTGGACCACACCCACGAGTCACTTGCGGTGGAGTTCCCCGGTGGCCGGCTGGAGGAGAAGCAGCCCGCGACGGAGACACGGGGACTGCGCGCGCTGGTGGACGTGCGCGTGGCCGACGTACGGTTCGTCCTCGACTGCCTGGAGGCACTGAACGCGGGCGCCGCCCCGGACGCGTCCCGGCGGCCGCTGCCGGCGCGGCTGGCCCGGAGCCTGGACCTGTCCGCGATCGGCATGTTCGGCCACTCGCTCGGCGGGGCCACCACCGCGCAGGTGATGCACGACGACCAACGGATCGTCGCCGGGGCGAACCTCGACGGCGGGACGGGCTCGGGCCCCGATTCCGTGGGCACCGTCGTCGACGACGGCCTCGACCGCCCCTTCCTGCTGATGAGCAGCATCCTGGGGAACAGCCGCCACCCCGCCCTCGCCACGTTCTGGCAGCACCTGCGGGGCTGGCGCTGCAACATCCAGATGCTCTCGGCGAGCCACTACTCCTACACGGACCTGCAGGCCCAGCTTCCCCGGATCGCGGAGGCGGGCGCGATGCCGACAGAAAGGCTCCGCGAAGCCGTCGGCACGGTGGCTGCCGCCCGCAGCCTGCACGTCCAGCGCACCTACCTCGGCGCCTTCCTCGACTCGCACCTGCGGCACCGCCCGGACCACGGCCTCTTCGACGGCCCCTCACCCGCCTTCCCGGAGGTTGAGTTCATCGACCGGGCGGGGGAGTGGAGAGGGGAGTGAAGACACACCCATCATGACAGGTCAGAGGCCGTTTGCGTAGGACGAACGGCACAGCCCGCCAGGCTTGTCCGGCCTTTCCCGGGGCGCCCAGAATCCTCGCTATGGATCACAGGGGGAAAGTCGATCAGGACACGATCATCCGGGCACGGAACATACTGCTCGCCTCGGGACGCCGCACCCCACGAGAGGAGGTCGACGCCTACCGGGTACTCGCCCGGGTCAGCCCCGCCTCCTATCTGCCCCGGCTGGTCAACGCGCTCCTGCGCCTGACGTACGACACCGACTCGGGCCGGCGGCACCCGGCCTCTCTGGCACTGTGCGAGGAGGCGGTCGCCGTCGCCAGGACCGTCGACCCGGCCGAACCCGCCCGGACCGACCTGCTGTACCGAGCGCTCGACGCGTGCCAGAGAGAGCTGTACGACGTGGGCCGGCGCGCCGAAGGACTCGCCCTGCGTGCCGAGATGCTCTCCATCGGCCGTGCGCAGGCCGAGCGTTCGGGCAGCCCTGTGGTCAGGGGACTGCGTGACTGGGCGGCCGGCTGCTCCGAGGAGGGCCGGTACGCCGAGGCCGCCGACGCCCTGACCGAGTGGGTCGCGGCGATCCTCCCCGACGGGCCAAGTGACGGCAGTCTTGCCTGGTCACTGGTGGAGTGGATCGCCGCGCTCCACGACGCCGGCCGGCCCGACGAAGCGCTCGCCGCGTACCGGACACTCGTCGGCATGGAAGCGGACGAGGCCGTCGGCGACCGCGGCTCGATCGTCTGCCACCTCTACTCGCTGATCGGGTACGCGCAGTTGCTCGACACCTACGACCGGGGCTCACAGGCCGCCGCCGTGCGGCAGGAGGCGCTCGCCGTCCTGACCGAGCTGGACGCCACCGGGGAGCGTAAGTCCTGGAGCGGCTACCAGGCTTCGTTCTGGGCGGTCCTGCTCTCCTGCTCCGGCGCCGACAGCGAGCGACCCGCCGCCGGAGAGCCGCGTCCGCCCTTCGGCGCCACGCCCATGGGATGGTCGCCCGACGTCAAGCGGCGCTACGCCGACAGCCGCGCCACCCTCCGCGCGGAGGTGGACGCCCTCGCCGCGCGGGCCGACGCGGACCCGGACCGGCACCTGGCCGAACTGGTCCGGCTCCAGCGGGTGCTGACCGTCCGTTCCGTCGTCCACTGGGTGGAGCGCACCCATCTGTTCGCGGAGCGAGTCAGTCCCTTGTTCGGCGAAGGAGTCGGTCTGGCCCGCCGGTTGCACGAGCACGATCCGGGGCGTGGAGCGCGGCTCCTGGCCGCGGTCCTCGTCGACCGGTCGACTTTCCGCGCCGCTGTCGGTGAGTTCGGCCCCGCCCTCGACGACTTCCGAGAGGCCCTGCGCCACCTGGGAGAGGCTTGCTGACGGTCACCGACGACCTGCCCGGGAGTCGCTCAGGGCGACCGCCTCAAGCAGGGCCTCACGGCACGCCCGCACGGCAGGGTGCCGCCCACGGCCACGCCGTACGACGGTGAAGATGCGGCGGGTGCGCTGCCCTCGGGGGAGCTGCGCCAGGGCCACGGTCGTGGGCTGTCCGCTCCAGACGAGGCCGGGCAGGAACGCCGCGGCCTGCTTGTGTTCGACGAGCCGCAGGTGGAGCAGGAGGTCGGTGGTCTCGAACCGTACGTCGGGCTCGAAACCGGCGTTGCGGCACAGGGTCATGGCCCAGTGCCGTGCGGCCGTGCCCTCGGGTTCCATCACCCAGGGGTGCTCCGCCAGCGAGCGCAGCGCGGCCGTCGGGGCCGCCTCGACCGGCTGCGGCAGCGCGAGGTGCAGGGGGTCGTCGAGCAGGTCCTCCTGTTCGAGTTCGGCGGACCGAGGGTTGGGGTTGCCGGGGTACTCCTCGGCGAGGACCAGGTCGAAGTCCCGGGCCTGGAGAGCGGGCAGGGCCCTTTCCGGCTCCATCTGCGTGAGGTGGACGCGCAGGCGCGGGTGCCGGTCACGCAGCAGGCCGAGCGCGGCCGGCACCAGCGCCAGGGCGGCCGTCTGGAACGAGGCGATGCGCAGCGTGCCGGTCAGGTCGGTCAGAGAGGCGGCGATGTCCGCCTCCGCCCGCTCCAGCCGTTCGAGGACGGCTTCGGTGTGGGCGACGAGGATCTCCGCCTGCTCGGTCAGCCGCACCCGCCGTCCGACCGGTTCCAGCAGCGGGACACCGACCTCGGCCTCCAACTGGGAGAGCTGCTGGGAGACGGAGGAGGGGGCGTAGGACAGGGCGGCGGCGACGGCTGCCAGGGTGCCGCGGTGCTTGAGTTCCCGCAGCAGGCGCAGTCGGTGCAGATCGAACATGGGAGGCCCGCTCTCCTCACCCTCGCGAAGCGATCGGCAATGGTCGCGTTCTCCGATGGGTATCGGTCGAAAACATTCGCTGGACCGATTATAGAAAGCGCGGGCACGCTGATCGCATGCCCGAGAGACCTTCCTCCTCCCGTACGTTGCCGTGGTGGGCGCAACCCGGTGCCCGCGCCTGGCGGTGTGCACCGCCGCCCGCCGAGGTGCGGGCCTTCCACGCCTCGCTGCCCGACCACGCGCCCACCCCGCTGACCGAAGTCCCGTCGCTCGCGCGGGAGTGGGGCGTCGGCCAGGTCTTCGTCAAGGACGAGTCGTGCCGTCTGGGGCTGCCCGCGTTCAAGGCGCTGGGCGCGTCCTGGGCGACCCACCGCGCGCTTGCCGAACGAGCGGCGAAGGGGGTGGCGAACGGCGCGGGGGCCGATCCGGTGGACGGCCCGGTGGACGGCCCGGTGGACTGCCCGGTGGACGGCCCGGTCACCCTGGTGACGGCCACCGACGGCAACCACGGCCGCGCCGTGGCCCGTATGGCACACCGTTTCGGGCAGCGCGCCCACGTCTTCGTTCCGCAGGGCCCGCATCCCCAGGCCGTGGCGGCCATCGTCGCCGAAGGGGCGCAGGTCACCGAGGTCCCGGGCTCGTACGACGAGGCAGTGCGCCGTGCGGCCGAGGCGGCTGCCGCGCCGGACGCGATCCTGCTCCAGGACACCGCCTGGCCCGGATATGAGCGGATCCCGGGGTGGATCGTCGAGGGCTACTCCACCCTCTGCGCCGAGATCGACGAACAACTGACAGCCGCGGGGTGCGTCGGCGGCCCCGACCTCGTCGCCGTACCGGTGGGGGTCGGCTCCTTGGCCCAGGCCGTGATCACCCACTACCGCAGCCGCCCCTCCGGGCACGCCCCTGCGCTGCTGGCCGTGGAGCCCGAGGCCGCGCCCTGCGTGCTGGAGAGCCTCGTCCGCGGCGAACCCGTCAGCGTCAGCACGAGCGAGACCACGATGGCGGGGCTGAACTGTGGCACCCCGTCCAGCATCGCCTGGCCCCATCTGCGCGGCGGGCTGGACGCGGCGGTCGCCGTCACGGACACCGACAGCGCCCGCGCGGCCGGTGATCTGGCCGCGGCCGGTGTCTCTTCGGGCCCTTGCGGAGCCGCGGCACTCGCCGGTGCACGGGCAGCGCTCACCGGCGCAGGCGCCGGGGAACGTCGTACGGCATGGGGTCTCGGACCCGGCTCGGTGGTCGTGCTGCTGAGCACCGAGGGCGCCGCGGCCAACCCGCATGCGACGACCGAGACCGGTTCGGCCGGCTCCCTCAGGAGGGGGCCGGCAGCGTGCTGACCCATCTCGTCGCCGCGCTCGGTGTCCTCGGCCTGCTGACGATCGTGCCCGGCCCGGACATGGCGGTGGTGACCCGGCGGGCCCTCATGGCCGGCCCCGGGGACGCGCTGCGGACGGTGGCCGGGATCGCGACCGGGCTGCTGCTCTGGGGCGCGCTGACCGTGGCCGGACTCGCCTCCGTGCTCGCCGCGTCGCCGGGGGCCTACCTCGCGGTCAAGCTGATCGGGGCCGGCTACCTGGTGTTCCTGGGCGCACAGGCACTGTGGCAGAACCGCAGTGCCGCCCAGGCCCCGGCGGACTCCGATGCCCGCCCCACCACCGGCAGCCCCTGGCGGACCGGCCTGGTCGGCAACGTCCTCAACCCGAAGATCGCCGTCTTCTACACCGGCCTGCTGCCCACGCTCGCCCCGCCCCGCCTGCCCGCGGCCCTGGCCATGACGCTCCTGGTCCTTCTCCATGCCGTCCTCACCCTTGCCTGGCTGAGCGGTTACGTGCTCCTGCTGGCCAGGGCCGGACACGTCCTCCGGCATCCGCGGACCCGCCGCGCGCTCGGCCGGACCACGGGCGTCGTCCTCATCGGCTTCGGCCTCATGGTCGCCACCTCCGCCGGCTGACCGGCCCGCGACTCAACCGCCGTACGGCGTCAGGCCGTTGCCCCGCGCCGGCGCCTGATCGGCTCTCCCACGCGGTGCAGGTGGGTGAGGGCCTCGCGGTAGGACCGTACGAGACCGGTCTCGTGATAGGGCACGCCGATCTCCGCGCAGTAGGCCCGCACGATGGTCCGGGCGCGCCGCAGGTGGGGGGTGGGCATGCTCGGGAACAGGTGGTGCTCGATCTGGTAGTTGAGTCCGCCGAGCAGCACATCGGTGAGCCGGCCGCCGCGGACGTTGCGGGAGGTGAGGACCTGGCGGCGCAGGAAGTCGGGCCGTTCGTCGCCGCGGAACGTGGGCATGCCCTTGTGGTTCGGTGCGAAGGTGCAGCCGAGATAGACGCCGAAGAGGCACTGGTGCACGGCGAGGAACGCCACCGCCTTGCCGGGCGAGAGCACAAGGAACAGCGCGGACAGATAGACCGCGAGGTGGAGCAGCAGAAGCGCGGCCTCCAGCGGCCGGTTCTTCACGGACGGCGAGCGCAGCGCCCGCAGGCTCGCGACATGCAGGTTGAAGCCCTCCAGCGTCAGCAACGGGAAGAACAGCCACGCCTGGTGGCCGCCGATGAAGCGGGCCAGGCCCCGGCTGTCGCGCGCCTGCTCGGTGGACCACACCAGGATGTCCGGAGCGACGTCCGGGTCGAGTTCCTCGTGGTTGGGGTTGGCGTGATGGCGGGTGTGCTTGTTCATCCACCAGCCGTAGCTCATGCCGATGCCGAGATTGCCGAACAGCCGGCCCCACGTCGCGCTCGTCCGCGCGCCCCCGAACACCTGACGGTGCGCCAAGTCATGGGCCACCAAGGCGATCTGACCGAACATCAGGGCAAGGAAGGCGGCCACCGCCAACTGCCACCAGCTGTCGCCGAGCGCGAGGAACACTCCCCAGGCGGCCGCAGTCAGCCCGATCACCAGACCGAGCCGTGCCGTGTAGTAGCCGGGCCGGCGCCTCATCAGTCCTGCCTCGGCGATACGACGGGACAGCCGCGAGAAGTCACTTCCGGCTCGGGAGTCGGAGGTACGGGATCGGGCGGCGGGCGCTGCGACCGCCACCACGGTCTGCTGAGAGATGGTCATACCCTCGAGTCTGCGCACCCCCGCCCGGCCGGAACAGCCTGCCAGTCCCCGTCCCGTACGGGGGCCTACCCCCACGGCGGCCCGGGGTGCTGACCCCCATCGGGCGGTGGGCCCTGCCCCCTTGCCACCCGGCCGGGCCGTGGTCCACCAGCGGCGGTTTCACCGACCCCGCCCTCCTGAAAACCCGTTGAAGCCGCGCTGAATCGTCCGCCGGGCACGCTCCGCGGCATACGACGACGCCGGCTCCGGACGAAGGGGCCGCGACCCGGGAGGGGAACACCATGCAGGGTCCGCAGCTGATCCGCCACCACATGGCGGCCTTCGGCCGGTTCGCCGCCCTCGGCTGCGGGGTCACCCTGGCCGCCTCCGCGGCACTGGTCGTGCTCGCGCAGTGGATGCCGTGGGTGGCGGCGAACGCCTTGACCACCGTGGCCTCCTCCGTCGTCACCACCGAACTGCACGCCCGCGTCTCGTTCGGCCACGGACGCCCCGGCCTGGCCGGGCACCTGAAGAGCGGGGCCACCATCGCCGCGGGCTGGCTGGTCACCTCCGCGGCGGTCGCCGCGCTGGCCGCACTCCGCCCCGACGCCGGTCTCGTCCCGCAACAGGCGGTGTACCTGACGGCCACCGCCCTCGTCGGGATCGGCCGCTATCTCGTGCTGCGCCTGGCCGTGTTCGCGCAGCGCGCCCCGCGACCGCGGACGGGGGAGCGCAGGGCACTGCCGAAGCCGGCCTTTCCTGCCTGGTCCGGCCCCGCCGGCACACCTACACTCGGCGCATGATCTGTCGTCTGTGGCGGGGCTGGACCACGAAGGAGAACGCCGACGCGTACGAGCGCATCGTCCGGGGACAGGTGATTCCCGGGATCGAGGCGCGGCGCATTCCCGGCTTCCAGTCGATCGACCTCGTCCGCCGTGAGCGGGAGGACGACGTCGAGTTCATGACCCTGATGTGGTTCGACGCGATCGACTCCGTGCGGACGTTCATGGGCGAGGACTACGAGAGCGCGCACGTGCCGGCGGCGGCTCAGGCGGTGCTCCTGGACTTCGACAGGCGATCGACGCACTACGAGGTGCTCGATCGCCGCGAGCAGCCCGGCTGAGCCGCACCCTGGCGCCCCTCGCGGAGCCGCGGCCGTTCTGTCCCTACGAGTCCGGCGACTGTTCCCGGATCTCGTGCAGCGCCTCCTCCAACAGCCCGCGGGCGCGGGTGAACCAGTCGGTCAGCACAGCGATCTCCTCCTCCCCGTAGTCGGCGAAGAGGGCGCCCAGGCGCTCGTACACGGGGCCGTAGACCGCCAGGATGCGTGCCTGCGCCGTCTCCTCCATCACCACGACCACGCGTCGGCGGTCGCCCGGGTCCGGGGCGCGGCGGATGTAGCCGGCCTTCTCCAGCCGGTTCAGTACACCTGTCACCGCCCCGGTTGTCAGCCTCGCCCGCTCCGCCAGGTCACCTGCGACCAGGTTCTCGCCGGCCATGGACGCCTCGATGAGGAAGCCCAGGCAGGTGAGGTCCGTGACGTTGAGGCCGAGCCTGCGCGCGATGTCCTGCTGACCGAACTGTGCCGTCGCGATCATCCGGTCCATGGCGTAGAGCGCCTGGTCGCCCGTCGCGGCCGGGCGCGCCTTGCGGTGCTCCACAAATTCCCCTTAGCATCTAAGTTGCTTAGCTCGTGAGATAAATTCTCTCCGGGGGCGGCTCGCGGCCGTCGCCGTCCCCTCATCTTCACAGCTCTCGAGGAGCCCGATCATGTTCATCCACGGAGACGACGCGTACGACATGGGGCACACGGTCGCCGGCTGGAGCGGCGTGGCCGTGGCGACCCTGGGGTCCGCGCTGTGCGGCCTCGGCCTGATCATGACCTCGGGGCCGCTCGTGTGCGCCGGGGTCGGCGTACTCGCCCTGGCGCTCCTGACCACCTGGGCGCTCCACCTGGCGGGCTGGGGCAAGCCGAGCGGGCCGCGCCCGGCCGGGCAGTGGGACTGGCGCGTCCGGGACACCGGCGCGCGAGCGGGGCACCCCGGCTGCCTGGGGTGCCGCCTGGCGGGGCGGCGGGGCGTGCCTCACGCTCACCCCGCCGGTGCGACGGAGCCCGTCGGCGCCGAGCGCCCGGTCACGGCATCGACGTCGGCGTGAAACGTCGTCAGGAGGAGTCGTCAGGGAAAGTCGTCAGGGGAAGAGGAAGTTGGCGATGGTCGCGTCGATGACCTGGGACACCGGGACGATCGACGCGTCGTTCACGAACGTCCGGTTCTGGAAGACCGCGACGAAACGCCGGCCGGCCGTGGCCTCCTTGATGATCGCCGCCTCCGAGGCCACGTTGGTGCCGTTGTTCAGCGGCCCCAGACCGATCTTCGACTGGAAGGTGACGAACTGCACCGAGGTGTCCCGGTTGAGGAACAGGTGCAGCCGGGGCACGTTCACGGCGTTGAACAAGAGCTTGAGCATGGCCTCGTCGGACGACGCGTCGACCAGCGGTGTGTTCTCCGGGTCGGGGGCCTGGCCGGGGTCGACACCCGGAGCGGCCGCCGCGCCGGGACCGGCGGCCAGGAAGGTGAACAGCCGGGCCATCTGGAAGGCGGACGTCGCCTGGGCCACCGGCGTGTCGTTGACGCACGGAATGCGCTGGGGCGGGAAGCCGTTGCCGAAGTCGCCGCACAGCCACATCCCGTCCGCGGTCTGCGGTGGCTCGACGGCACCGTCGTCGAAGAACCCGGCCGTGGCGGCGGCCTTCGTGAGATAGCCGAAGCCCAGCCCGTGGACCACCTCGCCCGCGGCGCTGTTGTTGCCGTCGACGATCGCGTCGAAGAGCTTCCCGAAGAAGTCGGACGTGAAGTTGACCGTGGCATCGGGCTGGACCTGGAACACCTTGTCCCACCGGGGCAGCAGGAAACCCGAGAGGTTCTTGCCGTCGAGCTGCGCGACACGGTTCTCGTCGATCTCTCTGCCGAAGGTGTCGCGCAACAGCGTGAGGGTGTCGGCCGGTGCGGGACCGGCGGTCGCGACGAGCTCGTTGGCGGCCCGGCGGAGTTCGAACGCGGCCCACATCGCGGTGGCCTTCAACAGGCTCGCCGAATAGTGCACCTCCTCCACCAACTGGCCCGCGAAATCGTGCGGCTCGATCTCCTCCAGAGCCACCAGGACGATCGGCGTCTTCTCCAGCCCCTGTCCGAAGGCCGCCATCGCGGCGTCGAAGGCCAGCTGGAGATCGGGATCGGGGTCGATCAGTTCGGGCTTGGCATCGGGAAAGAGTCCCATGCGCGGCTCCCGGGATTCGGCCGGACTCGGGCCCGGCTTCCGGACGGCGGCAACGGCGCAGCCGGCCGCCGGACGCTCCTGTCTCGATGCTGGCACGCCCGGGGACGCCCCGCACGCCGGTGCCGCGAGAGCGCCCATGAGGCCCGATGCTGCCAGGGGGAGCCACCGGCCGGTCTGCCAGACTGGCCGCGTGAGCACAACCCGGAGCACGGCGGCAGGAAAAGTCCTTCAGGTCCTCTCGGCCTTCGACCGTGAGCACCCGTCGCAGACCCTGTCGGAGATCGCTCAGCGCACGGGCCTGGCTCTGAGCACCGCGCACCGGGTCGTCGCGGAGCTGGCGGGCTGGGGAGTGCTGGAGCGCGACGAGGACGGGTCGTGGCATGTGGGGCTGAGGCTCTGGGAGATCGCCTCCGGGTGCCCCCGCACCAGGATCCTGCGGGATGTGGCGCTGCCGTTCATGCAGGACCTCTACGAGGCGACCCACGAGAACATCCAGCTCGCCGTGCGCGAGGGCACCGAGCTCGTCTTCGTCGAGCGGATCGCCGGCCATCGCTCGGTGGAGCTGCTGACGATGGTCGGCTCCCGCTTCCCCATCGGCTCCACCGGAATGGGCCGGGTGCTGCTGGCACACGCGCCGAGGGAGCTCCAGGAGGAGGTCCTCCAGTCCCCGCTGCGCGCCTGGACCCCGCACACCGTCACCGACCCGAAGACACTGCGCACCCAGCTGGACCGCATCCGCCGCGAACGGGTCTTCGTCAGCGACCGGCAGCTCTCGGAGGACACCGTCGCGGTGGCCGCCCCCGTGCGCATCGGCCGGACCGGGCCGGTCAGCGCCGCGCTCGGGATCGTCGTGGCCGCACGTGGCGCGAGCCGTGCCCGCGGGCTGCGCGAGCCGCTGCTGAGGGCCGCGTACGCGATCTCCGACGAGCTCGGCCGACGTACGCGTACGACAGCTTGACCTGGCGTACGCGTACGACAGCCTGACCTCTCCTGCGGGCTTCCGCCTGACGGAAACAGCGGCGACCGGTGCGGGTCCCGGGTGCCAACGTTCGGGGTGTCCGGAAGGTTCGCAGCTGCTCAGGAGATGCCCATGGCCGACGCCGCCGTCGACACTGTTGCCTCGGTTCCCGTCGCCGTCATCGGTGCCGGTCCCGCCGGCCTGATGCTGGCGCACCTGCTCGGGCGGGCGGGAGTCGAGACGATCGTGGTCGACACCCGCACCCGGCGGGAGATCGAGACGACGCAGCGGGCCGGCATCCTGGAGGCCGACGCGGCGCGGGACCTGGTCGAGACCGGCGTCTCCGACCGGGTCCTGCGCGACGGCCACGAACACGAGGGCATCGAGCTGCGGTTCGGCGGCCGGCCGCACCGCATCCACTTCAAGCAGCTGGTGGGCGAATCGGTGTGGCTCTACCCGCAGACCGACGTGTTCATCGACCTGGCCGACGCCCGGGACCGGGACGGCGGCACGGTCCACTTCGGCGTCAAGGACACCGAGGTGCTCGGCATCACCACCGGTGACCCCCGAGTCCGCTGGACCGCGCCCGACGGAACCCGCCACGAGATACGGGCACGGTACGTCGTCGGGGCCGACGGGTCGCGCAGCATGTGCCGCGATCTGGTGCCCGAGGACCGGCGCGTGCGCTACGGCAAGGAGTACCCCTTCGCGTGGTTCGGCATCCTGGCCGAGGCACCGATGAGCGCGCCCGAGCTGGTCTACGCCCACTCCGAGCACGGGTTCGCGCTGATCAGCCGGCGCACCGAGGCCGTACAGCGGATGTACTTCCAGTGCGGCCCCGACGAGTCCGTCGACGCCTGGCCGGACGACCGCATCTGGGAGACGCTGCAGGCCAGGGTGGCCGGGCAGGACGGCTTCCGGCTCCAGGAGGGGCCGGTTCTTGAGAAGACCGTGCTGAGGTTCCGCTCGTTCGTCCAGGAGCCGATGCGCTGGGGCGCGATGACGCTCGCGGGCGACGCCGCGCACACCGTGCCGCCGACCGGCGCCCGAGGGCTCAACCTCGCGCTGCACGACGTGAAGGTCCTCGCCGACGTGCTGCTGCGCGCGCTCGGCAGCGCGGGCGAGGCCGCGCTGGACGACTACCAGCCGCGCGCCCTCCAGCGGATCTGGCGGGCCCAGAACTTCTCCTACTGGATGACCCAACTGCTGCACACCGCGCCCGGCAGCACGCCGTTCGACCTCAGACGCCAACTGGGCGAGCTGGACAACGTGGTGGGCACGCGCGCCGGGCGCACCTATCTGTCCGAGCAGTACACGGGGTGGCCTGTGGGGTCTCGCGGCTGACGTTGGGGAGCCGGGCCACCAACTCCCGCCCCTGACCCCGTCGAACCACTAGGCCCGCGACCCACCGGCTCCGCCTCCGACGACGGCGACCCACCAGGAGAGAACACGTGATCATCGACTGCCACGGGCATTTCACCACCGCACCGCCCCAGTTGGCACAGTGGCGGGACCGTCAGGTGGCGGCGGTCGGCCACCCCGAGGACGCGCCCGACCCGGACGACCTGGTCATCACGGACGACGACCTGCGTCAGGCCGTGGAGGACAACCAGCTGCGGCTCATGGACGAGCGCGGCAGCGACCTGACCGTCTTCTCGCCGCGGGCCAGCTTCATGGCCCACCACATCGGTGACTTCGCGGTGTCCTCGGCGTGGGCGCGGATCTGCAACGACCTCGTCCACCGCGTCAGCACGCTGTACCCCGACCGCTTCGCGATGGGTGCGATGCTGCCGCAGTCCCCGGGCGTCGACCCCGCGACCTGTCTGCCCGAGCTGCGCCGTGCGGTCGAGGAACTCGGCGCGGTGACGATCAACCTCAACCCCGACCCGTCGGGCGGCAGTTGGACGGCGCCGCCGCTGACCGACCGCAGCTGGTACCCGGTCTACGAGGCCATGGCCGAGTACGACATCCCCGCGATGATCCACGTCAGCACGTCCTGCAACCCGGCCTTCCACACCACCGGCGCGCACTACCTCAACGCCGACACCACGGCGTTCATGCAGCTGCTCCAGGGCGACCTGTTCGCCGACTTCCCGACGCTGCGGTTCGTGATCCCGCACGGCGGCGGCGCGGTGCCCTACCACTGGGGCCGGTTCCGCGGACTGGCCATGGCACTGGGCCGGCCGGACCCCGAGACGCTGCTGGACAACGTCTTCTTCGACACCTGCGTCTACCACCAGCCCGGCATCGACCTGCTCACCCAGGTGATCCCCAGCCGCTCCCTGCTGTTCGCCAGCGAGATGATCGGCGCGGTCCGGGACATCGACCCGGGCACCGGCCACCACTTCGACGACACCAAGCGGTACGTCGCGGCCACCGCGAACCTCTCCGACGAGCAACGAGCCGCCGTCTACTGCGACAACGCCCTGCGCGTCTACCCCCGACTCGCCGACCGACTCGCCGCCCGCCGCGGCGCCGTACGCCACTGACCCCCAGGAGAACAACCATGGAGCACGCCGAGATCGGTGTCGTCCATACGTCGATCACCCGCGCCGCCCCCGAGGCCGTGGCCGCCCTGTCGGCGTTCGGTGTGGCGACGATCCATGAGGCCATGGGCCGGGCGGGCCTGATGCGCCCCTACCTGCGCCCCGTCCACCCGAAGGCCCGCCTGTGCGGCACGGCGGTGACCGTCCTGCTGCAGCCCGGCGACAACTGGATGCTGCATGTCGCCGCCGAGCAGATCCAGGAGGGCGACATCGTGGTCGCGGCCTGCACGACCGAGAGCGAGGACGGCTTCTTCGGCGAACTGCTCGCCACCTCGTTCCGCGCCCGGGGATGCGCAGGCCTGGTCATCGACGGCGGTGTGCGGGACGTCGCCGAGCTGGAGGAGATGGACTTCCCTGTCTTCGCCCGGGCCGTCCACGCCAAGGGCACGGTGAAGGCCACCCTCGGCTCGGTCAACGTACCGGTGGTGTGCGCCAACGCCCTGGTCAGGCCCGGCGACGTCGTAGTGGCGGACCGCGACGGCGTCGTGGTGGTACCCCGCGAGCGGGCCGCCGAGGTCGCCGAGGAGGCGGCCAGGCGCGAGGCCAAAGAGGAGGCCAAGCGCGCGCGGTTCCGCGCGGGCGAGCTCGGCCTGGACCTGTACGGCATGCGTGGCCCGCTGGCCGAGCTCGGCCTGCGCTACGAGGACTGACGATGACGGACTTCGAGAAGACCCCCGGCTGGCTGGACTGGTACGCCGATCCGAGCCGACCCCGCTTCCAGGTGCCCGAGGGCGCGGTCGACGCGCACTGCCATGTCTTCGGCCCGGGCGCCGAGTTCCCGTACGCCCCCGAGCGGAAGTACACCCCCTGCGACGCGTCCAGGGAACAACTCTTCGCGCTGCGCGACCACTTGGGCTTCGCCCGCAACGTCGTCGTCCAGGCGACCTGCCACGGCGCCGACAACAGTGCCATGCTCGACGCCCTGCGGGCCTCGGGCGGCCTGGCCAGGGGAGTCGCGACCGTGCGGCCGGGGATCTCGGACACCCAGGTGAAGGAACTGCACGAGGCCGGTGTCCGCGGCGTGCGGTTCAACTTCGTCAAGCGGCTCGTCGACGCGGCACCGCGGCAGGACCTGTGGGACGTCGTCGAGCGGATCGCGCCGTACGGATGGCACGTCGTCGTCTACTTCGAGGCGGCCGACCTCGCCGGCCTGCGCGACTTCCTCCTGTCGATCCCGCTGCCGCTGGTCGTCGACCACATGGGCCGGCCCGATGTCACCAAGGACTTGCACGGCCCTGAGTTCGAGGCGTTCCTGGACTTCCTGCGGGCCAGGCCGGACATCTGGTGCAAGGTGACCTGCCCGGAGCGGCTGTCGGTCAGCGGCCCGCCGGCCCTCGACGGCGAACAGCACGCCTACCGCGACGTGGTGCCCTTCGCCCGGCGCGTGGTCCAGGAGTTCCCCGACCGGGTGCTGTGGGGCACCGACTGGCCGCACCCGAACCTCACCGCCCACATGCCCGACGACGGCCTGCTCGTCGACTTCGTCCCGCACATCGCGCCGACCCCCGAGCTGCAGGAGAAGCTCCTCGTCACCAACCCGATGCGCCTGTACTGGCCGGACGTCCGCTGACCGCCTCCCGATCGGAGTTCCACCATGTCACTGGACAAGACCTACAAACTCGTCCCCGGGACGACCGTCTTCGACGCCGAGCAGTCCGCCAAGGGCTATCACCTCAACCAGTTCTGCATGTCGCTGATGACCGCGGAGAACCGCGCGCTCTACCTCGCCGACGAGCGGGCCTACCTGGACGCGTGGCCACTGCGGGAGGAGCAGAAGCGGGCGCTCCTCGACCGTGACCTGAACGCCGCCATGCGTGAGGGCGGCAACATCTACTTCCTCGCCAAGTGGGGTGCCACGCTGGGACTTTCGTTCCAGCAGATGGCGGGCTCGATGACCGGCATGACCGAACAGGAGTACCGCGCCATGATGGCCGGCGGCGGCCGCTCGGTCGAGGGCAACCGCATCGACCACGCCGTACTCGAAGCGGCGTACGCCGACCCGGCACCGCCGGCCGAGCACGCCACGATCACCGGCGCGGTCTTCACCTCGCACGTACCGGCGATCGGCGCGGCGATGGACCACGACAAGACCGACGAACCGTACTGGCGGCCGGTCTTCGAGGGGTACGAGTTCTCCAAGGAGTGGGAGAAGGAGAACCTCCCCGATGTGATCTTCCTGGTCTACAACGACCACGCCACGTCCTTCGACCTGTCGCTGATCCCGACCTTCGTGCTCGGCACCGGCGCCGCCTACCCCGCCGCCGACGAGGGCTACGGACCCCGGCCCGTCCCCGGCATCGAGGGCGATCCCGACTTGGCCGCGCACATCGCCCACTCGCTCATCAGGGACGACTTCGACCTCACCCTCGTCAACGAGATGGCCGTCGACCACGGCCTGACCGTCCCGCTGTCGCTGATGTTCGGGGACGTCGAGAAGTGGCCGTGCAAGGTCATCCCGTTCCACGTCAACGTGGTGCAGTACCCGGTGCCCTCGGGCGCCCGGTGCTTCCACCTCGGCAGGGCGCTGCGCAGAGCGATCGAGTCCTACGACAAACCGCTCAAGGTCCAGGTGTGGGGGACCGGCGGCATGAGCCACCAGTTGCAGGGCCCGCGCGCCGGCCTCATCAACCGCGCATGGGACAACGCCTTCCTCGACCGGCTGATCGAGGACCCGGCCGGTCTGGCGCAGGTGCCGCACCTGGAGTACGTCGAGGAGGCGGGCTCGGAGGGTATCGAGCTGGTGATGTGGCTGATCGCCCGCGGGGCGCTGAGCGACCTCGACGGCTCGGGAGACATCGAGGTCAAGCACCGCTTCTACCATGTGCCGGCGTCCAACACGGCCGTCGGGCATCTGATCCTGGAGAACCAGCCGCGGGACCCGGAACCCGCCGTGAAGGAGTGACATGACTGACCAGCAGACCGTCCGCATCGCCCTGGCCGGAGGCGGCGCCTTCGGCGCCAAGCACGCCGCCGCGCTCCAGCGGATCGAGGGCGTCGAGGTCGCCGCCGTCGTGAGCGGGGACCTCGACAGCGCGCGGAAGTTCGCCGCGGAACAGGGCGTCGGCCGCGGCGTCGCGACCCTGGAGGAGGTGCTGGCGATGGACGACATCGACGCCGTCGTCCTCGCCACCCCCACGCCGATGCACGCCGCGCAGACCCTGGCCTGCCTCGACGCGGGCAAGCACGTCCAGGTCGAGATCCCCCTGGCCGCATCCCTCGCCGACGCCGAGGCGTGCCTGGCGGCACAGCAGCGCACCGGCCTGGTCGCGATGGTGGGACACACCCGCCGCTTCAACCCCAGCCACCAGTGGGTACGGCAGCGGATCCAGGCCGGCGAGTACCGCATCCAGCAGATGGACGTGCAGACCTACTTCTTCCGCCGCACCAACCTCAACGCCCTCGGCCGGCCCCGCTCCTGGACCGACCACCTTCTGTGGCACCATGCCGCGCACACCGTCGACCTCTTCGCCCACCAGACCGGCTCGCCCATCGTGCAGGCCAACGCCCTCCAGGGCCCGATCCACCCCGAGCTCGGCATCGCGATGGACATGTCCGTCCAGCTGCGCGCGGAGAACGGCGCGATCTGCACCCTGTCGCTGTCCTTCAACAACGACGGCCCGCTCGGCACCTTCTTCCGCTACATCGGCGACACCGGCACCTACATCGCCCGGTACGACGACCTGGTCACCGGCAAGGACGAGCCGATCGACGTGAGCGGAGTCGATGTCTCGATGGACGGCATCGAACTGCAGGACCGCGAGTTCGTCGCCGCCATCCGGGAAGGCCGCGAGCCGAACTCCTCCATCGCCCAGGTGATGCCCTGCTACCGGACGCTGGCCGACCTCGAGAAGCAGCTCCAGGCTGCGTCGGGCGCGTGAGCACGGCACCGGCGGCCGGTCCGGGCCGGCCGCCGCGCCGGATCGGGCCGTTCGAGGTACCGGCGATCGGCCTGGGCTGCATGAACCTCAGCCACGCCTACGGCGTCCCGCCTGCGCCGCAGGCGGCACGCCAACTGCTCCTGACGGCGGTGGAGGAGGGCGTCACGCTCTTCGACACCGCCGCCCTCTACGGCTTCGGCGCCAACGAGGAGCTGGTCGGCCGGGTGCTCGCCGGCCACCGGGACCGGATCGTGCTGGCCAGCAAGTGCGGGATGACCGGGGTCGACGGCAAGCGCGTCATCGACGGCCGGCCGGAGACGATCCGGCGTACGGCCGACGAGGCGCTGGCCCGGCTGCGCACCGACGTCATCGACCTCTACTATCTGCACCGCCTGGACCGGCAGGTCCCCGTCGAGGAGAGCGTCGGGGCGATGGCCGAGCTCGTCGGGGCCGGGAAGGTGCGGGCCCTCGGTCTGTCCGAGGTGTCCGCCCGTACGCTGCGCCGGGCGCACGCCGTGCATCCGATCGCCGCGCTGCAGAACGAGTACAGCCTCTGGTCGCGCAATCCCGAGGAGGGCACCCTGGCGGCGTCCCGCGAACTCGGCGTCGCCCTGGTGGCGTTCAGCCCGCTGGCCCGCGGCTTCCTCACCTCGGCGCCCCCGGACCTCGACGCCCTTCCCGCGGGGGACATCCGCCGGGCCATGCCCCGCTTCGACGCCCGCCACTACCGGCCTCACCCTCCCGCAGCTGGCCCTGGCCTGGGTCCTCTCCCGAGGGCCGCACGTGGTCGCCCTTCCCGGGACCCGGTCGGCCGCCCACCTGCGGGAGAACCTGGCGACCCTGGACATCGACGTACCTGGCGAGGCTCTCGCCGCGGCAGGACGGGTGCTGAACGCCACCACCGTCCACGGAGCCCGCTACCCCGAGGCCACCCTCACCGAGATCGACACCGAACGCTGCGGCCGTGCGGGCTGACTTTCAGGCGTGCCCTGATCAAGAGCTGAGGCACCGCCACGGCAGGTGACGGTGCCTCAGCTCTTGACTCACGTCAGGCGTAGTGGCGGTAGACGGCCTCGGCCACGCAGGCCGGCTTGTCGCTGCCCTCGACCTCGACGGTGAACGTCAGGGGCATCTGCACGCCGTTGCCCTTGACCTCCTCCACCGTGCCGACGACGCCGTGGAGGCGGATCTTCGCGCCGACGGGGACGGGGCTGGGGAAACGGACCTTGTCCAGGCCGTAGTTGACGCTCATCCGCATGCCGGTGATGCCGAGCAGCTCGCCGAAGAGCGGGATGATGAGGGAGAGCGTGAGGTAGCCGTGGGCGATGGGGCCGCCGAAGGGCCCGTCCTTGGCCTTCTCCGGGTCTGTGTGGATCCACTGGTGGTCGTCGGTGGCGTCGGCGAAGGTGTTCACCCGGTCCTGGGTGATCTCCCGCCATTCGGTGCGGCCGAGGTCGGCACCGCTGAGGGACATGAGGCCGTCGAGGCCGTGGGCGACGGTGGGCATGAGGGTTCCTTTCGAGGGGACAGGCAGCGATCGGTCGTGTCTGAGTCGTCTGTCACCGGTGGGGGCGCTCGGCCGGACCGGTGCCGTAGGTGTCGCGCACGGCGGGCTTGATGATCTTCCCGGAAGCCGTACGGGGCAGGGACTCCGTCACGACGAGGGACCTGGGGATCTTGTACTTGGCGAGCCGGCCCCGCAGATGCCCGAGGATGTCCTCCTCGTCCGCGCGGGCGTCGGGCCGAAGGACGACGACGGCACGGCCGACCTCCCCCCAGACCGGGTCGGGCACACCGATGACCGCGCACTCGGCGACGGCCCCGTGGGTGAGGAGCGCGTCCTCGACCTCGGCCGGGTAGACGTTCTCGCCGCCCGAGACGAACATGTCCTTGGCCCGGTCGACCAGGTAGGCGTACCCGTCGGCGTCGGTGCGGGCGATGTCGCCGGTGCGCAGCCAGCCGTCGGTGAAGGCGGCCTCGGTGTCCTCGGGCCGGCCCCAGTAGCCGGTCATGACGTGGGGGCCGTGGACGAGGATCTCGCCGCGCTCTCCGGGTCCGGCCTCGCTGCCGTCGGGCAGCACCACACGCGTGTCGGTGAAGAAGTGCGGCACCCCCGCGGAACCGGCCTTGGCCGAGGTCTGCTCCCGGTCCAGGTAGAGCACCCCGGGGGACGCCTCGGTCATGCCGTACCCCTGGCTGAAGGCCAGCCCGCGGGCGAGGTACGTGGCGATGGTGCGCGCGGGCACGGGTGCGCCGCCGCAGTTGAGGGTGCGCAGGCTGGACAGGTCCGTCGTCGCCCACCGGGGCTGTGCGGCCATGGCGTCGTACATGGTGGGGACGCCGAACATGTACGTCACGCGCTTGCGCTCGACGGTCTCCAGTACGCGCTCGGCGTCGAAGGCGCCGAGCAGCACCACCCGGCCGCCCTTGAGGAGGGTGGGCAGGCACGTCATGTTGAGGCCGGCGGTGTGGAACAGCGGCGCCACGACCAAAGTCACCTCGTCGCCGGCCAGATCGGTGTCGACCAGGACGTTGACGCTGTTCCAGGTGATGTTGGCGTGGGAGAGGACCGCGCCCTTGGGGCGGCCCGTGGTGCCGGAGGTGTACATGATCATGCAGGGGTCCTCCGGCGCCACGGTCTCGTCCAGTGGTCCGGTCGCTCCGTGGGCGAGCAACTCCTCGTAGCCGAGGGCGCCTTCGCCGGGCCCGTCGAGCGCGATGCGGTGCGGAACCCGGGCCTCCTCGGCCGCGGCGCGGGCGGCCTGGGCCTGCTCCGGCGCGTGGACGAGCACGGTGCTGCCCGAGTCGACCAGGTTGTACGCCAGCTCCGGGGCGGCGAGCCGGGTGTTCAGCGGGACGAAGACCGCCCCGAGCGCCCCGGCGGCGAACAGCGTCTCCAGGAACGCCGGATGGTTGGGGCCCAGATACGCGACCCGGTCCCCGTGTCCGATGCCCAGGGCGCGCAGGGCGTGGGCGAGGCGCAGCACGCGCCGGTGCAACTCGCCGTAGGTCAGGGTGTGTTCGTCGTGGACGACGGCGACGCGGTGGGGCGTCTTGCGGGCCCGGCGGGCCGGCCACGAACCGATGCCTTGGTTCAACACGAACGGCTCCTTCAGTCCGTGAGCAGACCGAGCAATCGGGCGGCGTTCTCCTTGAGGATCTTCGGCCGGACCTCGGGCTTGATGTCGAGCCCGTCGAAGTCCGCCAGCCACCGGTCGGGCGTGATGACGGGGTAGTCGGAGCCGAAGAGGACCTTGTCCTTGAGCAGGGTGTTGGCGTAGCGCACGAGCTGCGGCGGGAAGTACTTCGGCGACCAGCCGGACAGGTCGATGTACACGTGCGGTTTGTGCGTGGCCACCGCCAGGGCCTCGTCCTGCCAGGGGAAGGACGGGTGGGCGAGGATGATCCGCAGCTCGGGGAAGTCGACGGCGACGTCGTCGACCAGCATGGGGTCGGAGTACTTCAGCCGGATGCCGCCGCCGCCCGGGACACCTGCGCCGATGCCGGTCTGGCCGGTGTGGAACAGCGCGGGGACGCCGAGTTCCTCGATGGCCTCGTACAGCGGATAGGCGAGCCGGTCGTCGGGGGAGAACGCCTGGATGCTGGGGTGGAACTTGAACCCGCGTACGCCGTGGTCCGCTACCAGGCGCCGGGCCTCCCGGACCCCCGCGCGTCCCTTGTGCGGGTCGATGCCGGCGAACGGGATCAGGACGTCGGCGTGGGCCGCGCAGTTCTCCGCTATCTCCTCGTTGGAGATCCGCGGGTGCCCGGTGGCGTGTTCGGCGTCGACGGTGAACACCACGGCCGCCATGCGGCGTTCGCGGTAGTGGTCGGCCATCTCGTCGATGGTCGGCTGCCGGTGACCGTGGGCCTTGAAGTACTTCTCCGAGGCGCCGAACAACTCCGGGCTCAGCGCCCCGTGACCGTCCTTGGAGATCTCCGCGTGGGTGTGCACGTCGATGGCGGTCAGCCGGTCGAGGTCGAGCGCGAGGTCGCCCATCTCACGCCTCCGGGGCCTTGGGCGCGGGGATGCCGTAGGTCTCGGGCTCGGCGCCGACACCACCCGGCCAGTGATCGGCGATCGCGTCGGCGCTCCAGCCGCCGTCGGCGAAGGCGACCGCCTTCTCCTTCGGGTGCGCCCACAGCGCCAGCCTGTCGCCGCCGATGCCGATCGCCTGGCCGGTCACCGATGCGGAGGCGTCGGAGGCCAGGAAGGTGATCAGGGAGGCGACGTCCTCGACGGTGCCGAGGCCCTCGTCCTTGCGCAGCCAGTCCGGCAGCGGCTTGCCGGTGCGCTCGGCCTCCTCGATGACGGGCGCGAACGCCGGGATGGTCTTGGTCATCTCGGTGGCTGCGACGGGCACGACGGCGTTGACGGTGATGCCCGCGCGGCCCAGCTCCATGGCCCAGGTCCGGGCCATGGCGACGATGCCCGCCTTGGCCGCGGCGTAGTTGGTCTGGCCGAAGTTGCCGCGCTGGCCGGCCGGCGAGGAGATCAGCACGAGCCGGCCACCCGTGCCCTGCTCCCGCATACGGACGGCCGCCGCCCGGGCGCAGGTGAACGTGCCGCGCAGATGGACGCGGACGACGGCGTCGAAGTCGTCGTCGGTCATCTTCCACAGCACACGGTCGCGCAGGATGCCCGCGTTGGTGACGAGCACGTCCAGCCGCCCGAACTCACCCACCGCCGTGTCCACCAGCCGCTGGGCCGTCTCGCTGTCGCCCACCGCCGCGACCACACCGGTCGCCGTGCCGCCCAGCGACGTGATCGAGTCGACGGCGGCGTCGACGACGGCCCGGTCGACGTCGTTGACGACGACGGCCGCGCCGGCCGCGGCGAGGGCCCGGGCGTACGCAAGGCCGAGACCGCGTCCACTGCCGGTGACGACGGCGACTTTGCCCTGAAGGTCCATGAGAGGTGCCTCTCGTAGGTGCGAGAAAGAGGGAAAAGGGGGTGTCGACGGGCCGGCACATGCCGGGATCGACAGGAATCCTGATGAATGCAGTCTGGGGATCAACAGGATTCCTGTCAACGGCCTAGAGTGGGCCGGGCCGCCACCCGGCGGCGCCCGGCGCAGGGTCACGCACCCTGCGGACATCCGCCGTCGCGAAAGGCTGAACGTGAGCGCCTCACTGCTCTACCTGGTCAAGAGAACGGAGCTGGCGGTGCGCGCCCGCCTGGACGAGCTGCTCAAGCCCGCCGGCATCACGGCGCTGCAGTACACCGCCCTCACCGTGCTGGAGCGGCACGACGGCATCTCCGCGGCGCAGCTCGCCCGGGACTCCTTCGTCACCGCCCAGTCCATGGCCGACATGGTCCGCGCGCTGGATAGCCGCGGCCTGATCCACCGCGAGCCCAACCCCGCCAATCGCCGCGAACGCCTCATCCTGCTCGCCGCCCCGGGGCGGCGGCTGCTCGCCGAGTACGCCGAACCGGCGCGCCGGCTCGAGGAGTCGATGGTCGCCGACCTGAACCCGGAGCAGATCGCCACGTTCCGCGAGGCGCTGAACGCGGCGTGGCGATCGCTGTCCTAGGTGGGCGGTTCGGGGGGCGCTACTTCAGCGCGTACATGCGGATGACGACGGCGTCGTCGCCGTCCGGGCGGGCGAGGCCGACGAAGACCGTCTCCGCGAGCCAGCGGTGGGCGGGGGCGTCCGTGCGGAAGACCGGGGACGTGCGGTAGTAGTGACCGGCCTCGGAGACCTGCACGTCCCCGTCGAACTGGTCCGGGGCGTCCGGCCTGGGCCGGTAGTAGCCGCGGTTGACGATGTCGATCACGGCGCCGTCCTCCGCCTGGATCAGATAGCGGGCCTCCAGCTCGCAGACCTCCCCGCGGGTGCTGCTCCAGTCGCCTCCGCCGGGAAGGACCGTCCCGCGCAGCCGGGGGCCGTCCACGCTGCCCCCGACGATGGGGGTGAACTCGGTGACCTCGCCGTCACCGTGGCCGATGTGCAGGGTGTCGGACACCTCGGCGCGGATCTCGAAGACGAACTCGAGGGCGGGTGTGAAAGGCATGGCGGTTCTCCGCTTCGGTGAGGGTTGATGCGCGAGACGGTCACGTCTTGCTCTTGACGCGTTAGCTCACCAGATGCCAGCGTGAGATGCAACAGCGTTATATGACGTTCGTTTACGACAGCTCGTCGACGTTCTCAGGCCTCCCAGGCGTTCTCAGGCGTTCCCCCATGTCGAGCGTCCCCCACCCCCACCCCTCCTCCTTCTCACTCCTCTCGGCAAGGAGCATCAGCCATGGCTGCGAAAAAATCGGTGCTGACGGTGCTCACGAGCGTGGGACTGCTGGCCGCCACGGCCTGCACCGGCTCGTCGAACGGCAGCGGCCGGGCACCCACGCCCGGCCGTCTCACCACCTCCACCACCCCCGGCAGCTCCGAGCTGGACCGCGTGACCTGGGCACTGCCCTACGGAGAGCCGACGACGCTGGACCCCGCCAAGATCGGCGACTACTCGCCCCAGACGGTCGAGGCCAACCTCTGCGACACCCTGACCCGGATGAACGCGGACTTCTCCCTGAGCCCCGGGCTCGCCCGGAAGGTCACCTGGACCGACGACCGCACCCTCGTGCTCGACCTGCGCTCCGACGTCGAGTTCTGGGACGGCGAGCCCATGACACCCCAGGACGTGATCCACAGCCTGGAGCGGCAGCGGAACCCCAGAACCCAGGCCCTGTACGGCAACTACCTGGCCTCCGTGACGTCGATCCGGGCCACCGGCCCCCACCAGGTCACCCTGCGCACCAAGGGCTACGACCAGACACTCACCAAGGCCCTGTCCACGTCGTTCGGCGCGGTCAGCGAGAAGACGTACACCGAGAAGGCCGGCCCCGCCTACGGAACGGCGAAGGGCGGCCTCATGTGCACGGGCCCCTTCAAGCTCGGGTCATGGAAGTCCGGCGGCAGCATCACGCTGGAACGCAACGACGCCTACTGGGACACCGGGCTGAAGCCCAAGGCGCGCCAGGTCGAGTTCCGGTTCATCACCGACAACAACACACTGACCGGCGCGCTGCTGTCCGGTGAGGTGGACGGCACCTACGAACTGCCGCCCAGCAGCGCGACCGCGCTCGGCAAGGCCGACAGCGGCACCGTGTATCTCGGCCCCTCGACGCAGAACGTTCTGCTGATCCCCGGCCACGCCGACTCGCCCGCCGCCGACCGCAGACTGCTGGACGCCCTGTCCCTGGTCATCGACCGCGACGCCCTGATCAGGAACGTCTTCGGCGGTGACGCCACCACCCTGAAGTCGCTCGTCCCGCCGCTGACCTGGCGCGGGGACAGGGCCGCCGCCCAGTTCGACGCCGCCTACGCGGCCCTGCCCGCCGTCCCCGAGCCGGACGAGCGGAAGGCGAAGCGACTGGTCGCCGAGGCCGGTCCCGTCCCGCGTCCGCTGGTGGCCGCCATCCCCGCCGGTGACCAGCGCGGACTCCAGGCACTGACGTTCATCCAGGCCGCGGCCGACAGGATCGGTGTCGCCATCGAGATCAAGCAGCTCCAGCCCGCCGAGATGTCCTCGCTCTTCTACGACCCCTCCGTCCGCGAGGGACTCGACCTCATCCTCACCTTCGGATACGTCACCATGCCGGACCCGTCGTCCTACGTCGCCGAGATGGTCGACCCGCGTGGCATCTTCAACTGGACCCACTACGACAACCCCGAGGTGACCCGGCTGCTCGACCGGGCCCGCACCTCCTCCGACCCCGTGGCGTCCGCCCAGGCGTACGGCGAGGCCCAGGCCCTCTTCACCCCCACCGTCCCCGCGGTGTACCTCGCCACCACGCACGAGCGGATGTTCATGAACAAGCGCCTCAGCGGCGCCCCGGCCTCCTTCGCCTACATGGGCATGCCGTGGGCCGCCCACCTCGGCGGTACCGACAAGTGACCGCGACCCCTTCGCATCAGGAGACGACGATGACCGACGCCCCGGCCGACACCCCGCTGTGGGACCGCCCGGCCGCCGACCTGGCCGCCGGAATCCGCGCCAAAGCCTTCTCGGCGACCGAGGTCGCAGAGGCGTTCCTCGCGCGCATCGAGGCGACCAACCCGGCGCTCAACGCCCTCGTGGACATCCGGCCCGAGGAAGCCCTCGCCCAGGCCGCGGCCGCCGACGCCGCGGTCGTCGCGGGCGGGGACCTGCCGCCGCTGCTCGGCGTCCCGGTCTCCACGAAGATCAACACCTCGCAGCGCGGATACGCCAGCTCGCACGGCGTCCCGGCCTGGGCCGGCGCCGTCGCCCAGGAGGACGCCGTCTGCGTCGCCGCACTGCGCGAGGCCGGAGCGACCCTGATGGGCCGCAGCAACAGCCCCGCCTTCGCCGTGCGCTGGTTCACCGCCAACGACCTGCACGGCAGGACCCTCAACCCGTGGCATCCCGGCCACACGCCCGGCGGCTCCTCCGGCGGTGCCGCCGCGGCCGTCGCCGCCGGCATGACCCCCCTCGCCCAGGGCAACGACATCGGCGGTTCCGTCCGCTTCCCGGCCTACTGCTGCGGCGCCGTGGGGCTCCGCCCCACCATGGGCCTCGTCTCCGGGGTCGAACCGCGCGGCGCCGTCGAGTTCGACAGCCCCCTGTCGTTCCAGACCATGGCGGTCCACGGACCGATCGGCTGGACCGTCGACGACGTACGCCTCGGTCTGCACGCCATGGTGACGCCCGATCTGACCGACCCCGTGGGCCTTCCGGTGCGCCCGCCGCTGGGGGAGCCGCGCCGGGTGAAGGTCGCCCTCGTGCGCGCCGCCGGAACGGCCAAGCCCCACCCCACCGTGGACGCCGCCGTCGACGACGCGGCCCGCTGGCTCGCCGAGGCCGGCCACGAGGTGGAGGAGGTCGAGCTTCCCCTGCTCGGCGAGGCGGCCCGGCTGTGGTCGCTCCTGCTCTACCAGGAGCTGAAGACGATGATGTCCGAGATCGACCAGTTCGGTGACGACGGCGTACGCGTCTCCCTCACCTCCTCCTTCGCCGCCGCCGCGGAGATCTGGGGCGAACACCCCACCCTCACCGACTACATCCGCGGCTACGCCCGCCGTGGCACCCTCATCAGCCGCCTCCAGCAGTTCCTGGGCCATGACCGGATCGTGCTGACGCCGGTCACCGCCGAGCCGCCGTTCGAGCAGGACGCGGACCTCGCCGGCGACACCCGTGTCGGTGAGCTGTTGGCCGCGCAGTGGCCGATGCAGGCGGTCCCGGTGCTCGGGTTCCCGGCCGTCTCCGTGCCCACCGGGCTGCGCGACGGGCTGCCGTCGGGCGTGCAGCTGATCGGCGGACGCTTCCAGGAGGACCTGCTGCTGCACGTCGCCACCGCGATCGAGTCCCGCGCCCCGCGCAGCCGGCCGACCCTCTCCTGGGCCCGCACCGGCTGACCACCCGCTCCCGAACGCATCGATGGCGTGCCCCGGCAGTCTCGACAGACTGCCGGGGCACGCCGTTTCGCTCTGCCCGGCCTGGGGCGGCTTCGCCCAACGGGCCTCAGGCGGCAGCCGTATTCGCCCTTCTGCGCGGTGTCCACCCCGGCTTGGGTATGGCGGCGATGAGGCGCTGGGTGTAGGGGTCCTGGGGGTCGTCGAGGACGCTCCCGACCGGGCCGTGTTCGACGACTCTTCCGGCCCGCATCACCAGCACGTCGTCGCTGATGTGCCGGACGGCCCCGAGGTCGTGGGTGATGAACAGCAGGGCGGTTCCGGTGTCCGCGCGGATGCGGGCGAGCAGGGCCAGGATCTGGGCCTGGATGGACACGTCCAGGGCCGCGATGGCCTCGTCGAGGATCAGCACCCGCGGTTCGGTGGCCAGAGCGCGGGCGATGGCGACGCGCTGGCGCTGTCCGCCGGACAGCGCCCTGGGCAGGGAACGCGCCTGCCGGTCGTCCAGCCCCACCATGTCGAGCAGTTCGGCCACGCGGGCCCGGAGCCGGTCCGCGGGCAGTCGCCGGTGCAGCGCGACCGCCTCGGCGACGGCGTCACCGACGCGCTGACGCCGGTCGAGGGAGGAGTAGGGGTCCTGGAAGACCATCTGGATCTGCTGGCCCCGGGCGCGGCGCTCGCCCGGCTTCGACCGCCGGGGCCCGCGCTCTTCGCCCGCGACGACGATGTGTCCGCCGCTGGGCTTCTCCAGTCCGGCGATCATGCGGGCGGTGGTCGTCTTGCCGGACCCCGACTCCCCGACGATCGCCAGGGATCCCCGCGCCGGCAGCGAGAACGTCACGTCCTCCACGGCGACGAAGTCACCGAACTCCTTGCGCAGATTGCGTATCTCAAGCATGCTTTCCGGCCTCCTCGGGGGTGACGGCATGGGGGAAGTGACAGGCCGCCGTCGCGTCACCGGTGGAAGTCGGCTGCGGCCGGTCGGTGCGGCACAGATCCTGGACGCGGGGACATCGGTCGCCGAACGCGCATCCCTCGGGCACCTCGAATCCCGACAGGGGCCTGCCGGGGATGGACCGCAGCGTCGCGCCCTTGTCGGAGAGCGAAGGCCGTGAGGCGAGCAGGGCGCGCGCGTACGGATGGGCGGCACCTCGGCGCAGTCGGTCCGCGGGGAGTTCCTCCACGGTCGTGCCCGCGTACATCACGGCCACCCGGTCGCACACGGCGGCCGCGAGTTCCAGGTCGTGGGTGATGAACAGCAGGGCGAGCCCTCGGGCTTCGCGGGCTTCTGTGATGATGGCCATCACCTCCTCCTGCGTGGTCACGTCGAGCGCGGTGGTCGGTTCGTCGGCGAGCAGCAGGCGCGGCTCGGCGGCCAGCGCGGCGGCGATCATGACGCGTTGGAGCAGGCCGCCCGACAGTTCGTGCGGCCGCTGCCGCATACGCCGGTCGGCGTCGGGGATGCCGACTTCCCGCAGGATGCCCACGACCTTCCGGGTCGCCTCGGCGGCAGGGACACCGCGTGCGGTGGTCAGCCCCTCGATGAGGAAGTCCCCGACGCTGCGGGCCGGATTGATGTGGGCCCGGGGGTCCTGGAACACCATGGCGACCTCGGAGGCGCGGAAGGCACGCAGGCGTTCGGGCCGCATCGCCGGGACGGACTCCCCGGCGAACAGCACGTCCCCGCCGATACGGGCGCTGCCGGGCAGCAGGCCCATCACGGAGCGTGCCGTCAGGGACTTGCCGGACCCGGACTCGCCCACCAGGGCGATTGCCGATCCCTCGGGGATGCTCACGTCGGCGCGGTGGACGACGGTCCGCAGGGCCCCGTCGAGGGGCAGGTCGATGCGCAGTGCGTCGATGTGGAGCAGGGGAGTCGGGCTCATGCGTGCTCTCCGAGCAGACGTCGGGACAGTCCCGTACCGAGCAGGTTGAACGCGACGACGACGGTCAGGACGGCGAGGCCCGCGTACAGCGACTGCTGCGGCCGGCCGGCCAGGATGGACGGGGCTCCGTTGGCCACCATCAGCCCCCACTCCGGGTCCGGAGGCTGACTGCCGAGGCCGAGGAACGAGATCGCGGCCACGTCGAGCAGGGCGTATCCGAAGCCGATGGTGGCCTGGACGAGGACGAGCGGCAGCAGGTTCGGCAGCAGATGCCGGAGCCAGATGCGGGCGGTGGGCGCGCCGAGGAGCTGGAGCGCGGAGACGTAGGGCAGGTGCCGTTCCTTGACCGCGGCGGCGCGGACGACCCGGGTGATCAGGGGGAGGTAGGCGATCGACAGGGCGACGACCGGTGCGGTGAGCCCGGCGCCGAAGACGGCGGCGACGAGGACGGCCATGATCAGCCCGGGGAAGCCGAACACGATGTCCAGGGCGCCCGAGACCAGCCGGTCGAGCCGGCCGCCGAACCATGCCCCGGCCAGCGCCAGGAAGGTGCCGAGCGTGGTGGACACGGCGATCACCACAGCGGGGGCGGCGAGGCTCGCACGGGTGCCGGCGATCAGCCGGGACAGCAGGTCGCGCCCCGTGTCGTCCGTCCCCAGGAGATGGGAGGCGGTCGGCCCGGCGTTCACGTTCAGCGGGTCGACGGCGTGCGGGTCGTGCGGGGCGAGCAGCGGACCGAGCACGGCGAGCAGGACGAACACGCCGACGACACAACCCGCACCGAGCGTCAGGTGGTCGCGGGGGCGTGTGGTCCGCCGCTCGCGCGCGGTACGGGAGAAACGGGAGAACAGGGCGGCGGTCATCGCAGGCCCCCCTTCTGTGCGGTTCGCGGGTCGAGGACGGCGCTGACCAGGTCGACGGTGGTGTTGATGACGACGAACACGACCACGAAGATCAGCGACACGGCCTGGACCACGGCCATGTCCTGCTTGGCGGCGGCCTCGATCATCAGGGCGCCGAGCCCTCCCGTGCCGAACGCCTGCTCGGCAACGGCCGCGGTGGCGATGAGGCCCGCGATGCCGACGCCGGAGACCGCGAAGACGGGTCCTGAGGCGTTGTGCAGCACATGCCTCCTGATCACCGTCCATTCGGGTACGCCGCGACTGCGTGCCGTCTCCACGTGCTCCGAGCGCATCTCCGCTCGCACCGCGGTCCTGGTCACCTGGGCGACGTATCCGATCCAGGTCATCGCCAGGGCGACGGCGGGCAGTGTCAGATGCGTCAGGGTGCCGGTGAAGCCCTCGCCTGAGCCGTAGACCGGGAACCAGGGCAGCTTGACGGCGAAGAGCCAGATGAGCAGCACGGACATGACGAAGGTCGGCACCGCCATCGCCCCCGCGGTCACGGTCGTGGCCAGCGCCTCGATCCGGCCGCCGCGCAGAGCGGCGACGGTCCCGATGACGGTGCCGACGGCGAGGACGAGCACGGCCGCGTAGGCGACGAGCGCGAGGGTGTCTCCCGCGCGGGCGCCGATGAGGCCGGCGACGGAGTCGCGGTAGACCAGCGACTTCCCGAAGTCGCCCCGCAGACAGTTGCCGAGCCAGTGCCAGTAGCCCTGCACGAACGGATCGTCCAGGTGGTACTCCCGGTGGATCTGCGCCAGTACAGCGGGGTCGGGGTCGCGGCTGCCGCCGACGAGCAGCGTGGCGGGGTCACCGGGCGTCAGGAACATCGCGCCGTAGATGGCCAGGCTGGACATGAGCACGGTCACGACGAGCATGCCCGCCCGGGTGGCGACGTAGCGAAGGCTCATCGCGGATCACTTCCCCGGCTCTTCGCCGCTCGCGGGCAGCACGGTCAGACTCAGACGGGAGGGGTGGGAGGAGCCGGTCCGCAGTGTCTGCAGGCCGGCCTTCGGGGTGGTGGTCAGCCATGGGCTCTGGGTGGAGCCGGAGTTGGGCAGGTGGTTGGGGAAGTCGCTGGACGCGATCATCAGCGCGAGACGGTGGCCCGGTCGCAGGCGGTAACCGGTGTGGCCGAGGGCGATCCGCACCTCCCCGGGCCTGTCGGCCTGGGCGCAGCCGCGCACGATCAGCCGCGCCGTCCCGTCCGGCGCCAGGTCCAGGAGGCGGACGAAGACGTCGTACGTCGGTGTCGTGCTCTCCACGTGCAGCATCGCGTGGATCGGGCCGGCGAGGTCGAGCGGCCCGTCCGGGACAGGGCCGGTGAACACCAGGACGTCGTCCCGGTCGAGGGTGCGGCGCTCGTCGGCGTGGTCGCGCAGTTGCGCGAAGGTGTCGGCCGCCGCGGACGGCACGAGATCGTCCGGGTCGTAGCGCCATCGCACCGACTCCGTGCCGTCGGCCGGGTGCCGGGCGAGCGTTCCGCCGGGGACCGGGCCGGCCGCGGCGGACGCCTGAGCGAGGTACAGCTCGGTCGGCGTGGCCTCGGGCGGCGGCCAGGCGGACGCCGTGCGCCAGCCCACGTGGCCGAGCTTCCACCGCACCCGGGGCAGCGACTCGGGCCGTGCGACGCCCTTGAGGAAGACGTCGAAGAACTCGACGGCGGGGCCCGTGTAGGAGTCGAGCATGCGCTCCAGGGCGGTGTCGTCGAGCTGGTGGTCGGCGTCCGGCGGGACCGGGGCGTCCTCCAGGAAGTAGTTCTCGTGGTCGATCGTGTCGGCGATCAGATACTGCACGGCCGCCCAGCCGGGGCGCCGGGCCAGCTCGGTGACGTCGCGCATATGGGCGATGCCGAGATTGTCGAACCAGCCGACGCAGTGCAGGACGGGTACCGGCCGCGCGTCGTAGGGGTGGGGGCCGTTGTACGGGGCGAGCGGGATGCCACCGACGATGAGGTCGAAGCCGGCCGAGCGCTTGCCGATCGCGGTGAACGCCTCCTCGTACGCCGCGAGGACAGGCCGCCGGGTCAGGTCGACGTCGAACTCGAAGCTGTCGTGGTCCGTCCAGACCTGCGCCTGATACGTCGTCCCCTCCAGCCACGGGGGCTGCGGGCCGGAGCCGGGGTCGTAACTCGCGATGCCCGGGCCGTTGTTGGTGCAGGTCACCCGGGGGACGATGGCGCGCAGGGCGGGGTGCTGGGCGGCCACCGCCGACCACTGGGTGAAGCCGTAGTACGAGTCGCCGAACATGCCCACGATCCCGTCGGACCAGGGCTGACGGGTGATCCACTCGATGGTGTCGTACCCGTCGTCCACCTCTCCGGTCCAGCCCAGCGTCCGGCCCTGCGAGCGGAACTTGCCGCGGACGTCCTGGACCACCACCACATAGCCGCGGGCCGTGAACCGCTCCGCGATCCGGTCGAAGAACACGTACCGGCTGTTCTTGTCGTAGGGCACCCGGGCCAGCACGGTGGGCGCCGGCACTCCCGGGTCGGCGCCGTACACATCGGTGGCCAGCAGCACGCCGTCACGCATGCGCACCCTGTGTTCCTGTGCTTGCGGAGGGACGGGCTCCGGTGTGACGCGTCGGACGGCAAGGCTCATGGGCCCTCCACGGAGGCGAGTCGCGAGAAACAACACTGTGATATAACAGCGTTGCATCTCCGCGAGTTCAGCGTCAACCCCCCTCTGAGCTAGGTTGCTTCCATGCCGATCGACGTCGACGAAGTCCAGCGCCGCAAGGCAATCGCCGAGGCGACCCTCGCCGTCGCCGCCCGGGACGGGGCTCGCGCCATCACCATCCGTGCCGTGGCCAAAGAACTCGGTGGATCCACCGCGATGGTCACCAACTACGTGCCGACGCGGACAGCGCTGATCACCAACGCCGTCCGCGCCGCCGAATCGCGGTGGCGGACCGACCTGGAAGCCCACCTGGGCGACCTGATCGGCGCCGACCGGCTGCGGGCCACGGTGGAATGGCACCTCAGCACCGAACCCGAGGACCTGCTGCTGCGCGCCCTGTGGGTCGAGATGCTCTCGTCGGCGCACGTCGACCCCAACGGCGTCGACCGCGACGAACCGCGTGAGGCACGCGAGGAGTTCCTCGACGCGTCCATCGCCGCGGGGGTGGCCGACGCCGATCTCGCCGCGGACGTCCTCTCCCTGCTGACCCGCGGCTACTACGTCTCCACCATGGAGGAGCCGGCCCACTGGACAGAGGAACGCACCCGCCGCGTGGCCCAGGCCGTGGTGAACGCCCTGATCGACAGGTGAGAGCCCGGCCGCTCCCCGATGGAGGGGGAGAGGCCGGGCTGACGGATCAGGGCGTCGGTCAGGGCAGTCGGTAGTCCGTGTTCAGGGCCGCGCCCGCCTCCGGGTGTGTCTGGTCGTAGCCACGGGCGTCGCACTGAAGCCCGCCCACGACACAGTGGTCCACCAGGGCCTTGAGCGTGCGCTCCTCCCACGCGTTGAAGAAGTCGTAGTGGAAGGAGTAGCCGCGGCCACTTGCCAGGCGCACCTGGCTCATGTCGCCGTTGACCGGGAAGGCCATCTTGAACTCGATCATCGGCAGGGCGACCGGGTGGTCGGCGGGGCACATGTTGTCGTTGGTGCCGGGCTTGACGACCGGGTAGGCCATGTGGCTCTTGTGGTCGGGAGTGTCGAGGTACTTGCCGTCCCAGCAACTGGGCGCCTGGAAGCGGATGTTGAGCTGTACGTCGGGCCGGTTCGGGCAGGTCGCCGGGAAGTCGGTGTTGAAGTAGCTGTCACCGCACTCCCAGCCCTCGACGAAGCCGCGGTGACGGCGGAACGCGTCGGCGCTCTGCATCGGATCACCCACGACGAACCGCAGGCCCTTGGGGAAGGGCCGCACGCTGGTGTAGTCGGTGACACCGGCCTTGTAGTAGATGGTCTGCGGGCCGACGGGCAGGATCTTCTGGTCGCCCTTGTACAGCGAGGGCATCCAGTAGCCGGAGGCGTCGGCGGGTGCCTTGCAGGTCGTGGCACCGCCGTAGAGGGAGGCGGTGGTGCTGCCGGCGTGGGTCGAGGTGTTGCCCATGAAGGTGTGGTCGTGGGACTTGCCCGGCTGGCCGGGGTACACGATCGGGTCGTCCGGGGCGGTGTGCGTCACCGAGCAGTTGGCCTGGAATTCGTGGAAGTAGCGCGTGGGCGGCGTGGCCGTGGACGGTGTGACGCCGGTGACCTGGGGTACCGCCGGGATGTAGCCGTCGCCGTCCGGGTCGTCGCCCGATGCCAGGGTGGACGCGGCAGCCGTGTGCCCGCTGTGCCCGACGGCCGACGCCGCGGGCGCCGCGACACCGCTGTCGGTGCCGGCGTGGGCGATGGTCCCGACGCCGAGGGCACTGGCCAGCAGCGCGCTGCAGAGGAGGAGTGCGGAGAGCGGTTTCGGACTCGATCTCATGGGATCTCCTGCCCGTGAGGTGGGAAGGTGCGGTGGGATCGTGCGGGGGCGGCGAGACCCGTCATGGGTTCCGCCACGCGTAGGGGGCGCAGCGTCAGCTGTAGATCCCCAGCTCGTGAAGGGAGTAGCCCCAGCCCGTGCCGCGCTGGGTCAGCTGCAGGCGCACATAGCGGGCTGTGGCCGAGACGTCGACGGTGTCGACGTCACCGTCCCCGGCGGCCGTCGAGTACACCGGACGCCAGTTGGTGCCGTCGTCCGAGACCCGTACCTCGTAGGACCGGGCATAGGCCGGATCCCAGACCAGTTGCAGCGTGCGCAGGGCTTTCGGCGCGCCCAGGTCCACCTGGAGCCACTGCGGGTCGCTCCAGTCGCTGGCCCAGCGGGTCTCGGCGCGGCCGTCGACGGCCAGCCCGGGGGCGCAGGGGCAGTCGCCGTAGGACTGCTGGAAGGAGGAGGCGGTCGCGGGCCGGTTCAACGCCAGGTTGGTGCCAGTCACGGGCGGGGCTACGACTCTGACGGACTCCGTCTCGATACCGGCGTTGCCGTGGCCGTCCTCCGCCTGGAGGTACACCTTCCACACGCCGAGCTTCTGGGGCGCGCTGACGGCGAAGGTCCCGTTGCCCGTCGAGCGCCACTGCGCCTCGACGAGCCGCTTGTCCCCGCTCGCGTAGTTGCCGCTGAGGAAGACCTTGTACCTGAGCGGGTCGCCCTCCGGGTCGCGGACGTCGGCGCGCACGGTGAACTCGCCGCCGGCCGCGGCGGAGGAGGCCGGGGAGACGGTCATGCCGCTGATGACCGGGGGAGTGTTCGCACCGCCCGTGGAGCCGGTGTACGCCCTCTTCACCGCGTAGTACGACAGCCGCTTCAGCCCGTCCGGCACCAGGTTGAACCAGACGCCGCCGAAGTCGTGCTCGGTGCCGTAGTGGAAGAGGGTGGCGCCCAGGGCCACGCCCCGGTGGCCGGTCACGCAGTTCCATGCGGCGGTGTACCCGTCCGCCTTCTGCACGTCCGTCGGCTCGTCGGGGATGCCGTTGGCGTCGTCGGGCACTTCCCACTCGCCGGGCGGCCCGGTCTCGGTGACGATGTAGGGCTTGGTGTAGCCCCCGTCGATCCAGTCCTGACGGACCTTGCACACGTTGCTGTAGCTGTTCATCGCGTACAGGTCGAGGTCGGGCGCGTTGCGCTTGTAGTACGGCCAGGCCCCCGTCCACGCGTCCGTGGAGGTGACCGGGTGGTCCGGGTCGATGCCGTGGATCTTCCTGGCGACGTCGTTGACGAAGCCGGTGTAGGCGTTGCGCTGGGCCTCCAGCTCGGTGCCGCTGTAGCAGTTCTGCAGTCCGAGGACCGACTCGTTGCCGACGTTCCACATCAGCGTCGCCGGATGACCTTTGTAGGCGTCCACCCACTTGGCGAACTCGGTGAGCGCGTTGCTCTTGTAGGCCGTGTCCGTCACATAGTTGACGCAGCCGCCGGCCCCCGGCCCGCCGCCCGGCTGCAGCCAGAAGCCGTTGATCACACGGATGCCGTTGGCCGCCGCGCTGTCCAGCAGCGCCCTGCTCGACGCGTCGGTTCCCCAGGTGCGGATCGTGTTGGCGCCCATGGCCCTGACATCCGGCAGGTACTTGGGCGCCTCGGAGATCGCCGGACCCCAGGTCACGCCCTTGACGGTGTACGGCTGGCCGCCCACGGTCAGACGCCAGTCGCCCTGCGTGCCCTGGACCTTGACGGCGCCCGAGGCGGGCGGCGTGGTGTCACCGGCGGAACCGTAGACCTGGAACTCCCACAGCGAGTACCCGTATCCGCCGGACCGGGCCAGGCCCTGCATACGGACGTAGCGGCCGGCTCCGGACACGGTGAGGTCGTCGGTGCCGCCGTCGCCGCCGGTCACCTTCCTCAAGGGGCGCCAGTCGGTGCCGTTGTCGGACGCCTGGATCTCGTAGTCCTTGCCGTAGGCCGACTCCCAGGTCAGGACGACGCGGCTGATGTTCGACGCCTGGCCCAGGTCGACCTGGAGCCACTGCTGGTCGCTCCACCGGCTGGCCCACCGGGTGCCGGTCAGGTTGCCGTCCACCGCCGCGGAGGGCGCGAAGCCGTCGCCCTCCTGCGAGGAGGCGGTGGCCGGCCTGCCCTGTGACAGGAGGGTGTCGGCCGCCTGTGCGTTCGGAGCGGTGGCGACGGTGAGCGAGGACGCGAGGAGGGCGCCGAGGGCGAGCAGAGTCGCGCCCGCGCGGCGAGGGGCCGGGCGGGGCGGGGAGGGGGGTCTGGGCACGGGAGCTCCTGACGGGGCGGGCGGGCGAAGGGAGTCGTTGCCGGTCGTTGCCGAGAAACCTCTGTGGGAGAGCGCTCTCCGAGCCACACCATGCCCTCAGGTCATGTCACGGTCAAGACGATGGACGCACTTTCCTTTCAACTTGACTTAAGCCTTTGGCTCGCATGTATCGAGGGCGTATCGAAAACCGGATACGCCTCCGCAACGGCCCTTCGTCTCCCATGGAGGCATGAATCACGACGCATCCCAGTCGGCACCGCCCCGCCCCACGCGCAGGATCGTGCTCCTCGGCGTGGTGACGCTCGGCCTGGCGTACGCCGCGTACGTCATGCGCCGGCCGCTCATGATGTCCGCCCCGCGGTGCATGGCGGGGCGGTGGCACGGCTGCCTCGACACGTTCAACGGCGTGGTGCTCATGACGCTGGTCACGCTGCCCCTGGCCGCGCTGGTGGCGTGGGCGCTGGCGCGCCGTCGGCGGGCCGCCGGTGTCGCATCGGCGGGGCGGATCTCGCTGGCCGAGGTGGGCATGGTCCACGGGACGGTGCCGTTCCTGTGGCTGACCCTGATGCCGGGCGCCGGAGCCGGCACCGTCCCGGCCCGGGTGAGCCTGGTACCGCTGCGGGACCTGGTCACGATGGGGTCGCTCGGGATCGTCGGCAACCTGCTGGTCTTCGCGGCCCTGGGGTTCTTCGCCCCGATACGGTTCGCGGCGGCGGCGTCCTTGCCGCGCGTCCTGGCCCTCGGAGCGGGCTGCTCGGTCCTGGTCGAGACCGCGCAGTACGTCCTGCAACTGGACCGGGTGTCCTCCGTGGACGACGTCCTGGTCAACGCCGTCGGCGCCGTGCTGGCCGCGCTGGCGTCGCGCCGCTGGTGGCGCACCACGGCAGAAGCGCCGCCGGAGCGGACTCGCCCCGCGCCGGCACCGGTGGCCTGACCCGCGCGGGCACCGGTGGCCTGACCCGCGCCGGCTCCGGTGGCCTGAGGTGCGGGCCGGTGTGGACACCGGTCCGCACATGTCGGAGCCAGGGGGCGCTGCTCACGCCTCACCTCACCGCATACGTCGCCGATATGCGGTGCTGCTTACCCTTCGGACATGCGCGTACTGATCGTGGAGGACGAGCCCTACCTGGCCGAAGCCGTCCGGGACGGTCTGCGGCTGGAGGCGATCGCCGCCGACATCGCGGGCGACGGCGACTGTGCCCTGGAACTGCTCAGTGTCCACTCCTACGACCTCGCGGTCCTCGACCGCGACATCCCCGGCCCGTCCGGCGACGAGGTCGCGCGGCGCATCGTGGCCTCCGGCAGCGGCATCCCGATCCTCATGCTCACCGCCGCCGACCGGATCGACGACAAGGCCTCCGGGTTCGAGCTCGGCGCCGACGACTATCTCACCAAGCCGTTCGAGCTGCGGGAGCTCGTCCTGCGGTTGCGGGCGCTCGACCGCAGACGCGCGTACGCCCGGCCCCCGGTCCGCGAGATCGCGGGCCTGCGGGTCGACCCCTTCCGCCGGGAGGTCTTCCGCGACGGACGCTACGTCGCGCTCACCCGCAAGCAGTTCGCCGTGCTGGAGGTCCTCGTCGCCGCCGAGGGCGGGGTCGTCAGCGCCGAGGAGCTGCTGGAACGGGCCTGGGACGAGAACGCCGATCCCCTCACCAACGCCGTGCGCATCACTGTCTCCGCCCTGCGCAAACGGCTCGGCGAGCCATGGGTCATCGCCACGGTGCCGGGGGTCGGCTACCGCATCGACACCGGCCCGGGCAGCGCACATGCATAGACGCCCAGGGCTCAGCGCCCGACTGAAACTGACCCTCAGCTACGCCGGGTTCCTCGCGGTCGCCGGCGCTCTTCTGCTGGCCGTGGTGTGGGGGTTCATCCTGCGCTACGTCCCCGACAACTCGCAGGGCCTCCTCGGGATCTCGCCCAACCGCTACCTGCTCGTGCACACCTTCGCCCCCGCCGCGGCCGTGGCGATGGCCTTCCTGCTGGTGTTCGGCCTCGTCGGAGGGTGGTTCCTCGCAGGCCGGATGCTCGCACCGCTCACACAGATCACGGCGGCGGCACGGACGGTCGGCAACGGATCGCTGTCCCACCGCATCCGCATGGAGGGCCGCCAGGACGAATTCCGTGAACTCGCCGACGCGTTCGACACCATGCTCGGACAACTCGAGTCGCACGTCGCCGAGCAGCAGAGGTTCGCCGCGAACGCCTCTCACGAACTGCGCACCCCACTGGCCATCTCGCAGACACTGCTCGACGTCGCCCGCAAGGACCCCACCCGGGACCGCGAAGAACTCCTCGCACGCCTGCAGAGTGTCAACACGCGCGCGATCGGCCTCACCGAGGCCCTCCTGCTGCTCAGCCGCAGCGACCGCGGACACTTCACCCGCGAGAGCGTCGACCTCTCCCTCGTCGCCGAAGAAGCCGCCGAAACGCTGCTTCCCCTCGCCGAACAGCGCCGGATCACGCTCGACGTCACCGGCGGGCCGGCCCCGGCCAGCGGCTCCGCGGAACTCCTGCTGCGGATGGCGGCGAACCTCGTCCAGAACGCCGTCGTCCACAACCTCCCCGTCGGTGGCACCGTGACGGTCCACACGGAGGCGTACGGCGACACGAGCGTGCTACGGGTCGAGAACACGGGGCCGCCCGTGGCACCGGAACTGCTGCCGACCCTCACCGAACCCTTCCAGCGCGGAACGGACCGCGCACGCACCGACGAACACGCCGGCGTCGGGCTCGGCCTGGCCATCGTGCACAGCGTCGTCCGAGCCCACGGCGGGACCCTCGACCTCGCTCCCCGCCCCACCGGCGGTCTCCTCGTCACGGTCCGGCTGCCGGGCGCGCCGTAGGCGTCGTCTCATGCAGCACCAGCACGCAGTGACGGAGAGACGCCCGACTCGGACGAGCCACCGGGGCCTGTCCGGCGAATGCCCCGGACAGGCCCCGGTCGCGAGGAGGCCTCAGCGCTTGAGCGTGAAGGTGAAGTCCCCGGAGAGCTTGCCGCTCAGCCGGACCGCCGAGACGAGTTTCCCTTCCTCGACCAGCCTCTCCACCTCGGCCCGCGACAGACCGCACCCTTCGGCGATCAGCCGTACAGGCCGGACCGGAATCCGCGCCGCGAAGCGGACCGAGACGTCGATCACCTCCTGGTCCAGGTGATCCGATCCGCCGGTGTCGAGACGCCAGGCGTCGGCCCAGTCCAGAGCGACGCGATTACGTCGTTGCAGGACCGGGTCCTGGAGCAACTCGGCCGTCAGGCCGAGGTCGTTGTCGTGCAGCAGGTCCAGCAGCTCAGGTCGTACGGAGCGCACGTTCCTGCGCTCGAAGACCGTGAGCTTCGCCGTGTCCCCGCAACCCGTACAGAGGACGAGGAGCCAGGCGTCGATGGCCTTGTGGTTCGCGTTGACGCGGAATTTGCCGGGCGCCCGGAAGCGCGTGGACGCGCACGCGGGGCAGCGACGGAGAACGAGCGGGAGGCAGGTGGGTGCGACCACCCAGGTATTGAGCACAGAAGTACACCGGTTCCAGTGAGAAGTCCGCAGCAAAAAGCAGCGCGGCGCACAGATGCGACGCGCGACCGATCAGCGCTCGGGGTGTCTCACACGGTGTACAACGGCACGTCCTTGCCTGGGCGACTTGGTCCGGCAGCACGGTACGGGCACACGGTGGCGCCGTTCCACCGGTTTTCGCACGTCTCTGTTTGAGTGGGGCTGACGATCGCGGGCCAGGAGGGCAGCCATGTCGCAGCAGGAGCAGAAGCGAGCCGTCGTGCGTCGCGCCGACCGTCCCGGTGACCTGGGGTGGGTGGTGATGGCCCATGGCGAGAGCTATCACCGGCAGTTCGGCTGGGACACCGACTTCGAGGTCCTGGTCGCCAAGATCGTCGCCGACTACGCAGCCGGGCCCGACCCGGCCCGCGAGGCGGCCTGGATCGCCGAGTTCGACGGCCGGCGCGTGGGCTGCGTCTTCCTGGTCGCCGGCGACCGGCCGAAAGTGGCCAGGCTACGGCTGCTGCTCGTCACTCCGGAGGGCAGGGGCCTCCGGCTCGGGACGCGCCTGGTCGCCGAGTGCCTGGCCTTCGCCCGTGAGGCGGGCTACGAGCAGGTCACGCTGTGGACCAACGACGTGCTGGTGGCGGCGCGCAGGATCTACCAGAGCTTCGGCTTCACCCTCGCCGACGAGGAACGCCACCACAGCTTCGGCTATGATCTCGTCGGCCAGAACTGGACCCTCGACCTGCATGGGGGTGCGGAGGAGAGCGACGGCTGACCGCCGTCCCTCCGCCGAGCCGCAGGCCGAGGCGCTCGCACCGAACCTGGCAACGCGAGCGCATGGGCCCCGGACATCCACCGCATCGAACTGGGCCGCCTCATCGGCTAGCGCACCCGTACGGTGCCGCAGGCCCGGGAACTCACCACCGTACTGGCCGCCACCGGCGCCGCGCTGGACGCGGTGCTGGAGCTCACGGCTCCCGAAGACGTCGTGGTGGAACGGCTGTTGAGCCGAGGCCGCCCGGACGACACCGAGGACGTCGTACGACACCGGCAGCGGGTGTACGAGAGCCAGACCGCGCCCCTCCTCGCCCACTACGCGGGCATCCTGGTCACGGTTCCCGCGGTCGGGCCGGTCGAGGACATCACGGCGCGTGCCCTGGCGGGTCTGGCCGAGGCGGGGGCCGCCTGAGCGGAGGGCGGTCAGTCGAGACAGAACTCGTTGCCCTCGACGTCCTGCATCACGATGCAGGACTCGTTCTCCTCGTCGGCAAGGAGCACCTGCACCTGCACCGCACCGAGTGCCACCAGCCGCTCACTTTCGGCCTGGAGCGTGGCCAGGCGCTCGTCACCCACGAGGCCGGTACCGACCCGCACATCGAGATGCACCCGGTTCTTGGCGACCTTGCCCTCGGGGACGCGCTGGAAGTACAGCCGCGGGCCCACCCCCGTGGGATCACTGCACGCGAACCACGAACCCCGCTCCTCGGCGGGCAGCGAGCGATTGAAGTCGTCCCACGTGGCGAACCCGTCCGGCGGCGGCGGTGCGACATACCCCAACACCTCGCACCAGAAGCGACCGACGCGCTCAGGCTCTGCGCAGTCGAAGGTGACCTGGACCTTTTTGACCGATGCCATTGGGTCACCCTAACAAAGGGATGATCTTGCTCGATCGCGGGTGCGGCTGGGCACGTTGGACGGCCGAGCCGGACGGTCAGCCCTTGGTCGCGACGTAGTAGGCGTTGACCGGATCGCCCTCCACGGACTTGACCTCGATGTCCGTGAAGCCCGCTTCCCGGAGCATCCGCTCGGCTGTCTCCTGCCCCCAGACGGTGCCCAGGCCGGCGCCGCCGGTGCTGAGCGAGGTCGTCATGCAGTAGAAGACGGAGAAGCCGTAGAGGGCGGGCCCGAGCGGATGGCCGATGTTCTCCTCCAGCCTGCTGGAGGCGGCGATGTCTCCCATCAGGAAGGTGCCGCCGTCGCGCAACGCCGTGGCGACGGCCGCGAGGGTCTCGGCCGGGCGGGCAAGGTCGTGGATCACGTCGAAGGCGGTGATCAGGTCGTACTCGCCGGAGATCTCCGTGGAGTCGGCGAGGACGTAGTCGACGTTGCCGACACCGGAGCGCTCGGCCTTCTCACGGGCCGCCGCGATGCCGGTCTCCGACTGGTCCAGACCACGGAAGTGGCTGGCGGGGAACGCCTTCGCCAGCACCAGCGGGGCATGCCCCTGGCCGGTTCCCACGTCGAGCGCGTCGATGCCGGCACGCAGTCGTTCGGTCAGTCCCGGCGCCAGCGGGACGATCGTGTCCACGAGTGCGGCGTCGTAGACGCGGGCGGTCTCCTGCGCCTGCAGGGCCTGGAACCGGGGATAGGCGGAGTACGGCACTCCGCCGCCGTCGTGGAAGCAGCGCACGATCTGCTGTTCGACCTCGCCCAGCAGAGCGATGTACGGCATCATGCCGGCGAGGTTGTCCGGGCCCGCGGCGGTCGTCAGCGAGGCCGCGTGCTCGGGCGGCAGGACGTAGGTCCGGCTCTCCGGCTCGTACTCCAGGAACCCGCCGACGACCATGCCGCCCAGCCACTCACGGACGTACCGCTCGTCGAGGCCCGCCGCCTCGGCGACCTCGGCGCTCGTCGAAGGAGGAAGCGCCGCCAGCCGGTCGAACAGCCCGCACTGATGCCCGACGCTGATCAGCAGGGCCAGTGTGGCGTCGTTCAGCACACCGACGACCCTCCCCGCGAACGCCTCCTGTTTGGCCGTGTCCAGCGGTACCTGCTGTGCCTCCGGGATCGACATGATCGCTCCCTCCGTCGGGGCGGCTCCGGTACACCCGGGTGAGTGCTGCGTCGTATGTCCACGCTACGCGCGGATCCTGCGAGCAGACCTTACGGAGCGAGGACACCGGGCTCGTGGCGTGACGCAACTCGAACGCCTGACCGATAGTCCGGTCATCCGGCTGAACCGCGCGGTCGCCGTCGCGGAGGCGGACGGACCCCGCGCCGGTCTGGCGGCGCTCGCCGGCCTGGACGATCCACTGCCCCGCCACGCCGCCGTCGCGGCGAGTTGATTTCGCCGATCTTGGTCGCCGGTTCGCAGCGCATATGATCACGTCTCCGGACCCGAGAGCGACAGGAGGCCGAACGCGCATGGTGGATCAGCGTGTTGTGGTGGTGACCGGCGCAGGGACGGGGATCGGCGCGGCGACCGCACGCCTGCTCCGGGCGGCCGGGCACGATGTCGTCGTCTCCGGCCGACGGCCGGAACCGCTGCACCGCATCGCCGAGGAGACCGGAGCGCTGGCCTGCCCGGCCGACACCACTGACCCGGATGACGTGCTCCGCCTGGTGGAAACCGCCGTCGAGCGATTCGGCCGGCTCGACGGTCTGGTCGTCAACGCGGGCGTGGGCCGCGGCGGGGGAGTCGGGGAACTGTCCGACGAGGACTGGGAGCTGGTGCTCCGCACCAATCTCACCGGCCCGTTCCTCCTGATGCGGGCGGCACTGCCCCACCTGCTCCGCGCCCGGGGCTCCGTCGTCGCCGTCGCTTCGGTCTCCGCTCTGCGCAACGGAGTGGGCAACGCCGCCTACGCCACGTCCAAGGCGGCACTGCTGCAGTTGTGCCGGTCCCTGTCCGTCGACTACGGCCCGCAGGGCCTGCGGGCCAACACCGTCTGCCCCAGCTGGGTGCGCACCGAGATGGCCGACCGCCGCATGGCCCGCTTCGTCGAGGACGCCGGACTGGTCTCCGGCGAGCTGGACGAAGCGTACGAGGAGGCCACCCGGCTGCTGCCGGCCCGCCGCCCCGGACAACCCCAGGAGGTGGCCGAGGCCATCGCCTGGCTGCTCTCACCGGCCGCGTCCTTCGTCAACGGAGCCGTACTGACCGTGGACGGAGGCGCGACCGCCGTGGACCCCGGGACTGTTCCCTTCGATTTCCGGGTCGTCCCACGCGACGACACGAGGTGACCCCTGCGCACTGGGCATCGGCCGACAGCGCTTTGAGTCGGCGGGGCCGACTGCTCGGCCCCCCCCGTCACAGCGCCCGGGCCGCGTAGGCCCTGACGTCCGCGTCCGGGTCCGTCGTCGCGGTGGCCAGGGCCTGCCGGGCTTCGGCGACGGCGCTGTGGCGGGTCAGTGCCGTCACAGCGGCCTTCCGGACGTCGGCGTTGGGGTCGGCGAGCGTCTTGGCGAGGGCCGGTACGGCCTGGCCGGGGTCTGCGGTGGACAGGGCGGTCGCGGCGCCGGCGCGTACCTGCCAGGTCGGGTCGGACAGGGCGGCCTCGGCGCGTGCGGTCAGCGGGGGCGGGCAGCCGGTGGTGCCCAGTGCCGCGTAGGCCGCCGCGCGGACCAGGGCGTCCGGGTCGGCGGTGAGCTCGGCGAGGGCCGGGAGCACTGTGTCGGGGCCGGCCGGCGCGGTGTCGTCGAGCCGCCCCCCGGACACAGTGGCCAAGGCCTTGGCGAGGGCGACGCGGACCTCGCGGGAGGTGTCGGCGGTTGCCGCGCGAGCCAGTTCTTCGGTGGCGTCGACCGACACGAGGGCGCGTACCGCGGCGATCCGGACGGCGGTGTCGGGGTCCCTGAGGGACCGCGTGAACAGCGCGGTGTCACCGAGACGCAGGACGCGCAGGGCGTCCAGCGCGGTGGCGCGGGCGACGGGGTCGGCCGAGGACACGGCCGAGACGAGGCTTTCCCGCAGGGCCGGTTCCGGGGTCAGTGTCTCGACCAGTTCCCGCAGTGAGGCGGCCGCGGCGGCCCGGACGCCGGCGTCGGTGTCGGTGAGCGCGGCCGCCAGGGCCGGTCCGGTGCCCGAGGGCACGGTCTCGGTCAGGACGGTGACGGCCGTACGGCGGACGCCGGGGTCGGGGTCGGTGAGGTAGGCGGCGAGATCGCTGAGCGGCGGCTCGGCCTCCGCGAGGGCGAGCAGCTCCAGCAGGCGCGGCGTGGCCGGAGCGTCCCTGCCGGCGCCCGTGTCGGAGCCGCGCGAGGCGGGCGCCGCTTGCCGCAGCGCGACGGGTGCCGCTTCCCGGGCCCCGGCGGTCGCCACCTGTTCCGGCCGGATCTCGCCGAGGTGCCGGGAGGGGCCGCCGACCGCGTTGAAGCCGTCGACCGGGACCAGATAGGGAGCCACCGGACGGGCCGTGAACTCCATGGTGCCCGCGGGCGACTTGCGCAGATCGAGGTGGTGGAACCAGGAGGCGTCGTCGCGCCGAGGGTGGTCGAGACGCTCGTGGTAGAGGCCCCAGCGGGACTCCGTACGGGCCAGGGAAGCCCGCGCGGCCATCTCCGCGCAGTCCCGGATGAAGGACACTTCCGCACAGCGCATCAGCTCGTGCGGGGTGCGAGCACCCATCGACGCGATGTCCGCGCGCATCCGCTCGAACGCCTCCAGCGCCAGCGAGAGCCGGGCACCGGACTTCGGCGGGGTGACGTAGTCGTTGACGAAGCGGCGCAGCTTGTACTCGACCTGGGGCTGCGGCGGACCCTCGGGGTGGCGCAGCGGCCGGTAGATCAGCTCGTGCGCCTCGCGAAGCTGATCGGTCGGCAACTCCCCTTCGTACGACCGGAACTGCGCGGCGTCGGCGCCCGCCAGGTCCCCGAAGACGAACGCGCCGATCATGTAGTTGTGGGGGACGCAGGCCAGGTCTCCGGCGGCGTACAGCCGGGGGACCGTCGTACGGGCGTGGTCGTCCACCCGTACACCCGAGGCGGAATGGCCGCCGCACAGGCCGATCTCGGAGATGTGCATCTCCACGTCGTGGGTGCGGTAGTCGTGGCCGCGGCCCGCGTGGAAGGTGCCGCGCGTCGGGCGCTCGGTGGAGTGCAGGATCGTCTCCAGCGCCGAGATCGACTCCTCCGGCAGATGGCTCAGCTTCAGGTACACCGGACCCCGGTCGCCGGCCACCTCCGCCGCGAACTCGGCCATCATCTGCCCCGACCAGTAGTCGGAGTCGACGAAGCGTTCGCCGTGCCGGTTGACCTGGTAGCCGCCGAAGGGGTTGGCGACATAGGCGCAGGCAGGGCCGTTGTAGTCCTTGATCAGCGGGTTGATCTGGAAGCACTCGATGCCGGTGAGCTCGGCGCCCGCGTGGTACGCCATGGCGTAGCCGTCACCGGCGTTGGTCGGGTTCTCGTACGTGCCGTACAGGTATCCGGAGGCGGGCAGGCCGAGCCGGCCGCAGGCGCCGGTCGCCAGGATCACCGCGCCCGCCCGGACGGTGACGAACCGCCCCGTGCGGGTGTCGAAGCCGGCCGCCCCCACGGCACGCCCCTCGGCCGTCAGCACCCGCACCGGCATCACCCGGTTCTCGATCCGGATCCGCTCGCGCATCTCGCGCCGCCGCAACTGCCGGTACAGGACCTTCTTGACGTCCTTGCCCTCCGGCATCGGCAGCACGTACGAGCCCGAGCGGTGGACCTGGCGTACGGCGTACTCGCCGTGCTCGTCCTTCTCGAACTTCACTCCGTACGACTCCAGGCGCTGCACCATGGCGAAGCCGCGGGTGGCGGTCTGGCGGACGGTGCTCTGGTCGACGATGCCGTCGTTGGCACGGGTGATCTCGGCGACGTAGTCGTCGGGCTCGGCCCGGCCGGGGATCACCGCGTTGTTGACGCCGTCCATGCCCATCGCGAGCGCGCCGGAGTGGCGGACGTGGGCCTTCTCCAGCAGCAGGACGTCCGCACCGCACTCGGCGGCGGTCAGGGCCGCCATGGTGCCGGCGGTGCCGCCGCCGATGACGAGGACGTCACAGCTCAGTTCCGACGCGTCGGCCAGGGCCGGGATCTGCAGGGGGGTGTCCACCAGGGTGCCTTTCAAGAACCGAGTGAGGTGAGGACTTCGCGCCGCAGGGCGAGGCGCGCCGGATCGTCGTGCGCCGAGCGTTCACGCGGACGCGGTACGTCGCGTACGGCGGTCAGCCGGCCGGAGCCGAGGAGGGCGACCCGGTCGCCGAGGAACAGGGCCTCGTCGACGTCGTGGGTGACGAAGACGACGGTCGCGCCGGTGCCGTGCAGCACCTCCACCAGCAGGTCCTGCATGCCGGCGCGGGTCTGGGCGTCGAGCGCGCCGAAGGGTTCGTCCATGAGGACGGCACGCGGCCGGCCGGCCAGGACCCGGGCCAGTTGGGCGCGTTGGCGTTGCCCGCCGGAGACCCGGTGCGGCAACTGCCCGGCCAGTTCGGCGAGTTCGACCCGCTCCAGCCAGGCCTCGGCCTGTTCCCTGCGCTGCGCGCGCGGCAGTCCCTGGATGGCGAGGGGCAGTTCGACATTGGCGCGAAGGGTGCGCCAGGGCAGCAGGGCGTCCTCCTGGAAGACCAGCGCACGGTCCGCTCCCGGGCCGGTGACCGGCCGGCCGTCCTGTTCCACGGCCCCGTCCAGCACGGGCAGCAGACCGGCGAAGGTGCGCAGCAGGGTCGACTTGCCGCAGCCGGAGGCGCCGACCACGGTGAGGATCTGGCCCGGTGCGACGTCCAGGTGTACGTCCGCCACGGCCGGGGCGTCCGGCCGACCGAGGGTGGCGCCGCGCAGGGTGAGGCGGGTGCCGCGCGGGGCCGCGGCGGCGGTCCTCGCCTCGGCCGGCCTGGTCTCAGACGAGGTGCTCATCGCGTGCCTCCTCGGCCTTGGCGGGTTCGACGGTGGGCGCCGGGGTGCGTCGTGCGGGCCGGGGCCGGGGCCGGGCGGGGTCGTACGACGTACGCGGCAGCCAGCGGGTCAGGCGGCGGCCGGCCAGTTCGACGGCGGTGGAGGTCAGCCGGCCGAGCAGGCCGATGGTGACCATGCCGACGAAGACCCCCGGATAGTCGACGATCGTGTAGTCCTGCCAGGTGCGGTAGCCGACGCCGTACTGGCCGGAGATCATCTCGGCGGAGATCACACAGATCCAGGACACGCCGATGCCGACCGACAGGCCGCCGAAGATGCCGGGCAGCGCGCCCGGCAGGACGACCGAGCCGAGGATGCGCCACCGGTTGCCGCCCATGGTGCGCACCGCCTCCTCCCACACGGGGGTCAGGGCGCGCACCGCGTGCCGGGTGGAGACCAGGACGGGGAAGAAGGCGGCGGTGAAGGTGATGAAGACGATGCCCTGTTCGTTGGAGGGGAACAGCAGGATCGCGACGGGGACCAGGGCGATCGCGGGGATGGGCCGCACCACCTCCAGGACCGGGCCGAGCAGGTCCTCGGCGAGCCGCGAGCGGGCCACGAGCACGCCGGTGGCCACGCCCAGGACGGCGGCGAGCAGGAAGCCGGTCACGATCCGGATGAGGCTGTCGGTGAGGTCGGTCCAGTAGTCGGGGCCTGACAGCCGGTCGGTGAAGGCCCGCGCCACGTCGGTCACCGTGGGGAACTGGGAGAAGCGCACCCACAGGTCCACGTCGAAGGCGGTCAGCGCCTGCCACAGCCCGAGAGCGGCGGCCGCCGAACCGGCCCGCAGCGCGAGCCGGCCGGCCCGCCCGGGGTAGCGGCTCACGAGACCCGTCCCAGGGCGTCCTCGTACGTGACCACCCGGGCGTCGCTGTGACCGGCCACGTACGCCCGTGCGGTGGCCGGGGCGACGAAGGGCAGCAACTGCTTGCCGTCCGCGACCCAGACGGCCTTGTCGGCGAACCAGAGGGTGCCGGTGGTGGCGTCGGGGACGTAGGCCGCGCGCATGCCGCCCTCGTGCTCGGCGACGTACGCGAGGAGCTGGTTCGGGGAGGAGAAGCTCCGGGTCTTCGTGCTGCCCTTGGGCCAGACCTCGCTCGCGGTGGCGGGCGGGGAGGCGGCGAGCCGCCGCGCGTACCCGGTGCCGAGGGCCTTCTTGACGTACCGGTCGTCGACGAAGGAGTCCACGTCGATGTCACCGGTCAGCCCGGCGGCCTCGAGGACGGGCACGTCCTGCTCGAGCGCGGCGACGAGCTGCGGTTTGATCGCCGGGTCGAAGGTGGAGATACCGTGGGCGCCGTTGTAGAGGTAGACGACCTCGGCCGGCAGCCCGGTCGCCTCCGCGACCTGCTCGGCGGCCTTGACCGGATGGGCGTCGAGGTAGTCGGTCGCCTCGGCCTGGGCCTTCAGGAACGCCTCCAGTACGGCGGGGTGCTGCTCGGCGAAGTCCTCGCGGACGGTGACGCCGTGGAATGTCGGCAGGTTCAGCTGGGCACCGTCGTACAGCGCCTTCGCCTTGCCCTGGTGGGCGAGCAGGCCCGGCCAGGCGACGAACTGCGACAGGGCGTCCGCGCTGCCGGCCGAGAGGGCCGAAGCGCCCACCGCGGGCTGCTGGTTGAGCTTTTCGACGTCCTCGTCCGGGTCGAGGCCCGCTCGCTGCAGGGCCCGTACGAGAGTGCCGTCGGCGGCGGAGCCGACGCTCGTGGAGACCTTCTTGCCCTTGAGGTCCTTCAGGTCGGCGAGCTTCGACTCCGGAGCGACGACGATCGTGTTGAGCCCGCCCTTGAGGTTGTAGCCGGTGACCGACACCAGGTGGGTGGGCTTGCCCAACTGCTTGCCGCGGGCCGCGTTGATGAGCAGCGGGAAGTCGCCCATCGACCCGATGTCGATCTTCCCGGCGGTCATCTGCGCGGTGATGGGCGCGCCGGTGGCGTAGTCCTGCCAGTCGACCTTGTAGGTCCTGCCGTCGTGCAGGGCGTTCAACTGCTTCTCGAAGGAGCCGAGCGAGCGCAGCAGCGTCCCGGCCGTCACGGTGTTGATGGTCTTGGACTGGTATCCGACGGTGACGGTGACCGTGGAACCGCCGCCCGCCTCGGCGCTGCCGCCGCAGGCGGTCAGGGGGAGCAGCAGAGTGGACGTGGCGAGTGCGACTGCCGTGCGTTTCATGGGAGTTGGGGCCTCTCAGCGGAGCAGATAGGGCATGTTGACCGTGACGGCTCCGGTGGGACAGCGGGCCGCGCACGGGCCGCAGTACCAGCACTCGTCGACGTGCATGTACGCCTTGCCGTTGGTCTCGTCGATGGCGAGCGAGTCCAGCGGGCACATGTCCACACAGAGCGTGCAGCCGTCGATGCACTTCGACTCGTCGATGGTCACGGGCACGTCGGCACGCTGGGGCACCAAGGGCATGGCTGTCTCCGGGAAGGTCGTGCGGTGGGGAGCGGGTGGTGGTGTCTACAGGGAGCGGTGCAGCAGTCCGCTCATCGTGATGCGGTCGCCGCGGAACCGGATGAACTCCAGGTCGACCGGGCGGCCGTCCGCGAGGTGCGTGAGCCGTTCCAGCATCAGGACGGCCGCACCGCGGGGGGCTTGCAGGACGCCGGCGGAGTGCGCGTCCGCGTTCACCGCCTCCAAGGTGATCTCGGCATGGCCCAGCCGCCTGCCGGTGACGGCCTCCAGCAGGCGGAAGACATCGGTGTTCTCCAGGTCGGCGCCGAGCAGAGCGGTGCCGATGTCGAGGGGGATGTAGGTCAGGTCCAGGGAAAGGGGGAGGCCGTTCAGGCGGCGCAGGCGTTCGATGTACAGGACGTCGGCGCCGGGCGGGACCCTGAGGCGCTCGGCCACGGGAGCGGGTGCCGGGGCCGGTCCCATGGTGCGCACCTCATTGGTGACCCGGCCGTGCTCGCGCAGCGTCTCCGCGAGACCCATCAGCCGGTCGAGCCCGTGCGGGTACTTCTCGGCCACCACCACTGTGCCGACCCCGGGAAGACGCTCCACCAGCCCCTCCGCGCGCAGCAGGTCCAGCGCCTGACGCACGGTGTTGCGAGAGGCCCGGTAGTCGGCGGCGAGGACCGATTCGTGCGGCAGCGCCCCGGCGGGAAAGCCCCCGCTCAGTACCTGGTGACGCAGCAGGTCCGCGAGCTGCCGTGCCTGGTCCGCACGCAGCCGACGCCGCGTGCGCTGCGCCGCGACGGTGGGCGCGCCTTGTCCGGCGTGGTCCCGGATGCGGTCGGTGGGTGGCATGGCTGGAACCATAGCTATCCGGTAGGGATAGTGGTGTTGCTGGAGTGTTGCGCCACTTGACGGGGCGGTGGATGGGGGGCTGACCTGGGGTTTTGGGTGGGGGAGGGGGAGATCTGCCAGGAAGGCCGGCAAGACATGGTGAGGGGCGGTCCTGACGCTCCGCGTCACTCCGTCACAGGCACGCACTCCGTGAGCAGGTCGACGATGTCGCGCCAGGCCCGCTGTGCGTGTTGCGGGTGGTGGCCGACGCCGGGGAGCACGGCGTGCTCGACCGACGGGTGATGGAAGGCGTGCAGGGCTCCGCCGTAGACCGTGAGGCGCCAGTCGACTCCGGCGGTCTGCATCTCCGTGGCGAACGCGTCCCGTTGCTCGGCGGGCATGATCGGGTCCTCCGATCCGACCCCGGCCCACACAGGGCAGCGGATGCGTGCCGCCTCGCCCGGTCGCCCTGTGGCGAGTGCGTTGACCGTCCCGATGGCGCGCAGATCGACGCCGGCGCGGCCGAGTTCGAGCACGATCGCGCCCCCGGTGCCGTAGCCGATGCCGGCGATCCGGTCCGGGTCGGTCCGCGGTTGCGCGCGCAGCACATCGAGCGCCGCACGGCCGATGCCCCGCATCCGGTCGGGGTCGGCGAGCAGGGGAGTCACATACGCCAGCATCTCCTGTGGGTCGGTGAACCAGCGCCCGCCGTTGATGTCGAAGGCCAGCGCGACGTATCCCAGTTCGGCGAGGGCGTCGGCCCTGCGGCGCTGGAAGTCGTTCAGGCCCGGACCTTCGGGCCCGATCAGGACGGCGGGCCGGCGGTCGTCACCGGCGGGCAGCGCGAGGTGCCCGACCATCGTGAGGCCGTCTGCCGGGTATGCGACTGTGCGTGTGGTGACCTTCGTCATGCGTCCGGACTGTAGTGATGGTCGAGCCCGGTCGGGCCGGGACTTAGCCATCGGCAGAACCCTTCCGCTGTCGGCCGATCGTGGTACGTCACGCAGGAAGCGGTTCCGCAACTCGTGGCAGTGGGACAGGCACTGCATGCCAGGATCCGCTGAAGTGTGGCAGGTGGTGGCGCGGAGCAGGATCGCCGCGCTGAAGGATCTGGCTGCGGCGATCGAGGGAGAACCAGCAGCAGGCAAGGACGCCCGCGAGCTGCTCTCGCGGGCGCACATGCATCTCGCCGAGGCCGAGGGTGTGGTCGAGGCAGGGCGCCGGCCGGCGGCCGAGACGTCGGCGCACACGGATGCCGCGGAGGTCCTGCTCCTTCGGGTGGCCAGCGATGAGCAGTTCGCCGACTACCTGCCCGAGATCGCTCACCGGGTGCGCACCAAGCTTCCGCCCGCTGATCCACGCCGGGAACGGTTCAACGAAGCACTGCACAGAAGCCGCCTCGACGACCAGTGGGACGACCTCCTGGACCAGCGGCTGAGGGAGGTGGAGGCGAATGTCACCGCGACGGTCGGCGATCTCGTGCAGGACAGGATTCGCCGGAACCTGCGCGGGCCGGCAGCCGCGGCCCTCGTGGGCGCCATCACCACCGCTGTCGGCGTCGGCGTGCAGCGCTCCCTGCGGGGGCCGGAGATCATCGCGTTCAGTGGCTTCGTCGAGGTGACCCTGCACCACCCGGACGGGTCGAGCGCGGAGGCCGGCCACGCCGGGCCGACGCTCGCACCCGACAGCGACTACACCCTGCGCGTTCGAGTGAGCACGGAGGAACCCGCGCATGTCCGGGGTGGGTGGCCGTCTACCAGCACACGCGACTGGTCCACGTCGTTCGATTCCGTCTCCTCATCGGCGCCGAGGCATGAGCGCGCCCGCGCCCACCGGGCCCTCGGTGTCGCTGGAAGTCCGCTCCAGGGCGGAACCGATGCTCTTCCTGCGCAGCAGTCTCGGTGGTGAATATCGTGAGATCGGCGAATTTCTGCTGAGGCCCGGCGCGCTGCCGGAGACACGCACGCGGCTCCAAGTGGCCGTGAATCGGTTGCGCAGAAGCCTGCGGTTCGCGCTGGAGCCCGGATGGGACGACGTCGAAGCCGGTCTGTCCGGGTTGTACGAGGCCGGTCTGGGGGCCCTCGGCGCCTTGTTCGGTGGGCAGATGCCGGAGTTCGTGACAACCATGCAGCAACTCATGCCGGCCGCCGGCGTGGACCTGGAGGACGTCCCCAGCATTCAATTCCACTGCGACAAAGACGCTGTGTTTCCCATCGAACTCCTTCCGGTCTTCCGGCTCATGGAACCGCGGCCGCCCATCGTGAACGACCAGTCGCTCGACGAAAACGTCGGGAGATACCTGGGGTTCGCCACGAACGTACGCCGCCACATCAGAGGCGCACCCGTCACAGCCCCGCCGGTTTGCCGGCGAGGTGACCTCAAGGTCAGCTGCCTGCCGAACGAGTCAGGTCTGAAGGTGGCGCTCTTCCACGAGGCCTCACTGACCGAAACGGCGGCGGAGAAACTGGACCTGCAACGCCACGGGTCCCGGCTGAGTCTGCTCGGACCCTGGCCGTCCGGCGACGTCGGCAGTCTGGAGAAGATCATTGCCGAGATCCTGAGGGAGAGCTGCCCGCCCGGTCAGTTGGATGCTCATGTACTGCACTTCGCCTGCCACTGTATGAGCGACGTGGAATCCCCGGCGGACATCACGATCCGGCTGAGGGGCACGCAGACGGACCGCATCGAGGTGACCCTCGGAAATCTTGAGGCGAGATCCGCGATCCTCAGCCTGATGCGAAACGCAGGAGCGGCATCGGCAGCGCCGATCCTTCCCCTGGTGTTCCTCAACGCCTGCTCCAGCGCCGTCGTGGAGCCCCTCACCGGAGCCTCACTCCCCAACTTCTTCCAGGACCAGGGATACATCGGCTTCATCGGGACGGAGGCACCTGTGCCCGACGCGGTGGCGGCGGCCTTCTCCAAGGAGTTCTACCGGTGCTTCCTGGCGGGACAGTCACTCGGTGAGGCCCTCAGAAACAGCAGGAGAGCCTTGCTGTATCAGTACAAGAATCCGCTCGGGCTCATCTATGTGGCCTATGCCGACGGTGACATCCGTGTGGCCCAACCAGTGTCGGAGGAGATCCCAGGGTGACCGACGAAGAAGGCATCTCAGTCCTCGGTGCCGCCGGAGAAGAGCGGTCCTTCAGGTGGCGCGGTGATGTGGAACTGGTGCGGGAGAAAGTCCCGGTCAGTGTTCTGAGGGATCAGATCAACGCGTTTGTGGAAGCCCTGGGGGAAACGCTCTCACGGGCCGAGGAAAGGATCGGGAACTACCGCCTGGAGCAGGTCGAGGTGGCGGTGGAGATCAACGCGAAGGGCACCGTGAGCCTCCTGGGGAGCGGAGGGGAAGTCGGCGGCAGTGGTGGGATGACGTTCACCTTTGTCCGCCAGGTGCCTGCCACATCGGCGTAGCCGGGCAGGTCCCCGCTGCCGTTGACCTTCTTGTACGACGGGCGACCGCGTTGTTGGTTAGGCTGGCGAGCAGACACTGATTTCGATGCCCGTGACCAGGGCGACGGACGATATGACGGGGGCGCGTTGGGGGAGTGGCGCCGGCACAAGCCGCAAGTCCCCCCGGTGTTCCCCCGGTCGCTGCGCGCGTCCCTCGGCCTGATCGGGGCGCTCGCCGCACTGCTGGTCGTGGTACTCGGCGTCGTGTACGCCGGCCACGGCGAGCCCGGCAGGGTGGACAGGTGGATCCAGGAGCCGACGGCGGACAGTGTGGGGCCGCCGTGGCGGGGTGTCGCGTTGGGTACGGACTTCCTGGGGGAGCCCGTGGGAGCGGCGGTGCTGGTCGCGGGTGTCGTGATGGGCTGTCTGCTGCTTCGGTGGCCTCGAGCGGCGGTGTCAGGGGTCGCCGGGCCAGGCCTGGCCGTGGGGGCGACCACGGTGCTCAAGCACCTGGTGGGACGCACCATCCACGGCGACGACAACCTCTCCTATCCAAGCGGGCACACCGCGTTCGCCACCGCGCTCGCCCTCGTGGTGGCGCTGCTCGCGACCGGCCGGCTCGGTCTCGGCAGGGCGGCCGGCACGCTTCTCGTGCTGGGTGCGGCGGTGGCTGCCGGTGCCGCCATGGGCTGGGCGCAGGTCGCTCTGGGCGCGCACTATCCGACCGACGTCCTGGGCGGCTGGTGTACCGCGCTGGCGTTGGTTCCCGTGACGGCCTGGCTCGTCGACCGGGTGGCCGACGGCCGTCTGCGCAAGCCCCGCTGACCTCACCTCACCTCACCTCATGCCAGGCGGCGGAACACCGGCTTCACCGGGCGTCCGGCCAGCCAAGGGGCCGGGTCACCGGCGTCCAGTGCCTTGCGGTACACGGCACACGCCTGCGCGACCACGTCGACGGTGAGCTCGATGTCGGCGTCGCCGAGGGCGCTGCTCACCACGAACGACGGGGCCAGCACCCCGCCCGCGAGGAGCCGGCGCAGGAACAGGGTGCGGTACTCCTGCGACGGCTGCAGGTTCTCGTCGAGGGTGGCGAAGACCAGGTTGCTGGCCCGGCCCCGGACGACGACATGGTCGCCGACGCCCATGCTCGCCGCGGCGTCGCGGACACCGGCGGCCAACCGCTCGCCGAGGGCGTGCAGCCGGGCGGTGATGCCCTCCTCGACGTACGCGGTCTGCACGGCCATCGCGGCTGCCAGGGAGTGCGTCTCCGCGCCGTGCGTGGTGGAGAGGAGGAACACCCGGTCGTCCGAGTGACGCAGCCCGCCCCGCTCCATCAGGTCGCGGCGGCCCGCCAGCGCGGAGACGGCGAACCCGTTGCCGAGCGCCTTGCCGAACGTGGAGAGGTCGGGGACGACGCCGTACAGGCCCTGGGCGCCCGCCTCGGACCAGCGGAAGCCGGTGATCATCTCGTCGAAGACCAGGACGCAGCCATGCTGGTCCGCGAGTTCGCGCAGCCCCGCGAGGTAGCCGGGCGGCGGCTCGGTGTGGGTGGCGGGTTCGAGGATCAGGCAGGCGATCTCGCCCTGGTAGCGGGTGAGCAGCTCCTCCGTGGCGGGCAGATCTCCGTACGGGAACGTCACCGTCAGGTCCGTGGCCGGGATTCCCGCCGACATCGGTGTCGTGCCGATGAACCAGTCGTCGACCGAGAAGAACGGGTGGTCGGCGCAGAGCGCCACCCGGGTGCGTCCCGTGGCCGCGCGGGCCAGGCGTACCGCCGCCGTCGTGGCGTCGGAGCCGTTCTTCGCGAACTTCACCATCTCGGCGGTCGGCACGGTGGCCAGGAAGCGTTCCGCGGCTTCCAACTCCACGATGGACGGCCGGACGAAGTTGCTGCCGCGGTCGATCTCCCGTCGCACCGCCTCGGTCACGCGCGGGTGGGCATGGCCGAGGCTGACCGAGCGCAGGCCGGAGCCGTACTCGATGTAGCGGTTGCCGTCGACGTCCCAGACGTGGGCGCCGCGGCCGTGGCTGATGACCGGGGCCAGGTTCTCGGGGTACTGGTCGTCGCCCTTGGCGTAGGTGTGCGCGCCCCCGGGGATCAGGGCGTGCAGCCGCTCGTTCGCCAGCCGGGACCGGGGCAGTTGGAACTCTTCGCCTGAGTAGTCCACGCCGACTCACCTCTCCAATTGCTTCAGAACCTGAGCGAGGCCCGGTGCCTCCCGGTCCCGCTGGGACATCGATGTGACCGGCAGCGGCCAGGCGATGGCGAGCTCCGGGTCGTCGAAGGCGATCGTCACGTCCTCGGCCGGATCGTGCGGGCGGTCGATCCGGTACGACGTGTCGGCGGTGTCGGTCAGCGCCTGGAAGCCGTGCGCGCACCCCGCCGGGATGTAGAGGCTCAGCTGCGTCTCGTCGGACAGCTCGAAGGAGGCCCAGCCCAGGTAGGTCGGCGAGTCCGGCCGCAGGTCCACGACGACGTCGAAGATCTTCCCGTACGAGCACCGCACCAGCTTGGCCTCGCCTGCGCCGGAGCGCAGATGCAGGCCGCGCAGCACGCCCCGGACCGAGCGGGAGACGCTGTCCTGGACGAAGGCGTCCGGGTCGAGGCCTACCGAGCGGACCACGTCGGCGTCGAAGGTGCGGCAGAAGAAGCCGCGTTCGTCGGCGTACGGCGTCGGCCGGAACAGGTACGCCCCGGCGATCTCCGGGACTTCGGTCGCTTTCATGGAGTCTCCCGCAGGGCGTGGGCTCGGGTACGGTCGGTCGCCGGATACAGGACGGCTGTCAACGCGGCGAACTGGTCCTGGAGTTGCCGCACAGCGGCCAGGTTCCGCTCGGTGAGGGTCCGCCGCAGGTCGGCCGATCGCCGCTCCAGCTCCCGGAACTGCTCCAGCAGCCGGTCGGCGTCGACCTCGCGGGCCGGGTGGCAGTATGCGCCGAGGCCCATCCGGTCCATGAGCGCGTCGCTCTTCCTCGCGTAGCTGACCGCGAGCGTCGGAGTGCCGGCCTTCAGCGCGCAGATCAGGTTGTGGTAGCGGATCGCCACCACGGTGTCGGCCGCCGCCGTCTCCTTCATCAGGTCGGCCAGCGAGGCCGCCTCGGCGGCGGTGACCAGGGCTGAGTCCACCGCGTCGAGGATCGCGGCGACCACCGCCGCGTCGACCTGGTCGCCGGTGAGCAGCCGGACCGGCCGGCCGTCCTCGACCAGCGCGCGGACGAACCGGATCGTCCCGTCGAGGTAGCGCCGGTGGATCTCCTCGGCCCGCGCGCGGTCGTCGTTGCCGCCGTGGAAGTCCATGACGCCGACGCAGACCTGGCCCGGCGGCCCGGAGGGGGCGCTCGCCTGCGGTGCCGGCAGGGAGAACGCCAGGTCCGGGTAGACCTCGTCGCGCGCGGTGTCGACGCCCATCTCCCGCAGCGCGTCGCGGGACGGGGCGTCCCGGTACGACCGGTACGCGGCCAGCCGCGCCGACCAGCGCACCAGGGCCCGGGTCGGCCGGTTGCCGATCGGGGCGGCGCCGACACCGACCAGCGCGACCCGCGTGCCGAACAGCCGGCCACTCGCGCACAGCAGGAACAGCGCGTACGGGAAACCCCACGGCCGCAGCGGCAGCGTGGCCTCCAGGACGCCCATGCCCGGCACGATCACCACGTCGTGCCGGCGCACCCAGGCAGCGGTGCGGAACGCGTCGACGAGTTTGCCCAGACCCTTGCCCGCGATCGCGCCGGCTCGCGAGGCGGTCCGGTACTCGCCGCGGTACCAGTGCATCCGTGTCGCGGGGATGCCGTACCGGGCCGTGACGACCTCGGGTCCGCCGCACAGCGCGTCGACGACCGCCTCCGGGTGGGCGTCGCGGAGGTACCCGAGGACGGCTTCGAGCGACCCGTCGTTGCCGAGGTTGCCCGAGCCCAGCAGCCCGAACACCCCGACGCGGACGCCGCTCACGCCTGCCTCCCCTCACGGCCGGCTACCAGGGCGTCGACGGAGACGGTGAGCTCGGCCGGGTCGACCGGGGCGCGGTCCTCGACCCGCTCACCGGCGCCCGGCCGGACCCGGCTGGTCATCCACGCGGCCAGGTGGCGGTAGCACGCGCGCCGGTCGGCGGGGGACAGCGGCGCCCGCCGGACCGCCGAGACGAACCCCCAGACGTACTCGGCGAGCAGCCGGGGCGTCGGATGCAGCGCGCCCGCCCGGCGCGGGTCCAGGTTGACGCACCGGGAACGCTTGGACGGGTTCGCGCGCTCGGCGCGGGTCGGGTGGTCGCGGCGGAAGTACAGCAGCTCCGGCACCTGGTGGAAGGGCCCGTGCAGGACGATCTCGGCGACGTACGTGCGGTCCGCGTGGTGGTAGCTGTCCATCGGCTTCACCCGGCGCAGCACGTCGGCCCGGATCACCCCGTAGAAGTCGTCCCCGCCGGGCTCGAACAGCAGGCTGCGGAAGCGCTCCGGCGCGTGCGGCGAGCCGGTGGCGAGCGTGTACTCGTACGGCACCTTCACCTGGCCGTCGCCGTCGATGACGGCCTGGTCGGCGTGCGCGAGGATCACGTCCGGCCGCTCGTCCAGCGCCTCGACGCAGCGCCGCAGCAGGTCCCGGGCGTACAGGTCGTCGTGCGAGGCCCACTTGAACAGCTCGCCGCGGCTCTCGGTGAACACGTAGTTGTGGTTCGGGGTGGCGCCGATGTTGCGGGGCAGCCTGATGTACCGGATGCGCGCGTCCTGCGCGGCGTACTTGCGGCAGATCTCCTCGGTCCCGTCGGTCGAGGCGTTGTCGGAGACGACCAGCTCGAAGTCCTCGTACGTCTGGCCGAGCAGGGCGTCGAGCGACTCGGCCAGGTACTCCTCGCCGTTGTACACGGGCAGGCCGATGCTCAGCCTGGGATGGGCGGTCATGGGGTCCTCACTTCGGGGATGGAGTTCTGGCGGTGCTCGCGCAGGGCGGACCGCAACTGCAGCCACCACACGGCCGAGCCGCCGACGGTCGCGGCGGCGACGCCCCAGGCCGAGCCGACCGTGCCGGCGACGGCCGCCCCGCCGAGCCCGCCGCCGACGTAAGCGACGGAGGCGAACAGTTGGGAGCGCAGACTGCGCCGGGCCGCGCCCAGCGCGCGCAGCCCGGCCGCCGCGCCGGTGCCGAGGCCGGCGCCCGCGACACCGAGGGTGACCGGCATGATGAGCTGCGAGGCGGAGTGCCAGACGCCGCCGAGCACCAGCTCGCCGAGCCGGTCCGGCATCAGCAGCAGCGCCCCGCCCCAGAGCAGCGCGGCGCCGGCCTGCCCGCCGCCCAGCAGGAGGCAGAACGCGCCGAGGCGGTGCGGGGCCTGCCGCAGCACCCTTGCCGCCTCCGGGACGGTGACCAGCGAAAGGCCCATCAGCACGGCGAGGAACGGGCCGAGCAGCAGCTCGGCGCCGCGCACCGCGCCCACGGCGCCGACCCCGACGATCGCACCGAGCCCGTACGCCCGCAGCTGGCTCGCGCCGCTGAGGCACGTGTTCTCGACCAGGTACCGGTAGCCGAGGTCGCGCTGTTCGCGCAGCCATCCGCGCGCCCCGGCCGGCCGGGGCCGGATGCCCGACTGGACGCAGCCGTACGCCGCGGCCACCGTGGCGGACGCGCCCCAGGCGAGCACGAAGGCGGCCACGCTGCCCACGTGGGCCGCCACGACCAGGGCCGGGACGAGCGCGACGCCCCACACGACGTCGTTGACGAACGCCTTCCGCCCGGCGCCGGCGGCGAAGAACGAGAACCGCCAGGCGTCCTGGAGCAGCAGCCCCGGCAGCATGACGCCGAGGCAGACGAACGCGGGCCCCACCCGGCCGCCGAGGGCCGGCCCGGCCACCAGGCAGGCCGCGCCGATGGCAACCCCGACACCGAGTGCGGTACCCGAGGACCGGGCCACCGCCCCGCGCCAGGACGCGTCCGGCACGCCGCTGAAGCGCACCACGAGCGGGTCGGTGGCCAGCCCGCGGGAGACGTTGAGCACCACGCCGTAGGTCACCCAGGCGAGGCTGAACACGCCGAACGCGGCCAGTCCGAGCGAGCGGGCCACATAGATCCCCACCGCGAAGTTGGTCATGCTGGAGACCGCCTGGTCGGCCAGTCCCCAGGACAGCCGGCCCACGAGGGCCCGCTGGGCGGACCCGGCCGGTGGCGCCGTTGCCGGCGGCTTCTCCTCCTCGGTGGTCATCGGCGTCAGGCCTTGATCAGTTCCGCGCCGCGCAGGGCGTCGGCCGCCGCGGCGACCGTGTCGAACGGCAGCCCGGACCGCTCGGCGACCTCCAGCAGACTGTGCTCTCCGTCGGAGAGGCTGAGCACCCAGAGCATGGCCATCTGGGCCTGCTGGGTGTCGCTGCGCCCGCCGAGCGCGTCGTACAGCCCGCGCCGGCCGAGCTGCGGTTCGCCGTACGGGCTGAGGTTGACGTACCGCCGGTTGCGGTCGAGGACGGCGAACGCCTCGCGGCAGACGGCGAGGGTGTCCGCCATCGCCTCGGGGGAGACGAAGTACAGGTCGTCCGCCGAGGTGTGGTACTCGGGGTAACCGGCGTACGGGGTCCGGCTGAGGGAGCCCACGCCGAGGTCGAACCCCGGCGAGCAGAACTGCCGCTCGTCATAGCCGTACGGAGTGAACTCGGTGATCCGGTGCGGGCGTTCGGAGTCGGTCAGCACGTGCCGCATCACCTGGTCGATCTCGGCGTCGCCGCGCCTGCTGCGCTTGTACGTCAAGGAGCCCGGGTCGCCCGCGCAGGCCAGCACAAGCCCGTGCTTGACCCGCTCCACCCGCTCCGCGTTGCGGGCCAGCCAGGTGATCGCCCCGATGGTGCCGGGCGCGAACAGGAACCGGTAGGTGTAGTACGGCGTCCGCTCCGCCAGTGCCCGGGCCAGGAAGGTCGCCACTGCGATGCCGGCCAGGTTGTCGTTGGCCAGCGACGGGTGGCAGACATGGCAGGAGACGATCACCTCGTCGCTGACCTGCCCGGGGACCACGTGCTCGGCGTAGGTGAGATGGCCGTCGGCGAGCGTGGAGTCGATGCGCACCTCGTACTCGCCGTCCGGCAGCGCGCCCAGGGTCTCCTGGGCCAGGCAGAACCCCCACTCGGGCTTGTAGTAGCTCGTGCGGTACGGCACCCAGGACGGGTGGTCCGGCAGGGTGTGCAGGTGTGCGCGCAGCTCGGACAGGGGCATGGTCGCCGACACCGGCACGCTGTAGCCGAGCACATGCAGGCTGGACGCGGCGAAGTCGACGACCCGGCGGCCGGTGGAGTCCGCGATGTACGCGTCGCGGATGTTCCACTCCTGCGGCACCGTCCAGTCGAGCACCTGAGTCCCGGTGGGCACCTCGTGCACCTGGAGCGGGACGTACTCGCCGACGATGTCCAAGGTGGCGCGCACCCCGTCGCCGGTGATGCTGCGGCACAGCGGGTACAGCCGCTCCACCAGCGCGTACATCTGCCCGCCGAAGCCGTCCGTGGTCACCGGCGCCACCGCAGGGTGTCATCGACCGCGCCGGCCTCGGACGCCGCGCGCAGCACGGCGAGGCGGGTGAAGCGCTGTGTGAAGTCCTCGCGGGTCAGCCCGTGTTCGCGGTAGGCGTCGGCGAGTTCGAGCGCGCCCTGCTTCACCGTCCACTCGCAGTCGAAGCCGGGCACCGCGGCGCGGAACCGGGAGAAGTCCACCCGGTACGACCGCGGATCGGCCCCCGTCTCCCCGGTGATCACCACCTCGGAGCCGGCCACCGCCTCGGCGACCTGCCCGGCGATCTCGGCGACCGTCACGTTGTTGGTCTCGCTGCCGATGTTGAACGCCCGGTCGTGCACCGCTTCCCGCGGCGCGACCAGCGCCGCCGCAAAGGCCCGTGCGATGTCGGCGGCGTGCACCAGCGGCCGCCACGGCGTGCCGTCGGAGAGCACCAGCACCTCACCGGACAGCAGCGCGTGACCCACCAGGTTGTTCAGCACGATGTCGGCGCGCAGCCGGGGCGAGTAGCCGAAGGCGGTGGCGTTGCGCATGTACACCGGGCTGAAGTCGCCGTCGGACAGCGCGTGCAGGTCGTCCTCCACCCGCACCTTGGACTCCGCGTACGGCGTCACCGGGCGCAGCGGGGCGTCCTCGGTCACCAGGTCGTCACCGCCTGCGGCACCGTAGACCGAGCACGTCGAGGCGTACAGGAAGCGCTGCACTCCGGCGTCGCGGGCCAGCCGGGCCAGCCGTACGGACGCGTGGTGGTTGATGTCGTAGGTGAGCTCGGGTGCGAGTGAGCCCAGCGGGTCGTTGGACAGCGCCGCCAGGTGGATCACGGCGTCGACCCCGGCCACGTGTTCGGCCGTGACGTCGCGCAGGTCCACCCGGTGGCCGGGCGGGTCCGCGGGCCGCGGGCCCAGCACGCAGTCGGCGAACAGGCCGGCGTCGAGACCGACGACCTCGTGTCCGGCGGCCTTGAGGACCGGGGCCATGACGGTGCCCAGGTAGCCCTGGTGTCCGGTCAGCAGTACGCGCAAGGTTCATCCCCCCAGAGTGAGCGTGAGTTTGGTGACGGCGAACGCCTCGGCGTAGCGCGCGTGACATTCGATGCCGCGGATCCGCGCGAGACCGAGGAAGGCCTCCCGGTCGTACCAGGGCCGGTGCCGCTGCGAGGCGTAGTGCTCCTGCAGCAGCCGCACCTTCTCCTCGGCGATCTCCGGCGACAGCGGTTGATACGCGGTCGGACGGCCGAGATCTCCGTCCCACTTGACGATCTCGTAGCCGAGCACGAGGTGGTCGCGGAACGCGGTGGGTATCAGCTGCGCCAGGCCGCGGTGGTCCTGGTGCGCGTCGTCGGTGCGCGGGGCGAGGATCAGATCCGGCTCGGTCCGCTCGCGCAGCTCCTCGACGGCGGCCTTGGCCTCGTCCCAGTGCACCGGCATCCGGCCGTCCGGCAGCTTGAGCACGGTCAGCCGCAGGTCGGCGCCCGGGCAGAACGCGTCGAGCGCGGCCTGCTCCTCCTGCTCCCGCTCGCTGCCGCCACCGGAGAGCACCAGCGCGTCGACGCGGATGCCCGGCCGCGCGTGGCACAGCGTCAGCAGGGTGCCGCCGGCGCCGATGGCGATGTCGTCGCAGTGCGCGCCCACCGCGACGACCCGGTCCAGGCGCCCGGCGCCGAGCCGGATCACGCCCTCGCTCCCGCACGGTCGTGCTCCCACACGGCCCACGGGCGGTCGCCCCGCGCGTAGGCGTCGTCGAGCGCGGCCCGTTCCTTCACGGTGTCGGTCGGCTTCCAGAAGCCGCGGTGCTGGTACGCCACCAGCCGCCCGCGCTTGGCGAGTTCGCCGCATCCGTCGGCGACCAGGTCCCCGTTCTCCGGGATGTGGTCGAAGATCTCCTGGCGCAGCACGAAGTAGCCGCCGTTCTCCCACAGCGGCAGTTCGCTCACCGCGGTGATGCCCCCCACCAGGCCGTCGTCGCCCAGGTCCACGCAGTGGAACGACGACTGCGGCGGCACCACCATCATCGACGCACCGGCGTCGCGCCGGGCGAACCGGTCGATCATCTCCGGCAGCGGGGCGTCGGTGAGCACGTCGGCGTAGTTGGCGAGGAACATCTCGTCGCCGTCCAGATGGTGCCGCACCCGGCGCAGCCGCTCACCGATCGGCGACTCGATGCCGGTCTGCACGAACGTGATCGTCCAGGAGGCGATGTCGGTGGACAACAGCTCGGTCCGCCCGCCCCGCAGCACGAAGTCGTTGGACGTCGTCTCCTCGTAGTTGAGGAAGAAGTCCTTGATGTGGTGCGCCCCGTACCCGAGACACAGGATGAACTCCGTGTGCCCGAAGTGCGCGTAGTAGCGCATGACGTGCCAGATCAGCGGCCTCGGGCCGACCATCGCCATCGGCTTGGGCACGTCGTCGGAGGCGCCGTTGCGCATCCGCATCCCGTAACCGCCGCAGAACAGAACGACCTTCACGACTCGACCTCGACAATGCTCAGTTCCGGAATGGGGAAGACCAGCCGGCCGCCCCAGTCGTGCACGAAGGACAACTGCTCGACCAGCTCCGCCCGCAGGTTCCACGGCAGGACGAGCACGTAGTCCGGCTTGTCGGCGGCGATCTGCTCGGGCGGCAGGATCGGGATGCGGGTGCCCGGGGTGTACCGGCCGTGCTTGTACGGGTTGCGGTCGACCGTGTACGCGAGCAGGTCGGGCCGGATGCCGCAGTGGTTGAGCAGGGTGTTGCCCTTGCCGGGGGCGCCGTAGCCGACGACCGTCTCGCCGCGCTCGGCCGCCTCGATGAGGAACTTGAGCAGGTCCCGGCGCACCTTGGCCACCCGGGCGGAGAACTCGGTGTACCCGGCCAGCTCCTGCAGTCCGGCGGCCTTCTCCCGGTCCAGTACGTCGGCCACCCGCTGCGTCGGCTCGCCCGCCACCTCGGCCGGCCGGGCCCACAACCGGATGGAGCCGCCGTGCGTGGGCAGCAGCTCGACGTCCACGAGCGCGAGTCCGCCGCTGGCCAGCGCCCGGATCGCGGACGCGACCGTGTAGTACTGGAAGTGCTCGTGGTAGATCGTGTCGTACTGGTTCTCCTCGATCAGCGTCAGCAGGTGCTGCACCTCGATGGAGACCCAGCCGTCGTCGGCGACCAGGGCGCGCAGCCCCTGGGTGAACCCGACCACGTCGGGGATGTGCGCGTACACGTTGTTGGCCACGACCAGGTCCGCCGGACCGTGCTCGGCACGGACGGCCGCGCCGGTGTCCGGGCTCAGGAACTCCGTGACCGTGGGCACACCCGCGTCCCGCGCGGCGGCGCCGACGTTCACGGACGGCTCGATGCCCAGGCAGCGGATCCCTCGGTCCACCACATGCCTCAGCAGGTAGCCGTCGTTGCTCGCGACCTCGACCACGAAGGCGTCGCTGTCGAGCCCGAGGCGCCGCACGGCGCCGGCGACGAACGTGCGCGCGTGCTCCACCCACGAGGTCGAGAAGGAGGAGAAGTACGCGTACTCCTTGAACGTCTCCTCCGGCGTGATCAGCGGTGGGATCTGCGCGAGCCAGCAGTCGGTGCAGACCCGCAGATGCAGCGGGTAGGCCGGCTCCGGCCGGTCCAGTTGGTCCGCGGCGAGAAAGCTCTCACATGGCGGTGTCGCCCCGAGGTCGACGACGCTCGCCATCGCCTCCGAGCCGCAGAGTCGGCATCGTGTCATCTACTGCCCCCCATTGATTCCGTCCGAGCCGCGATCGCGGTGCGGTACTCCTCCACCAGGCGCTCCAGCCCGACAGCCGGGCTGAAACCCTGTTCGTAACGGAGCCGGGCCGCCTGGCCCATCTCCCGGCCCAGGTCCGGCTCGGCCGCGATCCGGCGTATGCGGGACGCGAGCGAGGCGGAATCGCCCGGCGTGTGCAGCAGCCCGGTCACCCCGTCCTCGACGAGCTCGACGAAGGCCCCGTGACCGGCGGCGACGGCCGGGACCCCCGCCGCCATCGCCTCCACGACCACCAGGCCGAACGCCTCCAGCCAGGTCGAGGGAGCCACCACGGCGACCGACCGCGCGATGGCCTCACGGCACTGTGCCGGGTCCAGCAGGCCGACGCAGCGCACGTCGTCCCGGCCGTCCGCCCAGGCGGCCACCTCTCGCTCCAACGGCCCCGCGCCGGCGATCACGAGCGGCACGCCCACACCGCCGTCGGCGGCGATCTCGTCCCACGCGGCCATGAGCAGCCGTACGCCCTTGGCCTCGGCGAGCCGGCCGAGGTAGAGCAGTTGCTCACCCGTGCCGACTCGGCGAGTGTCCGGGTCGGGCACGAAGTTGTGCTTCACCGCCAGGCGTTCGGCCGGCATGCCGGACCGCACCAGGACGTCGCGCTGGGCCGCGGAGATGCAGAGGAACCGCTCCACGCCGGACCACCACCGCCGCCGGTTGACCGACAGGCTGACCGCGAGCGGCACCGACGCCAGGCGGGAGCCGCGGTAGCAGCCGTGCCGGACCGCGGGCAGCGGCGTCGACCCCACGCACTCGGTGCACGGCCGGCCGTCCCGCTGCAGCGTGCCGGGCGGGCAGACCTGGGTGTAGTTGTGCAGCGTGGCCACGGCGGGCACCCCGGCGTCGGCGCAGGCGGCCAGCACCGCGGGCGACAGCAGCGGGAACACGTTGTGGACGTGCACCACGTCCGGCCGCTCGGCGCGCAGCCGGGCGGCGAGCTCCGTGCGGACCGCAGGGTTCCACGGCACGAGCAGAGGCACGGCCACCTTGCCGAGCAGGGACCGGGCGGCGATGTCGTCGCTGCGCCGCTCGAACACCTCGACCCGGTGGCCGGCCGCACGCAGCAGCGCCACCTCCTGGTCGACGACCTTGTTCTCCCCGCTCGGCTGCGCCGAGGCGTAGCGGTTGTGCACCACGAGGACGTGCATGCTCAGGTCACCTCCGTTCTGGCCCATCGAGGGACACGTCGTCGAGGCACAGCGGGCGCCGGAAGGGGAGGGGCCGCGGCAGGTGCCGCCAGCAGCGAGGCCGCCACGGCGAGATGCAGCAGATAGGGCGAGGCGTCGCCGAGTCCGGCCTCGGTGTACGACGCGATCGCGCAGTAGCTGATCAGGAAGATTGCGCAGGCCCTGGACAGCGAAGGCGGCCGCAGCAACGCGACACCACCCAGCACGATGACGACCGCCGCCACCAGCGCGACGCCGGTCATCCCCTGCTCGTGGTAGACGGCCAGCCAGCTGTTGTCGATCGGCAGCCCCCCGAACGACTTGTCGCCCAGGCCCACGCCGAACAACTGCTCCGAGGTCGTCCGGGGTGCCGCCAGCAGGGCGTCCCAGACCTTCGCCCGACCGGTGAGGCTGGTGAAGTTCTCCTTGCTCTGCCCGCGCAGGAACCACGCCTGGAGCGCGGAGCCCAGCCCCACCGCGGCCACGGCGGCGCACAGCACCGCCCAGGCGAAGAACCGGCGGGCGGCGGCGCTCGTCAGGATGAGTGAGCCGATCGCCAGCACCAGCCCGACGAGCAGGCCGAGCGTGGCCGTCCGCGTATGGGTCAGCGCGAGCAGGACGAGCGACGGCACGACGACCACCGCCGCGCTCACCCGGTCGGTGCGGCGGCCCATCAGAAGCAGCACGGTGAGCCCGATGATCACCGCGGCGTACTGCCCGATCTGCGGCGGGGTGAGCGGCCACAACGCGCCGACCAGCCGTCCGCCGTAGAGGTCGGGCAGGGCCGCGCCCGGGGAGACGACCAGACCGGCGGCCACCGAGCCGAGCACCGCGAAGTACATCCGGATGTGGTGCCGGACGAACGTCGCACCGCCGTCCCACCAGCGGCTGAGCAGCCACAGCGTGCCGACGAAGAGAGCCAGCCGGGCGCAGCGGAACAGCGCGCCGAACCCGGACTCCAGATGCACGCTGGAGATCACGCTCGGCACCAGCAGCAGAGTGAGCAGCAGCAGAAAGGCGCTGGCCCGGATACGCAGCCGCAGATTGAGCGCGAGCGCCAGCGCGAACGCGGCGACCAGCGCGCCCATGGTGACCATCTGGATGAGGGAACGGGGCAGCGGGACGATGGTCTTCGCCCCGGCGGAGCCGAGCGTGTTGAGGACCAGCAGCCCCCAGACCGTCCCGACGCTCTTCGGCGTGCGGTCCTCGCCCATCTCAACCACCGTCCCGTGCGCGGAAGACACTGCCCGCGTCCTGCCGGTACGGCGCGCCCTGCCACTGCCAGGAGTCGAGCAGCCGGCCCGGGTCGTGGGCGACGAAGCTCCACGGTCCGAGGTAGACGTTGTCGTGCCAGCGGTTGTGCTGCGCCCGCGTGATCGCCTCGGCCACCCGCTCGCCCTGGTACGGCGACCAGTCCGGATAGGTGCCGTAGTTGGCCAGCACCGCCATACGGTCGCACTTCACCGTGCAGTCGAGGACGGACTTGTCCAGCACGAAGCGGTTGTCGTGGATGTCCACCCGCTGGGTCTTCCACCGGCAGTCGGCGTACAGCGGGGCACGGGCGATCGCCGGCCGGGCGCAGCGGCCGGTGTCCTTCACCAGCAACGTGCAGGCGCCGGAGGAGGTGTTGGCCGGGCTGTTGCAGAACCGGTCGGCGTTCTCCCACAGGGTGATCCCGGACCAGTTGTTCTCCAGCACGTTCCGGTAGATCTCGATCTTGTCCGTACGGGCCCGGATCCGCGGTTCGCCGCCGGACTCGGACACATAGATGGTCGCGAACGGGAAGGTGTCGCCGCTGTCGGCGTACCTGCGGCCCTCGACCCAGTTGTTCCGCCGGATCGTGTTCTTCCGGATGACCGCGTTGTAGCTGGTCTCGTAGATCAGCGCGGCACCGTCGTTGTCCTCGAGCAGGTTGTCCTCGATGCGGAAGTCGTTGTTGTTGGTGTCCGCCCACAACCCCGCTCCGCGGTTGTCGTGCACCCAGTTGCGGCGTACGTCGGCGCCGTCCACGGCCCAGAACTTGACGCCTCCGGCGCAGCCGCAGCCCGGCCGCCGCCGCTCCCAGTCGTCCGTGTTGTTGCCCACGATCTCGTTGCCCTCGACCACCAGACCGCTGATACGGCCGGTGGCCTTGTACGCGTTCATGCCGTACTGGCCGTTGCCGCGCAGGCAGTTGGCGCGCACCTGCTGGCCGGCACCGGCCATCAGTCCGGCGCCGGAGTTCTGCTGGATCGTCGTGTGCTCGATCGCCCACCCGTCGGCCGAGTCATGGTTGACCACGCCCTCGTCGTGCGGGGCGACGAACCCCTGCACGGTCAGGTGGCGGACGGTGACGCCCCGGGCGGTGCCGCCGAACGCGTACTGGTTGGTCCTGCGGCCGTCGAACACCGCGCCCGGCGCGCCGAGATAGCTGTTCCCCTCCTTGGGGATGACCTGGGCGTAGCGGTCCGGCGCGAGCGTGTGCCTGCCCGGCCGCAGCCAGAACGTGGTGTGCGGAGGGCTGTTCCGGGTCTTCGCCGCCAGGTCCCCGACCACCGCGGGGTCGACCGTCACCGCGCCCGCCGGCGCCTTCACCGGCCCGGCGGCGGGCTTGCCGCACACCCGGGCCACGGACGTGGAGTGCGCGGCGGTCGGCTCCGGCTGTGCGTCCGGCGTGCCCTCACAGCCGGTCGCCGCCAGCAGGGCCAGCGCCAGCGGTGCCGCCGGCAGCACCCGGTGCCGCCACTTGATCCCCACGCGCCCCCCTAGCCGCGGAACTTCAGTACGGTGCTGAACGCCGCCGCGCCGTCGGCGAAGCCGGTGCCGATCAGCGTGGTGGCGGGTTCCTTGCGGCCGAAGCCGGGGGAGTACCAGCCCAGCGGCGGGTCGCTCTCGCCACGGTGCGCACGCCAGCTCAGCTGCCCGGGCAGGTCGAGCACCGCGGAGCGGTCCTCGCCGTCGCGGGTCCAGGTGAGCTCGGCCCGGCTGTCCACCAGGTCCACGGCGATCGCCGGGCCGAGGTGGAACACCAGTTGCACGGCGGCCCGGCGCGGGCCGCGTACCTCGTCGACCACTCTCAGCTCCTGGCTTCCGGTCGCCAGCTCCACCCGGCGGCGGTGCACGGACGGCCGGTAGCCGTCGTGCTCGGCGCACCAGCGGGCGGCGCCCTCGTCCGCGACCAGCACACGGCTGCGGGCCTGCCGGGTCCACAGGAACGGGCCGCCGGAGACGGACTGGTCACTGCCGTCCAGTCGCAGGGTGTTGTGGCCGAGGGTCGACCGGAAGTACTGCCGCCACTCGGGCTGCCCGTGGTAGCAGTACGTCCCCGGGTCCGCGAGCACGTCGACGCCGTCGTGCCGGACCTCCACGGACAGCGCGTCCGCGTGGGCGTGCGCGGCGATGGACAGGAACCCGTGCGGACCGCCGTCGCAGCGGCACCAGATCTCGCCCGGACCGCGCAGGATCGTCATGCCCGCGTCGGCGAAGTGCGCCGGCCGGCTCGCCGGGCGGGCCACGGACAGTTCGGTGGGCTTGATCAGCGCGGCCAGCAGCGGGGTGCGGACATCGGTGCCGGGCACCTGCGGCCACCAGGCGAGCCGGCCGAACACGGCGTCACCGGTGGCCAGCAGCGAGCCCCAGCGGTCGGTGCCCGCGCCGTCCACGACCAGACCGTGTCCGTCGTCCGCGTCCCCCTGGCGTGGCGGCCGCAGCCGGCTGTCCACCACGGCCGCGAGCGCGTCGGTCATCCGCAGCAGCACCAGCCGGACCGACGCGGGGACCGGCGCGCCCGCCGCATCCGCCTCGGCCACCGCGGCCAGGCCCAGCTCCAGCACCAGTCCGTGATACTCGGATGCCAGCTCACGGTTGAGGCCTGAGGGGAAGGTGTTGCCGCGCAGATGCCGCTCCAGCGACCGCAGCGCGTCGGCCCGCCAGCGCGCCGAGGAGGGGAACCACCCGAACGCGCAGGCCGCGGCCAACTGCCCGGCGGCCTCGGCGACGACGTGGTTGTTGGCCGAGGACCCCCGGCTGGGGAAGGCAGCCAGCCAGCGCTGGTGGTGCCAGATCTGGTTCCGCGCCACCGGGTTGCCCTCGAACAGTCCGGCCGCGCCCGGCCAGCCGTCGAGCAGCCGGCGGACCCACACCCAGGACAGCAGCCGGATGCCCAGCTCGATGCCGCTGGTCCAGTGCACCCCGCGCAGCGGCGGGTTGGCCGTCCACCACGACCGCAGATGCCCGGCGACGCGCTCGGCGTACCGCTCGTCCCCGGTGACCGCGTAGGCGGCGGCGAGCACGGTGAGGTACTGATGCCGGGACAGCTCCCAGATCTGCTTGATGTCCCCGACCGCGTCCTCGTCGCGGTACGGCACGTCGAAGGCGTAGCCCGCCGGAGCCCGGCGCCCGGTCTTCGGGTCGTACCACCAGTCCGGGTCGGCCAGGTCGTCGCGCTCCACGCCGAAGTACTCGGCGTGCCCGGCCATCAGCCGGTCCGCCTCGGCGACCAGACGCTTCGCGGCGTCCGGCGCCACCCCGTCGAGCGTCCCCGCGGGCAGTACGGCGGTGAAGCGGGCGCCGGTCACGCTCGGGCAGGCCGGCGGCGCCGACCGCCAGCGCCGCCTGCGCACCGTGTCGCCCACCCGGCCCGCGACCTCCTGCGGTCCCATCCGGGACAGCCGCCGCAGGTACCAGCCCGCGTCCATGGTCATCGGGCCCTCGCCAGCGTCACCGGCGCCCCGCTCGCCAGGCCGGCCTGCACGGCGAGGGTGGCCGCCGTGGTGGCGACCAGAGACTCCAGCGGCACCGGCATGGGCCCGCCGGTCCGCACCGCCCTGATGAACGCGGCCAGTTCGGCGTTCTGGCCCTTGTCCCGGGCCTTGGGAAGCCGGGAACTGACCCACCGCTTACGGCCGTACACCGAGGCGCGGACGAAGTCGTCGAGCCGCAGCACCCTGCCGTCCGCGATGAGGTCCAGCGTCTCCTTGGGGAAGCCGGGCGCACCGGTGGTGACGTAGCTGATGGTGGCGGTGGACCCGTCCGGGTAGCGCAGCACGACCTGGAGGTCCTCGTTGCCGGGCGTGGTGATCGCGTACACCGACACCGGGTCCGCGTCGAGCAGCCAGCTCGCCGTGTCGATGAAGTGCCCGCCCTCGCCGGCGAACCGCGAGCCCTGGGTGCCCTGTTGGAGGTACCAGCTGCCGTGCTCCAGCCTGCCCGCGTTGACCAGGTAGCGCAGGCTCGCAGGACCGGTCCGGGTGCCGAACTGCTTCCTGGCCTCCTGCAGCAGTGGCGCGAACCGGCGGTTGAAGCCCACCTGCAGCCGGTCGTTGCCGGACTTCTCCACCGCAGCGAGCACGCCGGCCAGCTCGTCCTCGGTGAGCGCCAGGGGCTTCTCCACGAACACGGCCTTGTCGGCCAGCAGCGCCTTCTGCGTCAGTTCGGCGTGCGAGCTGTGCCGGGTGACCACGAACACCGCGTCGATGGACGGGTCACCGAGGACGGCGTCGAGATCGGTGGTCGCCTCGGCGAAGCCGAACTTGCGCTGCGCGTTGGCCGCGGACAGCGCCGTCGTGGTGACGACCGTCGCCAGCTCCACGCCGTCGCGCTGCGCCAGGTGCGGCAGCAGCATCGACGTCGCGTAGTTGCCCGCGCCGACGAACGCCACCCTCACCGGAGTCCTGGTGGCCCGGGCCGGACTCGGCTTCCCGTTCACCGCGGGCACGGCCACCGCCGGGGCTACCGCCTCCACCTCCGCTTCGGGGTAACGGAACAGCGCGGTCACGGCCTTCAACTCGCCGTCCTTCAGGCGCTGGTACGTCTCTACGGCGTCGTCGAAGTCGGCGACATGGGAGATCAGGGGTTCGACGTCGACGCTGCCGCGGGCGACGAGATCGAGGAAGCACGCCAGGTTGCGGCGCTCGGTCCACCGCACGTAGCCGATCGGGTAGTCGCGCCCCTCCAGCTCGTACGAAGGGTCGTAGCGCCCGGGCCCGTACGAACGCGAGAACCGGACGTCGAGCTCCTTCTCGTAGTACGCGTTCCACGGCAGGTCCAGGCGGCACTTGCCGATGTCGACGACCCGGCCGCGGTCCCGGCTCAGCCGCGCGGCCAGCTCGACAGGCTGGTTGCTGCCGCCGCCGGCGGCCAGGTAGACCTGGTCCACGCCGTGGCCGCCGGTGAGTTCGGCGACGGCGTTCTCCACGGCCGCGGAGGCCGGATCGCCGCAGGCCGCCGCGCCCAGGCGCTCGGCGAGCTCGCAGCGCGCCGGGTCGGGGTCGGCGCCGACGACGCGGACCCCCGAGGCGGCGAGGAGCTGCACCACCAGCTGCCCGATCAGCCCGAGACCGACCACCAGCGCCACTTCGCCGAGCTGCGGCTCACCCTGGCGGACGCCCTGCAGCGCGATCGACCCGACGGTACCGAAGGCCGCGTGCCGCGGCGCGAGGCCGTCCGGCACCGGGGCGTAGAGGTTCTTCGGCACCCAGTTCAGCTCGGCGTGCAGCGCGTGCTCGTTGCCGGCGCAGGCCACGAGGTCACCGACCGCCACATCGTCGATCCCGGCGCCGACCTCCTCGACCACCCCGCACAGCGAGTAGCCCAGCGGCGTGTAGGAGTCCAGCTTGCCCATCACCTTGCGGTAGGTGGCGGGCACCCCGTTGGCGGCCACGCTCTGCACGACCTTGGCCACCTGGTCCGGCCGGGAGCGGGCCTTGCCCAGCATCGACATGCCGGCCTCGGACACCTTCATCAGCTCGGTCCCGGTGGAGATCAGCGAGTAGGCGCTCCGGACCAGCACACCCCCCGCCTTGCACCCCGGCACCGGCACGTCGAGCAGCGCCAGTTCGCCGCTCTTGTAGTTCTGCACAACCTGTTTCACCGAAGTCCTCTTGTCTCTACGCCGTCAGGGAAGGGGCCTCGCCGGACCGTGAGGTCGCGCCGCGATACCAGTGCTCCAGGGTCAGCACGTGCCACAGATGCTTGGAGAAGTCCCGCTGCCCGGCGGCGTCCTCGGCGACCATCCGCGCCAGCGCGTCGCGGCGCAGGAACCCGGAGCGGACGATCTCACCGTCGTTGACCACCTCGCGCACCAGCGGGGCCAGATCCCGGCTCATCCAGGCACGCAAGGGGGCGCTGAACAGGCCCTTGGGCCGGTACACGATCTCCCGGGGCAGGAGGGAGGTGGCCGCCTCCTTGAGGACGGCCTTGCCCTGCCGGCCGACGATCTTCCGGTCGCCGGGCACGGCGAACGCCGCCTTGACCACCTCGACGTCCACATACGGCACCCGCACCTCCGTCGACGCGGCCATGCTCGCCCGGTCCGTGTAGGCGAGGTTCAGGCCCGGCAGGAACATCCGGGCGTCGCCCAGGCACATGCGGTTGACGAAGTCGTCGAGGTCGTTGTCCTGGTAGACGTCCGCGTGCTCGGTCAGCACGTCGTCGACCGTGGCGGCCAGATCCGGGTCGATCAGGGCGAGCAGCTCGCCTCGGTCGTACATGGTGTAGCTGCGCCGGAACGCGGTCTCCTCCGGCAGCTCGGCGAAGGAGAGGAACCGCTTCGCGAAGCGCACCGACCGGTACCCCCGGCGGCTCGTCGCGACCGGCAGCCGGTCCACGACCGCGGACACCCCGCGCCGCAGAGGCCGCGGGACACGCTGGTAGCGCAGCGCGAGCAGGTTGGCCAGGTGCTTGCGGTACCCGGCGAACAGCTCGTCGGCACCCATCCCCGAGAGCATCACCTTGACCCCGGCCTCCCGGGCGGCCGAGCAGATCAGGAACGTGTTGATCGCGGCGGGGTCGCCGATCGGCTCGTCCAGGTGGTACGTCATCCGCGGCAGCAGGTCGAGCACGTTCGGAGCGATCTCGATCTCGTGCAGGTCGACGCCGAACCGCGCGGCCACCTGCCGGGCATAGCGCAGGTCGTCCGGCATCGCCTCGAACTTGGCGTCCTCGGCGCGGAACCCGATCGTGTAGGCGGAGATCCCGGGCTGGTGACGGGCCGCCAGCGCGGTCAGATAACTGGAGTCGAGGCCGCCGGACAGGAACGTCGCCACGGGTACGTCGGAGAGCAGGTGCCGACGGGTCGACTCCTCCACGACAGCGGCCAGATCCGGCGGCTCGCTCTCCCGGGCCTCGGCGGCGACATCCCGGAGGTTCCAGTACCGGCCGCGCTCCACCCGGCCGTCGGGCCGGCACCGCAGCCAGCTCCCCGGCGGCAGCTTCTCCGCCTCGCGGAACGCGCACCGCGAGTCCGGCACCCAGTAGTACAGCAGCGAGGCCACCAGCGCCCCGGGGTCCACCTCCAGCGACCCGCCGGTCGCGGCGGCGAGCGCCTTGAGCTCGGAGGCGAACACCAGGCCCTCGCCCCGCCGGAGCAGGAACAGCGGCTTGATGCCGAGCTGGTCGCGGACGAGCACCAGCTCGCCGGTGCGCTCGTCGAACATCCCGAACGCGAACATGCCGCGCAGCCGGGGCAGGGAGTCGGTGCCCCAACGCCGCCAGGCTTCCAGCAGCACCTCGCTGTCGGAGGTACCGCGGAAGCGCACCCCGGCGGCCGTCAGCTCGGTCCGCAGCTCGGGCGCGTTGTACAGCTCGCCGTTGTACGTGAGGGCGAGGCCGTCCTTGACCATCGGCTGGGCGCCGGTCTCGGACAGGTCGATGATGGAAAGCCGGCGGTGCCCGAGCTGCACGTCGCCGTCACCGGCCGGGTGGCCGTAGCGGCCCGCCCCGTCCGGGCCGCGGTGGGCGAGGACTTGGGTGAGCCGGTCGGTCACGGCCTTCCCGTCCGGCCAGCGGTAAGTACCTGCGATGCCACACATGTCCTACCGCGCCTCCTGGTCGCTGTCCGGAACCCGCGCCGCCCACATCGGCGGCCGCTCCGTCCGCCGCCGCACTGTGCCGCTCTGCCGGACCGGCCGCTCGTTCTGACCGCGCAGCGCGGTGAGGGGCCCGTCCCACAGCGTGCCGTCGGTCCGGTCACCCGGATCGGGGTCGATCAGCACCACACCGATCACCGAGATGCGCTGGTCCGCGAGCTGCCGCGCCACGGTGTGCAGCCATGCGGCGCTGCCGTGCCCGGCACGCACGACGAGCACGGTCCGGGTGCCGAGGTAGCGGAGGTCGGTCCACGCCGTGCCGGGTGCCACCGAGCCGACGCCGACCCGGAGTTCGTCGTGCGGCACAGCCGCGGCACGCTCGCCGTCGACCACCGTCGGGGCTCCCGGCTTCGGGCGGCGGCCTGCGAGCGGCAGGCCGGGCAGACCGTCGACGACGACCACGGGCCCCTCCGCCGCCAGCGCCCCGGCGAGGTCCAGGGCGATCACGCTCGTGCTGCGCGCACAGCCCAGTTCCAGCAGCGACACCGGCTCCACGGAGGCGCGCACGGTGCGGGCCAGGGACGTGGTGAGCCGTGTCCGTGCCGCCCGGGTTCTTCGGCGCTGCCACAACCGGGCCGGCCCGCGGGGCGCGCGCGGCAGCTCCGCGATCACCGAGGCGCCGAGGTTCGCCGCGATCTCCCGGCGCAGTACGGGCCGGTCCGCCACCACGGCGCCGACCGCGGCCACCGCGAGCCCGAGGACCAGCCCGAGGACCAGCCCGATCGCGCCGTCGGTGCCGGCGGCCCTGGGCAGGGAGTGCCGTACCGCGCGCGGGGCGTCCACGATCTGCGTGCCCGCGACGAGCCGGGGCGTTCCCATGCGCGCTTCCTCGGCGCGCTGGTCGAAGTCGGCGACCCGCGAGGTGAGTTCGGCGCGGCGGGCGAAGAGCGACTCCAGGTTCGCCGACGCCTCCGGGTCGCTCTGCGGCGGTCCGTCGCCGATCGCCTCGTTGACCTCGGCGAGTTCCTTGCTCATGCGGTCACGCTGGTCGAGCAGGGCCTTCGCCTCGGCCGCAGCGGTCTGCCGCATCCGCCGCACATGGTCCGCGACGAACGCGTCGGCCAGCGCCTCGGCCCGGGCCACCGCCTCCGTGTCGCTGTCACCCGTCACATCGATGCGTAGCAGGTTGTTGGTCAGGCCGGTGCCCCGGTAGTCCCGCATGAAGTCCGCCGGGCTCTCAGGGGAGTTGAGGGCCCGCAGGGCCTGGCCGGCGATCCGCGTGGTGTGCAGCAGCTCGACGTCGGTGCGGATCAGCGTTCCGGTGTCGTTCGGCTGGTCCTCCTCATGGGCGACCAGCACCGTGGTCACCGCGGTCGGCGCCGGCGGCAGCAGGACCGCGACCGCCGCGCCGACCAGCAGCCCCAGCAGTGCCAGGGAGCACCACAGGCGGCGGCGCCTGCGCACCGCCACCACCAGCGCCTGCAGATCCAGCAGCGGAGCTGCGGCCGACTCCGAAGTCTTGCCCGTCGTCACACCGAACCTCCCGTCGCGTGGCCGCGCACCGCGAGCGCCACGGTGGCCTCGTCCGCGGGACGGCCGGCCGACCGCGCCGGACGGGCCCGGACCAGGCCGGCGACGACGGTGCCGACGACCTCGTGCCCCGCGTCCGCACACGCCTCGGCGACGCCGGCGAGTTCCTCCGCGGTCCAGCCGCCCGCGCTGAGGACCACGAGGGCACCGGACTCGGTGTCGCGGTCCGGCACCAGCGGCCGGGACACCGAGACCTCCACCATCCGCAGCAGCGGATCGCCCTCGGCCTCGGCGACGAGCTGCCCGGCGGCCCGGCGGGCGACCTCGTCGCCGTCCGGTACGACGACCAGCAGCCGCCGCGGGGCAGGCACCTGCTCCCGCAGGCGCGCACACACCCGCCGGTAGCGGAGCTGCCGTCCGGCCTCGCCGCCGGACGGTTGCGGGGTCGGTACGTCCCACCGGGTGTCGACGCCCAGCAGCCGTCGCATCCGGGCCCGCGGGCCACTGCCCTGCGGCCGGTGCGCGGGCCGTTCAGCGGGTACGTCCACGGTGCCCAGCGGCGTGGAGCCCAGCGCCGCGGCGATCTCCGGTGCGGTGCGCAGCCGGCGACTCACCCGCGCGGCGGCGAGATGGCCGATGACCGCGGCCAGGAAGAACAGCAGCGCCCCGGCGACGATGAACTGCACCCGCGTCGGCGCCGCCTCACCGGTCGGCCGGGCCGCCGGCCCCATGACGACCATGGTGGCCCTGTTCGTCGCCAAGTCGGCCTCGTCCAGCTTTTTCATGGCCTCCTGCAGCGTGGTGCGCAGCTTCTCCAGTTCGGTGCGGGCCTGCACGCTCTCCACGGTCTGCCCCGGATCGGCCGCCTCGGCCAGGTCGGTGATGCGGCGGTTGGTCCGCTCCACCGCCTTGCGCAGCGCCTCGGGCCCGGACGCCGCCTCGGGGTCGGCGCTGTCGCCCGCGAGCCGCGCGGCGAAGGCGACGAACTCCTGGGCCACCTGGTCGGAGAGCTGCTGGGCGCGCGCCGGGGTGTCGGCCGTACCCGAGATCCTGATGATGTTGCCGTCGGCAGCCTTGGCGCTCACCTGGTCCCGCAGGTCGCTTCCCCCCACCCCGGGCCAGCCGAGTGCGGCGGCCGCGCGGTCGACCACCACCGAACTGGTCGCGATCTCCGCCTGGGTCAGCAGCTCGCGCTCCTCCCACGCGCCCGGCAGCAGGACCGATGCCGACGTCGTGTAGCGCGGCGGGAACACCAGCGAGGTGCCGTAGCCGACGAGCGCACCCACCACGACGAGGAGGGTGAGCAGCCGCCGGCGCCGGCGGAGAATCCGCCCGACCGTGACCAGGCGTATCGTGTCATCGCTCAACGGCGCGGCCTCTTCCCTGCCCGGCCCGGGGCGCCCGACGGCACCGGAGGGTGGTCACGGCAGGCAGCGGCGTAGGCGGCGAGCAGCGACGCTTGCGAATTCCGCCAGGACAGCGGCCCGTTGACCCGCTCCTGGCCGATCTTTCCCATACGGGCCCGCTGCTCCGGGTCGTCCAGCAGCAGCGCGACGAGCCGCGCGAACTCGGCCTCGTCGTTCGCGGGCGCGTAGACGGCGGCGTCACCGGCGGAGACGCGCGCCTCTTTCAGGTCGAACGAGACGATGGGCCGCCCCATCGCCATGTACTCCAGGACCTTGTTCATGGTCGACAGGTCGTTGAGCGGATTGCGCGGGTCGGGGGAGAGGCACACGTCCGCGGTGGACAGGTAGCGCACCAGGTCGGCGTCCGGAACGCGCCCGGTGAACTGCACCTGTTCCGTGAGCCCGAGCCGCCGGGACAGCTCCACCATCGCGTCGAAGGCGTCGCCGGAGCCGACGAACACCGCGTGCCAGTCGGTCCGCCCGGCCTCGTCGCGCAGCTTCGCCAGGGCGCGCAGGGCGTAGTCGACGCCGTCCTGCGGGCCCATGACGCCGAGGTAGCACAGCAGATGAGGCTTGCCGCGCTTCAACTCCGGCTCGGGCGGCACGGGTTGGAACCGGTCGGTCTGGGGCGCGCTGCGCACCACGAAGACGTCCTCGGGCCGTCGGCCGCCACGGCGTACCGCGACGTCCCGGTAGCTCTCGTTCGTGGCGAGCACGACGTCCGCGGCCCGGTAGGTCGCCCGTTCCAGCGCGCACACGGCGCGGTAGAGCAGGTCCTCGCCGCGGTCGAACCGGGACAGATACAGCTCGGGCACCAGGTCGTGCTGGTCGAAGACGAAGCGTGCTCCACGCCGCTTCAGCCACAGGGCCGGAAGGAACAGCAGGTCGGGAGGGTTGCAGGCGTGGACCACGTCGACCGGGCCGACCTTGCGGGCCAGCCGGAGCGTGTGCCAGAGCGCCGATCCGTACTCCCGCAGATAGCCGGCCGGCCCTCCCGTGGCGGCGCGCAACGGGTAGCGGTGGATCCGCACCCCGTCGATCACGGCCTCCGGCTCCGTGTCCCGCTTGCTGCCCTGGGGGCAGATGACGTGCACCGTCCAGCCCGCGTCGCGCAGGGTCGTGCACTCCTGCCACACCCGCCGGTCGAACGGCACCGACAGGTTCTCCACCAGAATCAGCGCGCGCCGGTCAGGCCGGTCGCCGCTGACTGCATCACCAAGCAAGGCCCACGTACCCAGGTTCGGCCCGACGCGCCTCGGCGTCGGGGAGGCGTATGAGGTCGACGATCACCGGGCCGCCGCCATGGGGCAGCGCAGCGAGGACAGCAGGGTCCCTGGTCCCGACCAGGCAGACCTCGGCGTGTTCGAGCACCTCGTCGACGGAGTCCGCGAGCAGTTGCGCGAGGTGCGGCAGCCGGGTCTCGATGTACTCGCGGTTCGCGCCGATCAGCCGGGAGAGGCTCACATTGGCGTCGTGGATCTTCAGGTCGTACCCCTTGCCGAAGAGCCGCTCCGCCAGCTCGACGAGCGGGCTCTCGCGCAGGTCGTCGGTGCCGGGTTTGAACGACAGCCCGAACAGCCCCACCCGGCGTTTGCCGGTGCGCTCGACCAGCTCCACCGCGCGCTGCAGATGGTCGGAGTTGGAGGGCAGCACATGGGACAGGATGGGCACCGAGACGTCGGCCCGCTGCGCCGCGTGGACCAGGCTGCGCAGGTCCTTGGGCAGGCAGGAGCCGCCGAAGGCGAAGCCGGGCCGCAGATAGGCGGGGCTGATGTTCAGCTTGCGGTCGGCCAGGAACACGTCCATCACCTGGTGCGAGTCCACCCCGAGCGCCTGGCACACCGCGCCCAGCTCGTTCGCGAAGCCGATCTTCAGGCCGTGGAAGGCGTTGTCCGCGTACTTGATCGCCTCGGCCGTCGGGACCGGCACCCGGAACACCTCGCCGGGCAGGCCGTCGTACAGCGCCAGCACCGCGTCGCCGCTGGCCGGGTCGAGTTCGCCGATGACGGTCTTGGGCGGGTCGAAGAAGTCCCGCACGCTCGTGCCCTCGCGCAGGAACTCCGGGTTGACCGCGACCCCGATGTCCACCCCGGCCGTACCGCCGACGTACTTCTCCAGGATCGGCACCAGCAGGTTCAGGCAGGTGCCGGGGAGCATCGTGCTGCGGAAGACGACGGTGTGCCGCCCGCCCCGCTCGGCGAGCGCGGCGCCGATCTCTTCGGTGACCCGCTCCAAGTACGTGGTGCACAGGCTGCCGTTGGGCTCCGACGGGGTGCCCACGCAGACCAGCGACACCTCGCTGCCCATGACCGCCTCGCGGACGTCGCGGGTGGCGCGCAGGGCTCCGGTCCGTACGACCTCGGCGGTCAGTTCGCCGATCCGCTCCTCGACCACCGGGGCCTTGCCGTCGTTGACCAGGTCGACCTTCACCTGGTTGACGTCCACCCCGATGACCTCGTGACCCATGCTGGCCAGGCACGCGGCCGACACGCAGCCCACGTAGCCGAGCCCGAAAACGCTGACTCTCATGACGCGTTCCTCCCCCCAGGCAGGCCTTCTCGGCCTGCGGGACCATTGGGCAGCTGCCCCCCGCGCATCAGTAGGCCCCCTGCCCGTGGAGGACCGCACGCAGCGTCTTCCACAAGATCACCGTGTCCAGGGCGAGCGACCAGTCCTCCACGTACCGCAGGTCGAGGCGGACCGCTTCCTCCCACGGCAGGTCGCTGCGTCCGCTGATCTGCCACAGGCCGGTGAGGCCGGGCTTGACCAGCAGCCGGCGCCGGATGTCCGGCCCGTACGCGGCGCACTCCTCCGGCAGCGGAGGGCGCGGACCGACCAGCGACATCGAGCCGGTGAGGACGTTGAAGAGCTGCGGGAGCTCGTCGATCGAGTACCGGCGCAGCACCGCTCCCACCCGGGTCACCCGCGGATCCCGGCGGAGCTTGAACAGCAGGCCCGCGCCCTCGTTGCGGTCGGCCAGTTCGGCACGTGCCCGGTGGGCCCCGGAGACCATGGTGCGGAACTTGAGAATGGTGAACTCGCGGCCGTCCTTGCCGACTCGGCGCTGGCGGTAGAACGCCCCGCCCCGGCTGTCCACCAGCACGAGCAGCCCGACGAGCACCATCAGCGGCGCGAACAGCACCAGCAGGACCGCCGCGCCCACTCGGTCGACGACCTCCTTGACCGCCCGGCGGCCCCCGGTGAAGGCCGGCATGCTGACCCGCAGCAACGGGATCCCGAGCACCGCGTCGACGTGCAGCCGCGGGCCGGCCACCTCCATGAGCACGGGCGCCACGACCATCTCGGCGTCGCTGCCCTCGAGGTTCCAGGCCAGCCGCTGCAGCCGGTCCGGTGACCAGTGCGGGTCGGGTGTGACCGCGACGACCCGGTAGCCGTCGCGGCGGACGTGATGGGCCACGTCCGCCAGCCGCCCGACGATCGGCACCCCGTCCAGTTCGTCGTCGACGAGCCCGAGACCGTCCGTCGTGCACACCGCGTCCACCCGCCAGCCGAGGTGCGGGAACTTGCGCGTCCGGGCGATCAGATCGCGCACGGTGTCCCGGCTCCCGGCGGCGAGCACCGGTCTCAGGCACCGCCCGTCCTTGCGCTGTTTGTGCAGCGACAGGCGCAGCAGATAACGCGCGGTCATGGTGACCAGTGCGATCGCGGGGATCGCGACGAAGATCCAGAGTTTGATGTTGCGCGAGGTGAGAGCGATTCCACCGAGCGCCAGTACGACGGTCGCCGTGAAAAGTGAACGTCCGAGCCGGCGGAATTCCTCTGCGCCCTGGCCGAGAACGGCCGGCGCCCATGCGCGGCTCACCGCAAGAGATCCCAGCACCAGCAGTTCGGTGCCGAATGCGAGAATTCCCCACTTCTCGTGCCAGTTGGCCGCGTCCCGGGCCCCGAAAAAGTTGCCGATCGCCGCCACCACGAACGCGGTGGCCACCGTATCGCTGGTGATCACGGTACGTCGGTACCGCTGCTCCCAGTCGAGCGCGGGCCGACTGATCGCCCCGCTCGCCACATGCCCGCTCGCTGACGGAAACGGGCTGACAATTCCCCCTTGCCGCACAGAACCCCCCAGGTCCCCAGTGGTTCGACGTGGTCGCCAAACACTGCCCCCCGTCGGGAGGCCCCCGCCTCCCGCGCCGCGCTGCTCCTCCCCAGCGGGGGCGGTCCACCCCCCGCGCATGACATGCCGGCACATTGAGAGCTGCTTGAACAACCAACCCTGGTGGCAGCAGAACGCACGACCTGGACCCCGTCGAAACCCCGGGTGCTCCCCGCACCCAAGGCCCCTCCAGGGCTCCAGGAATTGATCACCCCCACGTCCGGCCGCCGGAGACGCGACTGCTGGCTTTCACGCAGCGCCGGACCTAAAGATCATTACTGGTCGCCTCACGCCCGAACAGCTGAAGCACGGTCAATCTAGACCATGGAGGCCCTTATGAAGAGGGGATGTGTGGAATTTGTGTTGAGGCTTTGCGGCGGGCTCAAGTGATCGATGATCGCTAATGCGTTCCTTTTGCGCCATCGCACAAAACGCGCCGCGTGGGCGCGACTGGCCGGTCTACTGGTCGGCGACCACCACTCCGAGGGTGCGCTCGAGCCCGAGGGCGCCCTCGTCGGTCAGGTGCACCACCCGCGGGATCGGCCCCCACCGCACCCAGTCGAGTGCGAACAGCCGCGCCGTGAGGGCTGCGCCGAGTCCTCCGGCGAGATGGTGCTGGTGTTCGCTCCAGTCCACGCAGTAGCGGATCGCGGGGCGGCGCGGGGGCAGGCGGTCGGTGTCCACGCCCAGTTCGGCGAGCATTGCGGGCCCGGCGGGGGTGAGTTCGTACCGGACGTCGTGGCCGTACGACGACGGCCGGTCGCGTACGGCTTCGTGGGGCCGGTGGACGCCGTCGTGACCGGTGAGGACGCCCCGTTCCAGCAGGCCTCGCATCAGAGCCACGCCCAGCCGGCCGGCGAGGTGGTCGTAGCAGGAGCGGGCGCGGTGCAGGGCGTTGGTGCGGTTGCTCTGCTTGAGCGAGGTGATGGCCAGCGGTGGCGCGATCAGGGCGAGGCACTCCAGAGCGGCGCTCACGTCCGGGCCGGCGAGCCGGTAGAAGCGGTGTCTGCCTTGCCGCTCGACGGTGAGGAGTCCGCCTTCGACGAGTTTGGCCAGGTGCACGCTGGCGGTCGCGGCACCGATGCCCGCCTCACCGGCCAGGGCGCTCGCGGGCAGTGCGCGTCCGTCGCCCAGGCACTTGAGGATCCGAGCGCGCGACGGGTCGGCGATGAGAGCGGCGGCACGGGCGATGTCCGTCTGGTGCCTGAGCGGCGGCCCGCCCTGGCGCCCGGACGGCACGGCGGCGGCCGTCGAGCGCGGCTCGTCGGGGCGGCTGACGTTCGGCATGGACTCAGCGTAGAACGGCGATACTTCGTCGGGTGACGAAGTATCAGGCGGCGATGCTCTGCTCATGACCAGCGCACCGGTTCCCCCCACCGCACCCGTTCCCACCACGGTCCAGGACCGGCCCGGCGACCGGGACCCGGCACCGGCCGGCGCCGCCACCGGGAAGGCGGCCCCCCTCGCCCGCGCGCCGCTGATCGCGCTCAGCCTCGGCTACTTCCTCGTGATGCTGGACGTCACCGTCGTGAACGTGGCGATCCCCGACATCCGGACCTCGCTGGGCACGGGCCACTCCGCACTCCAGTGGATCGTCGACGGATACAGCACCGTCTTCGCCGCACTTCTGCTCCTCGGCGGAGGAACGGCCGACCGGTTCGGGCACCGCCGCGTGTTCCTCTGTGGCCTGGGCCTGTTCACCGCGGCTTCCGCCGCCTGCGGCCTGGCCACCGCCTCCGGGCCGCTCATCGCCGGACGGCTCGCCCAGGGCGCCGGAGCGGCCCTGCTCGTGCCCGCCTCCCTCGCCCTGCTCCAAGTCACCTTCCCCGACCGCGCGTCGAGGTCCCGCGCCATCGCGGTCTGGGGAGCCGTCGCGTCGCTCGCCTTCGGCGCGGGGCCGGCGGTCGGGGGGCTGCTTGTCTCGGGCTTCGACTGGCGCTCGGTGTTCTGGCTGAACCTGCCGTTCGGCGCGCTCGCCGTCCTGCTGACGCTACGTCACATTCCGGCCTCCGCGCCCCGGTCGAGTAGGCGGAAGGCGGACCCGATGGGCCAGGTGCTTGCCGTCATCGGCCTCCTCGGCGTGGCCGGCGGCCTCAACGAGGCGGGCTCGTACGGCTGGACGTCCCCACTGGCCCTCTCGGTCCTCGGCGCCGGCGCCGCGGCCCTGGTGGCCTTCGTACTGCTCGAACGCACCCTGGAATCGCGCTGCGCACAGGGCCGCACCCGGCGCGCTCCGCTGCTCCGGCCGTCCATGTTCCGCTCCGGCGCCTTCACTTCGACCGTCGCGATCGGCATGCTGATCAGCCTCGGCTACTACGGCATGCTCTTCATCGCCACCCTGTACTTCCGGCAGGAGCACCACCTGAGCGCCCTGGAGACCGGCCTGGCCCTGCTGCCCTCGGTGTGCATGGGGCTGGCCACGGCTCCGCTGTTCAGCCGCATCGCGGCACGCACCGGGCCGTACGTCCCGATGGCCGCCGGCCTCTTCCTCGGTACCGTCGGCTTCCTCGGCTGGCTGCCGGCCGGGCCCGGCGCACCGTATCCCGTCCTGCTCTTCGCGCTGATGGCCACCGGCCTCGGCCAGACCATGACGGCCCTTGCCGCCGTCTCCGCCGTCGTCGAAGCCGCTCCGCCGTCCGACGCGGGGATCGCCACCGCCGTCCTCAATGTGTCGCGGCAGATCGGCAGCGCCGTGGGCGTGGCCCTCTTCGGCACATTCGCCGCCACGGCGGACGACTTCGCCTCCGGCCTGCATCTGTCGGCGGCTGTCGCGGCGGGTACGTTCGCCCTCGGTGGTCTGCTCGCCCTGTCGGCCCGGCGCCGAGCCGACGGAGTGCCTGCCTGACCGCCGCGGAGACAGTCCTCGACGTCCCCGCCCATTGTTCCCTGGACCGCAAGGAGTTGCCCCTTATGACGTCATCGCACCGCAGCCCCGAGATACTCCGCTACACCGCGTTCTCCGCCGACCCCGCAGGAGGCAACCCCGCCGGTGTCGTCCTGGACGCCACAGGGCTGACCGACGAGGACCAGCTCGCGATCGCGGCGGAACTCGGCTACAGCGAGACCGCTTTCCTGACCGCGCCACCGAGGGAACTCGCCGGTCACGAACGGGCGTACACCGTCCGCTACTTCTCCCCGAAAGCCGAAGTCTCCTTCTGCGGACACGCCACCATCGCCACGGCCGTCGCCCACGGCGAACGCCACGGCCCCGGCGACCTCGTCCTCGCCACGCTCGCCGGTACGGTCCCGGTGACGGTGACTCAGGCGCCTGACGGCACCCTGCGCGCGACCCTGACCAGCGTCGAGCCCGCCGTCCACGAGGTGACGGAGAAGGACGTCACCGAGGCGCTCCAGGCGCTCGGCTGGTCCGCCGCCGACCTCGACCCGGCCTTCCCGCCGCGGATCGGCTACGCCGGGGCCCGCCATCTGATCCTGGCCGCCGCGACCCGCGCGCGACTGGCGGACCTCGACTACGACTTCGAGCGGCTGAAGGCCTTCATGACCTTTCTGGACCTCACCACCGTGCAACTGGTGTGGCGCGAGTCCGAGACGGTCTTCCATGTGCGCGACCCCTTCCCCGTCGGCGGGGTGGTCGAGGACCCGGCGACGGGCGCCGCAGCCGCGGCCTTCGGCGCCTACGCACGCCAACTGGGCCTGGTGCCCGAGGAATCGGCACTCGTCCTGCACCAAGGCGAGGACATGGGCCGCCCGGGCGAACTGCATGTCACGCTGCACGCCGGCGACGCGCGCGTGCGGGTGAGCGGCACGGGGATGCGGATTCCGGAGACCACGGCGGGGTAGCGGCCGCGGTCGCCGTTCCGACGGACCCGCCGATGACAGAGCGGCCCCGGACGCGCGTGCTGGAGGGCACGGGCGCCCGGGTGGCCGTGCTGTGGCTCAGGCGTCGATGATGACGGGGATGATGAGCGGCTTGCGACGGTAGGTGCGGAACGCCCAGTTCGCCACGGAGCGGGCGATGAGCTGTTCGAGCTGGCGCGCGTCCCCGACGCCTTCCTCGGCCGCGGTGGCCAGGGTCTTCTCGATGACGGGGATGACCGGCTCGAAGGTGGCGTCGTCGTGGACGAAGCCGCGGGCCAGGAAGTCCGGGGCCTCGGCGAGGGCGCCGGTGTCCGCGTCGACGATCGCCACCACCGTGACCACGCCTTCGGCGGCGAGGGTGAGGCGGTCCTTGAGGGAGGCTTCGGTGGCGCCGCCGACCTCCATGCCGTCCACGTACACGTTGCCGGCGGGGACCTTGCCGGTGATGGACGCGCGCCCGTCGACGAGGTCGACGACGACGCCGTCCTCGGCGATGACGACCCGGTCGGGGTCCACACCGGTACGGATGGCGAGGTCGCCGTTGGCCCGCAGGTGGCGCCACTCGCCGTGCACGGGCATGACGTTGCGGGGCTTGACGATGTTGTAGCAGTAGACGAGCTCGCCGGCGCTGGCGTGCCCGGAGACGTGCACCTTGGCGTTGCCCTTGTGGACCACGTGGGCGCCCCAGCGGGTCAGACCGTTGATCACCCGGTAGATGGCGTTCTCGTTGCCGGGGATGAGCGAGCTGGCCAGCAGGACGGTGTCGCCCTTGCCGATACGGATCATGTGGTCGCGGTTGGCCATGCGTGACAGCGCGGCCATCGGCTCGCCCTGCGAGCCGGTGCACACCAGAGTGATCTTGTGGTCCGGGAGCTTCTCCAGCTCCTTCGTGCTCACGATCAGACCGGACGGGACCTTCAGATAGCCCAGGTCACGGGCGATGCCCATGTTGCGGACCATCGACCGGCCGACGAAGGCGACCTTGCGGCCGTACTGGTGGGCGGCGTCCAGGACCTGCTGGATGCGGTGCACATGGCTGGCGAAGCTGGAGACGATGACCCGACGCGGCGCGGTGCGCATCACCTGCTCGATCGCCGGGTTCAGCTCACGCTCGGAGGTGGTGAAGCCGGGTACTTCGGCGTTGGTGGAGTCGGTGAGGAACAGATCCACACCCTCCTCGCCGAGGCGGGCGAAGGCGCGTAGATCGGTGATGCGCTCGTCGAGAGGGAACTGGTCCATCTTGAAGTCGCCGGTGTGCAGCACCATGCCGGCGCTGGTGCGGATCGCGACCGCGAGGCTGTCCGGGATGGAGTGGTTGACCGCCACGAACTCGCAGTCGAAGGGACCGAAGCCGCGCCGGTCGCCCTCGCGCACCCGCACGGTGCGCGGTCGGATGCCGTGCTCCTTGAGCTTGGCCTCCAGGAACGCCAGCGTCAGCTTGGAGCCGACGAGGGGAATGTCGGAGCGCTCGCGCAGCAGGTACGGCACGCCGCCGATGTGGTCCTCGTGGCCGTGGGTGAGCACCACGGCCACGATGTCGTCCAGCCGGTCCCGGATCGAGGTGAAGTCCGGCAGGATCACGTCCACGCCGGGCTGTGTCTCCTCGGGGAACAGCACGCCGCAGTCGACGATGAGCAGCTTGCCTGCGTGCTCGAAGACGGTCATGTTGCGGCCGATCTCCCCCAGGCCGCCCAGGGCAGTGACCCGCAGCCCTCCCTCGGGCAGGGGTGGCGCGGCTTTCAGCTCGGGGTGCGGATGACTCATACCTTGACGTTACCCGGAGAGTGGGACGTGGTGATCCATTGCCCCTGTGATCTCTTCCTCGTGATGGGTCGGGACACCTGCCGCGGGTACCCCGGGACGGTCCTTCCACGGACTGGTTTCGGGTGCTCCAGGCCAAGAGGCGGACAGGGCTGTTGGCCGCCCTGGCCCGCCCTCCGAGACCACCGATGGCGGCGACAGGTCTCACCCCCTGGCGCGGTGACCTGGGCCAGGTCGTAATCTGCGGCCATGACTGACACCTCGACGCTGACTCCCCGTGAAGCCTTCGAGATGCTGCTGGCCGGCAACCAGCGGTTCGTCGCAGGCATACCGGAACACCCCAACCAGGACGCCGAACGCCGCTCCGAGATCGCACCGGCCCAGAACCCCTTCGCGGTGCTCTTCGGCTGCTCCGACTCCCGCCTGGCCGCCGAGATCATCTTCGACCAGGGGCTCGGCGACCTGTTCGTGGTCCGTACAGCCGGCCACGTGACCGGGCCGGAAGTGCTGGGCAGCATCGAGTACGGGGCGAGCGTGCTGAACTGCCCCCTGGTGGTGGTCCTCGGCCACGACTCATGCGGCGCCGTCGCGGCCACCCGCGCCGCCGTGGAGGACGGAGTGACCGCGCCCGGGTACGTACGGGACGTCATCGAGCGGGTCACGCCCAGCGTGCTGGCAGCCCGCTCCGCCGGCCTCACCGGGGACAGCGACATCATCGCCGAGCACACCCGGCACACCGTCGACCTGCTGCTGGACCGTTCCCGGGTGCTCGCCGACCAGGTGAAGGCCGGCAAGACCGCCGTGGTGGGCCTGTCCTACCGGCTGGCCGACGGCAGTGCCCACCTGGTCACCACCCGCGGCCTCGACGTCACCGCCGACTCCGCATCGTGACCCAGGACCGCCGGCCGTCGCGCCATCACTGACGAGGGTCAGGCTGGAAGAAAGCGAGCATTTTCCGGGCGGCGTCGGGCGATGCCAGAATTTCCTGGATGTGCGCGGACTGCCGGCCGGCGGCGCTGGTGCGTTCGAACATCTCGCGTTCGTACTCCTTGACGGCGGAGGGAAAGTCGTCCGGGTGCGCGGCCAGCGCGAGGCCCAGCAGGGCGCCGTCGAGCAGCGCCATGTTGGCGCCCTGCCCCACCGGCGGCATCAGGTGCGCGGCATCGCCGAGCAGGGTGACGCCCGGCGTCGACGGCCAGGTCAGACCGACCGGGAGCGTGGTGATCGACCGTGGCAGGACCGTGTCGTCGCAGGCTGCGATCAGTGCGGTGAATCGTGGGTCCCAGCCGGTGAACAGGTCGATCAGCCGCGTCCGGGCGGCGGCGGGGTCGTCGAAGGGGATCCCGCTGGTGGCGAACCAGTCCTCGCCTGTGTCGTAGAAGCTCAGGTAGACGCGTACGCGGCCGTCACCGTTGCGCTGCGCCGCTAGGGACTGTCCGTCGCCGAGCACCCAGTAGTTGCCCCGTCCGACCATCGCCGCGAGGTCGGGGCGGGTGCGGTCGATGTCGGGAATGCCGAGCTCGACGACGTTCTGGCCGGTGTGCGCCGGCCGGGCGTCGGTGAGCAGCGGCCGGACAGCGGAGCCCGCGCCGTCGGCGCCGACCAGCAGGTCGTACGTCGCACTGCTGCCGTCGGTGAAGTGCAGCAGGCCGTCCTCGGCGTGTGCGAACGCGTGCCCCCAACGCACCACATGCTCGGGCAGTGAATCCAGCAGCAGGTCACGGAGGTCGGCGCGGTCGACCTCGGGTCGATCGAGCGGGGCGTCGTCGGGTGTGTCCTCCTGCAGCAGCAGGGTGCCGTCCGGCTCCAGAAGGCGCAGGTCCTGGCCTGCGCGACGGGCAACCGCCTTGAACTGGTCGATCAGGCCGGCCTCACGCAGCGCTCGCTGACCGGTCCCGGCGTGCAGATCGAGCATGCCGCCCTGCCCGCGCGCGTGGCGCGACGGCTCCCGTTCGTACACGAGGGCGTCGATGCCGTTCAGATGCAGCACACGGGCGAGAGCCAGGCCGCCGAGCCCGGCTCCGACGATGGCGATGGTCATGGTTGCCTCCCCTTCGATACGCCGTATAGGCCGATACACTGTATCGCGCCATGCGATGTACTGTTGGCCGCATGTTGGTGTGGGAAAGGCCGGAGCCGCCGAATCGACCTGTGCCGGCCCCGCTGAACCGGGAGCGGATCGTGCGAGCGGCGATCCGGCTGGCCGACGCGGACGGCCTGGAGGCGGTGTCGCTGCGCAAGGTCGCCGCCGCGCTCGGCGTCGGGCCGATGCGGCTGTACAGCTACATCGACAGCAAGGAGGAGTTGCTCGACCTGATGGTCGACGCGGCCTATGCCGAGATCCGGCCGGTCGGAAACGGCTGGCGCGAGGTGCTTCGGTCCCTTGCCGAAACCACCCGCCAGGCCGCACACGAGCACGAATGGCTTGCGGATCTGCTCGGCGGGCGACCGCAGCTCGGACCGCACGCGCTCGCCAGAGGCGAGGCCGTCGTGGCCGCGCTGGACGGCGTCGACGTGGACGCCGTCATGCCGGTGGTCACCGCGGTCGACGCGTACGTGATCGGCGCCGTGCGCCGCGAGATCGCCGCGAAGCGCGCCGAGCGGGCCACCGGAATGGACGAGAAGCGCTGGCAGGCTTCCCTCGGTCCCTATCTGGAGCGGACCTTCGCCACCGGCCGATTCCCCGCGCTGGCCACGGTGGTGCGCGACGCCGCCCACCTGGACGCCGACGACACCTTCCGGATGGGCCTCGACTTCCTGCTCGACGGCATCGAAGCCGGCGTCTCAAGGTGACGTGCGGCCCGACGGGCAGACAGCGCAGCGGACCTCCTGCCCTACGTCACCCTCCTCGGCTCACTCGTCTCCGGCGGACGGCGCGTCCTGCGCGGGGGCGTCCGGCTCAGCGGCGGTGCCCGCGGAGGTGTAGAAGACGGATGAGCCCTGCTTGCTGCGCTGGGCCTGGTTCTTGGCCACGAGTCCTTCGAGTGTGGTGCGTACGACGTTGGTCTTGATGGTGCGCTCGGGGTGCTGCTTCTCCAGGGCGCTGGCGACCTCGGCGGCGGAGCGGGGCTCCCGCTGGTCCGCGAGGTGTTCGCGGACGAGGGCGACGAGCTTCGGGGCGGCGGGCTGTGAAGTCGCGGCCTGCGTGGTGGTGCTCTTCCTGCCCGGGCGCTTCTTGGCGGCCGCTGCGGGCTTCTGGGCCTTGCTCTGCCGGGCCGGACCGGACCTCGCCGCAGGCTTCTTCCGCGGAGCGGGCACCGCCGTGGCAGGTGCGGGTGCGGCGGTCTCCGCCGAGGTGCCCAGGGCCTGCTGGATGGAGGCCAGGACACTCTGGTTGTGCTGAAGGGCCGTCAACTGCGCCTGAAGGGCCTCGATCTCACCACTGAGACGTTCCTGCTCCTTGAGGTTGCGCTCCAGGTCACTGGTCACCTGGGCGCTGTACTGCGAGGCCACGTCCGTTGTGCCCGTACTCGTTTCGGCCATGCTTCTGCCACCCTTCTTTGATGTCACCGCTCGCGGCGAGCGAGCCTGTGACGTATGCGAAGTCCAACGCGTCTGCTGTTCCGCCTGGTACCGCACGACCTGTAGCGGTTACTGCTGCACAGGCATGTCGTAGTGATGGTACGGAAACGGGGCCCTCGTTCACCGAGGTATGGCAAGAACCCTTCGGCTCCTGCTGGGATCGGCCCCAATTCGACGAACATCAGCTCGGGCAGGCGGCGGATGGACAGTGGATTGACATAACTGATGACAACCACAAAGAATCCACTCGCCCTCACCCACCAACTCAACAACTGTGGACACCAGTTGCCGTACCGGCGGATTCGCGCCGCCGATCCCGCGCTGGGCCACCGCAGAGGACCACGCTGCATGACTGCGCCCAGCCGCCCGGGCCGACGCCCCGGCATACGAACGGTGCTGCCGCCCGCCCTGGCCGCTGCCGTGCCGGCCCTCGCGTTGGTGGGCGGTACGGCGATGACGATCGTTCCGCCGGAAGCGCGCATGGAGTTCGCATCGGGTGGCGGGACGCTCGCGGTGCTGCTGGGTGCCGCCGTGGCGGTCGCCGCGCATCACCGCATCACCGCCCGCGTGCTGCAGGGCCGGCTGGACGCCGTCAGCAGCGACCTCGGACGGCTGCTGCAGGACAAGGCCAGCATGCAGGCGGAGTTCGACCAGGAGCTGGAGCGCCGGGCCGACGAGGCCGCGCTCGACCGGCGTAGGGCGGCCGAGGAGCTCGAAGGTGTCCGCGGTGAGAGCGCCCGGCTGGCCGAGCGGGCCCGCCAGGCGGAGTCCGAGCGTGCGGCGGCGATCTCCGCGACCGCCAATGCCGCCGCGCGACTTCAGGCCCTGGCCAACGGCATTCTCGCCGACCTGCGCACGATGGAGGAGAAGCACAGCGACGAGGAGGTGCTGGCCGACCTGCTCCACCTGGACCACCGTACGGCGCAGGCCGGTCGCGTCGCCGACTCCGTCGCCGTGCTGTCCGGCGCCCGCTCCGGCCGGCGCTGGGCCCGTCCCATCCCCATGGAGTCGATCCTGCGGGGCGCGATGGGCCGTATCGGCGGCTACCGGCGGGTGCGGGTCCACTCCACCAGTGAGACCGCGGTCGTCGGACATGCCGCCGAGGGCGTGATGCATGTGCTGGCCGAACTTCTGGACAACGCCACGAACTTTTCCCCGCCGACGTCCGAGGTGCATGTCTACGTGGAAGAGGTGCCGGCCGGCGTCCTCGTCTCGGTCGAGGACAGCGGGCTGGTGATGAGCGATGTCCAGCTGCGGCGCGCCGAACGCGCGGTGTCGGGCGACATCACCGGGCTCGGCGGTCTGACCGGCACGCGGCTGGGACTGGCCGTCGTCGGCCGGCTCTCCCGCAAGCACGGGCTGAAGGTGTCCTTCCGCCCGTCGGCCCGGGGCGGCACCGGCGTACTGGTGCTGCTGCCGCAGGACATCCTCACCGCCCGGGACGAGCCGCCCCTGGCTCCGCCGGCGACTGCGCCCGGTGCCTCCCACGACGTCGCCGAGACCGCTGCCCCGGACCCGCACGACACACCCGTACACACCACCGCGGCTCCTGCCGATCTCCCTGCGCGCTCCGCCCCAGCCGAGGCCGGAAGCGGCTCCGCCGAGCAGCCGAGCGCGACCGGAGGCCTGCCGCGGCGCAGCCGGGGCCGCACCCTCGCCGAGGCCGAGCGGTCCCGCGCACACTCCGCCCGTACGGCGGAGCAGAGCGCGGCGCCCACCGACATCCCCACGCGAGCAGCCAGGTTCAGCAGCTTCCGTGAGGCGGTACGCGGGGCGGCCCCAGGCTCCCTGGACGACGGCGACTCACCGGCGCAGCAGTCCGGAGCCCAGCCCGGGACTCCCTCCGTATAGGCCGCACAGTCCGTACGAACCGTCTGCCGCCGGGCGTTGTCCCGGCGGGCGCCGATCACCCCTCGTATCCGGAAGGCACTACCACCCCATGACCGGCACCACCACCGACGAGAAACTCACCTGGCTGATCGAGGGCCTGCTGGAGCGCACCCCCGGCGCGCGGCACGCGCTCGTCCTCTCCCGTGACGGTCTGAAACTGTGCCGCACCCCGGAACTCTCCACGGACCAGGCCGATCAGCTCGCCGCGATCGCCGCCGGCATCCAGTCGCTGTCCCAGGGGGCGTCGATGGAGTTCGGCGACGGCAGTGGCGGCGTCCGCTCGGCGATGACCGAGTTCTACGGCGGTGTCCTGTTCATCGTCGAGGCCGGCGAGGGAGCCCACCTCGCGGTCGTCACCACCGAGGAAGCCGACCCGGGGCTGGTCGGCCACCACATGAACGAGCTGGTGGAGCAGCTCGGCGATCACCTGCGCGCCGAGCCGCGGACGTCATGAGCCGCCCCGGCCGGGACGACGCGCCCGACCGGCTCTACACCGTCACCGGCGGCCGGAGCCGGAGCGCACCGGACTCCCCGTTCGACCTGGTGACGCTGGTCGTCGCGGAGTCCGCGCCGGTGCCGGGCATGCAGTCCGAGCACGCGGCGATCCTCCGGCTGGCCGAGCGTCCCACGGCCGTGGTCGAGATCGCCGCGGAGCTGCGGCTGCCGGTCGGCATCACCCGGATCCTGCTCACCGACCTCCTCGACCAGGGCCGCGTCAGCGCCCGCCACCCCCGCAAGCCCACGTCCTCCGGCTTCCCCGCCCCCGACATCCTGGAACAGGTGCTCGTTGGACTCCGCAACCTCTGACGCCCGCACCCCGCTGGCCGCCTCCGCCGACAACGGTCTGAAGATCGTGATCGTCGGCGGCTTCGGCGTGGGCAAGACGACCATGGTCCGTTCGGTGAGCGAGATTCGCCCGCTCAACACCGAGGAGACCATGACCCGAGCCGGTGAGTCGGTCGACGACATCCGTGAGGTGCGCGGCAAGACCGCGACGACGGTCGCCTTCGACTTCGGCCGCATCACCCTGGACGCCCGCAACGTGCTGTACCTGTTCGGCGCGCCCGGCCAGGAGCGCTTCTGGTTCCTGTGGGACCGCCTCTTCTCGGGCACCCTCGGCGCGGTCGTCCTCGTGGACACCCGCCGAATCGACGACTCCTGGTACGCCATCGACCGCCTGGAGCACCACGGCACCCCGTTCGTCGTCGCGTGCAACGACTTCGGCGGCCCCGCGCACACACCCGCCGAGATCCGCGCGGCACTCGACCTGGACCCGCACGTCCCCCTGCTGCACTGCGACGCCCGCTCCCGCGAGTCCAGCAAGCAGGTGCTGATCGCGCTCGTCGAGCACATCAGCAACCAGTACGCCGTCCCGCACCCCGGCCGATCTCAGGAGCTGGTCCCGTGAACAGCATCCCCGTACCTCTGGGCGGGCCCCGGTTCCAGACCGAACCGGCCCGGCTCTACCGGGAGATGCGCCGCGAGCACGGGCCGGTCGTCCCGGTGCTGCTCGACGGCGACGTACCCGCCTGGCTGGTGGTCGGCTACCGCGAACTGCACCAGGTCACCGGCGACCCGGTCCTCTTCAGCCGCGACTCCGACCTGTGGAACCAGTGGGACTCGATCCCCGGCGACTGGCCGCTGCTGCCGATGATCGGTCGTAAGCAGCCGTCCATCCTCTACACCGTCGGCGAACGGCACCGGCAGCGCGCCGGGATGATCAGCGACGCCCTGGAGGCCGTCGACCCCTTCGAACTGCGCACCCATTGCGAACGGTTCGCGGACGAGCTGATCGACGGCCTGTGCGGCAAGGGCGAGGCCGACCTCGTCGGGGAGTACGCCATGCTGCTTCCCGTACGGGTGCTGGCCCGGCTCTACGGCTTCTCGGAGGAGGAAGGGCCCGCGCTGGTCGCCGCGCTGAACGACATGATCGACGGGCGGGAGCGGGCCATCGAGGGCCAGCAGTACCTGGCCGCGTCGATGGCGGCCCTGCTGGCGGAGCGTCAGGCCGCGCCGGCCCGCGACGTCGTCTCCCGGATGCTCGCCGACACGAGCGGGTTCACCCCGGAGGAGATCGCGCAGGACCTGATGGTGATGATGGCGGCCGGTCACCAGCCGACGGCCGACTGGATCGGCAACTCCCTGCGGCTGATGCTCACCGACACCCGCTTCGCGGCGTCCCTGTTCGGCGGCCGCAACAGCGTCGCCGAGGCCATGAGCGAAGTGCTCTGGGAGGACACGCCCACCCAGAACGTGGCCGGCCGCTGGGCCTCGCGCGACACCCGGCTCGGCGGACGGCCGATCCGCGCCGGCGACATGCTACTGCTCGGTCTCCAGGGCGCCAACGACGATCCGCAGGTCCGCACCGACGGTGCCACCCTCACCGGCGGCAACCAGGCCCACTTCTCCTTCGGCCACGGCGAGCACCGGTGCCCCTTCCCGGCCCAGGAGGTCGCCGAGGTCATCGCCCGTACCGCCATCGAAGTCGTGCTGGACCGGCTGCCGGACATCGACCTGGCGGTACCGGCCGACTCCCTGACCCGTCGCCCCTCGCCCTGGCTGCGAGGGCTGACGTCACTGCCCGTGCGGTTCACCCCGACCCCCGCCCTTGGAGGCACCCCCACATGACGACCGGCACCGAACTGCCGCGTATCGCCCTGGACCCCTTCGTCACCGACCTCGACGCCGAGAGCGCACGGCTGCGCGAGGCGGGCCCGCTCGCCGCGGTCGAGCTGCCCGGCGGCGTGCCGGTGTGGGCGGTCACCCACCATGCCGAGGCCCGGCAACTGCTGACCGACCCCCGCCTGGTGAAGGACATCAACGTCTGGGGAGCCTGGCAGCGCGGCGAGATCCCCGCCGACTGGCCGCTCATCGGGCTGGCGAACCCGGGCCGGTCCATGCTCACCGTGGACGGCGCCGACCACCGCAGGCTGCGCACCCTGGTGGCACAGGCCCTGACGCCGCGCCGCGTGGAGCAGATGCGCGAGCGCATCACCGACCTCACCCGAACCCTGCTCGACGAGCTGCCGGACGACGGGGAAGTGGTCGACCTCAAGGCCGCGTTCGCCTACCCGCTGCCGATGTACGTGATCGCCGACCTGATGGGCATCGACGAAGCCCGGCTGCCCCGGCTGAAGGTGCTGTTCGAGAAGTTCTTCTCCACGCAGACCCCGCCGCACGAGGTCATCGCCACTCTCACCGAACTCGCCGGCATCATGGCCGAGACGGTCGCCGGCAAGCGGCAGCAGCCGGGTGACGATCTCACCAGCGCGCTGATCGCCGCGTCCGAGGACGGTGACCGGCTCACCGACGAGGAGATCGTCTCCACCCTCCAGCTGATGGTGGCGGCGGGCCACGAGACGACCATCTCCCTGATCGTCAACGCCGTCGTCAACCTGTCCACCCACCCCGAACAGCGAGCCCTGGTGCTGTCCGGCGCGGTCGACTGGTCCGCCGTGGTCGAGGAGACCCTGCGCTACTCGACGCCCACGTCGCACGTACTGATCCGCTTCGCCACCGAGGACGTACCGGTCGGCGACCGCGTCCTGCCCGCCGGCGACGCGCTCATCGTCTCCTACGGCGCCCTCGGCCGGGACGAGCAGGCCCACGGCCCGACCGCCGGACAGTTCGACATCACCCGCACCCCGGTGACCCGGCACATCTCCTTCGGCCACGGCCCCCACGTCTGCCCGGGCGCCGCGCTCTCCCGCCTGGAGGCCGGCGTGGCCCTGCCCGCCCTGTACGAGCGCTTCCCGGACCTCGACCTCGCGGTACCCGCCGCCGAACTGCGCAACAAGCCGGTCGTCACCCAGAACGACCTGTTCGAGCTGCCGGTGAGACTGACCGACAAGTGAGGCCCGGCCCCGCGCCTGTGCTCCGACCGGTTCCGGTACGAGGACCAGGCAGGCGCGGGGCCCCGCACGGCGAAGCCGGCCACCACCGCCTGCTAGCCTCCGCCGGTGACTCTCCCCAGCGTCGACGACATCCGGGCCCTGCACCAGAAGTACGCGCCCACCCGGCAGGCGTTCGACCTCGTGCACACGCACTGCGAGATCGTGTGGAACATCGCCGAGACCCTGATCGCCGACACGCCCGTGGATGTCGACCTGGTGCGCACGGGCTGCCTGCTGCACGACATCGGCGTCTACCGGCTCGTCGACGCCCACGGACACCTCGACCACGCGAACTACATACGCCACGGAGTGCTGGGGCACGAGATCCTTCGACAGGAGGGCTTCCCGGAGGCGATCCGCCGCTTCGCCTCCTGCCACACGGGCGTGGGCCTGACCAAGCACGACGTCGTCACGCAGGGCCTGCCCCTGCCCGCGTGCGACTACCTCGCGGAGACCGTCGAGGAACGACTCGTCATGTACGCCGACAAGTTCCACACCAAGAGCACACCCCCGAAGTTCCTGTCCGCCGCCACCTACGCCCGCTATGTCGCGCGCTTCGGCAACGAGAAGACCGAAGTCTTCAGCGCCCTGCGCGCGGAGTTCGGCGACCCTGACGTGACGGCCCTGGCCGCGCGCCACGGGCAGGCCCTCACGTAGTCCTGGTGGCCGGGCCCGCATGACGCATCGCCCGCCCGAGGCTGCTCACTGCTCCAGGCGGGGCCACGGCATCCCGTGGAGGCGCTCGATGTCCGAGTTGAAGCGCAGGAGGTAGCCGGCGAAGGCCGCGATGTCCTCCTCCGGCCAGTCGGCCATGATGAGGTCGAGGTTGTCCGATCGACATCGGGCCCTGCGTACGGATACGGCTGAGCACGATGTAGGCGCTCCGCTCCAGGACACGCACCGTGCTGGGCACGCGGCTTCCGCACCCCAGCGCATGTCGCTTCGCCTCGGAGTCCGATCCCGACAGCGACGTCTTCACCGTCACGGCCGGCCCCGAACAGGCGCGGTGAGGGATCAGTCGCCGACGTGGACATGAGCGGCCCATCTGGTCGGCACGGCCGGGTACGCATCCCGCATGCGGCGCAAGGTCTCGTTGAGGGCGGTGGCCGCCTCGGCCAGGTCGACAGGCTGGCTGCTGCCCTCGGTGAGCGCGGTGTAGAACGCCTCGGCTGTCTTGGTGTTGTCCCCGGTCTGCCACAGCGTGCCGATCACACCCCGGAACCCGGCCAGGTGGAACGCCGAGGCCAGGTTCAACGGCTCGTCCAGCAGCTCGGGGTCGGCGCCGGCGGTGTCGCATGCGGACAGGAACGCCAGCTGCGCGCGTGTGGTCCGCAGGTCGTGCACGAACGACGGCGTGATCATGCCCTTGCTCAGCAACAGCCCGCCCAGGTCGGGGTGCTCGGTCGAGCTGACCGCGCGGCCGTGGCAGGCGAAGTGGGCGATCTCGTGCTGGAGCAAGCCCTTCTTGATGGCCTCCCGCTCGGCGTCGGTATCGATGAGGACCGTCGCGTCGCGAAGGAGCCGCGCCACTGCCGTGGCCTCGGCGCCGGCGTTCGGCAGCGTCGGGTGACCCTTCGCCTCGCCGACACCTACGACGAGTGCGGTGGGGTCGGCGTGCCGGGGCCGCGGCGTGGTCAGGACGTCGGCGAGCGCGGTCAGCGACGGCGTGTAGGAGGAGACGACCCGGTCGAAGACGGTCCGCCCGGAGCGCTCGCGGTGCCGTCCCGCCGCGTGCAGCGGGAGTTGGGAGACGACGCCGAGCGGGCACCACCACAGCCGGGACGCCGTGACCCGGTCCAGGACCGGCGCTGCGGTGGTGTCCCACAGCCACTCCAGCACCGCGTGCACCTCGCGCTGGGCCTGTTCACGTCGGTCGAAGGAGCATGCCAGGTCCTTCGCGTCGGCCAGCGCGGTACGCAGTTGCCGAACCCGATCGCGGGCGGCCGCCTCGCTCATCCCTGGCATCGGGACCACTTGGAGGGGCTGGGCCGGATCGGGCGGAACGACGAGGGCACTGCCTGCCACGCTGACCACCACGGCTGTGTGCCCGGCCAGCCGTCCGCGCAGGGTGTGCACATCCGGCGGGGACAGCAGGTCCTGCATGCCCGACAGGTCACGTACCTCGGCGAGGAGCCTGTCGCGTTGCTTCGCGAGCCGGCGGATCTGCTCCAGTGTCCGGGGCCTCTGGTCACTGTGTACTGCGGAGGCGGGGTCCTCAGGGTCCGAGATCCGGATGGTCACGTTGGCGTAGAGGTCGTTGTGGGCCAGCAGTCGTTCGACGTCGCTGAGCCGTCGGGCCGGCTCGGGCGCGGTTTCGCGCAGCAGCGTCCAGCATCGGCGGACGCCCCAGGCGTCACCGAAGAGCACGGCCCGGCAGCGTTCGAGCAGCTCCAGAGCCCGGTCGACCTGGCCGGACCGCACACCCGCGTCGACCACCCGGTCGGCCAGACCGTCAAGGCCGCGTACGGCCTCCAGCCTGTAGTGGCTGGGCAGGGCGCGGCTGACGAACTCGGGAATCACGGCGATCACGCGTTCCTGCGCGTCCAGCCACGAAGCCGTATCGGCCTCGGCCAGCAGGGCAGCCTGTGCCTGCTCGGCCGTCATCCGCTGCTCGGGGTCGGCCAGCGGGTGGGTCCCGACGGCCCGGTAGTGGCTGATCGCGAGCTTGCGCAGCTCGTCGGCGCGTGGCCCTCCGGTGCGCGCCAGCTCGCGGGCCGAGCGGGCGAGGGTGAGCGCTCGGGCCGGGTACAGGGGGTGGTTGGGTGCGGTCCCGCGAACCGACTTCTGCGCGTGTCCGAGCGAGTCCTCGAGCGCGCCGAAGTCGCCGCACTGCCGATACCGGTGGTAGAGCACATCGGCCAGAGCACTACCGAAGCGTGTGTGGTCGCGGTGGCCGGGCTCCAGCAGCGAGAGCGCGGTCCGGAGGGCACGTTCGGCCTCGTCGAACAGGCGCGGCTCGTTCGTCTCCGCTGTCACCGCCTGCGTCTTCACGGTGTCGGCGTAGTTGTAGAGCATGACGGGGCGGCGAGCGTCACCCGCGGGGAGGGTCTCCACCGCTCGCCTGCCTGCCTCGACCGCCTTTGCGAGCAAGCCGGGTTCGCCCGCCGTGGCGGCTGCCTTGGCCGCGGTGCACAGCACTGCCCAACGCACGGGCAGGTCCGGGTCATCGGCGCCGGTCAGGGCGACGGCCTCGGCTGCGAGCGCGGCCGCCTCCCCGGCCGCGGCAGGGTTGCCGCCGAGCTCGTACTGGGTGATCAGCGCGTACGCCAACTCGGACTGGCGCAGCGCCCGCTCGCCAGGGTCGTCGTCGGCCAGGCCGAGCGCGGCCCGCCCCGCCGCGACCGCCTCTCCGGCCAGGTCGGTGTCGTGGGTCTGCTTCGCGAGTGTCATGCCGGAGTGCGAGAACGCCACCAGCAGCCTGCCCCGCAGCGGGTCGCCGGGTGAGGCCGTCAACAGAGCCTCGGCGGCGGTGTCGTGGGCCCGCGCGGCCGAGTCCGGGTCGCCGCCGATCTCCCACAGGTTGGAATGCGCGTAGGTGAGGTCCAGCAACGCGGCAGTCCTGTCCGGGTGGTTCAGCGGCAGTCCGGTCGCCAGCACCCACGCCTGGTCGCGGCGCTTTTCGAGCACACCCGAGCGGATCGGCACCTTGCGCAGCAGCGCGATGACGTCGTACTGCCTTGCCAGCGCGGCGGGATCGCGGTGACAGGTCATCAGCCAGCGCGTCGTCTCGGCACCGAGCCGGAGCGTCGCCTCCTCCTCGAGCTCACGGAGTACGGGCACCTCCGCCTTCTCGCCGAAGTCGCGCCGCACCGCCTCGGCGAGGTCCCGGCAGGCGACCAGCGCACCCGCGAGGTGGATGAGCGGGGCGCCCTGGGAGTACAGGTCGGCCTCGAACCGGGCGAGCGCCAGCACGACATCGCGCCACACCGGACGTTCGCGCAACGCGAGCCGGGCAGCGGCCCGGCAGTCGGCGAGCACCTGAAGCGGGCGCGCACCCGCGGCCGACTTCGCGCGCGCCCGGGCGAGCAGCCTTCGGGCCCGCTGCGGGTCGTCGTGCGGAGTGCGGGCGATCGTCCAGTTCAGGAGGTCCAGGACGAGTTGACGGTTCCGGCCGGTGGCGGACAGCTCGTCGAGCGTGGACAACGCCGTGGCGTAGTCGGCGGCGATCGCGGCCTTCAGCCGCTCGTCGTCCACCGCGTTCATCAACCTCATGTGGGCGTCGGCATGCCGTGCCGACGAAGCGCGGTCCCGGTGCTCGCCGTACTCCTTGCGTGCCGCCTCCAGCGACCGATACTCCGGCAGCGCGGTGACACGGGCGACCGCAGGATCACCCGATCGATCGAAGAGGACAGCGGCGATCTCCCGCTCGACCAGCCCGGCGAACCCGCCCTGCGCCTGAAACCTCAGCTGGTGCACCTGGGCGAGCATCGGCCGCAGACGACGCGGGCACCGCTGCGGTGGCGGCAACTTGGCCGCGAGCAGCGCGTCGATGTCGCCGCTGTGCCAGAAGTCCTCGGTCACCCGCCGGACGTCGTCGTACACGTACCGTTTCCCCCTCTGCCCGTTCTGTCCACGGTAGGGCAATAAGCGCTGCCCTCGGACGGGGCAAGGCCCGGGGGGTTCAGCCGTTCTGTGGCCGGCGGTGGACGGAGTCGAGGAGTGCGAGCTCGTCGTCCGTGAGCCGGAGGGCGCCGGCGGCGACGTTGGCGGTCAGATGGTCGGGGTCGCCGGTGCCGGGGATGGCCAGCACATGGGGGCCGCGGTGCAGCGTCCAGGCGATCCGGATCTGGGCGGGACCGACCCCGTGCGCCCGGGCGACGACCCGGACCTCCTGGTGGTCGCTGTCGCTCGCCCCGGCTTGGCGCCCGGAGGCGGCGATCGCGTAGAACGGCACGAAGGCGACGCCCTGCTCACCGCAGGAACGGACGAAGGCGTCCTGGTCGGGCCGCACTCCGAGGCCGTACATGTTCTGCACACACACCACCGGCGCGATGGCCCGGGCCTCGGCGAGGTGATGGGGGAGGACGTTGGACAGGCCCAGATGGCGGATGAGCCCGGCCTCGCGCAACTCGGCCAGTACGCCGAAGCGTTCGGCGATCGAATCGGTCCCGACGATGCGCAGGTTCACCACGTCCAGATGGTCGCGGCCGAGCTGGCGCAGGTTCTCCTCGACCAGCCCGCGCAACTGCGCCGGTGTGGCATGCGGCAGCCAGGAACCCGACGGGTCCCGCGGCTGCCCGACCTTGGTGGCGATGACCAGGTCGTCCGGGTAGGGGGCCAGGGCCCGGTTGATCAGTTCGTTGGCCGACCGCAGCGGCGAGAAGTAGAACGCGGCGGTGTCGATGTGGTTCACGCCCAGCTCGACCGCCCGGCGCAGCACCCTGATCGCCTGGTCGCGGTCACGCGGGACGGCGTCGGGCACGAGGGCCTCGCCGGTCTGTGGCAGGCGCATCGCCCCGAAGCCGATCCGACGGACCGGGAGGTCTCCCAGCTTCCAGGTGCCTGACGCCGCGGCGTCGATCGTCTGTGAGGTCATGCCGGAATGATCACCGCGCGGTAGGGTGACCGCCATCGATTCAGGTATGGATGAATCCTGGAAGGGGGCACTGTCCTGGCGGAGCTGACGTTCTCGGCAAGCGATCTGGCGCAGATGCGGTTCGCCGTCTCACCCATGTGGGAGGTCGGGACCAGCTTCCGGCTGCTGAACTCCGGTGTCCCGGACGCGGTGCACCGGCGCTGGCTGGAGCAGGTACGGCCACGCGTCGCGGCGGCGGGGCTGCACAGAGGATGGCTCGCCGAACTCGTCCCGCCCTCGGGCTACATCCCGGACTTCCTCAACCCGGCACCCACCGGGCCGGCCCCCGCACTGGCCGACGAACTGACCGCGATCACGGCCACTCCCGCCGACCATGTCCGCAAGGACCTCGACCACCTCAGCCACCACCAGGGCGGCCTCGGCCCCCGGCTGCGGTCCCTGTACGCCGACCCCGGGGCCCGCCTGGCACGCGTCGCGGAGGAGATCGAGGCCTACTGGCAACTGGCGCTCGCCCCTTACTGGGCGCGCATCCGCACCGTGCTCGACGCCGACGTCCTCCACCGTGCCAGGCAGGTCGCCGAGCACGGGGCCGGCCACTTCTTCAACGAACTGCACCCGCTGGTCAGTTGGGACGCCGACGTGCTGCGGCTGGTCCGCCGGAAGCGGACCCTGACCCGGGAGACAGCGGGCGCCGGGCTGCTCCTGATCCCCTCGGCCTTCAAGGGAGCGGGCCTGTCCACGCGGGTCGCCCCACCGGACCCGCCCCAGCTCGCCTACCGGGCACGCGGCACCGGCACACTCTGGGAACGCCGGGCCGTCACCGGCACCGAAGCGATCAGCGCTGTCCTCGGCCGCTCACGCACCCTCCTGCTCACCGAACTGGAAACCCCCGCCACCACGACAGAACTGGCCCACCGCACCGGAATCTCCATGGCCGGGGTCTCCCAGAACCTGACCGCTCTGCGCGACGCCGGCTTCGTCACCGCCCACCGGGCCGGCCGCACCGTGCTGTACGCCCGTACCTCCGTAGCGGAATCCGTCCTCGCCGCCTGCTGAGAGCTGACCGCTCGCGCCTGTTCCTGGCCGGGGCGGGCTCCCGGCCGCTCACAGCCGGGAGCCCGCCGTCGGTCAGCAGGTGGAGTCGGTCTGGGTGAGCAGGCCGAGCCGCCACGGCAGGAGGTTGTAGTCGACTCCGGCCTTGGGCCGGCCAGGCTGCCGGCGGTCCAGGAGCGGAAGTAGCGCCGGCCGTCGGAGCCGATGGCCTCGACGAGGAGCAGGTACTGGTTGCTGCCCTGCACCGGAGGAGAACAGGCAGCAGTTGGCGCTGTCGCAGGTCACCCACATGGCGACCCAGTAGCCGTTGTCGCCGTTCCGACCGTCGGGTCCTTGATCCCGGCGACGTTGTGCGGGGCGTCGGGCTTCGGCGAGACCAGCGGGCCGCTGGAGCTCCAGGAGAAGCGGGACGGCACCGCGGCCGCCGTGTCGGCACCGCGGGTGGCGGCGGGCGTGCCGCCCGGCGTCGTCAGCACCGCGTTGTACGCGGGCTTCTTGTTGCCGTAGCGGTCGAACAGCAGGTGGGTACTCGCCGCTGCGTTCAGGGCGTGGACAGCTCGAACCGCGTGACGCGGACCGCGCCGCCGAGCGCCCGGGTGGCGTGGTTGAAGAGGGCGAACCGGTAGCCCATGAAGAACCGCCAGTCGTTGCCCATGGAGAAGTCGGGCCCGAGGCGGGTGAACGTGACGCCGTCGGTGCTGTAGGAGAACGTCCCCGGGCGTGCCGCGCCGGGGCGGATGTCCGCGCTCGCGCGCAGCCAGACACGGCTGCCCCCCACGGCCGCGCTCGCGAGTTCGTGACCGGTGCCGGTGGTGTTCCAGTTGCTGTCCATGGTCAGCCCGCTGACCATGACCACCCGGGTGGTTCCGCCGTCGCGCTTGACGCCGATCCACGCGGACGAGTCACGCAGCAGCGCGAGTCCGGCCCGGTCGCCGTCCCGCATCGCGGAGTGGTCGAGCTGGACGGTGGCGGTGGAGGTGGGGCCCTGGATGCGGTGCGTGAGCGTGTTGCGCGCCCAGTAGAGGTCGTCGGTGACGGTCGCTGTGCTCAGGGTGAGGCCGTTGCCGACCGACCACTTGGTGTTGTCCGGGTTGTGGTTCCACTCCCATCTCGGCTTGAGGGTGGTGCCGTCGAAGGTGTCGACGCCGGTCATGGGGGCGACCTGGCGGGGCGGCGCGGGCAGGGCCGGGCTGGGATACGAGGTGCCCCAGGCGCCGTTCACCAGTTGCACGACGGGCCAGCCGTCCGGCGTCCAGGTGACCGGTGCCAGTACGGGCATCCGGCCGCCGGGGTAGGCGTCGACGAACGCCATGTAGTACCAGGCGCCGCTCTGTGTCTGTACGAGCCCGCCCTGGTGCGGGACGCCCCCGCCGGGGATCGGCCCGCGCAGGTCGAGCAGCACCTGGCGCATCGCGTACGGGCCGAAGGGGCCGCCCGACGATTTGAGGATGTACTGCCCGTTCGCGGGGCGGGTCAGGAAGATGTAGTACTGCCCGTTGATCTTGTAGAAGCGCGAGCCCTCGAGAGTGCCGACGCTCGACGGGGTCGTGAACACCTGCTGCGTGCGGACCTGGTTGCGGCCGTCGGGCGACAACTGGGCCACGCTGATCGTGGTGTTGCCGTACGCCACGTAGAGGGTGTCGTCGCTGTCGACCAGCAGTCCGGCGTCGTAGTACGGGGTGCTGATGCTGGTGAGCCTGTTCCACGGTCCTTCGACGGCGGTGGCGGTGTAGACGTACGTCCGCGCGAAGTCGATCTGGCCCAGCCAGTAGAACGTCCTGTTGCTCGGACGGTAGGCCAGCGACGAGGCCCACACGCCTCTGACATAGCCACGGGCACCGTTCAGGTCGTACTTGGCGCCGAAGTCGAGGGCGGGCACCGAGTGGCCGGCGATCTCCCAGTTCACGAGGTCGTACGAGCGCAGGACGGGTGCGCCGGGGGAGTAGTGCATCGTCGATGCCGAGGCGTAGAAGGTGTCGCCGACCCGGATGACGTCGATGTCCGCGAAGTCCTGCCAGATCACCGGGTTCCCGTACTGTGCGGCGGCCGCACGGGCGGTCCCCGCCAGGGGGAGGAGCGTGCCGGTGGCCAGGCCGACGGCCGCCGTCAGCGCGCGACGGCGGGATAAGCAGTGATGTGTGCATGACAGATCCATGAGCAGCTTGCTCCTTGCGATGGCGGTCGTTGCGGTGGCGGTCCGTTGTGATGGCGGTCGTTGCGGTGGTGGCTCGGTGTGGCGGCGGCTCGTTGTTCGGGATGGCGAACATGGATCGGATGGTCGAGCAATCTGGATGATAGGTCGGCAGAAGGTGCCGTCAATCCCTCGCGCAGGATTCGCCGAACACGTCGAAAGTTTCGCCCATGCGGGCGTCGAGTCGCTGCAGGTGGCGGGCCAGTTCGGCCGGCGATGTTGACATGCACCGTCGCCCCTCTACTATCCGTGACTGCACGAGTTTCCGAATGGCGTCCGAAATTTCGGACGTCTTTCCTGTGTGGCTCCCTCCCAGAAAAAGGAGCTCTTGGTGCCCAGACGTTCAGGCGGACTGTTCCGCCTCCTCGCCGCCGCAGCGCTGACCATCACCGCGTCCGTGACGGCGTTGCCCCACCCCACCGCCTCGGCTGCGCCGGGCAGCCCGGCCCTCACTCCACCCCTGGGCTGGAACAGCTGGAACAGCTTCGGATGCGGCATCACCGAGGCCCAGGTCCGCCAGGCCGCCGACGCGATGGTGTCCTCCGGGATGCGGGACGCCGGATACCGGTACGTGGTGGTCGACGACTGCTGGTTCGACCCGCAGCGTGACGCACAGGGCAACCTGCGGGCCAACCCGACGAAGTTCCCGAGCGGCATGAAGGCCCTCGGGGACTACATCCACAACAAAGGCCTGAAGTTCGGCATCTACCAGGTGCCGGGCGAGCGCACCTGCGCCCAGACCGTGGGGAGTTACCCCGGGTCCACCGGCAGCAGAGGCCACGAGGCCCAGGACGCCGCCACGTTCGCCTCGTGGGGCGTCGACTACCTCAAGTACGACTGGTGTTCGTCCAGCGGCACGCGCGACGAGCAGGTCGCGCGGTTCACGCTCATGCGAGACGCCCTGCGCGCCACCGGTCGGCCGATCGTCTACAGCATCAACCCCAACAGCTTCCACGCCATCACCGGAGCCTCGTACAACTGGGGCGAGGTCGCCGACCTGTGGCGGACGACCGAGGACCTGCTCGACATCTGGCAGAACGGCAACACCAACAGCTACCCGATGGGCGTCGGCAACGTCCTGGACGTCACCGCGCCGCTGGCGGCCCAGTCCGGGCCCGGACACTGGAACGACCCCGACATGCTGGTCGTCGGCCGTCCCGGCCTGTCGCTGACCGAGTCCCGCTCCCACTTCGCCCTGTGGGCGCTGATGGGTTCCCCGCTCATGGCCGGCAACGACATCCGCACCATGTCCGCCGACGTGAGCGCCGTCCTGCGCAACCCGCGCCTGCTGGCGGTGAACCAGGACTCCTTGGGCGCGGGCGGACGCAGGGTGCGCGACGACGGAAGCACCGAGGTGTTCGCCAAGCCCCTGGCGGACGGTTCGGTCGCGGTCGGCCTGTTCAACCGGGGAGAGGGCACCGCCACGGTCACCACCACGGCCGCCCAAGTCGGCCTGTCCGGCGGCCCGTTCACCCTCACCGACCTGTGGACCGGCGGCACGTCGAGCACGTCCGGGCAGATCTCGGCGAGCGTCCCCGCGCACGGCGTCGCCGTGTTCCGCGTGCAGGGGGGAAGCCCGCTGGCCGCCACCACGTCACGTCTGCGGGGCAACGCCTCGGGCCGCTGCATGGACGTCGACAACGCGTCCACGGCCGCCGGCGCCACCGTACTGATCTGGGACTGCCACACGGCCGCCAACCAGCTGTGGACCGCATGGGCCGGAGGCGAGATCCGCGTCTACGGCGACAAGTGCCTGGACGCCTACAACCAGGGCACCACCAACGGCACCCGTGTCATCACCTGGCCCTGCAACGGCCAGGACAACCAGAAGTGGACGGTCGGCTCCGACGGCTCGATCCGCAACGCGCACGCCGGGCTCTGCCTCGACGTGAACGGGGCCGGCACCGCCAACGGGACGCCGCTGGTGCTGTGGACCTGCAACGGAGGGGCCGGTCAGAGGTGGTCCCGCGGGTGAGCGAACCCGGCAGAGCCGACCTCGCGGTAACACGTCAGACGGTCTCGTCCAGCACGGTGGCGAGGCGCTCCAGGACGTGGGGCCAGCCCTTGCCCATGCCTTCGTAGGCCTGTCGGCCCATGGGGGAGTCGAGGTCGAAGCCGCTGTGGTCGAGGACGAGGCGGGTTCCGTTGCCTTTGGGGTGGAGCGTCCAGGTGATGGTGGTGTCGAGGGAGCCCTCGGCGAACCGGTAGGCCAGCAGGCGCTCCTCCTCGACCTCGGTCACTTCGCAGGGCTGGCTGCCGAAGTTGCCCATGTCGAGCGTGAAGCGGTGGCCGACGACCGGCTTGACGTCGCCGGCCGCCCACCAGCGGGCGTGCAGGTCGGGGTCGGTGAGGGCCTTCCACACCGCCGCCGGAGGGTGGGGCAGGAACTTCTCGCAGGTGATGGTGTTGTTCACGGTCATCTCTCGTTTTCCTCTCCTTCGTCGAGGAGGTCGGACAGGGCGTCCAGGCGCTGCTTCCAGTAGTGCTCGAACGGGTGCAGCCACTCGCCCACCTCGGCCAGCCGGGCCGGCTGGAGGTGGTAGAAGCGGTGCCGGCCGCGCGGCTCCTCCCGTACGAGTCCGGCGTTGCGGAGCACCGCCAGGTGCTCGGAGACCGCCGGCCTCCCGAGCTCGAACAGGCCGGCCAGCTCGCCCGTGGAGCGAGGCCCTTCCCGCAGGCTTTCGAGCAGTCTGCGCCGTACTGGGTTGGCGAGCACGCCGAACACGTCGGTAGGCATGACCTCAGATTACGTCGGGAAAATCCGACGCGTCAAGAAACTCCGACGCGTCCGTGTGCGGGGCTCCTGCGAAGGATGGCGGCGCCTGCTCGGCGAGGCCGCCTAGCGGGTGAACCGCACCGGCAGGGACTGCGGGCCGCGGATCATCAGTCCGGCGCGCCAGCTGATCGCCGCGGGGTGGATGTCGAGGTGCAGGTCCGGACAGCGTTGGAGGAGTGTCCGGATGGCGATGCGCGTCTCGAGGCGGGCCAGGGGCGCGCCGAGGCAGTAGTGGATGCCGTGGCCGAAGGCCACGTGGCCGCGGGCGTTGCGGGAGATGTCGAAGCGGTCGGGAGCGGGGAAGCGCGCCGCGTCGCGGTTGGCGTCGGCCAGCGCCACGAGGACCAGTTCGCCGCCTCCGGGGATCTCCGTGTCCCCGATGGTGACCGGCTCGGTGGTGAAACGGTAGGTGGGCGTCTCCACCGGGCCGTCGTAGCGGAGCATCTCCTCGACCGCCCCGTCGATGAGACCGAAGTCCGCGCGTAGGGCGGCGAGTTGGTCGGGGTGGGTGAGCAGGGCGAGGACCCCGTTGGAGATGAGGTTCACCGTCGTCTCGTGCCCGGCGACGAGCAACAGCCAGGCCATACCGACCAGTTCCTCGAAGGACAGCCCGTCCGGGTCCTCGCCCGAGCCCTGGATCAGCGCGCTCAGCAGATCCTGGCCCGGATGCCGGCTCTTGTCCTGGACCAGCTCCCGCATGTACTGGGCCATGGTCTCGGCGGCGGTCTTGCGGATCAGGGGGTCGGTGGCGCTGATGGCGTCGTTCGACCAGGCGCGGAAGGAGTCGCGGTCCAGGTCGGGAACCCCGAGGAGCTCGCAGATCACAGCGATGGGCAGCGGGAAGGACAGCGCCTCGACGAGGTCGGCGCGGCCCTCGCCGGCGGTGAGCATCCGGTCCAGGAGGACGTCGGTCGTCTTCTGGATGAGCGGAGCGAGTTCCTCCACGCGGCGCGCGGTGAACTTCCGTGCCACGAGCTTGCGCAGCCGCGTGTGGTCCGGCGGGTCGGCCCGCAGCATGTGCGGTCCCGCCGAGACGGCCCCCAGTCCCAGACTCGGTGACGCCTTGCCCCAGTCTTTCGAGAGGCGGTCGTCGGTGAGCGCTGCGCGGCCGGCCTCGTATCCCACGACGAGCCACGCCTGCGTACCGCCCTCCGGCATACGGATCCTGTGCACCGGACCCTGCGAGCGCAGCCGGGCGTAGACGGGATACGGGTCGCGGGTGAAGGACTCACCCAGTGACGCGAGGTCGACGATGCTCATGCGCTGCACCCCTCTCGGGCGGGAAACTCCGGCCATAGTGCCTTTGTCGCGGCGGCGACCACCCCGGGAACGACGTGTTTCGGCCTGCGTACGCCGGTATGTGGCCGATCCGCGTTCCCCTTGGCCGCCTCGACTGTCATGCACCGGCGAGGAGTTGGTGGCCGAGCGGAGTGAGGGTGTGCAGGACCCGGCTGCCGTCGCGGAGTGTGGTGATCAGGCCCGCCGCGCGCAGGACGGTGGCGTGTTCGCTGGCGGTGGCGACCGACACCCCGGCCCGTTCGGCGAGCGTGGTGGTCCCCGCTGGTGTGGCAAGTGAGGCGAGCACCTTGGCGCGGGTGCGTCCGAGCAGTGCCCCGAGTACGTCACCGGGCCGCGTCGTCACATCAGCGGCCGGCAGCGGGCGGATGAGCACCGTCGGGGCGGCCGGGTCGTAGATGAGCATCGCGGTGGCGGCGAAGTAGGAGGGGAGCAGGTGGAGTCCGCGCCCGCACAGCTCGACGGTGTGGGAGGTCCTGAAGGGGACCAGCAGCTCGGGAGGGTCCCAGCGCCAGCCCGGCGCGAGGGTCGCGAGCAGCGCGGCCACGCCGCCCCGCATCAGGGTCTCCGAGCGCAGCGCCCGGTCTGCGGCGGCCGCGCCGAGTACGACGGGCCACAGCGGAGCGATCGTGGAGCGGTGATAGCGCGTCAGGTCTTCGAACAGCCCGCGCCGCGCTCTGTTCGAGCCCTCGGCCAGCTCGCGTGTCACGGCCGCCCGCGGCTCCACGTGCAGGGGCTCGAGTTCCGCGGCCAGTTGCGTCGTCGGGGTCCGGGCGGCCAGTTCGGCCGCGGTGGCGGCGTCCCGGGCTGTGGGCTGGTACAAGAAGTCGGGCAGGTAGCCGGCGGGCGGGACCAGCCGGGCGAGGACACCCGCCCGCTCCGCCAGCCCCGGCCTGACGGTACGCCGCCACGTCGCGAGTTCGCCCCGGCGTGCGGCAGGCCCGGGGGTCGGGTTGGCCAAGTGGCGGACGCTGAGGGCGGTTTCCAGCAGGACGTCGGGTGTCGCGGCGACGGTGACACTGGCGAGGTCGGCGGGGGAGAACCGTATCCGTAACACGCGGTGCAGGCTACCGGAGCGGCCCTTGATTTCGGCCAGGACCGAAAAGAGCGGCGCCGACCGCCGCCGACGGTGATCCTCGGATGCGTGCCCGGCATCCGCCGGAGCCGGACAACCCTCCTGGGAGGCCGAATGCCCGTACCGTGCCGTGTCGTCGTGACGGCCCTGGCGGCCGCGACCCTGCTGCTGTGCAGCGCGGCGGTGCCCGCCGCAGGCGCCTGCCGCGCCCTGCCCGACCAGTACGTCGTCGCCCGCGCGCCCGGTGTGCTCCCCGAGGGCATCGACGTCCGCCCCGACGGGACGATGTACGTGTCCTCCGACGCGACGGGCGCCCTGTACCGGGGCCGGGTGACAGCACCGGAACTACGCCCTTTCCACGCCGAGGACGCGACCGTCCGCGGCAGCACGCGGGGAATCCACTCCGACCGCTCGGGCCGGGTGTTCTCCGTCGGCGCAGGCCGGCTCACCGTGCACGCCCCGGACGGGCACCTGCTCGCCGCAGTCGACGCCCCCGACGGCCCCCTCGGCCCCCCGGACCTCAACGACCTGGTCATCACCCCCGACGCCGTCTACGTCACCGACTGGGCCAACCCCGTGGTCCTGCGCGCGCCCCTGGACGGCAGCCACATCGGCCCGCTGGAGCCGTGGGCGGACGTACGCGCCGCGTTCCCCGGCTTTCCCGACCGCTACTGGCTGCTCAACGGCATCGTCGCCGACCCGGCCGGACGTACCCTCCTCGTCGCCTCCAACGGAACCGAGGCCGTCTGGCGCATCGACACCTCCACCCGCGAGGTGAGCCGCCTCGACCTGGGCGACACCTCGTTCGGCGCGGACGGCATGGTGCTCCACGGCCGTCACCTCTACGCCGTCCTCAACTACGGCGCCCCGCACGGCGTCTACATCGCCCGCCTGGACGCTCAGCTCCGCAGCGGGAGCGTCGTCCACCGCATCACCGGCGACAGCTTCGACCTGCCCACCACCCTGGCCCGCCGCGGCTGCCGCCTCTACGTCGTCAACAGCCAGAACGACGACCCACCCGGCGTCCCGCCGTACACGGTGACAGCCGTGCACGACCCCCTGTGCGGGGCGGAGGGCTGAGCCACCCGGACCGGCGCGCAGAGGGCTGCCCTCCGCGGGGGAGCGGACAGCCTTCTGCGCGCCCGCGGTGGGCTGTCACTTGAGCGATGGTCGTGGCCGCACAGGTGAAGAGCATCCTCAAGGGCGCCTCCTGATGGGCCATGCGGGCGCCACCTGCACGAGTGACATTCCTGGTCGGAGCTCGGCATGCCGGAGATCGGTCGGTTCAGGATGGCTGCGGCGCCGCGTATCGGCGCTCCGTCCCAGTCTCCGTCCCAAGTCAGGGGAAACGCATGCCCGAACCCACCGAGCGTGAAGTCACCGACGCGTTCAAGGCAGCCGCGCCGATCGTGCTGGCCGCCACTCCGCCCCAGCAGGACGTCGCACCCGCGCCCAAGCCCGACGAGACATGGCCGCTCCCGGGCGGCACGGCCTGGGTCTACTACGGCGAGCGCAACCAGGGCCTCGTCCGGCCGGTGCTCATGGCCGACGGCTTCAACAGCGGCCCGAGTTCGCTGGACGAGCTCTGGGCGGGCCTGGAGAACTCCGCATACCCGCTGATCAGCGAACTACGTCGCCGCGGACGGGACGTCGTCCTCATCGGCTTCGACGAGCGCAGCGCGTCGATCCTCGACAACGCGCAAACGGCCACAGCGGCCATCCTCCGGGCTGTCGCCGAACGGCTGGGCCACACCCGCCTGATGGTCGGCGGTTTCAGCATGGGCGGACTCGTGACCCGCTACGCGCTCGCCAGGATGGAGATGCAGCGGATCGACCACCAGGTCAGCGTGTACTTCTCCTACGACAGCCCCCACAACGGCGCCCACATCCCGATCTCCCTCCAGGCGTTCGCGCATTACATCCGCAAGATGGACAGCCGGTTCTCCGACCAGATGAACAGCCCGGCCGCGCAGCAGCTGCTGTGGCGGCACATCGAGAACTGGTCGGACAAGCCCGGCGTCAGCCCGATGCGCACTCAGTTCCTCGACGAACTGGAGAGGGTCGGCAGCTGGCCACGGATTCCGCAGATCCTCGCGGTCGCCAACGGCGCCGGCGACGGCTCGGGCAACGGCATCAAGCCCGGCACGACCGCGGTCAAGGGCAAGGGCCTCGGCATCGTCGGCACCGACCTGCGCACCATGCCGATCGGCAGCGACACGCTCGCGGCGACGCTCCGCGTCATCACGCCGCAGAAGAACGAGGTCCTCGCTGAGCGCCTCCCGGACATCGAGGGCGCCCCCGGCGGCACCCTCGAAAGCTTCCAGATCCTCGCCGATACGCTCAACAAGGTCATCGGTCTCGGCGTCGACAACCCGATCAAGGACCACTGCTTCGTTCCGGCGGTGAGCGCGGTCGCCATCCGCGGCCTCGACACCCACGAAGACCTGTACGCGGACATCGACTCCCTGCCCCCGGACGAGTCCCAGGTCGACGACTTCCTCTGCGCGTCACAGAACGAACGCCACACCAAGGTCACCGCGGAACTCTGCACCTGGCTCCTCGACCGCCTGCCCGACTGACCGACTCGCGAGCGGGCGACTCCGGCCGTACTCAAGCCGGGTCGCCCGCCTTTCGCTCTACGGAACTCCGGTCACCGCCCCGTCGAAACCGTTCGACGGCCCAATGTCTGTACGCGGCCGACGCACCGGTGTACGGTCTCGGCCCGACGGACTTTGGGAGCGCTCCCATTCTCGCGTCACCGCTCCACCCGCTCCACTCAGCTTCGCTTCGTAGGGACACGAGGAGGAACGCTTGAAACGCATATTGGCCCTGTTGGCGACCGGCGCGACGGCCCTGGGCCTGACGGCACTGGCCGGCCCCGAGGCGGCGGCCGCCACCGGCTGCAGAGTCGACTACACGATCACCAGCCAGTGGCAGGGCGGCTTCCAGGCCGGGGTGAAGGTCACCAACCTGGGGGACGCGGTCAGCGGCTGGACGCTCAAGTGGACCTGGCCGGACGCCGGTCAGAAGGTCGCTCAGGGGTGGAACGGCACCTGGTCGCAGTCGGGTTCCACGGTCAGCGCCACCAACGTGGACTGGAACCGCACCCTGGCCACCGGCGGCAGCACCGACCTGGGCTTCACCGCCACGTTCACCGGCGCCAACCCGAAGCCCGCCGCGTTCACGCTCAACGGCGTGGCCTGTACGGGCTCCGTCGGCGGCGAGGAGCCCCCGCCCGACCCGGACCCGGGCACCGGCACCCCTGTGAGCATCAACGGCCAGCTCAAGGTCTGCGGCGTCAACCTGTGCAACCAGTACAACCGCCCCATCCAGCTGCGGGGCATGAGCACCCACGGCATCCAGTGGTTCAGCAAGTGTTACAACAACGCCTCCCTGGACGCGCTGGCGACCAACTGGAAGTCGGACCTGCTGCGCATCGCCATGTACGTCCAGGAGCAGGGCTACGAGACCGACCCGGCCGGCTTCACCAGCCGCGTGAACAGCTACGTCGACATGGCCGAGGCCCGCGGCATGTACGCGCTGATCGACTTCCACACCCTGACGCCGGGTGACCCGAACTACAACCTCGACCGCGCCAAGACGTTCTTCGCGTCCGTCGCCGCGCGCAACGCGGCCAAGAAGAACGTGATCTACGAGATCGCCAACGAGCCCAACGGCGTGAGCTGGACGGCCGTCAAGAACTACGCCGAGCAGGTCATCCCCGTCATCCGCGCCGCCGACCCGGACGCCGTCGTCATCGTCGGCACCCGCGGCTGGTCCTCGCTGGGCGTCTCGGACGGCTCCAACGAGACCGAGGTCGTCAACAACCCGGTCAACGCCACCAACATCATGTACGCGTTCCACTTCTACGCCGCGAGCCACAAGGACAACTACCGCACCACGGTGAGCCGGGCGGCCGCCAAACTGCCGCTGTTCGTCACCGAGTTCGGCACGGTGAGCGCCACCGGCGGCGGGGCGATGGACCGGACGAGCACCACGGCCTGGCTGGACCTGCTCGACCAGCTGAAGATCAGCTACGCGAACTGGACCTACTCCGACGCCGACGAGAGCAGCGCGACACTCAGGCCGGGCACCTGCAACGGCAGTGACTACAGCAGCAGCGGTGTGCTGACCGAGTCGGGAGCGCTGATCAAGAGCCGGATCAGCACCCCCGACTCCTTCCCGACCGGCTGACCCACCGGCAGATCCAGCCGTTTCCCAGCAGATCCCCAGGCAGAGCCATTCGAGCCAACTCCTGAAAGGCCCTGGAATGACATTTCGGGAGCGCTCCCAATCCACTTGGGGGCGCTCCCGCCCTCGCGCACATCCACCCCGGAGGCACCCATGCGCATCCCCTTCCCGCTCTTACGCGCGCGCCACCCCTGGACGGCGGCAACGATCCTCGCGGCCGTCGCGCTGCTCATGTCCGGCCTGACCGCCCTGTCCGCGAGCGGTGCGGAGTCCGGCTGCCGGGTCGACTACACCGTGAACCGGTGGACGGGCGGCTACACCGCGCAGATCAAGATCACCAACCTCGGCCCGGCCCTCACCGGCTGGCGTCTGACCTGGACCTACACCGGCGACCAGCAGGTGACCTCGGCGTGGAACGCCACGGTCGCGCAGACCGGCAGCAACGTCGTCGCTGTCAACACCGGCTGGAACGGCGCGCTGGCCACGGGCGGCACCGCCGACTTCGGCCTCCAGGGCACTTGGCGTTCGTCCGACCCCGCGCCGAGCGACTTCGCCCTCAACGGCGTGTCCTGCGGCGGCACCGGCACCCCGCCGCCGACCACACCGCCCCCGACCACCCCGCCGCCCACCACCCCTCCCAGCGGTGACTGCGGCTCCGCCGTGATCTGCTCGGACTTCGAGGACCAGGCCGGCCCCACCCCGTCCGGCGCCTGGCGGTTCACCGCGCCCGACTGCCAGGGCACCGGCACGGCCGCCGTCGACACCGCGGTCGCGCACAGGGGCAGCACCTCGCTGCGGGTCGACGGCAGGGCGGGCTACTGCAACCACGCATTCGTCGCCGCCACCGCGGACCTGTCCTCGGTCGGCCCGGTGATGTACGTACGGATGTGGGTGCGGCACACCACCGCGCTGCCCGCCGCCCATGTCACCTTCGTCTCCCTGCCCGACTCCTCCCAGGGCGGGCGGAGCCTGCGCGTCGGGGGCCAGAACGGCGCCCTGCAATGGAACAGGGAGAGCGACGACGCCACCCTGCCCGCGCAGAGCCCGGCCGGTGTGGCGCTGAGCCGGCCGTTGTCGACCGGAAGCTGGCAGTGCCTGCGGTTCGCGATCGACACGGCCGCCCCCAAGCTCGACACCTGGCTCGGTGACGAGCAGATCCCGGGCCTGCACGCCGATGGCGTCCCCACCCAGGACGTCGACCAGCAGTGGCTCGCCCGCACGACCCCGCCCCGGCCGACCGCCCTGCGCCTGGGCTGGGAGAGCTACGGGACGGGCGACGACACCCTGTGGTTCGACGACGTGGCCGTCGGCTCCACACCCATCGGCTGCTGACAGCCCGGTCAGGCAGGGGTGATCGTCCAGCCCTCGGTCAAGTACCCGTCCAGGACGCCGACTTGACCGGCATCTCCATCCCCGGCGCCCGCCACTGTCTGTGGTCGGCGCCGGTCCTCTTCAAGCCCGCAGAGTCGGCCGGACGGAGGCCCCGAAGGGCCGAAAAGAGACCCTCCGTTGGTCAGGGACATGGCGATACTCTGCCTCATGGAAGCATCCGAACTGACGGCCTGGGTCGTGACGTTGCTGACCCAGGCATCGAACGGGGCGGCGGGTGCCATCGGCGGGGCGGCCGGAGCCGAGGCGTCCCGACTGGTGAGAGACCGACTGCAGGCCTCCCCCGAAGGGCGCGCGGCCCTCGGCCCGGAGAACGGGGCTGCCGGCGAGACGGAGCGGCAGGTCACTGCCGTACTCGACGCGGATCCCGATCTCGCCCGCCGACTGGAGCACTTGCGTGAACTGGCGCAGCGGCAGCCTTCGGTGGCGCCGTACGCCGGCCGGAACATCAACCAGGCCCACATCGGGGACCGCGCCAGGAACAACACCATCGCGTTCGGGCCGCTCACCCTGCGCAAGGACCAGCTGACACCCACCACCGTGACCGCGTTGCTGATGGCCGTGGCGCTCGTCCTCGGACTCGCCGTCTACGGTCTGGTGCAGGCGGCGGGCGGGGGCGATCGTGCCGCGTCGCGCGAGGGTGCTTCGGCCGGTGTGATCGGAGGGGCGTACGGCGACGGGTCGGACGTTCCGCTGACCGGTGGCGAGGCCGGAGCGGAGGACGGCGGTGGCGAGGCCGGAGCGGAGGACGGCGGTGGTGGCGAAGCTGCGCCCGTGAGAGACCTCGAGCTGGCCAAGGCCATCCTGCCCGATCTGCAGAGCATGCCGGCCGGGTGGTCGCTGGCCGAGGAGGCGGAGACCCAGGAAGTGACCTCGGACAACTGCTCGGGCGACTGCGGGGGGTTGCTCAGCGAAGGTGACGTCACGTACGCCGTGTCCGACGGGTCCGACCGGGCCGACATCAAGGTCGAGGCCTACGAGACCGTGGACGCCGCGGTCAAGGGTTACGAGGAGCGCGTCGGCAACGTCGGCTCGGGGGACGATGTGGCGTCGATGTCCTTGGAGCAGATCGGTGACGAGAGCACCGCGTTCTCCCAGCAGGAGTACACCGGCTCGGCGTACACGTACGCCATGGCGACGGTCGTCCGCGCCGGGACCGTGGTCATCCGCGTCAGCTACGGCGGGGGCTACGACGAACTCGACTCGGCGGTCCTGTCGGGCATCGCCCGCGCGGTGGCCGAGCGTGCGGCGCAGGCCCAGAACGGCGACCAACCGTCCGCCGCGTTCGCCGAGGCACCGTAGAGGGCCGCGCATCGCTGACGGGGAGGCCGGGACGCACGAACGTGTTCGCTACGATCGGCGGATGTCTGCCGCGAAAGAACCGATCAGCCGCCGTGAGCGTCCCGCCAAGCCCGCCCTGACCCGGCGGTGGATCGTGGACACCGCCGTGCAGATCATGCGGGCGGAGGGCCTGGAGAAGGTCACCATGCGCCGGCTGGCGAAGGAACTGGACACCGGTCCGGCCTCGCTCTACGTGTACGTGGCGAACACGGCCGAACTGCACGCGGCCGTTCTCGACGCCCTGCTGGGCGAGGTCGACCTGTCCGTCGGGCAGGCCGGTCGGGGCTGGCGCGATCAGCTCGTGGCGGTGCTCACCTCCTACACCCTCGTTCTCTTCGCCTACCCCCAGCTCGCCCGCTCGGCCCTCGTGTCACGGCCCAGCGGCGAGAACTACCTCAACCTCGTCGAGCGCGTCCTGGACCTGCTCTCGCGCAGCGGGGCCCCCCGGGAACAGGTCGCCTGGGGAGTGGACAACCTGCTCCAGTACGCCACGGCCACCGCCGCGGAGCACGGGACGCAGGAGGGCAGCCCCACCTCACGGGAGGAGTGGAACGCGCTCGCCCGGGCCGTGCACGACGTGGACGAAGCCACCCACCCGACGATCAAGGCACTCCTGCCGGACCTGCTCAGCGGCTCGGCCGATGCCCGGCTGTCGTGGGGCTTCGACGTCCTGATCCACGGGATCACCGGCACTCCGCTGCCGCCCGGCGCCGCCTGACAGGGGCGGCCGGGCCTTCTCACCGCATCCTCGCCGATGAAAGCTACGACATCCATCGGCGAACTTGTTCGCGACGAACATGTTCGTTACGGTGGATGTGCCGGCCCGGAATCCCTCATGCATCGGAGAAGTCGGATGAGCACCCACCACCCCGTCGCGATCATCGGCGCAGGCCTCGGCGGCCTGACCGCAGCTCGTGTCCTGCACATCAACGGCATCGAGCCGGCCGTCTTCGAACGGGAGGCATCACCCGAGGCCCGTACCCAGGGCGGAATGCTCGACATCCATGCGGAGAACGGCCAGAAGGCCCTGCACGCCGCCGGCCTCTACGACGGCTTCCGCGCGCTCGTCCACGAGGGCGGCCAGGCCATGCGCCTGCTCGGCCCGGACGGCACGGTGCATGTGTCCGCCGAGGACGACGGTGCCGGCGACCGGCCCGAGGTGGACCGCGGTGACCTGCGGGACCTGCTGCTGGGCTCCCTGCCCGACGGAACGGTCCGCTGGGGCCGGAAGGTGACCGGCGCCCGGCCGCTGGGCGACGGACGCCATGAGGTGACGTTCGCCGACGGCTCGGCCGTCACGACCGACCTCCTGATCGGCGCGGACGGCGCCTGGTCCCGCATCCGGCCGCTCCTCTCGGACGCCGAGCCCGCCTACACCGGGATCTCCTTCGCCGAGACCGACCTGTACGAGGCCGACACCCGCCACCCGCGCAGCGCGGCCTTCGTCGGCGGCGGGTTCTTCATCAGCCTCCACGACGAGCGCGGCTTCCTCGCCCACCGCGAATCCGACGGCAGCCTGCACGTCTACACCGCTCTCCGGGCCGACGAGGGCTGGCTCGACACGATCGACTTCAGCGACCCCGCCACCGCCAAGGCCGCGGTCCTCGCCCACTTCGAAGGCTGGGACGAGGGCCTGCGCGGCCTCGTCGCCGACGCGGACACGATCACCCCGCGCCGCATCCACGCCCTGCCCGTCGGCCACCGCTGGGACCGCGTCCCGGGCGTGACCCTGCTGGGCGACGCCGCCCACCTGATGTCCCCTTTCGCCGGTGAAGGCGCCAACCTCGCCATGCTCGACGGAGCCGAACTCGCCCAGGCCGTCGCCGCCCACCCCGGCGACACCGAGGCCGCCCTGGCCGCCTACGAAGAGGCGCTGTTCCCGCGGAGCGAGGCGTCCGCCGCCGAGTCCGCCGGCAGCCTGGAGACGATGTTCGGCGAGAACGGCCTGCAGCGGATGGTCGAGTTCTTCACCACTGGCCCGGCGGCCCGCTGAGAACGGGCCCGAGGGGAGCGTCGGTGCGAGCCGTCACCTCTTCTACGGTGACTCCGGGGGCGGTTTCGACGAGGGTGAGGCCGTCGTCCGTGACGTCGAGGACGCAGAGGTCGGTGATGATCCGGTGGACGCAGCGCTCGCCGGTGAGGGGGAGCGTGCACTCCTCGACGATCTTCGGGCTGCCGTCCTTGGCGGTGTGCTCCATGAGGACGATGACGCGGCGGGCCCCGTGCACGAGGTCCATCGCACCGCCCATGCCTTTCACCATCTTGCCGGGGATCATCCAGTTGGCCAGGTCGCCCGACGCCGACACCTGCATGGCGCCGAGCACGGCGGTGTCGATGTGCCCGCCGCGGATCATGCCGAAGGAGAGGGCGGAGTCGAAGAAGGCGGCGCCCGGCAGGACGGTGACCGTCTCCTTGCCGGCATTGATCAGGTCCGGGTCGACCTCCGTCTCGGTGGGGTAGGGGCCGGTGCCGAGGATGCCGTTCTCGGAATGCAGCACGACGTGGACGCCGGGCGGGAGGTGGCCGGGGATCAGGGTGGGCAGGCCGATGCCGAGGTTGACGTAGGAGCCGTCGGTGAGTTCGGCGGCGGCGCGGGCGGCCATCTGGTCGCGGGTCCAGCTCATGCGCGTACGGTCCTCTTCTCGATCTGCTTGTCGGCGGCCTGCTCACGGGTGAGGGAGACGACGCGCTGTACATAGACGCCGGGCAGGTGGATCTCGTCCGGGTCGAGTTCACCGGGCTCGACCAGTTCCTCGACCTCGGCGATCGTCACCCTGCCCGCCGTGGCGGCCAGGGGGTTGAAGTTGGCGGCTGCCTTGCGGAAGCGGAGATTGCCGTGGCGGTCGCCGCGCCAGGCCCGTACGAGGGCGTAGTCGGTCGCGATGGCATGCTCCAGGACGTAGGCGCTCGCGCCGAAGGTGCGCGTCTCCTTCGGCGGCGAGGCGAGCGCCACCGAGCCGTCGTCGGCGTAGCGCCAGGGCAGGCCGCCGTCCGCCACCTGGGTGCCGACGCCGGCCGGTGTGTAGAAGGCGGGGATTCCCGCGCCGCCCGCCCGCAGCCGTTCGGCGAGCGTGCCCTGGGGCACCAGCTCGACCTCCAGCTCACCGGCGAGGTACTGGCGGGCGAACTCCTTGTTCTCGCCCACGTAGGAGCCGGTCACCCGGGCGATCCGGCCGGCCGCGAGCAGCACGCCCAGCCCCCGGCCGTCGACGCCGCAGTTGTTGGAGACAACCTTCAGACCGCTCGCTCCCTGGTCGTACAGGGCGCGGATCAGGACCTCAGGGACGCCGCTGAGGCCGAATCCGCCGACGGCCAGCGAGGCGCCGACGGGGATGTCGGCCACCGCCTCGGCGGCGCTGCCGATGACTTTGTCCACGATGGGTGTGTTCCTTTCCACGAGCGATGTCAGGGGCAGGCACCGGGCACGACGGTGGACCGTCCGCCGTCGACCAGGAGGTGGGCGACCTCGCCTTCGAGCCGCTTCACGACGCCCCCGTACGCAGGGCGTCGGAAACGGACTTCACACCGCCGTGGGCGGTGAGCCCGCCGTCGACGGGGATCTCCGCGCCGGTGATGAACGACGACTCCTCCGACAGCAGGAACACGACCAGCGCAGTGACCTCGTCGACGGTGCCGACGCGGCCGAGCGGGGTCTCCCGGACGTTGGCCTCACGGAAGGCGGGGGCGGCGGAGGCGGTCATCTCGGTCTCGATGTAGCCGGGGTGGATCGTGTTGACGCGGATGCCGTGCGGGCCCAGTTCCAGCGCGGCCGTCTTCGACAGGCCCCGCAGCGCCCACTTGCTGGTCGTGTAGGCGACCGGGTAGTGGGCGGTGAGTCCCGCCGAGGAGCCGACGTTCACGACCGAGGCGCCGGCCGGCATGAGGGGCGCGAGGTGCTGGATGCCCAGCAGCGGGCCGGTGACGTTGACCGCGTGGACGCGCGCCATGTCCTCGGGGCGGACCTCGCCGACGCGGGCGCGCCAGGTGATGCCCGCGTTGTTCACCAGGCCGTGCACCTGCCCGTACGTCTCCCGCAGTTCGGCGGCGAGGGCGGCCCACTCCTCGTCGCGGGTGACGTCGAGGCGGCGGCAGCCGTCCGCGGGTGCGACGTCGGTGGCGACGACGCGGGCGCCCTCCCGGGTCAGGGCCCCGGCCTCGGCGGCGCCCTGGCCCCGGGCCGCACCCGTGACGACGACGACTTTGCCCAGGAGCCTCTTGGGGTGCAGGCCGCTCACGGCCGCTCCCGGGTGCGGCGCCGGCCGGCAGGCAGGGGCACGGGTTCCGCGCCGGGCACGACGGTGTTGATGAGGGTGCCGAGGCCCTCGACGGTGAGGGAGACGGTGTCGCCGGGCGCGAGCGGCGGCGGGGTCCGTTCGCCGCGCAGGCCCCACAGTTCGGCGAGGCAGCCGCCGTTGCCGCAGGTGCCCGAGCCGAGGACGTCACCCGGCACGACGCGCGTGCCGCGGGAGGCGTAGGCGGTCATCTCCTCGAAGGTCCAGCTCATGTTGGACAGGAGGTCCTCGCCGACCGTCTCGCCGTTGATCTCGGCCCGCAGCGCCAGGCGCAGGAAGCCGTCGGCGTCCCGGTGGGGCTCCAGCTCGTCGGCGGTGACCAGGTACGGGCCGAGGGTGGTGGCGGTGTCCTTGCCCTTGCAGGGGCCGAGGCCCACCTGCATCTCCGCGCCCTGCAGATCGCGCGCGGACCAGTCGTTGAACACGGTGTAGCCGACGATGTGGTCGCGGGCCTGCGCGGGAGTGAGGTCCCGGCCCTCGCGGCCGATGACGGCGGCCACCTCCAGCTCGAAGTCGAGCACGGCCGAGCCGGGCGGCACCGGGATCGCGTCCTGAGGACCGTAGACGGCGTGCGGGTTGGTGAAGTAGAAGGTCGGCGCCGCGTACCACTGCTCGGGCACGCCGGTCGTGCCCTGCACCGATCTGCGGACCCCTTCGACGTGCTCCTCGAACGTCACGAAGTCCCGTACCGAGACGGGCTGGAGAGGAGGCAGCAGACGGATCTGGGAGACGTGCGGGCCGGGCGGAACGTCGAGGGCCGCCGCGCCGGCGGCGAGCAGCCCGGACAGGCCGCCGGTCTCCTGGAGCAGCGCGGTGAGCGAGGTGACGCCGGGCAGCGGGTACAGGGTGCCGTCGTCCTCCAGGACGGCCACCCGGTGGCGGTGGTGGTGCTCGTAGGCGGCGAAGCGCATGGGGGCTCCTGGTGAGGGAGGAGATCGGGGACGGAGGATCAGACGGGCGGAGCGACGAAGACGCCCCGGTCGGGGTCGTTGAAGGACTCCTTCGCCACCAGCTCGTTCATGGGGTTCGCCGTGCCCCACTGGTCGGTGACCTCCGGCTGGGAGAAGTCGTAGACGTGCGGGTGCCAGGTGTCCTCGTCCAGGCACTCCAGCTCGGTGGTGTACTCGACGGTGTTGCCGTGCGGGTCGAGGAAGTAGGTGAAGGTGTTGTCGCCCGCCATGTGCCGGCCCGGCCCCCAGACCTTGCGGAAGCCCGCCCGCATCACCCGGCCGGAGCCGCGCATGTACTCGTCGATGCCGCGCATCTCGAAGGAGACGTGGTGCAGGGAGGTGTGCGGTCCCTGCGCGATGGCCATGGAGTGGTGCTGGTTGCTGATCCGCATGAAGTGCATGACCTCGCCCATGTGCGGCGAGCTGAGCGTGTCGGAGAGACGGAAGCCGAGGTGGCGCTCGTACCACTCCCGAGTCCGGTTCAGGTCGGGGGAGTTGAGGACGACGTGACTCAGCTTGACCGGGATCGACTCCTTCTCCTCGATCTTGCGATGCCGGCGCACCTCGACGTCGGCGGAGACCTCGATGGTGCGGCCGTCCACGTCGAAGAAGCGGAAGCCGTAGCCGCCGCCGGGAGTGTCGACCTTCCCCGGCCGGGAGATCAACTGGACGTCCTGGGCGAGGAGTTGCTCGGCGAGCGTGTCGACGTCGGCCGCGCTCGCGGCCCCGTACGAGACGAGGTCGAGGCGCTTCTCCTCCGCCTTGCGCAGGCGTACGACGTACTGTTCCGGGCTGCCCTCGGCGGCCAGGAAGGAGATGCCGGAGTCCTCGGCGACCTTGGTCAGTCCCCAGACGCCGGAGTAGAAGTCGAGCTGCTTGTCGTAGTCGGGCACGGCGAGGTCGACGTGCCGCAGGTGGGTGAGCAGACGCATGAGATCACTCCGTGAAGAGAAGGGCGGAGGCGTTGCCGCCGCGTACGGCTTCGAGGTCGGTGTCGGACAGACCGGCCGCGCGCAGGTCCGCGAGCGGGTCCTCGGTGCCCATGTCGAAGGGGAAGTCGGAACCGAGAAGTATGCGGTCGGCGCCCGCGACGCGGACCAACTCCCGCAGCACGTGCGGGTCGTGGACGAGGGAGTCGAAGTACAGCCGCTTCAGGTAGCTGCTGGGCGGATGGGCGCAGCCCTGGGCGTCGGGACGGACCCGCCAGGCGTGGTCCGAGCGGCCGATGTGGGTGGGAAGGTAACCGCCGCCGTGCGCCGCGATCACCCTCAGGCCGGGATGCCGGTCCAGCACACCGGAGAAGATCAGATGGGAGAGCGCGACGGCGTTCTCGGCGGGCTGCCCGACAGTGTTGGACAGGTACCACTGGTCCAGCCGCTCGTCGAGCGTGCACCCGAAGGGGTGCAGGAAGACGAGGGCGCCCGTGTCCTCGGCGCGTGACCAGAAGCGCTCGTAGGCCGGATCGGACAGCTCGCGTCCCGGGGCGTGGGTGGAGATCTCCACGCCGGTCAGGCCCTGTTCCAGCGCGTGATCCAGAGCGAGCACCGCCTGCTCCGGGTGCTGGAGCGGGACCAGTCCGAGTCCGCGCAGCCGCTCGGGAGCGGCCGAACAGTGCGCGGCCGTCGCCTCGTTGGCCAGCCGGTACACCTTCTCGGCCGTCTCCTGGTCCGCCCAGTAGTGGTAGTGCGAGGGGGAGGGGCTGACCAGTTGTACGTCCACGCCCTGGGCGTCCATCGCCGCCAGACGCACGGCGACGTCCGTCAGCCGCGGGACGCGCTCGCGCACCATCGGTCCGTTGACGGCGAGGGCCGCCGGGCCGTTGCGCCGGGCGTCCAGCTCCCTCGCCGCCGTACGGCCGGGCAGCCCGGCCACGAGCGCGTCGACCTCGGGCAGCAGCACATGGGCGTGCACGTCGACGGTGGGCGTGGTCACGGCAGCTCCCGGAGCATCGTCATGGTGCGCCCCATCAGGCCGGGGACGTCGGCGTCCCGCACCCCGTCGAGCTGCCACTGCCCGAGCTGCACCGACGCCTCGACGACCGGGCGGACGCGGGCGATGCGCCGCTCGTAGTACGCCTGGAGCAGCGCGTCGTCCCAGGTGTCCGCGCCGGTGAGCATCTGGGCGAGCACCCACGCGTCCTCCAGCGACAGCGCGGCGCCCTGGGCGAGGGTGGGCGGACAGCAGTGGGCGGCGTCGCCTGCGAGGACCACCCGGCCGCGATGCCAGGAGCCCTCCACCAACAGCCGGTCGAACCAGGTGTAGTTGACCTGCGCCGGGTCGGTGATGTGCTCGGCGATCTCCTTCCAGAACCCGCCGTACGCGGAGGCGAGCCGCCACATCTCGTCGGCGTACGTCTCCGGAGGGATCGAGGCACGGTCCCGGTTGGCCTCGACCACGTACGCGTACAGGGTGGCGTCGCTGGTGGGGCAGTACCCGGCGATGTAGGCGGGGCCGCCGTAGGTGAGGTCGGTGCGGACGACTCCGGCCGGGCGGGGGGCGGCGATGCGCCAGATGGCCATGCCGGTGGGCTCAGGTCTGTCCGGGATGCCGATGGCGGCGCGGGTGGCCGAGCCCAGTCCGTCGGCGGCGACCACCAGGTCGTAGCGGCCCTCGGTGCCGTCGGAGAAGCGTACGGTCACGCCGTCCGCGTCCTGGTCCAGGGTCTCGGCGGTGGTGCCCAGCCGCACCGTCGCACCGCTCGCGCGGACGGCGTCGATGAGGATCCGCTGGAGCCGGGGGCGTTGCATGCCGACGGTGGCGGGCAGGTCGTCGCCGCCGGTGCGCAGGTCCCGGGCGACATGCAGGACGGTGCCGTCGGGGGCGGTGATGCCGACCGAGCCGAAGGCGAAGCCGGACTCCTTCACCTGCTCCCACACGCCGAGTTCGCGCAGCACGCGCAGGGCGTTGCCCTGGAGGGTGATGCCGGAGCCGGCGGTGGCGTTCCAGTCGTCCTTCGCCTCGATCAGGTCGACGGCCAGACCGGCCCGGCGCAGCAGGACGGTGACGGCGTTGCCCGCCGCGCCACCGCCGACGACCAGGACCGTTCGGGATGTGCTCATGAGGGGAACTCCTTCGTTCCGCCGGTCACTTGACGGCGATCGGGTTGACGGGGGAGCCGACCGCTCCGGTGATGGGCAGGGGAGCGGCGGTGAGCCAGAACGCGTACACGCCGTCGGCCGCGCAGTCCTCGGCGAGGGCGTCCGGGTCCCACATCTCGCCGATCAGCAGGCCGATGTGCGGGATGGCGACCTGGTGCAGGGGCTGGAAGGCATGCTCGAACTCGTTCGGCCGCACCTCGAACCCCCAGGTGTCGGTGGCGATCGCGGCGATCTCCGATCCGTGCAGCCAGCCGGCCGTGGAGAAGGACAGTCCGGGCGCGGGACCGCCGGCGTAGTCGCCCCAGCCCTCGCGGCGCACACGCGTGAGCTGTCCGGTGCGGACGACCACGATGTCCCCGCGGCCCACGCGCACGCCGTGCGCCTCGGCCGTCGCCTTCAGGTGCTCCTCGGTGACCGCGAACCCGTCGGGCAGCTCGCCGTTCTCGCCGATCACGCGTCCCACGTCCAGCAGTACGCCGCGCCCGGCGACATACGGCGCCATGTGCTCGATGCCGGTGACCAGGTCGCCCTCGGACGTGACGACCTGCTGGGCCGGCCGGCCGTTCCAGGCGATGCCGTGGTCGAAGATGTGCCCCAGCCCGTCCCACTGGGTGGAGCACTGCAACGGCATCGCGATGACGTCGTCGGCGCCGCCGAGCCCGTGCGGGAACCCCTGGTGACCGAGCGCGGCGTCCACGCCCGTGTCGAGCATGGTGTGCACCGGGTTGGTGCGCCGCCGCCAGCCCTTCTGCGGGCCGTTCATGTCGAACCGCTGCGACAGCGAGAAACTGACGCCCCGCCGCACCAGGGCCGCGCCCTCACGGCGCCCCGCCTCGTCCAGGAAGTTGAGAGTGCCGAGGCGGTCGTCCTCGCCCCAACGCCCCCAGTTCGAGTACGCCTTGGCGGCCTCGGCGATCGCCCCCTCGGGGTCGTGGCGGTTCATGAGGCGTCCTCGGCGACACACCGGGTGCGCTGGACGCCGAGGCCGGTGATCGAGCCCTCCATCACGTCTCCGTCGCGCAGCAGCCGGCCCCAGTGCATGCCGTTGCCGGCGGGGGAACCCGTCAGCACCAGGTCGCCGGGCAGGAGCTGCGCGGTCTGGGAGGCGTAGGACACCATGCGGGCGACCTTGAAGATCATGTCCTTGGTGGACTCGTCCTGCATGGTCTCGCCGTTCAGCTTCAGTGTGACCCGCAGGTCGTCGGGGTTCACGACCGACTCGGCGGGCACGATCCACGGGCCGAGCGGCGTGAAGCCGGGCGCGTTCTTGCTGCGCAGCCAGTCGGTGCCGATCTGCGGCATGTCCCGGCGGAAGACGGTGGCGCGGTCGGTGAGGTCGTTGGCGATCGTGTACCCGGCGACGTACTCCAGCGCGTCCTCGACGGAGAGGCGGTGGGCGGGACGGCCGATCACGGCAGCCAACTCCAGCTCCCAGTCCGGCTGTTCGGCCCACGCGGGCAGCACCACGTCGTCGTAGGGGCCGGTGATCGCGCTCGGCAGGCCGAGGAAGACGTACGGCAGGTCCTCGGCCGCCCGGCGGTCCATGATCTCGGCAGCCTCCGCGCGCCGCTCACCCTCGGGCCGGTCGTCACCGGGGGCGCGATGCGCGACGTGCAGGTCGATGACGTGCTGCCGGTAGTTCGCCCCCGACTGGAAGACCTGACGCGGCTCCACCGGAGCGTGCACCCGGAAGTCCGCGAGGGGCCTCAGGTCCCCACCCCGGTCGTCGGCCAGCGCCCGCAACCGCGGGAGGACCGTCTCCCACTCGTCCAGCAGCGTGCGGGTGGTGGCCCGCGACGCGCCGAGGGCGGTGCGCAGGTCGAGCACCTGGGCGTCCGGGGTGACCAGAGCGGGGAAAGCGGGCCCGTCCGGGGCCGAGAGCGTCGCGAGGGCGAAGGGTCCGGCGAAGAGCGCGGACACGGGTTCAGGTTTCACGGACATGTCCTCCTGATTGCGGTGGCACTAATCTGGACCCGGCCCCCGGGATCAGGGAAATAGATTGTGTGGATGATCGTCATCCATGTGGTTTATTCACTGCAGGTGGGAGGCCTGGAGCAAGGAGAAGTCCCGTGAATCTGACCCGGCTCGATCTCAACCTCGTCGTCGCCCTGCGGGCCCTGCTGGAGGAGCGCAACGTCACCCGCGCCGGGCAGCGGGTCGGCCTCAGCCAGCCGGCGATGAGCGCCGCCCTCGCCCGGCTGCGCCGCCACTTCGACGACGACCTGCTCGCCCGCGTCGGCGGCCACTACGAGCTGACCGCCCTCGGCCAGGTCCTCCTCGACCGCACCGCCACCGCCTACGACGTGCTGGAGCGCCTCTTCGCCAGCCAGGCCGACTTCGACCCCGCCAAGGAGAGCCGCGAGTTCCGCCTGATCGCGTCCGACTACGCCGTCGCCGTCTTCGGTGCCGAGTTCGCCCGTGTCGTCCACGAGGAGGCCCCCGGCATCCGGCTGCGCTTCACCCAGACCCCGGCGACCGTCGTCGACGACACGGCCACCCTGCTCAGCGCCACCGACGGCCTGCTCATGCCGCACGGCGTCATCAGCGACTTCCCCGCCACCGACCTCTACGACGACCGCTGGGTCTTCCTCGTCGCCGACGACCACCCCAGCGTCCACGACCGGCTCACCCGCCACGACCTCGCCCGGCTGCCCTGGGTCACCTACCAGCGCACCTACGACGCCCCGGCCGTCCGCCAGCTCGGCATGCTCGGCATCGAACCGCGCGTCGAGGTCTCCGTCGACAGCTTCCAGCTGCTGCCCCTGCTCGTCGCCGGCACCCGGCGCATCGCCCTCGTCCAGGCCCGCCTCGCCCACCTCGTCGCACCACTCGCCGCCGTCCGCGTCCTCGAACCGCCCTACGAGGCGGTCCCGCTGCGTGAGGCCCTGTGGTGGCATCCGGTCCACACCCATGACGCCGCCCACATCTGGCTGCGGGAGACGGCCGCGCGGGTGGGGAGGCGGTTGGCGGGGGCGGGGGAGTGACGGCTCCTGAGGAACAGACCGCACCGGGTGCCACTCATCACGGATCCGGCGACTGCTCTGCTCGCGCGGGGCGCCGACCGCGGACAACTCGGCGGGCCCGGCTCAGGCCCGGTCCGCCCGGACGGAGGAGGCGCGAGGGATCACCCGTGGCTCGAGGGACACCGCCGCCGGCGGCGTGGCGGTGTCCCCGCGCAGCTGCCCCAGCAGCAGTTCCACCGCTTCGGACGCCACCCGGTCCAGGTGCAGGTCGACCGCCGTCAGCGGCGGCTGGCAGGTGCGGGCGCGCAGGCCGTCGTAGCGCGTGACGACCAGGACGTCGTCGGGTACGGCACGCCCGCTCTCCCGTATCGCCCGCACCGCACCCACCGCGAAGGCGTCCACCAGCGCACACACCGCGTCGACGTCGGGATGTTCCGCGAGCAGGGCGGCACATCGCTCGTACCCCGCCTGCTCACCACCCGACTCCGGCACTCTCACCACGAGCGGCGTCCAGCCGTACTCCTCGGCCAGGCCCTCGTACGCGGCGACCGCGTCCACCGACGAGTGCCGGGAGCCGGCGCCCACCATCAGGGCCGGCCGGACGGCGCCCTGCTCGTGCAGGTGCCGCAGCAGCAGCTCGGCGACCAGCCTGCCGCGCAGATCGACGTACGGGGCGTCCTCCTTCGGCGACACCGGCCGGCCGAGCGTCACATACGGCAGTCCGCGTTCGCGCAGCTGGGCCGCCGCCGCGTCCTCGACGTCCGGCTCGACCACGATGGCCCCGTCGATGTCGAGGGAGTACAGCGCCGAGCCCGACTGCACGGGCGGGACGAGCACGAGCGCGTAGTCGTGCGACAGGGCGCTCTCCGCCGCGGCGGCCGCGACCTCCATGTAGAACCCGAGCCGGGACGGGCCACCGGCCACGGCGAACGGCATCGAGGAGACCAGAGCGATCGCCTTCGCCTCCCCGCGCCGCAGCCGCTGCGCCCGCAGGTTGGGGCGGTAGCCGAGCTCTGACGCGACCTGCCTGATGCGCTCGCGCGTGCGGGGGTCGACCTTGCCGAGCCCGTTGAGGGCGTGCGACACGGTCGTGCGGGAAACCCCGGCGACGCGTGCGACATCAGCGATCGTCGGCGGTTTCCGACCGGAGGCGGACGTAGCCATGTGCTCGGACACTCCTCGCGGACAGGAACGGTTGATCCCACCATCTTCGCCGATCTCGGTCCCAGTGATCACAGCCTTGTTCCCTATCCGGTGCGGCGACCCTTGACGGTGCGCCCACAGCCTCACATACTGGCGGCCAAATCGATTTGGCCAAATCGATTTGGCTCACCGTCCGGGGCCAGATCGCGGCTGAAATTCCGAGCGTTCCCGACGCCCGAACGGAGCCCGACCGTGTCCAGTCCCCGCCAGAGCCGGCCCGAAGCCGGACAACTCCCCGCCCCCGGCCGTACGGTGGTCACGCGCGAGGAGGGCGAAACCGCCCCCGCCGACGAGACCCACTCGCCCTCCGAGGGCGGCGCCCGGCCCGGAACCCACCCCGTGGACGAATCGCGCCCGGTCCTGAAGATCCTGCTCTTCGGAATCCAGCACGTCCTCGTCATGGCCGCCACGCCCATCTCGGCGATCTTCCTGATGAGCGCCACGCTCGGGCTCGGCAACGAGCTGACCGTCGAGCTTCTCTCCGCCGCCTTCGTGCTGTCCGGCGTCGGATCGCTGATCCAGTCGCTCGGTCCCTGGAAGTTCGGGCCGCGGCTGCCGTTCGTGATGCTGCCGGGCGGGGCGCCCCTCATCCTGTTCCTCGCGATCGCGGAACAGCACGGACTGCGCACCGCCAGCGGAGCGGTGATCCTGACGGCGGCGTTCTACTTCGTCGTGCTGCCGGTCTTCTCGCGTCTGCTCAAGTTCTTCCCCGCCCTGGTCATCGGCACGATGATCGTCATCGTCGGTGTCAACCTGGTGAAGGTCGGCGCGATCCTCGTCACCGGACGCCCCGGCACGCCCGGCTTCGCGGATCCCCTCAACCTCGGGCTCGGCATGGCGACCATCGGGTTCACCGTCGTCTTCTACCTGCTCTTCGCCGGGATCCTGCGCCAGCTCGCCGTGATGCTCGGCCTGCTCGCCGGCACCGCGCTCGCCGCCGCGCTCGGCGCGATCGACACCGCGGGCACCGGCGGAGGACTGGTCAGCCTGCCGCAGCTGCTGCCCTTCGGCTCACCCCAGTTCAACCTCCTCGCCGCGCTGCCGCTGATGCTCTACAGCCTGGCCTCCATGGCCGAGGCCACCGGCCAGACCGTCATCAACGCCGAGGCCGTCGGCAAGGACATCGACAAGCGGACCGACGTGCCGAAGACCGTCCGCGGTGACGCCCTCACCTCCCTCTTCGGAGGCTTCTTCGGCCTGCCGCTCATGGTCACCAGCGGGGAGAACATCGGCATCGTCCGGGTCACCGGCGTCCGCAGCCGGTTCGTCACCGCGGCGGCCGGTGTCGTGCTGATCGTCATCGGGTTCCTCGCCCCGGTCACCGAGGCGATCAGCCTGATCCCCTCCGCGGTCATCGGCGGCACCGCCATGGTCGTCTTCGCCGTCATCACCGTGCTCGGCATCCAGATGCTCGGCCGCTCCGACCTCGACCAGCACACCAGCACGTTCATCTGCGCCGTCGCCCTCGCTCTGGGGCTCTTGCCGATCCTGATCCCCGGCGTGTACGGCCACTTCCCCGCGAACGTCCGCATCCTGCTGGAAAGCGGCGTCGCCGTCGGCGCGTTCGTCGCCGCCGTCCTCAACATCCTTTTCCACCACGTCCGGCCGGGCATCGCCGCCCGCCTGACCACCGTACGCACAGGAAGCAACCGATGAACCACCCCGACCGCGATTCCCTCGCCGCACCCGGTCCCCTCCTCCTCGAACCGGACGCGGTCCTGCTCCCCGAAGGTCCCGCCGACGGCTGGGCTGTGGTGATCGACGACGGCCGCTTCGAGGCCGTCGGACCGGCGCACGAACTCAGGCACGCACACCCGCAGTTGACGCCCGCACGGCTGCCCGGCCATCTGCTGATGCCCGGCTTCGTCGACGCCCACCACCACCTCACCCAGAGCTTCGGCGCCGCACTCGCCTTCGGCGAACCCTCGGAGATATTCCGCCGGGTCTGGGTGCCCCTGGAGGGCGCGCTCGACGAGGAGTCGGCCTACACAGCGGCCAAGCTGGCCGCACTCGAAGCGCTGCGCGGCGGCTTCACCACCGTCGCCGACGCCGGAACCCGTGCCGACGTGGACGTCGACGTGGTCGCCTCGGCGGCACGCGACGCCGGAATCCGCTGCGTCCTGGGCCTCGTCTGCAACGACGCCGAGGGCGAGGCGGATCAGCCCGCCGTGCTGGAGCAGGCCGAGAAGCACCTCGCCCGGTACGCCGACGACCCGCTCGTCCACTCCTCCCTGGCCGTCTCCATCCCCGAGGCGGCCACCGAAGGAACACTGCGCGCCACCGCCCGGCTGGCCGCCGAGGCCGGCGCCGTCGTACAGATCCATGTCAACGAACACCTCGCAGGCGTGGAACGATCCCTGGTCCGGCACGGGTTGCGGCCTCTGGAACACCTGCACCGCATCGGCGCACTCGGCCCCCAGCTGCTCGCCGCGCACGCCACGCTCCTCACCCCGCACGAGCTGACCCTGCTCGCCGACACCGGAACCGCCGTCAGCTACAACCCCGTCGCCAGCGCGTGGAAGGGCAACGCCGTCGCGCCCGCGGTCGCCATGGCCGAACGCGGCATCCGCTTCGGCCTCGGTACCGACGGCACCCGCGGCGACGGCTTCCGGCTCGCGGAGGCCGCCGAGTTCGCGCAGCGGCTGGCGTACGGCCTCGGCACCGGCGACTCCTCGTGCGGTGCCGGCTGGACATGGCTGGAGCACGCCCACCACGGTGGAGCGGACGCCGTCGGCCTGGGCGCCCGCACCGGCACCATCGCCCAGGGCATGGCGGCCGACTTCCTCCTCGTCGACGTCGACACCCCTGAACTCGCGCTCTCCTGGGACCTGCCCTGGGAACTCGTACGGCGCGGTAACCGGGACCAGATCACCGCCGTCTTCGTCGCCGGACGCCTGCGCCTGTGGCAGGGCGCGCCGACCGACTGGGACGGGCCCGCACTGGTGCGGCGTGCGGCCGAACTGGCCCGCGCCGCCGTCGGCAGAGCGGACGTCTCCCGGGCGCATCCCACCTCCACGGCGGCAAGGGCGTTGCAGCAGGCACGAGAGTGGAGCACGCCGCAGTGACCTCGGACATGCTGACCGTCCTCGCCGTCACGGTGGCCGTGGCCGCGTTCGTCCAGGGCAGCAGCGGACTCGGCTTCGCGCTGATCGTCGCGCCCGTGGCCGGGATGCTCGACCCCCGGCTGGTCCCGGTCTTCGTCCTCGCCGCGATGATCCCGCTCAACCTCTACGTCGCCTGGCGGGAGCGGGCCTCGCTCGACCTGCGGGGCGCGGGCTGGATCACCGGGGCGCGCCTCGCGGCCACCCCGGCAGGACTGGCACTGCTCTGGCTCATCCCGGAACGCAGCCTGGGTGTGTTCGTGGGTGTCGCCACTGTGCTCGCGGCCGTCGTGAGTCTGGCCGCGCCCGCGTTCACGCCCGGCCGGGCCGCCTACGTCGGCGCGGGCGCGGTGACCGGGCTGACGGAGACCGCGACCGGTGTCGGCGGGCCTCCGCTCGCGCTGGTCTACCAGCACCGGCCGCCCGCCGAACTGCGCTCGACCGTCGCCGCGTGCTTCCTAGTCGGTGAAGTCGCCTCCCTTCTCCTGCTGTTCGGTACCGGGAAGGCGCAGGTCGCGGAGCTCGGCCAGGCTGCCGTCCTGCTCCCGGCGATCGCCGTCGGCGCGTGGCTCAGCCGCCTGGTGCACCACCGTCTGGACGCCCGGAAGATGCGCCTGTTCGTGCTGGTCTTCGCACTGGTCTCCGGTCTCGGCCTGATGCTCGGGGTGGGCGGGTGATGCGCCCTGTGCGTTCGGAGCGGCGGCTGTGGGTAGGTAGACGTGGGCGGTGCGGCGGGGGCGTTGCCGACCCCCGTTTCATGGCGGCTTCACGATCCTGGGCATCGTGCCCAAGGCGTACGACCGTCCCCGGCGCCGGCGTCACAGCTCCCGGCTGACGAAGAAGCCGAGCAGAGACCGCAGCTCGTCGACCGCCGTCGTCCGCAGCGGCACCTCGGCGAGGGCCGACTCCGCAGCGGTGAGATGCCGCCGCGCCTCGGCCAGCGCCGCCGACCGCCCGCCCGCCTCCTCGATCAGCGCCGCGGCACCCCGCGGATCGCTGTCGAGGAGCGGAGCGAGGCGCCCGGCCGCGGGAGACCCGAGTGCCACCAGCACGGGGAACGTCTTCTTGCGTTCCCGCAGGTCACCGTGGACGGGCTTCCCGGTGACCGCTGGATCACCCCAGATCCCCAGCACGTCGTCGACGATCTGGAAGGCGACCCCGAGGTGCCGCCCCGCCCGGTCCAGCGCGGCGGCCGTACCGGGGGCCGTACCGCCGAGCACCGCGCCCAGCGCGGCGGAACAGCCCAGCAGCGCCCCGGTCTTGTGCTCGGCCATGGCCCGGTACTCGGCGGGTGTCACCCTGTCCGGGCCCGTCCACGGGCGCGCGGCGAACAGCAGGTCGTCGGCCTGCCCGCGTACCAGGTCGTTCAGCGCCACGGACAGCCTCCGCACCGCGCCGGCACCGCCCGGCTGCGCGGCGAGCGTCTCGACGGCCAGAGCGAACAGGGCGTCACCGGCGAGGATCGCGGGTCCGGTGCCGTAGGCCTTCCACACGGCCGGGCGGCGTCGTCGGACGGCGTCGCCGTCCATGATGTCGTCGTGCAGTAGGGAGAAGGCGTGCACCAGTTCCACCGCTACGGCGGCGGCGACTCCGGCTCGCCCGGGCGCACCGGCGGCCTCGGCCCCCAGCACGGCCAATGCCTGCCGTACGCCTTTGCCGCCGGGCGCCGGCGCCGGAGCACCGCCCACCTCGCACCAGCCGAGTGAGTACGCGGCCATCTCGCCGACCCATGGGTGCAGTTCAGCGACAGCCGAGGCCAGCGCGGGCCGCACCAGCGCCCGGCAGCGGTCCAGGACGGCGGGAGCGTCGGCCGGTGCCGTGGAGGCCGTCGGTGCCGTGGAGGACGTCGCCGTCACCGCGAGACCATCGCGGGGGAGTGGGCGGTGATGGGCGTGTCGGTGTCCGCCGGTATACCGGCGGCTGCGCAGGCGTCCGCTGTAGCGCCGCCGTGCGACGCCGCACGGGCATCGGTCACCGCGCCTCGGTCCGCTGCCCTAGCCGCGGGTCGTGTTTCGCTTTCGTGCGTCGCCGTACGCGCGGGTCGTGCTTCGTCTCCGTCCGCTGCCGTGCCCGCGTGTCCGGCTTCGTCTCCGTCCGCCGCTCTACGCGCGTGTCCTGCTTCGTCTCCGTCCGCCGTCGTGCCCATGTCCTTCGTTCCGTCACCGTCCGCGCCCAACCCGAACTCCTTCTGCGCCCGGGCGACCATCTCCCGGGCATGCTTGAGGCCGATGCGGCCCAACGTCGATGCCAGATCGGCGAGTTCGGCGGCGGTCTCTGCCCGGTCACGGCCCAGTTGGGCCAGTGACTTGGCCAGACCCAGCCGTGACAGGGCCTCCCCGCGGGGCTCGCGCATGGCGCGGAACTCCGCCAGCGCCTGCTCGTACAGCGCGCGAGCCTCGGCGTAACGACCGGCGCGGTACAGCACGTTGCCGCGCATCTTGTGGTTGTAGGCCAGAGCGCTGGACAGCTTCATCGCCCGGCACGTCGTCTCGGCCTCGGACAGCAGGGCCAGTGCACGCTCGGTGTCCCCGTCACGTACGGACACCACGTCGGCGAGCCCGCGCAGTGCCCAGGCGTGGCCGCGCCGGTCGTCGGCGGCCTCGGCGATGCGGGCCGCCTCTTCGAACAGGCCGTACGCGGTGTCGTAGCCGCCGGTGTTGCGGTGCATCTGCGCGATGCCCTCCAGTGCCCACACCGTGTGTCGTGCTTCGCCGCGACGCCGGGCCTCGGCCAGCAGTTGCTCGTGCAGTCTGCCCACGGCCTCGTAGTCGCCCTGGATACGGCCCGTCTCGGCCAGCCCTGCCAGCGAGTAGCCCCGGACGACGATGTCGCCGCCGCGCTCGCCGAGGTCGGCCGCGAGCCCGAGCAGCCGCCGGGCGAGGGCGAACGCCCCGCGCTGGCGGGCGAGGGTGCCGCCGCTCCACAGCGCCCAGGCCATCGCGGCGACGTCCCCGGCCTCCCGTGCTGCGCGGTAACTCGCCTTCCACGCCCGGTCCGCCTCCTCGACGCGGCCGAGCCGACGGTGCGCCTCGGCCACCGCGAGTCCGGAACGCGCCGCCTCACCGGGCTTCCCGGCCCGCTCGGCCGCCTCCAACTGCTCGGTACCGGCGGCCAGGACGTCGGTCAGCGAGGAGTTGACGGACAGGGTGGTCAGCGTGCCTTGGTACTCCGGGGCGAATGCCTTGCCGTACATCGATGCCTTTCGATCCGTCTGCCACACCAGGTATACCTCGCGCGTATACACGATGTGTATACATAGTGTGTATAGAGCGTTGAAAAAGTAGCCCTGGCTCAAGGGCCGGGGCGTCGTCTGTTGTCGGTCAAGACGTCGACCGCGGGGACGGGGTTGCCCCTGAGACACACATCACGTCAGGTGCGGCCGGAGGGAAGGGGTAGTACGAGGTTGCGGAGGGCGTTGTCAGTGCCCTGCCCTAGAGTTCCCGTCACTTGATCACTGAAGTGCGGGAGGCACGTGTGGGGTGGGTGACGGCCGGCGACTACGAGGTCGCGCTGGACGCCGGGAAAGTGGTCTGCCGCAATGCGGCGGGCCGGCGGCTGAAGTCCGTACCGGTCAAGCTCGCTGACGATCCCGCCGTGGTGGGACTGCGTCAGCTCGCCGAATGGCTGGAGCGGCACGAGCGGCAGTGCCTGGCCGACGTGGAGCGGTGGATGGTGCGTTCGCTCCCGGTGCCCTTCGCCGTCATCGCCCGGGTGTGGCCGGATCCGGCCTGGCGGAGCGCGCTGCGCGATCTCGTGGTCACCGGACCCGACGGCGAGGTCGCCGGATTCCTCCGGGACGCGGGCCTCGACCGCGGGCTGGGTCTCGTGGACCTCGACGGCGACACCGTGCGCATCCGCCCCGACCTCGTCCGCATCCCGCACCCGGTGCTCCTCGACGACCTGGAGGAGCTGCGGGAGTTCGCTGTCGAACTCGGCCTGGAGCAGCGCGCCCAGCAGCTCTTCCGCGAGGTCTGGCACCGCCCCGACGATCTCGACTCCGACGCCCACGCCGTCGAGGACTACGCGGGCGGGGCGTTCAAGGAACTGCGCTTCCTGCAGGCCAGAGCCACCCAGCTCGGCTACCGCGTCCGTGGCGGCGACGCCGTCTGCTCCCTGCGCGAGGACGGCCGCGCGATCGAGGCCAGGGTCTGGATCGGCGACTACGACACGTACATGGAGACCGAGACCGGCCCGCTGACCTTCACGGACGGCTCGGGACGCGCGCTGAGGCCCGGTCAGGTCGGGCCGGTGGTCTGGTCGGAGGGCATGCGCATGGCGGCCGCGCTGTACGCCGGGCGCGACGTCGAGGACGAGGAGAAGGCCGCATGAGCACGTACGACGAGACCACCGCGGCCGCGCTGCTGGACGCCGGTGCCGTCCTGCCGCCGGGCACGACCGCGCGCGAGGACGCCGACACGCTCACCGTCCGCACCTACACCCACCCCGCCCTGGACGACCGCAGCGTCGTCCGGCTCGTGCCGGGCACCCTCGGCGAGGCCGAGGACCTCGCCCTGGAGTTCCTCGGCCTCGCCCGGGAGCCGGAGGCGCCGGAGGTGGGCCAGGTGCGCCGGGAGACCCTGGGCTTCCCCGCCTGGGCGCTGGTCAACGACCCGGCCAACGGCCATCACGCACTCGCCCTGGTCAAGGACGTCGAACGGCTCGCCCGCCAGGCCAAGTCCCGCCCGGGCACCGCCAAGGAGGGCTTCGAGGCCCTCGGTGAGCGGCTCGGCCGCGCGGTCCCGCACTTCCTGCCGACCTTCTACGAGCAGGCGGCACGCATCTTCCTCCAGCACGAGAACACGACGTACGCCTCGGCCTTCTTCGGCAAGGCGCGCGAGGCCGAGCGGGTGCACGCGCTCGCCGTCGACGAGGACCGGCAGCGGGCGGTGTTCCTGGAGTTCGCGTTCGCGGGAGCGCTGACGGTCAAGGCCCTCAAGGAACATGTGAAGGACCTCGCCCGCCGGCTCGACCCGGCCGAGGCGTGGGCGCAGTACCGGCAGTTGACCGTGGAGCGCTGCGCGGCCGGCATGCCGCCGTACGCCTCGCTGCCGCAGGACGCCCGGAGCCTGATCAAGGCGGCGGGACTGTCCCGGGTCACCGAGGAGTGCTCCCTGGTCGCCGACCTGATCGCCTCTCCGGCCGCGGTCCGCGCTCCCGCCTCCTTCTGGAACACCTACCGGGCCACGCTGTCCGTCCTCGCCGAACAGCAGCCGTCCGCGCGGACGCGGCTGCTGGAGATCATGCCGAACGGCCTGGGGCGCGACGTGGAGGACGACGAGTTCTGGCTGGCGCTGCTGGCGGAGACCGGTGCCGACCGCCTGCTGACCGGCGAGGACACCGAGGCGGCCGAGTCGGTCGACGCCGCCGAGTGGCTCGGCCGCTGGGCGACGCACCGCAAGCACGGCGGCTCGTTCTCCGACCGCTCCCCGGCCACTCTCGCGCTCGTCGAGCGGATGGCGCCACGCCTGCGCGCGGACGGCCGGACGGTCGACCTCTTCAACGGCCGCTGGCACGCGGGTGCCGACCTCGACCTGCTGGACCTGTGCGCGGCGCAGGGCATCCCGCTGTCCGTCCCCGACCCGGACACGCCCGTCCACCTGGCCCTCGACCGCTGGCTGCGCGAGACCGGCCCCGGCCGCCGCGACCTGACGGCCACCGCCGCCGACCCACGGCTGCGACGCCTGCTCCATGAGGCGATCGGCGCCCTGGGCGGCAACCGGGCCTCGTCCGAGCTGCTGGAGACGCTCGCCGCGCACCCGGTGCTGGGCGTCGTACTGCGCGAGTGGCTCGCCGACCGGGCCGAGGACTTCACCCGGGCGACCGGCCTGCCCGGCGCCCGCGCGGCCCTGGACCGGCTGCGGCCGTTCCGCCCCCTGGCGGCCCGGGTCGACGCCGACGCCGTCGCCAAGGTGGCCGCCCACGAGATCGCCCCGCTGCTCGGCCGCACCCTGCGCGCGGGCATCATGGACGAGCTGGGCTGGTCCGCCCTCGACGAGGCGCTGCGGCTGCTCGACGCCGAGACCCGCCCCAAGGGTCACCAGAACGACCTGACAGTCACGGAGGCCTGGCCGGCCCTGATCGTCTCCCGTGGGCACAAGGCGTTCGTCGTCGGCCCGGAGAAGGTGCTGCTCGAACACGACCTGCGGCTGCCCGTGGAGCTGGACCGCTGGAGCCGCCCCCAGTTCCGCTACACCGACGGTGAACTGCTGGTCATGTGGCAGCACGAGGGCAAGCAGTTCGGATACTGGTCCGCCCGGCCCTCGGAGGTGTTCACCCTCGGCGGCGAGCGACTCGGCTACTGGTACGGCCATCACGTCGGCCTGCCCTCGATCCCGCTGCCCGGCGGAGGCCGGGCCACCGGCGGCCGCACCCTGCACGCCGGGGACACCGTGCTGCCGCCGAGCCGCCCGGTGATCGGCGACGGCACCACCCTGTGGCGCCAGGGCAGGCAGGGCAAGCAGCAGGTGTGGCTGGAGTACGACCCGGCGACCGGTACGCACGGGCGTGCCTCGCTGCCCGCCCTCCTGGCGTCCGGCGTCCACGAGGACGCGTCGCTGCATCACGCGGTGTGCGAGGTCCTGCCGTTGCAACCCGGTCTGGAACACAGCCCGTTCGGCACCGACGGCGCCGTCCTGGGGCGCTGGGTGCGCACGGAGAAGGACGGCGACGAGAAGCGCACGACCACCGGCACCCCCGACGGCCGTACGGTCACCATGACGCGCGGAATTCCGCTCGGCACCCTGAGGCTGCCGCGTGGCGCCGAGCCCGTCGCCGCGCTCCTCGACGGACACGTCGCCCTGTTCGCGGCCGACGACACCTCCGAGGGCGGCCTGCTCGGCCGGGTGACGCTGGGGGACCGGGGCAGCGAGTTCGCCGCCGGCAGCCGGTACGTACCGCCGGTTCCCTACTGGCACGTCCTGCGCTCTCGCGACGAGCGGGGCTCGGCCGTGCTGCGCGCCCTGAGCGACGAGCGCGCGGCCGAGCTCCTGCGCGCGGGCGCCGCCGCCCTGGGGGAGCGTCAGGCTCAGTTCGCCGCGGCTGACGAGGCCGCGCGCGTCAGTGTCGCGACCGCTGACCAGTTCGTCCTGCGGGCCGTGGCCTCGGCTCTGCCCGACATCACCGACGAGCGGCTGCTCATCGGCGTCTCCTCCCTGGTCCGCGCGGCGCTGCGGCTGACCGAGTGGGCCACCGCTCTCGCGGCGCCTGCCGCCCGGCCGGCCGCGTCTGACAAGCGGCGCACCGAGGGCATGTTCGCCGACTACAGCCCCGAGCACGGCGACGACGGGACACTGCGCGAGGCCACCGCCGGCATCGCCCGCCTGTGGGGCGGCTGGCACGGCGAGCAACGGTGGAGCGTGCTCCGCCAGATCAGGGCGGTCAACCACGTCCTGTCCGGGCACCCCGCGGAGGGCAAGCCGTTGCCCGCCGAGCAGGGACGTCCCGCCCCGCTCGGCGACGGCTGGACCAGCGACGAGCTCAGCGTCCCCGGCATCGGCACGATCTGGCCGTCCCTGCTGGGCGTACTGCGGCCGCTCGCCTACCGCGCGGCCTCGCCGACCGTGCCGGACGCCGAACGTGAGGCGCTGCTCCTGCTGTTCGAGGCACTGGCCGAGGGACCGCTCGCCGCGCCCGGGGACTCCCTTCGCGAGATCGTCCTGACCGAGCCGGCGGAGAAGCAGCAGCGCCTGGGCCAGGTGCTGCGCCGGGACGGCCGTACCGTCGTCGTCCTCGGCTGTCAGCGTGTCGACACCGCCCGCGGCCAGGTGCACTGGCTCGCCCTGGACCACGACCCCACCGGCGCGTTCGGCACGATCGCCCACTTCACCCTGGCTCAGGAGACCCGCCACCGGTCGGCGTTCCCCGCCGACGGGCTCGCCGCCGTGGCCCGGCTGATCCGGGACAAGGGTGCCGCGCCGTGGTGGCCCGAGGCGGTCGACGCGTTCGCCACCGCGACCCGCGGCGGGCTGGGGCCGCTCCAGGCCACCGTGCTGCTCGCCGCCCAGCCGCACGGCCGCGACGCAGACGCGCTCGACCTGATGGGCCTGAAGCCGCGCCAGATGGACCAGGCCAACGGCATGCTGGGCTCGCTGTCCGCCGAGGACCGGAGGGCGCTCCTCGGCGCGCTGCTGCCCGCCGACCCCGCCGAACTGTGGACGACCGGGCCGGACATCGACGCCGCCGGCCGGGTGTGGGCCGAACGGCTCGGGTCCGTCGTACGGCTGCCCGAGGACGTCACGGCGGACCTCGCCGGTCTGCCCTGCGCCTCCGCCGAGGCCGTGCTCAACCCGGGCCGCACTCCCTGGATCAGCCGGACCACGGTCCTGCGGCCCGACAAGGACGGCAACCTCGCCCCGGAGGATCCCGAGGCCCTCCCTGCCAGAGGGGACCTGGTGTCGGCTGTCGCCTCCCTTGCCTCGCTCGCCTACGGCCTGCCCTACGGCCACCCGCTGCGCGCCGCCCTGCCCGAGGGCCTCGCCGCCGTACGCCGCCGTATCGCCGACCCGGAACTGCTGCTGGACCTGGACGTCGAGTGGACGGAGCAGGGCAGCCCGACCGCTGTCGAGATCCGCAAGGCGTACGGGCTCCCGGCCACCGGCGGCGCCGACGCGCACGGACTCACGCGTGTCGGCGAGGCGTTGGTGCTGCGGCCGTCGCACCGCGACAACGAGGGCACACTGGTCCGCCCGGTCGGGCTCACCGGTCCCGACGACGCCGTGCTCGGTCTGCTGGAGGGACTGGTCGGCCCCGGGCGGGGCGCCGGGCTGCGGGCGCTGCGCACGATCCTGGCCGGCGACCTCGCCCGCACCCTCGCGGCCGGCCTCGGCCCCGAGGCGCCCGTCGGGTACGCCCAGGACCCCCTGGTCAGCGCGCCCGCGCTGGTCGCCGAGGTCGCCGCGGCCCATGGACTGGGCGAGGATGCGGCGGCGCTCTACCTCCAGCTGCTGGCCCTGCCCGATCCCACGGACCGCAACTGCGCCCGCTGGACCGGCTGGAAGCCCGCCCGGCTGAAGAAGGTCCGCGCCGAACTGGCCGCGACCGACCTCGTCGTCGAGGCCAAGCGGGCGCGGGCCGGGCGCACGCTCTTCCTGCCCTGCGGCTGGCGCGACCTGAAGGGCGCCGCGCTGCCGGTGGAGACCTGGAAGGAGGGCCTCTACCCGATCCACGAACGCCTGCGCACCGTGCCCATGCTCCCGGTCCCCGACCTGTTCGCCCGCGCCTGGGAGCGCGTGCAGGGCGGCGACGCGCCCGCCTACGAGGAACTCACCACGCGGGCCACGCGCAAGAGGCGGGGCCGATGACGACCGCCCAGGCCCCCTCCCCGCCCGACCGACCGGAAGACCCGCAGCCCATGACCGCCACTCTCACTCCCGACACAGTCCGCCAGATCGTCCCGCCCGAGGACCTGTACGCCACCGAGCTGGCCTTCCTCGCCGCCTACGACGACGGGCCGCGCCCGCCCGCGTGGCGGCTCACGCCCCGTGCCGTCGTCACGTTCGTCATGGGCAGCGGCGGTCAGGCGCTGCGGCTGCCCGACGCCGCCGAGGTGCCGGACGGCGTGCCGCGGCGCCTGGCCGTGTCGGGCAAGTTCGTCGGCGACCGGGCCCTGGTCGAGCGCTGTGTCGTCACGCTCGCCGGCGAGCGCGGCCTGCTGCTCGTGGGCGAGCCCGGCACCGCCAAGTCCATGCTGTCGGAGCTGCTCTCGGCGGCCGTGTGCGGCACCAGCGGGCTGGTCGTGCAGGGCACCGCGGGCACCACCGAGGACCAGCTCAAGTACGGCTGGAACTACGCCCTGTTGCTGGCTCAAGGACCGAGCCGCAAGGCCCTCGTACCCTCACCCGTGCTCACCGCCATGAGCCGGGGGGCCATCGCCCGGGTCGAGGAGGTCACGCGCTGTCTGCCCGAGGTGCAGGACTCCCTGGTCTCGCTGCTGTCGGAGCGGCGCATCGCCGTGCCCGAACTGGCGGGCAGCGAGGACGCGTTGGCGCACGCCGCGCCCGGCTTCAACCTCATCGCCACCGCCAACCTGCGCGACAAGGGCGTCTCCGAGATGTCCGCCGCCCTCAAGCGCCGCTTCAACTTCGAGACCGTCGGCCCGATTTCCGACCTGGACGCCGAGTGCGCGCTGGTACGCAGCCAGGCGCGGGCCTCCGTGGAGCGCGCCGGGGCGCCCTTCCAGGTCGACGACGCCGTACTGGAGGCCCTCGTGACGGCCTTCCGGGACCTGCGGGAGGGCCGGTCGGCGGAAGGCTGGGAGGTGGAGCGGCCGTCCACCGTGATGAGCACCGCGGAGGCCGTGTCCGTCGCGGGCGCGCTCGGGCTGGCCGCCGCGTACTTCCCCGGCGACCGCGATGTGCTCGGCCTGCTGCCGGGGCATCTACTCGGCGTCGTCCGCAAGGACGACCCCGCCGACGCGGCCCGGCTGCGCGGCTACTGGGACGGCCCGGTCCGGCGCCGCGCCGAACAGGGCTCCGCCACCTGGCGCACCCTGTGGGACCTGCGCACGGTGCTGGAGGGCTGAGCACCGTGCCCCTCACCCCGGACCAGGCCGTGGCGGCCCTCACCGACCCGGCGGCGCCCTACCTGATCGGCGTACGGCACCACGCGCCGTCCCTGGCCGCCGCCGTGCCGGCGCTGCTGGACGAGGCGAAGCCGGACGTGCTGCTCGTCGAGCTCCCCGACGAGATGCAGCGGTGGCTGCCCTGGCTGGGCCACGAGGACACGCGCGCGCCGGTCGCCCTGGCCGCCGCGCCCGACACCGGGGGAGGCCCCGCCTTCTACCCCTTCGCCGACTTCTCCCCGGAACTCGCCGCTGTCCGTTGGGCCGTACGGCGCGGAACCCCGGTCCTCGCGTGCGATCTGCCGCTCGCGGACCGGGCGTGGGGCGAGGGGCGCGGTACGGCGGGGCGGGTAGCCGGCGGTCCCGGGCTCACCGATGCCCTGCGGGAGCGGCTCACCGGCCGCCCCGGGGAGGACCTGTGGGACCGCCTCGTCGAGGCCACCGCTCCGGGCTCGCCGCCCGAGGCGCTACGGCGGGCGGCGCTGCTCACGGGCTGGGCGCTGCGGGAGGACGCGGCCGCCTCCGGCGGGGTTCCCGAGCCGGATCTGCGGCGCGAGCGGTGGATGCGTGACCGCCTGGCCGCGGCCACCGCGAACGGCGAACGGGCCGCCGTGCTGGTCGGGGCCTTTCACGCCCCTGCACTGTTGTCCGCCGAGGCAGCCGAGGCAGCCGGGGCCGCCGGCCGCGTCGGGGAGGTGCCCGAGCCGCTTGAGGAGCCCGCTGTGCGCGGGAGTTGGGTGACCTCGCTCATCCCGTACACCTACGCGCTGCTGGACGAGCGCTCCGGCTACCCGGCGGGCATCCGGGACCCGGAGTGGCAGCACCTGGTGCTGCGCGCGGCGGGGGACCCGGCCGCGCTGGAGGAGGCGCTGACGCGGGCGGCCGTGCGGGTGTGTGCGGAGCTGCGTTCCCTCGGGCATCCTTCGGGGCCCGCCGACGCCCGGGAGATCACCCGCCTGGCCGGTGATCTGGCCCGGCTGCGCGGGCTGCCCGCCGCGGGACGCGGTGAGCTGGTGGAAGCGGTGCAGACGGTCCTCACCCAGGGCGAGCCGTACGGCCGGGGCCGGGCCGTGGCCCGGGCGATGGAGCGGGTGCTCGTCGGCACGCGCAGCGGCCGTCCCGCTCCCGGCGCGCCGCGCAGCGGCCTCGCTCCGGCGGTGGAGTCGGAGGTGGCGGCTCTGGGCCTGCCCGGACCGGACAGCCGTGGCGCCGACGCCGCGCGCGATCTGCGGCTGGATCCGCTCCGTTCCGACCTGGACCGCCGCCGTGAGCTGCTGCTGCGCCGGCTGACGGTGTGCGGTGTGCCGTACGCGCAGGCCAAGCAGGTCGTCGGCGCGGGCGGGGCCGAGGCGCTCACCTCGCGCTGGGAGGTCCGCTGGACCCCCGCCACGGCGGCCATGCTGACCGCGGCGGCGGCACGCGGGGTCACGCCCGCGCAGGCGGCCGAGGGAGTGCTGCGCGAGCGTCGGCGGGCGGAGCGCGACGAGGGCGGATCGACAGCCGCGCAGGTCCTGCAAGGACTGCGGGAAGCCGCGGAGTGCGGCCTGGCGGAGCTGGTGGACGAACGGCTCTCCGACCTCGCCGACACCGTGCCGCAGACGGGCACGCTCCCCGAACTCCTCGACAGCCTCGCCCTGTTGGACCGGCTGCGGGCCGGTCACATCGCCGGGCTCGACACCGACGAGGAGCGAGCGTCCCGGGCCGTCGCCGTGGCCGAACTGCTCACCGCGGCGGCCGTGCGCCAGGTGGACGGCCTCACCGGTTCCGACGACCCCGCCGACGCGCACGCCCTGCTCGAACTCGCCCATCGCGCCGACGTGTCGGGCGGTATCCGGCTCACCGACGCGCTCGCCCGGCTGGCCGCCGACGGCTCGCCGCTGATGCGCGGTGCGGCGGGCGCCGTACGCGTGCTGCTCGGCCATGAGGAGCCTTCGGCGCTCGGCGACCGGGTCGCCTCCTGGGTGGACTCGGCCACCGATCCCGAGTCCCGCTCCGCCCTCACCGCCCGGCTCGCCGGAGTGCTGACGGCTGCCGGACCGCTGCTGGAGGCGGCGCCGTCCGCGCTGGAGCCACTCCTCGACCGGGTGGCGAGCCTGCCCGACCGGCCTTTCCTGGACCGGCTCCCGGCGCTGCGCGGAGGCTTCGACACCCTCAGCCCCGCTGCCCGCGACCGCCTCCTCACGGTCGTCGAGGAGCGCCTGGGCGCCACGCACCTGGCCGACACCGGTGGCGTCGCCCCCGCCGCGCTCGCCGCCTGGACCGGCGCGGACCTCGCGGCCCGTGCGACGCTCCGGGCGCTGGGACTGCTGCCACCCCCGGCCGGCGACAGGTCGCAGGAGCCTCACAAGGCCCCCGCTGCCGCGCCCCCCGAGGACGGCCTTCTCGCCCCCGCCGACCGCTGGCGGCTGGTGCTGGGCCGTCGTACCGACCGACTGCCGCCCTCCGCCGCCGGATTGGCCACCGCGCTGGACGAGCTGTACGGCAGCGGACGCGGCGAAGGCAGCAGAGGCGGACTGCCCGGCGGCGGGGCGGGCGGTGGCAGGGAGGCGCCGTACCCCGGCGTACGGGAGTGGTCGGAGGAACTGGCCGCCCTGTTCGGGCCCGGCATCCGGGAGGAGGTGCTGGCGGCCGCGGCCGCGTCCGGCCGCACCGATGTGTTCGCCGAGCTCGATCCGGACCGCGTGCGCCCGTCCGTCGACCTGTTGCGCACGGTGCTCCAACACGCCGGCGGGCTGCCCGAGGCCCGGCTGGCCGCGCTGCGTCCGCTCGTCCGGCGTCTGGTCGACGCACTGACCCGGGAGCTGGCCACCCGACTGCGCCCGGCACTGCACGGCACGGCGCTGCCCCGCCCCAGCCGACGGCCCGGCGGCGGCCTGGACCTGCCACGCACCCTGCGCGCCAACCTGGCGACCGCGCGACGCGCCCCGGACGGCACCATCCAGGTGATCCCCGAACGCCCGGTCTTCCGCACCCGCGCCAAGCGCGCCGCCGACTGGCGGCTCATCCTGGTCACCGACGTGTCCGGCTCGATGGAGGCCTCCACGGTCTGGGCCGCGCTCACGGCCTCGGTGCTGGCCGGCGTGCCCACGCTGTCCACGCACTTCCTCGCCTTCTCCACGGAGGTCATCGACCTCAGCGGTCATGTCGACGACCCGCTGTCCCTGCTGCTGGAGGTCGGCGTCGGCGGTGGTACGCACATCGCCGCGGGGCTTCGGCACGCCCGTGACCTCGTCACCGTGCCGTCGCGCACGCTCGTCGTGGTGGTCAGCGACTTCGAGGAGGGCTACCCCCTTGGTGGGTTGCTCGCCGAGGTCCGGGCCCTGGTCGGGTCCGGTTGCCATGTGCTGGGCTGCGCGAGCCTCGACGACGCGGGCCGCCCCCGCTACTCCACCGGCGTCGCGGGGCAGCTCGTCGCCGCGGGCATGCCGGTCGCCGCCCTCAGTCCGCTCGAACTCGCCCGCTGGGTAGGAGAGAAGATCGCATGAGCCCGGCCCTTCCCGCGGTCGCCCCGTCCGTGACCGCCGAGCTGGTCGGGGCGTTGTCGCCCCGGCTCCGCAAACGGCTGGACGCCGGTGTCGCCAAGCTGTCGGGCCGCCCCGTGGTCGTGGACGGCGACACCGTACGCCTCGCCGTCGACGACGACACCGACCTCGAACTCCACGCCCCGGGCGGGGTGGTGACCGACTCGGACGCCATCCGCTGCGGCTGCCTGCTCGCGCCGAACTGCTTGCACCGAGCGGCGGTGGCTTCGGCGGCGCCGGTCGCGGAGGGGGCGATCGGGGTGGGGGAGCTGGACGGGGTGTCGGCTGGGGTATTGGTGGGCGGGTCGGACGGTGTGTCGGCTGGGGTATTGGTGGGCGGGTCGGACGGTGTGTCGGCTGGGGTATTGGGGGATGGGTCGGACGGTGCGTCGGCTGGGGCAATGGTGGCCGGGTCGGACGGTGCGTCGGCTGGGGGACGGGTAGCCGAGTTGGGCGGGGCAACGGCTACGGCGTCGGAGGCGGACGTCGCTCAGCCGTTGGTGCCCGCTTCAGCGTCGGGGCCCGATTTGGGGTCGGGGCCCGTTCCCGGGTCAGGGCCCGCTTCGGGGTCGGGCCCCGCCGGGTCGGGGCCCGATTCGGGGTCTGGCCCCGCTTCCGGGTCGGAGTCCGCTTCAAAGCCGGAGTCCGCTTCCGGACCAGACCCCATTTCATGGCCGGAGCCCGCTTCCGCACCCGAGCCCGCTTCCGGACCCGAGCCCGCTTCCGCACGCGAGCCCGCTTCCGCACCGAAGTCCGCCCCGCAGCCGGACCCGCAGCGCGAGCCAGTCCCGGCTCCCGACACCGCCACCCCCGCCCAGCACGCGGCAGCCCAGGTCCTCCACACCGCCGCGGCCCGGGTGCTCGACGCGGGCACAGAAGGTGCGGGCGCCGTCCCCCAGGCGGAGTTGCTGCGTGCCGCGCACACCGCGCGGCTGGCCGGGCTGCCCCGGGCCGCCGCCTCCGCGGTGTCCACGGTCACCGGGTTGCGCGCGGCCCGCGCCGCAGACCCGTCGTACCGCCTCGCCGACCTCGTCGCCACGCTCCAGGACGTCCTGGGCACCGCGTATGGCATCCCGCGTGCCGTCGGCCCGGAGCTGGCGGCGCTGCGCGGCAGCGTGCGACAGCCCTACCGTCCGGACGGCTCGCTGCGTCTTTACGGGCTATTCACCGAGCCGGTCCTCACGACGACCGGCTATGCGGGGGCGGTGACGTGGACCGCCGATGCCGAGGGCCGCCTTTACACGGTCTCCGACGTAGCGCCGGGCGGCCCGGGCCGAGCGGTGGGTGCGGCCGACCGTGCCGTCCGCGTCGGCGATACGGCCCTGACGCACCGTGAGCTGTCACGGGCGGGGCTGGCCGTGTCCGGGGCGACCGTCTCCCCGACGGGTCGTCTCGGCGCGGGGGCGGGGGTACGGGCGGTGCGCGCGCCCGGCGCGGACTGGCACGCCGAGCCACTGGACCGGCTGTGGGCCGTGCCTGCCGCCGATCAGGCCGTACGCGCCCTCACCGAAGACGGCCACCACGACCTGCTGTTCCTGGACGTCACCCTCGGTGGCACGGTCCGTGAGGCGGCGGGCGACTGTCTGCTCGCCGACTGCGACGGTCTGACCGTCCGGCTCGCCGCCGCCCACGACCATCCTGCGCTTCCCCACCGCGACAACCTGCGTCTGCTGGCCGCAGCCCGGGGGAGCCGACTACGCGTCATCGCCAGGCTGGTCCCGGCCGCGCACGCGCGTGCCTTGCTTCTCGCCGTCAGCCATCCCAGCGACCCCAAGGCCCGACTCGACGTAGGTCTTGACCGCCTGCAGCAGGCGGACCTGCCTGAGCGGCCGCAGGCCGGACCGGTCGCGGCGCGGCCCGCACCCGACGAGGCTCCGGTGCACCTTCTACGCCGCCGCGTCCACCAGGCGGTGTCCGGCGGACGCCGGGTGCTCGCCTTTCCCGGGGACGGCGCCGCCGACAGCAGCCGCCTGCGGCGGCTCGGACTCGGTACGGCGGCCGAACTCCTCGACGAACTGCACGCGGCGGCCGCCGACCGCACCCGCGACGCCTTCGGCCGCCTCGTCCCGGCCGACCTCGACCGCTTCGCACGCGCCTGGCTCGCCGCCGCCCACTACACCGCGGAGATCGACCGGACGCTGTGCGCTGCGGCCTGGGGAGCGCAGCCTGCTGCGGCGGAGGGAACTCCTTGACCGGCCCGCGAAAAGCCCCGTCAGACCGGATGCCCGGGGTCGATGGAAAGGGCATCGGCGAGCCGCAGCAATGGCCGCCCGTCGGCCTTCTCGTGCTCGCCGCTCTGCTCGGGGCTCAGGACGAACCCGACGTGGTCGCCCCCGTCGATCCGCTGCTGGATCCTTCCCACGAACCAGGCACAGGCGTCCTGCAGGACAGCGGCCCCGCCGTACCCGCGGGTCCAGGCCGTGCGCGCGAACTTGTCGACCCGATGGCCGGTCTCGCCACCGAACAGCTCCGCCAGCTCCCGCTTGTCCCGTGTCAGCAGATGCACGGCGAGGAACTCGGCGCCACGAGCCACCTCATAGGTCCGGTTCACCTTGGACAGCCACACCACGAACCGCACCGGCCGGATGGAACACTGCGAGGCGAACCCCACGAGACAGCCGGCCTGTTCGTCGCCCGCCGTAGCGGTGACGACGCACATGTCCGGGTCGAGCCTGTCGATGAAGGCGTCCATGCGCACTATGGTCGCGCATGGTCATCGGCCGCGCCGTCACCGGCCGGACAGCCTTCCGGGTGAGCACGGTGCGCCGCCCGGTCCGATCGGAGGACACGACAGTAGTGGACGCGCAGACCCCGGGATACACAGCAGCCACGTACGGCGGGGTCGACGTGCTCGTCGGCCCCGAGCGGGGCGCCTATCCGTACGCCAACTCGCTGCTCGTACGGGGCGCGGCGGAGACCCTGGTCGTCGACCCGTCGCTGTCGCTCGTCAAGGACGCACCGTCCGCCGACCTGGTACTCGTGAGCCACACCCACGAGGACCACATCGCCGGGCTCGGTAGCTACGACGCCGTACCGGCCCATGTCCACGACGCCGACCTCGCCGCACTGCGCTCCCGCGAGGCGATGGTCGCCGGGCTCGGCCTCCCGCCGGACGCGGCTCAGGAACTGGAGGCGGCGTTCCGCGACGACTTCCACGTACAGGGACGTCCGGACGCACTCGGCTTCGAGGACGGCGCCGTCTTCGACCTGGGCGGGCGCACCGTGACCGTGATACATCTGCCCGGCCACACCGCGGGCCACAGCGGCTTCCTGATCGAGCCCGACGGCTTCCTGTTCCTCGCGGACATCGACCTGACCTCCTTCGGCCCGTACTACGGCGACCCCGGCAGCAGCCTCACCGACTTCGAGGCGTCGATGCGCCTCTGCCGGGAGATCGACGCGCGCTGGTACGGCACGTCCCACCAGAAGGGCGTGATCGAAGGCACCGCAGACTTCCGGCGCCGCCTCGACGCCTTCGCCGGCGTAATGGAGAAACGCGACGCGGCGCTGCTGGCGTTCCTCGCCGAGCCGCGCAGCGTCGAGGAGATCGTCGACCATCGGCTGGTCTACCGACCGCACGTCGAAGGCCCCCATGTGCGGCCGGTGGAACACAGGACGGCGGTTCAGCACCTTGACCGGCTCCTGGGCGAGGGGCGGGTCGCGGAGGTGGAGGAGGGGCGGTTTCGGGCAGCGTGACCCTGACCCTGCCCCCGACCCTGCCGCTGTCGTCGGCCGGTACTGCTGTGCATGGATCTGCGTCGGCCTATCCCGTCCACCCGACATCTTGGTGGTCTGCACTCGATGCAGGGTCCCGTCTTGATCACCTGCCGTTGGTCGTGTTGCCGCCCACGTGCCCTGTCTAGAACGCACTGATCGGCAACAGAGACGAACGCGCCACCCAGCTGGTCCTCCGTGAGTTCACCAACTACGCGGTCGCCCGCGACGCCATTTCCGTGGAGATCGTCGCCCGCGGCCTGTGGGAGCGTCACCGAGGCGGAGGCGGCAGACCGTTGTGGCGGCCCGTGTGGCGGGGCATGGAAATCGGGGGCTTCGGAGCCGTCGGGAAGGGGGCCTTGGAGGGTTTGGGCGGGGGTCCGGCCGCATTTTGGCTGGTGTCCGAGGCTCCAGGCCGCCGACAGGAGGGCAGGCGCTCACCGGCCAGCTCACGCCCTCGCTGAAACGGCTCTGACCTGGTCTTTTCCAGTGATTCGCCTAGGCTGGGCGGATCTGTTGGACCCAGCAGGAGGGGGACTTGGTGCGTGAGGACGTTCACGGTTACAACGCCGCCCACATCACGGTGCTGACGGGACTGGAGGCCATTCGGAAGCGGCCTGGGATGTACGTCGGCTCGGTCGGTGAACGGGGCCTGCATCAGGCGGTGTTCGAGGTGGTGAGCCGGGCGGTGAACGAGGTTCTGGCCGGACGTGCCAGTTGCGTCGATGTCGCCCTCGGTGCCGATGGCGGGGTGAGGGTCGCCGACGACGGACCGGGCGTACCTGCGGAGGAGGCGGCGGACACTGATGGTCCGGGGCTCGAAGCTCTGCTGACCCGCATGCGGACAGCGGCGGTGCCTGGTCGCCGCAGTACCGTGTCGTTGGGTCTCTTCGGCCTCGGGCCCTGTGTCACCAATGCCCTGTCGAGCCACCTGACTGCCGAAGTGTGGCGCGATGGGATGCGTTGGGTCCAGGAGTACAGGCGCGGAGTCGCGGTCGCCCCGCCCACCGCCGTGGGGCCGACGGCGAGCAGCGGGACGACCATCACCTTCTGGCCCGACTCCGAGATCTTCGAGACCGTGGACTGCTCGTTCGCGGTGCTGGAGGAACACTTCAGAGAACTGGCCTTGCTGAACCAGCGCCTGGAGATGTCACTGACCGACGCACGCGTCCCGGGTGAGCCGCGGTCGGTTCGGTTCCGGTACCCGGGCGGGGTGCGGGACTTCGTCGCCTTGCTCGACGCGTCGGTCGGAGTGCCCATTCACCCGGACGTCGTTGCCTTCGGCTGGGAGGACCAGCGAATGCAGGGGAGGGCGGAGGTGGCTCTGCGATGGTGCGGCGTCGGTGGGGAGCGAGTGCGCAGCTTCGTCAACAGCTGGGCCACCGATGGCGGCACACATGTAGAAGGCTTCCGTGATGCGGTGGCGGATGCGGTCAACGCCTACGCACGCAAGCTGCACCTGCTTGCACGGGGGGAACCCGACGTCAGTGCTGATCGGATCAGCAAGGGCCTGACGGCGGTTGTGTCGCTGAAGCTGGACCGTCCCGAGTTCGAAGGCGCCACCCGTCGTGTGCTGGGCAACGCTGCAGTGCGCAATTGCGTCGGGGAAGGCCTCCGGGAGCACCTCGACGGATGGCTGGCGGAGCACCCCGAGCAGGCCGCGGCCATCGCCGGTTGGTTGGTCGCCGCAGGAGTTGAGTCGCAGCGGCCCGCGGCCGGTCCGGTGACATGAGTCACGGGCAGCTGCCGTCGACGCTGAGCACAGCCGACGGCGGCCGAACGATGTCCCTGACCGCGCGTCCCCACCGTGTGAGCGCTTGAGAGGGACAGTTCGAGATCGACACGGGTGCAGGCGGTCAGTTCCCATCCCCAGAGCCTCACCTGATCGGTCGTCGCCCTCGACGCAGCCCTGCGTCGAGGCACCCCCGTGCCGTGATAGGAGTCGGCTGGGACCCTCGGGCGCGCTGCTCAGATGGCGCGGCAGGCCGGAGGAAAAGCAAGTGCCTCGTCTCGAGTCGTGCAGACAGAATGCCCGCATGTCTACCGAAGGCAGAGGATGATCGAGTCGCCCAGGTGCCCGCCTCTGGGACCCCTACCGATGAGGACTCCATTTGGCACGCCGCCGTCGACGCTTCCGACCCTCAGCGACAACGCCTACGACGCCCTCGCCTGCCTCAATTGCACGGCCGAGCGCCGATCGTCCGACAGGAGGCAGTCGTGACCGAACGCGACGTCATGCTCAACGAACTCGCGCAAGGGTTGCGCCCGATGTCACAAGGCATCGATTGGTTCGACGCACTCGGTCCGGAGGAACAGTCCGAGGTGCTGCTGTTCCTGAGTCACCACTGTGTCCAGGCGCGTGCCGTCAGCGAGGACGGACCGGAGAGCATCCGCCGGGCTGGGCTGCGCCCGACCCACACGCCCGCGGTCCTGATCTCGCGGGGCCGGATCGAACACCAATTGGGAAAGATCGCCTCTCTCACCCCTCTCGACGAACGCCGTAAGGCATTCCGGCTGCTGGTCGCGGTACTCGCGATCGCCGACCAACGCCGTCGCGAGCGTTTCTGCTCCGATGGCTGCGGTCATTGGTGGCACAGGTTGTCCGTCCCTGACTGATTCTCATGGCAGGCATGGTGGGATGCTGCGTCGTGTGGTGGCCTCTGTGCATGAAGGGGCTCTGATCCGACGTCGCAAGTTGAACCGGGGGGAGTGCGGTCAGGGGCTTGCTGTCGTGATGAACGCAGGCGCCGTGGCTGATGTGTGGGCAACAACGGCGGCGGCTGCCGGGGAGGACGAGATCGTGCGGCCCGCGAAGCCGGTTGCCGTGGTGTACGGGCGGCATGGCGCAGGTCACAGGAACTTCGCCGGGACGGCGGAGAGATAGTCACTGTGAAAGACTCAGAAAACGAGCTGCGCGCACGCGTGCGAGCCGGTGAGCGCGAAGCGTTCGCCGAGCTGTACGAGCGATACGCCCAGGCCGTTCACCAGCACGCACTCTGGCTCACCGGCGACCGGGCGAGTGCCGAAGACATCATGTCGGAGACGTTCCTGACCGCATGGCAGGCGCGGGGACGGCTGCATGACGACGGCGGGTCATTGCGCCCCTGGCTCCTTGGCATCGCCACCCACAAGGCGGAGAACGCCCGCCGGAGCCTGCGCCGCCGCCTGGCGTTCCTGGCGCGGCAACGCCAGTCGCCTGTCGTCGAGGACTTCGCCCCCGCGGTCGCCGGCCGTATCGACGACGCACGCCGCCTTGAGGCCGTACAGAGCGCACTGGACCGGTTGCGGCGCCACGAACGGGAAGTGCTGAGCCTGTGCGTCTGGTCGGGCCTCGACTACCGGCAGACGGCCGAGGCCCTGGGTGTGCCCATCGGCACGGTGCGCTCACGGCTGTCGCGAGCCCGCGCCAAACTCGCCCGGTTCGCTGACGAGGTCGCCCCAGCAGGCGAGGGAAATCCGGAACCGCGCACCACTCGCGGAGAGATGAAGGGTGAAGCCGCGCTCGCGGCCCTGCCCGTGCGGGAGGAGACGGCATGACCGACAAGAACCTTCGCGTGGACGGACGTGCCGACACGGCCACGGACGCCGACGTCGCCGAGATCGCCCGGCTGCTGCCGGCTCCGGCGCGCCAAGACCTCCCGCACGCGCAGCACCTTCACTACAAGGACCAGCTGATGCAGCACATCGACCGTGACCAGAACGCCGACGCCCGCCGCCCCGCCAGGCGCCTGCTGCGCCCCGCCTTCCTGATTCCGGTGACAGCTCTCGCCCTCAGCGGCATCCTCACCGCAGGCATCACGCTCAGGTCGGACGACCGCGTACCGCCGAGCATCACGGCGCCCCGGAACGTGCAGCCTGGCGTCGCGTTGCTCGACCAGATCTCTGACGCCGCAGGCAAGGGTGACGCCCTCACAGTGCGCGACGACCAGTTCGCCTACACCCGGGCCAAGGTCCGGGGCGCGGATCTGACCAGCGGCAAGGCAGTGGTCGGTCCGCTGACGGAGTCCGAGAGGTGGCTCGCGCAGGAGCCCGGTCCGCTGCACAAACTCGGTCTCGGCAAGGAGAACGGCCAGACGTTCCCCCTCAACGCCGAACTGGGCGACACCGACGGCACACCGGCGGGCTTCGGACGCCCCACCTATCATTGGCTGGCCTCCCTGCCCACGGACCCCGACGAGTTGCTCGCGTACCTGTACGCCAAGTCGCCCGAAACCGACGCGCAGGAGCGCCACCAGGCCGTCTTCGACCGCATCGGGGACCTGCTCGGCGAGCTGATGCCTCCGAAGACCGCCGCCGCGCTCTACAAGGCCGCCGCGAAGATTCCCGGCGTCACCGAGGCCCCCGCCGCCCACGACGTCATCGGCCGGCACGGCGTCGGCATCGCCCGTACCGACACCACCTTCCACACCCGCACGGAGTGGGTCTTCGATCAGCGGGGCCTCGCGTTCCTGGGCGCCCGCAGCTACCTCGTCGAGGACACCTCGTACGGGAAGAAGGGCACGCTCCTGTCCGGCACCGCGCTCATGGACCAAGCGGTCGTCGACAAGGCCGGCCAGCAACCCGTCAGGACGCGCGAGAGCTGAGGGCCCGGGAACTGGGCGCGTCCGGCTGGTCGCCCTATTCGGCGACCCAGGGTGGGGAGACCAGGTACGTCTGGTTCAACACCTTCCGGGGGACACGACCCGGGCCACCGTCTACTGCTGACTTTGAGCTCCACGCCGGCCGCCGCCGGGCCGCGTCCCGAACGGCCCGGCGGCGCGACCGCCCCTCAGAACGCGGAGTTGGAGAACCAGAGCGTCAGCAGGTTTTCGTCTCCGTCGTGCGTGAAGGCATCCCCGTCGAGGCGGAGGCGGCCGTAGACCAGCAGCAACAGGTCGGACGCGGTTCCCCGTACGGTCGCATCGGCGGATGCAGTCGTCGCAGGGTCCGTGTCGAGGCCGAAGCCGTCGGGCCGCAGGCGGACGAGCCAGGTGTCGTCGCCGTCGGTCGCCTGGAAGCGGATGGTGCTGTCGGGGCCGCGCAGGTGGGCGACCTTGGGTGCGAAGAAGGTGGCGAAGGGCAGGTTGACGAGGAACTCGTCGATCCCGTCGACCGCAAGCGGGCGGTCGATGACGGGCCGCAGGCCGAGGGCCTGTTCGGCGTCGGCTCGGTGCACCAGGGTCTCGAAGAGCATGCGGCGTGCCCAGAAGCGGGCGTGCTGGTCGACGCCCCAGGCCCACATGGGCAGGTCCGGGTCGGTGGCGGCGAAGGCCTGCTCGGCCACGGTCGCGCTCTCGGCCAGCCAGTCGACGTATCCGTCGTGCCGGTCGGGGAGCTGAAGGTCGACCTCACGGCTGCGCGGGGGTTCCTGGATGCGCGCGTGCAGGAGAGCCGCGAACCATCGCTGGACGCTGCCGGTGTGCTTGACCAGATCCGCCAGTGTCCAACCGGGGCAGCTCGGCACGGGAGTCGTCAGGTCGGCGTGCTGGAGCGCTGCGACGAAGCGGGCCGTCTCCGACGTGACCGCCGAGCGGTGGTCGACCGGAGCCGGTCGGTTGTCGCTGTGGTTCGAGGGGTTCAACGTGGGTGCCCTTCTGCGGCGGGGGAGAGAGTTTGGCGAGCGAGGGGTCCGTACCTGGCACGTACGGCCACCTCGCCGGTCACGGTGCGAGCACTCGGGCCGATCAGACGGGCTCGGCCTGGGACTGAGCTTGTGCCAGCTCTGCTGTCTCGGAGGGGACGGCCTTCCGCACTCCGGCCGTGGAAGGCGCGGGCGCCTGCCTGAGACCGAAGCGAGCGACAATGGCGACCAGGACGAACGCCGCACCGGCGATGGCGAAGCCCGTCGTGAACTGGCTCTCCTGGGGGAGGGCGGGCATACCGGCGGGCAGCTCGATGGTCTTGGACGCCAGGAGCGAGGTGATCACGGCGCTCGCGACAGCGCTGCCCACGGAGCGGGAGATGGAGTTGAGGCCGTTGGCGATGCCGGTCTGGCCGGCCGGGACGCTGGCGACGATGAGCGCGGGCATGGCGGCGTAACCGAAGCTGATCGCCAGGCCGATGAGCATGCCCGAGCCGATCACCGAGGCGCTGGTGTCGTGCGCGGCGGTCAGCCAGGCGAAGCCGAGCACTCCGAAGCCTGCGCCCGCGGCGAGGGTGACGCGTGCGCCGAGTCTGCCGACCAGTACACCGCCCACCTGGGCACCGACGAGGGAGACGAGCGTGGTCGGCAGCAGATAGACGACCGACGCGGCGAGCACCGACGCGCCGAAGCCGTAGCCGACGAGGTCTTCCGGCATCTGCACGAGGTACGAGACGCCGATGAACTGCGTGAACATCGCGAAGCCCAGCAGCAGACCCGCCAGGTTGGTGAAGAGAACGGACCGTTGGACGAACATCTTCATGTCCACCATCGGTTCCTTGACCCGGCTCTCGGTGAGGACCCAGATGCCGGTCATGACGATCGCGCCGGCGAAGGCGCCGAGCGTACGACCCGACGTCCAGCCCCACTCATGCCCCTGCGAGAGCGGCAGAAGCACCAGCACCAGCAGCATCCCGAGCGTCAGCGCCCCCAGCCAGTCGGTCCGCCCACCCGTCTTCGTACGGGAAGCGGGCACCACGAACAGCACGCCCGCCAGCGCCACCACCGCGAGCACGGCCGCCAGCCAGAAGACCCGGTGGTAGTCGGGGTCGGAGCCCTGGGTCAGGAGGCCCGCGCCGACCAGCGCGAGCCCACTGCCGAACGCGAGCGTGCCGCTGACCAGCGCCATCGCTCCATGCAGCTTCTCCGGCCTGATCTCCTCACGCAGTACGGACAGGGCGAGCGGGAAGATCGCGGTCGCGGCACCCTGCATCACCCGCCCGACGATCAGCCAGGTCAGGGAGGTGGTGGTGGCGGCGAGGACCGAGCCGGCGATCATCACGCCAAGCACACCGACGAGCGTGGGCTTCTTCCCGTGCTGGTCACCGAAGCGGCCGAGCAGCGGGGTGAACACCGCGGCCGACAGCAGCGTGGCCGTGGTCACCCAGCTCACATTGGCCGTGGTGGCCTTCAGGTCGCTCTGGATGATCCCCAGGATCGGCACGACCAGGGTCTGCATCATCGAGACGACCATGGCGGCGAGGCCGAGTACCAGGATGATCCCGATATGTCCGGATGGTCTGGACGGCGCCGCTTGCTGAGAGTGAGACACGGGAGCTCTGCCCTAACTGTGTGAGAACCGCATGCTTGAGTACCGCAATGCTTGAGAACCGCAATGCTTGAGAACCTCAAGCAATCGCCCTGACGGTAGACCTCAATAGTTGAGATAGTCAAGCTTCTCGGCGTAGAGTGGGCCCATGACCGGAACCCGCGGTGCCGACACAGCCCAGCTCATGGAAATGCTCTCGGCGTCGCTCGCCGCCTACTACGGCGACTTCACGGCTGCCGCGGCCAGCGAGAACCTGACCGCCAGCCAGGCCAAGACACTCAACGTGCTGCGCCGGGGGCCCGCCGCCATGCGCGTCCTCGCTTCGATCCTGACCTGCGACGCCTCCAACATGACGGGGATCATCGACCGGCTGGAGAAGCGCGGCCTGGTGCAGCGCGAGCCCAGCCCCACCGACCGGCGCGTCAAGAACGTCGTCATCACCACCGAGGGCGGACGCGTCATCGATGTGATCCGCGGCAAGATGCACGCCACGCGCGCCGGGCTCGACCGCCTCGACGACGAGGAGCGGAGCACCCTCTACGCGCTCCTGGAACGCGCCTTCATCCAGCAGCCCGCCACTGCCTGAGCCTGCCTCAGTGGCCCCTGCCCGGGCCAGAGCGCATGGTCTGCTGCGAGTGGAGGCCGTCGGCGGTGCGGGTGCGCCGACGGCCACCGGTCCGGAGTCAGCCGGCCAGGGTCCACTTCTCGCTGGAGTTGAGGATGCAGGTGTTGTACTTGACGTCCTTCCAGTACATCCGGTTGTGGATGACGTGGGTGTTGTTCACGCGGAGCTTGTCGATGTTGCGCGGGTCCAGCCCCACTGGATGACGGGCCCGTTCCCGTTCTTCCAGGCGACCGTGTCACCGTTGCTGACATCGCTGTGGTGCAGCTTCAGCACGTCGTCGTTCGCGTGGAAGAACTACCAGCTCTACGAGGGCAAGGTCGACTTCCACGGGCCCGAAATGACCTACGCGGTGAACAAGTACCAGCGGTCGGCACCGCCGAGGGGGGCGGCCAGAGGGAAAGATCGTCGAGCTTGTGATGGTTGATCTCGACCTGCTCGCCCTCGAAGTCGAACAAGACCGGGCAGTCACAGAACCACTCGTCATCCTGGCAGTCCCAGACCATCCAGACTCTTGTGAGGGGCCGGCCGGCAAGTCCACGCAGCCGATGCGCGTGCTCCCGCACGACGTCACCTCGGCGGTTCAGCCACAGCGGATGGTAGCCCGCGATGCCGAAGTCGAACATTGCGTCATCCTGTCAGAGCTGCCTCACGTCAGCTCGACGCAGCCCGAACGGCAGGTGACCGGCCAAGGCGCCGGCCCCCCTTGGCCGGCGGTCGGAACACGCCGACGGCTCCCTCCCCGCACACCGGGGGTGGGAGCCGTTCGCAGGTGTCTCGGATGTGTCCGGCGCCGGCGGGTCAGGCGTGTCGGTGGGTGTGCCGGGTGCCGGTGAAGAGGCGGTAGAGGGCGAGGAGGATGAGGGAGCCGACGATCGCGGCGATCCAGGTGGAGAGTTCGAAGAAGCCGTCGATGGAGTCGACGCCGAAGATCGCCTTGCCGAGCCAGCCGCCGAGCAGGCCGCCGGCGACGCCGATGAGCATGGTGATGATGATGCCGCCCGGGTCCTTGCCCGGCATGATGGCCTTGGCGATGGCGCCGGCGAGCAGGCCGATGATGATCCACGCGATGATGCCCATGGTGCGTTCTCCGTCTCGTCGTATAAAGACTGTGTCAGCTCATCGTGTGCACCATCTGCGCTCGTACAAACGTCCCCTCACGAGCCGACGGCAGCCTCACCGTCGTCGATCTCGCCGCTGAAGTCGCAGGATCGCGTACGCGGTTCAGGCGACGAGCAGGCGGAGGCCGAGCTCGGCCGCGTCGAGGGCCATGAGGTCGCGGTTGCGTTCGGCCCACCGGCCGGAGGAGAGGTCGTCGCGGAGTCGGTTCACCGCCCGCTCCTCGGCTTGCGGCCCGACTCTGGTCCACACCGACACCGCCCGGCGTACCTGCTCGTCCAGGTACGCTTCGGGCCGGCGCCAGTGGGCCTCGAAGAAGCCGTCGGCGCAGTCCCACGGGATGAGCAACGGCTCCGCCCGGCCCCCGATCGCGTGGGTCAGGTCGGCCAGTGAGGGCCAGTCGGTGAGAAGGCCGGCGAATTCCGGCAGGTAGTCGCGGGTGAGCCAGAACCGGTCGAGCCAGCCGGGCGTACTGGCGTCGTAGGTGAACACCACCACGCGGCGGGCCACGCGCCGCATCTCGCGCAGCCCGGCGACCGGGTCCGGCCAGTGATGAACGGTGCTGACCGCCATCGCGGCGTCGAAGGACTGGTCCTCGAACGGGAGGCTTTCCGCACTGGCGGCCACGCACGGCGCCGCGCCCGCGGGACGCTGTGCCCGCATGACCGCCGACGGTTCCACCGCCGTGACGTCACGGTCGGTGGGCTCGTAGGAGCCGGTTCCGGCCCCGACGTTGAGGACCGTCCGCGCGTCCCCGAGCGCTTCCCAGATCCTCGCGGCGATACGCGGCTCGGTGCGCCGCGTCGCGGGATAGGCCGAGCCGATGGTGTCGTACAACTGGGCGCCGAACACTTTGAGTTGCTCCTCCGGTGTCGTTCTGATTCCCCTGGCCCGGGCCTGCAGTTCCCGGTCGATGGCCGTCACCATGGCGGCAGCGTGGTCGCGCTGTTCCAGGAGCAGGCCGCGCAGCCGGTGCAGGTGTGCGACCGCGTCGGTGGTCGGGTCGTGCACCAGGTCCGCGATCTCGCGCAGTCCGAAGCCCAGCCGCCGGTAGGCGAGTACCTCCCGCAGCCGTTCCACGTCGTCCGCCGAGTAGGCCCGGTATCCTGCCGCGGTCCGTGCGGACGCCCGCACGAGGCCGATCCCGTCGTAGTGATGCAGCGTGCGGACGCTCACGCCGGTCAGCTCGGCCACACGCCCCACGGTCAAGTGCTCTTGCAGCTCTTCCACGTCTCGACCATGCGGCATGACGTTAGGTGAGGGTCAAGCGCCGACCCGGCGGCTTCGAGATGCCGACCACGCCCCCCTCCGGCATTGGCCGGAAAGCCAAAGCGTCCCTCACCGTCTTGGCCGCCACGCCCAGCCCTCTCCGTCCCGCCGTTCAGCATCATCAGGGGCCGGAGTGGAGCTGTGAGAGGAGTGGACGCGTGGACACTGTGCGAACCCGCCCGCGGAGAACCGCGGGAGAGGCCGGAGGCGGAAGTAGGCTGACGCGGCGGCGGGACGTCGCCGATCTCGTGGCCGAGGCCCGTGGTGGTGAACTGCGCCGGACGATGGGGCTCATGCAGCTCACGCTGCTCAGTGTGGGCGCCACCCTCGGCACCGGCATCTTCGTCGTCCTCGGCCAGGCGGTGCCCGAGGCGGGCCCCGCCGTCGTGGTCTCCTTCGTCCTCGCCGGGATCACCGTCTTGTTCTCGGCGCTGTCCTACGCCGAGCTGGCGGGCATGATCCCGGGCGCCGGATCCTCGTACAGCTACGCCTATGCGACGTTCGGCGAGCTTGTCGCGTGGGTCTGCGGCTGGTGTCTGGTGCTGGAGTACGGCGTCTCGGTGGCCGCTGTCGCGGTCGGCTGGGGCCAGTACGTGAACGAGCTGCTGGAGCTCACCGTGGGCTGGACGCTGCCCGAGTTCCTGGCCGCGCCGCCGGGCGCGGGCGGCGTGCTGAACGTTCCGGCCGCCGCGATCGTCGTCCTGGCCATGGTGGTGCTGCTGCGCGGGGCCCGCGAGAGCGCCGTCGTCAACACGGTCATGGTGGCGGTGAAGGTGGCCGCGCTGGTGATGTTCTGCGCCGTCGCCTTCACCGCATTCCGCTCCGGCAACTTCCAGCCGCTGTTCCCCCTCGGCATGGCGGGAGTGAGCGCGGGCGCCGCCTCGCTGTTCTTCTCGTACATCGGCTTCGACGCCGCGTCGACGGCCGGTGAGGAGGCGAAGAACCCGCAGCGTGACCTGCCGCGCGCCATCCTCCTCTCCCTCGGCCTGATCACCGCGCTGTACTGCGCGGTGGCGATCGCGGCGGTCGGCGCGATGCCGTGGCAGAAGTTCGCGGGTACCGAGGCCACCCTCAGCGAGGTACTGGTCCGCACAGTCGGCGGCGGCAGCCTGTGGCCGGTCCTGCTGTCCGTCGGCGCGGTCGTCGCCACCACGAGCGTCGTCCTCGCCGTGCAGTACGGGCAGACCCGCATCCTGTTCTCGATGGCGCGCGACGGGCTCGTGCCGCCCCTGTTCGCCGAGGTCCACCCGAAGTCCGGGGTGCCGCGCGCCAACACGGTCATCGTGTCCGCGTTCATCATGGTGCTCGCCGCACTCGTGCCCTTGGGCGCGCTCGCCGACGCCACCAGCATCGGCACACTGTTCGCGTTCGCGCTGGTCAACTGTGCCGTCCTGATCCTGCGCCGGCGCAGCCCCGAGGCACCGCGCAGCTTCCGGGTGCCGCTCGCGCCACTCACCTGCGTGCTGGGCGTGCTGTGCTGCGGCTATGTGATGTGGGGGCTGGGCACGGACACCTGGATCGCGTTCGGCCTGTGGATGGCGGTCGGGTTCGTGATCTACGCGCTGTACGGCATCAACAAATCCCGGCTGGGCCGGCCCGCCCCGCAGGAGGAGAGCGCCGCATGACCTCGCTGAACCCGACCGCCGACCTGGTGGACCTCACCCGGGCCCTGGTGGACACCCCCTCCGAGAGCGGCGACGAGGCCCGTCTCGCCGACGCCGTGGAGTGCGCCCTGCGCGCGTGCTCCCACCTGAAGGTCGAACGCTTCGGCAACTCCGTCGTGGCCCGCACCGACTCGGGCCATGCCGAGCGGGTGGTCATCGGCGGCCACCTGGACACCGTCCCGGCCGCGGGCAACCTGCCCTCCCGGCTGGACGGAGAGCTGCTGTACGGGCTCGGGGCGTGCGACATGAAGGGCGGCGTCGCCGTCGCGCTTCGCCTCGCGGCCACCCTGACCGCACCTGTACGCGACATCACGTACGTCTTCTACGAGTGCGAGGAGGTCTCCGGCGACCGCAACGGCCTGAACCGTATCGCCGCCGAACGCCCCGACCTGCTCAAGGCGGACCTCGCGATCCTCATGGAGCCGTCCGACGCTGGCGTCGAGGCAGGCTGCCAGGGTGTCCTGAACGCGGACATCACCGTACGGGGCGAGCGCGCCCACACCGCCCGCTCCTGGATGGGCGTCAACGCCGCCCACCGGGCGGCCGCCGTGCTCCAGCGCCTGGACGACCACACCGCCGAGCGGATCGTCATCGACGGGCTCGAGTACCGCGAAGGGCTGAACGCGGTCGCGGTCCGCGCGGGCATCGCCGAGAACGTCGTCCCCGACAGCTGTGTGATCACGGTCAACCTGCGTTTCGCGCCCAGCCGTTCGGCCCAGCAGGCCGAGGCGTATCTGCGCGGCCTCTTCCCCGAACACGAGGTCGAGGTCACCGAGGTCGTGCCCGGCGCCCTGCCGGGACTCGGACACGGCCCGGTCGCCTCGCTCGTCGAAGTCCTCGGTACGACGCCCCGCCCCAAGCTGGGCTGGACCGACGTCGCCCGCTTCGCCGCGCTGGGCACGCCCGCGCTCAACTACGGCCCGGGTGACCCGACCCTCGCGCACACCGCCGGGGAGTACGTGCCCGTCGCGCAGCTACGGGAGTGCGAGGCGCGGCTCGCGGCCTGGCTGAGCGGCTGAACCCGACGGAGCGCCCTGCCGGAGGCATGCTGCGGGTCAGCCCCGGTCGGCGGGGCCGCCCCGCAGCCCCCCGAGCGTGCGCAGCTGCAGCCACAGCACCAACCGCTCGTCCGGGTCGTCCAGGTCGATGCCGAGGTGCTGCTGCGCCTGTCTGAGGCGGTACCGGCAGGTGTTGGGGTGCACCGCGAGCAGCTTCGCCGCCCGCGCCATGTCGCAGCCGGCGTCCAGCCAGCACACCAGGGTCCTGGCGTACTCGGTGCCGTGCTCGGCGTCGTACGTCAGGACCTCCCGCCAGGCACCCGCCGTCAAGGCCCGCTCCGCGCCGAGGAGTTCGCGCAGCCGGAGCAGCGTGACCCGGGCCCGTACCTCGGTCACAGCGGCGACGTCCTCGTCCGGGCCGAGCACCCGCAGGACGAGGTCGGCGTCGTCCCGCGAGCCGCGCACGGCCACCAGGCCGGCGACCACCTCGCCCAGCCCGGCCCGCACCCTCACCCGCAGCGCCTGACCCGCGCGCTGCACGATGTCCTCGGCGAGCCGCTTGTGCCGTTCCCCACCGCGCTCACCGGTGACCGGCAGCAGCGCGTACACGCGCCCGTCCGCCAGCACGCACGCGTGCCGCCCGTACCGCGCCGCGCAGTGGAGCCGTACGAGATCGAGGAGCCGCAGCGCGGTCTGCTCCCCGTCGGGCGCGGACACCGGGCCGTCGAGGGCGAACGCCGCGACCCGCACGGGGGTGTCGGCAGCGAGGCCGAGGCGGTGTGCGGCGCTCGCGGGATCGGCGGTGCCGTCCAGGAGACGGCGCAGCAGGTCGCTCGTCAGATGCCGGGACAGTTCCTCGCTCGCCCGTGCCCGCAGCAGGAGCAGGGCGGCCGTCGACGCGCCCCGGGTGAGCGCGTCCTCGGCATCGGCGCCGATATGCCCGTCGTCGACCACCCACAGCGACCCCAGCGTCTCGCCGCCCGCCCGGATCGCGACGGCGAGCCGCGGCAGCTCGTCGCCGTCGAGTGCGGCGAGGCGTACGGGTCCGGGGGCGGCGAACAGCACGCGGTACTGCTCGCTGTTCTCGGGGCTGCCCGGCACCTGGCGGCCCAGGATGCCTTGCCGCCGGGCCTCGTCGACGACCTGCCCGGGGAGCGTGGAGTAGGCCAGGATCCGCTGGCGGGCGTCCTCGATGACGGTCGCGCCACCCACGGCAGCCGCCACCGCGTTGGCGAGCGCGAACAGGTCGCCGAAGCCCGCCCCGCCGCCCACCGGGCCGGGCCGGGAGGCGATCGCGGAAGCCAGCAGCAGATGGACGTGATGCCAGGCGGCATCCTCGTCGACGGCGAGCAGCGCGAGCCCGTGGGCCTTCGCCGCCGCCACCGTGTCGGGCCGCCCGTCCTTTTCCCGTACGACGAGTCCGGCCATGCCGGCTGCCGCGGCATCGCGCGCCAGCAGCCCGGCCTCACCCGCGCGCGCCCCCACCGTCAGCAGCAGGGCGCCCGGCGCACTGCGCGGAAACGGCGCCCCGGCGTCGTAGAGCAGCACCTCCGAGACGGGCGCGGCGAGGCCGGCCGGAGCGGTGAGCACACGGAGCACGGGCTCGCCGAGGGTGTCGAGAAGTTCCTGGAGGGTGCAGGCGTCCATGGGCGGTCGGACTCTCCGGCGGGGGACGGTGACAGGGGGAGATGGCCTGTTTATCGGAGGGTGACCCCTCACGACCTTGGCCGATCGCAACATCAATACAGGGCTCCATTGTGCCGGACGACAATGGCCTCCTGGCTGCGGCCCAGGAGACTCGAGCCATGACACCTGTGACGATCTCCGCTGCCGGTCCCGGGGCGGCGGCCGCTACGGCATCCCGCACGGCCGAGGAAACAGCCCGCATCGCCCGGGAGGCCGTCGCCGAGGCCGTGGCCCGTACCGCCGAAGCCGCGGCCTGTTCCGCCGAAGCCGCGGCCCGTTCCGCCGGAGTCACGGTCCGTACCGTGCACGACGTGGCCGGCATCCGTTCCGTCTCCGACTTCTTCGCCGATGTGTGGCAGACGCCGCGCGCCACCCCGCCCTACCCCGCGGAGGTGCTGCACAGCCTGGTGCACGCCGGTGGCGCGGTGCACGCGGCGTACTCCGCCGGGCCGTCGGGCGAACGGCTCGCCGGGGCGGCGGTGGCGGTGTTCGGGCCGCCCGCCGAGCGGGACGTGTACTCGTTCGTGGCGGCGGCGACCGCTTCCGGCCGGGGCGTCGGGCTCGCGGTCAAGCAGGCGCAGCGGCTGTGGGCGCTGGAACAGGGCGCCACCACCATGCGCTGGACCTTCGACCCGCTGGTCAGCCGCAACGCACGCTTCAACCTGGTCAAGCTCGGCGCCGTCGGCAGCGAATACCTGGTCGACTTCTACGGACCCATGAACGACGGCGTGAACAACGGTGACGAGAGCGACCGGCTGACCGTCGTGTGGAATCTGGTGACAGGGACCACGCGGACGGACGACCCCGCCGAGGGCCGTGCCGCCGCCGAGATCGTTCGCCGGGCACCGGACGGCGGCCCCCTCGCCCTGAGCGACGCGGACAGGCTGTGGTGCCGTGTGCCCGAGGACATCGTCGCGCTGCGCGCCGCCGACCCGGCGCTCGCACTGGACTGGCGGCACGCCGTGCGCGAGGTCTTCACCGAGGCGTACGCCGAGGGCCTGCGCGCGACGGCCATGTCCCGCGACGGCTGGTACCTGCTGACCCGCCCGTCCCCCGGCCTTCTGAGGGCGCGGGCCGCCGCCGAGACCTGTCCTGAAGCAATTGCCGAGGTCCCCTCCGAATCCGCCTGCGAGGAGCAGAAGTGAAGCTCGAACGCGTCGAACTGCTCCACGTCGCCCTCCCGCTCGTCACCCCTTTCCGTACCTCCTTCGGGACGATGACCAGCAAGGACACCTTCCTGCTGCACGTGGTGACCGACGAGGCCGAGGGCTGGTCCGAGTTCGCCGCCGACCCGGAGCCGCTGTACTGCTCGGAATTCGTCGCCGGCGCCGAGATGGTCATCCGGGACTTCCTGCTGCCGCGGATCGCCGCCCTGCCCGAACCGACGACCGCGGCCGTCGCCCCCGCCATGGCCTCCGTCAAGGGCCACGAACTCGCCAAGGCCGCCCTCGAAACCGCCCTCCTGGACGCCGAACTGCGCGCCTACGGGATGTCGTTGGCGACCTTTCTCGGCGCGGTCCACGAACGGGTGCCCGCCGGGGTCTCGGTCGGCATCAAGAACTCCGTGCCCGAACTGCTCGACGACGTCGAGCGGTACCTTGCCGAGGGCTATATCCGCATCAAGGTCAAGATCGAGCCGGGCTGGGACGTCGAGCCGGTGCGCGCCGTACGCGAACGCTTCGGCGACGCGCTCCCGCTCCAGGTCGACGCCAACACCGCCTACACGCTCGCCGACGCCGAGCACCTGCGCAGGCTCGACGACTTCGGGCTGCTGCTGATCGAGGAGCCGCTGGAGGAGAACAACCTCCACGCCCACGCCCAGCTCCAGAAGCGTCTGGCCACCCCGGTCTGCCTCGACGAGTCGATCCACTCCGCGCGCGACGCGGCGTCCGCGATCGCGATGGACGCCTGCCGGGTCGTCAACGTCAAACCGGCCCGAGTCGGCGGTTATCCAGAGGCCCGACGCATCCACGACGTCGCCGCCGCACACGGCGTGCCGGTGTGGTGCGGCGGCATGCTGGAGACGGGCATCGGCCGCGCCCCCAACCTGGCACTCGCAGCCCTCCCGGGCTTCACCCTCCCCGGCGACACTTCCGCCTCCAGCCGGTACTTCGCCGAGGACATCACCGAGCCGTTCGTCCTCCAGGACGGCCACCTGCCCGTACCCACCGCCCCGGGCATCGGCATCGACCCACTGCCGGACGCGCTTGCCCGGTTCACGACGGCGACTCGGGAGTTGTACGCGGGACGGAAGTGAGCGGGTCGGGCCCAGGCCGAGCAGGGCCGGATCAGCAGGGGAGAGTTCGACGAAAGCACGGCGGGTCTCCGGGGATGGTGACGGGTGTGGTTCCGACCCGCACCACAGTCGCGTTGACCACCGTACTCGCCGCCGTGCTGGCGACAGCGTCCTGTGCCGCAAAGACTGAGCGGCAGACAGCCCACCCGTCAGTCGGCAGGACATCCGCCGGCAGCCGACCGCTCCCGCAGAACGGGCCCTGTCGAGCCGGAGAATTCCGCTGGGGCAAAGTGACCGAGCACGACACGCTTGCAGCGGTGTCCGACCCCCAGGAAGTGCACATCCCGGCGGGAAAGACGGCCAGGTCGACGTTCAACCTCGTGCCGCTGCGCACCCTGAAGGCGTCTGTCTACCCGTCACTCCCACACGGTGCAGTGGACGAGCAGGCGGCCGTCGACTCCCTTGCGGAGTTGACCGGGCTGGATCTGATGAAGGTCGGCACCACGTTCACCCTCACAGAAGGGGACAAGACCCTCACCACCTCATCGGGCAAGTTCGACGGCGTGCTGGTGGCCGTGGTGGGCGTCGACACGGTCGAAGCGCCTTTCGTCTACGGCTGCGACACCTCCGGCCGGGAAGCAGTACGGGGCACCCTCACCACATGGTCGCCGGCCACGTACTCCGCGCTGTTCAAGTGTGGGATCCGCGAGAACCTGTCAGAAGTCGAGCTCGAGGCCGAGGCCCTGCTGTGCGGCGGGACGAGCGGCGCCTGAACGGACGGTGATGTCTGCTCGGCGGGTGAGTCGCCATACCGTGCTCGCCGCCACCGTGGGCGTGAGTCAGGCGTAGGTGAGCCGACGCTCCGGCGAGTCCGGGATCCGCGCCCGGATGCGCTCGGTGTACGTCGACGGTATCTCCGGTGACTCGGTGAAGTCGACGACGTACGGTACCTGGAATTGTTCGTACGTCAGTAGCTGACGCAAGGCGATGCCGGATCAGCCCCAACTCGACCTGGCTTCGTTTCCGCGGCGACATCGGCGTTATGGTCGAGCACGGTCACGGTCTCGCCGCCGCGGGCCTCTTCTGTCGTGCTCCCATGGAGGAACTTGATGCCAAGCACCACCGTCCGGCGTGCCCGAAGATCAACGGCGGCCGCTGTGGCCGTCGCCGTCGCACTCGTGGTACTGGCCGGATGCGGCACAGGGGACGGCGAAGCGGAGGAGAGCGGCAAGTCGGAAGGGCGGCCCGCTGCCAGCGGGTCCGCGTCGTCGGACAGCGGCCGGTCGCCCGGTGCCGAGGCAGCCGGATTGATCAGCAAGGCCCTTGAGGTGACGTTCGACCAGGACTACCTCGTCTCGACCCGGCGCAAGGAGACCGAGGGGACGACTGTCCTGCGCAGCGCCATGACCGGTGGCGGAGCGGTATGCGAGGCTCACAGCGGAAAAGGTTCAGCCTCACTCGATTTCGTCGTCACCGCATCGGCGCTCTACTCACGAGGCAGCGAGGAAGCGCTCAGGCTGTCGCCCGAAGCAAGGGCGGACCCGGTACGCGTGGAGGTGATGGCCGACAGGTGGGTGAAGCGCAACGTCGGGGCGTACAGCATCATGCGTGAAATGTGCGAGTCGAAAGCTCAGCGGACGTGGCTGGAAGACCGTATCCCGTCCCTGGACGAACTCGCCGAGGCGACACCGGCGCAGCGACCGGGGGTGGTGCGGGGGCAACCCACCACCACGATCACGTACAGGCGTGAGGGCGGTCCACTCGAGTTCCATATCGCTGCCGAGGGCATTCCTTTCCTCCTGCGGGTCACGCACCCGGCCAAGGACCTCGACGAGTCGTTCAGTGGTTTCGGGGTGCCCTTCCGCGTGGCCACACCTCCGGGAGCGGTCTCGGAGCTTCAGATGGCGCAAGAGGTCCTCGCGGCCCAGTGATCCCGTACCGCCCTCCGACAAGGGGCGTTCGGGTACCCCCCGGAACTCGCTCAGCGCGGCGTCAAGTGGCCCAGCACAGCCCACACTTCAGGCGATCGGCGCCATCGGCCCGATCGTGCTCCGCGGCGCTGCCGGTGGCGCTGTCGACCGGACGCGCGGAGTCGGCGATGTCGCGGGTCCGCCGGCACGTTTCCGATGACGGGGTGCGGGCTGCTCCCGTCAGTGCCCAGTGCCCAGTGCCCAGTGCCCAGTGCCCAGTGCCCAGTGCCGTGCCGACCGCCGAGTTGGTCACGATGGCGCGAATCACCCAGGTACCTGTCCTCGTCGAAGACGGGAGCCGACTTGGTCTGTGCTTTCGTCCGGGCCAGGTCTCCCGGCCCGTGCGTGTACGCCGAAGCGGACACCGCCACCCCTCGCTGCGCCGCTGACAGCCACCCCCAGCGCCGCGCTGTTTGCCATGGACCTGGTCAAAAGCGGGGTCGGTGCGCGAAGATCGCGCCCGCATCACACCACCGCATCCACGTCACCCACCACCGGAGGATGTACATGGCTCACCGCACACCCCGCGGTCTGCTCGCCGGGGCAACCGCCACCGTGGCCCTGCTCATGACGGCCGGGGCGGCCTCCGCCACCGCCCCCGCAGCGGCCGGCCCGCAGGCCCGCGTCTTCATGGTCAACCCCGTCCAGTCCTCGGGCGACCAGACCCTCACCGACGGCAAGGACGCCGCCGACGCGGTTCCCGCCACCGCCTACGCGACCGTCGCGCTGCGCAACCTGGACGGCAGCGGCGGACTCTCCGGCCGCTGGGCCTCGGTCCGCTCCGACACCGGCGCCTCCGCGCGGCTCGCCGACGCCACCTCGTACGACCGGCACGACGACCAGTTCGAGCAGGTCATGGCGTACTTCTGGGTCAACGAGGCGCAGGAGTACCTCCAGGGCCTCGGATTCGGCAGCGAGCTGCCCGGCGCCAACGACCGGGTGCAGCCGGTGCGTATCAACCAGTGGGGCGCCGACAACTCCTTCTTCACCGACAAGAAGGCGGAGATCCGCTTCGGCAAGGGCGGTGTGGACGACGCCGAGGACGCCGAGGTCGTCGTGCACGAGTACGGCCATGCCGTGCACCACGCCCAGGTGCCCGGCTTCGGCACCTCCCTGGAGGCCGGCTCCATCGGCGAGGCGTTCGGCGACTATCTCGCCGTCGCCGTCGGCGAGCACGCCGCCGCGCGCTACGGCTGGCCGCTGAAGACCGACGTCGCCTGTGTCGCCGACTGGGACTCCGTGACCTACAGCGACGCCCCGCACTGTCTGCGCCGGATCGACTCCGACAAGACGTACGCGGACCGGGTCGGCGAGGTCCACGCCGACGGCGAGATCTGGTCCCGCGCGCTGCTCGACATCCGCACCGGCCTCGGCGCGCGCGTCGCCGACCGGATCATCGTCAACGCCCAGTTCGGTTTCGCCCCCGACACCAGCTTCTCGGCGGCCGCGAACACGACGGTGGCGACGGCGCAGAAGATGTACGGCAAGAGCGCGGCGGACACGGTCCGCGCCGCGTTCCAGGCCCGGGGCATCCCCGGCGTCGCCTGACACACGACGTCCCGGAGGCGGCGGGTCCGTCGCCTCCGGAGGCCACAGGCGAACCCCTCCGCAATGAGCTCGGGCAGCGGGCACCGGACCCGGGCACAAGCAGCTGAGGCCCTGGTCGACGGGCCGCACCCACGATGGGGGCCCACCGGGACCGTCACACACTGTGACACCGAAGAATGACGGCGACTCACGCGAGCGGAGCGCGGCCCTTCCATGCGGAGACGTGCTGACCAGCGGTAGCAGGTGATCCGCCTGGTAGGACCCGCCGATGGACCTGGTGTGCCTCCTCGAGGAGGAAGCCGCCGGCGCCGGACCGCAGCGTTGGTCCTCACCGAACAGAGGGCCCTCCTGTCTGTCTGGACGAGCCGACCGGAGCCTCGGCACCATGGGAGCGCTCCCCGGGCAGCCCTTCCAGAAGAGAGCCTTCATGCAGAGCCTCACCAAGCGTCGGATGTCGCCGGACGAACTCGACATGCTGCTGCGTACATCGACAGGCAGCGGCTGCCGAGTGGAGAGCGAGCTGACCGACGGCTGGTTCAACACCGCATACCGGGTGCTGCTCGACGACGGCCGGCCGGCCATCGTGAAGCTCGCTCCACCGGCCGACGCGGCGGTCCTGCGGTACGAGCGGGGCATCATGGCGACGGAGGCGATGGTCTACCGCCGGATAGCGGACCTGCCGGAGCCAGGCATTCCGACTCCCGCCCTTTTCTATGCGGGAGCGGAGTTCCTCGCCCTCTCGGTGCTCTCCGGCACACGCTGGGACCAGGCGGCCGCACAGCTGTCGCCCGACTCCGAGGCGGCGCTGCGCCGGGACCTGGGTGCGGTCGTCGCACGCCTGCACACCCTGACTCCGGAGGACGGTCGCTTCGGTTACCCGGCCGCCGAGTCGGGGTTGTCCGCCTCCAGTTGGCGAACAGCCTTCACCGACATGGTGGAAGCACTTCTGGACGAGGCGGTGCGTTGGCGGTCCCCGCTCGACGTGTCACCCGACAGCATCCGGGCACTGGTCGCCGAAGGCGCGTACACGCTGGACGAGGTCACTGACCCCCGGTTGGTCCACTTCGACCTGTGGCCGGGCAACATCTTCGTCGACGCCCCCGGCTCCGGCGGGTCCGCCCGGATCACCGGACTCATCGACCACGAGCGGGCGTTCTGGGGCGACCCGGCCGCCGAGCTGGTCTCCTTGGGCTTCGGCGGCGACACCGGACCGGAGAGCGACCTCGTCCTCGGTTACCTCGAGGCCGGCGGCACCCTCGACTTCACCCCGGCCCTCCACCATCGCCTGGCCCTGTACCGCCTCTACCTCGGCCTGCTCCTCGTCGTCGAGTGCGGGCCTCGCGGCTACGGCACCGACCATCTGGCCTACTGCCGCCGCACCCTCGGTGAGAGCGTCACCGGCCTTCAGGCTTTGGGGTAGGCGTCGAGGCCTGACGAGAGCGACATAAAAAGGCACTCCTGGCAGGCAATCCACTAAACCGGTTACTTAACTCCCGCAACAGCGTAGACAACGTTGTCGCCCATCCGGCACAGTCGGCAGCACGACCCGCACCACAGGTCACAGGAACGGACGCGCCGGGAGACCGACGAGCGGGTCGTCGGTGCGTGAGGCGTAGTGCGTGATGCGCGTTCCCGGTCCGGGCCTGCGGTGAACCGCCTTCCGTCGCGAGAGCCGGCCACGTCCAAGGAGACAGCCATGCACAGACCTGCCGTGAACCGCCGTTCGTTCGTCCTCCTCGGTGCCACGACCGCCATGGCGGCGGGCGCCGGGACATCCATGGCCTCGGCGGCGACCCCGACCCCCACCGCGGTGCCGGCCGGCGCCCCGATGCCGGTCCGGATCGTCGACGACAAGGCGACCTCCGCGACCCGCGCGCTGTTCGCGTACCTGATGCGGCAGCAGGGCAACGGCATCCTCTTCGGCCACCAGCACGCCCTGTCCTACGGCGTCACCTTCACCACGCAGGACGGCAGGTCGTCCGACACCAAGGCGGCGGTGGGCGACCACCCCGCGCTGTTCGGCTGGGACACCCTGATCCTCGACGGCGACGAACGCCCGGGCAGAAAGGACGCGACCGAGGCCGAGAACATCGCCGCGCTCAGCCGGTGCATCCGGCAGGCGGACGCCCTCGGCGGGATCAACACGCTCAGCGCCCATATGCCGAACTTCGTCACCGGCGAGAACTTCTACGACACGTCCGGCCGCGTCGTCAGCCAGATCCTCCCCGGAGGCGCGAAGCACACGGAGTTCAACGCCTTCCTCGACCGCATCGCTAAAGCGGTCAAGGGCGCACGACGGCCGGACGGCACCCTGATCCCGGTCGTCTTCCGGCCCTTCCACGAGAACAACGGCGGCTGGTTCTGGTGGGGCGCCGGCCACACCACCTCGGCGGAGTACATCGAGATCTTCCGCTACACGGTCGAGTACCTGCGGGACACCAAGCACGTCCGCAACCTGCTCTACGCGTACTCGCCCAACTCCAGCTTCGGCGGGGACCCGGCGGGCTACTTGAAGACCTACCCGGGCGACGGTTACGTCGACGTCCTCGGCTACGACGCCTACGACAACTCCGCCGGGTCGGACGCCTGGCTGGAGAGCCTGGTGCAGGACCTGGCGATGGTGGTCCGCCTGGCCGAGGAGAAGGGCAAGGTTCCGGCTTACACCGAGTTCGGCGAGAGCGGTGAAGAAGGCCGTGCCCCGCAGTGGTTCACGAAGCTGCTGGGCGCCATCGAGGCGGACCCGCTGGCCCGCCGGGTGACCTACATGGAGACCTGGGCCAACTTCGGGGGCAGCACCCGTTCCTACGTGCCGACCCCGGGCCACGCCCTGCACGCGGACTTCGTCCGGTACGCCCAGGACCCCTACACCGTGTTCGCCGATGACCTGCGAGGCGTGTACGCCGCACGCACCACCGCCGTCCGCAACGCCCCGTTCATGCACCTCGTGACCCCCACGGACCGGCAGCGGCTGACGAGCGCCGAGGCCACCGTCCGGGTGCGGGTCACGCATGCGCCGGCGAGCAGGGTCACCTACTCGGTCAACGGCGGACGTGCCCGTCAGCTCCGCCTCGACGCCGACGGCTTCCACTCCGGTGACTGGCCGATCGACCCGGCCTGGCTGGACAACCGGTCGGTGACCCTCTCGGTGGACGCCCGGGTGAACGGCAGGACCCTCACCGACTCGGCCCTCGTCCTCCTCGGCGAGGTCGCCCCCCTCCCTGCCGGATGGGTGGACGACTTCGAGGGGTACGCCGGGGACGACGCCACGCTCAGCGAGGCCTACAGCCACGTCAACGCCAACACCACGACCCTGTCGGCCGCCCACAAGGCCTCGGGCTCGTACGGCCTGGCCTACTCCTACGACTTCAGCAGCGCCGGATACACCGGCATCGGTAGGACCGTCGACGCGGACTGGACCGCCTTCTCCGCGCTGGTGCTGTGGTTGCTGGGCGACGGTTCGGCGAACGGCGCCACGCTGCAGATCGTGTCCGACGGCGCCTACTTCGAGTACAACGTCCCGCTGTCCGACACGACCGGACGTGAGATCCGGGCGCCCTTCAGCGAGTTCAAGCCTGCCCCCTGGGACACCGCGCACGCGGGCGAGGTGCTCGACGCGGCCCATCTCGCCAAGGTGGCGACGTTCAACCTGTACCTCGGCCACGGCAGCGGCGGCCCGGCCGAGGGTGTGGTGTACGTGGACAGCATCAGGGCCGAATGACCGCCGCTGTGCGTGACGGCCCGCGGTCGAGCGCGAGGAGTTGTCGCGTGTGCTCGGGTACGTGGTTGTCGGCCAGGCCCTGGATCAGGGCTGCCGGCGGGACCGGCTGGTCCAGCAGGACCGTGTCGTCGGACAGCAGCAGTGACGGTACGAGGACCGAGGCGGCTTCCTCGCTGAGCCGGTCCGCGATGGCGCACAGCAGGTCGGCCTGCCCGCGGACGTGTGCGATCAGGTCGGCCCGTCCCGAGTGCTCGGCGACGATCCGGTGCAGGTTCCACTGGTCGAGGCAGATCCGGTTGTCGAAGGTGGGGCGCGCGCCGGCGACCGCCGCGGTCGAGGCGTCGACGCTCAGGAGATGAGCCAGGATCAGGTCGGCGTGCCAGCCGCCGTCGTGGGGCTCGCCGAGGCCGGGGAGGGCGGCCGCGTCGGGGAGTGTGGTGCAGGCGTCCCGCAGTGGTGCCGTGTCCATGAGCTGCTTCTCTCAGCCAGGGGCCGTGGGATCGTCCGGAGCCTGTTCCGCCGCCTCGGCGATCCGTTTGATGCGCGCGAGCCGGCGGTCCCACTCGGAGGCGAGCGACGCCATCCAGCGCGCGGTCGTGTCCAGCGCCGCGGGACGCACCGCGTAGCGCACCTCGCGTCCGACCCGGCTCGCCGAGACCAGTCCTGCGGTGTCCAGGACGGCGAGGTGCTTGACCACGGCCTGCCGTGAGACGGGGAGCTGTCCGGCGAGCGTCGTGGCGGTGGCCTCGCCGTGCGCGGCGAGCAGGTCGAGCAGCCGGCGCCGTGTCGGGTCGGCCAGGGCGCCGAGGACGCTGTCGACGGACTCGGCGCCGGGTCGTTCTTCCGTCATGCCGCGGGCTGTTCGGCGCGCGACTTGAGCGCGTCGAGTTCCAGGGGCCAGCCGGCGCTGTGGTCCTTGTGGTTCTGGCTGCGCAGCTCCTGCGAACCGGCCAGCGCGGCGAACCCGCTCTCCACGACACGCAGCCGCGTTCCGTCGCCCTCCGGGGTCAGCGTGAACTCCACCAGGGTGGAGTTGTCCTCGCGCAGTTCCTCGCCGGGGAAGGCGCTGGTCCAGCGGTACGCCAGGTAGGTCGGCGGCTCGACCTTCTCCACGCGCACCGGGAAGTCCCCGTGCTCGGGGTTCTTCGCCACCATCGTCTCGCCCTCCCTGGCCACCGTGCCCGGCAGGCTCGCCTTGTCGGCCACCCAGAACCCTGGCTGGGCGACCAGCGTCCAGACCCGCTCCAGGGGCGCCGAGATCAGGGTGTCGCGCTCGATGCGGTCCTCGCTCATGACGGGCTCCTCGAATGTCGTCGTATGGTGCAACTTCAGAGTTGCACATCGAGGAGTGATGTGCAACCTGAAGGTTGCGCGACGAGGGGAGCGTCAGGGCGAGGGGAGCGGGAAGCGTCAGGGCTGCAGCGGCATCGTCCAGCAGTTGGAAGCGGCGGCCTTGCCGGAGAGCCGGTCGCTCAGCCAGGCGATGGCGTCGCCCTGGTCGGTGAGGAGCGGCACCAGGTGGTTGGTGAGCAGCCCGTCGCCGAGGTCGGGCAGGTTGATCGCGTCGTAGGTGACGTTGGCGCCCTTGCGGCACCAGTCCACGGCCAGTTGCCTCGCCTGGGCGTGCGGGACGATGTCGTCCTGGACGCCGGTCGCCACGCGGACCGGGCTGGTGGGCTTCAGCCTGCCGATGCGCTGGCTGTCGAGCACGGCCCGGAGCTTCGGCTCGCCGGCGACGATGTCGGTGACGGACCTGCCGCTGGTGGTCCAGGCGGTGCTCTTCTTGAAGGCGTAGCCGAAGATCGCGTCACCGACGCACATCGTGGACAGGTCGCGCAGGGCGGCCTTGCCGGCGGCGTTGAGATGGGCGTCGGCGATGGTCCGCAGTTCGGGGTCGGACTGGAGGAAGCCGTTGAGCGACCAGCCCAGCGCGCCTGCCAGGGCGCTGCCGTCGATTCCGTCGACGACCTCGGTCAGGTTCGCCGGAGGAGCACCCACGTAGGCGCCGGCGAGCTTGAGCTCCGGGGCGTAGGTGGGCTGGAGTTCGGCGGCCGCCGCGCTGGCGCCACCGCCCTGGCTGTAGCCGAAGAGGCCGACGGGGGAGTCGGCGGTGACGGACGCCCCGGCGACCGAACGGGCCGCGCGTGCGGCGTCCAGCAGGGCGTGTCCGCCGTCGAGGCGGTTGACGTAGGTGTGGAGCCGGTCGGTCGCGCCGAGCCCGGCGTAGTCGGTGACGACCACCGCCGCGCCGGAGGCGAGCAGCCGGTAGATCGCCAGGTCCTCGTAACCGACCGACACCGTCTCGCCGTTCAGCACGACGGGGTGCTCCAGCCCCATGGAGGCGGCGCACTGGTCGCCCTGCCCCATGGTGCCGGGCGCCACGGCCACGAGCGGGCGCGGACCGGTGCCCTTCCACGCGGTCGAGGGCTCGATGTAGGCGCCGGTCACCGCGACGGGCCCGCCGCCCGAGTCCGTGGACTTGTACATCAGGCGGGTCGCGGTGCCCGGCAGCGGACGGCCGTCGAGGCCGGGCAGGCTCAGGGCGAGCCGAAGCGGTTCGGTACGGACGAGGGCGCCGTCCGCCGAGGGCAGGGAGACGGGCGGCTGATAGAAGGCGGGGATGGGAACGCCCCGCGAGACCACCTCGTCCGCGGCGGTGGCGCCCGTGACGGCGATGCCCTGCGCGGTCAGGCACGCCAGGGCCACCAGCGCGGTGGTCAGGGCGCGGCCCCGGAGGGGGACGGTCGGTCTGCGGCCTGCCGGGAACGCGGTTCCCTGCGGGCAGGGGTATTCCCCGGGCGGGTCCGGCTGGTCGGTGGTGGAGCGGGGTCGGGTCATGCGGCTCACTCCCTGCTTCGTCGGAAGGTGCGGCGATGTCGCCGGGTGGCGCTGTCGGCCGGCGAGTGCTCAGGCAGCCCTGAACGGGGGCGGGCTGTCTGTCGATCGGTACGCAAGGCATGGTTCGCACGCCGCCGGCCTTGCCCGGTGGGGCGGTCGGCGCGGCTTCAGGCGGCTGTTGTCGCCATGCGCTCGCTGGGCGCCCGGCGGCGGCTCCACCGCCCCGTCGGCGGTCGTAGGCATCGCTGAAGTCGCTGACCGAAAGCGGTAGTTACTTGTCGGTCACATCGAGAGGGTAGGGTCGTGTGTCACTCAGTGACAAGATGTCGGCGAATGCCATTTCCCGCGCTCTCGGTATGCTCCTCGCGTCGGCCGGACAGGGGTGGTGGGGCGGGCGGTGCGCGATGTGGCACGTTCGGACGAGGCGGCGACGGACCCCGCCTCCAGGCCGTCACTCGGCGAACGGCGCAGGACCGCGCTGCGCCTGGACATCGCCCGGGAGGCCGTCCGCCTCTTCACCTCACAGGGCGTCACCGGTACGACGGGCGACCAGATCGCGCAGGCCGTCGGCATCTCCACGCGCACCCTGTGGCGGCACTTTCCCAGCAAAGAAGGGTGTGTACGGCCTTTGCTGACGGCGGGCCTCGACGTCGCCGTCGACGCACTGCGCCACTGGCCGCGCGAGACTCCGCTGCTGCGGTTCCTCACCGATGCCTGTCGGCACGGCACCCTGCCCACCGCCGACCCCGCGGTCCTCGACCTCATCCGCATGACCCGCACCGAGCCCTCGCTGCGCGCCGTATGGCTCCAGGCGCACGACGACGCCCTGCCCGTCCTCGCCGGCCTCCTCGCCGAGCGCTCCGGTGCCGACGTCGGCGACCTGCGGGTGAGGGTGCACGCGGCCACCCTCAACGGTGCCCTGCGTGCGGCGGCCGAGGACTTCGCCCTGCGCTGCGCGGAGGAGCCCGGTGCTTCGGACGGCGAACTCGCCTCGTGCCTGCACGCCGCGCTGCGCGCGGCCGCGGAGGGCCTGCCCTACTGACACCCTTACGCTAAGCGTTCATGCGACCACTGTCCGCGTCCACCGTGAACGGTCCCGCGCGGCTGGGCTGGCTGGACGCCCTGCGGGGCATCGCGGCACTCGTCGTCGCCTTCGACCACTCCTCGTACGTCTTCATGGCGGAGTTCAGGCGGCAGCTGCTGCCGGAGTTCAGCCTCAGCCGGTACGGCATCATGGTGTTCTTCCTCGTGAGCGGCTACATCATCCCCGCGTCGCTGCAACGTCACGGCTGCGTCCGGACGTTCTGGATCGTTCGGGTCTTCCGCATCTACCCGCTGTGGGCGGCGGTCGTGGCCGTCAGCCTCCTGCTGGGCCTGTGCGGTGTCGCGGAGATACGGGACCTCGGGGCGCAGAGCGGCGGGGCGTTGGCCGTCGCCCACCTCACCATGCTCCAGGAACTGCTCGGGACGCCCAGTGTCCTGCTGGTCCTGTGGACGCTTTCCTACGAGATGGCCTTCTACCTGCTGGTCGTCGCCCTGTTCACCGTCCGGGTGCAGCAGCCCGCGGCGGTCGCCGTCACCCTGGCCGTGCTGGGGGCTGTCAGTACGACGGCCGGGGTGGTGCTCCAGGATTCCGCCCTGTCGGGCGTCACCGGGACCGGCCCGCTGATCGCATGCGGTGCGACCGCCATGGTGGTCGCCGTCTGCTGTGCGAGCGCCGCATCACGCGGACTTCGCGTGTTCGGGGGAGTGCTGGGCGGGGTTCTGGCGCTCGTCCTGGTGTTCAACGGCACGGTCCCTTTGTGGGAGGGCCTGATGATCCTCGCCGTGATGTTCCTCGGCACGGCCGTCCACCGGGCCGAGCACGGCCAGAGCACCTGGTGGCGCGCAGCGGGCACAGCGATCGTGGTGGTCGGCTGCGCCGTATGGAGTGCCTACCGGTACGGCGACGGGGACCTGTTCACGCGGCGCGGCTGGATCCTGGCGTTCCTGCTGGCCGTGCTCACCTTCGGCATCGGTCTGATGTTGCGCCGTCGGCGTCCGCCGAGGCTGCTGACCGGGCTGGGAGTGATCAGCTACTCCGTCTACCTGGTTCACCCGGTCCTGCTGGCGGTGATCGGCGGCACGATCGCCCGGCGGTGGCAGGAGAACCTCGCGCTGGAAGCAGCGTTCTTCGCCGTGCTGCTGCCCGTATGCCTCCTGACGTACCGTTACATCGAAGCTCCGAGCCACGCATGGGGCCGCATGCTGGGCCGCCGTGTTCAGCCCCCGTGAGAGGCCGGAAATAACCCCGCTGACATAATCGTGCTCTCGCACGCTTGATCAAAGCGTGAGTGGACAGATGTATGCGGCATGTAGGAAGTCGCGTGGCGGATATCGAATGATCGAAAAGGCCGGCCGACCGCGTGAGAAACAGTCAATCCACCCTGGCCGGTTCGCGTCTTCATAGGCCTCTTCGTCTTCTGCTTCAGTAAGGCGCATTGTGTGCCGTACCCACTGAGGAGGGCCATATGGCCGAAGTCAGGAAGGTCGTCCGTCCCGTCAGCGCGTCGTCCCCCCGTCCGTGCGCGTTCGTGTCGCCGGACAAGGGCAACGCCCCGACGATCACGCCCGCGCGTCAGCAGGTGGAGACCGTCTCGTCCTCCGCTGAGCAGCGGAAAGAGTGTGAGCCGGCCTAAGGGCTGAGCCACCCCGGGGCCCGCCCGTCGGCTGGGCCCCGGTGCCGTCGCGCGCCGGGCCGCGAGCTGTGAGCGAACCGCCCCCGCGGCCGTGCCGCCGGTGCGCGCCTTTCCCGACCTCCCCGACGCCGTCGTCGCGCTGCACCGCGTCGTGCCGTGCGCCCGTGGCCGCGTCGTCGGTCGCGCCGGAATTCGTGCCCCGCAGGGAGAAGGCTTCAGCCATGCAGAATTCGATGTACCAGTCCTCGCGCTACGTCCGCACTCTGCGTGCCGCGAACGATCAGGATTTCAGCTCATTCGGGGGTCGGCTCGACGCATATGCGGGCGACGAACGAACCATGGCCTTTCATTCACTCTTCGGAAATGCGCGGCTGATCGACCGGGACATCGTGGAACTGCTCCGGGAGGCCGCCGAGGGCATCAGCTGGGAGCGGCTGCGCGCACGCGTGGACGAGGACTCGCTGCGCGACCTCGTGGAGTCCCGCTTCCTGGTCGAGGCCGGGCACGACGAGGCCAGGGAGATCGACACCCTGCTGGAGAGCCGGCGCGACGTGCTCGGCAGCGGCGTGTTCCACTCCTCCATCCAGCTCGTCCTCACCAACGCCTGCAACTTCTCCTGTCAGGGCTGTTTCGCCTACAACTTCGACGGCGGCGTGGAGGAGCGCAACACCTCCGGCGAGTCGGTGAAACCCGGACCGGTCCTCGTCGAACTGCGCCGCTCGCGCGACGACGTCCCCGGCCGCGCGGACTCCGGCCCCACCCTCGCCCGGGGCGACTGGAACCACGGCTCGGACGAGAGCCGCAACCCCTCGATGCACATGTCGCGGGAGGTCGCCGAGAAGACCGTCAAGGAGGCCATCGCGTTACGCAAGGCCAACGGCGGAGGCCATCTGACCGTGTCGTTCTTCGGCGGCGAGCCCACCCTGGCGCGGGGCACCATCCTGCACGTCCTGCGCACCTTCGGCGACCGCCACGACGGGGTCACCCTCTCCTACGACCTGACCAGCAACGGCTCCCGCATCGACGACGAACTGCTGGCGGCGCTCGCCGAGCACCACGTCGACACCACCGTCTCCATCGACTACCTGGTCCCGGAGACCGGCGAGTTCCGCGGCGGCCAGCAGCAGCGCACCCCCTGGGCGGTGGTCCGCAAGGCGATCCTCGACATGAAGGCCGCGGGGGTCCCGGTCAGCATCACCTCCGTGCTCTCCCAGTACACCTGGGACAAGTGGGGCACCCCGCTCATCGACTTCGTCGCCGAGGCCGGCCTGGACGCCCTGGACGTCATCGTGTCCTTCCAGGCCAAGGAGTTCTTCCAGCAGCACAGTCCGCACGACGTGGCACAGCGGCTGCTGGCAGCCGTGGACTACGGACGCGAGCGCGGCGTCCAGCTGAGCGGCTACTGGTACCAGACCTTCCTGATGATCATCGACGAGGCCAAGTGGGCCGAGCAGGCCGACTACAAGACCTGCCCGGCGGTCGGCCGTCAGCTGTCCATCGAGCCCAACGGCAGCGTCTTCGCCTGCAAGGCCACCGCACGCAAGCTGGGCTCCATCGACGACTGGCGCGGCATCTTCACCTCCCCCGCCTACCAGGACTACGGCATGCGCGCCTACACCAACGGCCCCGGCTGCCAGGGCTGTGAGCTCCAGGGCACCTGCTCGGGCGGGTCCGCCGGCGCGCTGGAGGAGGAGAACGGCTCGATCCAGGTGATGTCGCCCGGCTACTGCGCCTACATGCGCGAGGTGGTGCAGGGCCTGCTGGAGCGCCACCACGCCTGCAGTCTCGCCACCCTGACCTGACCCCGGCCCCGACGAACTCCGTGACGGGCCGCCGCGCGCGCGGCGGCCCGCCGATCCACGACCCGGCTCCCGCGACCCAGGTCCGGGCCAGGAAGGGCGACTGGTTCCATGGCAACGATCGGAATGCACTTCGGCCACGATGCCGGGGCGGCGCTCACCGACGCGAGCGGCTACCGGGTGATCGAGGCGGAGCGCCGACTGGGCCTGCGCCATGTGTGCGGCGGCAACGGCGCCTTCCCGGCGGCCGCCGCCCAGTGGCTGAGCGAGCTGCGGGAGCGGGCGGCGAGCCCGGTCACGCGGATCGCCGTGGCCGACTGGTACACGCCGAGATGCCAGGTGCTGCCGCCCGCGCTGGTCGAGCTGGTCAACGGCGACGCCCGCTGGGCCGCCCCCGGCGGCACCGGCCTGGCCGAGGCCGTGACCCGGGTGATCAAGCCGCTGGACTGGCCGCTGGCCCAGGGCCTCGGCGACATCACCCTGACCGCGGTGCGCCACCACTACGCGCACGCCGCCCTCGCGTACTACACCTCCGGCGCGCGCAAGGCCCTGGTGCTGGCCCTGGACGGGACGGGCAACTACGCCGAGTGCGGCATGGTCTGCCTCGGCGACGGCGACCAGCTCACCCCGGTGATGTCCTTCGACAACCGCGGCGGCCCGCGCTTCGGCCTGGTCTTCGAGGCGCTGGCCCGGCGCGTCCACGGCAGCCAGTTCGACACCGGCAAACTGCTCGGGCTGACGGCCACCGGGGACACCGACGGCGCCCTGCTGCCGGTGCTGCGCGTCATGCTCGTACCCCAGGCCACCCGGCGTGCCGCCCCGGACCTGTACGAGGTGCTGGCCGAGGACCTGCTCGCCGGGACCGCGCTGCGCTACGGCGACACCTGGTGGGAGTACGACCCGGTGAGCGGCGGGTATCTGGACGCCGGTCTCGCGGACTCCTCGGACGACGACGTCGTGCACTCCTTCAGCTCGGTGTTCCCCGACGAGATCCGCGCGGCGGACGGCCGTACCGTCCTGGTCGGCGGCTCTCCCGACGACCGGGTCTGTCGGAATCTGGCGGCCACCCTGCAGAGCGCCGTGGAAGGCGACCTGGTCCGGCTGGTCACTGGCATCAGCCGCCGGTTCCCCAGCTACGCCACGCTCTGCTACGCGGGCGGCTGCGCGCTGAACATCACCGCCAACGCCCGCCTGGCCGAGTCCGGCCAGATCACCCGGGTGTCCGTCCCGACCTGCTGCGACGACTCGGGGATCGCACTGGGCGCGGCGCTGGCCGTCGCCGACCCGGCCGACCGCCCGGCGCTGCTGGGCCGCACGCGCTGGGCGCCCCTGGCCTACGCCGGACCACCGCTGACGGGCCTGGAGGCGCTGGACGCCGACAGCACCATCCCGGCCGGACCCGGGCGATCCACGCAACGCGCCGCCGACGACGAGGAGTTCGTCGAGCGCGTCGCCGACCTGCTCGCCGACCGGAAGTGCGTGGCCTGGCTCGAGGGCGGCCTGGAGACCGGGCCGCGGGCCCTCGGCCACCGGTCGCTGCTGGTCTCCGCCCACTGGAGCGGGGCGCGCCGGTACGTCTCCGAGACGATCAAGCAGCGCGAGTGGTTCCGGCCGGTCGCGCCGATCTGCCCGGAGGAACTGGCCGACAAGTACTTCACCGGACCCCTGGACCACGCCGAGACCATGCTGTTCGCGGTGCGGGTACGGCCCGACCGTGCCCGGCAGCTCGCCGAGGCGCGGCACATCGACGGCACCGCCCGGCTGCAGACCGTACGGCCCGATGTCCAGCCCCTGCTGCACCGGCTGTGCCATGCGGTCGCCACGCGCACCGGCCTGCCGGTACTGATCAACACGAGCGCCAACGGGGGCGGCCGCCCCATCCTCAACCGCCTCGACGAGGCACTGGAGTTGCTCACCGGCACCGAGCTGGACGCCGTGGCGCTGCCCGAACACCGCCTGATCGTCGAGTGACAAACCGCCCGCCCCCAGCATCAGGACCTGGAGAGAGCTTGTGGCCGTCGTTCAACTGCGTGACATCGACAAGACCCAGCCGCTGCGCGTGCTGTCCCCCGCGGACTGGGAACAGTGGACCACCCAGGGGTATGTGATCGTCCGTCAGGCGGTGCCGCGGGAGACCGTGGCCGCCCTCGTCGAGGGTCTGTGCGCGTTCCTGGACATGCGCCTTGCGGACCCCTCCTCGTGGACCTCACCGCACACGGGCAACGACCGGCTGCCGGGCCACAGCGGTCTGGTCGAGATGTACAACCACCAGGCGCAGTGGGACGTCCGGCAGACCCCGCGGATCCACGGCGCTTTCGCGGACATCTGGGACCGCCCCGACCTGTGGGTCACCATCGACTTCGCCAACGTCAACCCACCCAACACAGGGCCGCGCGCCTTCGACGGGTTCATCCACTGGGACGTGGACACCTCCACCGACCCGCTGCCGGTGAGCTGTCAGGCGGTGCTCTCGCTCACCGACGGCGACGAGGAGATCGGCGGCTTCCAGTGCGTGCCGGAGATCTTCACCGAGTGGGAGAAGTGGCTGAGCGAACAGCCCGCCGACCGGGACCCGTACGCACCCGACATCACCGGCTACTCGATCACCATGCCCCGGGTCGCACCCGGTGACCTGATCATCTTCAACAGCCTGCTGCCGCACGGGGTGCACCCGAACCTCTCGCAGGACCGCGTGCGCATGGCGCAGTACCTGACGATGGCACCCGCCTGGGAGGAGCACGCCGAACTGCGCGAGAGCCGGGTGCGGTTCTGGCGGGACCGGATTCCGCCGCATCCCCCGGAGGGCGGCGTACGCAAGGACGAGGCGCTGCTGTGGGGCCCGGCGCGGCTGAGCCCACTGGGCGAGCGGCTGCTGGGCCTGCGCCGGTGGTCGGACGACGGCGGGTCGGAAGGGAACGCTGTTGACTGACACCACCCGGCCCGCGGCCGGACCCGACCGGCGCACGGACCTGGGCCGTCCGTTCCGCCGGCTGTGGGCCTCCACCGCCGCCTCCAACGCGGGCGACGGCATCACCCGCACCCTGCTGCCGCTGCTGGTCGTGGCGCACCATCCCGACCCGGCGGCGGTCGCCGGGCTGACCACCGTCAACATGCTGCCCTGGCTGCTGTTCGCGCTGCCCGCGGGCGTCCTGGTGGACCGCGTGGACCGGCGCCTGATCGTGCTCGGCAGCAACGTGGTGCGCGCCGCCGCCCTGCTCGGCGCGGCCCTGGTGCTGGCCGACGACCGCCCCCTGGCCCTGCTGTACGCGCTCGCGTTCGTGCTGGGCGTCGCGGAGACCCTCGCCGACACGGCGGCGCCCGCGATGCTGCCGCGGCTGGTGGACGAGCGGCAACTGGAGCGCGCCAACGGGCGGCTGTCGGCGACGCAGACGGTGCTCAACGAGATGGCCGGGCCGCCCCTGGCGGGCCTCCTCGTCGGGCTGGCCTCCGCGGCGGCACTGGCGGCCGGCGGGACGATGTACGCGCTGGCCGCACTGCCGCTCCTCGGCCTCGCCCCGCTCGCCCGCGCCGGCCGCCCAGAAGGCCCGAGCGGAGTGCGCGGCGGGGTGCTGCGCGACATCCGGGCGGGCCTCGGGTTCGTCCTCGGCCACCGCACCCTGCGGCTCACCCTCGCGGCGAGCGCGCTGTACGGGCTGGTGTTCTCGGCCACGTTCTCCATGCTGGTGCTGCTGAGCGACCGCGCCCTCGGGCTGGACGGCACCGGGTACGGTCTGCTGCTCGCCGCGGGTTCGGTGGGCGCCGTCGCGGGCAGCTGGCTGGCACCCAGGGCCGCCGACCGGCTGACCACCGTACGACTGGCCCGATGGTCCCTGGTGGCGTCCGGGGCCTTGTACGCCGTGCTGGGGCTGGTGCGGCAGCCGGTGCTCGCCGCACTCGTGCTGGCCGTGAACGGCGTCTTCATGATGGGCTGGAACATCCCCGTGATGTCGCTGCGCCAGCGGCTCACCCCGGAAGAGCTCCAGGGCCGCGTGATGAGCGTGTCCCGGCTGTGCTCCTGGGGGTCCATGCCGGTCGGCGCCACCCTCGGCGGTCTGCTCGCCGCCGCCCTGTCCGTGCCCGCCGTCTTCGTGGTGTGCGGAACCGTCCTCGCCCTCGGCGCGCTGCTGCTGCTCGCGCCGCTGCGCGAGGACCCCGCTCCGCCCGCCGGCACCTGTCCGCACGACGACCTTCTCGACAAGGGGTGACCTTTGGACACGCAGCTCTACGACACCGTGATCGTCGGCGGCGGCCCGGCCGGCCTCAACGGCGCCCTGTACCTGGGCCGTTCGCGCCGCCGGGTGCTGCTGATCGACTCGGGGGACGCCCGCAACATGGCGGCCGGGGTCATGCACAACGTGCTCACCAACGACGGGGCGTCCATCGCGGACTTCCGTGCCCGTGCTCGCGCCCAACTCGCCAACTACGACGTGGCGTTCCGCGACGACGAGGTGGTGTCGGCCGAGCCCGACGGCGACCGGGTGGTCATCACCACCAAGGAGTCCGGCACCTTCCACGCCCGCACCCTGCTGTACGCGGCCGGGGTGCGCTCGGTGCTGCCCCCGGTCCGGGGCCTCGCGGAACTGTGGGGCAGGTCGGTGTTCGAGTGCCCGTACTGCCACGCCTGGGAGGTGCGCGAGCGCAGCTTCGCCGTGTACGGCGGCAACGAGCCCAGCGAGTGCCTGGCGGCGACCCTGACGGTGTGGTCGGACGAGATCACGTACCTCTCCGACGGGCGCAGGCTCCCGCAGGACGAACGAGAACGGCTCGTCGCGGCGGGCGTGCCCGTCATAACCGAGGGGGTCAGGGAGCTGAAGCCGCATCCGGAGGGGGTCGAGATCGTCTTCGAGGACGGCCGGATCGGGCGGTACGGCGCCCTGTTCCTGCACCTGGAGATCGAGCCCCGGCTGGCCCCGCTGCGCCCCTGGCTGCACGCCCCGGACCTGGTGTCGGTGCAGACCGACGACCGCGGCCGCACCAGCCTGGCCCGGCTGTACGTGGCGGGCGACCTCGGCCGGAACATGCAGCAGGCCGCGATGGCCGCCGCCAGCGGCGGGCTGGCGGGCATGGCCATCAACGCCGACCTCATCCGGGAGGACCGCCCCGGCTCCCTGCCCGAGCCGCCGCCCCCGGCACCGGCCCGCTGAGCGCTCGCCGTCCGACCCATCCACGCCACGGGAGACCCTCGCGATGACCTCGCCCCGCGCCGAGTTCGCCCCGCACATGGAGCACTACACCTTCGTCCTGGAGGACCAGCCCTATCTGGGGTACTTCCAGTACGGCAACGAGAAGACCCCTGTCTCCACGACCGACCGGCACGGCTTCCGGGTGACGCCCGGCCCGGCCGGGCAGCGGGCCACGGTCGGCGACGACCGCCCCGAGGGCCCGGCGCGGGTGCTCGCGGGCAGCTCCGCGGTCTTCGGCGTGGGCGCCACCGGCGACGCCGCCACCATCTCCGCACGGCTGTGGAACGCCCACGCAGCCCGGCTGCCCTGGCTGAACATGTCCGGGCAGAGCCACAACTCGGCCCAGGAACTACTGCTGTTCACCCTCTTCCTGCACGAGCTTCCGCCCGTCGAGGACATCGTGCTGCTGTCCGGCGTCAACAACCTGGTGCTCAGCCGGCTGCCGCAGGAGAAGCAGGGCCGGCACGGCGCGTTCTTCGACTGCGGACCCGCCCCCGACGTCGTACCACCGCCGGACCAACGGGTCGCACACGCGAGTGAACTGACGCTACGTCACCTCAGAGCGTGGAAGGTCCTCGCGGACGGTATCGGTGCCCGGCTGACCTTCGTGCTGCAGCCGCTCGCGCCTTGGGTGCGCGAAGTGCCGCTGCTGCGCGAGCAGTTGCTCTTCGACGAGCTGGACGAGGTGTCCAACTTCCGGCGGTTCCACAACGACATCTCCACCATGGCGGTGGGCCGCGCCTACGCGGACCGGCTGGCGGCCGGGTGCGCCGGTCTGGAGGTGCCGTTCCTGGACATGAACGTGGCCCTGGGCGAGGTGGCCGGGCCCGAGGACTGGCTGTTCATCGACCGGGTGCACTGCACCGACCTGGGCTACGACCTCGTCGCCCGGCAACTGGCGGACCGTCTCGACCTGGTGTGAGGAGCCGTTGATGCCCGAAGCCCCGCACGACGCGGCCCACGACGACCGCGGTCAGGCGCCCGTGTCGGCGGTGCGCCGCCTGGCCTCCCGGCTGCGCCGGGCGCACCGGCGAGGCCCCGCCACCGCTGCCCCGCCCGCCGACACGCCGCCTGCCGACCCGCCGTCCGCCGACCCGCCGCCCGCCGACCCGCCGTCCGGTCTGCGCCCGCAGTCCGAGGGCGACGCCTCCGTCTACCCCCTGTTCTGAGATGGCGCGTTCACCCGATGCCGCTGGTCCGAACGGCCCGGTTCTGGGCATCTCCGCCTACTACCACGACAGCGCCGCCGCCGTGGTGGCCGACGGTGTCCCCATAGCGGCGGCGCAGGAGGAGCGGTTCACCCGCCGCCGGCACGACGCGGGCTTTCCCGCCCACGCCGTGACCGCCTGTCTGCGCGAGGCCGGGCTGCGCCCGGACGAGCTTGCGGCGGTGGCCTTCTACGAGGACCCGGCCCTGAAGTTCCGCCGGGTGCTCGCGACTTGGCTGGCCACCGCCCCGCGCGGATTCCCGGTGTTCCGCCGGGCCTGGCCCGAGTGGGCCGGCTGGAAGCGGCGCGCCCTGGACGACGTACATGCGCGGCTGGCGGAACTGGCGCCCGGACGGCCGCTTCCTCCGGTGGTCGCGCACCGGCACCACGCCTCGCACGCGGCGTCGGCGTTCTTCCCGAGTCCCTACGCGTCGGCGGCGGTGCTGTGCGTGGACGGCGTGGGGGAGTGGGAGACCACCACGCTCTGGCACGGCAGGGGCACCGAGCTGGTCCCGCTCGCACACCTGCGGTTCCCGCACTCGCTGGGCATGCTGTACTCGGCGTTCACGTACTACTGCGGCTTCAAGGTCGACTCGGGCGAGTACAAGCTGATGGGCCTCGCGCCCTACGGCGTGCCGCGGTACGCGCCGCTCGTCCGGGAGCGGCTGATCGACGTCAAGCCGGACGGCTCGTTCCGGCTCGATCTGCGGTACTTCACCTACCAGTACGGGCGGACCATGGTCGGCCGGGCCTTCGAGGAGCTGTTCGGCGGACCGCGCCGCATCCCCGAAAGCCCGCTCACCCAGCGGGAGTTCGACCTGGCGGCGTCGGTGCAGCAGGTCACGGAAGAGGTGCTGCGACGGCTGGCCCGTACGGTGCTGGAGCGCACCGGGGAACGCCGGCTGTGCCTGGCGGGCGGGGTGGCGCTGAACTGCGTCGCCAACGGGCGCCTCCTGGCGGACGGGGTGTGCGACGAGCTGTGGGTGCAGCCCGCGGCCGGGGACGCCGGCGGGGCGCTCGGCGCGGCCCTCGCCGAGTCGCACCGCCGGGGAGCGCCCCGCGCCCATGTGGACAGAGGCTCGGACGCGATGGCCGGCGCCCTGCTCGGACCCGCCTGCTCCGACCGGGAGATCGAGGACTTCCTGGCCGAGGTCGGCTGTCCGGCCGTACGGCTGCCGGAGCGGGAGCTGGTGGAACGCGTCGCGGCGGAGCTGGCGGCGGGCCGGGTGGTGGCCTGGTGCCAGGGGCGGATGGAGTTCGGGCCGCGGGCGCTCGGCAACCGGTCGATCCTCGCGGACCCGCGCGATCCGGCGATGCAGTCCACGCTCAACCTGAAGACCAAGTTCCGGGAGTCCTTCCGGCCGTTCGCGCCCGCGGTGCTCGCCGAGGACGCCAAGGACTGGTTCGACCTGCCGCAGGAGAGCCCGTACATGCTGCTGACCGCGCAGGTCGCCGCGGCGCGACGGCGGGAGCCCGGGCCCGCGGACGAGGGTGCGGCGGGCCTGGACCTGCTGCGGGTGCCGCGCTCCACGATCCCGGCGGTCACCCATGTCGACGGCTCCGCGCGCGTGCAGACCGTGACGGCCGAGCACCATCCGCGCTTTCACGCGCTGCTCACCGCGTTCCGGGAGCGGACGGGCTGTCCGGTGCTGGTGAACACGTCGTTCAATGTGCGCGGGGAGCCGATCGTGCGGGACGCCCGGGAGGCGTACGCGTGTTTCATGCGCACCCGGATCGATCTGCTCGTCCTCGGCGACTTCCTCCTGGACAAGCGGGACCAGCCCGAGTGGCGGGAGGAGGGCGACTGGCGTGCCGCGATCCCGATGGACTGAGAGGCCTCGTCAACTGGCGCTCGCCGCGCTGTACTTCGCGGTGGTCACCCCGGTCGGACTGGTTGTCCGGACGGTCCGCGATCCGCTGCGCCGCTCGTGGGACGCGCGCCGGCCCACCTATCTGGAGCCGGGCGAGCCGTCCGAGCCGTCCGAGCGTACCGACGGCCGTACGCGCTGACCGGCGGGTCAGGGGCTGGCGGGTCAGCGTCCGGCGGGACTGCTCGCCACGGTGACGGAGACCCGACGCGTGCCGAGGTCGAGGATGCGGGAGGCGGCCCCGGTGAAACCGCATGCCGTCGCCCAGGCACTCGCGTCCTCGGCGGTGCGGGGGAGCGGCACATCGGGGGCGACGTGCCGGGCGAAGAGTTCCGAGGGGCGGAAGTGGGTCGCCAGCGGCAGGGTGTAGCCCACCTTGCCGCCCGGGCGCAGGGCGCGCATCCAGTCCTGCGGTGCCCGACGGCCGAGAAAGTGCAGCGAGGAGGCGCAGAGCACGACGTCGAGAGAGTGATCGGGCACGGGAAGTGGCACGGCGTCGGCGACCCGCCAGTCGATCGCGGTGTCCGGGACCAGTCCGGCGGCGCGGCGACGGCCCGTGACGATCATGCCGGGCGACAGGTCGACGGCCAGGACGGCCGGCGCGGTGACCGGCCGTTGCCGGGCCAGCTCCAGAGCGACGGCACCCGCGCCGCACGCCACATCGGCGACCCTCCGCGCGGCACCTGGCTCCACCCAGGCGATCAGGGCCCGCGCGATCTCCTCGTGATGCCCGTGGTCGTAGCTTCCGGCCAACTCGTCGAAAGCCCCGGCCAGAATTGCGCTCTTGCTCACGGGGCCGATCGTAGCCGGGCCGGGCGATGCGTTCGGCGGTGGACCGGGCCGGGCACCACGAGGGGTCGATGTCCGCCGGCTGCCGGGTAGCGACCGGATCGCCGAGAACGGCGAGGGGCGTCGAGGACGGCCAGGGGCGTCGAGGCCCGGGCGCGGCGGGTGTGCCCGCGCCGCCGCCCCGTCCCCCGTTGCGGGGGCGGCGGCGCGGGACGTGCGGAGCCGGTCGCGTCAGCAGACCGGCAGCGGGTCGGTCTCGCTGTAGATGTCGGTGTCCTTCATCCAGCCCCAGGCGCCGTTGTCGGCCTGCGTCCACTCCCAGCGGTAGGGGTGGGGGCCGCCGATGTAGCCGCCGTTGTCGGAGCGGCAGGTGAACCAGGACGGGTTGCTGTACATGCGGCCCACCAGTTTGGCCTCGCCGCCTTCGTTGATGTAGACGCCCGCACCGGAGACGTTGTTGCACCACCAGTGGCTGGAGGAGTACCAGCACGGCGAGGCCTGGACCCGTAATCCGTCGCCGACGAGGGCGCCGGCCTCGTGCCCGCGCGTCTTCGCCGTCGTGACGACCGGGCCCCGGGACGCCGGCGGCACCGCGGTGACGGTCGCTCGGGTCGCGGGCGCGGCGTCGGTCGTCGCGGCCTGCGCGACCGGGGCGACCGGGGCGGCGGAGGCCGTCATGGCGGTGCCGCCGAGCAGCGAACCCGCGAGCGCGAGTGCTCCTCCCGCCGCGAGCGCCGCCTGCCTCAGACTCATCTTGCGTTCCACGCTTCTTCCCTTCCTGGACGGAGGTGGAGCGTGCGACGGACCGCGTCGCACCGTGCGCCCTCCGAGGGGGCACGCCTTTACTTTCTCGGCTGCGCGCGCCCGGGGCGAAGCTTTCGAATATCCTCGAAGCGTCGTCGCCAGGGGGGGGACTTGTGACGGACCATCTGCTGCAACTCGGGGATTTCGATCAGGTGTCGGTGCAGGTCGGCCTGCATCCGGGCGCGACGCTCTTCTGCGCTCTGCAGGACACGATCGGCAGCGGCAGCAAGGGGCTGCCCGCGCCTTGGCGGCAGGCCGTCCGGGCTGCGATTCCTGCCACGGCGCTGGACCGCGTGCGGCCGGTGCTCGGCCCGCAGGTGTGCTGGGCGCCCGACGCGCTGGGGCTGACCGGGAACCTCTCCCTCGACCGGCTGGACCAGGTGGCGGAGGATCTGCACGGGCGCGACCCGGACGAGCTGGCGGGGGAGGTCGTCACGCACTTCCAGGGCTCGCCGCCGGCCTTGTGGCGTGCCCTCGTCGACGACCCGCACGGCTTCCTCGCCGCGTACGTCCGGGTGGTGGCCGGCCTGTCGGAGGCCCTGGCCCCGCGCTGGCACGGCGCCCGCCGGCTCCTGGCGCGCGAGGTCGAGCGGGTCGGTGTCGCCGCAGTGACGGACACGCTGGACGCCCTGCTGTCGAGCCTCCCGGGGCCCGTCCACTTACGCGGCGACGCGCTGCGGATGCCGGATCCGCGGGCCGAACTGGGCCTCCAGGGGCGCCGGTTGATGCTGATCCCCATGGTCGCGGGAGCCGGCTCGAGCCTGAGCAGCCTGGACCGCAGGGACACCGTCTGGTTCGGCTACCCCGTCCCCGGCCTCGGCGACCTCGGCGCGGAACCGGCCGCGCCCAGGGACGGGGACCCGCTGTCCCTCACCCTGGGCGTCGTACGCGCCACGATCCTGCGCCGCCTCGTGCAGCGCCCGTCCGTCGGTGAGATGGCGAATGAACTGGGCCTCGGCGCCAACACCGTGACGTACCACTGCGACCAGCTCGCCGCCGCCGGCCTCCTCCACCGCGAACGCCATGGCCGGCGCGTCCTCCTGCTCCCCACCGAACGGGGCGCGGCCCTCGTCGATCTCCTGCTCCCGCACCGCTGACGCCTGCCCTCGGCTGTCAGCTTCATGGCGGACGCCGATGCGGTCCGGACCGTCGGTGGCCGTCACCTGGCTACGGCAGGACGTTCAAGAACGCAAGGATCTGTCGTGGTCCGGCGATCAGCAGCGCGGGGATGAAGGCGGCAACTGCGTAGCACCAGGGGCGCAGCAATGCAGGCGCATCGAGGTGGGCGAGCAGGGGCTGGACCGCCCATACGGAGCCAAGGGCTGCCAGAGCGGCCAGCGACAGTCGCACCGACAGCCGCAGCGTCTCCCGCGTGACCGACACCGGCACAGCGTCCCGTAGCGCGCTTTCGGGCAGCATCGCACCGACACGCCCTTCGGCATACCGCTCGCCCATGGTCAGCAGCGTGCTGCCCAACCTCTTCAGCGCCGCGTCCTGGTCGGTGTCCAGGCCCACGAGATCGCGGCGCAGCGCACCGGCGACAAGCGCGCAGTGCTTCCGGCTGACCGCGTGACGCGGGGAGGAGCGGGCCATCGTCCCGACGGTGCGATGTGCGGCCAGCACGCCCCGCTCGATCAGACGGCACCGGCGATCGAGTCGGCGCAGCAGTGGAGGTCGCACCGCCGGAGCTGTATCCAACAGTTCGACGCACAGCAGGACGGCCCTTGCGGTGCGCACGGTGAGCCGATGGCGCGCGGATATGCCTCCCACGCGGGTATTGCGGATCGCCCATACGACGAGGAGCCACGGCAGCGTGAGGAGGGCCAGCATCAGGTAGACGTTGGCCAGGACGCCGCCGATGAAGTACGGACCGTGAAAGACGGAGCGTGGTCTGCCCGGAGGCTGCCGCGTTCACATAGACCGGTAGTGGCAGCATCGCGTCGAGAACGGCAAGAAAGCCCGGAAGGCCTCCCCAGCCGGTCACGTCCAAGCGGTGCGTGTGAACTGCCTGCGTCAGGTGGCCGATTTCCGCATCCGGGGACGACAGACGGGATGCGGCGTCCCGCAGCGCGCGGACCTCGGCCGCCGCCTCCTGTTCACGAGCTCGGCGTCCTTGCACTTTAGGTACTTGGTTGCAGGGGCGGGAAGCGCTCTTGACGGTGCCGGAGCAGTTCGCGGCGTGACGTCAAAAACATTCGCCCGCGCGACCGTCCTGCCCCTGGCAGAGCGGTGAGGCCCGGCTACAAGCCAACTGCCGTGCTCTTCGAGCGGGGCAGGCTCTACACCGTCGAGCTTCCCGGAAGCAACTCCGCACCACGCAACACCACCATCACCGCCACCGGATGGTCGGCTGCACCACGAGAGCGGACACGATCCGAGGCTGTGCACGCTCCGTTGAAACGTGAGGTAAATCACTCCAGGGTTCGGCGAGTCGAACGCTGACTTGATCAACTAACGCTGTCTTTGAGCCTTTTTGACGCTCTGTAAGTTGCGCGTGAGCCGCAGTCTTGATCATGCGGCGCGTCGCATCATGTCTTCAGAATCGGAAACTTCATGAGAAACCACACGTTCGCGCCTAGATGGCGTGAACAGGCCTGGTTCGGAGGGCCCAGCCGGTACGTCGCCGGTGGCATAGCCCTGGCCATGGCCGTCACCCTCCTGGACGGGGCCGGCACCGCTATGGCGGCCGGGCGCCAGGGGCACGACTCCGCGCCGAAGCAGTACGCGGCGCAGGCGGCGGACATTCCGTCGGCCCGGATCGCCGCACGGCTCTCGGGCAAGCGGGTCGAGGCGCTGTCCGAGCGCACCGAGACCTCGACCACCTGGGTCAACGCGAACGGTTCGCTCACCACCGAGATCGCCGCAGGCCCGATCCGCTTCAAGGACCAGGACAGCGGCGACTGGCGCGCCGTCGACCTGGACCTGGTCACCGACAGCTCGGGCGCGGTCGTACCCAAGGCCCACCCCCGCGGCCTGCGGATCGCCGGCAAGTCCGGCACCCCCGCCCGCTCGCTCGAGGCGGCCCAGGGCGCCAAGGCCGTCGACCTGGTCACCCTCGGCGACGGCGACAACGGCATCACCCTCCAGTGGAAGGGCGGTCTGCCCAAGCCCAAGCTGGACGGCACCCGGGCCGAGTACACCGAGGCCGTGCCGGGCGCCGACGTCATCGTCGAGGCGACGCGTACCGGCTTCGAGCAGTTCGTGGAGATCAAGAAGAAGCCGGCCGCCGACGGCTTCTCCTACACCCTGCCGCTCAAGGCCAAGGGCCTGAACGCGAAGGTGCAGGCCGACGGCAGCGTGTTGTTCACCGGCCGGAACAACAAGAAGACCGCGGTGATGCCCGCCCCGGTGATGTGGGACTCCACCGTCGACCCCGTCTCCGGCGAGCACACCCGCCGGGTCGAGGTCGGCATGAAGGTGGTCCGCAAGGGCGGCACGATCGACCTGGTCATCACCCCGGACGCGAAGTTCCTCGCCGACCCGAGGACCAAGTACCCGGTCACGGTCGACCCTTCGACGTCCGCGCTGTCCAACGTGTTCGACACGTACGTGCAGCAGGGCGAGACGGTCGACTGGTCCAACGACGTCGAGCTGGACCTCGGCAACCCCGGCACCAAGAACGCCGACGGCACCTTCCGTACGGCGCGTTCGTTCATCTCCTGGAACACCTCGCCGGTCTCCGACGCCCTGATCAACAGCGCGACCCTGTCGCTGTGGAACTTCCACTCCGGCAACTACACCGGCTCCTCCTGCCCGAACCAGCCGTGGGAGGTGTGGTCCACCGGGGCCGCCTCGACCTCCTCGCGCTGGACGGCTCAGCCGACCTGGACCGCGAAGAAGGCCACCTCCTCGGAGACGCGGGGCAACGCCTCCTGCAGCACCCAGCCGGACGGCTGGATCAACGCCGACGTCACCACGCTGGTGCAGGAGTGGGCGTCGGCGAAGGCCGCGAAGTCCCACATGGGCCTGCGCGCCTCCGACGAGGCCGTCACCGGGCAATGGAAGCGCGTCAACTCCGGCAACGCCGCGTCGAACCCGCCCAAGCTGACGGTGAACTACAACTACCGTCCGCGCACCGGCACCGACCAGCAGGCCGGCCCGCCGTTCTTCAAGGACTCCGCCGGTACGTGGTTCGTCAACACCACGACGCCGACCCTGCAGGACACCTTCGTCGACCCCAACAACGACAAGGTCGACGGCACCTTCCAAATCTTCGACAACGCCACCGGTACGCAGGTCGGGGACGTCCTCGTCTCGCCCTTCGTGGCCTCCGGGCAGCCGGCCGCGGTGAAGGTTCCCGCGGGGCTGCTGACCAACGGCAAGACGTACAAGTTCCGCACGTCGCCGTACGACGGCCAGCACTACAACACCGGCTGGTCCGCGTACGCGTACTTCACCGTCGACACCAGCGCCCCCTCCGCGCCCACCGCGGTGACCTCCACCGACTACCCCACCGACGCCTGGGTCAAGGGCGTCGGCCAGAGCGGCGACTTCACCGTCACCCCGCCCTCCGGTGACCAGAACGGCATCGAGTGGTCGCTGGACGGCGCGGTCTGGGAGAAGGTCCCGACCAGCGGCACCACTCCGGTGAAGATCACCCTGGCGCCCGAGAAGGCCGGTACCAACGTCCTCCAGGTCCGTGCCACGGACAAGGCGGAGAACAAGTCCGACACGGTCTCGTACACCTTCCACGTCGGCCCCGGCGGTGTGACGCTGCCCGACGACGGAACCCGCACCGCGGCCCGTGTGCCGCTGGCGGCGGAGGCCGAGTCCCCGAAGTTCGACGCCGTGACCTTCCAGTGGCGGCGCGGCGACGCCGACGCCTGGGTGAACCTCCCGGCCGGCGACGTGACCTCGGGCGGCACCCCGGTGGCCTCCTGGCCGCTCGCGCTGTCCTCCGGCAAGACCCCGCAGCTCACCTGGAACGCCACCTCGACCGTCGACCCCGACGGCGTCGTCCAGCTGCGCGCGCAGTTCACCGGCCCCGCGGGCGCGACCGGCGCCTCCGACCCGGTCGGCGTCGTGGTGGACCGCAACGCCGACGGCGCGGCGAGCGAGAGCATCGGCCCCGGCTCGGTCAACCTGCTGACCGGTGACTACACGCTTCCCGGCGGCGACGCCTCGTTCTTCGGCATGAGCGTCACCCGCAGCGCCTCCTCCCGTTCCCCGCAGGCCGGAGCCGCCAACGAGCAGGCCCCGATCTTCGGCAAGGAGTGGCTGTACAGCGCCGCTGCCGACCAGATCACCACCCCGTTCTCGTACCTGCACAAGACGTCGGCGACCTCGCTGAGCATCGGCCTCGCCGGTGACGACAGCCAGATGCACTTCACCGCCAACGCGGCGCAGACCGGCTGGATCGCGGAGCCCGGCTCCGAGGACTACACCCTCACCGGCGGCTTCGGCGGCGACTTCACCCTGAAGAGCACCGAGGGCGGCACCACCACCTTCGTCCCCGTCGAGGCCGGCGGCAGCACCTGGCGGGCCAGCGCGACCTGGGTCGAGGGCGTGGACAACTCCACGACCACCACGGTCTCGGAGACGGTCACGGTCGGCGAGACCATCGTCGCCCGGCCCAAGAAGATCATCGCCGGCAACTCGGCGGTGTCCAACTCCTCCTGCGCGGCCGACTCCACCGTCAAGGGCTGCCGCGTCCTGGAGTTCGTCTACGCGACCTCCACCACCGCCACCGCCTCGGCGTTCGGCGACGTGAAGGACCAGGTGTCCTCGATCAGGCTGTGGGCGACCGCCCCCGGCGCCTCGGCGTCCACCGCGACCACGGTCGCGCGCTACGCCTACGACACCGACGGCCGGCTCCGCGAGACCTGGGACCCGCGGATCTCCCCGGCGCTGAAGACCGCGTACGGCTACGACACGACCGGGCGGATCACCTCGCTCAAGCCCGCGGGCCAGCTGCCGTGGTCCTTCACCTACGGCCAGGCCGGCTCCAGCCCGGCGTCCGGCCCCGGCATGCTGCTGAAGGTCTCCCGCGCGACGCTCACTCCGGGCAGCGCCGACCAGACCAACGGCACCGCCACCACCAACGTCGTCTACGGAGTGCCGCTGACCGGCACCGCGGCGCCGGAGAACCTGGGCGCCACCGCAACGGCCTCGTGGGGCCAGTCGGACACGCCCACCGACGCAACCGCGGTCTTCCCGCCCGACCAGGTGCCCGCCTCCAACGACGGCTCCTCGCTCACCGCGGGTGACTACGGCCGGGCCGGCATCCACTACCTGGACGCCAGCGGCCGCGCGGTGAACAAGGCCGAACCGGGCCACCGCCTGTCGGTCACCGAGTACGACCGCTTCGGCAACCCGGTGCGCACCCTGTCCGCGGCCAACCGCGAACTCGCGCTCGGTGCCACGACCGCGCTCAAGGACAAGCTGACGGACCTGGGCATCGGGTCCCTGGCCTCCGCCGAGCGCGCCCAACTGCTGTCCAGCGTCTCGGTGTTCGACGCGAACGGCGAGCGCGAGACCGACACCTACGGTCCGCTGCACCGCGTCACCCTGGCGGCGAACCTCACCAGCGGTACCACCACGCTGGCTGCCGCCGGCACCCAGCTGATGGCACGTCAGCACACGGTCCGGGAGTTCGACGCGGGCCGTCCCACCGACGGCACCGCCGTCGTCCGTGACCAGGTCACCAAGGTCACGGTGGGCGCGCAGCCCCGCTCCTGGCCCACCCTGACGGCGGACCCGCGCGTCACCACGACCGCCTACGACTGGGCCAAGGGCCAGCCGACCAGCTCCACCGTCGACCCGGGCGGCCTGGCGATCACCACGACCACCGCCTACGACGCCCAGGGCCGGGTGATCCGCGAGTCGCAGCCCGCGTCCACCGGCTCGGACGCCGGCACCACGGTCGTCACCTACTACACCGCGGACGGCACCGGCACCTGCGGCGGCAAGCCGGAGTGGGCGGACCAGATCTGCCGCCTCGCCCCGGCCGCCGACATCACCGGTGGCGGCTCCAACCCGGCCCAACTGCCGACCAAGGTCCTGGAGTACGGGCAGTTCGGCCAGGCCACCAAGATCATCGAGACGGCCAACGGCGTCACCCGCACCACCACGACGGGCTACGACGCGGCGGGCCGGGTCACCACCCTGACCGTCTCGGGCGGAGTCGGCGCGGCCGTCCCCGTGAGCACCACGGCCTTCGACGACGCCACCGGCCTCCCGATCAGCGCCACCTCCCCGACCGGCGGCACCATCAGCAGGACCTACGACCAGCTCGGGCGTCAGATGACGTACACCGACGCGGACGGGGGCACCACCACCACCAAGTACGACGCGCTCGACCGGCCGACGACCGTCACCGACACCGTGCCGTCGACCACCACCTACACCTACGACACCGCCGTCGACCCGCGCGGTCTGCTCACCTCGATGACGGACTCCGTGGCCGGCACGTTCACCGCCCGGTACGACGAGGACGGCCAGCTGGTCACGCAGGGCCTGCCCGGCGGCTACACCACGCAGGACGTCATCGACCCCGCGGGCACGACCACCGCCCGCACGGTCACCCGCAACAGCGACAACTCCGTGGTGATCGCCGACAGCGTCACCCAGACGGTGCACGGCCAGACGGCCACCCACGCCGGAACCCCGGGCGTCACCGCCTCCCAGGCGTACACCTACGACAAGGCCGGCCGGCTGACCCAGGCGCAGGACACCGCCACCAACGCGGTCTGCACCACCCGTGCCTACACCTTCGACAAGAACTCCAACCGCAAGACGCTGGCCACGGCCACCGCCGCGGTGAACGCCGACTGCACCCTCACCGGCGCCACCACCACGTCGTTCACCTACGACACCGGCGACCGGCTGATCGCCACCGGCTACGTCTACGACGCGTTCGGCCGCACCACCGCCAAGCCGGGCACCACGCTGGCGTACCACGTCAACGACCTGGTGCAGCAGCAGACGGCGGGCACCGAGCGGCAGACCTGGACGCTGGACGCCGCCCTGCGCTACCGCTCCTGGACCACGGAGGCCAACACCTCCGGCACCTGGGCCCAGACGGCTTCCCGGCTGAACCACTACGACTCCGACGGGGACAGCCCCCGCTGGATCGTGGAGAGCACCAGCGGCGGCGCGGTCAGCCGCAACGTCGAGGGCCCGGACGGCACCCTGGCGGCGACCACCGCCAAGACCGGCGGCACGGTCCTGCAGCTGGCCAACCTGCACGGCGACATCACCCTGCAGCTCCCGGCCGACACGGCCGTCGCCCCGACGGTCCTGGACGCCGACGAGTTCGGCAACCCCCGCGCGGGACAGGCGAAGACCCGCTACGACTGGCTCGGCGCGCACCAGCGCTCGTCGGAGACCGTCACCGGGCTGAAGCTCATGGGCGCCCGCCTGTACGACCCGGCCATCGGACGCTTCCTGTCCCTCGACCCGGTCCGGGGCGGCAGCGCCAACGCCTACGACTACGCCAACGCCGACCCGGTCAACCAGTTCGACCTGGACGGCCGTGTCTCGGCCTGGCGCAAGAAGTACGAGGAGGCCAAGGCCTGCAGAGCGCTGGGGGCCGGTGGCTGCGCCTTCGCGACCATGCTGTCCGGAGTCCTGCTGTGGAAGCTCCCCGGAAGCAAGTCCCGCAACAACGCCCTGCGGCACTTCATCTGGATGTCCGCGCTGACCTTTTTCTTCGGCTGGCGTGCGGCCAAGCGGCTCGGAGACGCCCATGAGTACGGGCAGACGAGCGCCGACTCCCAGAAGGACCAGTTCAACAACCGGGTGGCGCGCAACTTCGTCGCCAGCAGCTACAACCGGTACTGGATGCGGTACTACAACAACCGCGGCTACCTGTTCCAGTACCTGTACTACGCCGGCAGCTGGCTCTACAACAACCATTACCTGAAGAGGTGATCCCGCAGCGGTCATGGGACTCTCGCGTCCGCTGACCTGCTGACCTGGCCGACGGGTGCCGGGGCAGGCCCTTTCGAGGGCGTGCCCCGGCACCCTCGTGTCACCACCGGCCGGTTCCCTCCTTCGCACCCTCACCTCGTCCGGTCGCCGAACTCCTCCTGATTTCGCCTCCGGACCCGTCCCCCAGCCTCCGACCCCTCCACGACCTCCGGGAGACCCCCCATGCCGCTGCCGACGCGCCCCGTCCGGCCGCTCGCCCTGCCTGTCGCACTGCTCCTGGCCACCGCCCTGATGACCGCCGGCCTGACCGGCTGCTCCGCGCTGTCCCCGTTCAACACATGTGACGACACGGAGGCGCGGCTGCAGGACCTGCGCTCGCAGCCGATCCTGAACTCCGTCCCCGAAGGGGCGACCGCCCCGAAGGGGCTCGACTCGGTCGACTCGCGCTGCATCGACGACAGCGGCGACGCCTGGCTGTACGCCGCGCGCGTCTACGCCTTCCCCGGCTCCCGGCAGAAGGTCGTGGACTTCTACCGCACCACCGCCAAGGCGGACGGCTGGCACCTGCAGCACGACCCCGTAGATCCGAACACCCCCGAAACGACGGCGGGCCTGTGCTTCACCAAAGGCGGGGACGGCGAAGCCCTCCTGCTGACCGTGCAGTTCACCACGGCCGACGACCTGAAGTTCGAGTACGACTACGACGCCGGGCCGGAGTTCGACTCCGGCTCCGGCTTCGAGATAGAGGTCGGCTCCGAGACGGACGGGGCGAAGACGGGCTGCTTCGACTGACGCCTCTGGGCTCCTCGGAGCGTCCTGCCGGTCGGTCAGACCCCCCACCAGGGTGCCGAGGTGTCCCGCAGGGTGTTGGTTCCGCAGTGCACCTCACCCATGCCGAGGTGGTACGTGTACCAGTCGTCGATGTAGGAGACCTTCATCCCTGCGTTGTTGTACGCCTTGCTCACGGCCGCGGTGAAGATGTCCTTGCCGCCGACGACCGGGCCCCACTGGCGCGGGGCGAGGTAGCGGTCGCGGGCCAGCAGGATGCCGTTGACCGCGCCGGGGACGTAGGCGCTGGTCATCATCGTCGGGGCGGCCGCCGCGCCGTCGCGGGCGAGCAGCCGCTGCTGGCCGTGCGCGGCGGCTGCGTCGACGGTGCCGCCGATGCGCTGGAGCAGTGGCATCCGGCTGCCGGTGAGCGTGGTGTCGATGCCCCGGGTGTACAGAGCGGGCACACGCACGATCTCGGCGTCGGTGACGCCGGTCTCCCGCTTGAGGATGTCGAGGTTCGCCTCGATACGGGCGGCGGCCAGGTCGTTGTCGGCGATCAGCTTCCGGGAGGCGAGCGCCTGCGCGATGGTCTCCTGCGGCGCCAGCATGCCGTCGAAGGGCTTCACCGAGAACATCTTCGCCCCGCCGTGACCGTCCCGCTTCGCCGCCCGCAGCAGGTCCAGCCCGGCCTTCGGGTCGGCGACGCCGATGCGCCAGCCGCGCGGGGTGTCGGCGGGCAGGAACTGCACGAACTCGTCGACGTGCCCGACGTGCAGCCAGGACGTGTCCAGCAGCAGCGGGTTCTGCATCCCCTGGGACCTGAGCAGCGTACGGATCTCGCTCGACGGCCGGACGCCGCTGCCGTCCTTGCGCTCGCCCATGATGATCCGCCCGGCCGGATAGGAACGGCCGTTGTGCGCGTACGGCGGGATGGTCTCCAGGTTGCCGTAGGAGTTCAGCGTCTCCCAGCCCTGCATGTCCCGTCCGTGTGCCTGCACCACGCCGGTGCCGGGGCCGCGCAGCCTGGCGTACAGCTCCCGCCCGGCGGGACGGTCCTGCGCGGAGCGCAGCATGACCCGTATCGCCTGCTGCCGGCCGCCCGGCCGGGGCATGCTCACATACGCGGGCTCCACGAAGTCCTGCGCCCAGATGTCGCCGTAGGACGTGAACTTGACCACCGACGCGGTGATCCCGGCGTCCTTGGCCCGCTGCTCCAGGCTCCTGACGAAGGTCTGCTGGCGGCGCGCCCAGGGCTCGCCGCCCTTCACCTCGGTGACCAGGAGCCGCTGGGTGTTCTGCAGGTTGTGGTGGGTGAGCAGCGGCGCGGCGCGCAGCGTCACGTCGTCGCTCGCGGTGCCGGCCGCGGAGGTCACGGTCAGCCGGATCACCGCGCGCCCGTCCCAGACGCGGCTGTCGCGGATCACGTCCCGGCCCTCGACGCCGAACTCCACGCCCCCGCGCAGCTCCTCGGCGGTCAGCCGGGTCTGCGAGGTGACGAGCGTCCAGGCACCGGCCCGCTTGACGTACACCCGCACCTGCGCGGCGCCGGTCGTCACCTGGACCCGTCCGGTCGCGTCGTCGGGCAGGCCGGCGGCCGGCACCGAGCGCACCCGTGCCAGATCGGCGGCGTCCGCCGTGCCGTTGACCTTGGTGTCGGCGGCGTCGTTGCAGCGGGCGAGCACGGTGTCGGAGACACCGGGGCCGAGGACGGCGCGGCAGCGCCGTGCGTCGTCGTCGATGTTGGGCAGGAACAGCGCCCCGCGCCCGACGGACCAGGTGTCCTCTCCGTCCTCGTCCGCCGTGCCGGTCACATCGACGGTTCCGTTCCGGTCGACATCGGCCCGCAGGTCGATCCGGAGAGGTTCGGCGGCCTGCGCCAGCGCGGGCGGCGCCAGCACCGCTCCCGCCGCGGTGAGGGCGAGGATCACTCGCCCGGCTTGTCTTGTACGCACCTGTCGCGTCCTTTCGTTCCGCGGTTGCCACCGGGGAAGAGGGAGAAGACGCGCTGGGCGTTGAGTCGGGATCGCGCCAATGAACTGACGGTGTATCAGGAGTGCGGTGAGGTCATCCAGCGGGCACGCGCCCGCCCGTTGAGGGCGTGAGCATCCGGTCCTGCTCCACCGGAGGTGTGCCGTCGTGCCAGGCCAGGGCCCTGCCGAAGCGGACCAACTCGCCGTACAGGGCGGGATCGACGCCCTCGGCGAAGACCAGGTCGAGCACGGCCGCGGCGGCCCGGGCCGGTGACTGTGCCTGGCTGTAGTCGCTGAACCAGGGGCGGGGGGTGGCGGTGTCGACCATGCCGGGGCACGCGGACGCGATCGGCGTGCCGGTGGCGAGGTCGCGTTCGCGGCGTTCCGCCGCGAGGGCTGGGACGGCGGCGACCTGAGCCACCTTGGACGGCACGTTCAGCCAGACCGGCCAGCCGGCCTCCTGCGCGGCCTTGCGGCGGACAGCGCTGCGCCACGACTCCACGGCGTACTCGACCTCGCAGCACCCCGCTCTGGTGCGCGCCCTGCGGGCCGGCACCCTCGACCTCGCCCTGCTCGCCTCGGCACCGCCGTTCAGGCCGCCGGACGCCGAGTTACCGCCGCTCGAACTGCAGACGCTCACGGAACGTGACCTCTGCCTGGCGGTGCCTGCGACCCACCCACTGGCCCGCGGCGACTTCGTCGACGTGGCCGACCTGCGCGGGCAGCGCTGGATCGCGGGCTCCTCCTCGGCGGAGGACCGGCTGATGGGCGTGTGGCCGGGCCTGGACGAGCGGCCGGACATCGCCCACACCGCCCGCGACTGGCTCGCCGAGCTCCAACTGGTCGCCGCGGGCTGCGGACTGACCACGGCCGCCCGTCGTGCTCGCCTCCGCCGCGCCGGCGGGCGTCCGCGTCCTACCCGTCAGCCGCGCCACCGGGCGTCTGCGTCCTGCACGTCCGCGGTGGCGCGCAGGAACAAACGCCGCCTGCTCCTGGCCCGCCTTCCCCACCCGACCATGGAGCCGGTCTCCCGCGTGGCGGCCGCCCTGTGCGCGCCGGCCCTCGCCGCCGACCCACCCGTTGCCCCCTCGCCCTCCCCCGGGGGAGCGGTCTCGTGCACCGGCAGGCATACTGACGCCTCACCCGTGCAACAAAATGTTGAAGGAGAGTGAGTTGGCAGCCTGCTTCAGGACCGTCACCGTGGTGGAAGAGGGACATCAGGCCCAAGCGGAGGCGCTCAAGTGCGCCTTCCAGGAGGCGATCGCACCCGCCACCGTCAACTACGACTTCACGCACATCCGCGATGCCGCCGCCGTGCTCCCCGACAGCGACATCATCAAGGTCGTCCGCGGCTGGAGGCTCCAGGAGGAAGCACCCATCCTGGTCATGGTGCTCTCCCTCAAGGAGGCGGTCCGCCAGGCGCTTCCGCCCGAGGCCGCTCAGGCGTCGTTCTGGGACACCATCGAACGCGACCTCGTGGACGCCTTCACCGGCCTCACTGCGCAGGAGGGCCAACCGGGCCTGGCCTACTACGAGGAGGAGCCGGACCGCACCAGCTACTACCGCGATCTGTTCTTCGCCCTCCAGGACGACGACGCCGGCGCGTACCTGTACGCCGTCGCCTTCTGCGCCGACGTCACCGTGGGCTTGGGCAAGAGCCGCGTGGGGGCCCTGGGCCTCACCGACACCGCACCGTTCGCAGTGGAGCTCAACGCGATCGTCATGCGCCAGAAGCTGGCGAACATGGACTGATTCTCCGGCCGACGCCCGTCGGCTCACCCGATCAGAAGGTGGCGTGAACCCCCAGCAGGTCACCTTCCAGGCGGCCCGTCAGGGTGTCGCCGTCGAAGCGGGAGAAAGTGAGGCCCAGGGTCCAGGTCCAGTCCAGAAGGATCGACGCCAGGACGCCCGACGAGCCCGCGGGCGAGAAGTTGAGTGACACGGGCACGGGTTCGGTGGATGCCTTGGCCCCGAAGAAGCCCGAGTACGTCTGGAGGTACTTGGGCAGGAGCGGGATCGGCCCTTCCTCCGACAACACCTTGACCCGGGTCGGCACGACGGCGCCCGCCGCGAGTGCCACGGCAATCGCGGCAGGCTTCTTGAGCCGGTATTCGGTGCCGGCGCCCGTGTCCGAAACGCCCGTCAGGTGCGGCGTCGTCGTCGGTGTGGCGGTCAGCAATGTGCCGAAGGAGAGGTTGCAGTTGGGCAGCTTCTCGAAGGTTGCGCCGCCACCGCCCGCTTCGTCGAACATCACATCCGGGCCCAGTGACACCGGGAGGCCGATGAGCGGGTCCACCGGGATGCTCTGGAAGGGCAGTTCGACTCCGAACAATGCCTCGGGTTGGGCATCGATGCCGGTGACCGTCGTGGGGACGAAGTCGTCGACGAGCGCGCTGCGCAATGCGACAGGCGACGCCGTACGGATTCTGCGGTCGAACCGGGGTTCGTCGTAGTCGAACGTCCACCCGGTGGAGGCGGGCAGGCGGAGATCGCCGTACGGATCACTCCGCGAAACGTCGGGCGGATCGGTGTTGGTCGCCAGCCGGCATTGGAACGAACCCTGGAAGTAAATCTTGATCTGTTTGAACGCCATGAGGTTCCTCTGACGAGGGCGCCGGGTCGGCGTCACCGGACAATCTCTCAGCGGCGCGGCTGACATCCTGGGCATCGGACGCCACCTTCGCGCCCTTGGGGCCCCCTCTCCTCCACAGTAGGCACACTCGCCCTGCTGTTGCAGCTCGCGCGCTGGGACGGACAGCCTGCCTCGAAGCCCATCAACACCCTCACGGCGGCGGGCCCCGAGCGGAACGACACCGCGTTCGCCCCGCACGCGAGTACACGGGTGCCCTGCCGGTCCGCATCCCCCGATGTCGGTGAACGCCTTCGGGTCCTCGGACTGCCCGACGCGTCGACCGGAAGCCCGCTGCTCCTGGACTCTCCTCATCCAGGGTCTCGCCGCCGGAACCGGGCTGCAAGCCGTGGCAGGATCGCGGGCCGCGAGCGCCACATCGGCGTCGATCACCCTGATCGAGGAACCCACCCGCGCCCTCTACCCGAGCGTGAGCATCGCTTCGGTGAGCTCGTCGACCGCCGCGTCGGGGATCGCTGTGGCGGCCTCCTTGAGGACGAGCAGCCGTGCCCCGGGGATGTCGCGCGCGATCGCCTCGCCGTTGCCGACGGGGAAGAACGGGTCGCGGTGGCCGTGGACGACGAGCGTGGGGACGTCGACCTCGGGCAGACGCTCGCGCCAGCGGGGCGCGCAGTCGAGCCGGGAGAACACCATGCCCATCTGGTTGGCCATCTGGACCGCTGGTGCGGTGCCGGGCGTGCGGTCCCAGATGCGCGCGGCGATCGCGCGCGCGGCGACGGGGTCGTTGCCGAGGATCTCCGCGCCGGCGGCGGCGAACTCCGCCACCGCCTCGCGGTCGGTCCAGTCGGGCATCCGGCGCGCGAAGAGCCGGCTCATCGTCGCCTGGTCATGGCCGGGGAGGTCGTCGTCGGGCGGGCCGGGGGCGACCGCGCGGGTGCCGACCAGGGTGAGCGCCGCGAACGCGCCCGGATGGTCGAGCACGGCCACCTGGGCGACCATCCCGCCGACGCCGATCCCCGCGAGGTGCGCGGGCCCGCCGCCGAGCGCGTCGGCAAGGGCGGCCGCGTCGGCGGCGAGGTCGCGCAGGGTGTAGGCGGGCGCCTGAGGGTCCGCCGTCGTCGACTCCCCGCTGTCACGCAGGTCGTAGCGCACCACACGGCGCCCGCCGGCAGCGAGGCGCTCGCACAGCGCGTCGGGCCACGACAGCATCGTCGTGCCGCCCGCGAGCAGGACGAGTGGCGCCTCGTCGTCCCCGAACGACTCGATGCCCAAGGCGACCTCATTGACGTGAACCGTGGTCATCGGATCACCTCAGGACGTCGTACGACCTCCGGGTCATTCCCGCCGTCCGGGCCGGGGTCGGGCCCGGTGACGAAGCCGTCCAGGGGGACCGAGATGTCAGCGATGATGCGAGTCATGCCAGGGCAGACCCGATCCGCCGCCCAAACTCATCGCCGGCCGGGGGAGTGGACGCCGTGCCGTCTTCCGCGGTGTCACCTCCACCAGAGGATCGGGCCGGCGAGGAGGGCTGCGGCGTAGGAAGATCCACGTGATGGCCGTGCCGTCCAGCGGAGCCACGCATTGCCAGGCGGCGGCGAGTTGGGCCGTCGTCGTGTGTAGAGAGGCATGACGAGCCAGAAGCGGTGAGCTGCGCCGGCCGGGGTGATCAGTCCGGTCGGGACGGGCCGGTAGGGCTTGTTCAGCCGGTCCTCCTCGGCGCCGCGGGCCTGATTGGACGCGTCGAAGACGTAGCCGTAGAGGAAGGCGAGGACACCGACGGCACCCAGGTTCCCGAGTGCGTGCCGAGCTGACAGTTCGTTCCGTAGACAGGCTCCAAAGGCGATACACCAGCGGCGGCACCACGTTGACCAGCACGTTGTCCGCGAGCATGCGCCACGACACGCTCGCCTCTGTCCGAATGAAGCGCACCGCCTGTGCGACGCAGGCGAGGGTCCGCGGCGTTCCCGTCTGTGCTGCTGGTGAGGGAACGGACTTGTCCAGGGTGAGCGTCACGGTGCGGTCGCCGACTCACTCGACGACTACACCGGCGATCTCGACGAGGCCGTCGGCTGCTTCCAAGCAGCGCTGGACCGGGTCCCCGAGGCGGAGGCCACGATGGTGGCCAACCTTGGGGGTGCCCGGGGACGTCGATGTGGGGCTGCGGTGGTGTGTGTGGGGCGGACGATTCAGGCCCCGCGTTGAGGTGTGAGTACCGGGCAGCGGTGGCGCGTCGCTGGCCTGAAAGCCCTCTGGACGCAGTTGATATGCCGCCTGGAGAGTAAAGCGTGCTCGATGCGAGCAGTCGGCCGTCAACTCCTGGAGACTCCATGCGTATTCGTCTCGCCGCTGCACTCTGCGGCGTCGCGCTCGCCTTAAGTACGCCGCTGAGCGCGCCCGTCGCCACCGCCCAGACGTCCGCCTACCCGACCAGCGCATTCGACGTCACCGTCGGGAACACCTACACGAGGGGCACCATCACCTGGTACAACCGTTCGGTCACTGTGACGGGCGAACACAAGTCAGTGGACGCTTCCAGCTGCCGGGGTACCTCAGTGTTCACCCTCAACAGTGCCGGCGTCGAACTGAGCAGGGCCTACAGCGACAGCGTGTGCGGCAGGAGCGAGACGTTCTCGATCCCTGTCGACGCGGATGTTCCCGGTGGCGCGGCCGTCGTCCGCGTCTGCCTCGATGACGGCAATCCTCCGGAATGGATCACGTACTTCGAGTGCAAGCGATACGGGCGCCCCTGACCGCCCTGGAGCAACTGCCCGCGCCGACGCTGCCGTTCGTGGTCCGACATCGGCTCTTCGGCCGGGCATGACGACGTACGACACCGTTCCGCGGCCGCGCTCGACGCGCCCAGCAGGGTCAGGAGCTGCGGGCCGGTCTCGTTGGGCTCGTAGACCGGGACGCCCTTGTCCTGGCCGTAGAGGATCTCGTACGCCCCCTCCTTGCCGGCGAGCGGCGTGCTGCGGAAACTCGACGCCTCGGGGCCGAGGAGTGGCAGCAGGCCGACCCGCAGCGGCTTCGTGCGGAATCCGGAAGGCGACGCGCTCGCCCACCGACTGGCACGCCCCACGGATGCGAAACAGGCGCACAGCCGCCCACGCTGCTCGGGTTCACCGACGCGGCCATCGGCGCGCAACTGCTGCCGGCGGCCGCCGGGATGGTGCACTGCGACGCGGCGCGGCTGAGGGACCGTCGCCGTGCTCGGGGTCCGCTCCGGAAACGGGCAGGCGATCTTTCGCGAGCAAGTGCTGCGGGAGTGGGCGACCTACGGCCCGGGGCGGAAATGAACCTCGAATGGTCCACCGACCCGGTGGCGTTCGCCCTGCGCGACGCACTCGCTCGGCGGATCCGCGAGTTCCCCGCCGTCCGCTCGGTGTGGGTGGCTCAGGTCCGGTGGCGGGCCAGCGGGGAAGAACACTTGATGCTGCACGTCGCCGTGGACGAAGACCTGCCCTCGGCCTCCGCCGACCGCCTGATGCAGACCCTCCTCGGCGAGGAGGTGAAGCTCGGCCGAAGCGACCCGAAGGTCGGCATGCTCGCCCTGAACACCACCACTCACGCCGACACCATTTCCCAACTGCCCGCGGGAAGCATGTGTGAGGTCTCGTCGTACGCCGGCCACTGCTCAATTCGGACCGCCCCACCCCCGGACTCGGAGCCCCCGGTACGACGGGCTGATCGCAGGTCAGCATCGCTGCGCCGGGTCCCTCCATGTGATGACCGGCTTCCGTGGTGCCGCCCGGCGGGGTGCGCGGTGCAGCACAGTGGGTCGGTGCCACCTCGCCCAATGACCTTCCTGGCCCTGGTCCTCCTGAGCGTCACGGCCTGCGCCACGGTGACCCCCGGCACTCCGGCGCGGGACGACCGCCCGCAGGGAGTGCACGGTCCGGCCCTGCCCGACCGGCCGGCGCCGCCGCGGCCCGCGCCGTCGGTGACGCAGCGCTCGCAGCGGTCCGCCCTGGTGCGGACCGGGCCCCAGCGCCCCCGCAGCCGAGACCGCGTTCTCGAGCGCCGCGTCGAGGCGCCCGTGCGGCAGCCGGCCACAGCGGCGCCACCACAGCAGGCCGCACCTCAGGTCCGTCCGGCCGCTCCCCAGCGACCCGCACAGCCTCGTGTGCGGCCCCGGCCGGCCACCCAGGCGCCCCCGGCTCCGAAGGTGCCGCCTACCCGACCGCACACGCAACCGCCGGTCCAGCCCGAGCAGATGCGTGACCTGTGCCGCAGGGCGGACGGGGTCGCGCCCTCCGGGATCGCGGACCTGTGCCATCAGGCCTGGGGATAACAACAGACCGCCCACAAGGGGGAGATGCCGGGCCGGGATGGAGATCAGCGGGCCCGATTCGCCCACAGCGCCGCAACTGGTATGTCGGCGGCGAGCCCGGACCGGCCCGTTCCTGGGTCGGGTCAGGCCGAACGGTGTGCCAGGCTGTCCAGGGCGGCCACCGCCCGGTCGGCATGCTCGTAGGGGACGAACAGGTGGTCGTGGTGAAACCCGGCGACGACGTTGCAGCTCAGGCCGACGTCGGCAAGCTCCCGCGAGACCGCGGCGGTCAGCCCGACCGCATCGAGCGCGGAATGGATGCGCAACGTGATCCAGCCGGCCACGTAGTCGTATGCCAGCCCTGCCGCATCCGCCTCTTCAAGCGGCACCACGAGGGTCAGGCCCTCGTCCTCGGCGACCGTGACCAAAGGGGTGACACCGGAGGGCACACCGCCCTCGACCGTGGTGAACACGTAGCGGCCCGCCCTCAGCTCCGGGCGCATGCCACGCAGCAGCTTCTGCAGATCACTCTCGCCACCCACGATCATCAGCCTACTCGCCCCGATTCGGCTGTGGCGGCGGCAGCCGGGCACTCGCAGGGGCCCTTGCCGGTCGCCGCCCGTGCGGGCGGCCGCCACCGCCGTACTCGTGTCTCGGCTCGCGTACGTCTGGCTGAGCGCACACATCGAGCAGCCCGTACAGAGGGGGGCAAGCCCTGCCGCGGCACCGGTGTCGCGGCAGGCGACGTGGCCCAGGGCGGGCCCGCCGCCGTGCCGTCGCGGAGGTCTGGGCCTTGCTCAGACCTCCAGCGTCTGCTCGATCTTCCGCAGCTGGTGGCGGGCCATCGCCAGGTTGGCCCGCTGGGAGTCCAGCACCAGGTAGAGGAACAGGCCGTTGCCGCTGCGGCCGCTGAGCAGCCGGATCAGGTGGTACTGGTCGGTCAGGGTGATGAGGATGTCCTCGATCTCGCCCTTGAGCCCCAGGTGCTCCATCGTGCGCATCTTGGCGCGGATCACATCGGTGTTGCCCGCGGCGGCGACGTTCAGGTCGAAGCCTTTGCTGCCGCCGATGGTGCCGAGCGCCATTCCGGTGGTGTAGTCGACGAGCGCGGCTCCGGTGGCACCCTCGATGGAGGCGAGGGCTTCCTTCAGCGCGGTCTCGGTGTTGGCCATGGCTGGGTTCCTTTCAGGATTCGGTGATGCGGGTCGGTTCGGTGGGGGTCGAGCCGGCAGCGGATGTGCCGGTGGGGGCCGTGGTGCGTGCGGCGGCGGGCCGGGTCGGAAGCCGGCCGGTGCTCTTCGCGGGGGCCCTGGAGGGGGCCTTCGCGGCGGAGGCGGGCTCGGCGGCTGCCACGAGGCCGGCGATGTGCGCGCCGGACCGGCGGCCCTCCAGATGCAGCCGGCCGACGTTCACCCGGTCCTGGGCGAGCAGCGTCAGGACGGCGGAGGGGCCGGCGGCGTAGGTGGCGACATAGCCGTTGTGGCCGCGCAGCAGCAGCTCGCGCAGCTCGCCCCGGCCGGTCGCGTCGGAGGTGCGCAGGGCGACGCCCAGTGCGGCGGCGGTGAGCGCCGCCAGGCCCTCCGGCTCCACACCGGGTGTGTCGTGGGCGAGTACGAGCCCGTCCACACTCGCTGCGAGAGCACCGGTCAATTGGGGTAAGCGGGCGCGCAGCCGCTGCAGTTCGTCGAGGATCTCGGCCTGGGCCGCCATCAGGTCGCTCCTCTCGTTGCGCGGTCGTTGCCGTTCAAAGGGCCTCCAGCGCATCCCTGAGCCTCTTCAGCAGGGTGATGTCGGGGTCGGTCGCAGGGGGCGGGGCCGGGCCCGCCGGGGGGTCGGGCCGCGGGGGCGGGGCGCCTGCCACCACCAGACCGGCCGCGACCAGCCGGCGTACGGCGACCAGCGTGTGGAAGGTGTGCCGCCCCAGCGCGTGGGCGATCTCGGGCGCGGTACGCACTCCGTCCACCAGCTCCAGCACGGCCCGCCGAGAGGCCGGCTGCGCAGCGTCGGTGTCCGCCCCGGTGCCACGCAGCAGCCGCATGCTGTCGGGCCGGTCGTCCGGCCACAGCCGGTGCAGCAGCGCGCGGCGGCGCAGGGTCTCCCGCTCCAGCGCCGCCACGGTCACCGGCCGCAGAACCCCGAGCGGATGCCGGTCGCCGTAGCGGAAGCGGCCCGGCGTACGGCTCGGGGCGAGCGCGAAGTACCCGGCGTCGAACAGCACGCCGGTGTGGCACAGCTCCAGCGCGCCCCGGGCGATCAGGCCGGTGTCGAGCAGCAGCCGGGCGGCGCCGCGCCGGTCGTCGGCCTGGGCCGAGGCGTCCCGCCAGGCCTCGGCGGAGAGGGTGCCGTGCGCCGGGAGCAGGGCGTCGAGGCCGGGGGCCAGGGGGCTGTCGGCGTGCACCACCTGCCCGTCGGCGAGGTACAGGGTGCCGTGCTCACGTTCCAGCGCGCCGGTGGCCCGCTCGTGGGACAGGCGGCTCAGCATCGGCGAGAGGCCGCCCGTCCGCCGGGCCGCCGTCTCGCGCATCGGCAGCCGGGGCGGTGTCGTCTCCACCACGGTCATCCCAGCACCAGCCGCCCGGCCATCTCGTCCAGCCGGATGCGGGCGAGAGCGAGGTTGCCGTCCGCGCGGCCGAGCCACACGTGCAGGAACACGCTGCTGTCGAACGACGTCCGCAGGAACCGCAGCAGATGGAAGCTGTCGTGGTTGCTGATGATGAGATCCTCGACCGGCGGGTCGGCCTCCGTGCCGTCCGCGGGCGTGAACGTCCGCTGCTCGGCGGCCAGTCGGGCCACCTCGGCGGCCTCGGTGGCGGCCGCCTCCGGGTCACCGCCGGGGAACTCCCCGACCTGGCCCAGCGCCAGCCCGCTCGTCCAGTCGACCAGCGCGGCCCCCCTGGCTCCGGGCAGCCGCATGGCCTCCAGCAGACATTCGTCGATTCCGGGCATGCCGGCGCCCCTCCCACCTGTGGTCCGGCTGAGTGAGGAAGACGCTACGCTCCGTGTGTGCGAGGGGTGGAGGTTCTGGCATTTTCCAGTGGAACATGCGCCGGAGGGCTAGGGTTGCTCAACTGAGGCCTGCCGTACGGCCGTTGGCCACCCGTGTGCCCAGGTCACGCGGCTCGGCGGCCCTCGGACCCGGGCCGGTCGGTGAGCGCGTCCGCGTCCGCATGCCGCCCGCCGGACTCTGTGACGATCCTCCGGAGCGTCTGCGGCGCCCATACCCTCGCGAACTGCCGCCCCGCGACGGAAACTCGGATGCGGGTGCCCGCGCGGCCACCCTAGGCTGCGCTCGCGGGAGGGCGACGTGCGCTCTCTCGAGCGTCAGCGGATCGGAGATGTACCGGGGTATGACCAGTCAACTGTTCGCGATCTGCTTCAATGCGACCCGGCCCGCGGACCTGGCACGTTTTTGGTCCGAGCTCCTGGGCGGGGAGTTGGCCGACGGTCCGGACGGCGACATCGCGGTCCTGCCTCCTGATACCGACGGGTTCCGCATCCGTTTCCTGCCGAGCCAGGAGCCGAAGACCGGTCAGAACCGGGCACACTTCGACCTGACGAGCGCCTCCCCGGAGCAGCAGCAGGAGACGGTGGCCAGGGCGCTGAAGCTCGGCGGGAAGCACATCGACGTGGGCCAGCTCCCTGAGGAGGGGCATGTGGTGCTCGCCGATCCGGACGGCAACGAGTTCTGCGTCATCCAGGCGGGCAACAAGTTCCTCGCCGACACGGGCTTCATCGGAGCACTGGCCTGCGACGGTACCCAGGCGGTCGGCTACTTCTGGAGCGAGGCGCTGCGGTGGCCGCTGGTCTGGGACCAGGACCAGGAGACCGCGATCCAATCGCCGAACGGCGGTACGAAGATCACCTGGGGCGGTCCCCCGGTGGCGCCCAAGACAGGCACGAACAGGCTCTACTTCGAGCTGGTGGTTCCCACCGGCGCCGACTGGGAGGCGGAGGTGGAGCGCCTCATCGCGCTCGGCGCGACGCGCACCGAGACCGGCGAGGGCGACGGCAGCCGGGTGATGATGCTCGACCCTGACGGCAACGAGTTCTCCGTACAGAGGCACCGGTAGCGGGGGAGGGTGCGTGAGGCGACCGATGCCGGCAGACCGGCGGCGAGTAGCTGCCGCAGGTGACTCCGGCAGCTCTCACGCCACCGGCGGAACTCCCGATGTGCTCCTCACGCGGCCCAGCGCCCTGCGTGCCCCGCGGCCTCTGTCCGCCTCAGGTCCTGTGCGGGGCTGACGCGGTAGGTGGTCTTGCCCGGGTCGGACACGGGGGCGCCCAGGGTGATGTGGCCGGTCGAGAGCAGTTCCTCGCACACGGCCGTGGGAAGGGCGACGTAGTAGCCACCCGTTCCGGCTGCGGGGCCGTTCGGACGCCAGTAGCCGTATCGCAGGCGCCCGCCCGCCAGCGCCGTGCCGAAGACGGGGGTCCGGGAGTCGGACACGATGCGCAGCACCTCGGCCGCGGGGTCGGCGAGCGGGGTGACGGCACGTCTCGGACGAACGGAGCGAGGGGTGCGTGCCGCGACGGGCGACGGGGGCTGGTGCTGAGCAAGCGCCATCGGCCTGGCCTTTCCTGACGGAGGAATGGACACCGCTTACCCCGTACGGGCCCGGTGTTGATCGTGCTGCGCTGCATTCTGGTTCACACCACTGACAACGGGCTCGCCGAACACGGCCCGCCCCCGGCAGAGCCGTCGCGGGGGCGGGCGCGGGCCGGACTCGGCCCGTGAGGACACCGGGGTGGCAAGGCGTCAGCGCCGGCCTCGCAACTTGCCGAGCAATCGCTGCGCCTGCGCCCTGCGGCGCGGGTCCGAGGAGGCTCGACGCACCTGCTCGATGGCACGCCGTCCCTGCGGACTCCTGCTGAACTGCTTGATCCGATCCAACATGCCTGGCACTGCTGCCTCCTGAGGAAGACCGACGCACAGCCGGTACGGCTTGGGCAGGATGCCGTTTACCCCGGTCGGGGCGTGTCATCCCTGTCCTCGGCGGGTGCCGCGCTCAGGCCCGTACCAAGGATGGAAGTGAAAGCCAGGGCGAGGCATGGGCCGCAACACCATTGGGTCAGGAGGTCACGCCGGTCAGGGCGAGGAACTCGCTGCGGGAGCGGGCGTCGGAGCGCAGCAGCCCGAGCAGGGTGGAGGTCATGGTGCTGGAGCCGGTGGCCTGGACGCCGCGCAGGGTCATGCAGGAGTGTTCGGCCTCGATGACCACCCCGACGCCCTTGGGTTCCAGGTGAGTCTGCAGCCAGTCGGCGACCTGCTTGGTCAGGCGTTCTTGGACCTGGGGACGGCAGGCGAAGTGCTCGACGACACGGGCGAGCTTGGACAGGCCGAGAATGCGGGCGCCGGGCAGGTAGCCGACGTGGGCGGTGCCGACGAACGGCAGCAGATGGTGCTCGCACACGGACCGGACGGGGATGCGGCGGGCCAGGACGAGTTCGTCGTAGCCCTCGTCGTTGGGGAAAGTGGTCAGGTCGAAGGCGCGCGGGCTGAACAGCTCGGCATACGCGCGGGCCATCCGGCCAGGCGTGCCGCGCAGGCTTTCGGAGGCGGTGGAGATGCCGAGGGCGGTCAGAAACTGCCCGGCCGCGGATTCCGCCGCGGCCAGGTCGATCGCCTCTGGCTCATGGACGACCCGCAGGGCCGGCCGTGCGGACACGTTCTCCTCCTCGTCCTGCGCGCCTATTCGGGCCGTCGCACGGTGGGGACGCTCGGTCATGTCAGCTGCCTCCGACGCCCAGGGCGGTCAGAAGGACCAGGAGCAGGGTGACCACCGCGAGCAGACCGTGTGCCACCACCACCGCTACGGGGAAGTGCCGTTCGGCGGGGACGGTCGCTTCGGCTCCGGGGTCTGCGGCGACGGCCGCCTCGGCCGTGCCGCGGTCGCGGTCGCGGTAGACGGGGATCCAGCGGGCCAGCATCACGAATCCCAGCAGGGCGACCGGCAGCAGCAGAGCGAACGCGGTCCAGGCCAGGGCGCTCTTGTCGGCGACGACGTAGATGATCCAGACCACCAGTCCGACGGCTGCCAGGGCGAAGTGGCCGAAGAGGGCGGGGGCGGGCAGGCGGCTGGTGCCCGACTGCTGTTGGCGGATTCCGCCGCGTTGGATCCAGGTGCCGAGCATGTAGAAGCCGCCGAGAGCGGTGACCACCCAGGTGATCAGTGCGGCGATGTCCATGGGTATCTCCATAGGGGAACGGTGGTGATGGCGCCGGAAGAGCCCTGCTGCCGTCGTGGGGAGGGCTGCCGAGGGCCTGGTCACACTGACGAGCGGGTATTCCTCGGGCTGTCGCCGTTCGTGTATCCCTCGGCCTGGGTGTTCTCGTCGGCGACGCGGACGCCGTAGCGGTAGGCGAGTTTGCCGCCCAGGAACCCCGAGACGCCCAGCACCGCCACGCTGATCGCGGACAGCGCGAGCTTGCCGACGCCCACGCTCGCGCCGTTGGTGTAGTCGGCGTGCCGCCATAGGAAGTTGACGGCGTAGGCGGCCGTCACCAGCAGGTTCAGCGTCATGTGGACCAGTGCGGTGCGGAAGGCCGGGGTGGCCGTGGGGATCGCGAACATGTCGAGGAATCCGATCATGGCCGCAAGCACGGCACCGATCACACCGGCCGCGATCAGCCACTCCGAGGACTGGGTCAGGAAGCCCGGCCGGTCGACGACGTGCGAGGCGATGTCGAACACCAGGCTGGTCACCCAGGCGCCGATCGGAACGGTGACCAGGATCGGGTGGAACGGGTGGCCGTACGGGCCGGCGAGCAAGGCGCTGACCGGACGCTTGGCCTGCATCTGTCGCTGATCAGCCATCGCAACCTCCCAGTAGTTTCACCAACAATTGTTGGTTCTATTGCGGGGTGGCGTCAAGATGCCCAGTTGATCGGCTCGAAAGAACGTTTGTGCCCACGCTCATGGGGGTTACTGTGGGGGTGTGGCTTCTGATCCTTCCTCGCGGGCCGAAGCGGCCGACCGCGCCATCGACTCCGTCAGCGTCCTGAGCGAGGACTCGCGACGGCGCATGTTCCTCTTCATCCGCCGTGCCGGCCGCGCCGTCACCCGCGACGAGGCTGCCGCGAGTGTCGGGATATCCAGCAAGCTCGCCGCGTTCCATCTCGACAAGCTCGTCGACGCCGGCCTCCTGCGCGCCCGCTACGAAGCCCCGGGCGGGATCCGCAAGGTCGGCAGGCGGCCCAAGGTGTACGAGCCCACCGACGCCCAGATCACCGTGAACATCCCCGACCGGCGCCACGAACTCCTGGCGGACCTCCTCCTGGACGCCGTCCTGACCGAGGGCGCCGACGAAAGCGCCGCCCAGGCAGCCATGCGCACGGCAGAACAGCGCGGCCGGCAGATGGGCCGTAGTGCCCGTGACAGGACCCGCCCGGGCCGCCTGGGCCCCGAGCGCGGGCTGACCGCATGCGAGCGCCTGCTGGACGAGTACGGCTACGAACCCTTCCGGGAAACCCCCACCCAGCTCCGGCTCCGCAACTGCCCCTTCCACCCGCTGGCGGCCAAGGCCCCCGACCTCGTGTGCGGCATGAACCAGGCCTTCCTCTCCGGCTGCCTGGGTGGCCTTGAGGTCAACGGGGTGCAGGCCGTCCTGGCCCCCGAGCCCGGGGAATGCTGTGTGCGGCTCGCCCCGAGCGACTCCGATCGTGGTGACCAGGTGGCTGAAGACGGCTGACTGACGCGACGCCGCCATCTGCCCGGTGGTGGGAGCCAGTTGGCCCGAACCCGCCAAGGTCCGTCAGACGACACCCGGCACGTCATAGAGCGGCGGCGAAGGCGCGCCGACGGCGGACTCACTCCGACATCCCACAGCGAGGACAGCGGGGAACCACGCAGGCTCCTGTCGGGCCTCACGCCCTGAAGTCAGGAGCTTCATGCACATGATCGAGCCGCGCAGGTGGACTCCGGCCGCTCAACGGGACGGCGTGGCCGGGGACCGCATGCCGAGCCACTGCTCGGCGCCCCACGCCTCGAACCGCTCCACCTCGGTGAACCCCAGCTTCGCCGCGAGGCGCATCGAGCCGACGTTGGCGGTCTGGGTGGTGAGCACGACCGGCTCGCCGGGAAGCGTGCAGTCGAACCAGCCGAGTGCCGCCGCGCACGCCTCGGTGGCGTACCCGCGTCCCCACGCTCGCGGTAGGAAAAGGTAGCCGAGATCGGCCTTCCCCGCGGCAGCCGGGCGACGGTGCCCCGTTGCTCTCCTGAGCAGGATCTGGCCGATCATCGCCCCGTCGAGATCGACGACGAAGCTCCCGGGCCACCGCTCGGGCGCCGCGGGCAGCTCGCGCTCAAGCTCGTCACGTGACCGGGGGCCGCCGAGGTAGGCGTGCACCTTCTGCGAGGCGAGCAGCTCGATGAACGCCGCACGGTCCCGGGCCTCCGGCTCACGGAGCACGAGCCTCTCGGTCCTGATCGGCTCAGGCGGCGGCCAAGCCACGTGTCCAAGATCTTCCATGCGTGCACGCTAACAGGCGGTCAGAACGACCGGACAGGAACCGCTGAGCTCCTCTTCCGCGCCCGGTAGGCCGCATCCTGCTCGCGGGTCTGGCCGCCAACCTCGCCGGGCTGCTCCTGCCGGGCACCATCGGCGCCGCCACCGACACCCTCGTCCTGAGCGTCTACTTCCTGATCACCGGAGGGGGCATCGGGATGGTGCCCCATGGTCGTGCTGACCACCGTCCAGAACAGCGTGCCCGCCGCCGACCTCGGCGCCGCCAGCGCCGTGGTCACCTTCGCCCACGCCACGGCCACCGGCTACCTCTGGATCGCCCCCACCCTCGGCGTCGGCATCCTCCTCGCGGTCTTCCTCGGCAACGGCCGCAAGTCCGGGGGTACGACGGTCAGGGGGGACGCCGTCGTGCAGGACAGGGTCCCGGCCGCCTGAAGTACCCCACTCGTGCAGCCGCGCCCCGCACCGCACTTCGAGGCGGGACGCGGATCGACCGCACCGGCTGCGTCACCCCCCTGACGGGTGATGAATCTGTCACCTCTATTCGTCACCTGTCAAAGCGGTGATGCAGGGTCGATGTCGGCCGCGGGGCTCGGAGATGGCCGGCATCGACGACCGCCTGCGCGAAGACGGTGGGCGCCTCTGCGGCAGGTTGTGTCCGACGTTCGCGAGGGTGCGGTGCTCGTACGTGCCGGTGAAGTGACCGCGGCAGGAGGTGCCGTCGCCGGGCGGGCCGGGGGAACTTGGCCGGGGCCATGACGCCTGGCGCGGGTGGCGGATTCCACGAACGCGGTACCGCCACCGTGCCGAGGGCGGTCCTGCACGCGGCAAACGGCGTCGTCGCTAGGACCAGAACGCGTCGTACGCCTTCTGGTCGGACCACAGCACCCAGGCTTCGGTGATCCGGCCGTCCTGGATGTGGAAGATGATCGCCTGGTCCATGTCGAGCTCTTTGCCCTCGCGTGAGGCCGTGACGTGGAGCAGGGCAACCGTGTGTTTGTCGTTGGCCAGCACATCGTGGAGACGGGGGCGATAGGTGCCCCCTGTCAGCTCGAACTCCCGTTGGAACATGGCGAACGCGGCCTCGCGGCCCTGATAGTCACCCGCCAGCGGACCGTGGCCGCCGAGATGCCACACCACGTCCGGGTGGAACACCTCCGCCAGCGCCTCCATGTCGCCGGCCGAGAACGCCTCCAGAGCCCGGTGAAACACCCCGATGTTCGGGTGATCGGCCATCGCAGCCTCCCTTGATCCCCTACGAACGTAGGCGGGATCCGGACGGAGGTACCCAGACACACCGGCTTCGCCGTCCCTGCCACCTGATCGGAGGCCCGACGACCCCATAGGAGAGTGGTGGTGTCGAGAACGAGTTCTCGGCTCCGTCCTCGGTATACCGGTGGCCTTGAAGGGCCACGCAACGCAAAGGAGTACCAGCATGACGCTTCAGCGGATGGACAACGTCGGCATCGTCGTCGAGGACCTGGAGGCCGCCGTCGCCTTCTTCACCGAACTGGGCATGGAGGTCGAAGGCAGGGCGCCGATCGAGGGCCTCTTCGCGGACCAGGCCGTCGGTCTTGAGGGCGTCCGCAGCGACATCGCGATGCTGCGGACCCCGGACGGCCACGGAAAGCTGGAGCTCGCCCAGTACCACGCGCCCGCGGCGGTCGGCGGCGGATCGCTCAACCCGCCCGTGCCCAACACTCTGGGCCTGCACCGTGTCATGTTCGCCGTCGACGACATCGACGACACCATCGCGCGCCTGCGTGCTCACGGCGCCCAACTGCTCGGCGAGGTGGCACAGTACGAGGACGTCTACCGCCTGTGCTACCTCCGCGGACCCTCCGGCATCATCGTCGCCCTGGCCGAACAGATCGGCTGACGCCTCAGCCGGCAGATCGGCCTCGCTCGGAGGATGACCCTTTCCCGCGGTTCACGGTCGTTGGGGCGGTGGAACCGTCCCATCGCGGGATTCCGCAGGGGCCCGGTCGATGCCGGGCCGTTCATCGCCGACCGCCCAGCACACGTCGATGTTCCCGACCGTGTCGAGGTCGCGAGCGGCGTCCCGCACGAACACGTTGGTCGCGCCGGGCGAGGCGCCACAGCCGATGTAGAGCGCGATGCCCGCCTTCTTGGCTCGGGCGTGGTGATCGAGGGCGGCTCGTGTGCTGTCGACGTCGTCGTTGATGTCGAGGTAGGGGACCCTGGCATCGAGACAGGCTTCGATCACGGGCCGGGATGTGCGGGCGTAGGGGCCGGAGCCCAGAGTGACGAGCGCTGCGTCCTCGATCAGGAAGCTGCCCGGCATCTTCGCCTCCGCTCTGCGCGGCTGAGGGACGGGCATGCGTGCACGTCTTGCGCCTGGCCGTCATCGGCCTGGGCGCGGTAGCCCTGACCGTCTTGGCTGCTCCTGCTGTGATGTACACCACATTTGACGCTGTCACATTCCGGGGTCCACGCGTGTCCTATGGGCATGACCGACACCAAGAACGTGCTGCTGGCTGGAGCGAGCGGGATCTTCGGGCGCCACATCGCGCAGGCCCTCGCCGCATCCGGATACACCGTCGTCGGACTCGGCCGCAGCGGCTCCGCGGACGTGACCGCCGACCTCATGGACCGCGATCAACTGCTGCGCGCGGTCGACGGCCGGCATTTCGACACCGTCGTCCACGCCGCCACGGCGTTGCGCAAACCCCCTATGAAGCACAAGGACATGTACGCCACCGACGACCTGCGGACCGCCGGCACCCGCAACCTCATGGCGGCGGCCCGCGTGGTCGGTGCCCGCCGCGTCATCTGCGAGTCCATCGCCATCGGCTACGGCTATCAGGACTTCGGCGACCGCGTCCTCACCGAGGACGACAAGTTCGCCGCACCCGGCGACAGGGCCGTGGAACCCCACCTGGCCGGCATGCGCGTCAAGGAGAACCTCATGCTGCACACCGAGGGCATCGAGGGCATCACCCTGCGCTTCGGCCTCTTCTACGGGCCCGGCTTCGACGGGCAGGGCGGCACCGACGCCTTCGTCGACATGCTGCGCGGCCGCAAGATCCCGGCCGTCAACGACCACGGCCGCGTCCTGCCCTGGATCCACCTCGCCGACGCGGCCTCGGCGGTCGCCCTCGCGGTCGAGGGCGGCACCCCGGGGGCGGCGTACAACATCGTCGACGACGAACCCCTGGGCTTCGGCGCCTACGTCCGGGCCGTCGCCCGGACCTTCGAAACCCCCAGGCCGATGACCCTGCCCACGTGGATGCTGCGCCCCATGTCCTACGCACACCGCATGACCCAGGTCAGCATGCGCGTCTCCAACGCCAAGGCCAAGGCCGACCTGGGCTGGACCCCGCGCTACCCCACGGTGGGAGAAGGCCTCGCCGCCATGGCCGGCGCCGCGTGACGCCGGACGCAAGCCGCTGCACTTACGGGCTGCGGGGCGCGAACCGCCTCCCCAAGGGCATGCCGTGCCCATCGACGTGCGCAGTGCTCGCGAACCGGCTCTACTGCCGGGAACCTCTCGCGGCTGTCGTCACGCGCCAGCCGCCGGGTCGCCGTCGCCGAGGCCGATCCACCAGTGTCCGTCATCCCTGACCAGCAGCAGTTTCTGTCGCTGACCGGTCTCCGCGTACGTGACCGTGATGGGGTTGAAGTAGTCGACGGCGCTTTCCAGCACGGTGACGTCGACGTGTCCGTCCGCGGCCTCGCCGTACTCGCGCACGAACTCGGCCGCGGTCGGTCCGGGCTCGGTGTAGTCGGGCCCGGCGAGTTCGGCGACTCCCTTCGCGTCGCCGTTCTTGAGCCGCTGCACGTAGACCCGTACGAGGGTGTCGACGTCCTCGGCCGTCTCCTGGACGTCGGGATACGGGGACTTCTGCGCGCGCACCGTCACGTCGACCGTGGGCGAGTCGGCCAGGGCGTAGGGCGCCCGGAACCAGTTCCACCACACGGCCGCGGCGATTCCGACGACGACTGCGCCGCCCAGCAAGATGACCCACTTCTTCATTCGCACCCGTCCCCTGAGGCTTGTCCCGTGACACCTGACGCGCATGCGGATCATCTCAGGGCTCGAACGACTCCTGAGCGCTGGACCTGCTCCTCGCCCAGGCGTGCACACAGCAGCGCGGTGGAGTACCCGGTGCCGGCCCGATCCGTACGGCCAGGCGAGGTGATCACCCGATCGTGAATACCGGCCCTTCGGCGTCCGGCCTGCCGGGATGCTGGTGCAGACGGCGTGCAACCGGCCGGGTCGGGCTGGGGTGGGGAGTGTCATGACGGGAGAAGCGGGCCGACGTGGGGGCCCGGAGGAGCGGGCGGTCCTGCTGGTGGCCGGGCTGGCCGATGTGGCGGTGAGTTCGGTGGGTACGGTCTTGGGGACGGTGCGGGGGCTGCTGCGCCGCTCGGACACGGCGGACCTGGCGGCAGCGGCCGAGGACGACCTGATGGCGCGCGGGCGTCTGGTGCTGGACAGGTACGCGGCCGTGCCTCCGGCGCATCTGGAGGTTCTCGCCCGGCATGCGATGGCTCGGCGGGCTGCCGATGACGTCTGACCGGTGGGAGCCGGCCGCGTTCAAACACCGCGTCGACGAGGTGCTGCACCGCTTCGTCGCCGAAGAGGCCGAACAGTTCGCGGCGATCGACCCGGAGCTGGACCCGGTGGCCGAGCAGCTTCTGGCAGCGGCCAGAGACGGCAAACGGCTGCGAGCGGCCTTTTGTTACTGGGGCTGGCGCGCGGCGGACCAGCCGGACAGCGATGCGCTGGTACGGGCGGTGGCCTCCATGGAGCTGGTGCATGCCGCCGCGATCGTGCACGACGATCTGATCGACGACAGCCCCCTGCGGCACGGCCGACCCACCGCACACATCGCTCTGCGCGGTGCCGTACCCGGTAGTCCGCATGCCGTCGCCGCAGCCAGGTCCCTGGCGATGCTGGTGGGCGACCTGCTGATGTCGCTGGCCGGCCAGCTCTTCACCACCAGCGGCCTGCCCGCCGCGTACCTGGCCCGAGGCCGCCCCTTGTGGGCGGTGCTGGCGCGCGAGCTGATCGCGGGCGAGTGCCTGGAGATCCTGCACACCGGATCCGAGCCGGACACCGCGGCGTCGCTGAAGGTGATCCGGTACAAGACCGCCAAGTACACCGTAGAGCAGCCCCTGCTGATCGGCGGCGCCCTCGCCGGCGCCGGTGAGCGGCTGCGCGAGGGCTACTCCGCCTACGGGCTGCCGCTCGGCGAAGCCTTCCAGCTGCGGGACGACCTGCTCGGCCTGTTCGGGGACCCGCACCGCACCGGAAAGGCGAACGCCGACGACGTACGCGGACACCGGCCCACGGCCCTGCTGGCGGAGACCTGGCGCATCGCCGGTGAGGACGACCGCAGACAGCTCCGCGCCCTGCTGGGACGACGCGACTCGGAGGAAACCGCTGCGCACGCGGTGCGCGACGTCATGCGCCGGCTCAAGACCCCTGACCGCGTCGAGGACATGATCACCGCGCGGGTCGAGGAAGCCATCGACGCCCTGCACGAGCTGGATGTACCCGCGCATGCCGCCGCTGCTCTGACCTCGCTGGCGCATTCGGCGACGGTCCGCCCGTCCTGACCGCCACACCAAGACGCTTCCCAGGAGCCCTTCCATGACCTACACCGAGGCATCGATGGACACCCTGCGCCACTCCGGTGACGAACTCGCCGACGCCACCGTTGCCACCCTGTTCGAACGCGGCGAGGTCGGCAAGTTCAACACCCTGATGCGCTACGTCTCCACCGTCGGCGCGCCCTTGCCGGACGGGCTGCCCGACGTCGCGCGGGAGTACCTCCAGGCCACGAGTGTCCCGCCGGCCTGGGTCGACTGGGGGGAGATGGAGAAGGCGCGGTTGTTCTTCATCGACAACAACGTGCACATCTCCACCGCGCTGTCCTTCGCCTCCATGCCCGCCTGCTACGTCGTCCCCCATGTGGCGAAGCTGCTGTCGGCCACCCATGGGCTGAAGTACCCCTCCAAACGGATGGCGGAGACCGGCCAGTTCACCGTCTACCTGATGCAGCCAGGTGCCTTCGAGGCCGGCAGCCGCTTCATCCCCGCGGCCCAGAAAGTCCGCCTGCTGCACGCCTCGATCCGCCACCACCTCCGGCGTGAGAACCGGTGGAACACCGATGTGTACGGGACGCCGATCTGTCAGGAGGACATGATCGGCGGGCAGATGTTCTTCTCGCTGCTCGTCCTGGACAGCCTGCACCGCCTCGGCATCCACATGTCGCAGGAAGGCGCGGAGGCCTACTACTACGCCTGGCGCGTCGTCGGCGCCATGCTCGGCGTCGACCAGGACGCCGTCCCCAAGTCCCTGGACGCGGCACGCCAGTTCCTCGACCTGTACATGATCCGGCACATGGGGCCTTCCGCGGAGGGAGCGCACCTGACCCGGCAACTGATCGATCTCTACGAGGAGGTCGTGCCCGGCACCTTCTTCGACCCGATCGTGTCCGCCCTCATCCGCCACCTCGTCGGCGACACGTGCGGCGACTGGCTCCAGGTGCCCCGGACCCCGTGGGACACCGTCGTCAAGGCCGTTCCCCACCTCCTCGGCGTCCTGGAAGCCATCGAGGACCGTTCCCCTCTCGGCGCCTGGGCCCTGGACCGCCTCGGCCAGCTCACCGCCGTCCTCGAGCTGTCCTCCCTCACTCGCGGCCGCGTCATGCACTACGCCATCCCCGAACAGCTGAAGAAGGACTACGGCGTCTCCGACGCGGTGCCCCGCACTCGACGGTGGACTCCGCCTGCGGCCACAGTGTGACGGTCAGCTCGTCACGCGCGGCTTGCCCACGGGGGGTCGGCGAGAGGCGGTTGTGACGCGCTGCCCGCGCTCTACTGCGGGCACGTATGGCGGAACGGCACGTCCGGTACGAAGCGCGGCCAGACCTGCGGGACGAGTTCGCCGGAGAGGGCGCAGGCGAGGCCGAGGGGGTCGGTGACCGCGTCGTGCAGGCCACTGACGTCGTGGACGGTCACGGTCGTCCACTCGTCGCCCGCGATGAGCGCGGCCCCGTCCGGGGAGAAGGCGACCTGGGTGGGATAGGTGTCGTCGTTGCGCTGGAGGAAGACACGCCGAGGATGCTCGATGTCGGTGATGTCCCAGATCGCCAGCGTCCGGTCGAAGCTGCCGGAGGCCAGGAGCCGTCCGTCGGGGCTGAAGCCGACCGAACGGATCTCGCTCGACTGACCGATGAGCCGATGCGCGACAGTCGGCCGTCCCGGGTCGGTGACGTCCCACAGGAGGATGTCTCCGCTGTTCTCGCCGCTCGCGACAAGTCCGCCGGTGGGGCTGTACGCCACGGTGGTGGACGGTGGCGGGCCGACGTTCGACGGCGGGGCCGAGGGATCCGGGTCGAGGGCGGCACGCCGGACCGGCCTGGCGGGGTCGCTGACGTCCCAGACCGCGGCGGCGTCGTACAGGCCCCCCACCGCGAGGAGCCGGCCGTCGGGGCTGAACTCCGCCGACCGGATGCGGTCGCCGGCGTCGTCGTCGATGGTGCCCAGGAGGACGGGATGCCGGCGGTCGGAGGTGTTCCACAGGTCCACGCGCGCGCCGAGCCCGTCGTCGATCGAGGCGACGACGGCGAGCAGCTTCCCGTCCGGCCGGAACGCGAGGTGCTGGACGGACCCCCGGCCGGCCATGGGGCCGGCGGCGGTACCGACGGTCCGCGGCCGGACCGGGTCGCTCACGTCCCACAGGGTCACCGGTGCGCCCGCAGGGACGGTGGCCACCGTGCGCCCGTCCCGGCTGAACGCGAGCGCGAAGGTGCCGCCCGGGTCCAGGGTGGCGAGCCTCCTGGGACTGGCCGGGTCGCTCACGTCGTACAGCCCGCTCGGTCTGCCCGCGACCGCCATGACCCCACCGCTCCGGGGCAGGGCCACCATGCCGGCCTTGAGGGTGGACAGAGCCGCGGCTTCGGTGGCCGCGTGCACCCGCCACAGTGTGGTCACTCCGGAACCCGCGGCGGTGGCGACATGGTCACCGTCGGGGCTGAAGGCGACGGCGCGCAGGGGTGAACCGGCGTTCAGTGTCGCCTGCTTGCGGGGACGGCCGGGGTCGCTCATGTCCCACAGGACGGCGGAACCGTCGTCGCCGGCGGTGGCGAGCAGCGTCCCGTCGGGGGAGAAGTCCATGCCGTCGATGGAGGTGTTGTGCCCCGCCCACCGCGCCGCGACCCTGGGCCGGTGGGGATCGCTGAGGTCCCAGGCGATGAGGTTTCCGCCGTACTGGGCCGCGACCACGAGCCGCCCTTGGGGGTGGATCGCCAGGCCGTCGAGATAGAGCGGCTTACGGATCGTGGCCAGGCGCTCGGGGTGCCGGGGATCTCTCGGGTCCCAGAGGATCACGCCGTCCCGGGCGCTCGCGAGGATCCTGCCGTCGGCGCTGAAGGCGAGCTGGTACACGACGTCGAGGTGGCCCGAGGAGACGGACAGGCGCACCGGGCGCGCGGGACGGCGTACGTCCCACAGAGCCACCGACTTGCCGTCGCCGAGGGCGAGGGTGGCGCCGTCCGGGCTGAAGGCGAGGTCCTGCGCGTTCGTGCCGAACCGGTGCAGCAGGCGCGGACGTCCCGGGTCGTGGACGTCCCACAGGCAGGTCACATTCAGGTGGGCGAGCGCTGCGACGGTGCGTCCGTCGGGGCTGAAGGCGACCGCGTCGACGTACGTCCCGTCGGCGCAGCCGCCCGCCACGGCCAGCCGTCGGGCGGCTCGCGGCCGTGCCACGTCCCACAGGCTGAGCGAGCCGTCCGAGGCGCCGGCCGCCAGCAGGCGTCCGTCCGGGGCGTACGCCACCGCCGACACCTGCGCGGGGTTGCCGGGCAGCGCGGCCTCGTAGTGGGTGGTGGTGAGGGTGGAGACGAGGCCGGCCCGGGAGACGGAGTCCGGTCGCAGTCGGAGCCCCGCGATGCCGAGGCGCAGGGCGAGCTGTGGGTTCTCCGCCTGCTGTGCCTGGGTCACGAGGTCGCTGCCGGCCGCCGCGATCGCGCTCTGTTCGGCCTTGCGGTTGCTCTGCTGGATCAGCTGAGCGGCGATGACCGCCAGGACGGTGACCACCGTGACGACCGCCGCGGCCAGCCTGCGCGCCCTGGCGGCGCGCCGGCGCCGGGACTGGAGGACGAAGTCCCGCTCGTGGGGTCGTACGGCATCTCGGTGCTGTTTGAGCCATCGTGACGCCCGTCGCAGTTCGGTGCCGCCCAGCAGGGCGTGCCGGCGGTCGCGGCCCGGCTCGGCCGCCCGCCATCGGTACAGAGCGACGCGCAGACTCTCCTGCCGCACCCGGAAGTCGCGCGTGGCCGCGACCCACTCGCGCAGCTGCGGCCACGCGTCGATGAGGACCTGGTGGGCCAGTTCGGCGGTGGCCGGGCCGGAGGTCGTGCCGCCGCTTGAGGTGACGACCAGGCGTGCGGTGGCCAACTCCTGTGCCGTCTGCCACTGTTCGTCGCTCAGGTCCTCCCGCAGGGCCACCCGGCGCACGTCCTGCGGCGGCCGTCCACGGGCGGGCCCGCCCGTGGTGTCGTCGGGCCTGACGAGCTGGGCCAGCACACTTCCCGGGTCGTGCTCCAGTGACTCCAGCCGCCGTACGACGTCGTCGGCCCGCTGCTTCATGGCGCCGGTGACGCCGCCGATCTCGCGGTACGCGGCAACGGTGAGCCGTCCCGCCCGCTGGCGTTGGTACAGCGCCGAGAGGGTCTCCTGCACGAGCGGCAGAGCCGAGGCGCCGGCCCGGGTGTCGTCGATGATCTGCCCGACGAGCTCCGGGTCGATGTCGCAGCGCACCGTACGCAGCGGCTTGGTGATCATCTCCCGCAGCTCGGCGGAGGTCGGCGGGTTGACGGCCCATCCGCACGTGTCCCAGGCCGCGTAGATGGCCGGCGTGGCCTCGTGGGCCGCGTGCCGGAAGGTGTCGCGTACGGTCACCAGCACGCGGACCGGCGGCGGGACGCCGTCAGGCGGGCGGGCGAGCCGGGCGACGTAGGCGTCGAGGGCGCCGGCGGCTTCGGGGTCGGCCGCGAGCACCTCGTCGAGCTGGTCGAGGACCACCACCAGCCGGTCGGCTCCCGCGGACCGCAGCAGAGCCGGCAGGGCGGCCGGGTCGGGCTCGTCGAGCAGGCGGGCGAGCTGCGCACGTACCGCGGCCGGGGCCGGTTCCCCGGCAACGTGCAGCGCGGCGGCGATCTCGGCGGCGAGCTCGATCCGTGGGTGCAGCCGGACCGCTGTGGTGGCGGCACCGCCCGCCGCGAGCCGGGGCAGCACACCGGCGCGGACGAGGGACGTCTTGCCCACACCGGACGGCCCGTGCACGACCGTCACCGGGTGCTCTCGGGCGAGGTCCGCCACCTGCGCGGCCAGGGTGTCACGGCCGGCGAAGACCAGCGCGTCCTTCTGCTCGAACGGCTCCAGGCCACGGTACGGCGACGGTGGCATGGCCATGTCCCACAGCGGCGGGTACGCGTCCAGGAGGCTGCGCACGGGGACGGCGTAGGCCCGCCCGGAGCCGTGCCGGGCGACCACCATCCCGACGACGCCGCTGAGATGGTCCGCCCACACGGGGGCTCCGCTGAATCCCGGCGCGATCTCGTCGGTGACGGCCGGGACGGCCTCCAGCCATGCCTCGCCCACGAGTCCGCGCAGCCGGCCGTGGGCGGAGGCGCCGTCCTCGAAGTCGGCCGGGTAGCCGAAGGTGCGAAATCCGCGCCCCTGGAGGTCGTTGAGAGGGTGCAGGACGAGCCTGCCGAGCGCCTGCGGTTCGTCGTCGAGGAGTTCCAGGACGCAGATGTCACCGTGCAGGCCGTCCGCCGGCCGCACCGCCACGGCTTCCGCCCGCAGCCGCCGTGGACCGTGCGGCCCCGTGTCGTGCTGCGGGAAGTCGACCTCGACCTCCCAGCCCGGTTGGGGGACGAGAGGCCGCCGCGACGCGCGCCGGGAGCGGCCCCCGCGGGCGTGGGCCAGCACGTGCGCGCAGGTCAGCAGCGTGCGCGGGCCCACCAGGAAGGCAGAGCCGACCGGCTCCGGCCCGGCGCCCCAGACCCGCGCGACGGCCTCGGAGAAGTCAGGCGCCGGCATCGCCGCCCGCCTGCCCGTTCTCCCACTCCATCTCGATGACGAAGTGGGCCTCACCGCCGGTGCGGGTCAGGATGACGTTCGCGTCCGCGGTCAGTTTGACCCCGAACTCCACCCGGATGCGGTCCGGTGTGCGCGGCAGGGAGGACAGCCGGTCGAAGACATGCCCGGCGATCTCCTGCACACGCCCGAGGCTGCGCTGCAGGCTCTCGCCCGCCGTGTCGATCTGGTCCTGGCCGCGACCGACGCGGTCGGTACGGCGGTCGACCTCCAGCAGAATCGGCTCCCCGCCCTCGACGGGCATCCGCACGATCTCGGGCATGGCGCTTCCTCATGACTCGGACGGACCGGCAGCCAGAAGCTACCACCCGCAGTCGGATCCTGACATCGAGTCACCGGATCAACCACCCTGCCTCTACGCTGAGTTGCCCTGTGCGCGTCCTCTTCCCGGAGGTTCCGATGTCCGCACCGCGTAGACCCCGACGCCCCGGACCCACCCTCTTCACCCTCCTCGTCCTGATCCTGGCCCTGCTGCCGCTGCAGAGCACCACCGCCCGCGCGGGAGAGGGCGAGATCTGCCGCCTCGCCGTCACGGTCTCCACCGGCCACGACGGGATCCGTGACGACTCGAGCGAGTTCGTCCAACTCGCCGGACAGCAACTGCTGTTCGAGGACCACGACGGCGACGGCGTCACCGACGCGGAACCGCTGCTGCCCTTCCACCGAGGCGGCACCGGCGACGAGCGGTACGCCACCTACACCTGGAACCTCGTGGCCCGCCCCTGCATCCCGCAGGAACGCGTCGTCGAGGGCTTCACGTTCATCCACGACAACCAGGCCGACGACTGGATGGCCGACAACTGGAACCTCGCGGGACTGCGCATCGAGGAACGCGACACCCACGTCGTCCTCTACAACCACTCCGTACCCGACCCGGACGGCAACGGAGGCATGCACCGCTTCCTGAAGAACGCGCAGCAGACCTGGAACACGCTCGACGGGGACGTGGACGACGACGGCATCCCCGACCGGGTCGAGCGCTCCGGGATCCCGCACGTGGACGGCGTCGACGACTGGCTCCCGGCCAACGGCGCCGACCCCTGCCGCAAGACCATCGCCGTGGAGGTGGACTGGCTGCGCGACGCCACCTTCTCGCACCAGCCCGACCCCGGGATGGTGACAGAGGCCCGCGACATGTTCGACGCGGCGCCGATCCCCTCGGCGCCCGTGTGCCCGTACACGACCACCCGCTCGCCCTCGGGCGTCCAACTCCTCGTCCACGTGGACGAAGCCATCCCCACCGACACCCGCACGGCACCGCTCAACGTCCAAGACGCCGACGGCGTGACGCCCTTCGACCGATATCGCGCGGACCACTTCGCGCCCCAGCGTCGCGGAGTGTTCCACTACAGCCTCTGGGGCGACCGGCAGAACCAGGGACTGAGCGGAGGCGTGTGCTGCGTCGGACCGCGCCAGGAGGACTTCATCATCTCGCTCGGGTCCGAAACCTTCCCGGTCCGCTTGCAGAGCGCCGCGTTCGTCCACGAGCTGGGACACGCCCTGGGCCTCCACCACGGCGGCACCGACAGGGTCAACTACAAGCCCCACTACCTCTCGGTGATGAACTACCGCTACGGGGACGTGGGCATCCCGGACTTCGGCGAGTGGCAGGCGCGCGTGGCCGCGCTCGGCCGGGCCACCACGCCATGGAAACTCTCGCAGGCACTGGACGAGGTCAGCAGGCTCGACTACTCGCGTCTGCGGCTCCCCACCCTCTTCCGTGATGCCCTCAGCGAGCAGGACGGCGTCGGTTCCCCGACGGACGACATGGCGGCCTGGTGGGACAACGACAGCGTCCTGCGCGTCGCAGACGCCTCCAGGCCCGTCAACTGGGACTTCGACAGCGTCATCGACAGCGACCGGGTCGCCGTCGACGTCAACGGCGAGGACCACCTGTGCATCACGGGTCGCGACTCGCGCCCCGATGTGACAAGCCCGCAGAATCTGCTGGAGACGGTCGTGGACACCGGCGACGTACGGCACGGGGAAGCGATCTACGCCGGCCTGGACGCCGACTGCGACTCGCAAGCGGTGGCCACGGACACAGTGGGCGTCCCGCGCGGTACCGACTTCGGGGCCCTGCGCCGCTACGCCGACGGGCTGGCCGGAGCCGACGACTGGAGCAATGTGAAGATCCACATCTCGGGTGCGGACGGGGGATCCGGCTCCGGTGTCCCGGGCGAAGAGATCTCGGAACCCTCACCCGAGGAGGCCGAGGCGGCCAGAGCGGAGCTGCTGGACGCCATGGTCGCGGCAGCCGGCCCGGCCCCGTCCGCGCCGCGCTGGGCATACGCCTACATGAACCGGGCGACCGAGACCGAGGCACCGATCGGCGTGCCCACCGCGCTGAACAACGCCTTCCAGTGGAGCACCGCGGCGGGCCAGGGGTGGGCGGCCACGGTCACCCACCTGGCCACCGGTGAGTACGAGCTGCGCCTGCCCGGCGTCGGCGGCAACGGCGGCGTCGCGCACGTCACCCCGTACCGCACCGACAACTCCGGGCGCGGCTGTGCTGTGCGCGGTTACCGGGCCGACGGCGCCGACGAGTTGGTCGGTGTCGGCTGCGTCGACCGCACCGGCGCCCCCGCCGACTGGTGGTTCACCGTCTTCTACGCGGCACCCGCCACCGGCGCCGACCCGTACGCCACGCTGCGCTACGACGTGCCGGGCGGCGGCGTGAGCGCCCCGACGATCGCCAACGACGGCACCTTCAACTCGGCCGGACGCGTCAACCGGGTGCTGCGCGACGGCGTGGGCCGCTACCGGGCCGTGCTCACCGGGGCGTCCTTCGCGGCCGACGACGGGTATCTGCAGATCAACCAGTTCGGCTCGGGCCCCCCGGCGCGCTGCAACCCGTACGCGCGTACGCCGGTCGGTGACACCCTGGAGATCGGCATCGCCTGCTTCGCGGTGTCCTCCTCGGCGACGCCGCAGCCCGTGGACACGCCGTGGATCCTGTCGTACGCGGCGCGCGCGGGGCTGCATGGTGTGGGTGCCGTTCCGGCGGCGTACGCGCAGGTCACCGGTGATCCGGTGAACCCCGTGGTGGACCGGGCCCACTCCTGGGCGTCCACCGGCCAGACACCGGCACTTCTCCGTCTCGGCATCGGCAACTACCGGCTGACCTGGGACACCGTCGGCAAGTACGGCGGCAGCGTCCAGGTCGTACCGACCGGCGCCGACGGGTCTTCCTGCCACCTCGGCAACATCGGTGACTACGCCGCGCCGCCCCGGGTCAGCGTGGATGTCTGGTGCTACGGCCCGGCCGGCCTGCGGGCGGACGCGCCGTTCGCCGTGGCGTACCTGCGCCGGCCTTAGCTCCTCGGGAGCGCGGGGGTCCGGTTCGCCTGCCGGCCTGTCGCTGTGGACGGCGAGGTCGGGCCGGTCAGCGTAGAGCCGAGGGCGGCAGGGTCCGAAGGGACTGGAGCGCGGCGTACAACTCGGCGGTGCCGACGGGGTCGGTGACGGTGCGTCCGGTGAGTGCGTGGATCCGGCGTAAGCGCTGGCGGACGGTGTTGGGATGGCAGTACAGGGCCTGTGCGGCCTCCTCCGTGGAGCCGGAGGCCGCGTACCACGCGGTGAGTGTGCCGATCAGCATGGTGCGTTGCTCGGCGGGGAGATCGAGCAGCGCACCGAGAACGGAGCGGGCCATCCGGGCGGCGACGTCCGGGGAATGCGCCACGAGCCCGGCCAGCGGGCCGTCGTCGAAACGGACGACCCGTGGGCCGGCCGGATCGGCCGCGGCCAGGGCGAGCCGGGCCAGCCGTAGGCCCGTGGCGCAGTCGGCGAGGCTCGCGAAGGCCGGGCTCACCCCGTACCGCAGGGTGGCCTGCCGCGCGAGCACGGTCAGCAGCCGCTCCAGTGTGCGCTGGTCGCGGACCGAGACCAGGCCGGCCAGCAGACCGGCGGTGTGGCTCCAGGCGGAGGCGATGCCGTGGGCGGCGAGCCGGTTGCCGAGTTCGGGCGCCGGCCCGGGCGGCGGGTCGGCGACCAGCACGACGAACAGTCCGTCGTAGGGCAGGCGGAGGGCGTCCGCCGCCCGCCAGAGGTCCTCCGTGGTGCGGGCGGTGCCGTCGAAGAGTTCGGCGAGAGCGGGGGAGCCCGCCTGGTCCGCGCCGGCCCGTGTCGCGTGCCGGTAGGCGGTGGTGATCTCGTGTGCACCGCTCTCGATCAGCCCGAGCAGGCGGGCCGCGCCGTCGGGCAGCGCCTCCAGGCCGAGGTGGCCCGCGTTGCGCGCCTCGGCGGTCAGCTCCTCCAGCAGCAACCGTCCGCCCGCGTGGTAGGCGGCGATCACGGCGGGCAGCGGAACGCCCTGACCGGCCCTGCGCAGCGCCGTGGCCGTGGCCGGTGTGACGCCGTGACGACCCGTCAGCGAGCCCAGGGTGAAGGTCAGATGGGCGCGACAGGAGCCGCGCAGCTCCTCCATGGGGACCAGTCGACGGTAGGCGACGGTGCCGGAGGGAGCGAGGATCCGCTCGGCGGCGTGCTCGCTCAGTTCGCTGAGCCGTCCCTTCAAGGCGGTGGCGAGCAGGCCGATCTGTCGATCCGTCGGATGGGTGGTGACGGGCATGTCGGGCATGGCCGCATCCTAACGAGGGTGTACGGCATTGCCGAACGGTATATGTCATTGTCGTTGATCACATGATCACGCGTCACATCGTGTGGACAGCACCCTCACCAGCCGCACACCGTCCGCTTGATCATCGGTGCACGACCTCGTCAGCCCTCACTCACCCGAGGACCCTCATGAGACTTCTGCGCACCGCCGTGCCCGCACTCGCCGCGCTGCTGGCCGCCACCCTGATCGCGACGACCGCTCCGGCCGCAGCCGTGGACAGCGGTGATCTCTCCGACGCCTTCTACACCCCACCGCCCGGTGAACTCACCACGGACCCCGGCGAGGTGATCCGGTACCGCACCGCCGACTTCCGCATCGAGCCGACCGGCCTCATCGACCAGGACGTCCGGTCCTGGCAGGTGCTGTACGGCTCCGCCGACGCCGCCGGCCGCCGGATCGCCGTCTCCGGCACCGTGCTCGTCCCCGACGCTCCCTACGGTGGTCCGGGCCCGCGCCCCGTGGTCGCGCACGCCATCGGCACGCACGGCCTGGGCGACCGCTGTGCCCCCTCGCGGGCACTGGCCGCCGGCACCCAGTACGAGAGCACCGTGATCAGGTCCATGCTCGACCGCGGCTGGGCCGTCGTCGTCTCCGACTACCAGGGTCTCGGCACCCCCGGCGGGCACACCTACGTCAACGGTCGGGCCGAGGGCCAGGCCGTACTGGACTCGGTGCGGGCCGCCCAGTGGCTGCCCGAGGCGGGGATCGCCTCCGACGCACCGGTCCTCATCGCCGGCTACTCGCAGGGTGGTCAGGCGGCGAGCTGGGCGGCGGAGCTCCAGCCCACGTACGCACCGGAGCTGGACGTGCGCGGCGCCTCGGTCGGAGCGCCCGCCGCAGATCTCCTGGTGGTCGCGGAGGGCGTGGACGGCAGTCCGGCCTTCGGCTTCGGCCTGACCGCGGCCGTCGGCCTGAAGCACGCATACCCGGAACTCCCCCTGGAGGAGCTGTTCACCGACCACGGCCGCGAGCTGCTGGCCGACATCTCCGACGACTGCACGCTGCAGATCGCCGCCAAGTACGGGCTGCACAGCTGGGACCGGTTGACCACCGAAGACCCGTTCACGCGGGCCGACTGGCGCGGCCGGCTCACCGAACAACGGGCCGGACAGCACCGTCCAGCGGTGCCGGTGCGGCTGTACCACTCACGCCTGGACGACGTCATCCCCTACCGGGCCGGCACCGAACTGAAGGACCGGCTCTGCGAACTCGGCGCCTCCGTCGACTGGGACGCGTACCTGGTGCCCACCCACATCGCCACCTTCTACGCAGCCGCCCCGGCCACGGTCGACTGGCTGGCGGACCGCCTCGAGGACAGACCGGTGGCGAACGACTGCTGACCGGTGTTGCGGGTCATGACGCCGGTGACGTGGCGTCGGTCAACGGCTTCGGGGGGTAGGTGCGGAGCACGAGTGATGTGGCGGGCGTTGACCACCACAACGTGCACGTGCACTCCGACGATCGCCAGGGCACGCGAAGGGACCGGGCCGCCGACGGATGGTCGGCGGTCCGGCCCCGGTACCGCGCGCGGCTCCCCTCCTCCCGCGCGGCTCTCGCCCTCAGGGCGGGGGAGTCAGGTACCCGTCCTGAGGCGTTCAATCTCCCGTCAGGGGGCGCTCAGGCCCAGCGTGTACGCGCCGGAGCCGCTGTAGGCGTGGACGATGTAGCGGTAGTAGCCCGCGGTGCCGGTGTAGCTGAGGTCCTCTTCGGAGGTGGCGTCGCCGTCCACGGCCACGTCCACCCAGCTCGCCCCGTTCCACTTCTGGAGGTAGAGGTCGAAGTCGGTGCCGGCCGGGCCGCGCAGGCAGCCTGTGTGGGTGCCGGAGGTCGCCGAGTAGTAGTACGTGCCGTCCGGTTGGGCGGCCCGCTGGCCGGAGGCCAGGGTGCCCTCGTAGGTGTACTCGGCGTTCTCACAGCCGGCCGGTGGGGTGTTGGTGCCGACGGTCAGCTGGTAGGTGACCGTGTGGGTGGCGGAGCCGGTGCCGGTGACGGTGATCGGGTAGGTGCCGTCGGCGGTGCCCGAGGCGACCTGCACGGTCATCGTGGAGGAGTTGCCGGAGGTGACCGAGGAGGGGCTGAAGGACACGGTGATGCCGCTCGGGGCGCCGCTCGCGGAGAGCTGGACGGTCTGCGCGCTGCCGCCGGTGGTGCTGGTGTTCACGGTGGCGGTGACGGAGGCGCCCTGCTGGGCCGAACCCGATGACGGGTTCAGGGCGAGCGAGAAGTCCGGGGTGGTGGTGCCGCCGCAGTCGGTCTCACCGGACTGGGCGGGCACGCCGATCGCGTTCCAGGCCGCCTTCACCGCATTGCACTCGGCGCTGCCGTACGTGTTCTTGGCGCTGGTCAGGGTCGCCCTGCGGGCGGCGAGGTGGTTCCAGGAGGAGGTCTTCATCAGCAGGGCGCCCATGAAGATCTTGCCGGCCTTCTGGATGCCGATGCCGGTGACGGACGCGGGACCGCCCGAACATATGGGGCTGCTGGGCTTGCCGCCGCCCGGGTTGGAGCCCTCGGCGAGCAGGTAGAACCAGTGGTTCTGCGGGCCGGCCGCGGCGTGCACCTCGGTGTTGGAGGTCAACTGCGTATAGCAGTTGGGGTCGTTGTTGTGCAGCGACGGGTTGTACATGTACCGGATGGGCCTGTTGTCACCGAGGAAGTTCAGTTTCTCGCCGACGGTGTAGTCCGGGGTGTCGTTGGGGTTGTCGGCGTAGTGCTCGGTGAGCGCGCCGAAGATATCCCCGGTGGACTCGTTCATGCCGCCGTTCTCGTTGGACGAGCCGGTGCCGCCCGGGGTCCGGTCGAATATCTCGTGGCCGTACTCGTGGGCCACGACGTCGATGCCGGTGAGCTGGTTGGTGCCGTTCTGGTTGCGGCCGTACGTGGTCTTCGTGCCGTCGTAGTACGCGTTCACCTCGGCGAGTCCGGCGCGGGCCGGGACCATGCCGCCCTGGCCGTTGATGCCGTTGTAGCCGAACCACGACTTGAGCATGTCGGACTCGCGCTGGGCGGCGTACATGATGTCGACGCAGGCGGTGACGAGGTCGTTGGCGCCGCCGTTGCCCCAGGGGGAGGAGCCTGTGTAGGCGCTGCCGTTCTGGCCGCCGCAGCGGAAGCCGGAGCGGTTCGGGTCGGTCATGGAGGTGGCGGCGGTGTCGATGGTGACGGTGCCGTTGTGGTAGCCGCGGCCGTCGGCGTGCCGGACCTTCTCGGTGGCCTGCGCGACACGGCCCGTGCGGGCGTCGACATAAGTGTCGAGCGAGCTGGGCGCGTTCCTCGCGGTGCGGCCGACGACGAGGGTGTGCCAGGCGAGGACCGGCTTGCCGGCCTTGAGGAGCACGGTGAGTTCGGGGGCGCTCGCGCTCTCCACCGAGGCGAGCTGTCCCCGCGCGGTGGCGCGCGCGGCCCGTGCCGTGACCGCGGCCCGGGTGGACAGCCGCAGGACCGGGGCGGGGGCGCCGGTGACCTCACGGACCTTTCCGGTGGAGTCGCTCAGTACGACGGCGTCGCCGCCGACGACCGGAACGCCCTTGTAGGTGCGCTCGTACGCCGAGAAGTACAGCCCGTTCGACCAGGGAGTGACGGACGTCCGTACGAGGTTCTCGTCGGCGCCGTGGCGCAGCTCGTCGAGGCCGCTGTCCGCGGCGTTGTCGGCAGCGGCGAGTGCGAGGGACCTGCCGTTGCCGGGTGGCGGCACGGGCCGGTCCTGCGGGACCGCGGCGGCGGGCCCGGCGAGGGCGGCCGCGAGGCTCGCCGAGAGCGCCAGGGCAGCCACGGCGGCGGTGACTCTGGTGGGGTGCAACGTCTGCTCCGTTCAGGGTGGGGAGGCGGATCGTTGCGGCGAGTATGGGCGTGGACATGGCCGGTTCGGGACATGCGATGTTGCATAACACGCGGGTTATGGTGCGGCCGCGCGGAGGCGCGTACTCTGCGCCGATGAAGCTGGAGTTGAGGCATCTCGAGGCCGTGTGCCGGATCGCCGAGGCGGGCAGTCTGAGCCGGGCCGCCAAGCGCCTCGGGGTCTCCCAGCCCGCGCTGTCGGCCCAGTTGCGCCGCATCGAACGGGTCGCCGGCGGTGAGCTGTTCCTGCGCGGCCGGCATGGTGTGGAGCCCACCCCGCTGGGGGAGTTCGTCCTGCGCAAGGCCCGTCTGGTGCTCGGCGAGATGGACGCCCTGGCCGCGGGCGCCCGGGCCATCGCCCCGCACCCGAGTCTGCGGCTGGGCTGCATCCTGCTGGTCCTCGTCGACCGGCTGCTCGGCGAGCTGGAACGGGTGCTGGCCGACCAGGACATCCATGTGACGGTGGAGCATTCGGCGACCACGCTGACCAGACAGCTCGGCGCGGGCAAGTACGACGCCGTGCTGTACGGCGAGGTCAACGACTACGAGGTGCCGTTGCCCCAGGGCATCACGGCCCGCACCCTGATCCCCAAGGAACCCTTCTGCGTACGGCTGTCGGCCACACACCCGCTGGCAGGCCGCGAGCGGATCGCCCTGGCGGAACTGGCCGACGAGCCCTGGATGATGCTCGTGGAGGACGACGACGGCGGCCCCGAGGCCCTGGTCGCCGCCTGCGCGAAGGCAGGCTTCACCCCGCTGCTGCGCCACCGGGTGACGGACCGGAAGATGCACTACGACCTGATCGCCGCCGGCCGGGCGATATCACTGAGCCAGCCGACCGCTCCGACCACCGAGGGCACGGTTCTGCGCCCTCTGGTGGGCGACCCGGTCATCGGCCGCATCCGCATCGCGTGGAACCGGGCGGCGGTCTCCGCCCGGCAGGCGGAGCTGCTGTACCGGGCGGCCGCCCATGCCTATCTCACGAACGTGGACAACAACTCGTTCCACCGCGCCTGGTGGGACGCCCGGCCCGAGCTGCACCCGACCCTCGACGACCCGGAGCCATGAGCGGCCCGCCTCCGGCGCTCTCCTGCCGGGCGTATGATCACCGAGAGCTCCGCAGGTCAGAGGCGCGGAGGAGGGCGGGGGACAGGTACGGAGGAGGGGCAGGACGGTGGGAATCCACATACGTCGTCCTGACGAGTACGTCAGACCCGCCGGGCGGATGCTGCTCGACGACTGCTTCCGGGCGTCCGGGGAGTTCTACGCCTCAGGGGCCTACTACTTCCAGGAATCGCTGAGCCGGTTCCCCGCGGGGCAGAAGGTCGAGGCCGAGCTGGTGCCCGAGCCCCACAACCCTTGGGACGCGCGGGCGGTCGCCTGCGACGTCGACGGGCAGCGCGTCGGGTACCTCCCCGCGGTGTCGGCGAAGATGTGGCACGACGTCGTACGGGCCTGGAACCGTGCGGGCTTCGCCGTGTACGTCGAAGCCACGACGAACCGGTGGACGACGAACGACGACAAGGACCGCTTCGGTCTCACGCTGCCCAAGTACGACTGGGCGTCCCTGACGGACCTGGCGGAGGCCGCCGGACTGCGCACCGCATGGGCCGCGGCCATGTCCGGCCTCACCGAGCAGCAGCGCCTCCTGCTGCGCGAGGACGGCGGCTACACCCCCGACGCATCGGCCCTGCGCGCACTGCTGAGGAAGCGGTCGCAGCACCCTGCGTTCCAGTGGGGGACCAGCAAGGACAGCGAGAGCCTGAGCGATCGCATGCCCTTCTGGTACGGCTACTTCGTCCGCGAGCAGATGAGGGCGGAACAGGAGCGCCTGCGCCATGCCCGCCACATCAGATCCCGGCTGCTGCACACCTTCAAGGACGAGATCGCACGGCGGCGGCAGGGCGAGCGGGAGCATGCGCGCGACCTGCGCAGGGAAGAGGACCGGCGGGCGCTGGAGCTTCAGCGGGAGGGCCGTCGGGTCGCGGACATCGCCGCCGAACTCGGCCTGACCCACAAGCAGGCGGAGAGCGCCCTGTCCCGCGCCCGCGACGCGGCAGGCGTCCCCGCCACGCGGACGCAGGACCTGCAGTCCGAGCGCCGCCGACAGGCCGCGCAGGCTGTCTCGCTCAAGAGATCGGGACTGGCCAGAGCGCAGATCGCCCGGGCCATGGGGCGGTCCGCCGACACGGTGGACGAGCTGCTCAAGGACGGGTTGTTCCACGAAGCGCCCGAGGACCACCCGGAACGGCTCCAACTGGCCCGCCGGTGCGTCGAGTTGCGCGCGGCGGGCCTGGTGAAGGAAGAGGTCCTCGCCCGGCTCGGAGTCAGCCGCAAGCAGGCGCTCAGAGCCTTCCGGGACGCCTCGTCGCTCCCCGGCACGGGGTGACAGGCCCACCGGCCCGAAGGGAACCGGACCGGTCCCACCCGGAGCAGGCGAGGCGCGAGATCCGCCGGCGCGTCCGGGACGGCTTCTTCCGGCAGGGGCCGACGGGCCACCAAGGTCCCGGTGCGATCACCCGGATCGCACCGGGGCGCGTGCGCATCGCTCTGCCGGCCCGCCCCGACGTCACCCAGCGGCAGAGATACGTCCTCTGGGCGGACCGCCTCGCACAACCGCGGCGATCCGCCGCCATGGCGACACATGCCGTGCCGGCCGGCCGCGGGTCAGGCGACCGTCAGGACGATCTTGCCGGTGGTACGGCCCTGCTCGCCGAGTTCGTGTGCCTCGGCGGCCTGAGCCAGCGGCAGGACGGTCTCGACGACCGGCTTCACGGCGCCCTGCTCCACGAGCGCGGTGATCTCTCGCAGGCCGAGGTGGTCCGGCTCGACCAGGACCCACATCGCCCGCACCCCGTCCTGGGCCGCGGGGACGTCGTCCGGGCCGGGCAGGGTGATCAACCGGCCGCCGGACCGGAGCACCTTCAGGGACCGCTCGGCCGTTTCGCCGCCGAGCCCGTCGAGGACGACGTCGATGTCGGTCAGGACGTCCTCGAACCGGACCGAGCGGTAGTCGATCACCTCGTCCGCACCCAGCTGCCGCACCAGGTCGTGCTTGCCGGCGCTGGCCGTGCCGATGACGTGCGCGCCGCGGGCCTTGGCGATCTGCACCGCGAGGTGGCCGACCCCTCCGGCCGCTGCATGGATCAGCACCCGCTCACCGGGACGCAGGTCCGCCGCGTCCACCAGGGCCTGCCAGGCGGTCAGCGCGGCCAGGGGCAGCGCGGCCGCCTCCACGTGCGTCAGCCCCGCCGGCTTCGGAGCGAGGTGCCGGGCCGGAGCCACGACGTACTCGGCGTAACCGCCCGCCTGGCGCGGGAACAGCGGCATCCCGAAGACCTCGTCGCCGGGACGGAACACGCCCACGCCGGGCCCGACGGCCTCGACCGTGCCGGACACGTCCCAGCCGACCACGGGTACGGCGCCCCACTCGATCAGGGCTCCGCTGGCGCGGGTCTTCCAGTCCACCGGGTTCACGCCGGCCGCGTGCACTCGCACCAGGACCTCGTTCAGTCCCGGCTCCGGCCGCTCGACCTCGCGCTCGATGAGGTTCTCGGGTCCGCCCCACTGCTCCACGACCACCGCACGCATGCTCTCTGCCTCTGCCTTCGTCTCGATCGGTTCCGCCGCCGGGAGGACCCCGGCGCGACGCAATTCAGAGTGGCCTGTTCCGGCTCCGCATAGTGTTGGCCGTCTGGCCACTATGTGACAGGATCTGGCCATGAGTACTGCGCGGCCGGCCACGAAGAGCACACAGGGACCGGCGTCCGAGGGGCCCTCACCGCACCGGATCGCCGTGCTGGCCCTGCCCGGGGTGCCGCCGTTCGAGCTCGGCATCCCTTCCCGTGTCTTCGGCAGCGTCCTGGACGCCGAAGGCCGCCCGCTGTACGACGTCACCGTCTGCACGGCGGACGGCGCCCCCGTGCTCACCGACGCCGGTTTCACCGTGCAGCCGGCCGCCGGACCCGAGGCCCTGGCCGCCTCGGACACCGTGATCATCCCGCCCACGCACGCCATGCCGGAACTGGGCCGCGGCGGCCCCCTGCCTGCCGAGGTCACCGCTGCCATCGCCGGCATCCGGCCCGGCACGCGGCTGGTGTCCATCTGTTCCGGTTCCTACGTGCTCGCCGCGGCAGGGCTGCTCGACGGCCGGCCGGCCACCACGCACTGGCAGCTGGCGCCCGAGTTCCGCCGCGCCTATCCCTACGTCAAGGTCGACGAGGAGGTCCTGTTCGTCGACGACGGCGATGTGCTGACCTCCGCGGGCGTCGCCGCCGGCGTCGATCTGTGCCTGCACATGATCCGCCGCGACCATGGAGCCGCCGCCGCCAACCGGGCCGCCCGTGTGTGCGTCGTACCGCCCTGGCGGGACGGCGGGCAGGCGCAGTACATCGACCGCCCGGTCCCCGACCCGGCCGTGGCCGGAACCACCGCCACCCGTGCGTGGGCCCTGGAGCACCTCGGTGAGCCGCTCTCCCTCGCCCAGCTCGCCGAGCACGCCCGGATGAGTCTGCGCTCCTTCACCCGGCGGTTCCGCGACGAGGTCGGGATGACTCCCGTGCAGTGGCTCACCGCGCAACGCCTGGAGCTGGCCAAGCAGTTGCTGGAGACCACCGACCTGCCGATCGACCTGGTCGCGCACCGGGCCGGCTTCGGCTCCGCGAACTCGCTGCGCACGCACATGCGAACCGCCTTCGGCATCTCACCCGCCGCCTACCGCCGTACCTTCAAACCCGACGACCCCGTCGACGCCCGCAGCTGAGCGATCCTCGTACGCAGCCCCGCCCGCCAGGGCCGTGCGGAACCCCCGTCGGACTGGGTGATGTGCGGGGGAGTCGGGCCGTAGGAGGCGTATGGCTCAGGCGCCCGCCGCCACGGCCGTCAGCCAGGCGTTCCAGTCGCTCTCGTAGTCCAGCGAGGTGAGGAAGGAACGGGCGGCGGTCCAGTTTCCGGTGCGGTAGTGGCCGAGCAGGGTGGCGACGTCGGCCGGGTGCCGCTCGACCATGTAGCGGGCGGCGAGGTAGCCCCAGTTGTAGGTGCGGTTGACGTCACTGTTGGCGTAGGTCGTGTCGAACAGGGTGCGCAGGGAGTACGTGTGCTTGCCGGCCTCGGCCAGCGCGCTGCTGTAGGTGACGCCGCGGTAGGAGTAGGAGATGTACTCCGCGATGCCCTCGCCCCACCACACGGTGGGGGTGGTCTGGCTGGCGTCGAAGTCGCCGTACAGGTCGAAGCGGCCGTCGAGGTAGTGCGTGTACTCGTGGTTGAGGTTCCAGATCTGCCAGCCGGGGCTCACATCGGTGCGCTCGTAGCAGATGAACCGCGGCTGGTTGCCCGTCTTCGCGGGGTCCCCCTCCAGGTACATGCCGCCGTTGTTGGTGTCGATGCCGTAGATCCTCCCCGCGTAAGTCTTGTAGTCGGCGCTCGAGTTGAAGACATCGACCTCCAGCGTGGTGTTGTAGTCGTTCGCCACCGGCCCCGAGTCCTTGACCACGCTGTGGAAGTACGCGTCCTGGTTGGCCAGGCTCGCGCAGGTCGCCGTCAGTTGGTCGGTGGTCATCTCCTGGGCACGGATCCGCAGCGACGGGCTGCAGTTGTGGACGACTGGCAGGATGCGTGATTCCAGCCTGCCGCCATTGGTGCCGGGCGCGCCGGGAGCGCCCTTGACGTTGCCGTGGGCCGGGCGCCGGCCCGGGTCCGCGAAGACGTGGTCGGGCTTGGGGTCGGCCTGGGAGGCCTGGGATGCCTGCGCGGGAGAGGCGGCGACGGCGGCTATCAGCAGGGCGGTGGCGACGGCCATAGGGCGCAAGGTGTGCTCCTGGAAGGGGAGTTGGGGTCCCGTCTCGCGACGGGCTGCGCTGTAAAATGGCACATGTCACATTGCCTTGCAATGTTTCTGACAGGGATTCATTGAGTGACCGGGTCGGCCGGGGGCGTCGAGCATGGAGAGCTTGGCGCCCTGCGCCTGTTCGAGGGGAGCTGGTCAGCAGTCCGATGCGGCAGCATGTCGGAAGCGGCAAGGCGGACGACGCCGGCGCACCACCGTGCGACCGGCCGGCAGGCGGCCCATGCGGCCCCGTCCCGTGTTCGGACGCATGAGCAGCGGCCTGCCAGAAGGTCTCGGCAGGCCGCCACCGATCCGCGACGCCGCGCCGGTCAAAAGGAGCGCGGACGGCTTCGGCGTAGGTGGTGACTGGTCGCCGGTGAGCTTGTGATGCCCGAACTGTTCACTGATGGCCTGCTCGCCTGCCCGGCGGCGGCCCGCTTCTGGTCAGGCGGTCGGGGCCGGGCGGCATTCTCCCGAGCCCCGCACGATCAGCCGGGTCGGGACGGTGAGGGTGCGGGCGCGCGACCGGTCGCCGTCGAGGCGGGCGAGCGCGGCGGTCGCGGCGGCCCTGCCGATCTCGGCGGGATCCTGGGCGACGACGGTCAGGGCGGGCTCGAGCGCCTCGGCGAGGGCCACGTCGTCGAAGGCGACGACGGCGACGTCCTTGCGCTTGCTGCGGGCGAGTTCGGTGACGATGCCGAGCGCGACGATGTTGTTGCCCGCGAACAGCGCGGTCGGCGGGTCTGCCAGACCGAGGAGTTGGGCGGTGGCGTCGGAAGCGGCGTGCTGGTCATGGGCGTTGGTGACCAGGGAACGGTCGTAGGGGACACCGGCGTCCTGGAGGGCCGCCCGGTATCCGGCGAGGCGCTCGCGCCGGGTGTAGAGGTTGCTGGGCAGGTCGCCGATGAAGCCGATGCGCCGGTGACCCTGGGCGAGCAGATGGGCCACGCCGTCGTGAGCGCCCGCGCGGTTGGAGCTGACGACGCTGTCCGCGGACAGGCCCGTGCCCGGACGGTCGATGAAGACCACGGGGAGCCCGGCTGCGCGGTGGGTCTTGAGGTGGGAGTGGTCGGCGCCGACGGACGGCACGACCATCAGCACGCTCACCCGGCGGGCGAGGAACTTGTCGGTCAGGGCGCGCTCACGCTCGGGATCGTCGGCGGAGGATCCCATGAGCAGGATGAGTCCGCGTTCGCGGACGGTGTCCTCGATGCTGCCGGCCACGGCCCCGAAGAAGGGGTTGCCCAGGTCCGGGACGACCAGTCCGATGGTGGTGTCCGGTCCGCCGACGCGGATGTTGCGGGCCATGAGGTTGGGCTGGAACCCGAGTTTGGCGACGGCTGCGAGAACCTGTTCCCTGGTCCGGGCCGAGGCGGGTCCGTCCTCGTTGAGGACGCGGGAGACCGTCTTGGCGCTGACGCCCACTTCGCGTGCGACATCGGCCAGCGTGGGGCGGCGGTTCGCTGCCATGGAGGAAGCCGTCTCCTGTGCTCGTCGGTTCCGGCCGCGGCCTCGGCCGGGAACCTGTGAGTTGATTCGGTCGTACGTCAGATGGCCTGGACCCCGGCTGCCTTCGCGGCCTCGGAGTCCGCTACGACAGTACCTCCGGCCTCGTCCACGGTCAGCGCGCCGGTCATGATCGCGACGACCTCCGCCATCGAGTGGTCGGACGGCTTGAGCAGGGCGGCCCGCCGGCCGAGCCGGTGGACGTGGATGCGGTCGGCGATCTCGAAGACATGGGGCATGTTGTGACTGATGAGGACGACCGGCATGCCCTTGTCGCGTACGCGGCGGATGAGATCGAGGACCTGGCCCGACTCCCTGACGCCGAGGGCGGCGGTGGGCTCGTCCATGACGACGACGCTGCGGGCCCAGGCGACGGAGCGGGCGACCGCCACGGCTTGGCGCTGACCGCCGGAGAGCGTCTCGACGGCCTGGGTGAGTGAGCGCAGTCCGATCTTCAGGTCGGCCATGTGCTCGGCGGCCTCCTGCCGCATGCGCTTCTTGTCGAGCATGCGGAACACGCTGCCGAGGACGCCGGGCCGGCGCAGTTCACGGCCGAGGAACATGTTCGAGGCGATGTCCATGGAGGCGGCCACCGCCAGGTCCTGGTAGACCGTCTCGATGCCATGGGCGCGGGCGCTCTGCGGGCCGGAGAACCGGATGGGCTCGCCGTTCAGCCGTATCTCGCCCGCGTCGGGCGCCAGGGCGCCGGTGAGGGCCTTGATCAGGCTGGTCTTGCCGGCGCCGTTGTCGCCGATGACCGCGAGGACCTCGCCGGGCAGCAGGTCGAAGTCGGCGCCGTCGATGGCGGTGACATGTCCGTAGCGCTTGACCAGACCGCGGGCCTGAAGGACGGGCGTGGTGGACGTGGTGGCGGTCATCGGGCCTTCTTCCGGGAGATCTGGTCGACGGTCACCGCGAGGATCACCAGGACGCCGGTGATCAGGGTCTGGTAGATGGAGGCGACGCCCATCAGCTGAAGTCCGTTGCGGAACACACCGACGATGAGGACGCCGATGAAGGTGCCCAGCACCGAACCGCGTCCGCCGAAGAGGCTGGTGCCGCCGAGGACCACGGCGGTGATGCTGTCGAGGTTGTCGGTCTGCCCCGCCTGCGGGTCGCCGACCCCGGTGCGGGAGATGAGCAGCACGGCGGCGACGCCGTACACCAGGCCGGCCACGGTGTAGACGCCGATGGTCAGCCGGGAGGTGCGGATGCCGTTGAGGCGTGCCGCCTCCGGGCTGTTGCCGAGGGCGTAGACGTGCTTGCCCCAGGCGGTGCCGCTCAGGGCGTACGCGAGGAGGAGGAACAGGGCGATGGTGACCAGGGAGCCGTAGGTGATGTCGGTGTTGCCGAGCGGGAACGTCTGTCCGAGGGCTGTCAGCGGGCCGGGCAGATCGGTGACCGTCTGCTCCTCGGAGTAGATGTGGGTCAGCGCGAACGCCACGTTGAGCATGCCGAGGGTGACGATGAACGGCGGCAGCGGGATCTTCTGCACCAGCAGCCCGTTGATCAGGCCGAAGCCGCCGCAGACGGCGAGGCCCAGCGCGATGGCGAGGAGCGGCGGCAGGGAGCCCTCGGCGGCCATCTTGGCGATCATGATGCTGCCGAACGCCATGACCGCCCCGCACGACAGGTCGATGCCCGCCGTGAGGATGATCAGGGTCTGTCCGATGGCGAGGGTGCCGACCACCATGACCTGCTGCACGATCAGCGAGAAGTTCCCGCCGGTGAGGAACTGGTCGGTGGACAGGGCGAAGAAGACGCAGGCCAGCAGGAGGGCGACCAGCGGGCCGGTGGTCGGTGCCGTGAGCAGTCTGCGGGCCGCGGTCGGTGCGCTGAGCCCGGCGTACGGCCTGGTCGTGGACGGTGGCGTGGACGTGGCGGTCATGCGAGGTCCTTGACGAAAGGTGGGAGGGCGGCCCGCTCGGGTCGGGAAGGCGGGAGCGGGCCGCCGGCTTGCGGGTGGACGGGTCCGGCGGAGCCCGGGGCGATCAGCCCCAGCAGTTGTCCAGGCCGTACGCGGTGTCCTCGGACGTGATCCCGTTCTGTGCCTTGTCGGTGACGAGGGTGACGCCGGTGTCGGTGTAACCGGACGCCTTCTTGCCGTCCTTGGCGTACGTCACGACGGCCTCGACGCCTTGGGCGGCCATCTTCAGCGGGTACTGCTGGGAGGTGGCGGCGATCTTTCCGTCCTTGACCGCCCGGGTTCCCGTGCAGCCGCCGTCGACGGACACGATCAGGACGTCCTTCTCCCGGCCCTTGGCCTTGAGGGCGGTGTAGGCGCCGAGGGCGGCGGGTTCGTTGATGGTGTAGACGACGTTGATCCCGGGCTCCTTCTGGAGGCAGTTCTCCATGGCCGTCTGGCCCTTGGCCTGGTCGCCGCCCGTGTCCTGGGAGCAGACCACCGCCGGGTCCTTGTCGTCGATGCCGAAGCCCTTCAGGAAGCCGTCGTGCCGCTGGACCCCGACGGAGACGCCCGGCGCCAGGTCGAGGGTGGCGATCTTGGGCGTCCTGCCCTTCATGGCGGCCTTGGCGTACTGGCCGATCAGCTCGCCGGCCCTGAGGTTGTCGGTGGCGAAGAGAGCGTCGACCGCGCTGTCCGGCTCGGTCGGGGTGTCCAGGGCGATGACCAGCACGCCCTTGGCGCGGGCCTTCTCGATGGCGGGCACGATCGCCTTGGAGTCGCTGGGGGTGATCAGGATGCCCTTCACGCCCGAGGCGACCATGTTCTCGATCGCGGTGACCTGACCGGCGTTGTCGCCGTCGAACTTGCCCGCGGCGGTGACGAGTTCGGCGCCGTTCTCCTTGGCGGCCTGCTCGGCACCCTCCTTCATCTTCACGAAGAACGGGTTGGTGTCGGTCTTGGTGATCAGGCCGACCTTGACGCCGCCCGAGCCGTCGGCCGAGTCCGATCCGGAGCCGGATCCGCAGGCCGTCAGGGTGAGGGCCGCGAGGCCCGTGCAGGCGGCGGCCTTCAGCAGGGAAAGGTGCGGGCGAGGGATGCGAGACATGAACGACTCCTGCGGGATTGCGAAGGGCGCGGTCGGCAGCGGTGCGTGCCGCCCCGAGGTGTCATCGTTGACTTATGTCATCGTTGACACTGCTTGCCGAGGATGATGTACGGGTCCGTGCGGCAACGTCAATGCCTTCCCCCTGTCACAAATCGGCAACGTCCCGCCCGACTTGACCTGAGGTGGGGCTTCCGTGCGGGCCTGGCCGGGGTCAGCGCGCCACGGGCGTTGACGCCCTGGCCGGATTGCCCCCATCATCGGGCCACTCGATGTCATCGATGACACAAGTCAACGATGACACCCCTTGTCGATGCCGTGGGACGACGGCACCGACAGTCAGGAGACGAGGCACCATGAGCCCTGTTCACGCACCCCGCCAGGCCCGCACCCGGCTGATCGCGGCGGTGGCGACCGTCTGCGCCCTGTCCGCCACCCCGCTCGCGCCCCGGGCCGTAGCCGCAGACACCCCGCCGTACACCGAGACCTACCGGCCCCAGTTCCACTTCACACCGCAGGCGAACTGGATGAACGACCCCAACGGCCTCGTCTACCACGACGGCGAGTACCACCTCTTCTACCAGTACAACCCGGACGGCAACTCCTGGGGGAACATGTCCTGGGGCCACGCGGTGAGCAAAGACCTCGTGCACTGGCAGGAACTGCCGCTCGCCCTGCCGCACGACGCCGAGGAGATGGTGTTCTCCGGCAGCGCGGTGGTCGACCGCGACAACACCACCGGCTTCGGCACCCGCAAGAACCCGCCGATGGTGGCGATCTACACCAGTCACCACAAGTCCACCGGCCGGCAGGCCCAGTCGCTCGCGTACAGCACCGACCGCGGCCGCACCTGGACCAAGTACCCCGGCAACCCCGTCCTCGACATCGGCTCGACGGAGTTCCGCGACCCCAAGGTCCAGTGGTACGCGCCCACCAGAAGCTGGCTGATGACGGTCTCCCTGTCCACCGAGCACAAGGTGCGGTTCTACTCGTCCAAGAACCTCAAGGACTGGAACCCGCTGAGCGAGTTCGGACCTGAGGGCGCGACGGGCGGCGTGTGGGAGTGCCCCGACCTGTTCCCCCTTCCCGTCGACGGGGACGAGAACAACGTCAAATGGGTCCTGGTCGTCAACATCAACCCCGGCGGCATCGCGGGCGGTTCGGCCGCCCAGTACTTCGTCGGCGACTTCGACGGCAAGAAATTCACCGCCGAGGACAAGGGCACCTACACCCCTCCCGCCGGCACGGTCGTCCAGGACTTCGAGAGCACCGACTTCGGCACCTGGACGACCACCGGCACCGCGTTCGGCCCGGGCCCGGCCGGCGGAGCGCTGGACGGGCAGGGCACCGTCGGCGGCTTCGACGGCAACGGCCTGGCCAACAGCTTCCACGCCGGAGACGCGGCCACCGGCACCCTCACCTCGCCCCCCTTCACCGTCGACCGCCCCTACCTCAACTTCAAGGTCGGCGGCGGACGCCACGGACACACCGACGGAACCGTCCTGGACCGCGGACCCGTGCCCGAGGGAACCGTCCTCGCGGACTTCGAGAGCGGCAGCTACGGCGACTGGACGGCGACCGGCGACGCCTTCGGCACCGCACCGGCCACCGGCACCCTCGCCGGACAGCAACAGGTCTCCGGCTATCTGGGCGACGGCCTCGTCAACACCTTCCTCCAGGGCGACTCGACCACCGGCACGCTCACCTCGCCCGAGTTCACCCTCGACAAGCCCTACATCGACTTCCTCATCGGCGGCGGCACGCACCCCGCCGCCTACGCCGACCGCACCGCCGTCGAACTCCTCGTCGACGGCAAGGTCGTGCGCAGCGCCACCGGCACGGACACCGAGGCCCTGAACTGGGCCGCCTGGGACGTCCGCGACCTCGCCGGACGCAAGGCGCGGATCAGGATCGTCGACGACAACACCGGCGGCTGGGGCCACATCAACGTCGACCACATCGTGCTGTCCGACACCCGGGCGCAGCCCGTCTCCGATGCCACGTCCGTCGACCTGATCGTCGACGGCCAAGTCGTCCGCACCGCCACCGGGGCCAACAGCGAGACGCTGGACTGGGCCTCCTTCGACCTGCGCCCCTACGCCGGCAAGGAGGCCCGGATCCGGATCGTCGACATGAACACCGGCGGCTGGGGCCACATCCTCGCCGACCGCTTCACCACCGCCGACGCCCCCGCCGAGTCCGCCGTGCAGCGCGCCGACTGGGCCGATCACGGCAAGGACTACTACGCGGCCGTCTCCTGGGAGAACGCGCCCGGTGGCAAGCGCTACATGATCGGCTGGATGAACAACTGGGACTACGCCGGCGCCACCCCCACCACACCCTGGCGCGGCGCGCAGACCGTGCCCCGGGAGATGGCCCTGCGTACCGTCGACGGCAGGATCCGGCTGACCAGCAGCCCCGTGAAGAGCCTGACCTCCCTGCGCGAGAGCGTCCCGGCGAGCGCCGCCGGCGTGACCGTCACGAACACCTCCCAGCCGCTGACCGCCCCCGCCGTCACGGGCCAGGCACTCGACATCGAGGCCACCTTCTCCCTGAAGGACGCCGAACGGTTCGGTCTGAAGGTGCGCACCGGCGCCGGGGGAGAGCAGACCGTCATCGGCTACGACGCCACGACACGGGAGCTGTACGTCGACCGCACCCACTCCGGCGCCGTGGACTTCCACAGCACCTTCCCCGGCGTGCAGCGGGCGCCGTTGCAGCCCAAGGACGGCAAGGTGAAGCTGCGCATCCTCGTCGACCGCTCCTCCGTCGAGGTCTTCGGCGGCAACGGCGAGGCCGTCATCACCGACCAGATCTTCCCCGACCCCGACAGCCAGGGGGTGCAGATCTTCGCCGAGAACGGCTCGGCCCGGCTCGACCAGGCCCGCGTCTGGCACCTCGGCTCCTACCGGGACTGACCCCCGACCACGAAGGGCACCCCACAGTGCACAAGACCCTGCTCGCCGAGTTCACCGCCCGCGAGGGCGCCGAGGCCGAAGTCGCCCGCCTGCTGCGGGACTACGCCCATCAGGTGCGCAAGGAGGACGGCAACCTCGCCTTCGACGTGTACACCAAGGAAGCGCGACCACGCGCCTTCTGGATCTTCGAGGTGTACCACGACGAGGACGCCTTCCAAGCCCATCTGAACGCCCCCTACGGCGGCCCGTTCAACGCCGCGCTCACCCCGCTCATCGAGGAGGACGCCTCCGTGCTGACCTTCCTCCGCCCGCTGCCCTGACCCACGGGAGATCCGGGCGCGCAGGCCCCTGGCCCAGGTCGGGCTGGGGGCCAGGGATCAGACACGGCACCGCGCGGCCCTGGTCGACGACGCACGGGCCCCTGGCCGTCGGAACTTGTCTGGGGGCGATCACGACGGCTGAGGCGTGAAGCCCAGGCGGACGACGACCATGGCGATGTCGTCGATCGCCCCGCTGGCGAGGCCGAGGCGGGCGAGGAGGGCGTCGGCGAGGTGTTCCGCGCTGAACTCGGTGCAGGTGGCGAGCGTGGAGGTGAGTCGGCTCAGGCCGGCGTCGATGTCCTCACCGCGGCGTTCGATCAGGCCGTCGGTGTAGAGGATGAGGGTGTCGCCGGGGGCGTAGGTCGACGTGGCCTGGGGGCGGGGAACATGTTCGGGGCGGGCGCCCAGCGGTGGGTCGGTGGCCTGGTCGAGCATTTCGCAGGTGCCGTCCGGGTGCAGCAGGACGGGCGGGGGGTGGCCGGCGCTGCTGTAGATCAGCAGTTTGCTGTGACAGTCGACCAGGACCTGGACGCTGGTGGCGGCCAGTGCTCCCTCGATCGAGCGGGCGTACAGCCCCAGGGCTTCCAGGGCCTGGGCGGGGCCGGGGACGGTGCGGGTGGCGGCGCTCAGGGCGCTGCGGAGCATGCCCATGACAGTGGCGGCCGTCAATCCGTGGCCGACCACATCGCCGACCGCGACGGTGAAGCGGCCCGCGGGCAGGTCGACCACGTCGTACCAGTCGCCGCACACGTTCAGGGCTCCGACTGCGGGCAGGTAACGCACGGCGACGTCCGGGTGCTGCGCCAGGTCCGGAGTGTGGAGCATGGCTTCTTGCAGGGCGACGGCGACGCGCCGTTCACGGGCGTGGGCCTGCCGCAGTTCCTCGTTCAGCTTCTGCAGCTGCCGCGCCCGGGCGTACAGCTCGGCCTCCATGGCCGCCTCCCGGCCGGGGCTGACCGGCGGCAGGTGCGAAGTGCGGCGGGCGAGGACGAGGTCGGTCATGTCCTCGGACCGGTGGATGATCCATGCGACCTGTCCGTCCGGGCCGAGGACGGGCACGTTGATCGCGGTCCACCACCGCTCCTTGAAGACCTCGGGGTCGTCGGCGATCGGGATGTCGTACTTCTGCAACGCCATGTGATCCGCCTGGCCGGAGGCCAGGACGCGGTGCAGCGAGGCCTTCAGCGTCGACACCCCGTCGGCCTCCGGGTCGGCGGGGTTGTCCGTGAAGGCGTCGAACAGGTACTGCCCGATCAGCTCGCCCCGGCTCCGTCCGGTCACCTCGCAGAAGGCCGCGTTGGCATCGGCGATCACCAGGTCCGTGCCGAGCACCAGGCACGGGCTTGGAAGGGCGGCGAACACCGCCGTGTAGTCGATCTCCGGTGTCACACGCGTTCCCTGCCACGAGCTCGTCTCTTCAATCTACGTAGGGTCCGCCTCCTGCGCTCCCCCAGCGTGGTCGGGCAGCCGGATCACGTTGCTGTGACCGGCCCCTCAGAGCCGAACGTGCACCTTCGGCCTGATCATCGGAGTGCGGCTGGGATCGGCACGGTCGACGGCCGCCACTCCCGCTTGAGCAACCCGAACACCCACGAGTCGGACACCTCGCCGTTCACGATGCAGTCCTCCCGCAACGTCCCTTCCCGTACGAATCCGATCTTCTCCAGGACCCGGGCGGATGCCAGGTTGCGCGTATCGGTCTCGGCCTGAACTCGATTCAGGTCCAGCGTGTCGAATGCCCACCGCAGCAAGGCGTGCGCAGCCTCCGTCGCGTAGCCGCGGCCCCACATCGCATCGCCGAGGACGTAGCCCAACGACGCGCTGCGGTAGTCCGGGTTCCATCCGGTCAGACCGCACCAGCCGACGAACGCCCCGTCAGAAGCACGGTCGACAGCCACCCGCGCCCCGGTGCCTTCGTCCTCCATCTTCCGGCACATCGCGATGAAGCGCTCCGCACGGGCCCGGTCGTTCCACGGCGCGGAGTCCCAGTAGCGCAGCACATGGGCACTGCTATGCAGCGCGAAGAGGGAGTCCGCGTCGGCGTCGGTGAAGGGGCGCAGCCGCAGGCGAGCGGTGTGCAGTAGGGGAGTGGCCAAAGTCATGCGCACCATGCTGCGCCCTCATAGGGCGGGGAGAACACCGAATATCCAACCCCGTGCCGGCCATGGAAGCGGCCTCGGGTCTCGAATGCGGGGCTTTCCCCAGAGGCGATGGAAGGCGAGTACTGGCTGATCACGAGCGCGGACAGCGGCGCTTTCGTCGCGGTTTCCGCAACTCCGACCGACGGAACTTCCGCCGTCTACATCACGGAGTGGGATCTGCTGGAGCCGAACGACATCGGACAGTCCCCGTACCGGACGTAGATGCCGGGCTGATCATTCCTCCTGACCCGCCGCGGATCGCTGGCAGTTGTGGCCTGATCCCACCGGCCGGCGGGAAAGAGCCGACCAGGGTGCGGCACAGTTGCGAGCGGAGGCGCGGGACTCGGGCCCCGCGATCCAGTCCGGAAAGGTCACGAGCCTGTTCGGCGAGTACGAGGTGCCTTGGGGTTGGGACGATTCGAGGGTGGCCTTCTGCGACAACTGGGTTTCAGGCTCCGGCGTGGAGATGCGCCGCCCACACGGAGGGTGCCTGTCGCCGGTCATAGCCGGGTGGCAGGTCGTGGCCGTCTCGTACGCGCCGTACGGCCTCATGGAGAGCGCGGGCCGACCGGTCGGGGTCCAGCGCTGTGGAGTCGGACTTCAGACCCTCGTAGAACGCTTCGGCGATGCGGACGGCGATCCTGTCGTCGATTCCCCACAGGGTGCCGATCACGTGCGGAAAGCCGGCGAGTTGGAAGGCGGAGGCGAGGTGAATGGCCTCGTCCAGCAGGCTGGTGGTGTCGATGGCCGCGGTGCGGCAGGCAGAGAGGTACGCCAACTTGGCCTGGTCGAGAGCCACCGGGGCGAGGCTCTGCACGGTGAGGGGATCGCTGTCGTGGTCGTGGAGCAGCAGCAGGCTCTTCGAGGGGTCGGTGGGGTGGCTGGCGCCGTGGCAGGCGAAGTGGGCGATCGCGCAATGAGGCAGGTGTGCGAGGACGTTGGCCTTCGTCGGCGTGGACGGTGTGGGATCCGCAGGCGCGTCGGTGGGGTCCGGCTCGCGCAGTAGTACGGAGTCGGGCAGGCGGGCCTGCAGCATGGCAGCTTCCGCATCGACGAAGTGCAGCCGGCCAGGCACCTGTGGAGTGGTCGGCATGGCGACGATCAGGGCCCCGGCAGCGGTGGTGCCGGCTGCCCGCCGGGAAGCGCGCTCGCGGGCGTACCGTAATGCGCGCACGGTCGGGGTGTATGAGGAGACCACCCGGTCCATGACGGTACGCCTGTGCGGATCGTCGGCCGGATCGCTGTGATGTCCCGCGGCGTGCAAGGGAAGCAGACCCAGCAGCCCGCCCGGCGCCCACCACACCCGAGGCAAGGGTTCCTCCTGACGCCCGCTTGCCGCGGCCGCGGGCTGGCGGTCATGTTCGAGGGCTTCCAGCACAGGGCCCATGGCAGCGTCCCACAGCCACCGAAGGACCGCGAGGAGTGTCTTCTGCGCCTGTTCCCGCTCGGCCAGGTCTGCTCCCGACCTGGCCAGATGCAGTGCGTGCCGGAAGGTGTTGACGGTGTCGACCACAGTGCGGGGGACGAGGTCCGTGAGGGCGAGGCTGGTGATGCCGTGGGTGGTGAGGAGCAGGGCGTCGCTGCGGTCGGTATGGACGTTGAACACCACCACGGGGCCGTGGGAGGCCTCGGTGATGAGCTCGTCGATGGCGGGGGGAAGGCCGAAAGAGGCAAAGCGGCCCAGGCGGTGGATTTCGGCCAGGGTGTCGCTGAACTCCTCTGCCAGCCGGTGCCGGTCCCGCGCTGTGCGCTCCTGACGCAACTTCAGAGAATCGCCGGCATCACTGGGCCCGGTGGAGACAGGGGCGTTTGCGGGCTGGTCGAGCTGCTTGCGTTGCTCGGCGAACCGACGGGCCAGCTCGGGATGGTGCTCGCTGAGATCGGTCAGGTCGCTGCGGGTGTCCAGCGCCTGACCGAGCAACACCGCACGGCCCGCCTCCAGCAGTCCCAGTGCTCGTTCCGCGCGCTCGGACGCGCTCCCGCCCGGTGCGGCGAGCGCTCGCGCAGCAGCAGCACCGGCCAACCCGGCGAAGCTGCCGATGGCGTGTTGCTGGTCGCCGCGCTCCAAACGGCGTGGCACCACCTGAGGCAGCAGCCGGACTGCTGCCTCCGTCACGTCAGCCGCCCGCTGGGCATCACCGGACCGGGTCAGGAGGCCGGCCGCCGAGATCCCTGCGTGGATGCGGATCGAGGGAGCAGCCGAAGCTGCATCCAACGCCTTCAGCCAGGCGTTCACCGCAGCGGTCAAGTCCTGCGCCGTGCACGACCGTTCGTACCGGGCCTGCAACGAGCTCGCGAGGTTGGACTGGCGAGGTGCGAGGTCGGGATGGTCGGCGGGGGTGGCGTCCACGGCCTCGTGGAAGCGGTCGATGGCCATGTCCAGGTCCTGCGCCGCGCTGGTCCGTTCGTACCGGGCCTGCAAGGCGGTCCCGAGGTTGGACAGATACATCGCACGGCTCGGGTGGTCGCCGGGGGTGGTGTCCACGGCCTCTCGGAGGTGGTCGACAGCCCGCTGAAGATCCGTGAGCGCACCAAGCCGCTCGAACCTGGCCTGCAGCGAGATCCCGAGGTTGGACAGGCGAGGCGCGCGTTCGGGATGGCCGACGGGGGTGGTGTCCACGGCCTGTTGCTGGAGCTGGACGGCGGTCTGCAGATCCGCCTCCTCACCCGTGCGCTCGTATCGAATACGCCGGGCGTCCGCGAGGTTGGACAGGTATCTCGCATGGCTCGGGTGGTCGGTGGAGGTGGTGTCGACGGCCTGTTGGTGCCAGTGGACGGCGTTCTCCAGGTCCGCGACCGCACCGGTCCATTCGAACCGGGCCTGCAACGCGATCCCGAGGTTCGACAGCATGGCCGCGCGGTCGGGGTGGTCGACGGGAGTGGTCTGCACCGCATCCCGGTGGCGATCGACGGCAGAGTCCAGATCCGCTACCTCACCGTTCCACTCGAAACGGGTCTGCAGCGCGGTCCCGAGGTTGGTCAGGCGAGCTCCACGGTCGGGGTGGTCGGTGGGAGTGGTGGCCACGGCCTCGTGGTGGTGCTGGATGGCGGCCTGCAGATCCTCCCTGGCGCCGGTCCTTTCGTACAGGATCTCCAGTGCGGCGCCCAGGTGGGACAGGTAGCCCGCGCGGCTCGGGTGGTTGGCGGGAGTGGAGTTCACCGCCTTGCGGAAGCAGTCGACGGAGGTCTTCAAGTCGGCCTCTTCACCCCTGCGCGAGAACCGGCCCTGGAGCGCGGTGCCCAGGTTGGAGAGAGAGGCCGCACGGCCGGGGTCGTCGGCGGGGGCGGACCTCACCGCCTTTTCGAAGCAGTCGATGGAGGTGTCCGAGTCGGTTTCTTCAGCGCTGCGTGCGAACCGGGCCTGCAGTGCGATGCCGAGGCTGGACAGGCGGGCCGCGCGTTCAGGATGAGCGGGTGCGGTGGCCTCCACTGCCTCGGTGAAGCAGTCGATTGCGGCGTCCAAGTCCGCCGTCGCAGCATTTTCCTCAGCTCGACGCTGCAGCGCGAGCCCGAGACTGTAGAGGGCGACCGCACGGTCGGGGTGGCCGGCGGGGGTGTCCACGGCCTCTTGGAGGCGGCCGACGGCGGCCTCCAGATCCGCCGCCACACCGGTCCGCTCGAACCGGGCCCGCAAGGCGGCCCCGAGGTTGGACAGATACATGGCACGGTCGGGGTCGTCGAGGGGGCTTGCCTCCACGCCCTCTTGCAGGCGGGTGACGGCAGCATCGAGGTCATGCATCCCGCCCCTGTGCTCAAATCGACGCATGAGGGCGATCCCGAGGTTGGTCAGGAGTCCCGCGCGGTCCGCGTGACCGAGGGGCGTGGCCTTCATCGCCAGCCGGAAACAGTCGATGGCGGTCTCCAGGTCCGCATCGGCCTCACCCCGGTCGAACCGCATACGCAGGGCAGATCCCAGGTTGGACTGGTATCCGACACGACCGGGGTGGCCGGCGGGGGTGGCCAAGAGGATGCGTCGCCACAGGTCCACCGTGGCGGAGAGCAGATCCGGCTCCGGCTCCGGTGACAGTTGCGCCTGCTCGAGCATCTGGTGGGCGTGCCAAGCTGCAGCTTCGGCAAGGTGGGGCAGCAACGGCTTCGGCAGACCATCGAGACCGGCAACGAAGCAGGGGGTGAATGCCTGAACAGCGGACTGCAGATCCTGCTCGCTGGCGGGCAGGGCACGAGAGCGATACCAGTGGAACCATCCCAGCACGAGACGGATCTCCAAGTCCTCCTGCGCGGGGAGAAGATCTGCCAGTTCCCGGGCCTGGCGGACAGCTTCCACTTGCAGGACCGAGGAGAGATCGCGGGTCTCCTCGACCTGCCGGAGCCGCGCCCACATTGCCGCCAGTGCTTCCGAGCGCATGTGCCCCCCAGGTGTCTTACCTTCCGTGATGCTAGTAGAACAATCCGTGACGCGGCAGAGCGCGTCAGCGGCACCCATATCGCCAACCCCTCTTCATCGACATCCAGTTGCCGTTCGAGGCAAGGAGGCGTTCGGGTGGGCCTTGAGCGATTCGGTTGAATCGTCGACGAGTTGATGCCGGCCCTCGGGCCCCCGTACGGGGTCCAGTGGCGGGCACGCGACGCCGGAGTGAAGATGAGGGTGAGGTCAGCGGCGTCGTCGCGACTGTCCCACGATTCTCACGACCTCGATCGAGGCGTTTCCCCATGGCATTCCACACCGCTCGCCCTGTCGTCCTGCGACGCTTTGACGAGATGCGCGACCATTCCGGCGGGGGCCATCACGGTGGAGGGCACGGCGACGGCCGGGGTGATCACTTCGACGGAGACTTCCGCGGGCACAGGCCCGACCGGGACGGGCCCTTCGACGGAGACGACCGTGGCCACGGTCCCCGTCCCCGTCCGAGGCCCTCGGAGCCGGACCGTCCAGAGGACCCCGGGGACGTTGTCGAAGGACCCTTCCGCGTGGTGCGGCCGGCGGACATGCTCGTCGTCGACATCAGCCTGGTCAATCTGCGCTTCGACGGACACCGCCTGGTGCCGCGGGATCCGGGTGCACCGGCGTTCGTCCTGGCCGGACTGCCGCCGCAGCACGTCGTGGAGCAGTCCATCATCGTAGGAAGCACGCCTCCGCCCGGTCCCGTCAAAGCGTTCACCTGCGGGCCGACGACACTGGCCTTTTCGCTGCCGGCAGACCTGGACGGCCTGGATCTGTCACTGGAGGCGTTGCTCGACTGGGAGCGGCTCGTGCCGTTGACGGTTCCGGTCGGCCTGCAGAACCCGGACGCCCCTGGGTCGACGGTCTTCCAGGGTGTTCCCAGAAGCGTCATCGAGTTTCCCGCCCGGTTGCTGATCACCTACGACGAGCCGGTGGACTGGCTGAGCCGGCCGGAGCCCCACGAGTCCGACGGACGTACCGCGTTGTGGCACGCGCGACTGCACGGCACACAGGACGGAGACGTACTGCTGCGGGCCTTCGCGGCGGTCGGCGACCGGGGCCCGCTCCTGGTGGACGGCCCGCTCACCGCCGGGAACCTGGACGACCTCGTCACACTCACCAGCCGGGCCGAACTCGTCGTACCGGGCGACGTCCCCATCGACGTCCCGAGCGCACCCTTGCACGTCGAGCAGTTCATGGTCACCCCGCTGGGGGCGTCGGTCCACCTGCACGGAGTCTGGGAGGCTCCGCACGAGGGCGACAAGACCCGGTACCTGTCGGCCGGGCGGCCCTTCCCGGAGCTGGAGGCGTACGACCACATCGCGGGACTGGGACGCGACCAGTACGTACGCGTGGTGACCAGGGGCCACTTGACCACCGGTCACCGGGCCTCCCACGTACGGGAGTTCCGCCGCGTGTTCGTCGCCCGCCCGAACGACGGAATCGTTGCCTACCTGCAGCAGGAGGACCGCATCATCGTCAAGCAGCCGGAGGTCCAGTACGGGCAGGGCACCGGTTTCACGTTCGCGGGACGGGAGATGCCGTTCGGCAGTCTGCGCATCACGGACCGCACGACCCCGCTGATCCAGCCGCCCTCGACGACGCAGCGGGACGAGACCGATCCGAGGAAGCCACTCCGGGACCGCGACGCCTTCTGGGTGAGGCTCCTCGGCGGAGCCGACCACCAGTTCACTCTCATCGGCACGGACTGCGAGGGCAGGACGGTCAGCTTCCAGATGCCGCTCGTGTTCGTACCCGATGGACTCGTCGATCCCGAGCCCCAGTTGGAGGCACTGCACGCAGAAGTCCCCGGCCGCATGACCTGCCAGTTGGGCGGTCAGGTGATGGCCATGGCGCAGCCTCCGGCCGATGCCCCCGGCAGCACCAGCCACGCGGTCAGCACCCTGACCTTCGGGCTCGGGAGCATCGCGCGCAACTCCGGCGAGCAGGACCGCTACGTGGTCGGCCGGCCCTACGTGCGGGCGGCGACCGTACACGTCCCCGCCGTGGAGGAGTTCCTCCCGAACGCCGGTGACGTGCAGGTCAAGTTCAACGGCACCTATCTCCAGCAGACCATGGAGAAGCACCCGGCAGGCGCATACCTAGAGCTTCAGAACCCGATCCCGCTCGCACTCGGGACGGAGCAGGCCGGTGGTGTCGCCAGCCCGAAGACCGTCCTGAAGCTGATCACCGCGCAGGCGGGTGTCGTTCCGGACCTGTACAAGACGGACGCGACCGGGGCGGTCGTCGGCGCCCTTGACGTCGATGACATCAGAAAGGCGTTCGGCGGAGCGAAACTGCTCGGCACGATCCCCCTGGACAAGTTCCTGCCGGGCATCCCCGACGGCCCCCTCGGGACGCTCCAGCAACTGGGCGACGAGCAGATCGAGGCCATCCTGCGGGCCCCCGACGGTCTGCTGCCCGCTCCTGTTCTGCGGGTCCGGGACCTGGTGGACGGGCAGGGCAAGGAACTGCGCTACGTGTGGAAGACCAAGCTGGGCGAGCGGCCGGACCCAGGGCCCGGCGAGTCGCCGCTTCCCGTCATCATGGACAACGCCATGCTGACGCTCGACGCCCGGACCGTCCGCTCGCAGGACGCCCTGGACAAGTCCACGGTGCAGGGCAAACTGACCGACTTCGCATTGGACTTCGCCGACATCGCCCGCGTGCACATTTCAGAGCTCACCTTCAGGGCGGGCGCGGGGAAGAAGCCCGACATCACGGCCAGCGGCCTGGAGCTGACGTTCGTCAAGGACCTGGAGTTCATCAACACCCTTCGCAGCGCGCTGCCCGCCGACGTCTTCGGAGCCGGCGCTTACGTGGACGTCACCTCCCATGACATCCGGGCCGGCTACAAGTTCGCGCTTCCGGCCCTGGAAATCGGTGTGTTCAGACTGGCGAACGTCTCGCTCACCGCCGAGCTGGTCATCCCCTTCGAGGGCGACGAGGGAGTCGCGTTCCGCTTCGCCGTCTCCGAGCGAGAGCACCCCTTCAACGTCACCGTGTCCCTGCTCGGTGGAGGCGGCTATTTCTCCATGCTGGTCGACACGACCGGTCCACGACAGATCGAGGGGGCCATAGAGTTCGGCGGCGCCGCGGCGCTGAACATCGGCGTCGCGCGCGGCGGGGTCTCGATCATGGCGGGCATCCGCTTCACGCTGAGCAAAGGAGAGGATGGGCACGACACGGTCTCTCTCAGCGGCTACCTGCACTGCAGCGGCTTTCTGTGCGTACTGGGTATCGTCACGGTGTCCGTCGAGTTCTACCTCGAACTGACCTACGAGAAGCACGGACACCAGTCGGTGGTCCGTGGAAAAGGCACGCTCACGGTCAGCGTACGGATCGCCTTCTTCAGCAAGTCCGTGACGCTCGAACTGGAGCGCAGCTTCTCCGGCGCCCCGGGCGACCCGACCTTCGCCGAGTGTGTCCCGCTGGAACCGTACTGGCGCGAGTACTGCGAGGCGTACGCCCCCCAGACCCATGGGTGATGTCCATGTCCCTCGAACAGCACATCAACTGGACGGTCCTGCCGGCCGGGCTCTCGGACGACGGCACCCAGGTGCGTGTCTCGGTGTTCGTGGCACCGCGGCTGCAGCCCGAGGGGACGAACGCAACGCTGGCCGAGTTCCCCGACTTCCTCAGATGGCCCGAGAAGGTCATGGCGGCCACCTTCGAGTTCGCCACCGCCGACGGCAGCGTGACCCCACCCGTGCCCGCGTCCTTCACCGGTGCGCTCGCGCCGCAGGGCCCGGCGCCCGACATGGACCTGTGGACGAGTCTTTTCCACGAGGGCACGCCGTTGGAGCCCTACTCGGGCGATGCGCCGCAGGGGGACATGCGCAGCTACTCGGCTCAGGAAGTCCGCGGTTTCACCAAGCGCGTCTACGCCACGGCGGCGACGGACCATCCCGAGGCACCGCCCAGGACGAACGATCTGCTGCGCGCTCAGTCGGCTGCCCTCGTGGGCGAGGGGGCGACGCTGGCCGCTGAGGGCGGGCCTGCCGTTTCTCGTGACGATGCCGTTCCTCCGGAGCTGGCGAACCTGGAAGCGTTCCACCGACCCTCGAACGCCGACGGATCCGCAACCGGCGTGCCGTCGCTCGGAGCCGAGTCGCTGGCTCCCGTCCAGCCGCCTGCCGACGGACAGCCGGTGGCCGGTCCTGAGGAACGCTCACGGCAACCGTCCCTCGACTTCCATACGATGCTCACCTCGCTCGGCGACCACCCTGTGTTGCTCCGGCGCCTCGGACTGGTCCTCGACTTCGTCCTGCCGGCCGACCTCCCCGAATCAGTGGATGGCGAGCGGTTGCTGACGGTCATCCCCCGATGGGACCCGCAGTTGGGTCCCCGCTCGCACGACGTGCCCTGCTTCACCCGCTACTTCTTCGGCGTCGACCCCCTGTCCTCGGATCCGCCCGCGCCCGGCCGCCGTGTCTTTCTGCCCGCTCAACCGCAAACCGGCGGCGATCCACTGGCGTCGCCGTCGCGGGGCCTCGTCGCGCTCACAGAGACCGACTTCTCCGTCGAGCAGGGGGACGTCGACGGCGCCGCGCTGAAGATGCTGCGGGCTCCCGAGGACGCCAAAGGCCTGTCCCCGATGCGGGCCCAAGGCATCTCCCTGATCAGAAACAGTCGTATGGGCGTCCTGCAGGAAGAACTCGGCCGGGCGAACGAGCACAATCAGGCCTTCAACGAGGTGGTCGGACAGCAGCGGATGCAGCGGGCACAGCCCCCGGACGGCGACGCGGGAAGTCCGGGGGCCGCGGAACCGGCCCCGGACGACGGTCAGCACCAGCCCACCGCCCCCGTACTCGCCGCCAAGGACCTGGTCCGCGGCCACCGGATCGACATCTGGGACGAGCAGCGCAGGAGATGGTTCTCGCTGCACGCCCGCGAGGTGGAATACCGGCGGCCCCAGGACGGACCGCTGCTGCTGACGGCCACTGACGAGGGCTTCTTCCAGGCCCACCTGGTCTCACCGCCGAACGATGCGGCGCTCTACGTACCCGAGCCGCTGGCCGTCTGGCGCGGATGGTCCCTGTCCGCGCCGCGCCCGGGTCTCCTCCTGGACACCGCCGAGGGAGACCCCGACAACCAGGAAGCCCCCAACGCTCCGGTGGCACCCCGGAACGAGGCGCCCCCGGGACTGCCGTTGGAGATCACGATCAAGGCGGCCCGCGGTTCACTTCCCCCACTGCGGTACGGCCACGCGTACCGGGTGCGGCTGCGCACCGTCGACCTGGCGGGCAACGGACTCGACCTCAGGCAGGCCGACGCCCTGATGCACCTGCCCGACGTGGCGGCGCCTGACCGGCCGCTGGTCTTCCAGCGGTTCGAGGCCGTACCGGCGCCGGCAGTGGCACCGAGACGGCCGCTCGCCGAAGGCGCCTCCACCTTCCGGATGGTGATCCGCAGCAGCCCGGGGGACCGGCCGCCACCCGCTGCTCCTCCCGCCACTGTGGGAGACGGGACGAGGGTCCTCCTGGCCAATGTCCGGCCCCACTTGACCAATGACGACATCCGCGTCGTCCAGACGGCACTCATGGCCATGGGCCACCCCCTCCTGGGCGGCGCCGACGGCGACTTCGGCGACCAGACGAGGGCTGCCTATGCCGAAGAGCAACGCAGCCAGGGCTTCTCCGGTCACGATGCCGACGGCACACCCGGCTGCCAGTCCCTGACCGAGCTGGGGCGCAAGGCCGGCTTCACCGTCGACTGCGGCCCCGGCTCGCAGCCGGCCCCGACAGCCGGCATTACGGCGGAGCAGTACGCCGCGGAGTTCAACCGGTCCTCGCTGGTCACCGAACGAGGACACGTCCCCTACCAGGGCGTCGACGAACGCCATGTCGTCGCACCGAAGACATCGCTGCAGTGCGTGGAATGGCACGGCCTGCTGGACGAGGCCATCGGCTCCACCGACCACGCCGTCCAGGACGCGATCTACGAACTGGCCGTGCGCGAGAGCGGCTCCCTGGACGACCCCGGCCCGGACGTCCGACTGGAGCCCGTCGAGTCACCGGCGGCGGACCCCGACCACCCCGCGGTGACCGCCCTGCACACGGGCGAACAGGTCGACATGCGGGGCCTCCCCGACCCCCTGGCCCGCGGAACCGCCCTGTTCGACCTGCCGGGAATGCCCGCAGGACAGCCGTTCCTCGTCCCCTGGGACGGCGACGTCTGGCACCGTCCCAAGTCCTTCCGGCTGAGGCTGGCCGAAGGCACCGCGCCACCCCACTTCGACCAGGCGTCCCGGGTCCTCACCGTGTCGCTGCCCAAGGGCGCCATGGCCACCGTACGGGTGTGCTCCGGCATCGACTTCGACGCGGACCTCATGGGCATGGCCTCCTGGTCCCGGGCTGTGGCGGGGGACAGCGAGGCCGAGCGGACGAAGACCGACCGCGCGCTGGAACTGGCCGCGGAGAATCGCCACTGGATGTTCACTCCCTGGCACGAGCTGACCCTCGTCCACGCGGTCCAGAAGCCGCTGAGGACACCGGTACTGAACGTGCCTCCGCCGACGCAAGAGCGCGCTCGGAACGCGACCGCCGAACATCTCGCCGGCACCATCGCGCTGGACGAGAACAGCACGGGCAGAATCGATGTGATCGCGGAGTGGAGCGAGGTGACGGACGAGGGCCCCGACGGGACCGTCACCCGGACGATGACCACGCCGGTGTTCGGACTGCTCACGGCGAGGGCGGTCCCGACCGGCACTCCCGGCGCGGACCCCGCCCTCATCCGCGACGGCGTACTGACGTTCAGCACCAAGGCGGCCGAGGACAAGGCCACGGCCGACGGGGTCCCGCCCCTCCTCACGAAGCACGAGTTCGGCGACACCAAACACCGCGTGGTCCGCTATCGCCCGCTGGCGGGCAGCCGCTTCGGCGACTACTTCCCTTTGCCGTTCGCCGAGCCCGGCCGGGGCGAGCTGACCGTACAGGGCGCCGCGCAGGAGTACTCGGTGCCCAGCAGCGCGGCGCCCACCGCACCGCGGGTCCTGTACTGCGTACCCACGCTGTCCCTGGACCAGGCCGACGGGCCGTCCGGTGCCATCGTCCGACGCAGGCGCGGCGGAGGCATCCGGGTGTACCTCGGCCGCCCCTGGTTCTCCTCCGGAGAGGGCGAACTGCTGGGTGTGGTCCTCGGCGAGCCGCCCGGCGGCGACCCGACGTCCGCACGCGACGCCTGGGTCACCCTGATGGGCCGCGACCCCGTCCACCGCTCCGCGCCCGTCGTGGCCCCGACCCCGGACGTGTTCACCAACGCGGTGGGGCCGCCCAAGCCACTCGTTCTGCCCGCGCCCACCGGCCCGCTCCCCGTCACGGTCGTCGGATTCGCCCCGCAATTCGACCCGGACGAGAAAGGCGGACGCTGGTTCTGCGACCTGGAGCTGGACACCGGGGACACCTGTCTGCCCTTCGTCCGGCTCGCCCTGGTCCGCTACCAGCCCGACTCCATCCACGGAGCCGAGATCTCACCGGTCGTCCTCGCCGATGTCGTCCGCACCCTGCCCGACCGGGAAATCACGGTCAGCCCCGGCCGGCCGCTCTCGGTGAGTCTCACCGGCCCCTCCTGGGACCCAACCGGCTCCCTGCCGCCACAGATCACCGCGACTCTCCAGCGCCGCCACGGCGTCATCGGCGACGAAAACCTCGGCTGGGTGACCCTCGAGGACACCGTTACGCCCCTCATCTCGGTCGACGCGGAGTCGTCCCACACACCGTCCTACCGGGGCGAGATCGAGGTGGCTCAGGTGCGGCGCGGGGCACCCCTGCGTCTGCTGGTCATGGAGACAGAGGGCATCCCCACCGACGGCTCCACCCCCTTCACGCCCCAGGGACCGGTGATCTACTGCGACACCGTCGACCTCCCGTCCGGACACGACGGCCATCACGACGACGGCCGGCACGGCAGGCACGACGATGACGACGGGCACGGCGGGCACGGCGGGCGCGACGGGCACGACGGGCACGACGGGCACGGCGGGCGCGACGGCGATGGCGGGTTCGGTAGGCGTGATGGCGACGGCGGGTCCGGTAGACACGGCGGCCCCGACGGAGGACGGTGAGGATCGACCGGGCACACCACCGGCGCGACTCGGTCCGCCATCGCCGACTCAGCGTCGATGGAGCACTCCATGTTCCGCGCCAAATGGAGAGCCGTCGTACGGTCAAACGCCCTCACCGCAGCGGAGTCCGAAGTGCGGACGGTCAGCCCGAGGTCGCCCAGGAGCCCGGAGGCGAGGAACGGCCGTATGTTGGCGACGCCGCCGGAGACTTGGACATCCTTGTGCCCGGCGGCATCGGGGCCCTCACAGCATTCCGGCGGCGGTGCTGCCCGTCCCCCGGGGAGGACGGGCAGCGGCCCGGCGTCAGTTGTAGCTGGGCACCATCCAGCGCGCCCGGTAGTACTGGGCGTAGGTCTCGCGCCAGAACTCCTCATGGCGACCGGAGGAGTCCACGAAGGTGATCGCCGGCGTCGTCCAGTTGTCGGCTCCCGCGACGGGCGCGTGGCAGGCGGTGGGATCTCCCGCGCAAGTCGTGATCACGGTGCCGGAGACCGGGTCGTTGCCGACGCTCTTGGCCATGCCGCCCTTGTTGACCAGCGGTTCACGGGTGTAGTCCGTGCACCAGTGGTTGGTCCTCCCGTCGGGCGCCGTCGCGGAGGTCGGCCACCGGGACGAGACGTAGCAGGGCGTGGCTCCGGACTTGGAGAACTGGACGATCCCCGCGTTGGCCGACACCCACATCCGGTCGGGGTTGCCGTAGACGGGCTCGATGTCGTGGCCGTAGGCCACGGAGGTGCCGTTGGGGTTCATCGGCAGGGCGAATTTCTCGGGGCTCCCGAGCTTCCCGGTGCCGCTCGTGTAGTCGTAGCGGACGAGTTCGCTCTTCCCGACGGCCCACAGCGACTGGGTGTCCGGGTCGTACAGCACGCTGTGGGCGTCCTCCAGCGCCGCGGTGTACGCCGCGGTGGCGTAAGCGCTCGGCGCGTTGCCGATCGCGCCCTGGGCCTTGGTGAAGACCTTCACCTGGCCGGTTTTGGCCAGGGCCACGGCCACGTTGCCGTCCGGCAGGAGTTCCGCGCCGTGCAGGTTGGTGATGGAGCTGACGCCGACGTTGATGGCGAAGCGCGCCCCCGACAGAGCCGGGTACGGGACGACGGTGACGAGGCCGCTCTGCCCGTCCCCGACGACCAGGACCTGCTGGCCGCTGCGTCCTGGCGCGGCGTACGCGCCCGCGGGGCGCAGCCGGTGCTCCGTCCCGCCCGCGAACGGGGCCCGGAGCAGGTCGCCGTAGGGGTCCTGGAAGGAGTGATACGCGTCGGGGACCCATCGCTGGTAAGGGCCCGTCGCCGGCCACAGGGAGGGGTTGTAGGAGTCGTAGAACTCCAGCGCCGAGCTCGTGGCCGGGTAGCCGCCGTAGTTCACGGCGTACTCGTCGGCCGCGCCGATGACCGACGCGCCGGGGTTGAATTCCACTTCGAGTGTCGGCGTGTAGTAGGCGAGGTGGCAGGCGAAGTCGGTGGCGTTGGGGTTCATGGAGCAGAAGTCCTTGTACGCCACACTGCCGGACTCGCCGGCCGACAGGCGCAGGCCGTTGTTGGCCAGTGCCCCGGACGTCCATGCCTTGACCATGGCGGTCACGTCGAGCCGCTTGATCCCGTTCGAGGTGTCCGGGTCGGAGTCCACCGGCTGGTCCGGGCAGGTCGGATGTCCTATGCCGAAGTTCGCGGAGCTCTGGTAACCGGCGCTCAGGGCCGGCTGGTTGGCCCAGGTGATGGTGGACTGGCTCCAGGCGGCGGCGACCGGGTCGGCGTACATCCACCAGCCGTCGCAGGAGCCGGTGAAGGAGTTGTACAGCCGCAGGCTCGCGCTCTTGATGTTCGCGCCGCGCAGCTTGGAGACGTCGAACTGCAGGAAGCTGCGGTACTTGGTCGTGCCGTTGTCCGGCGTGCCGACGTGCAGGAGCTGCCCCCCGGAGTGGTCCGCGTCGTTCACGTTGGTGATGTAGGTGTCCTGCATCCGTGTGACGATGTTGCGCGGGCCGCTCTGGACGAACGGGGAGACAGCGGGGGTGACGGCGTACGCGGCGGGCGCGGGGGCCGTGGGGCCATGCGCGGCGGTCTCGTCGCCGGCGGGAGCGGTCACCAGCGAGGCGGCCAGTCCGGCACCGATCAGGAGCGAGGCCAGGCGAGGAAGTCTGCCTTTGTGGCGAATCATGCAGGAATCTTTCGGTGGTAAGGGAAGCATGACAGAAGATGAACGAATAATGTTCGTGTCACGAACGAGATGATCCTAGCCTCGATCTCTCGCGACGGCCCGCCGGTTTGTTCGACGGGTCGTTCTGGCTGTTCGGGCCGATCGTGGGCAGGGGGTTGTTTCCAACTTGCCTGAGGACAGGTGGTGTTGGCGTGGGGTTCGCGTACTGGAAGAGGTGAAGCTCCTGGCAGATGGGTTGTCGACCAAGATCAACCTGTCCGCCCGCAGCTAGGGCCTGTCGTTTGGATCATGCCGGCGTCGCGGGGTCTGGCACGCACTCCCCCACTGCCTTAAGGGCGTGGGGGGGGACCCCCAGCGGCGTTGTCGTCGGTTGCCGACTCCCCCACGCTCGAATCGAGCTCGCGCGGGGGGACCCCCATCGCGTCGACTCCCTCCTCCGCCTTGCAGCTGCACGCACCAGACCCCGCTCGACCCGGCCAAGAAGCGCAGTCCCTTTCAGCCGACCTGATCCAAACGACAGGCCCTAGGTGTGCTCATCGTCACCAGCAAGTACTCCCGCTGAGTCTCCACTCGCTACGGCGCCGGCGTCACGCTGGCCGGTCCGCGGTTCGGGGAGAGGGCCTTGGGGCGGCGGCCGCAGGTGCGAGACCGCGGCATGCGTTCAGCTTCGACTCAGCCGCCGAGCAACGTCGCAAGCGCGTGCTCTACGGCCGCCGCGGAGGCCAGGAGTCCCGCCACCGCCCCTGCGTCCTGGAGTGCCTGGTGCAGCCTGGCCAGTTGCCCTGGCGAAGCGTGGCCGGTCGCCGTGATCTCGTCCTCGACGCTTGCGAGTACCTCGTCCAGGGCATCGGTTTCGGGGCTGGGGACCAGCCGCTGCAGATCGTCACGCAATTGCCTGACCCCGGCCAACAGTTCGGCGAAATGCGGTTCCGTCGGCTCAGCATGGACACTCGCGTTGTGGACGGCATAGGAACTGTTGGTGTTGCTGATGGCCCCGATCAGGCCGCCGACGACCTTCTGGCCGAAGTTCAGCTCGCCATCGCTGCTCCTGCTCATGCGACCCCACCCTCTTCCACGGCCTCCGGGGCCGGCGATTGCATCGTACTGGCCGCAGTGTCCGCGGGCGTCTGCTGCGGGCTCGGCTGCTGAGTCGCTGACTGGGTTACTGCCTCACGGATCTGACGGATCTGACCCAGCTGTTGGAGTAGGGCGGGTGCTGCGGCCCCGACCGTCAAGGCACCGAGTGCCCCAGTCGCCTGACCGCTGGTCCCGAACGCCGTGGCAGCAGCCCCGCCGAGAACCAGTCGCGTAACAGCGATGGCCACCACTGGCGGCAGGTCTATGAAGTTGAGGAAGCTCGGAGGGTTCTTGCGCTTGTTGCCCGTCGGCGTCAGCCGAGCCGCGCGCCATTCGCCCAGCCGGTTGAAGAAGGCGACTGCTTCGATCAGCGCGCCGCCCGCCCCGCCGATCAGCATGTACTCGATCACCGTCACGTTGTCGCCCTCCCCGGGCCATGCTGAACGACCGCGTCCCATGCTGCCACTGCAGCTGCGCGTGCCTCAACGGTCCGGCCGGTCACTCCCAGGCCTTGTGCGGCACTCGGCTTGCGGATCCGTGGGAGCGCTGAGGCAGTCACCCGCCGGCCGCAAGGTCCACCGCATCCACTCCGAGCCCGTGACATCCGTGCGGATCACGCCCTGAGCTTGTTCTTCAACCTCCGTCGACGATGTACGGCGGTGTCGGTCGGTTCCAGATGGCGTCGGAACGGCTGATGATCTGTCTGAGCCGGCGGGCGCTTCGGGGCGACAGGGCCTGGACCACGGTGTCGAGGAGAGCGCGGGCTTCGAGGGGGTCACCACAGCAGTACCAGTGCACGTTGCCCCACTCGTAGTCGTGCCACAGCTCCCTCTCGGGGCGGTGGACGTAGTCCTTCCACATGAGCAGGGCCGCGCTGACGTCTCCCGGCTGCAGATAGTTGCGGCTGCGCTCGAGCCGGCCGATCTCAGCCAGCGTGCGCAGGGACAGCCCGTCGACGACCCGCACTGTGTCCTGTGTCCGGCGGCGGGGAACACCACCCCGGACGTGTCGCGGCCGTCTACGCGGCATGGCCCTTTCGGTGTGCTGTCATGCCGCACATGGTGCCACGACCTCGAACGAGTCTCGAACGGGTTCCCCCGCCTGAGGATTCACCGCTCACCGTCGTTCAGTCGCAGCAGTCGCAGCAGCACTTGCACGGGTTGCAGCAGCCCCCGCCACCGCAGCAGCCGTCACCCGAGTCACCGCCGGAGCCACCGGAGCGGCCCGACCCCCGACCACCGCCGCCCCAACCGCCGGAGGAACCGCCCGAGTTATTGCCGCTCGATCCGCCGAACCAGCCGTCGCTCCCGGAACCGTCCTGGCGAGAATTGCCGTTGCCGTTGCCGTCGCCGAACTGCCAGGGCTCCGCGTCGTCCGGGCCGTCGTCGTCGTTGCAGGTGCAGCAGTTGGAGCACAACCGGCAGTTGCGGCACAACTGGCGCCACTGGCCACACCGCCGACACTGCTCCTCCGAGGGCCGACCCGACGCCATCGAGGCACCCTGCGGGGCCGCGCCCGTAAGCGCCCCGGCTCCGCAATCCGTCTCCGTGCCGGTCCGCGAGTGCGTTTCCGTCGCCGTACGGCGTCCCAGCCAGGGCAGCATGCGCGGGCCCCGTGTCTGGTGGCGGTGCTGGCGGTGACGATGCAGGGGATCGAAGACGCGGTCGACGGCACGCTCCAACTCGCCGCCCAGCAGTGCCCGTGCCAGCCGCGCGTCGACGAACTCGGCGTCGGACAGGGCGAGTCGGATCCCGTGGACCGCGTCGTCACAGAGCCGGCGGACCTCGGTGCGGTCCGCGCCGGTCACGGTGATCGGGTTCCACGCGCCGGTCGCCTCGTCAGCGTCCAGATCTTCCACCGCGTCGAGCAGATGCGCCAGCCGGCCGAACAGACGGCCGGCCTCCGCCAGCGGCTCGGCGTTTCCCGGGCGGCCGGCGAGCACCGCGGTGTGCGCGAACGCGGCGGCGGTCGCCGTCTCCGTGGGTTCCGTGACCGTCAGAAGCGAGTCGCCGAGGCCGGTCACCCGTTCGATCTCCGATTGCCGGTCAACCGCGTCGAGCAGCACCGCGGTGTCGAAGCCGAGCCGTTCGCCGCCCGCGGCGCCCGCCCGGTCCCAGCCGTGGGCGATCCGGCGCGCCGCCAGCGTCACAGGGCGCCGCCCCAACAGGCCGTCGCCGTCGGCCACATGGTCACGTATTTTCGCCGCGGCCAGCACCAGCGACACGGTCGCCGCCAGCCGGGCACCCTCACCCTGCGCCACGTCCGCCGACCGCATCCCGCGCAGCGGACACGGACCAGCGCCTCGCCGCCAGTCGCCGGTACGCTCCGACTGCGCTTCGGTCAGTACTGAGACGATCAGTCCGTCGTAATTGGTGGCCACCCGTGCGAACTGCCCGTACTCGCCTCGCAGCGCCAGGCACAATCCGCACAGATGCGCCATCCACTCGGTACGCATGCCCTCGCCCAGGCGATGACGGCACGGCCTGATGATTCCGAACATCGACGTTCTCCCCCCCCGTAGACACAGCTGCCACGGCACAGCCGTTCACGCGGCAACGCGGCAGTCGAGGCACGACCGTGCGTGACCCGCAACCGCCCGTCCCTCAACGGGCCACATGCTAAGGCCTGTCCCGCACAAGAGCGTGAGCAGCGGTTTTGCGAACGGCACTTGCACTGCCGCCACAGCCCGTCAGCTACCAGTCGTGGGAGAAGCGGTCGGCAAGTGCTTGCAGCTCTGGGTCGTAAGGCCCCGTTCCACAGGTGTCTCCACGGCGATCTGCTGCAAGCCCCCATGGGAGTCGTCGGCGGAAACCTCGCGGAGGAGCGCCTCGGTGCGGGGGTCGTCGCGCCAGCCACCGGCGAGTGCGCGGATCGCCGCGTCTCCGCTGAACGTATGGGCTCGGCTGGTGACGATGCGCCGGAGCAGGTCCCCGGTCTCCGGGTCGGCGCGCCAGCCCGCCGCCAGGAGGTACAGGGCACCTGCCGGCGCGCGTCCTCGGCCAGCCGCTCGTCGTGTGAGTAGTCGCGCAGGCCGGTTGCCCCGATGGGGTCCGCCGGGAAGGCCGACCGGTACCAGCTGGTCACGAACGCGTCGATCTGTGCCCGGTCGAAGTTCTGCAGCATGTAGGCGCGGAAGCCCGCGCGTTCGAGTACCGCCCGCTGGTACCCGATCACGCGGGATGTCACTACGACACGGGCGCTCGGATAGCGCGCCGCGAATCCGGCGATCTCGTCGGTGACTTCGTCCCTCAGCCGTGGATCGAACAGCTCGTCGAGCCCGTCGAAGATCACGACCGCGCGGCCACCGGAGCGTAGGTACCCCTCTAGCAGGTCTTTCGGCAGGCCCCGTCTGTTCTTGCCATGCAGGTGGTCGACGAGATCCAGGAGAGTGCCCGAGCGCCACTGCGTCTCGGCGTACGCGCGCAGTTCGACCAGGAGGGGCAGTGACCCGGAGAGCGGGGCAAGGTCTGCGTCCATGTCCGTCGCGCCCGCGAGCGCGAGTGCGACGTACCGGGCGAGCATCGACTTGCCCGCGCCCGGATCGCCGAGCAGGACGATCCGCTGAGCGGACTCTTCTCGACCGACAGCGCCGTGAGGATCACGGCAACCGGCCGATGCTGCCCGCCTGGCCCGAACACCCCCAGATCACTGTCCGGCTGCGCCCCTGCCCCCTGACCTCCCCGACCAGCGTGCGTACCGAAGACCGGGCGCGAGCCCAGGCCGAGGCGGAATCGAGGTGTCCCCCCTTGGCCCGACAGGCAGAGTGCCCGACAGTCCCGGTCGGCACCCCGGAAAGCCGTAAATGAGTTCGCGGGCGCCGGCCACCATCTCGGCGTGCCTGCGGCTGTCGGGTGCTTGACCGTCGTCTGGGGTGCAGTGCTGGGACCGCTGCTTCCGGCTCTTGCTGCCGGTGCTTTCTCGTCCCCGCGGTCAGTCGGGTCCCGTCCAGTCGAAGGGGAAGTACTTGCTCGACTTTCCTGAGCGTTCCCAGGAGAAGCCGAACGCGTCGGCGCGGTCGGTGGTGGCACGGCCCCAGGTGGCGATCTGGCCCGGTCCGACTTCGGCGCCGGGGGCGTTGTGGACCTGGACGCGTGCGCCCGCCGGTGTCGTCGGGCCGGTGAGTGCCTCGGCGGCCGCCGTGACCCGGCCCGGGATCTCGGCGCGCCAGGTGGCGAGGTCCTCGTCGACCTCCACCTGGATCGGAGCGATGTCCGTGCCGCGCATCTCGGGCCGGAACATCTCCCCGAACTGTGCCGGCCAGCCGCCCGCCTCACCGCCGAAGATGGTCCCGAGCGCGGCGCGCTGCTGGTCGTCGGCGCGTTCGTCGAGGAAGACCGCGGCGTAGGGGTCGGTGTGCGTGCCGGCCCACGGGTTGCCCTCGAAGGAGCCGAGCATCAGGACGTTGAGATCGTCGAGCCGTACGTCGCCGTAGTTGCCCTCACGGATGTGCCAGACCAGCACACCCTCGCAGTCGCCGTAGGTCGGGGGCTGCGCGAACGTGCAGGGGCACGGTATGGCGCACTTGCACACGTCGAACCAGTCGCCGGCCAGGTGCCAGCGGGTATCGGGAGCGGCCTGTTCCGTCATCTCGCTTCCCTCCCATCGAGCCCCAGGGAGCTCTATCGGAGTGGCGAGACCGCGCGTCCCGAGCCGCACGCGGATCGCGAGGCGGCCTCTTGCCTCCAGCTTGCCGCAGGTGCTCACATGCCGCCCATCGAGGGCGCAGATTCCCGCAGCCCGGGCAGCAGCCAGTCCTGGAACGGAGCCAGCACGGCGAGGACGAGGAAGACGACACCCACCACCCGGGCGAGCAGCGGCCCCCGTGACCACAGCTTCTCCACGAAGATCATCACTGCCAGCCCGGCCATCGCGGCCACGTTCATCACCCCGAGTGGCACGAGGACCACCATCAGTCCCGCGCAGCAGCCGACGCAGTAGCCGCCGTGGTGGATGCCCACCCGCAGATCGCGGGCCGGCTGCCGGAACCCGGCGTAGCGCACCAGCTGGCTCATGGGGTCGCGGCAGTGCCGCAGACAGACGTTCTTGAGGGGGCCGAGCTGATAGAGACCCGCCAGCAGGAAGGCCACTGCGCCGATCCAGCGTCCCGCGGCCGGATGATCGTCCACGAGGTTCCCGGTGAGGGCCAGAGCCGCGTAGGCGAGCAGCCCGAAGGCCGTCCACACCAGCAGATATCCACCCACGAACTCCAGCGTGCGCACCGCCCGGCTCCACCCGGACGACCGCCGCCCGATCCCCCGCACCCAGGTGAGGGCGACCGGCGCCATGGACGGCAGCATCATGGCCGCCATCATCGTCACCCAGAGCAACAAGAACAGCGGCAGGGCCATCCCCATCGTTCCCGGCCCGACCCCCATGTCCCGCGCCTGCCCGACGGTCAGCACCCACGCCGGTACGACGACCAGGAGGATCAGCGACCACGCGATCGCGAGCTCCCGCGCCGGGAGCAGCCCTCCGCCCGCTCCGGTCGGCGCGGGCGACCGGGCGGAGGCGAGGACGGAAGTCCGGAGATGACGCATGGCTGAGCTCTCCTACGTACATTCTCAGGACAGCACGCCCCGCGCCGCACCGCGACTACGCCGATTCCTGCGACGGCAGCCGGCCGGGGGCGCATGGCGAGCATGGGCAGGGTGTGGTCCGCGAGGTCGGCTGCATCCTGGCTCGGGGCGAAGTGGGCGGCCGGCGCGATGCGGGCGGCGCGTTCGGGCAGGGTGCCCCCGGCCGGGCCGGGCAGGATGATGTCGGGGTCGTCGACGCTCAGGTGGAGGCAGTTGTCATTGGATCGGGGCCGGGCTGGCCCCCGCTGGTGCGCGAGGCGGGAGGCCTTGGCGCCGTGGCTTTGGCCGAACGCGTGCGCTCCGCAGGGGCCCTTCCAGCGTGGTCCTCACGGCGCGGGTTCTAGCGCCGGTTGAGGGGCTTGTTGTCGGGGACGCGGCGGTGCCTGCCCGGGCCAGTGGCACTGCTGTGTTCGCGAGGGCGTGGAGTCGTTGATGGCGGTGCGGATGGGGTGAGGCGCAGTTCGTACTCACCGGTGTCGGGGTTGAGCAGCCAATGGTCGGCGGGGTCGATGCTGTCGTCCCGCCCGTACTTTTGCGCGCTGCCGGCCTCGGGGCTGGGGCTGGGGCCGGCGGGAGCCTCTTCTGCCGGCGGGGCGCTGGTGGCCGGCGTACGTCGTTGCAGTGCCTTGATCAGCCGCCGCCACAGTGACGTGTTGTCCGGGCCGGCAACTGCCAGCCCGAGGATGACGGTGGTCAGACCGAGCAACGTGAGCAGGCTCCGTGTCATCGCGGGGCCGGCCGGTGACGGGAGACTTGCGGCAGGGATGATCTCGCGTACTCCGAGCGTCACGGAGCAGGTGATCCACGCGAGGACGGATGTGCCCAGGCCGACGAGCGCGACACGCAGCGTGCGCAGCGCGCGGTGCGCGTGGACGCCCACCGTGCCCGGTGCCACCTTCAGCACCCGCGCCGCTTCCGCATGGGTCATGCCCATCTGCATGAGCAGCACGACCCGGCGTTGCTGCAGTGGCAGGCCCTTCAATGCCTGGGTGACGACGTGGCGCAGCTCGGCCTCGGCGACGGGCTCGGCCGCCGGTTCGTCTTCCAGGCGCACATCCGCGTCCAGGGAGGCGTACCCCCGGCCTGAGTGGTAGAGCCGTGCCGCCCGGTCGATCTCGTTCTGCATGATCTTGTACGTGTAGGCCCGCATTTTGCCGATGGGTTCGGTACGGGCGAGTGCGGCGCTCAGGGCGGTGTGCACGACGTCCTCGGGATCGGCCGACGACCGCGGCACGTCACGGGTGCGCAGCTGCCGGGCGGCGTAGCCCACCATCTTCGTGTACCGCTCCTCGACCAGCGCCCGCAGCGCCTCTGCATGCCCCGCCCCGGGCCTGCCCTCATCAGCCACGACGCCCCCGTCCTCCCGTCCGGCGTCCCTGGGCGCGGAGCACCTGTGACTCGCTCTTGGCGCGGATCACCTCGGCCTTGCCCGCTGCGCGGTTGCGGAACGCGATGCTCTTCAGCACGCTGCTCAGCGCCGGCGCGAAGAGCAGCACCACCAGCATGACGGCTCCAACCCCTGTCATCTCCACGGAGCTCCTTACGTCTGCGGCCCAGCGCCTCACGGTGAAGCAGCGGCCGTACACATGCTGAGAGGTGCAGCGCCGCCGGATCCTTTACATGCGGGCAGAAAAATCTTGGGGCCACCGCGCGGGCCCGCGTTTTGGGGACGGGCCGTGAGCGGTTCGATCCGTCTTCATGCGCGAAGCCACAGGCGATCCGCCGAAGGACCAGAGCGGCACGAAGACGGCGAGCGGGCTCATACTGGCGGGTCGGCTCAGGCGCGGAGGTGAGCTTGTCCGGCACCTGCCCGGGCGGCCCGGTCCCCGGCTTGCTGCGGCCGCCGGGCCCTGATCAGGGAAGGAACTGTGCCTTCGTCGGGGCCGGTTGCGGCCCGGCCCGGTCCGGCTCGACCCAGTGTCGTTGCGGACCCACGTGCGCGGGCGCCTGGCAGACGCTCCAGTTCGCCGGGCATGAAGCCGCAGGATCACCCGCCGTCCCGGGGCTCGGGGGATGCCGGTGAACGCCAAGGCCCGGCCCGGGTAAGCGAACTGCGTGACCGCCCTCGGGTCCTCGGCCTGACAGAAAGCTCACCGGCCTCGCGTCAACCGAAGCCGGCATCAGCTCCTCAGCCGATGTGGCAGGTGCCTCAGCGGAGCACTGGTCTCACGGGTCCACATGCATGGCTCAGGCCGAGGCAGGCGTACGGGAGAGGGCTGTGCGCAGCGCGAAGACACCGAGCAGGCCGCCTGCCGTGAACCGCTGAGCGGTCATCACGCGGGGCCGGGCAGTCAGGAACCCCGACACCCGTGCCGCACCCAGCATGATCAGAGCGTTCACGGAGATCCCCACGATGATCTGCACACCACCGAGCTGCATCAGCTGTGCCCAGGCCGGACCCGCCTGCGGATCCATGAACTGGGGCAGAAGAGCGGCGTACATGAGAGCGATCTTGGGGTTGAGCAGATTGGTCAGGAGCCCCATCGCGAACAGTCGGGTGTCGGAGACCGGAGGCAGGTCCGGGGCCGGAGCGAAGGGTGAGCGGCCTCCGGGCCTGAGCATGCCCCAGGCCAGGTAGGCCAGGTAGGCGGCCCCGGCGAGCTTGACCACCGTGAACGCCAGCGGCACGGCGGCGAACAACGCGGACAGGCCGGCGGCCGCGGCCAGCAGATAGCACAGGAAGCCCACAGCGGTCCCGCTCAGGCTGACCAGGCCGGCCCTGCGGCCTTGGGTGATCGCGCGGGAGGCGAGGTGGATCATGTTCGGTCCAGGAGTCAGGGCCATGCCCAGTTCGACCAGGGCCACCCCTCCCACTGCGGCCAGGCTGATCACTGTCAACTCCCGATCGTCTGCCCGGGCACCTGGCACCCGGCATGGGCGGCGCCTGGCGGTGAAGGACGGCGGCGACGCACAGGCGGTTCCCTGCGTCGCCGACCTCAGGATACGGCCCCGCTGTTCGCCGTCTGCGTGCACCCTCACTCCAGCCGGCCAACGACATCAACGACTGCCCCGTGAACGCGTCGCGATTTCCGAGTGATCGGCCGGGCAGGTCCCAGCATCATCATGGTCGGCTCGTCCTCAGCATCCCTGTCACGGACAGACGACCGGCGCAACTCCACTGTCAGCGAGCTCGCTTGACGCACTACCTGTTCCACGGACGCGGCCGACGAGCCCGCCGGGAACTGCCTGAACGGTTCGCCCGTGGAAGACGGTCTACGAACGCCACTTGCTGTGGTCGGCCGACGGCACCTGGGAACACTTACTCCAGCAGGTCCAGGCCGGAGCCGGCGCTGCGGGCGCGGCCGCCGGCGCCGCGGCCGCGCAACCTGGCCCGCCCGCCCAGGCTGCGCCGCCGCCCCGCACCCCTCCCAGCTGGCGCGGGCCCGCCCACGGGTCATCCCGTGGCGGCTCTCCGGCGTATCTGGGTCATGCCCCGTACGGGGTGGCTCAGTTGGCCGGACGCGCTTACCAGGGCACCTCGCCCTCGTCGTCGAAGAAGCGGCCCGTCGGCCCGTCGTCCGGTACGGTCGCCAGCCGGATCGCCGAGGCCGCCCCCTGCCGTGGGGTGCGCACTCCCCGGAAGCCGTTGAGGTCGGTCGCGGTGTAGCCGGGGCAGACCGCGTTGATCAGGACGTTCGTGTCGGCCAGTTCCTTGGCGTACTGCACGGTGACGGCGTTGAGGAACGTCTTCGACGGTGAGTACGCGACGGCGATCGGGCCGATTTCTGTGCCGGGCGTGGTCTGGAGCGTGAGGGAGCCGACGCTGCTGGAGACATTCACGATCCGCGGCGACGGCGAGCGGCGCAGCAGCGGCAGCAGGGCGTTGGTGACGCGGATGACCCCGATCACGTTGGTCTCCACGGCCGCCCGCACCCGGTCCACGTCGACGGTGGTGGGCTCCTGAGGTCCGCCGCCGGTGATGCCCGCGTTGTTGACCAGTGCATCGAGCCGTCCGGCCCGCTCCTCCAGCAGCCGGGCCGCCGCCGTCACGCTCGCGTCGTCGGTCACGTCCAGCGGTACGCCGAACGCGTCGATTCCGTCTGCGCGCAGCTTCTCCACAGCGGCCTCGCGCCGCCCCTCGTTCCGCGCCCCGACCCCGACGGACCAGCCGAGGGCGCCGAGCCCGGCGGCTATCTCGTAACCGATGCCCTTGTTGGCCCCGGTCACCAGCGCGACCTTCTTCACGTTCACGATGTTCTTCTCACTCATGGCATCGATGCTGCTCCCGCGCCCGGCCAAGCGTCCAAGACCGATCGGGTGGGCGGCGATACCGCCCGGGTATCGCTGCTGGCCGGCCCGGTTACGCTGGCGGGGTGGAGACACGTGAGCTGCGGTACTTCGTCGCGGTCGCCGAAGAGTTGCACTTCGGCCGGGCCGCGCGGCGGCTCGGGATCGCCCAGCCCCCGCTGTCGCGGGCGATCGGAGGACTCGAACGGCGCCTGGGCGCCGCCCTCCTGGAGCGCGGCAGCCGGGGCGTCGCTCTGACCGAGGCCGGGGCGGTGCTGCTGCGGGAGGCGCGGGCGGCGCTGGACGCCGTCGAGGCCGCCGAGCGGCGCACCCGCCGGGCCGCCCTCACCGCGGCCGGCCGCCCGGCAGTGGTCCTCGCCGCGAAGGCGGGCGCCTCCGGCGAACTCCTGGCGAAACTCCTCGACGCCTACGCCGCCGAACCCGGCGCCGTCGCCGTGGACGTCATGCTGTGCGGGCCGGGCGAGCAGGCAGGGATGCTGCGCGACGGCCGGGCCGATGTGGCGTTGTTGCACCGGCCGTTCGACGACATGGCCGGCTTCGACACCGAGGACCTGCACACCGAGGGGCAGGTCGCGATTCTCCCGGCGGGCCATCCCCTCGGCGTCCGCCCCCACCTGCGGCTCGCCGAGGTCACCGGCCTTCCCGATCTGCCCCTGCCCCGTTGGCCGCGTCCCGACGGGTCCTTCCCGGACGGGCCGGGCCCGCAGGTGCGCGACCATACGCAGCTCACCCAGCTCATCGCCCTCGGCCGTGCCTGCGCGGTCGTTCCGGAGTCGGGCCGCACCGGCCTCCGCGAGGGCCTCATCGCTGTGCCCGTCCTCGACGCTCCCCATGTCACCACGGTCATCGCCTGGCCCGTACACAGCCGTTCGACGGCGGTAGCGGGGCTGGTCCGCGCCGCCACCGCCTTGTAGCGAGTGTTTTCCGATCGGCGTCATCACTCACGGTTACGGTGCTCAGTGACGGTACGCGGTTGTCGCGATCTCGATGAAGGATCGGATCAACGGGTTGGTGTCACCCTCGTTCCACACCGCCACGACGCGGCTCGGCGGCATGTCGATCAGCGGCACCACGGCCAGTTCCGTGGGCAGGTCGTGTCCGAGCGGGGCCAGGCCGACGGTGCCGTTCCACAGTACGGCTTGCAGGCATTCCTGGACGGTGCGCACGACTGGGCCCTCGCGGGGCCTGTCGCCGTTCCAGTACGACTGCCAGATGGGGTCGGTGTCCTGTGGGAGCTGGAACCAGTGACGGTTGCTCAGGTCGGCCAGCCGCAGTCCCTCGCGGCGGGCCAGCGGATCGTCGGCGCGCACGACCACGCCGACCGGGTCGGTCCGCAGTGCACGCACGCTCAGGGCTGTCTCGTCGAACGGCGCCCGGGTGAGGGCGACGTCGACCAGTCCGGCGCGCAGCCCGCAGGTCGGGTCGGTCAGATCGGTGTCGCGGATGCGGATGTCGACGCCGGGGCGGCTTCGGCGGTAGGCGGCGGCCAGCCTGGCCACTCCGGGGTCGGTGCCGTCGCCCAGGATGCCGATGGTGATGGTCGCGACGCCGGCCGCCGCGCTCACGCGTACCCGGACGCGGTCGGCGTGGTCGAGCAGGGCCCGCGCCTCGTGGAGCAGGACCGAGCCCGCCGCAGTGAGTGTGACCCCCGTGGGGGAGCGGGCGAACAGCAGGGCCCCGAGATCGGCCTCCAACTGCTTGATCGCCCGGCTCAGCGGCGGCTGACTCATGTGCAGTCGGGTGGCGGCCCGGCCGAAGTGGAGTTCCTCGGCGACCGCCACGAAGTAGCGCAAGGTCCGTAGCTCCACGCTGCAACGATACCTACGAGGTATCGGCGCCGCGGGACGGGTCTTGGACACGGGCAGGTCCCCGGCGGTGCACTCGTGAGCATGACCGAAGAAGTGAAGGCCGGCGAGCCGCCGACCCACCCCGCTGTGTCGGTGGTGGGTCCCGGCGACGGCGAGACGATCGTTCTGGGCACCACACACATGCGCGTTCTGGAGGACGGCAGCCACACCGGGCACCGCCTCGCGATCGCCGAGTCCGTCCTCGCCCCGCGCACCCAGGGACCGCCGCAGCACCGCCACGCCGAACACGACGAGGGCTTCTACATCCTCTCCGGCACCGTGCGGTTCACCGTCGGGGAGCAGGACTACGACGCCGCCGCGGGCACGCTCGTGATGGTTCCGCCCGGCACCCCGCACACCTTCGCCAACCTGACCGACCAACCCGCCGTCATGCTCAGCACCTTCACCCCCGACCTGTACGTGCAGTACTTCCGAGACCTCCAAGAGGTGCTCGCAGGCGGCCGGTCGCTGACTCCACAGGCCAACATCGACGCGATGAGCCGCTACGCGACCGAGCCCGCCACCGACTTCGCCTGATACCACCGACGCGGCACGACCAGGCCACCCTCCTTTCGACCGGCATAGCCCCTGGCGCACGACGCAATCGACGGGCCCCCGCGAGCCGGTGGCCCATGAACGGGAACCATGAACCTCGCCTATTGGATCGTCGCGGGACCGCTCGCGCTCTTCTACTTCTACGCAGGCACGCTGAAGGTGATCCGCAGCCGCGATCAACTCCGCCCGATGATGGCCTGGGTCGACCACATACCCCTGCCTGCCGTCAGAGCGCTGGGGGTGGTCGAAACACTCGGCGCGGCCGGCCTGATCCTGCCGCCGCTGACCGGCATCGCTCCCTCGCCGGCACCGGCCGCGGCCATCGGCTTCGTACTCCTGCAGGTCGGCGCGATCGCCGTCCACCTGAGGGGCGAAGACCGCCGGATCGCGCTCAACGCCGGGCTGATGGTCGCCGCGGCCGTGACCGTCTGGCCGGCCACCCGGCTGTGATCGAGCAGTCCGACGCTGTTCCTGTGCCGTCGGCCCGCACGTGTCCGGCGGCAGCGTCACGTCGGGCGTGAGGTAGAGGCTCACCTCGCAGACACTCGCGGCCGGGTCCTCGCGCGGCACCGTGCGGTGCCTTGCCGCACCCCGCGTACCCGATGCACCCGCCGCGCCCGGCGGCCTACTGCACTTGCCACCCCCCACGTCCCCCATCGCGGGAAACACCTCCGCCGCCGCGATGAGCCGTGGACATCGCGTCAAGGGCTATGGCCTACGACGTCCGACGTCCCGACCCCTCTCATCCGGACCCTAGGAGGCCCCGTATGGTCGGCAGACACACCGCGCGCACAGCCCGAGCCGCCCTGCTGGCGGTAGGCGCCCTCGTCCTGACCGCCGCGCACACCACGGCGGGTGCCGCGTCCCCGCCAGCCGCCGCTCCCCTTCCGTCCCCGGCGCAGGCACTCGGCGCGGGCCGTCCCGACGCCGCGGTGCTGCGGGCACTGCAGCGGGATCTGCATCTGACCCCCTCCCAGGCCATGACCCGCCTGGCCAACGAGGCCGAGGCGGGCGCTCGGGCGGGACTGCTGCGCAACTCCCTCGGCGATCACTTCGCCGGGGCCTGGCTGAGCGGCACCACCTCCGCCCTGCTCACGGTCGCCACCACCCGCGCCGCCGACGCGGCCGCCATCCGCGCGCAGGGCGCCGAGGCCGCGGTCGTCCCCGCATCGCTGGCCGACCTGCGGGCCGTGAAGGAGAAGCTCGACGCGGCCGTCACCCGCGCCGACGGTGTGAACACGCCGGTGCGTTCCATCGACGTACGCACCAACCGGGTCGTCGTCCAGGCCACCACCCGCGCCGCGGCGCAGTCGCTGATCGCACGGGCGGGGGTGGCGGGCCAGCGGATCAGCGTGCGCCTGTCCGAGTACCGGCCCCGCGCCCTGGCGGACATCGTCGGGGGCGACCCGTACAACATCGACGACACCTACCGCTGCTCCGTCGGCTTCTCCGTGACCAAGGGCGACCAGAAGGGGTTCGCCACGGCCGGCCACTGCGGGGAGCGCGGTTCGACGACCACCGGGGCGGGCGACGCCGCGCAGGGCACCTTCCAGGCCTCGACCTTCCCCGGCAAGGACATGGCGTGGGTGGGGGTCACCGGCGGCTGGACCGTCACCCCCAAGGTGCGGGGCCAGGACGGCGCGACGGTCGACGTGGCGGGCTCGGTGCAGGCGCTGGTGGGCGCCTCGGTGTGCCGCTCGGGCTCCACCAGCGGCTGGCACTGCGGCACCATCGAGCGGGAGAACGCCACGGTCACCTACGAGGAGGGCACCGTCAACGGGCTGACCGGGACGACGGTGTGCGGCGAACCCGGCGACTCCGGCGGGCCGTACGTCGCGGGCGCGCAGGCGCAGGGCGTCCTCTCGGGCGGCTCCGGGGACTGCACGAGCGGCGGCACCACGTTCTTCCAGCCGATCAACCCGCTGCTGAGCGACCTCGGTCTCACCCTGGTGAGCGCGGCCGCCGAGGAGACCCCGTCGGCCCCGCCCGCGTCGCCCGGCCCCGAGGAGACCCCGGCGGCCGATGCCTGGACCGCCGGCCGGGTCTACGAGGCGGGAGCGACGGTCACCTACGGCACGGTCCGCTACCAGTGCCTGCAGGCCCACCAGTCGCAGGCGGGCTGGCGGCCGGAGGGCACGCCCGCGCTGTGGCAGCGTCTGTGAACCCGGCCTGACCGGTCCGGCGCGCGGGAACCGCCACCCGCGCGCCGGACCGGATCAGTGGTCGGTGAGGAGCCCGTACGCCGGACCGGGTCGGTCGTCGGCGAGGAGCCCGTACGCCGGACCGGGTCAGTCGTCGGCGAGGAGCCCGTACGCCGGACCGGGTCGGTCGTCCGTGAGGAGCCCGTACGCCGGACCGGGTCAGTCGTCGGCGAGGAGCGCGTACGCCGTGGCGATGAAGGGGTCGCCGGCCCGGAACCTGCGGGTGCACAGGGCCGCCAGCGCTGTCCCGGTGTCGGGCCGGAAGCCCAGGAAGGACTGCTGGCCGAGCGTGGCTCCGCTGTGGAAGTACATCGGCCCGCCGTCCGTCGGGTGCCGGAACCAGGTGAGCGTGTGCGTGTGCCGGTGGCCCAGCCCCCGGCGCAGCACCGGGACGCGCACCGACCGCAGCGCGTCCTCGAGGGGCGTTCCGGCCGGATCGAGGTGCGCCTCCAGGAACGTGAGCAGATCGTGCGGGGTGGCCCGGACGGCGCCGGCCGCCCGGAACCCGCCCGCGTCGAAGCTGAGGGTGGGTGTACGGCCGTCCTTGCCGTGCCCCGTCGCGTCCGTGGCCGGGGAACCCGCCCGCAGCGTGGTGCCGTGCAGGCCGAGCGGATGCAGGACGTGCTCGGTGACCAGGTCCTCCCAAGGCGTCCCGGTCACCGCGGCCAGAGCGTGGCCCAGTACGGCGACCCCGAAGTTGGAGTAGTGCCAGCGGCTGCCGGGCCGGTGCCGTGGCCTGGCCCGCAGGAAGGCGGCGACGACCCGGTCGTCCGGGTAGCGGCCGTAGGGCTGGGTGCGCCAGGCGGGCAGGGCGCGGACGACGAAGTCGGCCGGCAGCGCGGGCAGTCCGGAGGTGTGGGTGACCAGGTGCGCGAGGGAGATCACGCCGGTGCGCGCGGCCTGGCCGGGTGCCAGGCAGGCGGCCGCAGACTCGCCGCCGGTGAGCCGCCCGAGCCGGATCAGCTGGGCGAGCAGCAGGCCGGTGAACGTCTTCGAGGCGGACCCGATCTCGTAGCGCAGGTCCTCCCGGGGGGTGTCGGCGGAGCGGTGACCGCCGCAGCGCACGACACGCCTGCCGTGCCGGGACAGGGCGAACACGGCGTCGAGCGCGTCGGCGGCGTCCACGGCGGCCGCGAGCCGCTCCTCGACGTCATCGGCCCCGACGGCCCCGACGGCCCCGACGGCCCCGGCGAGGGGCGGTGCCGCGGTCGCGGGCGGTGCTACGTCGGTGTCCTCGTCGAGCGGTGCCGCTTCGGGCCAGCGGGTGCGAGGCTCGCCGGTCATGACGCCTCCGCCAGGTCGCTCAGGGACCGCGAGGTGGCGAGGGTGGAGGCGAACGCGGCGACCAGCGTGGGGTGGTAGACCACGTCGAACACCTCGTCCCTGTCCCCGGTCGGCATCGTCCGCAGCGCGGGCATGGCCCCGTCGGGCTGCTGGGCCGCGGCGAACGCCTCCCACGCCCGCTGGTCGAAGGTGGGCCGCGGCAGACAGGCGTCGACCACGAGCAGCTCGCCGAGCAGGTCCCAGCGCTGCAGGTCCAGCCAGTCGTCCAGCCACACAGGCAGCCACAGGGACAGGTAGCCGGCGGTGTCCGGGGGCAGCCCCTCGGGGTGTTCACCCCAGTCGGTGAGGTGGAAGACCGCGTGGGTGATGTCGTAGGCGGTGTGGCCCTCCACCGTCCACGGCTCGGGCCGGCGGGCCAGCCAGGTCCGGCGGAACACGTCGGCCTCGGTGGGCCGCGGGGCCAGACCGGCGCGGCGCTGGAAGGCGGACAGGCCCAGTCGCCGGGTGGGTGTGGTCTCGAACGCGGACCAGCTGCCGAGCCGGTGGTTCAGCTCGGTGGCACGCTCCACCTCCGGGCAGCGGTAGCCCAGTTCCCGGAAGGCGAGGTGCACTTCGAAGGGGATCGGCGAGAACGGCTCGGTGCGCTGCCCGCGGACGAGCAGGCGGCCGCCGTCGAGGGTGTCGCGCCACACGTGGTCCAGGAGTCGGCGGGCCAGCTCCGCCTGACGCGATCCGGCCACGCCCTCACGGAAGAGCACCTTGCATACGAGCGCGAGTTCCCCGATCGGCTTGAACCGCTCCAGGAAGCCGACTTCGGGGTCCGCGTCGGGCTCAAGGCGGAAACCGTCGCGGTGGCCCCACAGCCATTCGAGCGCGCGGACACCCACGGTGTGCATCAGGGCTGTGCCGGTCATGCGTGTGCTCCTTCCCCGTCGTGGGCGGGGCGGCAGCCGAGGGTCAGGACACCCGCGAAGGCGGCCATGAGGGTGGAGTGGTAGCAGTCGAGGAAGGCCGGCTCCCCGTCGCCGCCGCCCGCCTCCTCCGGGATGGCACCGCTCGGGCGTTGGGCGGCGGCGAGCGCGGTCCAGGCGTCGTCGAGGGCGGCGCACAGACCGGGGCCGGGGGTGCCGGGTGCCACGGATGCGGCGTGCTCGGGCGGGACCGGCGGGCTCGCGGCCTGATCGGCCGGGACCGGGAACGGGACCGGGAGGCTCGCCGCCACGGCCACGAGTTCGCAGGCCAGGTCCCACAGGCCCGCGTCCAGGCACGTGTCGAGCCACGGCGGCAGCCACAGCTCCAGGTAATCGACCAGGTCGGCGGGGACACCTGGGCCGCCGCGCCCCCAGTCGGTGAGGTGGAAGACGACGTGGGTGAGCGCGTAGCCGGAGAGCCGTTCAAAGGCCCACGGTTCGGGCAGCCCGCCCAGCCAGGTGCGGCCCAGTACTTCGGGGACCTCCCCCTCGGGATGTCGGCCGCAGTGCCGCTCGGCGAAGAGGACGCCCAGCCGCCGCACCGGCACCTGCTCGACCAGCCGGCGGCCGCGCGTCTCGGTCAGCCTGGCGGACAGCGAAACGAAGGGCTCGTACCGCAGTCCGGCCGACGCGAACGCCGCGTACACCTCCAGCGGATACGTCGAGAAGGGTTCGCGGCGCTGCTGCCGTACGAGCAGCTCGCCCTGCCCGGTCTGCTTCCACGCGAAGGCCAGCAGGTCCGCCGCCCGGGCGTGCAGCGGATCCGGCGCGGTGGTGTGGCGCAGGGCGGTCGAGCAGACCTGGGCGAGCTCGCCGAGCGGTTTCCAGGTCGTGTTCACGGCGCCCGCGCTGTCCAGGACCTCGTCCGGCAGCACGAACCGTTCGCGCTCCTCGGAGACCCAGGCGAGCGCCGCGTCCACCACCCCTCGCACGTCCGCGGCCGTCATACGGGCACTCCGGTGCGCATCAGGCGGGCCGCCCGTACCTGCAGGGCCACGCAGGCGTCGTCGCCTCCCATCAGTTCCATAAAGTCCAGGCCGGTGTCCAGCCCCAGCGTCTCCGGTACGTCCCGGAGCAGCGCCAGCCAGCGCCCCGCTCCGGCGGCCTGCCGCCAGTCCCGGCGGCGTACGGCCCGTACGAAGCCGCGGCTGAGGTCGACGACCCGCTGCTGGGCGCCGCGCGCGACGGGGCCGTCCTCGCCGGGCACGGCGAGGGCCGCCAGTAGGGCGAGGCGGTGGGTGAGGGTCTGCCAGGAGTCGTCCCGCAGCCAGCCGGTGTCCGGATCGACGGTCGAGCCGGGCGGGCCGGGCGAGGTGGGAGAGTCGGGGTCGTCGAGGGAGGGGAGTGGTGTGTGGGTGAGGCCGGCGTCGGCTCGGCGCAGGGCGCGGACCATGCCCCAATGGCTCCAGGCCACGGTGGGGGCCGCGTCCGGACGCGGCGGGAAGGCGCGGACGGCCTCTTGGACAGCGGCCCGTTCGGGCTCACTCGGTGCGGTGCGGAAGAGAAGGCGGGGCAGGAGCAGATCGGCTCCCAGCACCCGTACGGCCGCGAGGACCACGCCGTTCGCCGTCCCGTCCCGCAGTACATCGCCGGAGGGGGAGGCGTGGCCACCGCCGTGGAGGGCGGAGGCCACGCCCGAAGCGAGGTCCTGCACCGCGCCCTGGAGAAGGGCGGAGGTACGTGACTGCTCCATGTGATGCTCCCGTCGAGCCGCTCAGCCCTTCTTCGGGCGGGGGGTCGGCGGAGACAGCAGCAGCGTGGTGGTTCCACCCTGCAGAGCCAGGGCGGCGCACTCCCTGCTGTCGCGGTAGACCCCGTCGGGCTCGGCGGGGGCGAGAACTTCCTCGAGTTCGATGCCGGTGACTTCGTCGGTCAGGCGTTCGGTGGCAGTCATGTCACCATCTCCTTTCGGTTCCGGCTGGATTTCCCACCACCCCGGTTCACCGATTTTCCCGGGATGATGCAAAATTCCCGTAGGTCACTTCTGTCCCTTTTTCAACATTTGCCCCATGGGTCGCAGGGTGGAGAGAACCACCCGCTTCTCGCGGATCATGACTGCGCGGGCCGCGGTGTCCGCCGTCGCTTCCTCGTGCCTCTGTACGGTCTTTTCCGCCACAGGTGGGCACGCGTCGGTCCTCCCTGGCGGGACTGGCCACTCAACCCCCGGAGCAGACAGCGCCGTTGAGGCGGAAGGCGCTCGGCTCGGGGTTGGGTCCGTCGTTGGCGCCGACGAAGCCGAACGAGACCGTTGACGCACCGTCCGGGGCCAGCGGCCCGGCGCCCTCGGGTGCGGTCACCCGTACGTGCCGGCCGGTCTGGTGGAACGTGGCGTTCCAGCCGGAGGACACCGACTGGCCGTCGGTCGGCCAGTCCCAGTCCATGGTCCAGCCGGTGACCGGGGTGTCCGACAGGTTCCGTACGGTGACCGTGGCCACGAAGCCGTTGCCCCAGCCCGTGTCGGGGTGGTACGTCACCGCGCAGGGGGCGTCGGACGGAGTGCCGGTGGTGAAGGTCAGCGGATCGGACGGGGCGGAGAGTCGTCCCGAGGCGTCGGAGGCCAGCACGTTGACCGTGTGGGTGCTGCCCGGCGGCAGGTTCCCCAGGGTCACGGACGTGCCGGTGGTCTCGCCGACCAGCCAGGTGTGCGCGCCGTCGCGCTCCTGGACGAGGTAGCGGGTGGCGCCGGGCGCGCCCGCCCAGGACAGGCGGCCGGTGGTGCCGGTCACGGCGTCCAGTCTCGGCGTGCCCGGGGTGCCGGCGGCCGAGGCTTCGGGCCCGGTGCCGGGCCGCGGGGTGAGGGTGACGGCGAGCATCCCGTACGGCGGCACGGTGACCCGCGAGGCGGACGCCCCGCTGCCCGTGACGTCGGTGACGTCGTTGTCGCCGCGCGCGTAACGGCTTGCCTCGGGTGTGGCGACGGACGGCGTGAACCCGGTGTAGGCGAGGTCGACGGTCCGTGCGGCGTCGGGGTTCTTGTTGATGAGCAGGACGCTCAGGCGCCCGTCGCGGCGGTGCACCGCGTGTGCGGAGACGTCCCGCGCGGACGACACGGCGGCGACCAAGGTGTCGCCGGCGGTGCCCAGTTCGCTGGTCATCTTCATGCCGTAGTACGGGTGGAACGGCGTGTTGGGCGCCGGTTCGCAGAACTCGCCGGTGCAGCCGCCGCTGGAGAGCATCCCCATGTCGCCGTAGTCGGTCTCACCGTCGACGGTGGTGATCCGATCCGCGCCGTTGTGGGTGTTCCACCAGTCGACGTTGAAGACGCCGTTCTCCAGCGCCGTCAGGAACGCGTCGGCGGCGAACAGACCGTTGGGGCGTGCGGTGAGCATGGCTCCGCCGGTGTTGGTGTTGACTTCCGTGAGGGCGATGCCGATGCGCGGGGAGTCGGCGCCCGCGTACCGGTCGATCTGGTTGCGCACCTCACGCAGTTCGCCGGGCAGCCGGGTCAGACGGGCCATGGCGGCGTCGGCCGTGGTGTCGGAGCCGCCCGCGTACCAGTGGACGCTGACGAAGTCGATGACGTCGGTGACTTGGGAGAGCACCGTGTGGTTCCAGTCGCCCGGATCACCCGCGCCGACGACGCCGTCCGGCCAGTTGCCCGGGGCGGTGAGCACCGCACCGATCTTGATGGTCGGGTCGACGGCCTTCATCGCGAGGGCGTAGGCGCGGACCTGACGGGCGTACTCCTGGGGGCTCTTGTCCGGGTGATCGTCGTGCTCCCAGCCGCTGCCGTAGTGGCCGTTGCCGTAGATCTCGTTGCCGATCTCCCAGTACTTCGCGTCGTAGTCCTTGGTGACGTTCGCGTACCGGACCCAGCCGGCCGCCTCCTGGGGCGTGCCCGAGCCGTAGTTGGCGATCAGGATCGGCTGCGCCCCGGTGGCGCGGACGGTGCCCATGAAGGCGTCGAAGCCGGTGCCGGGGGCGACGTATCCGCCGGGAGCGGTGTGCGTCTGCCAGTGGTAGATGTCGGCGTACGATCCGCCCGGATAGCGCATCGCTCCCACGTCGGCCACCTTCATGAGGGCGGCGACCTCGGGGTCGTTCATGTGCGAGTCCCACACGGCCGCGTTGACGCCGCGCGCGGTGTCGGTCAAGCGGCCCAGAGACGCCTGTGTGTTGACCTGGACCTCGACGTCCGCGGCGGGTGTCTCCTGCACGGCGGCGGCCGCGATGCCGGCGGCGCCGAGCGGGGACAGCAGGGAGAGCGCGGCGGCCAGGGCGGCGGCGGTACGTGCGAGGTGGCGCGGGCGGCCGGCGGCGCGAGCCGGCCGACGTGATCTCTGCGGTGGGGCCATGGGGTCCTCCCTCGGGGGGCCGGCGGCACGGACGGCTCGCCGGGCGTCGAGCCGTACGACGGGACGGGCTGAGGCACAAATGCGACGGGACGTGCTGGGGCACAGGTGTGGGAGCGCTCCCATGACGGTCCATCATGGGGACGGTGACGATGCCGTGTCAACGCACGGGACAGATGAACCGACGGCCCCGCTCACCGGGCGGCCGGTCGCCGAGCCGGACGCCAAGCGTGGCGGCGGGAGGCCGGATACCCGGCGTCGCGGCGAGAAGTCGGGCACCAGGCGTGGCGGCGGGAAGTCGGACACCTGGCGTCGCGCCAGGAAGTCCGACGCTCAGGCGTCGCAGCAGAAACCCGACTGCCTTCCGGCTCAGCGCAGCAGCGTGTCGAGGAAGGGGCTGGACAGCACGCGGTGGGGGTCGAGCCGGTCGAGAGTCGCGACGGCCTCGTCCCAGCCCGGGCCGCCTCCGGCGCGCTGGCTGTCGGGGATGTGGCGGGTGAGGACGTCCGGGTCGGCCCATGCGGCGGTGTCGGTGTAGGCCCAGCCCTTGGACCACTCCGCCCGAACGGTGGCCCGGTCCCCGTCCAGGGTCAGGAGGAACTGCTCGATGTCGCGGTAGAAGCGGTTGAGGGCGGGTGTGGCCGGCAGGGAGAGGACATCGATCCACACGGCCGTGTCGACGTCCGGCCGGTCGGGGCGAGGCCGCACGGCGGACAGCAGAGGGGGCCGCGCACCGGGGACGCCGCACACGGACGGCTCCTCCAGGCCGGTCACCCGGATCTCCACCTGGCCGTTGACCGGGTACTCGCCGCGTGCCGCGTACTGGGCGAGCAGGGTGCGGTAGAAGTCGGCGAACTGGCTGACCACCCACTGCAGATCGGCGCGGCGGGTGAGCACGGCGTAGCCGTTGGCGGTCTCGCGCAGCGTGGTGGGCCTGATGTACTGCAACAGGTTGCGGGAGGCGCCCCACAGGTCCGAGCGCAGGCCGCCGGCCAGCAGGTGGGTGAGGACGTCGCCGGTCAGCACGTCCCGTACGAGGGTCCCCGAGAGCAGCACGTCGCTGATGTCGCCGGTCAGCGCCACCTTGGCCAGCAGGGCCTGGACCTGCCCGAACAGCGGCGCGCTCGCCCAGGCCCCGGAGACCAGGTCACCGGCCAGCCGGGCCACCGGCTCGGGGAGCGAGTCGGAGAACGGGTAGTTGTACGGCCCGTCGACCGCGCGGGAGGCGGCCGGCCGGGTCGGGGCGACGCTCCAGACCTTCAGCCACGGGTGGTCGGTGAAGGCGAACCAGATCGCCTCCACCCGGCCGGTGCGGTCCACGAAGCCGGCCAGGGTCCGTGTGCCGGCGGAAGCCCCGGGAGCGGCGAACAGTTCGGTGGCGGGGATGTCCACGAACGACTGGCAGCGCAGGTTGTGGTCGGTGCCCACTCGCAGGACGGCCTCGGTGACCAGCGAGCGGCCGAGGTGCGTCAGGAGCGCGTCGCAGTCGGGCTCGGCCCGGCCGACGGTCCGCAGGACGTAACGGCCGACGCCCGCGTCCCAGACGACCGCGGTCAGCTCGGTGACCAGGTTGCTCAGTGAGCCGTAGCCATGGCCGGGTGACGGGCTCTCGCCGGCGGCGGGGAGGGCCGTGCCGTGCGCGCCGACGGCCAGCGCGCCGCCGACCGAGAGATCACCGGGTGCCGGTGCGGCGGTGACGCCGTATCCGCCGGCCCCGGCGAACGCCAGCAGCGTCTCCAGCGAGGCCCCGGCCTGGACCCGTACCGCGGCCGACCCGTCGCCGGCCTGCTGCTCCAGCGACATCGCGGTCAGGTGTGCGGTGGTGTCCAGCAGGACGACCCGGGCCGCGGCGGGCGTGCCGTCGGCCACGGTCAGGGGAGACCAGCCGTGGCGTCGCCCTTGCGCGCGCACCGTCCAGCCTGCGCCGTGGGCCCAGTTGACGACGTCGAGCACCTCCTGAGGGCTGCGCGGCGCGCAGGTCCACAGCTGATCTGTACGGATCTCGCCGACCCAGTTCTCATAGACGCGTTGGTGGACGTCGACCCCGGCAGGGAAGCCCGGCGGCGGCGCCGAGGCCGCGTGGGCGCTGTCCGGCCCGACCAGCCCGCGCAGCAGCCAGCCGGCGCCGCCTGCGACGGCCGACGAGGCCAGCAGCCTGCGTCGCGACAACCCTCCGCCTCGGTTCGAAGAACCGTCCGTCATCCCCGCAACCCCTCCGCTTGCTCGCTCCGCATGAGCCCCGTTCGGCAGGCCGACCACGCACGTTACGCACCGGTGAGGGACCAGCCGTCGTACGTTCGCTCGATTCACGCAAACGGGTGAATGTCCCCGTCAACCGGCTTCTCCCGGGAACTCCTGCCGTAGGGGCGCTCGGCCGCTCACGCTTCGCCGGGCGCGTGGCGAAGTCCTTGCGTTCGCCGGGGCGGGTCAGCGGTGTTCGGGGTTGTCCGCGCCCGGGCGGCAGCCGGCGTCCCACTGCGTCCGCTGGTTGCCGTGGGCGGGCACGCCACCGGACCGCTTGAGCAGCGCGGCGAGGTGCATCAGGTTCCAGGCCATGAAGGAGGTGTTGCGGTTGGTGAAGTCGTTCTCCGGTCCGCCCGAGCCCGGGTCGAGATACGAGGGTCCAGGGCCGGCGGCGCCGATCCAGCCCGCGTCCGCCTGGGGCGGGATCGTGTAGCCCAGGTGCTGGAGACTGTAGAGGACGTTCATCGCGCAGTGCTTCACGCCGTCCTCGTTGCCGGTGATGAGGCAGCCCCCGACACGGCCGTAGTAGGCGTACTGGCCCTGCGAGTTGAGGAGACTGGAGCAGGCGTAGAGGCGCTCGATCACCTTCTTCGTCACGGAGCTGTTGTCGCCGAGCCAGATGGGCCCGGCGATGACCAGGATGTCCGCAGCCATCACCCGCTCGTACAGCGCGGGCCACTCGTCGCTCGCGAAGCCGTGCTCGGTCATGTCCGGGTAGACGCCGGGCGCGATGTCGTGGTCGACGGCCCTGATCTCGGACGTGGTGACCCCGCACGACATCATGATCTCCGCGCTCTTGTCGATCAGCCCCTGAGTGTGGCTGAGCTGCGGGGAGGGCTTGAGGGTGCAGTTGATGTAGAGGGCGGTCAGGTCGTCGAAGCGGTACGGGGCTTCGGTGGAAGGCGAGGCTGTCATGGTGGCAGCGTCTCGCGCGAAGTCCGGTTCGCCCGGCTTCGACGCGCCCCGTGGAAGAGCCGCGGCTGGAGCTTCGTCGTGGCGTCCGCGAGCGGGTCGAGTCTGAGCAGGCGGCGCTGCTCGCCGTGCACATGTGGGAAAGCGCGGGCGAACTGACGCCTTGATCGCGGCATGCGCGGGGTGAAGAGCATCCGAATTCGTTCCCAGACTGGTGTAACCCGCAGTAACGTCCGGCATGTCCATGTCCATGTCCATGTCCGTGCCTCTCCGCCTCACCCCCAGGAGACATTCCCCCATGCGCAGACTCCTCGCCTGTCTGGCCGCGACCGCGGCCGTTGTCGGCGGGCTCACGATGTCCGCCCCGCCCGCGGCGGCCGCGGACTCGGGCACGTTCAGCGTCCTCACCTACAACGTGGCCGGCCTCCCCGAGAGCCTGTCCAGCGCCCCGACCCCACGGGAGCCGAGCACCACGGCCATCGGACAGCGCATAGCGCCGTACGACGTCGTGCACGTCCAGGAGGACTTCAACTACCACGCCCACCTCTACGCCGCCGACACCGCGCACCCCTACCGCACCCCCACCAGCGGCGGCGCCGGCATCGGCAGCGGGCTGAACACCCTGTCGAAGATCTCCTACGACGCGGACGACTTCGAGCGCGTGCGCTGGGACTCGTGCCGGCTGGACTCGGGTGACTGCCTGACACCCAAGGGCTTCACGTTCCAGCGCGAGCGCCTCGCCGAGGGTGTCTACGTCGACTTCTACAACGTCCACACCAACGCCGGCACCACCGACGGCGACCTCGCCTCCCGCGCCGACAACCTCGACCAGCTCACCGCCTTCATCAAGACCCACTCGGCGGGCAACGCGGTCGTCGTCATGGGTGACACCAACACCCGCTACACCCGCACCGGCGACACGATCGCCGAGTTCGCCGCCGCCAACGGCCTCACCGACGCCTGGGTAGAGCTCGTTCGCGGCGGCACCCCGCCCGCCAAGGGCAGCCCCGCCCTGGTGTGCGACCAGAGCGGGACGACGGTGCCGCCCACGTGCGAGGTCGTCGACAAGGTCCTGTACAGGAGCAGCAAGCTCGTCTCGCTCAGCGCCACGTCGTACGGCAACGAGCACGCCAAGTTCCTGACGAGCGACGGGCTCATGCTCTCCGACCACGACCCGATCACCGTCGGCTTCTCCTGGTCGCGCGACTCCGCCTTCCAGCTCAGCGACCAGTTCGGCGGGCCACACGGCGACTACTTCACGGACATCGACAGAGTGTCGGCGGGCGCCCGCGCCACCACGATCGCCCTGCGGGCCGGCTCCCGCGTCGACCGGCTGAGCGTCACCCTGACCAACGGCACGACGCTCGCGCACGGCGGCACCGGCGGCACGGCCGCGTCACTGGCCCTCGGCAGCGGCGAGTACGTGACGAGCGCGTACCTGTGCCAGGGCGGGAAGGACGGCCGTACGCGCATCTTCTACGCCAGTTTCACAACCAGCCTCGGCCGCACGCTGGCCGGCGGGACGACGACGTCCGACTGCGTGACGCGCACCGCGCCCTCCGGCTGGCAGATCGCCGGATTCCACGGCCGGGCCGGCGCCGAGATCGACAAAATCGGCTTCATCTATACCCGGCGCTGACGCGCCAGGTCTGCCGTACGGCCGTGGGACCACTCTGTGCCCGTCATCCCACGGCCGTACCGCCCCCTCCGCCGTGGCGGATCAAGGATGGTCGGGGCGTTTCTGGTTCTCGAGGAGTTGGTCGGGCTCGGCTCGGTGGTCGGGGCTGTCCTCGTGTTCGTCCTGCTCACTCACCGGGTCGATGGCGGTGTCGGGCCTGCTCGCTGTGTCCCGCCTGTTCAGTGCGGTGAGTTGGAACAGCTCGTCCACATCGACGTGGCGCCTCTCGTCTCCGGGTGCCACCAGGTCGTTCGTGCGTCGGAGGAACTTCTGCAGCGCTGCCCGGGGGGCTTCCAGCAGTGCTGTTCCCTCTGGGGATTGGAGAGTGATGAAGACGACCTCCCTTCCGACGGAGACAGCGGGCCGGATCTTCACGTCCATGACGCCTGCGGAGGTGCGGAGACCGGCCGTGAGGAGCTCACGAGAGAAGACCCAGTGCACCAGTTCGTCTGGTGCCGTTCGGAACCATGCCTCGATGGCGTAGGGGTCCGACCGGCGGTAGCGCAGCTTCGCCGGCACGGGCGCCGAGGAACTGTTGGAGACGACCAGCCGCATGCTCATCTCGCAGGTCACCTCGGAGGCGTCAGGACGTTCCTTGCGCTCCGGCTGCTCTTCGGCGCGTCGGCGTCGCTGCTCCAAGTAGCTGCGCAGCAGAGTGCCCAGTTGTCCCGCCACCTTGCGTACGGGTTCAACTTCCCCGGCGCTGTGGGGCGGTGCATCGGTGGGGACGCCCTCCTCGAGTTCGGACAACCGCCTCTCGATGCGCTCCCGTACCTCGGCGCCGGTGCGAGCACGCAGTGCCGCCGCCCCTGGTGTGCTGAGCGAGGACTGCTTGAGCAAGGTCGCGAAGTCGGGGCCGGTCACGCCGCCCGCGTGTCCGCTCCTTCCTCCGGCCTCTCGGTCCATGCGCTCTTGCAGTTCCGTGAGGTGTTCCAGGCACGCACGCACGCTCGGGCGCAGCTCTTCGGGGGCGAGCAGTTCCGCCTCCTGAATCCTCGCGATGGCCTCTGCGACCCCGTCTGCGAGGCGTTCTTCCCGCTTCACGCGTCCTCCCTGCCGTCCTGCGCCGTCGAGGGGGTCAGTTGCTCTTCCTGGCCGTCATGCTGCGGCCGGTTCTTTCTCAGCCGGGACATGCGCATCGCGACGGCCGCCGCCGACAGGTCGAGGAACTCGCCGATCTCTTTCCTCGTGTAACCCCTCAGCATGAGGAAGAGAGCGGTGCGCGTGGTCTTGTCCTTCACCTCCGCGAGCAACCGCTGCACAGCGTCATGACCGATCGCCTGGCTCTCGGGTTCCTCACTTCGATGACCTGCGACATCCTGCAACGCGTTCATGCCGTCCGGGTCACACGGTGGGCGCCGGGCGCGCTCCGAAGCCCAGCGGTCGTAGACCCCGGCGAACTCGCCCAGGACGGCACCGACGAAATAGGTCTTCAGGGACGCGCCGCCGTCCGGGCGCCAGCCGGTGCCGGCACGTGCGCTGCGGCGGTAGAGGTGCAGGGCCCGCGCGACGACCTCACAGACGAGCTCCTCCCGCTCGTCCGGATCGGTGCGCAGCGTTTCCATGTCCTGCAGCGTCCGGGGTGTCCGAACAGGCCGGCCCCGGTCGGCGCACAAGGTGAAGATTTCCCCCGTATAGAGCCAGTTGGTCACAATGGGATAGGCGTACTCGGTCAACGCCCGCGCGAAGAGATTCCAGGCCGGGCCGTCGAAGTGTGCGGCTGCCAGGGCTTGATGTACGGCTGCATCGTCGGCTGCTCTCTGGCTCGTTTCGTCGGCGGATTTGTCCGCGAGTCGGGCGACAGCGGCGGCATTCTCTTCGATCTGCACCCTGAAGAGCGGGGATTCGGGAATGTCGGTGCCGACGCGTGCAGCCGGCAGTTGTTGGGCCCCCAACGGTGGAGCCCCGTCGAACTGGTCGTCGGGCATGCCTCTCCCTGCGAACCGATGCGGTCACGTGCTGAGAGCGTTGTAGGGAGGGGTGGGGCCCGTGGATAACGCAATCCTCAGAAGGAATCCCCGAACGTGTGAAACCACCGCCCGGATGTGATGCGCCGGCCGCGGCACCCCCTACGACAACGGCATGACTCAAACCCTCGTCACCGCCACGACCGGCCTGCTGGCCTTCCTCGTCGCCATGGAACATGTGCCGCGTTCTCTCACCCGCTTGATCCAGGCCTGCATCCCGCTGGTCAAGGCGTGGAGGGAACTGACTGGAGCAACCGAGCAAATAGAGTCGGCCCAGGACCCTTCCGAGCCGGAACCAGAGCCGCGCCGGCCTTCCTGATCGAGTGCTGCGCGGTGCTGCGGGGTCAGTCGAAGTCGAAGGTGGCGACGAAGGGGGCGTGGTCGGACTCGGGGTATTTGATGTCGGTGGCGAAGGCGATGGAGTCGTCGTGGAGGATCTCGTTGTGGATCTCTGAACCGCGGTAGTGGGCGAGGAGGTTGCGGGTGACGAGCATGTGGTCGATCATCTGGCCGCGGCCGTGGTGGAAGAGGGTGTAACGGGCCTCGCCGGGGATGGTGTGCTCGATGGGGATCAGGACCCGGGTGGCGAGTTCGCTGTTGTTGGTGTCCTCGACGTTGCCGCAGATGGCCAGAACCGGGACTTCTTCGGGTTCGGCATTGAAGTCACCGGCGACGATGATGCACGCGTCCGGGTCGTCGTCGAGGATCTGGTCGATCAGGCGCCTGACTTCCAGCGCCTGGCTCATGCGCTTCATCGACGAGACGAAGCTGCCTTCTGCCCAGCTGTCGGCGCTGCTCCAGATGTCCTCGTGGAGACCGGTCAGCCGACCGGGGATGTCGCTGGGGATCTTGGATTTCAGGTGCACGTTGATGACGTGCAGCAGGCGTCCGGGGGCTGCGTGGTCGATGTCGATCTGTGCGTGCAGGATGGGCCGCTCGACACCGATCGCGATCGGTGCTGCATCGGGTGGGTTGGCGGTGAGCCGCTGGTAGTGGGGCTCGTTGACCAGGTCGTTCTTCAGCTGCTGATGCTTGATGACCGGCAGATGGGTGGCGATGACAAGGTTGCGGACGTCGAAGACCGCGTCGTTCGCGGGCTTGGTACTGGTCAGGGACGCGCCGTCGAGGTTCGTGCCGGCGAGCAGTTCCTTGAGCGCGAGCAGGTCGCGCGGCTGCCCGGGACGCTCTTGGCCGTGGACTTCCTGGAAGCAGGCGATGTCCGCCCGCAGCCGCGTGATCTGCGGTTTCATCAGCGCGATGCGGTCGGCCAGCAGCGGGCGCACGCCCGCGGCAGGCTCGTCGAAGTTCTCCAGGTTGAACGTGGCAATCCGGATCTGCGTCACAGGTACCCCAAAGCTCGCCGCGATGTGAATACACAGAGTAGCGAGTCGGAACTTAAAGCAGCGAGGGCTCTTCCCTGGGCGGCCCAGGTACGCCTGGATGGTCCCCCGTGTCCGCCCACCCTTGGGAGCGCTCTCAAAACGCCGCCGCATGCGTCTATTGTGGTGCGCACAGATCCATGTCAGCCCCGCGGCGGCCCACCGCGGAGGGATCGCAGTTGCAGACGCACACAGGAGGAGCGCCCGCCTTGCCCGAGCAGACCGTGAGGCCTCGTCCCACGCTGGAAGCCGTCGCGGCACGCGCCGGCGTGTCCCGTGCGACGGCCTCCCGGGTCGTCAACGGGGGCGCGGGCGTGCGCCCCGCACTGGTCGAGAAGGTGCGCCGGGCGGTCGAGGAACTGGACTACGTGCCCAATCACGCGGCCCGCACCCTGGTCACCCGGCGCAACGGTGCGGTCGCGGTGATCATCGCGGAGCCCGAGTTCCGGGTGTTCGCCGACCCGTTCTTCGAGCAGCAGGTACGGGGAATCAGCAGGGAGCTGACGGCACGCGATGTCCAACTGGTGCTGCTGTGGGCGGAGGGCCCCGGCGATCACGAGCGGATCGCACGCTACCTGGGGGGCGGGCACGTCGACGGCGCGCTCGCCTTCTCCGTGCACGACGACGACCCGCTGCCGGCCCTGATCGCCCGGACCGGGGTGCCGGCGGTGCTCGGGGGCCGTCCCGTGGGGAGCGAGAACCTGGGTCTTCCGTTCGTGGACTGCGACAACCGAGGAGGCGCCCGGGACGCGGTGCGACATCTGATCTCCCTGGGCCGCACGCACATCGCGCACATCACGGGTCCGCGTGACCAGACCTCGGCGACGGACCGTATCAACGGCTACCGCGATGTCCTGGTCGACGCCGATCCGCTGCTGCTGTGCGAGGGCGACTTCACCGAGGAGAGCGGCGCCCGCGCGATGGGGGAGCTGCTGGACCGGCGCCCCGAGATCGACGCGGTCTTCGTCTCCAACGACACGATGGCGATGGGCGCGCTGCGTACGCTGCGCGAGCGCGGAGTGCGGGTGCCGCAGGATGTCGCGGTGGTCGGTTTCGACGACATGGCCGCGGTGGTCCAGGCCGCGGAGCCGCCGCTCACGACGGTCCGCCAGGACATCGAGGGCATGGGCCGGATCATGGTCAAGCTGCTGATGCGTCTGCTGGACGCGCCGAACGAGGAGGTGCCCGCCTCCGTGATCACCCCGACGACGCTGATCCGCCGGGCCTCGGCCTGACCGGGCCGGGCCACCCCCGCCGGTCCCGGGCTGCTCCAGCGGCCCAGGGCATGCGTGTACGGCGACGACGGACGCCGGGCCCGAGGGCCCCGCGCCCGCCATCATCTGCCGGGTGCTGCCGTACGCGTCACTCGTAGGGGATGACCACCACGGACGTGTCCGTGCCGGTGCGCACCTGCGAGGCGGCGCTGCCGATCGCGTTCCACAGCTCCAGCCGTACGGTTCCGTTCGCCAGGTTGCCGAGGGTTCCGGTGGCCGACTTCAGGCCGGCGCCCTGGTTGTACTCCTCCCACCCGGTGACCGGGTCGGTGGCGAAGTACCGGTAGGTCTCGACACGGTCGAAGGTGCCGTCGCCGGTGAGGTCGTAGCTGATCCGGGCCTGGGGGGCGACCCCGACGGCCGTGCCGGAGTCGACCGGGAGCCGGAAGGCGGTCGTGGCGCCCGACTTCAGCTGTCCGTTGACGCCCGTGACCTGGTACACGAGCGGGTTGGTGGGCGTGCCGTCGTAGTTGCGGCCACCGGCGGAGGCGATCGTGTCGGCGCCCGCCGTGGCGCCGGTGGCGGTGGTCAGGGTGCCGCCCGTACGGAGCTGGAAGACGCTGCCGGTGGATGTCCCGGGGTCGCCGGTGCCCGTGTCGGCACCCGTGCCGGTCGCGGTGGACCGCGCGGGGACGGAGAGCGTCTTGCCGTCGGAGAAGGTGACCGTGCGGGCCGTGGAACCGTAGTTGTGGGCGGCGTAGGTGCGGACGCCGTTCTTGGTGAACACCGCGGAGGTGGGCAGGTCGCCGGTCACCGAGGGGTCGGGAGCGCCGAGCGCGTCCAAAGCCGTGATCCAGTGGTACGTGTGGGCCTTGGACTCGCCCTGCTCCGGGGTGTATCCGGCGTTGCCGGCGTCCCACTTCGACTTCGCGCCGGCCGGGTCGGCCAGCGACTGGAACTCCCAGAGGATGTCGCGCCATTCGACGGCGGGCCCGCCGTTCTCGCGCTCCAGCTCCGCGAGATTGCGCCGGATCGCGTCCTTGTCCCCGGCCAGGTGCAGGGAACCGCCCGCGGTCACGGGCAGGACGTTGATGCCGTGGATCTCCTCAGGGTTGGCGGTCCACCACGTGGAGTACGCCGCGCCGCTGCCCCAGACCATGCCGGCCGTGTCGTGGGTGAAGGTGCCGGGGAAAACCTGCTGGTCGGCGTCGAACCAGTACTGCGCGATGGCCTCGCCCTCGGTGGCGAGCAGATAGCCGCCGAGGTCGCGCAGGGCGGTGTTGCCGGTGGCCGAGCCCCACAGCACCAGCGCGGCGCTGAGGTTGGTGGACTCCGAGGAGGACTCCTGATTGTTGCCGGCGGCGAAGCCCTGGTGGCCGGAGGCCCAGCTGTGCCCGGCGTAGACGTCGAAGCCGCGCAGGAACGGGAAGGCGCTGTCGGTGCGGCTCGGGTTGGCGGCGTCGCGGATCAGGGCCTTGACCATGCCGCCCCAGGCGGAGTCCGCGGCCCAGGAGGCGTCGTACTGGGCGACGATCGCGGCGGCGTAGACGTAGTAGCCGTAGTGGAAGTGGTGGTCGTTGAGCTCGGCGTCGCTGCCGTAGGAGGCCGGGTAGCCGATGAGGGTCTTCCAGTTGGTGTCGTAGGAGAACTCGCTCGCCCCGCCCGCGGTGAACCACTCCTGCAGGCGGCCCTTGAGCAGGCCGATGAGCTTGTCGCGGACCGCGGTCTCACCGATCTGGTCGGCGAGCGGCACCAGTTGGGCGAGCTTGCCCAGCGCCTTGCCGGTCCAGTAGGTGTCCGTCGCCCCGGAGAACGGGTCGGAGGAGTTCGCGACCTCCGACAGATAGGCGCGCAGCCGGGAGGTGTCGACGGCGCTGGTCCTCGGCAGCGCGGGCAGGACCGGGGCGGCCTTCTGGCGGGTGGTGAAGGAGGCGCTCTCGCGGACCTTCATGGTGCCGCGGGGGGAGACGTAGGTGTACGCGGTGAGGGCGTCGGTGGTGTGGAGCCACTGATGCCGGTACAGGGCCTGGAGGGTGCCGCGTTCGGTGCCTTCCTTGGCCTCGGTGGTGAGCCTGTACGTGGCGCTGACCGTGTCGCCGGAGGTGCTCCAGTCGACCTGGGAGCCGGTGACGAAGCTGAAGGCGTACTTGCGGAACGTGGCGAGCGCGTCGGTGGAGGGCAGCACGGCGAGGGAGAAGTAGTCCTTGCCGCCGAGGCCGGCGGTGATCGTCGTGCCGGAGATGTTCCAGTCGGTGCCGGTCGGCGCGAAGAGGGCGTAGTGGTGTCCGCCGACCGTGATGCCGACGACGTTGCCCTGGTCGGAGAAGACGGTCGGCGTCGACGCCGTGGTGATCTGGGCGTTGCCGCCGGACCCTTGCGCGTACACGAAGGGCAGGCCGTGGCCGATGGTGGTCCGCAGGGTGCGGGTGCCGTCGGACCAGTAGGGGGTGACGGTCCAGTCGGACCAGGCGTCGGCCTTGGCGTCGGGGGAGTTCAGGCCGCTCAGCCCGAGGGTGAGGTCCCGCTTGTGGGCGTACTCGTACTGTCGGCCTTCGCCCACGACGGCCGGGCTGGTGGGGTAGCCGACCTCCAGTCCGCCGGAGACGGCCTGGTAGGTGAGGGGGTGGCCGTACATGGGCGTGGAGTACGGGTTGTCGCCGTAGCGCTGGAAGGCGAGGGAGGACCACCAGTCGTTGGTGGGTACGGGCTTGCCCTGGGCGGCCTGGGTGACCTTGGGGGTGACCGGCGCGCCGGTGTTGTTCGTGGGGCCGGTGGTGCCGGACGGGCGGGTGTCGGAGTAACTCCCGGCTCCTACGGGGACGGTGGCGGCCGTCGCCGGAGTCGCGGCCGGGCCGAGGCCCACGGCCGCCAGGGCGGCGGCCAGGACCACTGCGGCCGTCGGCCGTGGTCGGGGAGCTGGCATGGGGAACACCTCATGTCGTCGAGAGGGACGGGCTCGTCAGTGGCAGGCCGCGGCCAGGGACACCGGGGTGCCCCTGGCCGCGGCGGAACCGCGCTGGGGAGAGTTTGAGAACCCGGCCTGAGAGCGCTCTCAGGTGGCCGAAACGTAAGACTCCTGTAATCGGCTGTCAATACATCGCGCAAGGCGAGGCGTCTATGGGGGTATACCGGAAATTCCGGTGTGTCGCCGCTTCGTTATCTCTTCAAGTCTTGACGTGGCAGGTCTGGTGCGGGCACGCTCCACCCACGTTTTGAGAGCGCTCTCAAGAACCGTTCGGCGCTCGTTCCACCAGGAGCCAAGGAGGCTTCCCATGCCCATAGCCCGAGCCGCCAAGAAGGGCACCGTCCGACTGGGGGCGGTGGTCCTCGCCGGGGCCCTCCTCGCCGCCTGCGGAGGTTCGTCGGACGGCGCCTCCAGCGCCGACGGAAAGGTCACCGTCACCGTCGACCTCTTCGGCTCCTTCGGCTACAAGGAGGCCGGGCTCTACGCCGAGTACGAGAAGCTCAACCCCGGCGTCACCATCAAGCAGACCGACACCGAGGACGAAGCCGACTACTGGAAGTCCCTCCAGACCCGCCTCGCGGGCGGCGGCGGCCTCGCGGACGTCCAGGCCGTCGAGGTGGGCCGCATCGCCTCCGTCACCCAGCAGCAGGCCGACAAGTTCGAGGACCTGCGCGAGTACGGCGCGGACCAGCTCAAGAGCGAGTTCGCCGAGGCCAAGTGGGCGGCCGCCACCGGCGCGAACGGCGAGGTCCTGGGCCTCGGCACCGACGTCGGCCCCGAGGCCATGTGCTACCGCACCGACCTCTTCGCCAAGGCCGGCCTGCCCACCGACCGGGCGGAACTGGCCCAGAAGTGGTCCACCTGGGACGGCTACCTCCAGCTCGGCAAGCAGTACAAGAAGAAGGCCCCCGGAAAGAGCGCCTGGCTGGACAGCGTCGGCAGTCTCTTCTCCGTCATGATCGGCCAGGAGCAGGAGCGCTACTACGACGCCTCGGGGAAGCTGATCTGGGAGACCAACCCGGCCCTGAAGGAGGCCTGGAACACCTCGGTGGAGGCCGCGCAGAGCGGTCTGAGCGCCGAGCTCGACCAGTGGTCGCCGCAGTGGAACCAGGCCTTCGCCGCGGGGTCGTTCGCGACCCTGCCCTGCCCGGCCTGGATGCTCGGCTACATCAAGGGCCAGGCGGGGGAGACCGGCAAGGGCAAGTGGGACGTCGCCGCGCTGCCCGGCGGTGCGGGCAACTGGGGCGGCTCCTACCTCGCCGTGCCCAAGGCCGCCAAGAACAAGGAAGCGGCCTACAAGCTGATCGCCTGGCTGACCGCGCCCGAGCAGCAGGCCAAGCTCTTCCAGAAGCAGGGCAGCTTCCCCTCCGCCACGGGCGCCATCGAGAAGATCGCCGACGCGAAGGACCCGTACTTCTCCGACGCGCCGATCGGCCAGATCTTCGGTGACGCCGCCAAGGCCGCTCCCGTCCAGGTCCTCGGCATCCACGACCAGAACGTGAACCAGCAGATCACCAACGCCCTGAGCGAGGTCGAGCGCAAGGGCCTGGCCCCGGACAAGGCCTGGGAGAACGCCAAGAAGGGCGTCGCGAACATCACCGGCTGACCGGGAATCGCCGGCGGGCCGGCACCACCCGGCCCGCCGCACCCCACGCACCCCGCTCCGACCATTCGAAGGGCCGCACCGTGACCCTCACCGCCTCCGCCCCACCGGCCTCACCGAAGCAGGCGGCGCCGCCCCGGCCCCACGCCGCCCGGCGGGCCTGGCAGAAGTTCTCGCCGTACGCCTACATCGCCCCGTTCTTCACCCTGTTCGCCGCCTTCGGGCTCTTCCCGCTCATCTACACGGCCTTCGTGTCGCTGTACCGGGTGGAACTGCAGACACCCGGCGACATGCAGTGGCGCGGTCTCGGCAACTACACCGCGCTGCTGTCGGACGACTACTTCTGGCTCTCGCTGCGCAACACGTTCACCATCGGGGTGCTCTCCACCGTCCCCCAGCTGGTGATGGCGCTCGGCCTGGCGCATCTGCTCAACTACAAGCTGCGCGGCCGGACTTTCCTGCGCACGGCGATGCTGCTGCCGTACGCGACGTCCGTCGCCGCGGCCACGCTGGTCTTCGCCCAGCTGTTCGGCCACGACTACGGCCTGGTCAACTACGTACTCGGACTCGTCGGCGTCGGCCCGATCGACTGGCAGACCGGCACCGTCGCCTCCCAGGTCGCCGTCTCCTCGATCGTCATCTGGCGCTGGACCGGCTACAACGCGCTGATCTACCTGGCCGGCATGCAGTCCATCCCCGCCGAGCTGTACGAGGCCGCCGAGATGGACGGGGCGTCCCGCTGGCGGCAGTTCTTCCATGTCACCCTGCCCGGACTGCGCCCCACCATCGTCTTCACCGTCGTCGTCTCCACCATCGGCGCCACCCAGCTGTTCGGTGAACCGCTGCTCTTCGAGGGCTCGATCTCCGGCGGCATCTCGCACCAGTACCAGACGCTCGGCCTCTACATGTACGAACAGGGCTGGGGCTTCTTCCACCTCGGCCGCGCCGCCGCCGTGGCATGGGTGATGTTCCTGCTCATCGTGGTGCTCGTCGGGCTCAACGCCCTTCTCGCGCGCCGCCGTTCCCGCAAGGAGGCCGTCCGATGACCGCACTGGCCAGCCCGCCGGCCGCACCCCCCGAGCACCGGATACGGCCACAGCGCCCGCGCCGCTCCCGGGCGGGCCGCACCATGCAGGGCGGAAAGCTCGCCTACGCCATCCTGATCGTCGCCGTGCTGATCTCCGCGTTCCCGTTCTACTGGACGATCGTGGCCGCCAGCCGCTCCAACGCCGACATGGCGCAGGTGCCGCCCTCGCTGCTGCCCGGCCCGAACCTGATGCGCAACTTCGAGGCGGTGCTGGACGAGGCGGACATCGGCAAGGCGCTGCTCAACTCCCTGATCGTGTCGGGCTCGATCACGCTGGGCACCGTGCTGTGCTGCACCCTCGCCGGGTTCGCCTTCGCCAAACTCCGCTTCCGGGGACGGGGCGCCCTGCTGGCCGTCACCGTGGGCACCATGATGATCCCGCCGCAGCTGGGGGTGATCCCGCTGTTCATGCTGATCGCCGAGCTGCAGTGGGTCAACCAGCTCCAGGCGGTGATCCTGCCGGGCCTGGTGTCGGCCTTCGGCGTCTTCTTCATGCGCCAGTACCTGGTCCAGTCGCTCCCCGACGAGCTGATCGAGGCGGCCCGCGTGGACGGCGCGTCCACCGCCCGGATCTTCTGGTCGATCGTCGTTCCTGTCGCCCGGCCCGGGATGGCCGTCCTCGGCCTGCTCACCTTCATGGCCGCCTGGAACGACTTCTTCTGGCCCATCGTCGCCCTGTCCTCCTCCGAGCCGACCGTCCAGGTCGCCCTGCGCCAGCTCGGCGGCGGTTACGTCCACGACCAGTCCGTGATCATGGCAGGCACCCTGCTCGGCACGCTGCCCGTGCTCCTGGTCTTCGGTCTGCTGGGCCGGCAGATCGTCGGCGGCATCATGCAGGGCGCCGTCAAGGGCTGATCCGCGCGGCGGTGACAGTCCGGCATCGGGGTCCCCCTGGGCGGCAGTCGCCGCCCCGTCAGTCCGGCATCGCGGGCCCCCGGGTAGCAGTCGCCGCCCCGTCAGTCCGGCATCGCGGGTCCCCAGGCAGCAGTCGCCGCCCTATCAGCCCGGCATTCAGTGCCGGCCCGTCCGCCGCACCCTCTCACCCCAGACCTCACACCCTTCTTCAGACCTCAACCCCTCTGGAGTCCCCTCCTCATGACCGCGCTCGACGCACACCCCGACAGCACCGCGATGCTCCGCTTCCCCAGCGCCTTCCGGTGGGGCACCGCCACCGCGGCCTACCAGATCGAGGGCGCCGCCGCCGAGGACGGCCGCACCCCCTCGATCTGGGACACCTTCAGCCGCACGCCCGGCAAGGTGCGCAACGGCGACACCGGTGACATCGCCGCCGACCACTACCACCGCCTCAGCGAGGACGTAGCCCTGCTGCGCCGCCTCGGCGTCACCGACTACCGCTTCTCCATCGCCTGGCCGCGTGTGCAACCCACGGGCCGCGGACCTGCCGTCCAAAGGGGCCTGGACTTCTACCGGCGGCTCACCGACGAACTGCGCGAGGCAGGGATCCGCCCGGTGGCCACGCTCTACCACTGGGACCTGCCGCAGGAACTGGAGGACGCCGGCGGCTGGCCGCACCGGGAGACGGCGTACCGCTTCGCCGATTACGCCGGCCTCATGGCCGAGGCGCTCGGCGACCGCGTCGCGACCTGGACCACCCTCAACGAGCCCTGGTGCGCGGCCTTCCTCGGCTACGGCAACGGCGTCCACGCCCCCGGCCGCACCAGCGCGCTCGCCTCACTGCGCGCCGCCCACCACTTCAACCTCGCGCACGGACTCGCCACCCGCGCCCTGCGGGCGGCCCTCCCCGCTCCCGCGGAGGTGTCCCTGACCCTCAACCTCCATGCCCTGCGCCCCCACACCGACGCGCCCGAGGACGTGGACGCCGCCCGCCGGATCGACGCGGTCGGCAACCGGATCTTCCTCGACCCGGTCTTCCACGGACGCCTCCCCGAGGACCTGGTCCAGGACACCGCCCCGATCACCGACTGGTCCTTCGTGGCCGACGGCGACCTGGAGACGGCCTCCGCCCCCATCGACTCCCTGGGCATCAACTACTACTCGCCCGCCGTGGTCGCCGCCGGTACGTCCGAGTCACCCTCCCCGTGGGCGGGCGCCGAACAGCACGTCCGCTTCGTGCCCGCCCCCGGCCCGCGCACCGCGATGGACTGGCCGGTGGACGCGGACGGCCTGCACGAACTCCTCCTGCGCCTGCGCGACGACCTGCCGGACACTCCACTGCTCGTCACCGAGAACGGCGCGGCCTACGACGACTACGCCGACCCCTCCGGCGAGGTCAAGGACCCCGAACGAGTGGCCTACCTGCACGCCCACCTGGCGGCCGTGCACCGCGCCATCGAGGACGGCGCCGACGTACGCGGCTACTTCCTGTGGTCTCTCCTCGACAACTTCGAATGGGCCTACGGCTACAGCAAGCGCTTCGGCATCGTCCACGTCGACTTCGCCTCCCAGCGGCGCACTCTGAAGTCCAGCGCCCGCTGGTACGCGGACGCCATCGCACGCAACGCCGTCCCGGCGCGGTAACCCGCTTCACCGGCGTTGCCGCCGGCTGCCGCCGTGGGCGTCCCTGGTGAAAGATCGTTCATGCGGTGAAGTCCCTCCGCTGAGCGGGTGACACAGCACAGGGGCGCCCGGTGACCTGCGGAGTCTGTTGATAGTCAACTGGGCGGCTGCCTTCACTCCGGACGCGGTGGGACAAGCGGCCATCGTCTGCCGTGCCGTCGTCGGGAAAGGGAAAGCCTGTGTCCTCCCAAGAGGATCTGCGTGCACTGTTCCGTCTGGACGAGCCCCGTTTCGTGGGCTGCTACGACCCTGCGAATCGCCGGACCGCTGATTTCGTGGATGGCTGTCTGGCGTTGCCGGACGGCTCGGACGCCCGCCGGGTGACCCCGCCGGCGGAAAACCTGACGGCGGAGCGGTTCCACCTGTACGGGGCGCTGGACCTGGGGGCGCTGCGGCAAGAGGTGGACGGGCCCTACCGCGAAGTGCACGATCACCTGGCCGCGATTCCGCTGTTCGGCTACAACGGCTCGGCGTTCAACGGGAAGCACAACGAGGCGTGGGCCGAACATCTCATGCGCAGCCTGTGGTCCCTGTCGTGGCAGCACCACTACGGGGCAGCGCTGGTGATCCACTTCTACCGGCGGATCACGCCGCCGGAGTATCAGAGCGCGGCGCACATGCGCCTTGTGTACGCGGTGGCAGCGGCAGCGGACTGGCTGACCACAGCCACGATCGTCATGGACGACTGGATGGACGGCGCACGCTTGCGCAACGGCCATGCAGCGTGGCATCTCCAGCATCCTCGGTCGTTCGCGAACGATGGTGTCATCGTGGTGGCCAAAACGCTGAACGTACTCTCGGCAGTGGTGCCCGACCGTCACCCGTTCAAGCGGGAGATGCGCGACCGCGCGGTACGGCAGGTCGCCCATTTCGCGAACTATTTCGCGTATCACTCGATGATGGATCTACGCCGTGCCGAAGCTTCGAGCGGGGGAGCGGGTCACTCCCCCCTGACGGTGGACGACATCACAGCGGACGACTACCAGTCGGTGGTGTTCAACCGTGCCACGGACTGGATCCACTTCCTCGTCGACATGAGCCGTCTGCTGGCCGGCTACGGGGCTCACCTGACCGACGGCGAGGTCTTCATGGACTATGTCGCGGGCGCGTCGACAGTCGGCTGTGTGGTGGACGACATCGTCGACGCCTCCACGGGCGAGGACCTGCGCTGCGGTGAAACGACGATCCAGCTCATTCTGGCAGTGGAAAGGGCGGAGGGACGGCTCGGGCCGATCGCGGCCGAAGACGCGGCGGACATCCTGCGCACGCTCAGGGACCACGTCGGAGTGGACACCGACACGGACGCCGAGGCGGTGCGTCGCATGTACGTCCGGCACGGGATTCCCGAACTGACGCTGGACTATCTGGAGGCGGTGCTGAACCGGGTGCCGCAACTGCGGCGAGCGGCCATGGAGGAGTGCGGCGCCCCGGGAGACCTTCCGGCCTTCATGCTCCACTGGCTGGCCATCGATCGCGGGGGAAACACGGAGCGTGCACAGGAGAGCGGTGAGCTTCTGGGACAGGAGCGCTTCCGGGACCTCCTCACGCAGCTGACACACGCCGACGAGGGACAGGCCACCCTCGTGTGAAGCCGCGCCGGACGGCCGGGGCCGAGCTACCGAGAGGTGCATGCCCAGGGCGGACAGCATCTCCTGTGGAAACCGGTGCCGGCCAGCGCGCCCGAGGGCACGAGCATCCGGGCGATGGACCGGGCGAGATGTCGCTCATATGGCGACCGCACCGGCTTCTCCGCGGTCGCCCCGGCCCTCGCCCGGCACCGACTCCACCCTGTACGACACCTCGTGCAGCTCCCTGCCGACCAGCCGCTGTTCACCGAATGTTCGGCGCGCTGACAGCACTCCCGCGCAGGAGCTGTCGCAACTCGGTGTCGGTCCGGCCATCCAGCCGCGCGCGGTCCCATGGCCCCCAGACGGCGTCAGCATCACAGCCTCGCGCGCTCGTCGTCAGCGCTATGAGGCGAGCCAGCGACGCAGCAACCTGCTCACGGCAGGCATCGCCGCGTACGTCATGAGCACGTTGAAGACGCAGGCCACGACCGCGCTGCTGAGCAGAACGGGGAGCGCGGTGAGGTGGGGCATGAGGAAGAGGCTGCCCAGCACGGAGACCGGGTAGATCGCCAGGGTCGCACTGATCGCCATCTTCCACCGCGGGGGCGCAGGCCGGGTCGAGCCGGGCTTGGCGAACCAGGTCTCCATGCCGGTCAGTTCCCGCCGGGCGACCTCGGTGTGGTGGTGCCCGTCGCAGTCGGCGAACCAGGCCGCCCGCTCGGGCGACTCCTGCCAGGTCCGGCATGCCTCCGCGTCCTGGAAACGGTGCACGAGGAACCATGGCGCGTCGCCGCCGGAGGAGCGGAAGAACCCGTACCCGAGGTGTCCGGGAAACGTGGCGGCGCACTCGAGGATTCCCCTCGCCCACCGCTCGAAAGCGGCTTCGTGGCCGGGCTCCACCCGGCGGGCTATCAGCAGGGTCACCTCTCCCGCGTCGGCGGGGACGGTGGTGTGCTCAAGGCTGACGGCGGTCAACATCCACTCCTCGTGATCTCACCGCGCCCGCCATCACTGTACCCGCGCCTGGCGCTGGCATGCCGCGGGGAAGATCGCTGCTTTGCCACGGACCTACCCCACGCCACCGGACGCCTGCAGCACCGCCTCCCGGGCACCGTGCTGCGCGACTACGGCTTCCACACTGCCGGATGCTTGCCGTTGTCGCCCGGCCACCGTCCAGCCCCTCCTCGGCATAGCCGGCCGGATCGGGCCTGCGCCATGGTGCGCACGGCCGGGGGCTTGGCCGCAGTAGCCGCCCTCAGGGTGGTTCGGGTGGCGGTGACGGCGACGGCCAGGGCGACGGGGACCAGCCGCGATGACCGTCCAGACCATCGACCGCGAACCCCCGACCACGGTCACGATGGGGACACGAAGCCCGTGGCCGGGGTCATGGTCGGCCCGACCGCCGACCTGACCGTGGGTCCGTATTGTGGCGGCTTTCGAGGCTCACCTCGTCACCCGCCGACGGATACGCGAACACTCCACTGCCGCACCCCGGCCGACACCGTGCACGAACGCGCAGAAAGACACCACCAGACCCGCGCCAGTGACCTGCGCATCGGCGCACCGAGCTCTGCGTGCGAAAGCATCGGGTTCCAGCTTCAGCACGTCATCAGCGACCGCCCCCTGCCGAGCCCGGTCCGCACCACCGTCGGAGCGATCACCGCCGCCCGGCTCCGGGCTGCACAGGCCTACCGACCGCCCGCCACCACGGCAGGCAGCGTGGCAGGACCCGCCACCGCGCTCAACCACCACCTCGTCCGGCGCCGCGCGCACGGTGAGCGAGGCGCCTTTCGGTGAGCCCACCAGGGCCGTGGACACCCGGCAGCATCGGAGCTATCCGCTCCCACGCCCCGCAGCTGTTAACTCACCCTGACCAGCCACAACATCAATTGTCAGACACGGCCTGGGTGATCAATTCCAAGGGGTGCCTGCGAGGGTGTGGGGTGGGCGGCGGCCGAAGCCACCGTGAGACGGTCAGGCGTCAGGGTCGACTTCGGGGTGCGTGAACCGCACGGGCTTGCCCAGCGACCGGGCGTAGGCGATTTCGGCTCGGGTGCTGTCTCCGATGTAGTCGCCGACTACGAGCACCTCATCAGCAAGCCGGATCTTCGCCCGGTGCAGATCGTCGAGTCGAACCTTCAGTGCCTCGGCCTCGACAGGATCAGACCAAAGTTCGTGCGGCGACTTCATGTCACAGCCCGGTTTGACGACAATCTTTCCGGCTTTGGTCTCCCGCAGATCGGCCTCGTTCATCTCGGTCATGAAGCGGGTTGAGCCGCAGATCACGACGATACGCGGGAGGTTCAACAGCTTCTTCGCGTCGGCGAGCTTCTCCTCGGGGGTGAGCAGATGCGGGTGCGACACTGGTTCCTCCTGGTGGTGTGCTCCAAGGGGTGCCTGCGGAGACGAGAAGGAGGGTATCCAAGGTCGTTTTGTGACGAACGACGTGGAGACCCTCGCGACAGCACCCTGTGCGACGACCGACGACATGCTGAAGGAGCCCGCTCACCGTCTGCAATCGACCGCAGCAGCGGCCAGCAGCTACCTGAGGGAGCGTCAATTCGGACCCTCGGACGACGTGGCGTAGGCGGTGGTTTCCCTGCGGTAACTCCGTGTCGGGGGCAGCTGAGCTGGGGTGCGGCGACCGTTGACCAGGCCGGGGGAGTTGTGAAGGGCGGTGCTGGGCCGGGATATTCGATGGTCGCCGCTTGTTGATGGTGGTCATACTGCCGCGATGGATCCAGTGACGCTTGAGACCGACCGTCTGGTGCTGCGGGCCTTCACACCTGCCGACGTGGATGCGGTGTACGAAGCCTGCCAGGACGAGGACATCCAGTTCTACACCCCCGTGCCGGTGCCGTACCGGCGTGCGGACGCGGAGCAGCTTGTCGGTGAGAAGCTTCCCGCTCAGTGGGCCGAGGACAGGGACTACACCCTCGGCGCGTTCCGCAAGGACACCGGCGCCCTGGTCGGCTCGTACTGCCTGACACTCATCAGCCGCGGCGTCTGGGAGCTCGGTTACTGGGCGGTCAAGGAACAGCGCGGACGCGGGTACTCGGTGGAGGCCGCTCGGGCCCTGTGTGACTGGGGCTGGGACACCCTCGACGTCCACCGCATCGAGTGGTGGGCCATGGCCGGGAACACCGGCTCGCGTGCCGTCGCCGAGAAACTCGGTTTCACCCTCGAAGGGACGCTGCGCAATCGGGGCATCGCCAACGACGGCAAGCCGCACGACTGGTGGGTGGGCGGACTGCTGAGGCCCTGATGCTCCTTCCGGTGCTTCGAGTGTGACCAAGAAGTGGGCCCGTGTGGCCTTGACCGTCCTGCCTTCTGCGGCGTCTCGCGTGCACATCTCGGCTCCATGATCGAAGAGTTGGCCGATCCGTGGCTCGCCCGGTGTGAGTCGGAGCTTCGTGAACGGCGTGGTGCCGAGCGGCAGCGGGAGGCCGGTGCCGGCCCGAAGCACGAGCTGGTCGCCAAGGTGCCTGGTGCGCCGAGGTTCAGCTGTTCAGAAGAGGGATCTTGCCCGTCTGCCCCCGAAGGGCTGTCGTCCCTCGAAGCGCGGCGTCGGGTGTTGAAGGTCGTCGGTGAGCATTTGGGGCTGCCACTGCCACCGCAGGTGATCGAGAACGGGCAGCTTCCTGCCGTGACCACCCGACCTCACCTCCGTCCTCCTGGTGACCGTGCTCAAGAAGCCGCCCCGATGTCCTGAGTGAGCCGCACTGATCTGGTCGTGTACGGAGAGCGCGAAGGGGATGTCAGTGGCTTCTGCGATCGTGTGCGTCGTGGATGAACTCGTGGAACGTGTTGACGCTCAGGACCGTGTGCTCGGGGTAGTCAGTCGGTGGGAGGCCGTTCGGGAGGGCTGGCTGCACCGAGTTGCTTCGGTGGTGTGCCGTGATGGGCGAGGCCGTTTTCTCGTCCATCGGCGTGCCGAGCAGCTGTCCCGTTTCCCAGGGCACTACGAGCTCGGGGTCGGGGGCGCTGCAGGAGTCGGCGAGTCCTATGAGCAGACAGCTGCCCGCGAGCTCAGTGAGGAGCTGGGAACGCCTGCGACAGTGTGCCTTCGGTTCAAGTTCCTCAACCGGGTCGGGCTCAGCCCTCACTGGCTTGGGGTGTGCGATGCAGTGCTTCCGGAGATCGTCGCCCCTGATCCGGGTGAGGTGGCCTGGCACGGGTGGCTGACGGAGTCCGAACTGCGGCGGGCTTTGCAGCAGTGGACCTTCACTCCTGATAGCCAGGAGATTTTCGATCGGTATCTCGCCTATCGTGCTGACCCGGCGCCTTCGCGGAACCGGTGCTCATGAGCTGAATCAGAGGGGCGAAGGTACTGGTCGTTCCGAGGTCCCTCGGGGTTGGGCCAGAGGGGGCGGGGACGCCCGCGAGGCGTTCGGCGAGGGCGGTGACCCTTCGAGGGCTTCGCGTTCGTCATCTGTGAGGTTGAGTTGTTCTGGCAGCGGGTCGACGCCGTCAGGTACTAATACTGGCGCTGGACGCCGACGGTGTGAGTGCCCTTCTTCACGTCCCCGGTTTCGTCAACCACTAGCATCTGCGCCCTCGTTGTGCAGATGCTCCAGGACGTACGCGTGCACGTCATCGCCCACGGCGTCGGCGTCCCATCGGGCCCGGCCGAGCAGGTGCTGCATGCTCCGGTTCATCAGGTCCTCGAACGCTTCCTGCCAGTGGGCAGGGTCTACGCTGTGCCCCCACTGCCGCAAGATCGTTAGCCGTCAAACAGCGATGATCAGCGGTGGCTGCAGCCTTCCCGCAGCCGGCCCACGAGCAAGATCAAGATCTATGGCTGGAGGTCGCGCTGGTACCAGGTGCCTGACTTGCCGCCGAGATCGGCCGGGGTGGCGGGGCCAACAGGGATGAACCCGGCCTTGGTCAAGACCTTCTGCGATGCGGCGTTGTCGTGTGAGGTGGCCGCCCGCAGCGTGCGCAGCCCGTGGCGCGCGGTCGCTATCCGGCACAGCTCCCGGACGGTCGCGGTCGCCACGCCACGGCCGGCGACCTGCTCCGCGACGCGGTAGCCGAGGCTGGCAGTGCCGTCCTCCAAGTCGTACAGGTTGAACCTGCCGAGTACCGAGCCGTCCTCGGCGACGAGCACGTAGAAGGCGCAGATGCCGGCCTCCTGTTCGGCCAGCAAGGCGTTGTGCCGGTCGGCGAACTGGTCGAAGAAGTCGTCGCCGCGGTCGGGGATCGAGGCAGCGAAGTAGGTGCGGTTCGCCAGCTCGAAGGCCAGGACCGCCGGGGCGTGGACGGCATGCAACTGCTTCAGCTCAGGCATCGCCCGACTCTATCCAGATCGTGCGCTGAGGCCATCTGAGTTTCCGCCAGCGGCAGACAGCCCCGAGGCCAGGGCACATAACGATCTACGGTTGGAGCATCAGGGCGCGTATCGAAAGTGGAGCTTGAGCGGGAGATGATCTCGGTTCGTGGCACGTGGAGACCTGACGGACGCGCAATGGGAGGTGCTGGAAGCGCTGTTGCCGAAGGGCACGAAGCCTGGGCGGCCGCCGACGTGTGGCCAGGCGGCAGATGATTGACGGCATACGGTCCCGGGTCCGCAATGGCATCCCGTGGCGGGCTCCCGTCGAGTGCGGGCCCTGGGGCCGCGCCTACGACCTGTTCCGCCGGTGGCAGCGGGACGGCACCTGGCATCGGATCTTCGCCGAGCTCCAGGTCCAGGCCGACGCGAAGGAGCTGATCACCTGGGACATCAACGTCACTCCACGTGTGCCGGGCCCACCAGCACGCCGCCGGGGCGGGAAACGGGGGACAGCACAAGGAGCCGCCCGGCGGCGTCACCGTCGAGCCGGACGACCACGGGCTCGGGCGCTCGCGCGGCGGCCTGACCGCCGAGCTGCACCTGGGCGTCGAACAGGGCCCAGAAGCCCATGTCCATCGCGATCTCGGCCGGGCAGCGGGGCGACTCCCCGCAGTTCGAGCCCGTCCTGAGCAAGATCCGTGTCCCGCGTCTCGGTCTGGGCAGGCACGACAAGCTCGCGGTCGCTACGAGGTCGCTGTCCTTGCCGCCGCCATCAACGAAAGGTTGTAGAACGGCCGTGCTGTGGTGTCGCGTGAGCGTCTTCGAAGCCCACTGTTCTGCTGTCGGCCAAGACAGTCGCGGCTTTGGTGGCTAGGGCGCCAGGATCGTCACATGCAGCCGATCTTCGTTCTCGTGCACAGTCCGTCCGTGGGCCCCTCAACCTGGCGCCCTGTGGCCGAACACCTGACGGCGGCGGGATACCAGGTACGGGTGCCGTCCCTGCTGGACGTAGGCGCCGGTGCTCCGCCCTTCTGGCCTCGCATCGTCAGCGCCGTCCGCGACGACCTCCGGCAGGTCCCGGCCGGCAGCCCCGTCACGCTGGTGGCACACAGCAACGCAGGCTTGTTCCTCCCGGCGATTCACTCGGGCCTCGACCATCCGGTGACCAGCTCCGTCTTCGTCGATGCCGCGCTGCCGGCCCGAACCGGACCCACCCCTGTCGCCTCACCCGAGTTGCTGGAGTTCCTCCGCCCGATGGCCGTGAACGGCAGGCTGCCGCGCTGGACCGACTGGTGGGACGAGGCAGACGTCGCCCCCATGTTCTCCGATCCGACGATGCGGCAGACAGTCGTTGAGGAGCAGCCGACCCTGCCGTTGTCCTACTACGAGCAGCACATCCCGGTCCCCGACGGATGGGACGATCATCCCTGTTCCTACTTGCTGTTCGGTCCTCCGTATGACGACCTTGCCGTAGAGGCGCGCGAACGCGGCTGGCGCGTGGCACACCTGCCCGGCGAACATCTCCATCAGATCGTCGATCCTGCCGGCACGGCCCGGCACCTCGTCGAACTCGCCACTACGGCCTGATCCACTTCCGATACGCGCACTGGTGCGCCGCCCCAACCGCTCCAGCCCCGTGCCGGGCGAGGCCTGCTGAAGCCATTCGAACGCGAGTCGGCCCTACTTACACCACCAGCTCGCCGTTTATGCGAGCTATGCCACCTGTCTCATCGACGGAGCCTATTCAAGGCCAGATATCCGCTGCGGATGGTCTCGGACGGAGTCGAGAGGCGCCGGTGTTGCGAGAATCGCCCGATTCAGTGCGACCCCGCGCAGGAATTGGTCCCGGTCCACCGGGTTGGTCATCAGCTCCGCCTTGCGGAACACCTCGGTGCGGGCCCGTAGCGCGAGGACGCCTGCCTCCGCCGGACTGTCAGTCGCCCGGAGGGCGAGCGACGCGTGATACAGCACCTCTTCCGTGCGTAGCGCAGGCATGTCACCGACCCGGTCGAGGATCGCCACCGCCTCGCGCGCGAACCCGGCCGCCGCGGCGGCGTCCGCCAGCGCCAGGTGGATACGGCTGCGCAGGATCAAGGCCGCCACTCCGCTTCGTACCATTCCCGTCTGAGAGGTCTCCCGTACGGTCTCCTCGGCCAGCCGGTCCGCCACGGCCAGCTCCGCGGGATCGCTGCCCGCCAGATTCAGCACGACTTCGGCATACAGATTTCTGACGATGGGCACGAGATCCAGGAGCCAGGTCCTTCGGGTCTCCTGCCAGGCCGCCTCCACCATGGCCCTGCAGCGATCACGCTCGGCCGGGTCGCCGCTGAGCAACAGAGCTAGCAGAGCCACATTGTTGGCGTGCCAGCCGCTCACTCCACCGCGCGCCTCCTCGAACGCCAACGCCTCTTCGAGGGCGTCGCGGGCTTCGCTCTCGGATCCCATCGCCCGCTGTACCTGCGCCAGATAGTTGAGGCCGACGGGCAACTCGGCGTGCACGGGCTCGGTTCTCAGCCGCTGCAGGGAGCCGGCAAGCCGGTCCCTGGCCGTGACGAGGTGGCCCGCGTCGAAGAGGGTGACGCCCAACTGCATCTCAGCGAGGTTGCGGACGTGGCCGACCACAGGGTCACCGCTGTTGTGGAGATCCGCACGCTCGTACAACTCTTCCGCCTCGCGCAGCACCCTCAGCCCTGCTGCGAGGTCGCGCTTGGGCAGCTGACTCCCGTACTCGGCCAGGGCCACGAATAACGCGGACGGGTCATTACAGTCCCGGGCCAGCCCCACGGCCTCCTCCAGCTTGTCAAGGGCGGGCTGCAGACCTTGTGTACGCAGCAGACACTTGCCGTGCAGCAACGCGGTGCGGGCGATCAAGGGCAGGTCGCCGCTGCGTCGGCCGGCCTCCTCGGCCTCGCGCGCCCAGGCATCGAGACCCTCGCCATCGGCCGTACCCGAGCGGCTCTGCCAGGTGACCTCGGTCAGGGAGAGCAGGAGCTCGATCGCCCGCGCCAACCGGCCATCGCGCTCAACGGCTGTAGAAGGAAGCCTGCGGGCACTTTCCACCGCCTGCCGGCACAAGGCTTCAGCCTCGGAGAACGAGAGCCCGCCGACGGCCAGCGCCCGCGCAAGAGCGAACTGCTCCCGCTCGGCGTCGTCCCACTGTTGGGCCAAGGAGTAGTGACGTGCGATGTCCAGTCGTACCGGCAGCGGAAGGGTGTCTGTTCCGCTGCCGTTCGCCGATCCCGCCAAGGCGTTGGCGATCAGGTGGTGCCGCTTCCTGGCCTGAGCGGGGCTCTGTTCAGCGCGCACGGCCATCTGCAGCAGCGTGTTCTCGAAACGGTAGTGGTCGGACAAGGAGTCCAAGGCCCAGTCGGGCGCCGGCACCGCGACGATCAGCCCGTGCCGTCGGCTCAGCTCGTGCAGCCGCCGCACGACCTCGTCCGTCGGCTGTCCGGCCACCCGTGCCACCACGCCGGTCTCGAACGTCTCGCCCTGGGTCGCACCGATCACCAGCAGTTCCATCGTGGCCGGGTCGAGGGCGGCCAGCCGACGGCGCACCAGTGGCCCTACCGTCTCGGGCAACGGACCCGTCAACTCCCCGTCCGGACCGATCAGTCGCAGACACTGCGTGACGAAGACGGGGTGCCCCTTCGTCAATTCGATCAACTTGGCGGGGACGGTCGCGGCGACCCGGCCGGCGAAATGCAGCCTGACCAGGTCGGTGACGGCGTGCTCGGGCAAGCCACCGAGCCTGCGTCGGGTCAGCAACCCCTGGATTTCCCAGCGCGCCAGCGCGTCGGTGACGATGCCAGGCTCTGTCTCAGGATCGCTTCGGTGCCCGAGGACCAACCCGATGGCCTGCCCTCCGCGTTCCAGCAGTTCCACCAGATGCTCCAGGACCAGCAGGCTGCTGGGGTCGAGCCACTGGGCGTCGTCGATGAAGACCGCCGTCGGGCCGCCGCGCGCCGCAGCGTCGGCCAGAGCCGTCGCCACGGTCCGGGCCACGCTCTGCCGATAGGGCATCAGACTGTCGCCCTGCGCCGACCCGGAGTCCAGAGCGGTTTGAGTGATCTGCGCGGCGGCCTTCAGCAGGGGGCCCAATGCAGGTACCAAGGACACCAGTTCCGGGACGGCTTGAACTGTGGACCGCCCGAAGAGACGGAACACCGACCGGCGCGGCGGTTGGAGCATCATCAGGACATCGATGATGGGACCGTACGCGTTGTCGGCGCCGATCCAGCTGAGGCATCTCACCTGGACGGTCCGGCAACCGGCCACGTCCGCGCGCCCCTGAGTCCGCCGGACGGCCTCCTTCAGGAGAGCGGACTTGCCGATGCCCTGCTCACCTTGGATGACGAACACTCCGCCCTTGCCCTGAGCGACCTCGTACAGGAACCCCTCCAGCGCCTCGATGTGCTCGACTCGGTCGACGAATACAGCCCCCACCGCAAGCCCCCCCGCGTCCTGCCGTTCACTGCCAGTGCAACTAGACCCCCGTACGGGTGACCACCCTAGCCACGGGGGCTTCGCCGATGGGTCACTTCATCCGTAGACGGGCTGGTCGTTCAGCGCTGGGGGGAAACGCAAGGGCTGGCGGCGTCGACAACCCGGATCAGATGAGACACCGGCCGGTTGAGACATCCCGATAGGTCAGGTAACGCCATCCAGGCCGGTGTCCGCCGGCTGCTGCGTGAGGGCGGCCTCTCGGATCATCGTGCGCGCGTTCGTCTGTGGCGAGGTTGTCGATGGTCTGGTGGAGGTCCTCGGGAGCGGCTGCGTCGTTGAGGCAGAGCCATCCGACGGCCGCGGCCAGGCGGGCCTCGGGGGCCTCCGTCCGGTCGTGCCGCGGATCGCGGAGCCGGGCGATGGCGGGCGGGTGTGCGTGGGCCCGGGTGATCTCGGCGACGGCGAGGAGCTGGCCGGCGCGGACCATGGTGTCACGCTCCGCGGCGAGCCTGATGGCGAGGGCGGTTCGGACGCTGTGGTCGGGGTCGGCGGCCGTCGCCAGCACATAGGCGGCGTCGATGCGGATGGTGCGGTCGCTGTCGCCGAGGGCCGTCAGGAGTGCAGGTGTGTCGGCGGTGATCGCGGTCCGAGCGGCGGCCACCGACCAGCCGGCCGGGTAGCCGCTCACTTCGAAACCGTAGTCGTCGGGGCGCGGTGCCGAGGATCGGTGCGGTGGAGAAGGAGTTCCTCGCGGGAGGCGACGCCGAAGTACCTGGCGCGGGCCGGGCCGGAGAGCATGGCGAGCGGTGCGGCACGGTGCGGGTGGTGGGCATCGGTGGCGATGAGGATCAGGAGCGGTACGGCGAGGGCGGCGCCCCGATTGTCGTTGGCACACAGACCCCACAGCACGTCCGTCGCTTGGGGAGCGGGACCGTCGTGGGTGCGCAGCAGGTGAACGACCTGCCGGGCGCGGTAGGCGCTCTCACGGGATCCACCATCGCGCACCTGGGCCAGCCGGAACGCTCAAGGGCCATCCATCGCGCCCAATCACAGCAACTGTGACTGAGCGCTTCAATTGGCGAGTCGGTTTGCGGAGACCAGCCACCGCCAGCGTCGACGCTCCATGACGAGGGTGGCGGCGGCCAGCAGGGTCACGGGGACCGCTGCCCAGGCGGGCCAGGCCAGCCACGAGGAGACCACGGCCGCGGCGAGCTGGAGCAGCACCAGCAGGATCGTCACCCAGCCCGGCACCGCGATGATCACGTTGGCCTTGTCCCCCGGAGTGGAGAACAATGTCGGAAGGCCGATCAGGGCCACCACGGACAGAGCGGCAAGCAGCCATGAGTGGCCGGCCAGAGCCCAGGGGGTGGCCACCCATGCGACGAGTTCCGTCGCAAAGCGCAGGGCGGACCCGATGCGGTCGTCCGGTCGTCTCACGGTCGTTGCCCCACCAGCAGCGTCGGTCACCTGCGGACGATCTCACGGCGCGCGGCCGACTGCCAGGGGTTTGGGATGCCGCCGTCGCGCGATGGCTTCCCACATGTCCCGTACAGCCGGGGACACACAGACACTTTCAGGTGCGAGGTCGCGTTGCGTGGAGGGGTGCCGCACCTGCATGTAGCGGGTGGGTTTTCGGCCCGCTTCGGTGCCTCGCACCCGCATGATCTCGTGGCCCGGGCCGCCGAGCGGGGGGTCGGGACTCTCGCGCTGACCGACCGCGACATGGTCACCGGCGCCGTCCGCTTCGCGAAGGCCGTAGCTGACGCCGGTGTGAAGCCGGTGTTCGGCGTGGACCTCGGTGTCTCCGCACACCCGCCGGGGCCGCGGTGCGGCGCCGCACCCGGGTACGCGGCGGCGCACACGTCACGGACGCCGACTTCCGTGCCACGTTCCTGGCGCGGGATGCGGCCGGGTGCGGGCGGCTGTGCCGGATGGTGTCCCTCCGTGCCCGCCGCGGCTCTCCGCGCTGGCGCCCCGTCGCGGCATCGTGGGAGATGCTCACCGAGTACGCGGGCGGGGGCCTGGTGGTCCTGCTCTGCCCGGCATCGGAGCCGCTGCGGGCGCTTGCCGCCGGCCGTGCGCGATCTTGCCGTGCAGTTGCTCGGACCGTGCGTCAGGCGGTCGCGACGGCTTGCGGCGGGAGGTCGTGTGCCGGGGCCCGCCTGACACCGGCCCCGGTTCCGTACGCCCGGCCGCCCACACGCTCCAGCTCGCCGACCGCCTCGGCATCCCGGCCGTCCTGACCAACGCCGTCCGCTACGCCGACCCGGCCCAGCACCGGATCGCGGACGTGCTGGACGCGGCCCCGCTGCTGCGGCCGATCGACCGGCGGCGGCATGACTGCGGCGAGCGCGCCGGCTCAAGGACGGGTCCGCGATGCTGCAGATCGCCGAGCGGTCGCCGCGGCCGCCGGCGCGGACCACGCCCGCGTCGAGCGTCTGATCGCCGACATCATCGCCGTCGGCGACGCCTGCTGCGGAAGTAGCGCAGAAGTCCTTCGCGGGGCGTCTGCCGTTCGGGGACAAGCAACTGGCCGGCGACGGGCAACACGGGATGGAGCCCTCCGGAGCGGGCGCGACCGTGACCCCGTCCCGCCCCCGGCCTCCGACGCGACCGCCGCGCCGGCGCCCACGCACCACCCCGAGAGCGGGACGGCGTACCGGTCTGTCACCTTCCTCGGCCGGCCGCATGCTCCGTACTTGCACCTATAGTCGCTATTCGGCCACCGATATACGAACTCCGTTGCTGCAAAAGCCCCTTCCGTAACCGGCCGCGTACATGACATCTTGCGTCCATCACTTGTTTCGTACGACCCGGCCTGACCACCGGGTCTTCGGAGGACGCATTGATACCCCACAGATCCAGCCGACGTCGACGTACCCTCGTGCTGGCCGCCACACTCGGCGCGACGCTCGCCTTGGGAGCCCCGGCCGCGCTCGCCGACACCGACCCCGTCTCCCGCTTGGGCGCCGCTGCCCCCGCCCCCGCGGCAGCGCCCCGGGCCGCGGCCCCCGCCTCCTCGAGTGCGACCTGGGTCGCCGGCACCCGCGCGTACCTCGTGATCACCGCCCCGGGTGACACTACGGCGGTCCGCAACGCCGTGACCGCCAACGGCGGAACGGTCTTCCAGTACTACGACGCGATCGGGGTCATCACCGCCCACTCCGCGTCCGCCTCCTTCGCCACCGCGATGCGCGCTGTGAGCGGGGTCCAGCAGGTCGGCGCCACCCGCACCTCCGACGTGCCGGCGGACGCCTACAACCCGGCGCTTCCCGCCAACCCGGCGCAGTCCTCGACCCCTGAGGGCGAGCCGGTCCGTGCGGACATGACCCAGATCAAGGCCGACCAGGCCTGGGCCGTCACCACGGGCTCCGCCTCCGTCAAGGTCGGCATCCTGGACACCGGTGTGGACGATCAGCACCAGGACCTGGCGCCGAACTTCGACGCCGCGGACTCCGTGTCCTGCGCGTACGGCAAGCCGGACACGCGTACGGGCGCCTGGCGCGACGTCGGCACCCACGGCACGCACGTGGCCGGCACCGTCGCGGCCGCCAAGAACGGCAAGGGCGTCATCGGTGTGGCCCCGGGCGTGAAGATCGCCTCGGTGCGCATCGCCGAGCCCGGCAGCTCGCTCTTCTTCGCCGAGAACACCGTCTGCGGCTTCATGTGGGCCGGTGACCACGGCTTCAAGGTCACCAACAACAGCTACTACACCGACCCGTGGCAGTTCAACTGCCCGGACAACGCCGACCAGGCCGCGATCATCGAGGGCGTCAGGCGCGCCCAGGAGTACGCGGAAGGCAAGGGCTCGCTCCAGGTCGCGGCGGCCGGCAACTCCAACATCGACCTGGCCAACAAGACGACCGACACCGAGAGCCCGAACGACTCGACGCCGGTCACCCGCACCATCACCAACGCCTGCCTGGACATTCCGACCGAGCTGCCGGGCGTCGTCACGGTCTCGGCGATGGGCACCACGGCAAAGGCTTCTTACTCCAACTACGGCCTGAACGTCATCGACGTCACGGCCCCGGGCGGAGACACCACCGGCATCTACAGCACCCTGCCGGGCGGCAAGTACGGCTCCAAGAGCGGCACTTCGATGGCCTCGCCGCACGTCGCCGGTGTGGCGGCGCTGTTGGCCAGCACCAACCCCGGCATCTCCCCGGCGCAGCTGCGCGACAAGCTGGCCACCCAGGCCAACGATGTCGCCTGCCCGTCGGACAGCCGCTGCAAGGGCACCACGGCCAAGAACGGCTTCTTCGGCGAGGGGCAGGTCGACGCCCTCAAGGCCGTCGGCAGCACCCCGCCGCCCGGCAAGTACTTCGAGAACACCGCGGACTTCGCCATCGGTGACAACACCACCGTGGAGAGCCCCATCACGGTCAGCGGGGTGGCCGGCAACGCCCCGGCCACCCTCAAGGTCGGTGTGAACATCGTGCACACCTACATCGGCGACCTGAAGGTCGACCTGATCGCCCCGGACGGCACCGTCTACACGGTGCACAACCGCTCGGGCGGCAGCACCGACAACATCAGCCAGGTCTACACCGTCAACGCCTCCTCCGAGGTCGCGGACGGCACCTGGAAGCTCCGGGTCAACGACAATGCCGGCGGCGACACCGGCAGGATCGACTCCTGGAACGTCACCTTCTAAGGGCGCACACCGCAGCACTCAGCGCTGGAGATCGCCGACGAGCCGGTCGAGGGCGACAGTTCTGCTGAGAGGCCATCGGGGAGCAGAGCCACTGCACCCCGATGGCCTTCGTCGGTAAGCCGACGCCGTGTTCGAGGTGACGCCGACGGATCCAGGCTCAGTCGAAGCCGAGCCGTTCGCCGTACTCGCCGTACTCGAAGAGCTGGGGTGTCTCCTCCAGGCCGGTATTGGGGTCGTCGTCGGCGAAGTTGCCCGGGGCGAGAAGGGCCAGTGTGGTGATGGTGGGTGTGCTCATGTGACCGTGGTCCTCAGTTCGTGGTGGTCTCGGCGGCGGGGTTGGGGACGCGGTCGCCGGGGATCGCCGCGAGCAGTCCCTCCGGTGGGCCTGTCTCGACGACGGGGCCGGCCCGCATGACGGCGACCTGGTGCGCGATCTGACGTACGACGGTCAGGTCGTGGGAGATGAAGGGGGGAGGGCGCGGGCGATTGCCACTCGCCGGCGCTGCCCTCCGGACAATTCCGCCGGCCGGTGCTCCAGGGTCGCGGCGGGCAGGGCCACCGGGTCGAGGAGTTCGCGGGCCCGGGCCAGCCGCGAGGTACGGTCGCCGACCTTGAAGCCGCGCAGCGGCTCGGTGATCACCTCGCCGATGGAGAAGCGGGGGTCGAGTGAGGCGTACGGGATCTGGTGGACGGTTGCCTGAGGCGGCGCAGCTGCCTGGCCTGGGCGCACCTGGCCGTGGTGACGTCGGTGCCGTCGAAGAGGATCTGTCCGGCGGTCGCGTCGGCGAGGCGGAGCACCAGACGGGCGGTGGTGGACTTGCCCGAGCCCGACTCGCCGACCCAACCATGGGGGCCCTGAACTCCTTGACCAGGCTTCGTGCCCCGACCAGGGGCGCCGAGCAGGATCGCGGTGCCCGACTGCGCATAAGCCCGCCTTGTTGAGGGAGTCCGGGGCGAGAGTGGTCCCGGTCAGGAACCGCCACGCTCGCGGGGGATCTTCTGGCCGGCCTCGATCGCCACCGGCAGCCGGTTCTCGGCCGGGGGCAGCGGGCAGGTTGCCAGGTCCGTGTAGGCGCACGGCAGGTTCGCGGCGCGGTTGAAGTCCAGGACGACCGTGCCGTCGGCGGCGGGCGGATCGAGTGTCAGGGCCCGGTTGGCAGCGTAGGTGGTGACCCCGGAGGTCGCGTCGGTGAACAGCACCATCAGCCGTCCCGCACCAGGGCCGGGAAACGCGGTCAGCGACAGCGGGCGCCCTTCCAGCTCGAACTCGACCCGGCCCGGAGCGTCGTACACATGCTCAAGGCCCTCGACGGCGGCGCCCACGGTGGTCGGCCGCGGAGTGTCGAAGGGGACGTAGCGGCCCGTCACGGCCCAGCGCGCGTCAGGGGCGTAGGCGGGCGTTCCGGTGAAAGCCGTGCGCAGCGGCGCGTCCGGGTGCCGGGGGCGCACGATGTCCTGGCCGCCGCGCTTGGCGACCTCGATGAGGGCGTCTCCCCACACGGCGTCGACACCGCCGCGCTCGGGAAGCACGCCGAAGCGGTGCTCGCCGCGCACCGGCGTCCCGTCGACGACCAGTTCCTCGCCCTCGTCGAGGTCTACGACGACGCCTTCGGGGCCGGTGCGCCACGCCCCGGGCGCGTCCGGGAAGCGCTGGGGTCGGTCGTCGAGCCAGTGCAGTCCGGTGATCGCCAGGAACCCGTGAGGGGCGGCGAGCCGGGCCTCCTGGGCGCGGTACCACTCCAGCCAGGTCTCGGTGAAGGCGTGGAGGTCCGTGGTGGTGGCCTCGGTGGTCATGGGGAATCTCCTTTGTGCCGGGGGTGCCTTCGGGCAGCGGATGCGGGGGTGCAGGGGGTTGGTGAGCCGACGGGTGTACTCAGCCGGCCAGTTCGCCGAGCAGTCGCCAGGTGCGTCGGCGGTCGGCTTCTCCCGCGATCTCGGTGCTCGAGAAGACGACCTCGGTGGCGCCGGCGTCGCGGTAACGGCGTATCTCGGCCTCGACTGTCTTCTCGTCGCCGATCACGGCCAGGTCGGCGGCCCGCCGGCCTCCGGAGAGTTCGATGACCCGTGCGTAGGACGGGATCTGTTCGTAGAAGGCGAGGTTTTCGGTGGCCTTGGCCCGCACCGCGTCGACGTCGTCGGTGACCACGCCGGGCACCAGGGCCACGATCCTGGGCGCGGGGCGGCCCGCGGCCTCGGCCGCGGCGGTCAGGGCGGGCACGATGTGGTCCGCCAGGGCGCGCGGTCCCGCCAGGTAGGGCAGGATCCCGTCGGCCAGCTCGCCGCTGGCCCGCAGAGCCTGTGGCCCCATCGCGGCGACGAGCAGGGGGACACCGCTCTCGGCGCCTGGTACCCGCGCCGGGATCGGGGTGGTTGCGGTGAGCAGCTCGCCGTGGAAGTCGGCCGTGCCGGTCTCGGTCAACTGCCGCAGAACGGTGAGGAATTCACGCAGTCGGGCGATGGGCCGATCGAAGGGCAGGCCGAAGCCCGCCTCGGTCAGCAGTTTCGTGCCCAGAGCCAGACCGAGGTGGTAGCGGCCGTGGGTCGCGGCCTGGGCGGTCTGGGCCTGGCTGGAGACCAGCAGCGGGTGGCGGCCGAAGACGGGGATCGCGGAGGTGCCGACCTGCAGTCCGGGCACCGCCCGCCCGACGATCGCCGCGAGCTGGGGCGAGTCCGCGCCGAAGGTCTGCCCGAACCAGGCCGACCTGAGACCGAACTCCGCGGCTTCTTGGGCCAGTTGGACCGTGGCGTCGACCTGGTTCGGCGCGTCGGACGCGTTGAGCGCTACTCCAAGAGTCATGTCAGTTCAGAACGGGCTTCGGCCGAGCCCGCATTCCGGCCCGTGTGTGACAGCTTCTTGTCAGCCATGTGTACTCAGTCATGAGCCGAGGGGCCGGCCCGGGGGCTTTCCCGTTCAACGTGTGTCGTCCGCCTCTGTGAATGTCAACGTCGACCATGGGCGCATGGGCGTCTCACCCGCTGCGACCCATGGTGGACGCATCTTTCCGGGTGTGCTTTGATCCGGCCATGGAGACCATGGGCACGGCGCACACGGTGCTGCTCGACCCGTTCTGGGTGAGCCGCCGCGCCGACCAGTTCGACCAGGTCTGTTGCTGATCGCCGTTCGACGGCTCGCAATCTCGCTCTTCTCTTTCTGCCTGCAGCCTTCTCTCGCCCTCAACCAGCCGCTCTTCTCGCGTAGGTGTGGGGCGCGCGCATCCACGCTGCCGTGAAGGAACCTTCCATGGCCCAGTCCACAGCCCGGCCCGTCGTCGACGTCTCCCGCTTCCGTGCCCCGGACGCAGACCGAGTCGCCCTTCTCGCCGAACTCCGCTCCGCCGCCCACGAGGTGGGCTTCTTCTACGTCACCTGGCACGGAGTCCCCGCGGCACTTCGGGAGGAGGTGCTGAGCGAGGCCCGCCGCTTCTTCGCGCTGCCGGAGGAGCAGCGGCCGGAGATCGAGAACGCTCTCGTGCCGACGGAGGTCCTGCCGATGGCATTGACCGGGGCGCAGCTGATGTCCGGCACCACAGGAGGGCTCACCGCCTCACCCGACCGGACCCAGGTGTTGCCGTATGCGCCGGCCGAGGCTGCGGGAGTTGGGCGGTGGTGTGCTGCAGATGGCCAGCGCATCGCGGCGGCCATCTGCCTCAGCGCCGTTCCGGCGGTCCATCTGCACGCCGCCTTCGGTCCCCCGGGAGACGGCCGGCCTGGAATCGACCTGATCCCACGTGACGCGCGTGCCACACCTCGCCCTCTTCCTGCCTCGGCGGCCTTTTCACCCCTACCGAAACCGAAGGAGATCACGTGAGTTCGACCAGAATGCGGCCCGCCCTCGTAGTCCTGGGTGCGGCGGCGCTGTTGTCCGCGTCCGTCGCCCTTCCACAGGCCTCGGCGGCCGGGCGTACGTCCACAGCCCTCGCCTGGTACGACGCCACCGCCGAGACCATCGCGGCGGCCGGGGCACCCACCCAGATCACCAACAGCCGTACGTGGGCCATCAGTTGGCTCGCGGCCGCCAGGGCCACCCGGAGTGTGCCCACGGGCGTCGAGCGCGCTGCGTATCAGGAGGCGGCGCTCGCCGGGGCCGTACACCGTGCGCTGGTGACGCTGGCCCCGAGCCGTGCGGAGCAGCTCGACGCGACGTACAAGGAGACCCTCGATGCGATCCCCGATGGCCCGGCTGAGGAGCGGGGCGTCGCGGCGGGGGAGAAGCAGGCCGATCTTGTCCTGAAGTCGAGGGAGGGCGACGGCCTGGACCCTGCCTCGGTCAACGCGCCCTATCCCGTGCAGCCCGCGGCGCCGGGCGTATGGCAGCCGACGCCACCTACCTACGCCCCTGCGGCGCAGTACGGCAACCGTCTCGCCAAGCCGTTCCTGCTGAAGTCGCAGCACCAGTTCCGGCTCGCCCCGCCGCCCGCCCTCGACTCCCTGCGCTACGCCGCCGACCTCGCGGAGGTGCGGGCGTACGGCGCCGCGGACAGCGCGGTGCGCAGCGCCCGCCAGACCGAGACGGCCACGTTCTGGCTGGGCTCCTCCCTCACCCTCTACACCGAGCCGCTGCGGGTGGCGCTCTCGCGCACGGACCAGGGGATCGCCGGGCAGGCGCGGCTGGTCGCGCTCTTCCACGTGGCGCTGGTGGACACTCAGATCGCCACCTCCGACAGCAAGTACGCCTACGAACGCTGGCGTCCCGTCACCGCGATCCGCACCGGCACCATCGACCCGGACCCGGACTGGACGCCGCTGCACACCACCCCCGCGCATCCGGATTACCCCAGCGGCCACAACACCTACGCGGGCACCGCGCAGACCGTGCTGTCGGCGCTGGTCGGGCCGCGTACCGCCCCGTTCGACCTGACCAGCCCCACCGCGCCCGGGGTGACCAGGACGTACACCGCCTGGAAGCAGCTCTCGGCCGAGAACGTGGACGCCCGGGTCTTCTCCGGTATCCACACCCGGTCGGCCGACGAGGCGGGGATCACGCTCGGCACGAACGTGGCAGGGTACGTCCTGCAGAACGCGGGACGGCTCCTCGCCCCACGCTGACTCTCCGAGCGCTCACCGGCAGCGCGACGCCCACTCCGTGGTGCCGACGCAACGCAGGCCATGCCCGTACCGAGGCCCCGCCGTCGCACGGGGCCTTGGCGGGCCCGGGCTCATTCGGATGCCGCCGCGTCGCGCAGTGCCTGGCCCACGGCTGCCGGTGAGTCCGGCCCCGCGGGGATCGAGCCGCGAGGAAGCCTCGTACGGGGGCTCAGGTCCGTCCCGTCTGCCGTGCCAGGCGGGTACGCAGGCCGGTCAGGCGGTCGATCTCGGCGTCGATGGCCGCCAGCCGGCGTGCGACCACGCCGGAGCCGCGGGCGGCGGGGTCGTTGCCGGCACAGCGCCGTTGCGGATCCTCGACCAGGAGCTGGATGCGGTCGGCGATGCCGCGCAGGTCCTCGACGGTCAGACCGAGGGCGAGCAGTTCACGAATGACGCGGATGCGGGCCACGTCGTCCGGACCGTACCGGCGTTGGCCCGCGGCCGTGCGCGGCGGCGGGGCCAGCAGGCCGCGCTCCTCGTAGAACCGCAGGGCCCGCGGGGGTGGTTCCGGCTGCCGCCGCCGCATCTCCGATCCGCATCCCGACCTCGTCTCACTCCGTGCCCGCCCGCTCGCCTCTGACGCAAGGCGGCGGTGCTTCAGTGTGACGGCAGCTCCACGACGACCGTGCCGAAGTGCCGCCCCTCGAACAGTTCCTGCAACGCTCGAGGGGCCCGTTCGATGCCCGGGATACGCACGTGCGGAAAGGAGATCGCACCGGAACGCAGCCAGTCGCCGAACCGGTCGGCCCATTCCTCCGCCACCCCGGGATGGTCCGTGCCGCTGTAGCCGCGCAGCGTGATCCCCTGGGTGATGACGCGGAAGGTGTCGATCTCCACCGGCGCGCTGTCACCGTCCAGGTGCGGTGACAACTGGCCGTCCAGTGAGCCGACGAGAGCGAAGCGGGCACCGCGGCGGGCCACCCTGAGCGCGGCGGCCAGTTGCGCGCCGCCCACGGTGTCCACGACGAGGTCGATGCCGTCGGGTGCCGCCGCGCTCAACTGCCGGATGAGCGTGGGGAATCCTCGGCCGGGTACGACCACCGCGTCGTAGCCCAGCTCGGTGCGCAGCCGGTCGGCCTTGGCCGGGGAACGGGTAGTGCCGATGACCCTTCCGGCGCCCAGCAGCCTGGCGACCGGACCGGCCAGGCTCCCCACCGCGCCGGCCGCCCCGGTGACGAGGACCGTGTCGCCGGGGCGGATGTCGGCCAGCCGCGTGAGCGCACCGTAGGCGGCCACCCCGGACGACAGGTGGGCGACCGGGTCCGGCAGGACATCACCGACCGGTGTGCAGTCGGCTGCGGCCACCAGCGCGTGCTCGCGCACGCCGTCCACATTCCGCGCTGATTCCGGTGCAGTGGCGTGGGGCCGTACCTTCGCGCCTCGGTTCGGCCTGCCTCCGGCGGACGGGGTTTCTGAGGGCGGTGTGGTCGGTCCCCGCGCCGTGCCTCACGACTTCCGGCGGCGGCCCCGGTAGCGGGGTGTCGGATGTACGGGCGGAGCGGCGGGCGAGAGACGGGCACTCAGTCCGCCGCCAAGCTCTCCCTGAGGTCTTGCCGGGCGCGACGGGCAACTCTCCTCGCTCCGTCGGTGGTTGGGAGGCTCCCTTCGGCCGCACGGGCGGAAGGCCCCAGCCCAACCTGGGGCGAGGGCGTTCCGCCGGCGCGCTCAGCCGCACCTGGCGACGCGTGGCGGTCCGGCGAGATCCGAAAGGGAGCGGGAAGGGTTTCCCCTCGGTCCGTGGGGTTACTGGAGGCGGTCCAGCAGCCAGAAGCACAGGTCGGGGACGATCCCGGTGTGGTCAGTGGTGGCGTCGGCGTAGGTGAACTCGGTGAGGCCGCTGTCGTCCGGGTTCATGGTCTTGACGGGGGTGTAGAGGCTCTCGCGGTCGTCGGGGTCGCGCAGGTCCAGGGCGCTGACGGTGGGGACGAAGCACACCTTGGGGAAGTGGACGGTGGACGTCGAGCCGCCGAGCCGCATGGCGTTGTGGACGATCTCGTAGGTGTTCAGCGTGCCGCCCGGCGCGGAGTCGAGTTCGGTCAGACCGCTGGTGGTGATCTGCCTGACCATGGGCGGCGTGGTGCTGCTGGCGAACTTGATCTCGGCGACCAGGATGTCGGTGCCCTCGCCCTGGATGAACAGGGTGGAGCCGGCCAGTACATTGCTGGTGATCTCCAGGGCCGGCTTGCCGGCCGTGACCTTGATGCCGGTGCCGTCGCCGGCGCCGTTGGCCACGCCGATCAGGCGCGGCCTGCTCGGCCACCATCCCACGCTGCTCAGGGCGTTGAGGAAGTTCTCCCGCTCCGGGTGGGTGATGACCTTGCGGCTGGCCGGGTCGTACCAGTACTTGAGCATCTCGTGCGCGGCGGGGCTGTCGACCATCTGGCGCAGCGGGTTGTCCGGGATGGGGGTGTGGTGGGTGAGGGCCTGGGCGGCGATGGGCAGGAAGCCGCCGCGGTGGGGGCTGTCGTAGGAGAAGTAGACCTCGGTCCCGTGGTTCTCCCCGTCGGCCTCCATCTTGGCCAGTGTGTAGCGGGTGATCAGGCCGCCCATGCTGAACCCGCCGACGACCAGATTCCCGCCGGATCCGCTGGCGGCGTTGGCGCGGATCACGGCTTCCCGCGCGGCCTTGGCGTTCTCCAGGATGGAGGCGGTGCGGTCGGTGAAACCGAGCAGGATCACCGCCTGGCCGCGCTCGCGCAGAGTGGTGACGAACGGGAAGTCCGCCTCCAGGCCCTGGTAGAACTTGCCCAGGTCGCTCCTGCCGAGGTTGAACCCGTCGGCGATGATCACCGGCCGGTTCATCCCGCCGCCGCGAAGGCCCGGGAAGACCCACGCGAAGCCGTTCGTCAGCTCCCACTCCTCGTGCTCCGGGACCGTCACCTCCGGATGCGACTCCCGGGAGATCTGCGCTCCGAAACTGACCTCTTGCGTGCTCGACTGCTCAGACAACCGCCCACTCCTTGCTGCTGCGCGCACCCGAAACCGCACGCCCGAGAGCCGGGCGCGCGGTGGATGCGAGGGGGATGAAGATGCCTCGCCCAGCATGTCGGCAGTTGCTCGTGATGCCATAGGCATGTTCCCGGTTTTCACCTGTACGGGTGCCCTCCGGCCATCTCGCGGGGACTGGCCGGCCCGTCGGCGGGAAGCACGAGGAAGAGCACAGGCACGGGTCTCTGACGGCCAGCGGGGCACTCCGCTCGCATCTTCGACATCGCCTTCGCAAGGGCCGGAACGAAGCTCGCGGTCACGAGGTGGTTGCTGGAGATGGGCTCAGACGATGGCGAGCGGGTTGTCGAGGATCGGATTGGCACTGATGGCGGTGATTTCCGAAGCTTCGTGATTATTGGCTTGCTGGGTATTTCCGTTGTTGTCCGAATGATTGTTGACCGAGCCCGAGTTTCCGGCATTGTTGCCTTGACTGTTCGACGCGATGTCGGCCAACCCGATGTCGGAGATCACGTCGGCTGACGCCGGAGCGGCGCTGACGCAGGACGCAGAGACGCCCAGGGCCGCCGCGGCAAGGATCCGCCTGAAGGTCATGGTCATACCGGAGAAACGATCAGCCCTTGTCTGGGACACGCGCCGCGCCGCATCCTCGGTCGCCGCGGCATTGTCCCGAGGATCGCCTGCCGTGGTGTCGCCCACGGCTCCGGACTCGGGAGGAGGCGTTGGGTGGTGGAGCGGACCTTCGCCTGGCTCCACCAGTTCAAGCGCCTGCGCATCCGCTACGAGACACGCGCCGACCTCCACCTGGGCCTGCTCCAACTCGCCTGCAGCATCATCTGCCTGCGACGACTCCGGACCTCATCCTGAAACGATCAGTTATGAACCCGCGCGTGGACCTCACTCGGCGGCGCCACATCGATCTGGCGCACGTCTCCAGCGCGTTTTGTTGTCGCTGACGCGGCAAGGGATCGTCGGATCCGTCTCCTGAGGGCTCCCCTCTCCTGTCATCTCCTTCTCGTATGAGCCGGGAGCCTGTTCGCGCACGCCGACGCGGTCGCTGAGAACGCGGCTGCAGCGGTCCTGCCACTACGCGTCTTCTGCGGGGACGCCTCTTCTCTCCGCCCGGCCCAGTCCGGTGTGCCGCGTGGGCGGCCACCCTTGCGCAACCAACCCTTTTCACCTGCCTCCCCGTCCCCAGCACGCCTTGGCATGCCCATCTGCCCAGGAAGGATCCCCTCATGTCTCCGTCCATCCGAAAGCTCACCGGCCGCATCGGCGCGGTCGTCGAGGGCGTCGACCTCGCGGCGCCACCCGATCACTCGACGGTCACGGCGCTGCGTGACGCCCTCAACGAGCACAAGGCGATCGTCTTCGCCGACGTCGACCTCGACAACGCCGGTCAGGAGCGCGTGGCCGGGTGGTTCGGCGAACTCACCACCGCCCACCCGAACGTGCCGGCCGTCGACGGCACGACGAACGTCCTCGCCGTCGACAGCTCGACGTCCAAGGCCAACGAGTGGCACACGGACGTCACCTTCGTGGTCAACCCGCAGCAGCTCACCACGCTCCGGTCCATCGTGACCACGCCTTACGGGGGTCAGACGCTCATCGCCAATGCCGCCGCGGCCTACCGCGACCTGCCCGAAGCGCTGCGCGCCCTCGCGGACACGCTGCGCGTCGTGCACACCAACCAGTACGACTACGCCCGACCTTCGGCCACGACGGCGCAGCGACAGGAGTACGACCGGGTCTTCGTCTCGACGCCCTACGAGGCCGAGCACCCGGTCGTGCGACTCAATCCGCCCACTGGCGAACGCGGGCTGTTCATCGGCGGGTTCGCCAAGCGGATCGTCGGCCTGCCGAGCAGCGACTCGGCCGATCTGCTGCGCATCCTCCAGTCGTACGTGACCCGTCCGGAGAACATCCTGAGCTGGACATGGTCCCCGAACCAGCTGCTGATCTTCGACAACCGGATCACCCAGCACTACGCGGTGGACAACTACGACGACCACCCGCGCCGCCTCAACCGGGTGACGATCGCAGGCAAGGTGCCGACCGGTGTCGACGGCCGCCGCAGCGAGCAGCTCGTCGGCGACGCCTCGCACTACAGCAGCGTGCCGGCGGTGGCGGCATGACCGAGGTCGGCCTCAAGGCGGCGGCCGTCACCAAGGGCCCGGACGCCGAGACGACGAGCGCGCGGGAGCGCGAGGTGTTCCTGCCGCGCGACGCCCGCGGCCGCACACCGCTCAGCGCACTCCGCGAGCGGCTGCGCTGGCCGCCGGGCATCTACACGACGCCGGTCGCGATCCTCCTCGCCTGGGAAATCCTCGCCCGGGCCGGAGCGGTGTCGAAGACCTACGCCCCTGCGCCGACGTGACCGAGCAGATGTCAGAACCACTCGGGTCGGCAGTCCGCCGCCGTGCGGTCGAGGCTGTCGAGGAGGTCGAACTGGGGCCCGGTGCGGGGCAGTTCGGCGTTGAAGAAGTAGCGGGCCGCCTGCCGCTTGCCCTCGTGGAAGTCGTCCGTGCCGTCGCCCAGCGCCAGGAACTGCTCCAGCCAGATCCAGGCCAGCACCACGTGGCCGACGGCCTCCAGGTAGACGGAGGCGTTGGCGAGCGCGGTCCCGGGGTCCCCGGTCGACCACAGCCGGGCGGTGGTCCGCTCGACACGGGCCATGGCCTCTTCCAACCGCGCGGCCAGTTCGGCCGCTTCACCGCCGGCCGCCGAGGCGCGGGCGGTGGTGGCCCCGAGAGTGTCGAGGAGGAGCCGCAGACCCGTGCCGCCGTTCATGACGACCTTGCGCCCGAGCAGGTCCAGTCCGTGGATGCCGTGGGTGCCCTCGTGGATGGGGTTGAGACGGTTGTCCCGGTAGAACTGCTCGACGTTGTACTCGCGGGTGTAGCCGTAGCCGCCGTGCACCTGGATGGCGAGGTCGTTGGCGGCCAGGCACCACTGCGACGGCCAGCTCTTGGCGATGGGCGTGAGGACGTCCAGCAGCAGCCTGGCGCGGGCACGCTCGGACTCCTGCTCGGCCGTGCGCTCCTCGTCGAGCAGGCGGCTGCAGTACAGGACGAGCGCGAGGGCGCCCTCCACGTAGCTCTTCTGCGCCAGCAGCATCCTGCGTACGTCGGCGTGTTCGATGATGGGGACCTGCGGGGCGTTCGCGTCCTTGCCGGTCAGCGGGCGGCCCTGCGGGCGGGTGCGGGCGTAGTCGAGGGCGTGCAGGTAGCCGGTGTAGCCGAGCGCCATGGCGCCTTGGCCGACGCCGATGCGGGCCTCGTTCATCATGTGGAACATGTACGCGAGCCCGTGGTGGGCCTCACCGACGAGGTAGCCCACCGCACCCGGGGCGCCGCCCGGCGTGTGCCGGCCCTCGCCGAAGTTGAGCAGCGTGTTGGTGGTGCCGCGGTAGCCCATCTTGTGGTTCAGGCCGGCTAGCACCACGTCGTTGCGCTCACCGAGAGTGCCGTCCGGCTCGACCAGGAACTTGGGCACGATGAACAGGGAGATGCCCTTCACGCCCGCGGGACCGCCGGGGATCTTGGCCAGGACCAGGTGGACGATGTTCTCGCTGAGCTCGTGGTCACCGCCGGAGATCCACATCTTGGTCCCGGTGATCCGGTACGTCCCGTCGTCCTGCGGCACCGCCCGGGTCGTGATGTCGGCCAGCGAGGAGCCCGCCTGTGGCTCGGACAGGCACATGGTGCCGAAGAAGCGGCCCTCGATCATGGGCCGTGCGTAGGTGTCGATCTGCTCCTTGCCGGCGTGCGCCTGGAGAAGGTTGGCGTTGCCGACGGTGAGGAACGGATACGCGGACGTGCCGACGTTGGCGGCCTGGAACCAGGCCATGCAGGCGCCCGCGACCACCATGGGCAGTTGCTGTCCGCCGATCTCGTAGTCCATGGCCGCGCCGGTCAGGCCGGCCTCGGCGAAGACCCGCAGCGCCTCCTCGACCTCCGGGATGATGTGCACCCGCTCTCCGTCGAAGCGGGGCTCCTCGGCGTCGCTCTTCTTGTTGTGCGGGGCGAAGTGCCGGGTGGCGATGGCCTCGCTGAGGTTCAGCACCGCGTCGAAGGTGTCCCGGTCGTGGTCGGCGTAGCGGGCGCGGCTGGTCAGTGACGTGACGTCCAGCCAGTCGTGGAGCAGGAAGTCGAGGTCGCGACGTGAGAGCAGCAAGGAATCCATGGTCATGTATCCGATCGGAAAGGGCGGCAGAGCGGGATACTAAGCGGTCGCTCAGGCCCCGTCAACGGTGACCGCATGGGGAGAACGGGGGCGTTGGGAACGTCGCCTTCTGGCCGCCGAGGAGGCGGGCGCGCTGCACGCCGCCGGGAAGCGGCAGCGGGTCCTTGGACCGGGCGGCGTGGCGCAGGGCGCGCTGCCCAGCACCCCCGTCCGCGGCGTACACGGACTGGGCTTCGGCGTCCCCGTGCGTCGGGCACCGAGCGGGGCGGCCTGGGCGCGGCGGCGGCGGCCGAGGGCGAGGACGGGGGCGGCGATGCCGAGTGGGAAGCCGGCTGGTCCGGTCCGTGACCGTGTGCCGCCGCGGCGGATGAGGGGAGTCGAGGCCGCGGTCCGGCTGGTGGCCCGGCTGCGGAGGGCTCCCGCTCTGCATCCGGACGGGCTACTGTGCACCGCCGACCTGGAGGTCGCACCGCCACGGTACGGCTGTCGCGGGCGGCCGGTCTGCCGCGGCGGCTGCCGGACGGGCTGGGCCTGGCCGTCCGCGTGGACGACGCCGACGGGCCCGGCCGGGCCCTGGACCTGCTGCTCACGAGTAGCGGCCGCGGACCGGTCACCCGGCATCTGCCGCTGCCTCGGGCGGACGCGCTGGCCGGTCCGTACTCCAGCCTCCTGCCCTACCTCCTAAGGGGGCTTCCCCGCGTCCTGGCCGCCTTCCCCCGGCGCACCCGGCACGGCCGCGTGCACGCGGACCCGGAGAGTCTGGCCCGGACCCTGAGCGCCGGGCCTCTCGTCTTCGACCTGTGCGCCGAGGAGCCCGGCCGTTCCTGGCGCAGGTTCGCCGTGCTCACCGTCCGCACGCCTCTGCCACGACGGCCCAACGACAGCACGGGCTTCGACATCTACGCACACGACGCCCGCGACTTCACGCCCGGCCCAGCCCTGGCCGCGACCCGCCGCGCCGCCTACCAGGGATCCAGGGAGGGCCGGCGCTGAGACAGACACGGTCCCTCGCTACGGGCTCACCGCCTGCCGCGGGCGACCCGCCGGGGGAGTGGCCCGCCATGGATGCTCCGGGCGACCGTGGACCGCAGTGCGGAGCTGCGGCGCGAGTACGAGGACCGCTTTGTCACCCTCCGGCGCCGTCTGCTCAGACGGCACGGCACGGCGCATGCGCGTGCGCCGTGATCGCCGCGGCCGCGGGGGCGGGCGGCCTGGCGAGTCTGCTCACCCGCTGACGGCACGGCGTTGCCGCGGCCGGTGCCCCGGGTGAGTCAGGGGCGCCGGCCGCGGGGCCGTACCGATCCGAGGAAGACCTACCGGTCTGTCATACGGCCACGGCCGCGCGACGTGCCCCGATCACCGGAGGCCGCACTGGCCGCCATCCCCAGAAGCAGGCAGATCGCGCCGACGATGACGTTGTTGACGACGCTCCTGGTCGTGCTCACATCACCGGCCACGACCCAGGGCGAGACGATCGTCCACGCGCCCAGCCCGCAGGCGGCCCACGCCATGCTGTGGGTGCGTTCGTAGGCGCGGCCGAACCCGCCGCTCATCAGCAGCGCGTAGGCGATGCCCACGATCAGGTTGGTGACGGCCAGGGTCGTCAGCCCGTTGAACCCCGCGATCCAGGGGGACGCCGCCAGATACAGACCTGCCAGGAGGGCCATCGTCTCCACGGTCTGAGCCCGGGAGGTGGTGGCCGCACGCTCGGCCATCTCGTGGCGCATACGCATGTCGATGAGGTCAGGATGTGTTTCCATCGATGACCCGGGAGAGGTAGTCATGCCTTTCACCTCGCGGTTGTGCGGCCCCCGTGTGCCAGGCCACGAGTACCCCCGACGCCGTACCCACCCGGGAGTCGGGCGAAATTTTCTGTCCCAGGCGGGCGCAGCCGGCACGGCGGGCGCGGCAGATACGAGGGTGAATCGGCGGTCGCGGCGTGCCCCGGGCCATGGGTCGCGCAGCGTGCCGGACCACGGGGGAGGGGCGGTCGACCTGGCCGTCGCGGGCCGGGCCGACCTGACCGTGCCGGGCGAGGTCGCCGCGCTCACTGGGCGGTGTGAGGCGGACACCTGCGCCCTGATCACCGGGATGTGCAGCGCGCCGGGCACGATGAACAGCTTGTGCCGGACGGACTGCCGATCGTGGTCATCGGGTGGGCCGGTAATAGGCCGCTACGGGGTCGCGCGCCTCGTCGTGGAGGGCCGGACCGTCGTGCAACACCGTCGGCCAGGCGCCCGACGGCGGGTTGAGCGAGACGAGTTGCTCGGTCGACAGGGCGTAGACGACCCGGCCGACGCCAGAGCGGACGATGCCGCCGTCGCACATGCCGCACGGCTGGCAACTGGTGTACAAGGTGGTACGGGCAGCCATGTCCGGGTCGAGTTCGCGGGCCGCCCAGCGGGCGAGCTTGAGTTCCGGGTGGGCGGTGATGTCGTTGTCCCGCCGGACCGTGTTGTGGGCCTCGGCGAGCACGGTGCCGTCCGGTCCGGCCAGAAGGGAACCGTACGGCGCGTCGCCCAGGGTGACTGCGTGGGCGGCGATGCCGATGGCACGCCGCAGGAGGGCCTCGTCGGCCGAGGTGATCATGATCGAGTGCTCCAGTGGGTGGCCACGATGGTGAGTGCCCGCCATGCCGCGTCGGGCCGACGTGTCTCTTCCGGGTCTCCGTGGTAGGGGTCGAGTACGACGGTGTCCGCGCCCAGCAGGCGCAACTGGTCGAGATCGTCGAGGATCTGTTCGACGGTGCCGACGCCGGCGGGCCGGTCGGAGACGTCGACCGGTGCGCTGGTGATGCGCAGGGCGATGCGGGGCGCGAACCCCGGCAGAGCGTGCCGGCGCAGGATCGTGCGCATGTGAGGGAGGGGGAGCCGCAGCGGATGCCAGGCGTCACCGAACCTCACGGCGCGCCGCAGGGCCGCCTCACTGTGGCCGCCGATCCAGACAGGAACGTCGCCCTCCTGGCGCCCCGCGTCCCTGGCCTCCCGGAGGATGCCAAGACAGTCGTCCGTCAGCCGGCCACGGGCGGTGAACGGCACACCCAACGCCTCGAATTCCTGCCGGGCCCAGCCGACGCCCACCCCGAGGACGAAGCGACCGCCGCTCAGTTGGTGGAGATCGGCAGCCATGCGGGCCACCAACAGGGGATGCCGGTACGGCAGGACGAGCACGGTCGTGCCCAGCCGCACCGTGGTGGTGAGACCGGCCAGCCACGACAGAGTGGTGAACGGCTCGTAGAACGGCTCCGGGTACCGCTCGGCCACGTCCGGGGTGACCGCCACATGGTCCGACACCATGAGGGCGCCGAAGCCGAGCCCCTCCGCGAGCCGCGCCCATTCACGAAGGATGCCGGGATCGGTTCCCGGGCCGAAATTCGGTACATTGACGCCGAGTTGCATGGCCCGAGGCTATCCCGGCGATCATGGCGCACGGAACCGAAACCTCCCTGCATAGCTGCTGCTTCTCCGTGATTTTGTTGGTACTTTCGCCGCATGGCCGGGAATCTTGACCACGTCGACTGGGCGATCATCGAACAACTGCAACGGGAGGCCCGCGTCTCCCTCAGCGAACTGGGCCGCCGTGTGAACCTCAGCCCATCGGCCACCACCGAACGCGTCCGCAATCTAGAGGCCTTGGGCATCATCACGGGCTACCGTGCCGAGATCGACCTGGCCAAGGTCGGCTATCCCGTCCTCGCCGTCGTCAGCCTCAAATATCCGGGCAACCGCCACGAACCGCTGCGCCGCCTCCTGGATGAACGCCGCGAGATCCTGGAGTGCCTGCGCACCACCGGCAACGACTGCTACACCCTCAAGGTGGCCGCGACCTCCATGGAACACCTGGAGGTCCTCATGGACGAACTTGCCGGTTTCGGCAGTACCACCACGAGCGTCGTCTACAGCCAGACCCTCCCCTACCGCGGCCCCATCGCCCCAAACTGACAACCGCTTCTTATGGCGTGATCGCTCACTGAACCGAGCATGACGGATCTCGTTGAGCGGTTGGTGACCGAGGCTCGACGTGTGCGGGCGGCCGAGTTGTTCGAGCAAGGGCGCCCGAGTGCTGTGATCGCACGGATGCTGGTGGTCAGCGACGAGAGCGTACGGCGGTGGAAGTGGGAGGAAGGCGGCGCCGATGCCTTGCGGCGACGCCCGGCTACCGGTCGTCCGCCGAAACGTCTGCACTGCGTCCAAGACACCCACCACCGCGGGACACCTCCGCCCATGCGGGGCGCACCCAGGACGCGGAGCGCACCACGGGGACGGACCAGGGTTGTCGAGTTCACACCGCCGCGGATTGCCGGCAGTGGTTTGCATGTCGGTGCTGAGGGAGAGGTTCCCGGGCCTGTCGGATGTAGCCCGACACCTGACGTCCAGGCCGGTGCGGCGGGGGTTCCTCTGGGACAGCTTTGACTCTGGGATCGCAGCCGCCCTGGTTGGAATCACGACCAGCGGGACCGTGCTCGACTGGGGAGGCTGGGGGCTGGCACCGAGCGGCAACGACGCCGCCCTGATGGTGGCCTACTCCGAACACCGCCGCCCGGATGCGATACGAGTTCCGCGAACTGCTGGAGAGCTCGTCCAGCCGGGCGGCCATGCTCGTGGTGTGCGCGGATCTCCTGCAGTCGGCATCGAGGGGCGACCACCCCCACCTCACTGGGAAACTCCACACACGGGTCGAGGAGTATGCCCACTAGGCTCACGGCCCGCGGGCGTCGGCGCGCGCGGTCGCAGTCACACGGTGGGCGGCCCGACCGTGCCGGGCCGCGCACTTCGCTACGCGTGGGCCACGACCTGACCCGCGGTGACCTGAGGTGGATGGGGGAGCAGGGAGGCGAGGCTGTGCTGGACGAAGTCCTTTGCTCGCTCCGTCGACTCATCGGCGCCGGCCCGGTCCTGGAAGACGCTCGTCGACACCATCACTCCGTCGCCTGCGTCGACCCAGTAGTAGGCCACGAAGCCTGTGACCTGGCGCAGCAGCGGCACGAACTCGGCCTCGACCCTGCGTCCTGCTTCGGCCGGATCGGTGACGCCTTCGTACCGCCGGATCACTGCGTACATGTCTGGTCTCCTCATGACTCGCGGAGCAGTGTCGTGTGCGGAGGCCTACCCGTCCCGGTCGACGCGGTCGGCACGAGCCGGGTGTGCGTCACCGGGATGGCTCCAAGCGGTGGGGCCGAACGGAGGGGCGGACCAGGGTAGGCCGGTCTCGGGCGAGCCGTCGAAGCCGCCGTAGCGGAGAATCCGACCGTGGCCGGCTGCGCGGAGTCCGTGCACTGCGTGTGGAAGTAGACGAAGCCGCGGGCGTTGGGCCCGCGTTCTCCGCCGACCTCGGACTGGCCGCAGCTGCGGCAACAGGTGATGTTCTCGCGGGCAAGCAGCTGGTGGAAGCTACTAAGCCCAAGATCGCGCTGCAACGACCGGATGACGCGTCGTACTCGTAGTTCACCTACTTCAGACGGGTGATCCGCCCGGTCAGGGCGAGGACGACAGTGCTCTGCTCGTCGGCCGGAGGTGCCGGGCGGGAACCGGCCGGTCCGGGAGCGGAGGCCGTTCGATGCCATCCCCCGTGCCCGTACGCTTCGACCTCCAGGCGATCGGGATCCCGAGGCTGGTCACCCTGCACGACCAACTACCCCCGGACGCCGGGGGTACCCCCAAGGTCCCCACGACGCCACACGACCCGGAAGCGTCGTCCCCGCGCACACGGGGGCAGCCTGCTGACCGGCCTTGGACCGTCACCCGAATTCCAGCACTTGACACCACCTGTGCACCCCTGCGGTTGAGCACTGGTGGCACTGGAGCGGGTCGGCCTCCATACGGTCGGCTCGCCGAGCGCGATTGCGGCGCCGCAGCACCCACACGGGTCGGGTAGCCGTTGTGCCGCTAGAGGGGCATCGTCGCGGAGATCGGAGAGCAGCCCGATCAGCCATTCCTCGTAGGCGAGGCGGCCGTGCGCGCGCATGCCCGCGGCTTGCCCGGGGTCGCATGCACACACCTCGGCACAGGACAGCGGAAAAGATCTTGGTCCGTAGCGGGTCACGAGCGGCCACCCAGCCACTGGTGGCTTCAGCTGCGGGCATCCTTGTGGACAAGGTCCTGGAAGCGAGTCATGCATGGCATGCAATGACGGTCCGTATCCGAGGGCTCCTCGCGGCGCAGGGACTGGCCGCACAGTGTCGCGGAGTGACCCGGGGCAACGACGTGCCACACCAGGCCTGTGCCGGTGGCGGCGGCGCCGACGTGCATCTCATACATACATGTCCCCCACGGTGAGAGCGGTGTTGTTCTTCTACCTTCGCTGCCATAGAGACCGCGTGCCGCAGAGGTGAGGCCATCCGGGTGACGCGCACGTGGTCGCGCGTCCTCGGCGAGCTGCCGCCGATACGCCGAGAGCGTGCTCAGCCCCCACCGATTGCTGCTGGTGTCGTCCGGCGGGGCATTCTTGGGCACGACCTGGAACAGCACACGGGCACTCAGAGCAGTGCCCGGCAGGACGTTCCCCGCCCCGGCCGGGTGGCGGCCACAAGGCGTCACAATATGACGTGCTTGGCCTGGGTGTAGTCGAGCAGGCCGGTGAGGGAGACGTCGCTGCCGTAGCCGGAGTGACCCGCCCCGCCGTGCGGCATCTCGGACACCGTCGTGTCATGGGTGTTGACCCAGACGATGCCGGTCCGCAGGGCCCGTGACGCGCGTATGGCCCGGTCGTGGTCGCGCGTCCACACGCTCGCGGCGAGCCCCTGCGGGACGCCGTCGGCCAACCGAGCGGCCTCGGCCTCGTCGGTGAAGGACTGGACGGCGACGACCGGGCCGAACACCTCGCCCTGCACGATCTCGTCCTCCTGCCGTACTCCGGCGACCACGGTGGCCTGGTGGAAGTAGCCGGGCCGGTCCACAGCCGTTCCGCCCGTGACGATCTCGGCGTGGCCCGGAAGGCGCTCCAGCATTCCGCCCACGGTGTGGAGTTGGGCGGCGTTGGCCAGCGGGCCGAAGTCCGCGTGCTCGTCGTCCGGGGACCCGGGCCTCCGGCGCGACGTCCGTTCGGTGAAGCGGGTCAGGAAGGAGTCGTGGACGCGGCGGTCGACCAGGAGTCTGGTCGCGGCCCTGCAGTCCTGCCCCGGCCGCCGCGCCCGGCAGATTGCGGGCGGCCCCGGCGAACTACCGCAATTCCGGTGACCCATTGGTCGGAGCGGCAGACGTCGAACGGCGGTTGGTGCGTGCCCTGCAGCGGCCCGACGGCCATCACCTCGCCCGGCGGCCACTGGGTGACGTAGTCCTGGGTCCACGGGTCGGTGCCCCACAGCCGCAGAGGCATGGGGGTTCGCTCACTTCCGTTCGGGGTGCTCTCGTCCTGATCGTCGGCGAGCGCCCCGCCTGGTCACGGTCGGCACGATCGCCGAGGCCGCCGCGCTTCGACGGCGACACCCCGCCGGGCTGCCCACCCCCAGTATCCGCCGGTCGAACAGCGCACCCTGCAGAGCCCGACCATCAGTTTCGGCCTCCGTGGAACAGCAGGGGGTGCTCGGCCCACGGAGGGGGACCCCGGACGACACCGACCTCGAGTTCACCGATCGCCGCGAAGCGGTCCGCACCCGGCCTCGGGTGCGGTGGCGGTACGCCCCTCAGCACGTCGATCAGGTGCGGGTTTTGAGTCGGCAGCGGGCGGGTCCGAGGGCTTGGAGGGTGATGGCGGAGCCCAGTGGGACGTGGGTGTCGACGGCCTCCAGCCGGTAGGACTGCAGGATCATCGCGAGGGCGATGGCCGATTCCAGCATGGAGAAGTGCTGGCCGATGCAGGCGCGGGGGCCGCCGCCGAAGGGGAACCAGGCGTAGCGGGGGCGCGCGGCCTCGGCTTCGGGGGTGAAGCGGTCGGGGTCGAAGCGCTCGGGGTCGTCCCAGTAGGCGGGGTGGCGGTGGGTCACCCAGGGGGAGACGATGACGTCGGCGCCGGCGGGGATGGTGCGGCCGCCGATCTCGGTGGCGGTGACGGCCCGGCGGCCGATGGCCGGGGCTGCTGGGAAGAGCCGCATGGCCTCTTTGAGGACCCGGGTGAGGTGGAGTAGCGCGTCGAGGTCGGTGGCGTCGGGCGTGCGGCCCGCCAGGACCCGGTCGAGTTCTTCGTGTACGCGTCGTTGCTCCTCGGGGTGGCGGGCGAGGAGGTGCAGTGCGAAGGCCATCGAGGTGGCGGTCGTCTCGTGGCCGGCGAGGAGGAACACCAGGACCTGCTCGCGCAGTTCGGCCGCGTCGAAGCCGCCGTCCTCGTCGCTGCCGGCCGCGACCAGAAGGGTCAGCAGGTCCCGCCCCGCACCAGTGTCTCCGGCCGCCCGTCGCTCGGCGATGATCCGGTCACAGACGGCGTAGAGCTCCTCGTGGGCAGCGGCGGCCCGCCGGTTGGCCGGGGTGGGCCAGTGGCGAGGAAGCTTGCGGGGCGCGTAGCCGCGGCTGGTCACGTACGTGCCGAGGACGGGGAAGCAGCGCTCGACGATGCCGACAGTCTCCTCGACGTCGGTACCGAACAGGATTCGGGCGACGGCCCGCAGCGCGAGCCCGGTCATCTCCTGGACGACGTCGACGCTCTCCTCGGCCCGTTCCCGCCAGCCGTCGGTGAGCCGGGTGACCTCGGCGGCGACGGCGCCGTCGTACGTGTCCACGCTGCGGCGGGTGAAGAGCGGCTGGACGAGCCGCCGTTGACGCAGATAGTCGCCGTCCTGGCTGGTGAGCAGCCCGTTGCCGAAGGACTCGCGGATCTCCTGGTAGAAGGCGTTGTCCTTGCGGAAGTTGGCGGCGTCCGAGGCCAGGACCTGCTGGGCGCCTTCGGCGGAGAACACGCAGTGTACGGTTGCCCGCATGCCGGGCGGCCCCGCGCTGATCCGCACGACGTCCCCGTGCTCGCGCTGGGCTCTGAGGAAGGTGCCGAGGGCGTCGTTCTTGAGGTCGAGCAGTGAGCCGAGCAGTGGCAGTCCCGTGAGCTCGGGTATCGCCATCGTGGTCCCCCCTAGGAAAGTGCGGCCTGGCGATTCTGCCGGAGGAGACGACCCGCCGACAGGCGGCGCGTCGAGGCCGGGGCCGGGTGCCTTCCAGGGCTCCCCGCGAATTCCGTGAATTATGGGGCGGACCTGCAGAGGGGACCGCCGAACCCATGCCCGCCGTCGTCCCCGCGCCCGTCATGCGTCAGAGGTTCCTGCCAGTGCTGCCGCTGCGGCGACGGGTCCGTCTACCGCGGGCCGCGACCGTCGGCGCGTCAGGAGCCGGTGACGCTGCAGGAGCGGCGCGAACAGACGAAGCATCGGGCGAAGCCGGTGACGGCCTGACGGCAGGCGTCCCTGCAGTACTTGCCGGGGCGGCCCTTCCCGCAGCCGCCGGTGAGTCGGCGATCGGTCTTGCCGCGAGAAGGCGCGTGGATGGGCACACGGGTCCGTGCCGCTGGTGTCGTCGGGTGCTCGGATACGGCCGCATGGGCAGCCGCCGGTACGCCTCCCGGCTTCTTCGATTTCCCGGGTTTCGCGCGGTCAGGGGTGGCATGCGTCAGGTGATCTCCCGGGCGACGTGGTGTGCCGAGCGGCGGGACCGCCGGTGTGAAGGACCACTCCGGTGCGGCTGGACAGGCGCGGGCCCGCAGGCGGTTTGGTGTGTGGGCAGACGGAGAACAAACCAGAGCAATGTGCGGGCCACCACGCCCCTACGGATTTGCGAACTGGCCCTCCGTTTTCAGCCGCACCAGGCACGCGACCCCGGTGGGGCCGCCTCCGGGAGGTATTCCTCCACCGACCGCATTCCGGGCGCCTCGTGGATCGGAAGCGAGGGCTCCGCAGAAGTGGAAGCGGAGCCTTCGCAGGGGCCCTGACCTGCTGGAGCGCGGGCGGTGAAGGCGCGTGCACAAGGAACCCACTATTCCTTTCAACTTCCGTTGTGGCCACACATGTTCGGCTGTAGAGTCCCCGTTCGTCGGGCACGGACAGGCGCTTTCAAGCTTTTTTGGGGCGAACAAGTCGATGCAGTGCGAGACCCTTGGAAACACCCCGGACCTCGTCCAGGCCTTCACGGAAGCCGCTCTCCGCGACCCGGAGCGCGCGGCCCTCGTGCACGAGGGCGGGGTCGTGACGTACGGCCGGCTGTACGGGCTCGTGTACGCCCTCGCGGAGCGGCTCGGGCCCCGGCCCGGAGCGGTGGCCGTGCCGGCGACGCACAGCCCGGAAACCGTGGTGGCGATGCTCGGCGTGCTGGCGGCCGGGGGCGCCTACTGTCCCGTCGACCCGGTCTTTCCGCCGGCGCGTCAGCAGGACATGGTGTCCGCGGCCGAATGCCGCGCTGCCGTCACCACCGACACGGCACCGGATCTCCGGCTCGGGCTGCCGACCTCGCACTTCAGCTGGGAAGAGGGAGGGGCGAGCAGCGATGGCTCCGGGCCCGACAGGGACCAGGACCCCGAAGCCGCCGCGTACATCCTCTTCACCTCGGGCTCCACCGGCCGCCCGAAGCCGGTCGTGACCCCCCGCCGGGCGATCACGGCGTCCGTGCGCTCGCTCCGCGGACTGTTCGGCCTCACCGAAGAGGACAGGGTGCTGCAGTTCGCCTCGCTCAACTGGGACACCTCGTTGGAGGAGATCCTTCCGACCCTGACCTCGGGAGCCACCCTCGTCTTCGACCGAGAGGCACACTCGGGGTCCTTCCCGCGGTTCCTGCGGATGGTCGAGCGCGAGCGCGTCAGCGTCCTCGACCTGCCCACGGCTTTCTGGCATGAGCTCGTCCTCCACCTCACGGAGGAAGGGACGGGCCTTGCGGACTGCGTCCGGCTGATGGTCATAGGCGGGGAGGCGGTCAGCCCTGCGCGGCTGGCCGACTGGAGCCGTCTCGACACCGGCCGGATCCGCCTGGTCAACACCTACGGGTGCACCGAGACCACCCTGATCACCCACGCCGTCGATCTCCACGGCCCTCGCGCCTCCGTCCCGGGCTGGGACTGGGACGCCGGCACGAGGGCGCCGATCGGCCGGGCCCTGGCCCATGTCGTCGAGGACATCGGCGAGGACGACGAGCTGCTGATCGGCGGTCCGGCCGTGGCCCTCGGCTACCTCGGGATGCCGCAGGCCACCGAGAAGGCGTACGTGGTGGTGGACGGCGAGCGCCGGTTCCGTACCGGCGACCGGGTCAGCAGGACGCCGGACGGCCTCCTCGCCCACGAGGGCCGGCTGAACGACGAGATCAAGATCCGGGGCATCCGTGTCGATCCGGCCGAGGTGGAGGCGCACCTCGCCGGCCATCCCGCGGTGAACACGGTGGCCGTCACCGGTGTGACCGCCGCCGGCCGCACCGCGCTGGTCGCCTACGTGGTGCCCCGGCCCCACACCGGGACCCGGGAACTCGACGTCGACCTGCGGTCCTATCTGCGCGAGCGGGTGCCCGCCCATCTCGTGCCGAGCCGGATCACCGTCGTCCCGCAGCTCGTGCTGACCACGAGCGGCAAGGTCGACAGAAGAGCCTCACACCAGCGATACGCCACCGTGAACAGGTCAAAGGAGACCGTTGATGAGCGTTGACACCACTGCCTCAGCCGCCGGGAGAGCGCCTGCCCCTGCCGACACCGAAGGCGTGGTGGCGATGTTCCGGCGCGTGCTGGAGGCCGACGAGGTCTCCGCCGACTCCGATTTCTTCCTCCTCGGTGGCGACTCGCTGGTCGCGACGCGTGTGCTCAGCGCCGTCGCCCGCTCCTACGGGGTGGAGCTGACCTTCGAGGACTTCCTCGACGCGCCCACCCCCGAGCGGCTCGCGGCGAAGATCGCGGCCGCCCGGTGACCGGCCCGGATACGCCTCGCGACCCGGGTGCCCCGTGGGTTTCCGGTGGTGTCACCAGCGCGGTGGTGGTCGGAGCCGGGTACGCCGGGCTGACGGCCGCGACCGAGCTGGCGGCCGGCGGGGTCGACGTGACCGTCCTCGAGGCGCGCGACCGGGTCGGCGGCCGGGCCCATGGACTCAAGGTCTCAGCAGAGGGCTGGGTGGACGCGGGCGCCGCGTACCTCGGGGACCGGCACACCCAACTGCACGCCCTCATGTCCGAGCTGGATCTCAAGGCGACGCCCACCACCATGTACGGAGCCAGCCGCTTCGCGCTCGGGAGCGAGGAGACCACGCGGGACGGCCGGTTCCCTCCGCTCAACGCCGTGGCGCTCGGCGACCTCTTCGAGAGGCTCGACGACCTCACGGCCACCGTACGGTGCGACGCGCCGTGGCTCACCCCGGGCGCCGAGGAGCTGGACGTCCTGACCGCCGGGGAATGGGCCGAGCGGCACCTCACGCACCCGGACGCCCGGCTCTTCTTCCCGCTCTTCCTGGGCGAGATGATGGCGGCCGACCCGGCGCGGGTGTCCATGCTGCACGTCGCCTTCTACCTGCGGTCGGGCGGAGGCCTGCGCTATCTGAACGCCTTCGAGGGCGGCGCCCAGCAGGACCGGATCGACAAAGGCGCCCACCAGGTGTGCGAGCGGCTCGCCGCCCGGCTGGGCTCCAGGGTGCGGCTCGGTGCGCCGGTGCTCGCCGTACACCAGGACGACCAGGGCGTCACGGTGCGCAGTGCGCGCGGGGAATACCGCGCCGATGTCGCGGTGATGGCGCTGCCGCCGCTGCTCGCCGACGCCGTCGACTACCGGCCCGGGCTGCCGGTGCGTCGGGCGAGCGACCGCACGGCGCGGGGCTGCGCGGTCAAGGTGCACCTGGTGTATCCGGCGCCGTTGTGGCGGGACCACGGCCTGTCGGGGTGGTCGGTGAACGCCGAAGGGCCGCTGCTGTCCACCGTCGACGACTCGCCGGCCGGAGCCGGGGTCGGCGTGCTCACCGGATTCGTCACGGGCGGCGAGGCCCACCGCTACGCGGCGCTCGATCCGCGGGAACAGCGCTCGACGGCGGTCGAGCAGGCGGCCCGGCTGTTCCCGATGCTGCCCGAACCCGTGGGTGTCCATGTGACGGACTGGGTCAACGACCCCTACAGCAAGGGGTGTTACGCCGCGCTCTTCGGGCCGGGGGACTGGCTGCGGCACGGTCCGACGCTGACGGCACCGCACCTGCGGGTGCACTGGGCCGGCACGGAGACCAGCAGCGAGTTCTTCGGTCTGCTGGAGGGGGCGATCCGCTCCGGCCGCCGGGTGGCGGCGGAGGTCCTCGCCCGCCCGTAGCGCCGCGGCCCGCTCAAGCAACCCGGCGGGGCCGTCGTACGCCGCTGCCCCGGCCCTTCATGCTCTCCCAGCGCCCCGGGCGGGCGCCGCCGTCCACCCTCCCCTCCTTCCCTTACGCCCCCACCCGGCTTCCGCCCCGACCGGGGCGCCACTGAGCCGGTCGTACGCCGGGCCGGACGCCCCAGGCCGTACGCCGCATGGCACCGCAGCAAGGCACAGCAGCACGGCAGCCGAACCACCGTTCCGCCGAGTACAGCAAGCCTTCGACCAGTCGCCGGGCCCCGGCCCCACCAGGGCCACCTCCCGGCGACACCGAAACGGGAGAACGTCATGAGCGACCAGACCTCCATCGCCCCTCTCGCGGCCAGAGAGCAACTGATGGCCGAGCCCGGGCTCGGAGCCGGCAACTTCTTCGACCGCGCCATCGCCGTCAACCCGAACCGCGCTGTCCCCTACGCCTACACCCACCGCGTCGACCACCGGGGCGCCGTCGAACTGCGCGGCCACAGCCTGCTCGACCTGGCCGCCCTGCGCGACCAGTACGCGAAGTGGTACTGGTCCAACGGCGTCCGGCCCGGTGACCCGGTCGGCGTGGTGGTCGGCGAAGGTCTGGAGCCCGTCCTCCACTTCCTCGCGCTGTCCGCGCTCGGAGCCGTACCGGCCCTCGTCAACGACGCCATGCGGCACGAGGTGATGGTGCGCTACCTCAACCACGTGGGTGTCGTGGGAGTGGTCGCGGACGACCCCACGCGGCTGGCCGCGGCGTACCGCGAGACGCCGCACCGCCGTCCCCGCTTCATCGCCATGGCCGCCGAACTCCACGCCTTCGACGCGGAGGCGGCGGAGCTTCCCGAGGTGTACCCGTACCGGCACGCCGCCGACGACGTGGTCGCGCTCATCCACTCCTCCGGCACCACCGGCACACCGAAGTCCACCAAGCTGGCGCACCGTCAGTTCTGGGAGGGCAAGCAGCCGCGCATGGTGCGCTTCCCTGCCGAGCCGTACGACCGGCTGATGTCGCTCATGCCGCACACCCACGCGGGCGGCCTCAGCTACTTCCTCACCGCCACCCTGCTCGGCCTGCCGACCGTCGTCATGTCCGACTGGCGGCGTGCGGTCGTCGAGCCGGTCATGGAGGCCTTCCAGCCCACCATGGTGGCCTCCTTCCCGCGCACCTTCGTGGAACTGGCCACGGGCGAACTCCCGGTCAAGGGCGCCGCGAAGGTGCACTCCTGGTTCAACACCGGCGACAGCGCCCACTACGGACACATCCGGCGGCTGGTGCAGCTCGGCGAGCGGCCGGCGGGTCTGATCAGGCCCTGGCTGCTGCCCCGCGAGAGGGAGGAGCAGCCCGCCCTGCCCGGCTCGCAGTTCGTCGACGGACTGGGCTCCTCCGAGATGGGCATGGCCCTGTTCGGGCAGCTGACCACACCGGAGAGCGAGCGCGACGACCGCTGCGTCGGCAAGCCCCTGGAGGTGGTCGAGAAGGCGGCGGTGCTCGACGAACACGGCGAGGAGGTACCCGACGGCACGGTCGGGATGCTCGGCGTCGTCACGCCGTCCCGGACCCCCGGATACTGGAACGACGACAAGCTCACCCGCACCTTCGAGGTGAACGGCTACTGGCTCACCGGCGACGTGGCCCGCCGTGACGCCGAGGGACGCTTCTACCACCTCGACCGCACGGTCGACGTCATCGACACCGCGGACGGGCCGGCGTACAGCCTGCCGATCGAGGAGGTGCTGCTCGCCGACTGCGCCGCCCTGGTGCAGGACTGCTCGGTGATCGGCGTCCCCGCCGGATCGGGCCGTGGCCAACTGCCCGTCGCCGTCGTCCGGTTGCAGGAGCAGGCCGACGGGAGCACGGCGGAGGAGGTCCAGGAGGCGGCCAACAAGGCCCTGACCGCCGCAGGGCTGACCCCGCTCGCCGCGGTGAGCGTCGCGCGCACCCCGGAGGACTTCCCGCTCGGCCCCACCGGGAAGGTGCTCAAGCGAGAGCTGCGGACCCGCTTCGCCACCCTCCTGACCGGCCGCTAGGCCGGGGGCGTCAGATGATCCGGCAGCCGTACCAGTACGCGCGGAGCCCGCTGACCGAGCCGGACTGGCGACGGCTGCCGGGCTGGCGCCGTGTCACGGAACGCGAATGGCGGGACGCCCAGTGGCAGAGGGCCCACTGCGTGAAGAACCCGCGTCAGCTCAGGGCCGTCGTCGGCGACCTGCTCACCGACCGCTTCTACGACGATCTCGCGGCCGACCGGGCGGAGTTCGCCACCATGGCGATGCTCCTCACCCCGCAGATGCTCAACACCATGGCACCCGGGGCCGATCCGGTGCCCGCAGCATTCACCGAGGCGTTCCTCGCCGATCCGGTCCGCCGGTACATGCTGCCGGTGCGCTCGGACCGCCACCCCCGGTGGCCGAGCCATCCGAAGGCGGGACGGGACTCGCTGCACGAGGCGGAGATGTGGGTGGTGGAGGGCCTCACCCACCGGTATCCGACCAAGGTCCTGGCGGAACTGGTCGCCACCTGCCCGCAGTACTGCGGGCACTGCACCCGGATGGATCTGGTCGGCACCTCCACGCCCCAGGTCACCAAGGCCAAACTCGTGCTCCGGCCCCGGGACCGGCAGGAGCAGATGCTCGACTACCTCAAGCGCACGCCGGCCGTGCGCGACGTGGTGGTGTCCGGCGGAGACGTCGCCAATGTGCCCTGGCCGCAGTTGGAAACGTTCCTCATGCGGCTGCTGGACCTGGGTTCGGTACGTGACATCCGGCTGGCGAGCAAGGCCGTGGTGGGCCTGCCGCAGCACTGGCTCCAGCCGGAGGTCGTCGAGGGCCTGGGGCGGGTCGCGGCGGTCGCGGCGCGCCGTGCGGTCAACCTCGCGGTGCACACCCATGCCAACCACGCGCAGTCCGTGACCCCTCTGGTCGCCGAGGCCGCCCGCGCCCTCCTCGACGCGGGCGTCCGCGACGTCCGCAACCAGGGCGTGCTGATGCGCGGGGTCAACGCCACCCCCGAGGACCTGCTCGACCTCTGCTTCGCACTGCAGGGCGAAGCGAACATCCTCCCGTACTACTTCTACCTCTGCGACGTGATACCCCACGCCGAGCACTGGCGGACCCCGCTCCACCAGGCCCAGTGGCTCCAGGAAGCGATCATGGGGTACCTCCCCGGCTACGCCACCCCGCGGATCGTGTGCGACGTACCGCACGTCGGCAAACGCTGGGTGCACCAGGCCGTCGCCTACGACCGCGAGCGCGGCATCTCGTACTGGACGAAGAACTACCGCACCGAGCTGGAGGTCCGGCAGTCGCCCGACGCGGACCCCGGGGCCACGCTGACCCGGCGCCACCCGTACTACGACCCGCTGGACACGCTCCCCGAGTCCGGCCGCCGCTGGTGGACGGAGCACGCCCCGGACCAGGACGGCCGGACCGGCATCGCCCGGGGCCAGGACGGCCGGACCGGCATCACCCCGGACCAGGACAGCCGGACCGGCACCGCCCCGGGGACTCGGCCTGGCGCACCTTCCGCCCCCACCGCACCCGAGGACAGCCCGTGAATCTCCCCCCGCCCCGCCCCGACGCCGGCCCGCTGCGCCGGATGTGCTGGATCTTCCCCGACCGGGAGTCGACCCGCGCGACCGATGTCTGGCACGCCATGTTCTGGGACCTCTACGCGGAGGTCGCCGAGGACCTCGGCATGAGCTGGACCCGGCACTCGCCCGACGCGGTCGCGGTCGACTGCACGCAGCGGGGCCGGCCCCGCGTCTACGTGGACGACGAAGTCGTCACGCCCGAGGACACGCTCTTCATCACGGCGCTCTACTCGCTGCCGTACCAGCAGATGGACATCTTCAACCAGTACGCCCTCAGCGCGGTGCTGCAGCAGGCCGGCTTCTACCTGCCCTTCCCGCCCGAGACCTCGCTGATCGGCAACGACAAGCTGGCCACCCTGCTCCACCTCGGCGGCTCGCCCGTCCCGCCGATCCCGACCGTCCGCATCGGCACGGGGCGTGACGTGAGCCGGCACCTATACGAGGCGGCGCTCGGGAACATGACCTATCCGGCGATCGTCAAGCCGGCCGGCTGGTGCGGCGGAGGCGGCATCAACCTGGCGCGCAGCCAGGGCGACATCCGGGGCCTGGCCAGCCTCGCGCAGGGCGGGGACACCACGCTCGTGGTGCAGCCGTATCTCGGCGACGGCACGGTCGACTACCGGGTGTACGTGATCGGCGGCCGGCCCCACACGGTCCTGAAGCGGACTCCGCAGCCCGGCTCGGCGGTGGCCAACGCGAGCCACGGCGGCATCCTGGAGTTCGCTGCGGTTCCCGACGAACTGGCCGAGGCCACCGCCTACTTCGCCGAGCGGCTGCCCATCCCCTTCTTCTGCGTCGACTTCCTCCACGACGGGCAGCGGTTCTGGTTCTCCGAGCTGGAGCCCGACGGCGTCATCCCCGGCGTCCCCGGGGATCCGGACCGGACGGTCCAACGGGACGTGGTGCGGGCCCGGTTCACGGCCTACCGGAACGCCCACGCCAAGCACCTCGCCGACACCGCCGGCGGGACGCCCCTGTTCACCCCGCCGACAGAGACGAGTTGACCACCATGTTCTCGCTGACCCCGGAGGCGGCCGAGCCGCGGCTGCCGGTCGCCCGCCGGACGCTTCAGCGGCTGCGTCAGGTGCCGGAACTGGCGCCCCGCTACGACGGGCACGCGGACGTGCGCACCCTCGCCGACATCGCCGCGCTGCCGCCGCTGCTCAAGGACGACCTCAACATCGCCCTGGCCCACTTGCGGCCCCGCGCCGAGCACGGTGCCACCTGGCTCTTCCAGAGCGGCGGCAGCACCGGCGCACCCAAACTGGGCCACGCGCCCACCGGTTTCTACATGGCCGGGGTGCACGCCCACTGGCAGCCGCTGGACCGCGAGGACGTCTTCGTCAACGCCTGGGGTGCCGGCCGCATGTGGGGCGCGCACTTCCTGGTGGCCGCCCTGGCCGACCTGTCGCAATGCCAGGTGATCGCGCTGGGCTCGGTCGCCAAGGACGAGTACGCCGAGTGGCTGGCGTTCTTCGCGGCGCGCGAGGTGACGGCCATCGGCGGCACGCCCAGCGTGCTGCGGCTCTGGTTCGCCCACGCCCGGGCCGCCGGTCTTCGGCTGCCGCACCTTCGCAAGGTGCTGTGGCTCGGCGAGGCCTGGCAGCCGCAGGTGGAGGAGGACATGGCGGTGGTCGCGCCGGCGGCCCGGCGCTGGGGCATGTTCGGCAGCACCGAGACCTGGGTGGTCGGCACGAACACGCCCGAGTGCCCGGCGGACAGCTTCCACACCCTGCCCGACCAGCTGGTGCATGTGGGGGAGGACCAGCTCCTGGACTTCACCACCCTCAACCCGGAGATGCTCAACCCGGTGCTGCGCTACCGCACCGGGGACGCGGGACGGCTGGAGGCCTGTCCGTGCGGGCGGCCCGGCCGGGCCATGCGCGTGCTCGGCCGCCGCGACAGCGTGGTGCAGGTCCGGGGCCTGGGCCTGCACGTCGACGAGCTCGTCGCACGGGTGGAGCGGGAGCCGGGTGTCTCGCGCGCCCAGGTGGTGATCTCGGAGACCGGCGGCCGCGCCGGCGCCGTGGAGGTGCTGCTGCTGACCCGTCCGGGCGCGGCGGTGGACGCCGAGCGGCTGCGCAAGGAACTGCTGGCCGAGACGTTCACGCTGAGCACCGCCTTCCTGCACGATCCGGAGAACTTCCGGGTACGTCCCGTCACCGACCTGATCAGCAACGAGCGGACCGGCAAGACCGCCGGGCTCGTGGTGCGGGAGGAAGAGTGAAGCCACGGTGGCCGGTCTCCCTAGGCCCTGAGTTCAACCGCTTCTGGACCGGCCAGGCGGTGAGCACGGTCGGGGACCGCATCACGATCTTCGTGGTGCCGACCGTGATGATCTTCGTTCTGGACGCCTCCGCCTTCCAGGTGGGCATCGTGGCCATGGCCCAGTACCTGGGCATTCCGCTCCTCGGTCCGCTCGCCGGCGTACTGGTCGACCGGTGGGACAACCGCCGTACCCTGCTCGCCTGCGACCTCGCCCGGCTGGTGGCGGTGGCCGTCATCCCCGTCGCGTACTGGCAGGGCTGGCTCTCCACGCCGCTGCTGTTCGCCTGCGTGGCGGTGATCAGCGGCGCGACGATCTTCTTCACCGTCGGGTACCTGGTCGCCGTGCCCGCCGTGGTGCCCAAGGACCACCTGGTGCGCGCCTATTCCCGGCTCGAAGGCACCCGCTCGGTCTCCGAGGTCTCCGGCCCCTCCCTGGCGGCCGGCCTCTACGGCGCGCTGGGTGTGGCCGCGCTGCTCGTGGACGCCGCCAGCTATCTGGTCTCCGCCCTGTGCATCCGGTCCATGCGGCCCTGGGGCGAGCGGACCGTCGCCGAGGGATCGGTGTGGGAGCGGCTGACGGCGGGCTTCCGGCTGAACTGGTCGGACCCGGTGCTGCGCCGGGTGGTGGTGGCAGCCGTGACGCTGAACTGCGGCGGCCCCGTCTTCGTCACCGTCCTCCCGATCCTCGCCTACCAGGGACTGGGCGTCTCCGTGGGCGTGTTCGGCGCCGCCATGTCCGTGGCGGCGGTGGGCGCCCTGGTCGGAGCGGCCGTGGCGCCGAAGCTCGGTGAAAGGCTGGGGACCGGGCGGATGCTGGCCTGGGCGCTGCTGCTGCACTGTCTGGTGGGCCTCGGGGTACTGGCCGCGCCCGCACTGCCGGCCGGTGCGGTGATCGCCGTGACGATGGGCTGCTACGGCTTCTTCATGTCCTGCATCAACGTCTCCAGCGCGCCCATCCGGCAGTCCCGGATGACCGCGACCCACCAGGGCGTGATGCACGCGGCCTTCCGGACCGCCACCTGGGGCGTGATCCCGCTGGCCGCCCTGGCCGGAGGCGCGGCCGTCAGCCTGCTCACCGGACCGCTCGGCGTGCTGGACGCGGCCCGGGTCACCATGGCCGGCGGCACCCTGCTCGCGGCCTGCTCCTTCCTGCCCGCGCTGCGGGTCCAGCCGCTCCTGGACGCGGCCGAGCGGCAGAAGGCGGAACAGGCGCCACAGGCGGACGGCGGGGGAGCCGAACCGGCACGCGCGGAGGGTGCCTCATGACCGCGACGGACCGGGAGTCCCCGGTCGTGCTGATCACCGGCACATCCTCGGGCATCGGGCTGGCCACCGCGGTCGCCGCCGCCCGGGCCGGTTTCGCCACGGTCGCCACCCTGCGCGAGCCCGCCCGCGCCGGGGCGCTCCGGGAGGAGGCGGACCGGGCCGGAGTACGGCTGGACATCCGCCCGCTGGACGTGACCGACACCGGGTCCGTCACCCGCTGCGTCGACGGCGTACGCGAGACGTACGGACGCCTGGACGCCGTGGTCAACAACGCCGGCGTCTCCAACTTCGACCCGACCCTGGAGATGTCCACCGCAGAGGCGCTGCGGGCCAACCTGGAAGTGAACTTCTTCGGCGTCGTCGAGGTCAGCCGGGCCGCGATGCCGCTGCTCCGCGCCGCCGGGGGCCGCCTGCTCACCATCGGCAGCGTCCACGGGATCGTCGGACAGCCCTTCAACGAGGCCTACTGCGCGGCGAAGTTCGCCGTCGAAGGCTTCATGGAGAGCCTGGCCCCGGTGGCCGAGGCGCACGGGGTGAAGGTGTCCGTGGTGGTGCCCGGATTCGTCCGGGACACCTCGTTCGGGATCTTCCCCGACATCAACCGCAAGACCATCGAGGCCGCCTCCGGCCCGTACGCGTCGACCTTCGCCGACTACATCCGCTGGGTCACCACCCAGGGCTGGGAGGGCGCCGGGCAGTCCGCGGCCGAGGTGGCGGACGTCGTGGTGCAAACGCTGCTGGCCGAGCGGCCGGCCTTCCGCGTCCCCACGAACCCTTGGGCGGCCGCCTACTTAGAGCACAAACTGGCCGACCGCGACGGCTCCGCTGTACGGGAACTCGCCCGCACGTGGATCGGGCGCGGGCCGGAATCCGACGCCGACACAGAGCAGGAAAGGTAGGACCGTGCCCGCCAAATCCCTCCAGGAACTGGTCGACTTCGTCCGCACTCACTCGCCCTTCTACGCCGAGGTGTACCGGGACGTTCCGGAGACGATCTCGCACCTCTCCCAGCTCCCCGTGATCGACCACACGGCGTTCTGGGCGGCGAACACCTGGCCCGACAACCGGGTGCTGACCGGGCCGCTGACCGACGCCGGCGTCTACAAGACCGGTGGCACCACCGGCGTGCCCAAGCTGTCGGTGTGGTCGCGGTCGGAACACGCCGACTCCGTCACCGCGTTCGGGGCCGGCATCGTGCAGGCCGGGCTCAGGGCGGGCCACCGGGTGGCCAACCTCTTCTGGGCGGGCGAGCTGTACGGCGGCATGCTCTACATCGAACACGCCCTGCACGCGGCCCCCGTGGAGAACGTCCGCCTGCCCGTCGGCGCCGGCGCGCCCAACGAGTTCATCGCGGACCTCATCGGCGACTTCGGGGTGAACGTCCTCGCCGGGGTCCCGATGAAGCTGGCCGCCGTCGCGGAACTCCTCGTCCGCCGCGGCCGGACCGCCGACTCGGTCGAACTGCTCCTCTTCGGCGGCGACCTGCTCTTCACCGATCTGCGGCCGATTCTGCTGCGGGCCTTCCCCAAGGCCGCCATCGCCTCGGTCGGTTACGCCTCCATCGACGCGGGTCTCGTCGGACGGCCCGTACCCGGCGAGGACGTACGGGTGCACGAGGCGTTCCCGCACCGCACGGTCGTGGAGATCGTGGACGACGTCACGAGCGAGCCGATCACCACTCCCGGGGTGCCGGGCCGGCTCCTCGTCACCAACCTGTTCCGCACGCTGATGCCGGTCATCCGGTTCCCGGCGGGCGACCGCGCCGAGTGGGTCGACGCGGAGTGCACACGGTTCCGGCTCCTCGGCCGGTCCATGGAGGGCGGCCGCGTCGGCACGGTGTCGATGCCGATCGAGGACGTCCGCGCGGTGCTCGTGGAGGCGGACCCGGACCGGTACATCGCCGGCATGCAGATGGTGCAGCGCCGCTGGGACGGGAAGGACGGCCTGATCCTGCGGCTGGGGTACATCGAGGAGCCCCCGGCGGACCTCGCGGCCCGGCTCGTCGAGGCGGTCTATGCGGCCCGGCCCCTCTTCCCGGCGGAGGTCGCTGACGGCGCCATCCACGAGCTGGGCATCGAGTGGGTGCCGCGGTCCGAGCTGCTCACGAACCCGCGCACGGGCAAGCTCCAGCAGGTGGTGGACGAGCGCCCCGCGAACTGACCGGACGGGTGACGCCCGCCGTCCGCCAGCCGCTCGGGTGGCGGGCGGAACGGACCTCGGACGCGTGGGTCGGACGGACGGCTCGTACCGCTCACTCGCCCGGGGCCTGCACCCTTCCGGCGAGCATCACGCTCTGTCCGCGGAACTCCGCGACCACGATGCCGTCCGTACGACGGACCGTCACGTCGTAGATCCCGTTGCGTCCCGAACGCGTCCGTTCCACGGCCTCGGCGAGCAGCTCGTCGTCGACCGCGGCCGGCCGCAGGAAACTGACCTGCGCGGACTGTGCGACAGTGACCGGCCCGTAGCCGTTGCAGGCGTAGGCGAACGCCGCGTCGGCGAAGAGGAAGAGGAACCCGCCGTGGGCCATGCCGTGGCCGTTCACCATGTCCTCGCGCACCCGCATGCGCATCAGCGCCCGGCCCGGGGTGACCTCCTCCAGGGCGATGCCCAGGCTCCGGCACGCGCGGTCCCGCTCGTACAACTCCGTGATCCCGGCCGGTGCGTCGTCCGGTACGGCGCTGTGCTGGCCCACGGCCTCGCCCCTTCCTCCCTGGTGACCGGACCGAAGGGGCCCAGGTGCTCCGCGTGCGCATTAGATCCACCGGCGCAGATGCCTGTCAACGGACGACGGTCCGCCCGCACCACCCTGGAGCCCTGACCGACCGAGGAGTTCGAAGGACTGATGACGACGCTCGTCGCGGGCACCGGGTGAGACTGCGGGCGGACCTCGAGGGCGCCGTGGACCGGGTCCGCGAGGACCTGGCGGAGCCGCCGACGGTACGCGAATACGTCCGGCTCAGTCGCTGCTCGACGACTACGGGCACCAGATGCCGCCCGAGAGCCGGGACCCGGCTGGAGGAGGAGGTCTCCTCGCTGGAGCCGGACTGGGCCGCCTTCCAGCAGCGCCGGCTCCGTGTGACGGTCCGTGTGGTCGAACTGTCCAGCAGACGGGGACACCAGCGACTCGATCATGCCGGTCCCGACAGCCCCGCAAGACGCCGACCTGAGGACGACCCAGCCGCCCTCACGGGAGCCACCATCGCGCACCTGGGCCAGCCGGCGCCTGGCAGCTGTCCAGAGCGGCAGACGGGGCGACGTCAGGCAGGGGCGCCGAGCGGTGGGTGCTCGAGCACGCGGGGCTTGTACTCGACCAGTTGGATGCGGCCGTCGAAGGTGCGGTGGTCGAGCATTTCGAGGGCGACGTCCGGATAGCCGTCGTAGATGCGTTCTTCGCCTGTGGCCCCGGTGATGACCGGGAACATTCCGACTCGGAAGCGGTCGACGAGTCCGGCTCGTAGCAGGGACCGGCACAGGCTGAGGCTGCCGATCGTGCTGAGGAGCCCCGAGCCACTCGACTTCATGGCGCGGACGGTCTCGACGGCGTCATCGCGGACGAGCGTGGTGTTGGCCCAGGTCAGTGGTTCCTTGAGCGAGGAGGAGAACACCACCTTGGGCGCTTGGGTGAGCTCGTCGACGGACGCCTCTTCTTCGGGCCTGAACTCGTCTTGGCCATCGGGAATCTCGCCTGCGGCGAAGCCGGACATCAGGCGGTACGTGTTCGCTCCCATCAGGTAGGTGGCCTCGGGCTGCTCGCCGAGCCATGCGAGGTACTCCGGACCCTCCAGGCCCCAGAACCCGGGCCATCCCTGTCCCGATGCGTAGCCGTCGAGGGAGGTGATGAAGTCGACGAGAAGCTCCGACATGGCGGTGTCCTTTCCTGGGGTGTCACCACCTTGGACCGGCCGGGAGCAACAAACTCATCGGCCACGCTGTGGAGTAACGAGGAAATGGACCCGGGCCAACCACCGGCTTGTCCGTGAACGCGAACCAGATGGCCTCGGCCCGGCCGTGCCGGTCCAGGAATTCGGCGAAGGAGCGGCGGCCGTGCACGGTGCCCGGCCGTGCGAACAGTTCGTCGGCGGGAATGTCCAGCAGGCTCACGCAGCGCAGACGCTGGTCGGCGCCGACCCGGAGGACGACCTCGGTGAGGAAGGCTCGGCGCAGATGCACCACAAGGCGGCGGTGTCGGCCTGTGAGCGGTCGAACGTGCGGAGGGTGTAGCGGCCGACCGGCTCGACCCACACCACTGCGGTGAGCTCGGTGACCTGGTTGCGCAGGGTGCCGTAACCGTGGCCGTCGGGGCGCTGCTCGCCCGCCGCTGGAACGGCCGTGCCGTGGCCGCCGACGGCGAGCACCCCTCCGACGGTGAGATCACCGTGCACCGGGCAGGCGGTCGCCCAGGCGATGGTCACCGAGGAAGGCCAGCAGCCGTCCCATAGTGGCGCCGGTGTGCACCCGGACCGTGGTCGGCGACTCCAGGGCGATGGCGTTCAGGTGCCGGGTCGTGTCGACGAGCAGCACGGGCGCCGTGTGCGGCGTGCCGTCGGAGACGGTCAGCGGCGCCCATCAGACAGCGCCCGGCGGGAGCGGCTCCCGTGGTGCAGGCCGTCGCCGAGCACCTGCCGCTGGGTGACAACGCCGCCGATGCCGCCTCAGGTCCGTGCGGGGATCTCGATGCTCGCCCAGACCGGGGACGACGCGCTGGCGCCGGGGCCGGCCCGGCTCGCGGACGATCTGGCGGCCGGCCGCCGGCACACGCGCTACGCCGACCTTCTCACGCTCCACTCCATCGAGGTCGGTTATCGGCTCGTTGGGGCCGATCACTGACCGTTCAAGGGTGAGGAGTCGTCGAGTGGCGGCTTCCTCGCTGTTACGGTCGCTGGATGGCGAACTGGGACGAAAACGGCGTCCGCGCGCGGATACGGGAGATGGCCGCACGGGATCCGGAGCGGGAGCGTTTCGGGGCGCGCACGCATCGGTACGCGCTGGCGCCGCGGCTGCCGGAGACGGAGATCCGGGCGTTCGAGGAATCCCACGCCATCGCTCTACCGGTGGAGTACCGGTCCTTCTTCGCGGAGGTGGGCAACGGCCCGGCCGGGCCCGGGCACGGCATGATGCCATTGACAGTCCCTCGCCCCGAGGCCGACGAGGAATGGGCCGCGGACGACGAGTGGGAGGAGGACCGGCTGCCCGGTCGCCTCGCCGGGCCGTTCCCACTCACCGAACCCCTGCCGGGCCCGATCGGGGCACCCGCCGGTCTGACCCGGGGCACGCTCATGTTGTCCGAACAGGGCTGCGGCGTCTACACCCGGCTCATCCTGAACGGCCCCCACACAGGAGAGATCTGGCAGATCGATCCGGACTGGGGCGGCTTCGTACCGGTGAGCCCCGACTTCCGATCCTGGTACACCGATTGGATGGCGAGCCCATGAACGCGCGTCAGGCCAGAGAACAAACGAGCGGGGCACCCCGCCGACCATCCAGAATGATGGGATGGTCATCCTCAAGACTCCCCGTTTGATCCTGCGTCGCTGGCGCGAGGAAGACGTTGCGCCCATGGCTGCCGTCCATGCCGACCCCGAGGTCATGCGGTGGATCCGTGACGGCAGCGTGCGTGACGAACAGCAGACCCGCGACGGGATCCAGGCATGGGAGAGCGAGTGGGAGTCACGGGGCTTCGGCCTGTTCGCCGTGGAGGTGCGATCGACTGGCGAGCTGGCCGGGTTCACCGGCCTTTCGGTGCCCTCTTTCCTGCCGGAGGTACTGCCGGCGGTTGAGGTCGGGTGGCGGCTGGGACGTTCCCACTGGGGGCAGGGGTTGGCCACCGAGGCAGCTGCGGCCGCTGTCCGGTTCGGGTTCGAAGAGCGAGGGCTGGAGCGGGTCGTCAGCATCGCTCAAGTGGGCAACGACGCCTCCGAACGGATCATGGTCAAACTGGGGATGCATCTGGTCCGTGAGACCGTCAATCCCACCTGCGGTCGGCGAGTACGGGTGTTCGAGTTGTCGTCGGACGAGTACGTCACCTGTCGGTGAGTCAGGGCCGCGAGACGTTGAGCGGCAGGTCTCGGTGGAATACCCGAGACCGGTGCCACGGGCATCATCCCGCGTGGCGATCAGATGCACGTACCCAGTGCCGTCCGAGGTGACGAACCCGAAGACGTGCCCGCGGATTCCGCCCTCGGCCCGGGCGACAAAGTTCCTCGAAAGATTCGGTCGTCATTACGAATGTGTCGCCTGACCTTACGGGTGACCTGAGTCGGCGTCAACGGTTCGCGCAGTGCTCGCCCCGGTCGAGTCCGGACAGGCAGCCACACCCTGTCCGCCCCCGACGGAGGAGGGCCGACGCGACGGAGTGCAGGGGTGTGTTCGATCGGTCGGACAAAGGCGCGGGGTGAGCGGCGGGTGGTCGGCGGCATGACCTACGGTTTCCGGAAGTGCCCGGAGATTTTTCCGGGCGGACAGCCAGGGAGGTGGGGATGGTGGCCGGGGAAGGCGCTCAGCGCAAGACAGGCACGCGGGGCCCGGAGGAGGCGCCGAAGGTGACGATCACTGAGATCGCGCGGGAGGCCGGGGTGTCCGTGCCGACGGTGTCACGGGTCGTCAACGGGCGCTCGGACGTTTCGCCCGCCACCCGTGCCCGGGTCGAGGACCTGCTGCACCGGCACGGCTACCGTCGCCGCCCGGCCGCGTCCGGCACCAGGGCGGTCCTGCTCGACCTGGTCTTCAACGATCTGGACAGCCCCTGGGCCGTCGAGATCATCCGGGGCGTCGAGGAGGTCGCGCACGAGGCCGGTGTGGGCACAGTCGTCTCCGCCATCCACGACCGGGCGGGGTCCGCGCGGCAGTGGATGACCAATCTGCGGGCCCGCCCGTCCGACGGCGTGATCCTCGTGACGTCGGTGCTCGAACCGGGGCTCCACGAGGAACTGCGCCGCCTGGGCGTGCCGTTGGTGGTGATCGACCCGGCCGGCTCGCCGGTCGGCGAGGCCCCGACGGTGGGCGCGACCAACTGGACGGGCGGGATGGCCGCGACCGAGCATCTGCTCCAGCTCGGGCACCGCAGGATCGGGTTCATCGAGGGACCGCCCAGGCTGCTGTGCTCACGCGCCCGGCTCGACGGCTACCGCGCGGCGCTCGACGTCGCCGGAGTGGCGGTCGACAACGCCCTGACCGTGCCCGGCGACTTCTACCACGAGTCCGGATTCACCGGCGCGGGACGGCTGTTGGACCTCGACGAACCGCCGACCGCGATCTTCGCGGCGAGCGACCAGATGGCGCTCGGAGCGATCGAGGCGCTGCGGCGGCGCGGGCTTCGGGTGCCCGAGGACATGAGCATCGTCGGCTTCGACGACCTGCCCGAAGTGCGCTGGTGCGCGCCTCCGCTGACGACGGTCCGGCAACCCCTGTCCGACATGGGCAAGTTGGCCGCCAGGATGCTCCTCGACCTCGCGCGGGGCGTCGAGCCGGCGTCGCCGCGCGTGGAACTGGCGACCGAGCTGGTGGTCCGTGCGAGTACCGCGCCGCCACGACGCGCATAACGGAACGTAACACTCCGGGGGTGTCAACGGCCTTTTTTGTCAAGGCCGTTGACACCCCCCTTGCGTGCCCGTAACTTCCATGGCCATCTCCGCACAGTTATCGGAAATTTTCCGGAAGGTAGGCCATGTCAGCCTCCGCTCGCCGAGCCGTCACGCCCGTATCCGGCGCCTCGTCCTCCCTCTTCTCCCGCCGCCGGTTCCTGGGGACCGCGTCAGCGGTGGGTCTGGGGGCGGCCGGCCTGTCCGCCTGCTCGGACTCGGGGTCCACCACCACCGACAGCCAGGGCCGGACCGTCGTGGAATGGTGGAACATCCAGACCACGGAACCCTCCAAGAGCGTCTGGCCCGAGCGGGCCAAGGCGTTCGAGGCCAAGCACCCCGACGTGCGCATCAAGCTCGTCACCATGGAGAACGACGCCTACAAGTCGAAGATGACCGCGCTGACCAGTTCCGGAAAACTGCCGGACATCTACCACACCTGGGGCGGCGGCGTTCTCAAGCAGCAGATCGACGCGGGCCTGGTCGAAGACCTCACGCCCTCCATCAGCTCCCTGACCGACACCCTCGTGCCCGCGTCGGTCAAGGCGTACCAGTTCGACGGCAAGACGTACGCCGTGCCCTTCGACATCGGCGCCGTCGGGTTCTGGTACAACAAGGCACTGTTCGCCCGGGCCGGTATCCAGGCGCCGCCCGCCACCTGGGCCGACTACCTCGACGCGATCGAGAAGCTGAAGAGCGCCGGGATCACCCCCATCGCCCTCGCGGGCAAGGAGAAGTGGCCCGGCATGTACTACTGGGCGTACCTGGCCATGCGGATCGCCGGCATCGACGGCATGCAGGCGGCCGCCGACGCCAAGGACTTCACCGGCGACGACTTCGTCAAGGCGGGCGAGCACCTCAAGGAACTCGTCGCGCTCGAGCCGTTCCAGAAGGGCTTCCTCGGCGCCGCCTACTCCACGCCCACCGGCGAGGCGGCGGCGATGGGCAACGGCAAGGCGGCGATGGAGCTGATGGGCCAGTGGGCGCCCGTCGTCCAGGCCGACGCGGGCAAGGGCATCGGCACGGACCTCGGATTCTTCCCGTTCCCCGCCGTCGCCGACGGCAAGGGCGCACAGACCGACGTGTTCGGCGGAGGCGGCGGCTACGCGGTGCGCAAGGGCGCGCCCAAGGCTGCCGTGGACTTCCTGAACTTCTTCATGTCGGCCGAGTCCGACCGCCTCCTTGTCTCGAAGGCCTCGATGATGCCCGTCGTTGAGGACGCCACGAGCGCCCTGACCGACCCCAACCTCAAGTTCGTCTCCGAAGCGCTCGGCAAGGCGACCGGCTTCCAGCTCTACCTCGACCAGGCGTACCCGCCCGCCGTCGGACAGGAGGTCAACGACTCGGTGGCCGCCCTGATCGCCGGATCCAAGTCGCCCGAACAGGTGGCCCGTTCGGTCACCCAGGTCGCGAAGAGCCAGTGACCGCCATGGCTTCCACGTACGTGAAGGACCCCGCGACCGCCCCCGCCGCGCCGAAGCAGCCGGACACCGGGGCGGGCCGGTCGCGGGCCCGCCGGACCATCGACTGGCTCAGCGCCTTCAGCTTCACCCTGCCCGCCCTCGTGCTGTTCGGCGTGCTCGTGCTCGCCCCCATCCTGTACGCCCTGTACGTCAGCCTGTTCAACTGGGGCGGCTTCGGCTCCCCTTCGGACTATGTGGGCCTCGACAACTACAGCCGGCTCCTGCGTGACCCGGTCTTCCTGGGCGACCTGTGGCGCGGCCTGCTGCTCGTGCTGTTCTCGGTGTGCGTGCAGCTGCCGTTCGCGCTCAGCATGGCCGTGCTCCTCAACCAGAAGCTGCGCGGCCGGGCCCTGTACCGGACCCTGTTCTTCGCCCCGTACGTCCTGTCCGAGGTCATCACCGGCGTCCTGTTCTCCATGATCTTCGCCCCGGACGACGGGCTCGCCGACAACGTGCTCGGCTCGATCGGCCTCGACGGCCTCGGCGGACTGTGGTTCGCCGACCAGGACCACGTACTGCCGACCCTGTTCCTCGTCATGACGTGGAAGTACTTCGGCTTCCACATGATGCTGTACCTGGCCGGACTGCAGGGCATCCCCGCCGAACTGCACGAAGCGGCCCGCATCGACGGCGCGGGCCCCTGGCAGCGCTTCCGCCACATCACCCTGCCGCTGCTCGGACCGACGGTCCGCATCAGCGTGTTCCTCTCCGTCATCGGCGCCATCCAGCTCTTCGACCTGGTGTGGGTGGTCACCCAGGGCGGCCCCGACCACCACTCCGAGACCATGGCCGTGACCATGTTCCAGTTCGGCTTCAAGCGCTTCGAGATCGGCTACGCCAGCGCGATCAGCATCGGCATGTTCCTCATCAGCCTCGTCTTCGCCCTCATCTACCAGCGCTCCGTGCTGCGTCGCGACACCGAAGGAGCCCTCACCACCATGCGAGCCTCCCGATGAGCGCGGGCACGCGCAGAAGGCTGCGCTCCGCACCGCTGTACGTGATCGTGTGGCTGGTCGGCGTCGTCATGGTCACGCCGCTGCTGTACGCGTTCGTGTCCGGGTTCAAGTCCACCGATCAGCTCTCCAGCAACACCTTCGGACTGCCCTCGCCCTGGGTGACGTCCAACTACACCGATGTGCTCGCCTCCGGCTCGTTCTGGCGCATGCTGGGTTCGTCCACACTGATCGCGGTCGCAACGGCCGTACTGACCGTGGGCACCGCGGCCCTCGCCGCCTTCGCTCTTGCCCGATTCGCCTTCCGCGGGCGCGAGTTGCTCTTCACCCTGTTCACCGCGGGGCTGATGTTCCCGTTCGCCGTGGCGATCCTGCCGCTGTTCGTCCTGCTGCGCACCTTCGGGCTGCTCGACAACCCCTGGGGCGTGATCCTGCCGCAGGCGGCCTTCGGTCTGCCCATGACCATCGTCATCCTGCGCGGCTTCTTCCGGGAGATCCCCGGCGAGCTGGAGGAGGCGGCCACCCTCGACGGCTGCTCGGCGTTCGGCTTCTTCTGGCGGATCCTGCTGCCCATGGCGCGGCCCGCCCTCGGCACCGTGTCGATCCTCGCCATCGTCGGAAGCTGGAACAACTTCCTTCTTCCGCTGCTGGTGTTCAGCGAACAGACCTGGTGGACCATCCCCATCGGCGTGCAGCAGTTCCAGGGTCAGTACGCCACCGACATCGCCCGCGTCTTCGCCTATCTCGTCCTCGCCATGGTGCCGGCCCTCGCCTTCTACGCCGTCGCCGAACGGCAGTTGATCGGCGGCATCACGGTGGGCGCCACCAAGGGCTGAGACCCGCCCCGGCCAAACCCCTTCACCAGTGACGTACTTGAGGAGTTCCATGGTCGAGCCATGGCAGGACACCACCCTGCCCGCCCACGTCCGGGCGGCGGACCTGCTCGCCCGGATGACCACCGAGGAGAAGACCGCCCAGCTGTCCAGCGTCTGGATCGGCGCAGACACCGAGGGGGCCGACGTCGCACCCGGCCAGCACACCTACGCGGCCCGCAGCGCCGCCCTCGACGCGCTCCTTCCCCACGGCCTGGGCCAGCTCACCCGCCCCTTCGGCACCGTTCCCGTCGACCCCGCCGAGGGCGCGGCCCGCCTTGCCGGACTGCAACGCGTGATCCAGGACGGCAACCGGTTCGGGCTGCCCGCGATCGCCCACGACGAGTGCCTGACCGGGTTCACCGCTTGGCAGGCCACTGTCTTCCCCACCCCGCTCGCCTGGGGGGCCACCTTCGACCCCGAGCTGATCACCGAGATGGCCCGGGCGATCGGTACGTCGATGCGCGCGGTCGGCGTTCACCAGGGCCTCGCCCCGGTCCTGGACGTCGTACGGGATCCGCGGTGGGGCCGCACCGAGGAGAGCATCGGCGAGGACCCGTACCTCGTCGGCACCATTGGCACCGCCTACGTGCGCGGCCTCGAGGCCGCGGGGATCGTCGCCACGCTCAAGCACTTCGCCGGGTACTCGGCCTCGCGGGCCGCCCGCAACCACGCGCCCGCCTCGCTCGGCCCGCGCGAACTCGCCGATGTGATCCTGCCGCCGTTCGAGATGGCGCTGCGCGACGGCGGCGCCCGGTCCGTGATGCCCGCCTACAACGACGTCGACGGCCTTCCCGCCCACGCCCACACCCAGCTGCTGACCCAACTCCTGCGCGAACAGTGGGGGTTCACCGGCACGGTGGTCTCGGACTACTACGGCGTCTCGCTCCTGGAGGAAGCGCACCGGGTCGCCGACGGGGAGCAGCAGTGCGCACGGCTCGCCCTCACGGCCGGCGTCGACGTGGAACTGCCGGCGGCCCGCTGCTTCAGCCCCGCGGACCCGCTCCCCGAGGACCTGCTCGACCGGGCCGCGCTGCGCGTCCTCACCCAGAAGTGCGAACTGGGCCTGCTCGACCCCGACTGGGAGCCCGTCACGGGCGAGGAGCCCGTCGACCTCAACCCCCCGCACATGCGGGACCTGGCACGCAAGGTCGCCGAGGAGTCGGTCGTCCTGCTCGCCAACGACTCCGGCGTGCTGCCGCTGAGCGACGGCCTGCGCATCGCGCTGCTCGGCCCGCTCGCCGACGAGCAGGCCGCGATGCTGGGCTGCTACACGTTCCCCCGGCATGTGGGTGTGCACCATCCCGAACTGCCGACCGGGATCGAGGTGCCGACCCTGGCCGAGGCGCTGCGCGCCGAGCTGCCGGACACCGTGTTCGTCGAGGAGCCGGCGGCGGCCGAGGTCTGCCTGGCCGTGGTGGGGGACCGGTCGGGTCTGTTCGGGCGCGGCTCGTCGGGCGAGGGATGCGACGCAGAGGATCTTGAACTGCCCTACGGGCAGGCAGAGTTGCTCGACGAGGCGCTGGCATCCGGCGTGCCGGTCGTCATCGTCGTACTCAGCGGAAGACCCTACGCGCTCGGCCGCTGGGCCGACCGGGCCGCCGCCGTGGTCCAGGCGTTCTTCCCCGGGCAGGAAGGCGGCGGCGCCGTCGCGGGCGTCCTGTCCGGGCGCGTGGAGCCGTCCGGGCGGCTGCCGGTCGGCGTGCCGCGCACCCCCGGCGGCCAGCCCGCGCCCTACCTCGCCCCGCCGCTCGGCCGGCACGGCTTCCCCAGCACCGTGGACCCGACGCCTCTCTACCCCTTCGGGCACGGCCTGTCCTACACGACGTTCGCCTGGGACACCCCCCAGTGCGACGCTCCCGAACTGCCCACCGACGGCGAGACCACGCTGCGTCTTGCCGTCCGCAACACCGGCGAGCGGCCCGGCACCGAGGTCGTCCAGCTCTACCTCCACGACCCCGTCGGCACCGTCGCCCGCCCCGAGGTCCGGCTCGTCGGCTACGTCCGCGTCACGCTCGACGCCGGCGCGTCCGCCGAGGTCCACGCCACGTTCCCGGCCGACCTCGCCGCGTACACCGGCGCAGACGGCCGCCGCCTCGTCGAACCGGGCGCCCTCGAACTGCGCGTCGCCGCATCCAGCGAACACGTCCACCACGCCGTGCCGCTCACCCTGACCGGCCCCGTACGCGAGGTCGGGCACGAGCGGCGGATGCGCTGCGAGCTACGGGTGAAGTGATCCCACCGACCAGCCCCCTGCACAGCAATGTTCCCCAGTTGAGGAGATGCACCATGCGCACACCCGCACGCCGTGCCCGCGTCGGATCGGCCGCGCTCGCCGCGTCCGCGGCCCTGCTGCTCGGCCTCGCCGTGGCGCCCGCCGCCCAGGCCGGCACCGACGGCGCCAAGAACCCGAAGACACTGCACGAACTGGCCCGTCAGTCAGGCCGCTACTTCGGCGCCGCCGTCGACAACCCGGAGCTCGCCGACACCGAGTTCGCCGACCTGCTCGGCACCGAGTTCGGCCAGACCACCCCCGGCAACGGCATGAAGTGGTACGCCACCGAACCCCAGCGCGGCGTCTTCGACTTCACCGCGGGCGACGAGATCGTGAACTACGCCCGCGCCAACGGCCTGAAGGTCCGCGGGCACACCCTGCTGTGGCACTCCCAGCTCCCGGACTGGCTCACCTCCGGCACCTGGACCGCCGACGAACTGCGCTCCATCCTGAAGAACCACATCACGCACGTGGTGAAGCACTACAGGGGCAAGGTCTTCGCGTGGGACGTCGCCAACGAGATCATGAACGAGGACGGCACCTACCGCGAGAACATCTTCTACAAGACCCTCGGACCCGGCTACATCGCCGACGCCCTGCGCTGGGCCCGCGCCGCCGACCCCAAGGTCAAGCTCTACCTCAACGACTACAACGTCGAGGCCCTCGGCCCGAAGTCGGACGCGTACTACACCCTCATCAAGCAGCTCAAGAAGGACCGGGTCCCGATCGACGGGTTCGGACTGCAGGGCCACCTCGCCCTCCAGTACGGCTTCCCCGGCGGCCTGAAGGAGAACCTCCAGCGCTTCGCCGACCTCGGCGTCGACGTCGCCGTCACCGAACTCGACATCCGCATGATCCTGCCCACCGACGAGACCAAGCTGGCCGAACAGGCCGACTGGTACGGACAGGTGACCGACGCCTGCCTGGCCGTACGGCGCTGCGTGGGCATCACCCTGTGGGGCTACACCGACCGCCACTCGTGGATCCCCGCGGTCTTCCCCGGAGAGGGAGCGGCCCTGCCCTGGGACGAGAACCTGAATCGCAAGCCCGCCTACGACGCGATCCGCAACGCGCTGAAGGCGGCCCGGTCCTAACCCCGATCGCCCCCGGCCGGCCTTGAGCCCTGTCAGGTGCCTGGGCCGGCCGTGGGGCTGACCCTTGTCCCTGCGCGGACCTGAGGGGGGGAGCGAGGTACCTTTCGCTGTGAAGTACAGGCGGCCCGTCCGCCGCCGCGCGGAAGGAACAGACCCTGAACACCCAGCTCGCGGAGACACTGTCCGCGGCCCTGCTCGTCCTGGTGCTGGCCTGCGCCATCGTCCGCCCCTTCGGCTGGCCGGAGGCGGTGGTGGCCGTCCCGGCGGCGGCCCTGGTGATCGTCACAGGGGCGATCTCACCGGACGCCGCCCTGGACGAGGTCGAACGGCTCGCCCCAGTGGTCGGTTTCCTCGCGGCCGTCCTCGTACTGGCTCAGCTCTGTGACGACGACGGGCTGTTCCGCGCATGCGGGGCGTGGATGGCGCGCACCGCTGCCGGCCGGCCGCGCCGGCTGCTGGCCCAGGTGTTCGTCGCCGCGTCGGCCATCACGGCGGTGCTCAGCCTGGACGCCACGGTGGTGCTGCTGACACCGGTGGTGTTCGCCACCGCCGCCCGGCTCGGCGCACGCCCCAAACCGCATGTCTACGCCTGCACCCACCTGTCGAACACGGCCTCACTGCTGCTTCCCGTCTCGAACCTGACCAACCTTTTGGCGTTCACCGCCAGCGGGCTGAGCTTCACCCGCTTCGCCGCGCTCATGGCACTGCCCTGGGTGGCCGCGATCGCCGTCGAGTACCTGGTCTTCCGCCGCTTCTTCGCCACCGACCTGGACGCCGGGGCCCAGACGGCCATCACCGGCGCGCCCCCGCCGTTGCCGATGTTCGCCCTGGTGACCGTGGGATGCACACTGGCCGGGTTCGTCCTGACCTCGGCCATCGGGATCGACCCGGCCTGGGCGGCCCTGGCGGGAGCACTGGCCCTCGCCATCAGGGCTCTGCTGCGGCGCCGTACCACTCCTCGGGCGCTGGTGAGCGCTGCCTCCGTGCCCTTCCTCGCCTTCGTACTGGCGCTGGGAGTCGTCGTCCGGGCGGTCGTGGACAACGGGCTCGACGAGGCTCTGGGGCACCTGATCCCCGACGGCACCGGTCTGCCCGAGCTGCTCGCCGTCGCCGCGCTGGCCGCCGTACTCGCGAACGTGATCAACAATCTGCCCGCGGTCCTGGTGCTGCTGCCGCTGACCGTCCCGTCGGGGCCCGGCGCGGTCCTCGCGGTCCTGCTCGGGGTGAACATCGGCCCCAACCTCACCTACGCGGGCTCGCTGGCCACCTTGCTGTGGCGGCGTATCGTCCATGCCCACGAGGGCGAGGTCGAGTTGCGGGAGTTCACCCGGCTCGGCGTGTACGCGGTACCCGCGAGCCTGGGAGCCGCGGTGCCGGCACTGTGGGTCTCGCTCACCGTGATCGGAGGAGGCTGACCCCATGGCTGTGGTCGTCTGGATCGTCGAGGGCACCTGGCCCGCCTGCGTGGACGCCGCCCGGGCCCGCACCCCGGCGGACACCGATGTCGTGCTGCTGCACGTCACCCCGGCCGATGTCCCCGGCGCGGCCCACGGCGCCTTCGCCGGGCTGCTCGGCCGCGGGCACCCGGAGCGCGATCCCGGTACGCGGCTGGAACAACTCGCCGCCGCCTCCGCGCAGGAACTGCTCCAGGCCGCTGCCGACCGGCTGGGGCGCGCCTGTAGGCGTATCGAGCGCACCGGTCGCGTGGAGCGCGAGGTCGTAACCGCGGCCGAGGGCGCTGACCTGCTGATCCTGGCGCGTGACGGTGACCGTACGCACCTCGGCCCGCACAGTCTGGGCCCGGCCGGCCGCTTCGTCGTCGACCACGCGCCCTGTCCTGTGCTGCTGGTCTGGCCGGAACCACCGCCGGGCCTGCCCACCCTGCCGCCCCATCCCTGACAGGTGAGGCGGAGGTGGTCGCCGCCGGCGTCAACGGGTCGAAACGTGCCCGGCGGAACCGGCAGCGCGTACGTCGCGCGGGCTCGCGCCGAGTTCGCGGCGGCAGGCCTTGTTGAACGCCTGGAGGTCGGCGATGCCCACGGCCGCGGCGACGGCGGTGATGGAGAGGGTCGAGGACAACAGCAGGTGGCGGGCGCGTTGCAGGCGCCGGTGCCGGATGTACGACACGACCGTGCGACCGGTCTCCGCGCGGAACAGGCGCGTCAGATGGCTGTGGGAGACGCCGACGGCGCGAGCGACGTCCGGTACGGACAGCGGGCCGGCCAGGTGTTCCTCGACATAGGCCTGCGCGGCGGCCACGAAGGGGTGGTGGCCGCGGGCTCCGTCGTCCCCCGGCAGCTCGGCGACACGCCACAGCGCGGCCCAGACCTCGGCGGTGGCTCGCGGAGGAGAGGTCGCCATGGCCGCCACCGCGTGCCGGAGCAGCTCGGCGAGACGGGTGCTCTCGGCCGCGGCGTCCTGCATCACCGGGACCACCCGCGCGGTCCCGCTGTCGTGCAGCCGTAGGTGGACGTAGAAGTGCTCCGACCTGCCCCGGTAGTGAAACTGCACCTCTGTGTCCGGCGGCACGAGGCTCACATGGCCGGGGCGTATCGGGTGGACCGACTGCCCGAGGGACAGAACACCCTCGTAGTGGTAGAGGTGCAACTGCCACAGGTCGGGCAGCCGGAAGACGTCGTGTGCGGTGGAGACACCGTGGATCCCGATGCCGGCGGCGACCACCGTGGGCGGCTCGTCGAGCCGTAGCGTTGCGAGCTTCACGAGGCCGGAAAATTACCAGCAGTGGATGATTTCAGCCCACGACCCGAGCCCGGCGGGACCCGTACGTTCGTCGCATGCCAACCAGCAGACACCTCCTGACATCGGTTCAGGTGGCGCGCTTCGTCGCGCAGGGATTCCTGCGCCTGGAGGCGGTGGTGCCGCAGGAGATCAACGAACGGGCCGTCGCGACCCTGACCGAGGGCCTGCCGGCCGTGGCCTACGGCACTCCCCTGGGGAAGGCGTTCCCCAGCGACACCTTCATCCACGACCTGCTCGCCCTCCCGGTCGTCGCCGGCGCGGTGGAGAGCCTGGTCGGGCCCGACCCGACCGTCGACCACCATGCCGTGCATGTGCGCGAGCCGCACGAGGGACAGGCCCAGCCGCTGCACGCGGACGCCATCATCGACGTACGGCCGGACGCGTTCGACCTCCAGCTCATGTACTACCCGCACGAGGTGACCGCCGGGATGGGCGGCACGCTCAGCGTGCCCGGAAGCCATCTGCGCAGAGTCAACGAGACGGACATCGGCCGCGTGCAGAACCTCCGGGGCCAGACACGGCTGACCTGCCCGGCCGGCACGGTCGTCCTGGTGCACCACGGCATCTGGCACGGCGGCCGGCGCAACGACACCGGGCGCCCGCGCCACATGTACAAACTGCGCCTCAACCCGACCGTGCCGCAGGTGCGCCTGTGGGACACCTCCGACCTGCACGACCCGGCCGTGACCGCGGAACTCGGCACCTGGTTCCCCTGGTACGAGCAGGCCACCGGCCGACTGGAGATCTACCACCGGGTCCTGCTGTGGCGGGCCCTGACCGGCGACGACTCGTTCGACGTCGACCACTGGGTCACGCGCGTCAGCAACCGCCCCGCCCTGAGGAGTCACGCATGAGGCAGCAGATCCTGGTCCTCTACCTCTCGACGTCGGCGCTCGACTCCCACGTCGTGGGCTGGTCCCGCTACGACGGGACCGGCCGGACCCGGCCGACGACCGGAGACAGCGACGAACCGCCCTACCCCACAGGACTGGCCGCGCTGCGAGACGGGTGGCGCCTCTTCCAGGCCTCCCAGCTTCTGCCGCCTCAACCGGGTCACGAGTACGACGTCTCCTTCCTCAAGCACGAGTTCCTCTTCGAGAAGCTGGAGGACAGCACCAGGACTTGAGCAGAGCTCAGCGGCCGAACGTCAGACGCGGTGCCGCGTTACGGGCCAGAGTGTGGGCCTGGTCGGGCCACCAGGTGCCGGCGGGCGGGTCGACGATGCCGTACTCGGGGTCGATCGCGCCGCCGGTGTTGCGCGTGCAGCTGCCGTCGGACTCACCGGGGATCTTGATCCACAGGTAGGCGTCGACGAGGGGGACACCGGTGTCGGCGGTGGGGCGCGGGCCGAGGCCACGGCCGGGCGCGTTGCACCAGATCTCCGGGTCCCCGGTGTACTTGCCCGGCTCCGGGGTCCAGGCGCCCAGACCGTTGCGGCTGGTGTCGATGACGAAGTGGCGCAGCTCGTCGGCCGGCGGGGTACCCACGTGCTGGTCGAACCAGGCGTCGGTCCACCGCCAGGTGGTGGGGTCGGTGGAGGAGACGGCGTTGCCGGGGACGCCGTCGTTGGGGGCGGCGGACGAGTAGTACTGGCCGGCGCACGAGCCGGCGTCACCGCGTGCCTCGGTGGCGAACCACATGCACTTCGCGATCCAGGTCCCGTACCTGGCGTTGTCGTCGGTGGGATGGGTGTTGGACACGTTCAGGGCGAAGCCGTCGCTGTACCGGACCCCGGCGTCCAGCAGCCGCTGCGCCATCTCGCCGACGGGGCGCCACTGGACGTTCCCCGCGTCCAGGTACACCGCGGTGCGGGCCTTGGCCTTCAGGGTCCTGACGGCGTAGGCGAGGTCGGCGATCCGGGCGGCCGTGCGTTCGCCGGTCGGGTCCACGGTGGGTCCGCAGTCCTTCGGAAGGAGGGCCGTGCCGTCGGGTTCCACGACGACCACCGCCTTGCTGTCGCCGATCCCGGCGGCGAAGGCGTCGATCCACTGCCGGTAGGCGGCGGACGACGCGGCTCCGCCGCTGGAGTACTGCGTGCAGTCCCGGCCCGGGACGTTGTAGGCGACCAGGACGGGCGTGCGGCCCACGGCCCGTGCCCGACGGACGAGACTGCTCACCTTGGAGCGCACCTCGTCGGGCGTGCCCTCGGTGAACCACTCGGCCTGCGGCCGGCTCGCCAGCTTGGCCATGTTCACGGCGTTCTCGACGTCGCCGTTCTGGAAGTCCACGAGCGCCTGCTTCGCGGCCTTGCTGTGCGGATCCACGTAGAACTTCGTGGCCGGGGTGATCACGTCCTGCGCGGGTGTGGCCTGCGCCCGCACCTGCGCCTGCGCCTGTGTCGCGGTGAGAGCGGTGAAGGCGGTGAACGCGGTGAAGGCGGTGAGGGCCGCGACGACGGCGGCCGTGCGACGCCGTGGGCTGCGTGGTTCCATGGTTGCTTCCTGGTCGGTGAGGTGGTGGCGGAAGACGCCCGCCGCCCCGGTGGACTGCCGGTCGCCTGTACGGGATCAGGCGGCGCGAAGCGCCGGCGGCGGGAGTCCTGGATCAGTAGCCGTAGATCATCTTGTAGGCGACCTCGGGGAGGAACTGCCCGGCCGTGGAGCCGGTTCCCACGCCGCAGTTGCCGTCCGACTCACCCGGGGTCTTGATCCACAGGAGCATCTCGGCGCCTCCGCCCGTCCGGGTGGGCGTGCCGATGCGGCGGCCGGAGGGGTTGCACCACTGTCCGTTGGAGCCGTTGCCGTTGCGGCTGGTGTCCACGACGAACGGCTTGGTGTAGCCGTAGCGGGCACTGAGTTCGCTGTTGACGGCATTGCCGAAAGCGGTGTTCTCGGCGGTGGTGAAGTAGTTGGAGACGTTGAGCGAGAAGCCGTGGGCCTGACGGAGGCCCGCTTCGTGCAGGCGCCGGGCCATGGTCGCCGCACTGACCCAGCCCGGGTTGCCGGCGTCCATGTAGACCCAGGTGTTGGGGGCCTGGCGGCTGAACTCGGCGAGTGCGCCGGAGAGCATGGCCTCGCGTTCGTCGATCTGGGCCTGCGTCATGCAGCCGTAGTCCCCGAGGGAGTCGGGTTCGAGGATGACGACGGCCGGACGGCTCGCGATCCCGCCGGCGAACTGGGCGATCCAACTGGCGTAGGCGGACGGCGAGGCGGCACCGCCCGCTGAGTGCCCGCCGCAGTAGTCGCGGTTGTAGACGTTGTAGGCGACGAGGATGGGCAGCTTGTCCCGCTGGTCCGCCGCTCCGACGTAGGCACCCGTGGCCGTGCCGATGGTGCCGCTCCAGGAGCCGAACCAGCGGGCCATCGGGGTGTTGGCGATCGAGGCGTTGATCGCGGCGGCCCGCCCGTCGCCGGGGTTGGCGGCCACCCACCGCTTCGCGCTGGAGTCGGGGTCCACGTAGAACCCACTGGTCATGGTGGTCGGGTCGGCCGCGTGGGCGGACGGTGCGACGGCGAACGCCAGCGGCAGAGCACAGAGCGCTGCCACCGTGGCGCGGAGCCTGAGGCGCATGACAGTACCTCGGTTTCCTGACGGGGATGGGGGATACAGGGGTGCTTGGGAGCGCTCCCACTGGAAGCGGTCCCAATCGTGTGACTGGATGGTTGAGCTGTCAATGGTTCGCGCAAGGCGAGAACACATCCGATCTCCACGGCGGACGTGCGCTCCGGTGAGCCAGCGATCTGGAAGCGCTTCCAGTGGCTTGAGGGCTCCCCACCTGTGACAGACTCCCGATTCATGCCAGAAGATGCGCCGCGTCGGCATCCGACGCTCGACGAGGTGGCCGAACGCGCCGGTGTCTCCCGCTCAGTTGCCTCCCGCGCCCTCAACAACGCTCCGCACGTCAGCCGTGCCAAGCGTGAGGCGGTCGAACGGGCTGTGCGCCAGCTCGGTTACGTACCCAATCCGACCGCCCGCGCGCTGGCCACCCGTCAGACGGGAGCGGCTGCCCTGGTCGTCTCGGGAGAGGATCCGTCGATCTTCGCCGACCCGTTCTTCGCCCAGGTGATCGTGGGGGCTTCGGCCGCGCTGGAGGAGGCCGACCTGCATCTGATGCTGTGCCTGGCCGCTACCGACCGGGGCCGCAAGCGGGTGGCGGAACTCCTTCGGTCCAGGGGCGCCGACGGCGTCATGCTGATGGCGCTGCGCGAGGACGACCCGCTGACGCAGATGGCCGAGGAGGCGCAGATGCCCGTCGTGTTCGGCGGACGCCCGGTCGGCTCGACTCCCCGGTGGTACGTCGACATCGACAACGTCGGCGGAGCGCGCGAGGCGACCGAGCATCTGGTCTCGGGCGGCCGCAGGCGCGTGGCGGCGATCTGCGGGCGTATGGACACCGAGGCCGGGCGCGCCCGGTATCGCGGCTACCGTGACGCCGTGCTGGGCGCCGGTCTCGATCCGTTTCCCCCGCTGGAGGGGGACTTCACCGAGCCCAGCGGAGCGGCAGCCATGGTCGCACTGCTGGCGGACCACCCTGACGTGGACGGGGTGTTCGCCGCCAACGACAACATGGCGGCGGGAGCGCTGCGCACGCTGCGGGAGGCCGGCCGGCGAGTCCCCGCCGACGTCGCCGTGGTCGGCTTCGACGACCTGACGGTCGCCCGGATCGCCGACCCGCCGCTCACCACCGTCCATCAGCCCATAGAGGCTCTCGGACGGGAGATGGCGCGCATGCTCGTCGCGGCAGTCAACGGGCAGGACCCCACCCCGCTGATCCTTCCCGCCCGCCTGGTCGTCCGCTCCAGCGCCTGATGACCGTCGCGGAATTCGTCTGACATCTCGAGGCAGCCGACGCCCTCGACGGTGTCGAGGCGCCCGCGGATCGACCTCACGAAAGTGTGCTCGATCCCGTGAAGGGCTGCGGCGCAAGGGGTGTTGACATGGTCGGGTGCCTCTCTAGTATCCGTGAGGCAGTCCAGGTTTCCGAATGCCGACCGAAATTTCGAACCCCCCGTGAAGGGAACGAATATGACACTCAGGGCGCCGTGGCGGAGTCGCGGGAGGCCCCTGGCGGCGGTACTGAGCGTGGTGACCGCCTTGCTTGCGACGCCCCTGTCCGCGCTCGGTGGCGCCGGGACGGCACAGGCGGCCACCGCGGATCCGAACGCGGGGTACGGGCTGGTCAACCGGGCCGGCGGCACGGCATTCGACGTGTCCGGCGCGAGCACCGCCGACGGCGCCCGTCTCCAGCAGTGGTCCCGCCACGACGGGGCCGGCCAGCAGTGGCGACCGGTCCGCGCCACGGGAGTGCTGGCGCAGGTGCACACCGCGGGGCGAGTGAAGGACGCCGGCAACGCGGTGCAGTACAGCTGGCCCGGCGTGTACTTCGAGGGCCGCGTCAGGGGCACCGGCGTGGGCATCGTGCTCAACGACTCGGCCGCCGACTACGACGTCCAGGTCGACGGAGCCACCGTCACCACACTCGTCACCCCCGGCGACACCACACACTGGATCAGCGGACTGCAGGACCGCGAGCACACCGTACGGCTCGTCAAACGCAACGACAGCCCGGGCGACACCAGCACGTTCGGAGGCTTCGTCGCCGCGCCGGGCGGCGCCGTACTGAGCAAGCCGGCGGCCCGCAACCGCCAGATCGAGTTCATCGGGGACTCCCTCACGGTGGGCTACGGCAACCTCTCGACCTCCCGAGACTGCACCGGGGAGCAGGTCAGGCGGACCACCGACGCCGACGTGAGCTACGGCGCCCTCACCGCCCGGCGGTTGAACGCCGACTACCAGATCAACGGCTACTCGGGCCTCGGCATGGTGCGCAACTACAACGGCGGCTCTCCCGACGTGACGTACCGGACGTTCTACGACCGCGCCCTGCTGAACGTGCCTGGCGACGTCTGGCAGAACCCGGGCACCTGGCGTCCTCAGCTCGTGGTGGTCAACCTCGGCACCAACGACTTCTCGACCGCCGTCAACCCCGGTGAGCCATGGACGCCCGACAGCCTCGCGGCCGCCTACCGCACCGCGTACGGCGACTTCCTGCAGAAGCTGCGGACGCGGTACGGCGACACGACCACCATCGTGGCAGTCGGCGCAGGCCGGTTCGCCGCCCATGTCCAGCAGGTGGTCAAGGCCCGCCACGACGCCGGTGACAACCGGGTCCGCTACTGGTTCCTCGACGACACCGGGCTGGACTTCCTGGGCTGCCACTGGCACTACTCGGCGCACGACGACCGACTCATCGCCGACCGGCTCACGTCATTCATCGCGGGCCTGCCGATGAGCTGGTGAGAGGGAGTACGGGTGACAGGCGGTGGGGTCAGGACGGGTCGCCGTACTGGAGGCCGCGTCCGTTGGTGCCGACGTAGACGCGGCCGTAGGTGTCGGGGTCGCCGGTGATGACGCCGACGGAGCCGATGCTGCCCCATTGGTGCGCCTGGTCGTTGACGCGGAGCCAGGTGGCGCCCTTGTCGGTGGAGCGGAAGACGCCCGTGACGTCCTTGACGGTGCCGATCAGGTACAGGGCCTGGTAGGAGGCGCCCGGGGCGGCCTTGCCGAAGCCGAGGGCGGAGGCGGCCTTCACCGTGGTGAGCGTGGTGAAGGTGCGGCCGCCGTCGGTGGAGTGCAGCAGCCCCTTGGCACCGCCGGCGATCCACAGGTCCCCGGCGACGCCGGGCACGGCCGTGAGCCGGCCGTCGGGCAGGTTGCCGGCGCGGGCGGTGAAGGTCGCGCCGCCGTCGGTACTGGCGTAGAGCCTGCCGCCGGACAGCGAGTAGAACGTCCTGGCCGAGGAGCGGTCGGCGACGACCACGGCGTCGGTGTCCAGCCCGCTGACCTTCGACCAGCTCGCCCCCTGGTCGGTCGAGCGGTACGGGACCTGGCCGGCCTGCGTCCAGACGATGGCGGAGCCGTCCGCCGCGAGCGCGACATGGCCGTCCTGGGCGCCGGCCACCGGCTCCGCCTTGAAACCGCTCCAGCTGCGGCCGCCGTCGGTGGAGTAGGCGCCGTCCTGCGCGCCGCCACGGCCGACGCGGACCATCATCGACGGGCGGGACTGGGCGAAGTCGATGTCGGTGCTGTTGGTCATCATCGGGTTCTTCAGCCGCCCGGCGGGCACCTTGGTCAGGGAGCCGTGGCGGAAACCGCCCTGGTCGCCCATGGCGGTGATGACGGTGGCGCCGCCCGGAGGGGCGATCGCGTCCATCAGCGCGGTCTCCTCCAGTCCTCGCGCCCCCGACGTCCAGTGGCTGTTGCCGCCGCTGTCGCCGGCGGTGGCGTCCTTGCTGCGCCAGATGCCGTTGCCGGTGCCGTACAGCACGTGCCCGGAGTTGAACGGGTCGATGGCCAGGGCGGTCATCCAGTGCCCGGTGTGGGTGCCGACGTAGGGAGCGGCGGAGGCGCTCCGCACCGACTTGTCGGCCAGTGCCTTCCACGTCGTGCCGCCGTCGATGCTGCGGTAGATCTCGTCCTCGGGCCACCAGCGGCCGAGGGTGGTGACCATCACCGTGGAGGGCTTGCGCGGGTCGACGGCCAGGCCGGAGAAGCCGTAAGCGCCGCTGGACGGGGAGACGTTCTTCCACCCCCCGCCGGCCGGCGTGTACTTCCACACCGAACCGCCCGTCACGCCGTTGGGTCCGAGGGCGTTCGTGTACGTCAGATACAGCGAGCCGTCGCCGGAGAGCACGCCGTGCTGCGGCAGCAGGCCGGTGGGCTGCCCAGGGACGGCCTGCCAGGTGCTGCCGCCGTCGGTGGAGCGGTAGAGGGAGGTGGAACTGTCGGCGACGCCGACGTAGACCGTCTTGCTGCCGGTCGGCCCGTACGTCACGAAGGAGATGCCCGCACCGCTGCTCGCCCCGTCCTTGACCGGGAACGACGAGACCTGCCGCCATGTCACGCCGTGGTCGGTGCTGCGCCACAGGCCGTTCCTGCGGGTGCCGAGCAGCAGGGTGCCGTTGTGCGCGGGGTCGATCACCAGCCGTTCGCCCGCCCCGCGGCCGTCCTCGTTGCCGCCCAGCTTGAACGGCAGGTTGGTGCGCTTGAAGGTGCGGCCCCGGTCGGTGGAGCGCAGGATCGCTCCGTTGCCGGCCCAGTCGTTGGTGTAGGTGCCCGCCGCGAGGTAGAGCCGCCTGGGGTCGACGGGGTCGGTCGCCACCGAATCGATGCCGAGCAGGTTCCAGTCCTTCTCGCCGATCCAGTCGGTCAGCGGGATCCACCGCTCGGCCCCGGTGTCCCAGCGGTAGGCGCCGCCCATGTCGGTGCGCGCGTACAGCAGACCCTTCTCGCGCGGGTTGAACACCAGCCCGGTGACGTAACCGCCGCCCACCACCTGGGCGTTCTTCCACACGTACGGTCCGGCCGCGGCCCGGGTCTGCGCCGTGCCGGCCTGTGAGTCCTCCTGCACGAACAGGAAGTACGGCACGACGAGGGCGGGCACACCGAACAGGAGGCCGGTGGCGGTCCAGCGACGGCGGTGACGCCCGCGGTTCGTGAGGTTGTTCATGGGAGGGCTGTTCTCCTTGCGTCCTGTTCAGCGGAGGAAAGACGGATCGGCCAGCCGAAACCGGCCGGATCCGCTTCCTCGTCGTCACAGGCTCAGCAAAGGTTGCCTCAAGCCGGCAATTCCTTTCGAAGGGAGGGACGGTTGTGGTCGGGCCGGCCGAGCAGGCCGTACGCACCGAGGTGGGCAGCACGAGCAGGCGGTCGGTGTTCCCGGAACCCGAGGAGCGGACGATCTTGTGGAAGGAGGTGTTCAGCTCGTTCAGGAGCTTGGCCTTCTGCTCCGTCGTGGTCGGCGGGCAACTTCTTGATCCACGCCCACGAGTCGTGGTGGACGTTGAGCACGACGTACAGGCCCTCGTCGAGCGCCCGGTCGACGACCTTCGTCGTGCCCTTCGGCCGGTTCAGCCTTCGAGGGGCTCGTAGTCGAACCAGTCGAAGTGGACGGTGCCTTGGGCCGCGTACATGCCGATGACACGGCCGGTGAAACCGCCGGCGGCCTCGGTCGACAGGTAGCGGCCGTCGAGGCCCGCGAGCTCGGTGAACGTGCCGTCGGGTCGTTCGATGCCGAGGGAGACGATGTCGGGCCCCGTGCACGGCCCGTGCGGAGGCGGGGGGTCCGTGAGGGTGACGGCCAGGACCAGTGGCCCGGCGGGTACGGCGCGTTCGGCCACGACCGTGCGCAGGGAGCCGACGCGGGCGATCACCCGTACGTTCGTCCCGGACGCCTCGATCGGGTAGTGGTGCCGCTCGTCCAGCCGGACCGCGAGCCCGCCGCGGCCTGCCGAGGAATCGACCAGGGTGCGCGCCCGGCACGACAGGTGCTGCTGGCGGCGGCCGGTGAACACCACGTCGGGCTCGTCCAGGGAGCCGCCCCGTGCGCGAAGCGTCAGCCATCCGGGGCGCTCCTTGGTGGAGCAGAGCTCGGCGCGGCGGTCCCGCACGGAGATCCAGGCCGGCCCGAGTTCGCCGAGCTCGAAGTCGTCGCGTTGCTCTTCGACGGGGCCGGGGGAGAGGGGCCAGGGGAGCGCGGACAGGTCCAGGGTGACCTCGCCGACGATGGGCCAGCCGTCCTGCCAGGTCACGGGGGCGAGGAAGGTCTCCCGGCCGAGCACATGCCAGCCGGGCGTGCCGCCGCGCGGTCGTACGCCGAGGAAGACCATCCACCAGGACCCGTCGGGGCCCTGGACCAGGTCCGCGTGGCCCGTGTTCTGCACGGGGTGGTCGGTGCCGCGGTGGGTGAGGACCGGGTTGGCCGGGCACGGCTCGAACGGGCCGGACGGCGTACGGCCGCGGGCGATGGACACGCCGTGGCCACGCTCGGTGCCGCCCTCGGCGATGAGCAGATACCAGTAGCCGCCGATCCGGTACAGGTGCGGCGCCTCCGGGGCTTTGGCGCCGGGGCCGCCGGACCAGAGCTTGCGCGGGGCTCCGTACGTCTTGCCGGTGGACGGGTCCAGGCGAACCTGCGCGACCCCGGCGACCGTGCACCAGCAGGTGCCGTCCTCGTCCCAGGCCAGGTCGGGATCGATACCGGGCACGCCTGGTGCCGGGATCGGATCCGACCAGGGTCCGGCCGGGTCGGTGGCCGTGACGACCAGGTTGCCGCCGCCCTCGCTGCAGTTGGTGACGATCAGCCAGAAACGGCCGTCGTGATGGCGCAGGGTGGGGGCATAGATGCCGCCCGAGGACGGCATGGAGGCCGGCAGACGCAACTGCTCCGGCCGGTCCAGTACGTTGCCGATCTGCCGCCAGTGCACCAGGTCACGGCTGTGGAAGAGAGGTACGCCGGGGAAGTACTCGAAGCTGGAGCAGGCGAGGTAGTAGTCGTCGCCGACCCGGCAGATGCTCGGGTCGGGATGGAACCCGGGGAGCACGGGGTTCGCGGCGCGGGCGGGCTGGTTCTGAGCGGGCACCCTTGGTCGTCCTTTCGTCGGGTGGGCAGCAGGGACGGCACTCAGGGAGCGTCCGGCTCCGTGCGGGTGATACGCAGCAGCGCCGCGGAGGGTGCGGTGGGCAGCGTCACGGTGAGGTCCGCGGTGTCCGGGTTCCAGACGGCAACGGCCCCACGTGCGGCGGGGTACAGCACCTCGGCACGGGCTGCGCCTCCGCCCGCCCGTTCGGGCAGCCGGAGGGTGGTGGTGGCCGCACTGCCCGGGCGGCGCCAGACGGTGAGGTAGGTGGTGGCGGGGATGTGCAGGGCCAGGGCGATCCAGGGGTCGTCCCAGCCGGGCAGCCCGAGGGGCCAGGACGGCTCGGCCTGCGGCAGGTCGGCGCGGACGGTCTTGTACACGGTGACCGCTTCATGGACCAGGGCGCGGGCCTCGGGCCCCAGTTCCGGCAGGCGGCCGGAGAGGTGGATGCGGCCGAGGAGGGCGCTGGCCATGGTGAAGGCGACCTCGTCGAGGGAGTCCTCCGGCTGTGGGTAGGCCCAGACGGCGCCCTGCTCGGGGGTGACGGCGGTGGGCGCGGAGGCCGCGATGGGCGCGTAGAGGTGGAGGTTCTGCTGGTCGCTGGTGGACTGCAGTTGCAGCCGCGACAGCAGGGCGTGGTCCCAGCGCATGCCGCCGGATGCGCAGTTCTCCACCACCAGGTGCGGATGGCGGTCCAGGATGCCGTCGAGCCAGTCCAGGTGGGCACGGTTGTGGCCGAGCAGCCCGGCGCCCGGGGGCTCGCCGGGGTGGGCGCTGGTGCCCGAGCCGGGGTCGATGTTGTGGTCGAGCTTGAGGTAACCCACGCCCCACTCGCCGACCAGGCGGTCCACGACCTGGTCCAGGTGAGCACGGGCGGCCGGGTGGCGCAGGTCCAGGTGGTGCCGGCCGGACTCGGTCAGCCGGACGCCGTCGCGGCGGAAGAACGCCCCGTCGGGCAGGGACTTGGCCATGGGGCTGTGGACGCCGATGACTTCCGGCTCCAGCCACAGGCCGGGCACCATGCCATGTTCGCGGATACGGTCCAGCACATGATGGATTCCCCTCTCGCCGGGGAAGCGTGAGACGGACGGTTCCCAGGCGCCGACGCTGGTCCACCAGCCGTCACTGTCGTCGTACCAGCCGGCGTCGATCACGAAGTATTCTGCGCCCGCGTCGGCCGCCGCGTCGATCAGCGGCAGCAGCTTGTCGGTGCTGGGGTCTCCCATCAGGCAGTTCATGTAGTCGTTGAAGATGACGGGCAGGCGCTGGTGGTCGGTGTGCGGGCGGCGATGGGCGCGGCGGTAGCGGGTCAGCGCGGCGAACGCGGCGTCGGGGCCGCCGTCGGCGCTGAAGGACAGGGCGACGGGTACGGTGCGGAAGGCGGCGCCGGGTTCCAGGGGGTGCCGCCAGCCGTGGTGCGTGTCGGTGGGACCGAACAGCGTCGCGTAGGCGGCGTGGTCGTGCTCTTGGCACTCCCAGCGCCAGCCGCCGCCGCTGTGCTCGATCTGCCACATCCAGGTGCGACCCGTGTGCCGGTCCGTCAGGCCGCCCATGGGGAGGTGTCCGCAGCTGGACCAGGTGCCCCGTCCGGTCAGTTCGAAGCCGGCCTTGCCATGCCCGTACTGGACGCGTCCGCTGGGGTCGGGTGTGGTCCGGCGCATCGGCTGTCGCTGCCAGCGGCATTCGGCGAGCCAGTCGTTGTCCGCCCACAGCAGATCGGCGGCGTCGAGGGCTGCCGGGTCCGGCGGGGTGAGGCAGCCCACCGTGAGCGAGCTGACCGACTCCAGGTGCAGCGTGGTCTGCCCTTCGTTGCGCAGGGTCACCTCGCTGCGGAGCACGGGGATGCCGTCCGGCGACCGGTAGGTCACCTCGGCGACCAGCCCGGTCTCCGGGTCGTGGAGTTCCAGGACCAGCGTGTGCCAGTGGCCGTCGCGGATCGCGCGATGGGCCCGGTGGCGCAGTCGCCCGCCGAGAGCGGTCCCGATCAGGCGGCTGCCCGACCAGCCGCGGCCGTGACCCGCGGCCGTCACCTCCACCAGAGGCAGAGAGGCACCCGGGGCGCTGCCCCCTTCGCCGGGCAGTCCCAGACGCGCCAGCCGGGCGCCGCCGTCATCGGCGAGGACGAAGTCGAGTTGCAGGGTCTCGTGACCCCACCGGAAGGTCCGCTGTGCCTTTTCCATGGTGGCCTCTTCCAGGTCAGTGGTCGCGCAGCGACTCCGGCGCTTTCCGGTGAGTGTCGAAGCGCTTCACCTCCAGGCGAAGTTAACGGACATGTTTTGTGCGAAACAAGGGCTCCGACTTGAAGAAGGTCTCTGTATCCTCGTCCCTCGATTGCCTGCTGGCACCCACGTCCGCGTCGATGCGCTTCGATAACTCCCCCTCAGCCGTCAGCCAGGGGTGCCGTCCGCGCGGTCTGCTTGGCCGGCTGGACCTCAGCGTCAGTGCTGGGCGAACTGAACTCTGGTGGCCTGCACGACGTCCGGCCGCAACGCGATCCCCGTGATGGTCAGTCGTTCTCCGTAGATGTCCGTGATCCGGATCGAGTTGCCGCACCCGCTGCCGTCGGCGGAAAGGAAGTAGTTGTATTCGGTGCGGGGCAACCGCCGCCAGCCGTCGCCGGTCTCGACCTCCAGGCCGGCGACCGGGTTCCGGTGGCTGATCGCCTGGATGCCGCACCAGTAGGGGCTGGACCCGGTCTTGTATCTGATGGAGATCGTGTCGGAGGTGGCGGGGCTCAACAGCTGCCAGGTGATCGGGATACGGCCGACCTCGAGGTCGGCGAGCTTGGCGAACGCCTCCTGGCTGAGGTCGAGTTGCCCGGGTGCGCAGGGCAGGGGGCATTCGTTGGTGATCCGTACCGTGATCGACTTGCCGTTGCCTGCGCGGACGAGCACGTATGCGCCGCACGCCTTGGAGGTCTCGTAGTCCGTGGTGTTCATGGCCGCGATCATGAGGTCGGGGCTCGGGCCGAACAGGCAGGCGCCGTCTCCGTCCTCGGCCTCGTAGGCGGTGGCGACCCCGGTGTAGGTGGTGCCGGGCCGAATCCGCCCTGCCGACGATGCCGTGGTGGACGCCGTTCGCGGGGATCGTGGGGTGGGCGTGGCCGACGGCCGTGCCGGGGCGGTGGTTGTCCCACTGGCCGTCGGACCTGGGGTTCCGGTCACACTCGGCGTCCCCGGCGCGGCCGGGGTGCTCGCCTCCGGGCCCGGGTTGGTCGCCCTCACCCGGGTGGTGGCGGCGGGCTTCACCGTGGCAGGTCCTGCCTCTTCCTTCCGCTCGGGGTGCGACCCCATGACCAGGTAGGCGAGAACGCCGGCGGCGGTCACCGCGACCGTGGTGCCCAGCATGAGCCTGCGTCTGTTTCTGCGTCTGCGCTGCCTCGCGGCCTGCCTCGCTGTCTTCATACCCGTCCGTCCGGAACCTCGAGCCGATGGTGCACTGTTCAGTGACCGCGCGGGGTGAAAAGGTTGCCGGCGATTCCCCGCTCGCGTGTCCCGAGGATCAGACGGACCGTGTGTCCCGAGGATCAGACGGACCGCGTCTCCCGAGGATCAGACGGCCGGGCGAGCAGCGCCCCCGGCGAGCGCGCCAGAACCGTCCACCTCAACCTGGCCCCTGGCCTGCTGGACGTCACCACCGTGCTGCATGTCCTGCTGAGCGCCGTGCCCGTCGAGGCGGCCCACATCATGGTGCCGCCCGAGGGTGAACCGGAGCCGCCCGCCATCGTCGAGTCCCGCACGATGCCGGCGCCCGCCCCGGTCGACACCCTCGGGCGCTTCGAGTTCTACGAGGCCGCCCGCTCGCCCGACTTGGCGCCGGCCGTCGTGACCGCCGCCGCGATCGCCTTCCCGTACACGCATCCCAGTATCATCAACGTCACCCTCGGCATGCGGACTCCGGAACAGGTCGGACGAAACGTGGAGCTTCATGATCAGCGCGTCCCTGACAGTCTCTGGGACGATCTGCGCGGGCAGGGGCTGATCAGGTCGGACGTGCCCGCGGGGGACGGTGGGGGAGGGATGCGCGGTGTCTTTGACGGACAAGGCCATCGAACAGATCCGTGAGCTGATCCGGACCGGTGCGCTGCCTCCGGGGTCGAAGCTGCCGCCGGAACCGGACCTGGCCGCCCAGCTGGGACTGTCCCGCAACCTCGCCCGGGAAGCGGTCAAGGCACTGGCCGTCGCGCGGGTCCTCGAGGTCCGGCGAGGCGACGGCACCTATGTGACCAGCCTGCAGCCGAGCCTGCTCCTGGAGGGTCTCGGCGGCGCGGTGGAGCTGCTGCAGGGCGACTCGGCCGCCTTGCAGGACCTCATGGAGGTACGGCGGCTCCTCGAACCGCTGGCCACGGCACTGGCCGCCACGCGGATTTCCGATGAGCAGCTCGCCGAGGTGAAGCGGCACCTGGACGCCATGCGCGAGGCCCGCGACGACGTCGAACGGCTCAACGCCCACGACGCCGCCTTCCACCGCGCCGTCGTCTCGGCCACGGGCAATGAAACTCTCCTCACCCTCCTGGAAGGGATCTCCGGCCGCACCCTGCGCGCTCGTATCTGGCGCGGTCTGGTCGACGACAAAGCCGCGGGCCGCACCCTGGCCGAGCACGAGGCGATCTTCGACGCCCTCTCCGTCCGTGACGCCGCCCTCAGCCAGGCCGCCGCGCTGCTCCACGTGAGCAACACGGAGCGGTGGCTGAGGGCACACCTGCGCTCGGGCCACCCCCTCTCCTCCGGGACGACAGCGGCACACACCCCCTAGGGCCTGTCGTTTGGATCATGCCGGCGTCGCGGGGCCTGGCACGCACATCTGCGGCGTTGTCGTCGGTTGCCGACTCCCCCACTCTCGGCTTCGCTCGAGCGGGGGGACCCCCATCGCGTCGACGCCCTCCTCCGCCTTGCAGCTGCACGCACCAGACCCCGCTCGACCCGGCCAAGAAGTGCAGTCCCTTTCAGCCGACCTGATCCAAACGACAGGCCCTAGTTCCTCAGGATGCGCCAGCGGTTGTCGGCAGTGCCGTTGTCCGAGTCCTGGACCGCGAACGCCCCGACAGCGGTGGAGTTGTTCGCGATGGCGAGCAGCTTGCCGCTGTGCACGTTGCGGATCTTGTAGGTCCCGTCTCCCTGGTCGAGCAGCGTCCATCGGTGGTCGGCGGTGCCGTTGTCCGCCCACTGCAGGACCGTCGCGCCGTCGGTGGTGGCCATGTCCTGGACGCCGAGCACCTTGCCGCTGTGGGCGTTGCGGAAGCGGAACGCGTTTCCGTCGGTGATCATCTGCCAGTTGTGGTCGGCGGTGCCCGAGTCGGTCCACTGCAGAGCGCGGCCACCGTCGGCCGTGGACATGTCCTGGATGCCCAGCACGAGACCGCTGCCCGCGTTGGCGAGGCGGACGGTGCCGGTGCTGCCGGTGTTCCAGTAGACGGTGTAGTGGTGGCCGTGCGCGTCGTGGAACGGGCCCAGGTTGACGGTGGAGCCGTTGGCGGTGGCGGTGAAGGCGAGCGAACTGCTGCTGGTCCGTGTGATCGAGGACGTGTTCAGCGACGGGAGGGAGCTGAGCGAGGAGTCGCCGTAGTTGCCGGACAGGACCACCGGGCCGTAGGTGATCGCGGAGACGTTCGCGTTGTCGTTGGCCGCTCGCATGATGACCCGCATGGGCAGGCGGACGGTGACCGTGTCGCCGGAGGCCCACGAGCGGCTCAGGGTGGCGTAGCTGCCGGGGTCGGTGGCGATGTTCTGCCTGACGCCGTTGACGCTGATGGTTGCCCCGGTGGTCCAGCTCGGGATGCGGATGCGCATGGCCCAGGTTCCGCTGACGTTGCCGGTGACCTGCAAGGTGGTGGTGTCGCTGACGGGGTACGTCGTGGTCTGGGTGACTGTGATTCCGCGCTGTGACCAGTTGAGCACCGAGGGCACGAACAGGTTCACGATCAGCGTGTTGTCGCTGCGGAAGTAGATGGAGTCCATCAGCCTGGTGTGCATCTCCAGGCCCGTGCCCTGGCAGCACCAGAAGGTGCCGTAGTCGGTGCTCCAGGTGCCGCCGCCCCACGCCGGGCCCACACCGCGTCGGCCTCCCGGGTTGAGCGGGGTGAAGTAGGTGACGTGTCCGTGGCTGTCGGCCGGATTCTGCTGGCCGATCATCTGGTTCAGCCACGCCCGCTCGTAGTAGTCGAACAGCTCGGCCCGGTTCGGGTCGAGCGCGAACAACTCCCTGGTGAGGCTGAGCATGTTGAAGGTGTTGCAGCTTTCGCAGGTGTCCTGGTTCAGGTAGCCGGCGATGGCGTTCGGAGCGCGAAAATGCTCTGCCTGGCTGTTGCCGCCGATGGCATAGGTGTGGTTGTTGACGCAGAAGTTCCATGCGTTGGCGGCGATGTCCCGGTAGCGGGTGGTGCCGGTGGCCTTGTACTCCCGGGCGGCCCCGATCCACTTGGGCACCTGGGTGTTGGCGTGCAGTCCGCTGAGCTGGTCCTGGTTGGAGGCCAGCGGGTCGAACACCGCGGCGTGGTCGAACCGCCGGGCGACGGCGAGCCACCGCGCGTCGCCGGTCTGCTGGTAGAGATCGGTCAGCACGGCGTTCATACCGCCGAACTCGGTTCCCAGCATGGCCTGCATCTGCTGGGCGCTCAGCCGGCCGGTGCGCCAGTCGACCCATCCCGCCAGAGCGAGCAGCACGTCCCGGGCTTGTGTGCTGCCGATGTGGCGCCATACGTCCAGCAGGCCGGCGAGGGTCTTGTGGATGGTGTAGTACGGCACGTTGCCATTGCTCAGGGTCCGCTGTTCGAGAGCGGTGAAGTCGGACTCGGGGTAGCCGGAGAGGTACCCGGCGTTGAAACCGGCGGCGTTGTTGTTGGCCTGGCATGTGGCCAGCTCCGCGACCATGTAGGTCGCCTTGTCCCGGCAGGTGGTGTCCCCGGTCACCGCGTACAGCTGTGCCCATGCCGTGAGGAAGTGCCCTTGGACGTGGGTGCGGAAGGGGAAGTCCGGCGCGTCCCAACCGCCGTTGGCGGCCGCGCCGTTGGTGGACAGCCGGTGGTTGGCGCGGAAGTTGTACAGCAGCCGGTCGACATCGACGAACCGCAGGTAGTTCCGCGTACGGTCCTGGTTGTCCAGCCACCGGCTCGTGGTGAGCCGGACCTGGCCGAGGTCGAAGGGGTGCGCCAAGACCCCGATGTCGGCCCTCGCGGGCGGGACGGCCGCGTGGGCGGGAGAACCGCCGATGAGGGAAGCGGTGGCAGAGACGGCGGCGGTGGCCCCGGCTGCTTGCAGGAGGTGCCGTCTGCTGATGGGGGAAGACATCTTGCACCTTTCGTGACGAGAGTCCGTCGAAGCCGCCCGAGGGGTAAGGGGCGGCAGTGGTGGCTCACTGGGTGGAGAAGGTGGCGTCGGCCCGGTCGGTCGCCGTGCTGAGAGCCTGGACCCGCAGCAGGTAGTCGTAGTGGCGGATGTAGCGGCCCGGGAGGTTGTACGACTCGTACGAGACGCCGGCGGAGTCCGCGAGGCCGGCCCTGGCGGTGAAGGAGGCGTCACCGGCGAACAGCGACGTTCCGTCGTTCTTCTCCACCCACACCTCGTGGTTCTTGTGGCGCAGGAAGTAGCCGGGGAGGTTCGCCGACTCCAGGGAGACGGTGCCGCTGCCGGTGAGACCGGATACGACGCGGAACTGCGAGTCGGCCAGCGGGGAGACGTTCGGCTCGATCCTGGCGCGGTACGCCCAGTGCCGGACGAACCGGTCGGGGAAGTTGTACGAGGAGAGCCGGATCGGGGTGAGGCCGTCGGCGACCGGGATGCCGAAGTCGGGTGTGCCGTCGGCCGTCCAGTAGATCTTCTGGACGCGGGTGCGGCGGTTGGGGTCGTTGAGCGGGGCACCGCTGATGTCCCTGTAACCGCGGTCGTGGTAGACGAGGATGTCCGACGTGCCGTCCTCGGAGACCGTGAACTGGTTGTGCCCGGGGCCGTACTGGCTGGTGGCGACGTTGCTGGCGAAGACCGGGCTCGCGGTCTTCGCCCATGACGACGCGCTCAGCAGGTCGGCCGAGGCGGACGCGGTCAGCAGGCCCATGCAGTAGTTGGCGTCGGTGGCGCCGGCCGAGAAGGTCATGAAAACCTTGCCGCCCCGCTGGATCACGGCCGGGCCCTCGTTGACCGTCTCGCCTCCGGCGGTCTCCCACGAGGCGGTCGGGCGGCTGATCATGACCGGTGTGCCGGTGATGGACCACGGGCTGGACATCCGCGCTATGTAGAGGTTGGTGCCGCGGCCGACGGCCGGGTCGTGCTGCGCCCAGGAGAGGTAGCGGGTGCCGTTGACGGCGAAGGTCGTCGCGTCCAGGGAGAAGGTGTCCAGCGGCAGTGCGATACGGCCCTTCTCCGTCCAGGCACCCGTGATCGGGTTCGCGGCCGTGCACTGCAGGACGTACGGCCGGATCCGCCAGATGTCGTTCGCGTCGCCGGCGGCGAAGTAGATGTACCACGTGCCGTCGATGAAGTGGATTTCCGGAGCCCAGATGTGGGCGCCCATCGCACCGCCGGCGTGCCTCGTCCAGATGGTCGTCTCCGGGGCCGACGTGAGCCCCTGGATCGTGGTGGCCCGGCGCAGCACGATCCGGTCGTACGCCGGGACCGTGGCGGTGAAGTAGTAGAAGCCGTCGGTGTGTTTGTAGATGTGCGGGTCGGCCCGCTGCTCGGCGATGGTGTTCGTGTACGTGACACCGGGGGAGGCGGGCACGGCGGCGTGGGCGGTGCCGGTCGAGACGCCCGTGAAGGTGGCGGCGGCCGAGCCGGTGATCATGCCGAGGACCGTTCGACGGGTGAGCGCTGGTCTCACGGAGTGCTCCCTCTGCTGCCGATATTTCGAACGCCGTTCGTAAACTCGGCCAGAACATAGATCCTGCGCCTACCCGGGTCAACGCTTCTGTCACAAAAAGCGGTCCGGGGTCTCGAAGGCGGCGGAGGTGGAGGTTTCGGCGCCCGAGCCCGGTCAGGTCGGATGTATTGACGCACCCTGTTTCGCCCACCTATTGTCTGCCCGATCTTACGAACGCTGTTCGATATATCGCCCAACTCGACTGGTGGGACGGCGAGTTGGCTGCGCAGGCTGCCCCGGCCGACCACCGGGAGCGAACGCGGCCGGGCGCAACAGCTGTCTCCGAGAAACCACCGACCGTCTGCTGCGCCGCGCCCACCCGCGCTCAGATCACCCAACCGCATCGCCCGGCCCCGCCGTCCCCACACGGCAGAACGACAGGAGATGTGCATGTCCGCGCTTCGCGCCCGGCTGTCGGCGATATTGCTCGCCGCGTGCCTCCTCTTCACCGGTCAAGCCCTGACCACACCGGACCAGGCGGCCGCTGCCGACCCGGGCTACCTGATGGCGCACTTCATCGGTGAGGGGGCGACCGGTCAGCAGATCTACTTCTCGCACAGCACGGACGGCCTGAACTGGAGAGACCTCAACGGCGGCGGGATGACCCTGCGTTCCACGGTGGGCACGCGCGGGGTGCGCGACCCCGCACTGGTGCGCTCTCCCGACGGGAGCCGGTACTGGATCATCGCGACCGACCTGTGCATCGGCTGCGGACAGAACTGGGACCAGGCCATCAACGACGGCAGCCGCAACCTCGTGGTGTGGGAGTCCACGGACCTGGTCACCTGGTCGCAGCCGTGGCTGCTCGACGTCGCCGGCGCGATCCCCGACGGGCGCAACGCGTGGGCGCCGGAGGCGATCTGGAACCCGCAGACCAACGACTACGTCCTGTACTGGGCGACGAACAAGCCCGTCAACGGCGTGAAGAAGCACCGCATCTACTACGCGCGCACCAGCGACTTCCGCACCATCACCACCCCGCAGCTCTACATCGAACGTCCCGGCACCCAGGAGATCATCGACACGCAGATCGTCGAGCTGCCGGCCGGCGTCGGCAGCCACCGCTACGTACGGGCCTCCGGCGACGGCCAGATCACCCTCGAAGGCAGCAACTCGATCCTCGGCACCTGGACCCACCTCGGCAACCTCTCCGGCATCGGCCTGACCGGTTCCCAGGTCGAGGGCCCGATGTGGATGAAGTTCCGGGACCGCGACCAGTGGACCCTCTACCTCGACCAGTACGCCTCGAACCGCGGCTACCTGCCGGTCACCACGACCGACCCGTCCGCCGCCGGCACCTACCGGCTCCCGGCGTCGGGAAGCTACAACATGGGCGGCACCAAGAAGCGCCACGGCTCGATCCTGAACCTCACGGCCGCCGAGGAGAGCCGCGTGCTCGCCCGCTGGGCCGACACCCCGGCCAGGCGGCTCCAGTCGTACAACTTCCAGGACCGGTACGTGCGGCACGCCGACTTCGACGTGCGCATCGACCAGAACATCACCGGCCCCGACGCCCAGTTCCGGCTGCGGCCCGGCCTGGCGGGCTCCGGCACCGTGTCCTTCGAGTCGGTCAACTACCCCGGCCACTTCCTGCGCCACTCCGGCTACGACCTCCAGCTCGCCCACAACGACGGCACCACCCAGTTCGCCGCCGACGCCACCTTCCGCCAGGTCGCCGGCCTCGCCGACTCGAACTGGTCGTCCTTCCAGTCGTACAACCACCCCGACCGCTACATCCGCCACTACGCCTACCAACTCCGCCTCGACCCGATCACCACCGCGACGGGGCGCGGCGACGCCACTTTCCGCGTGACGAGCTGACCCGACGCCGACAGAGCGCGACCTTCACCGTCGTGCCCGGCCTGTCCGTCCGACTGTCGTCCCGTGGCGGAACCCACCCACCGCCGACCGGAAACGCTTGCTCAAGGAATGGGGATTCCATGCACCGACGTATCTTCAGCCGCAGACATCTGTCCATGGCGCTCGCGGCCCTGGTCGCCTCAGCGGCGACACTCGTCGCCAACCCGGCTCAGGCGGCCACCAGTGGCGCTTTGCGTGGGGTCGGTTCCGGCCGGTGTCTCGATGTGCCGGGCGCCAGCCAGACCGACGGTGCGAACCTGCAGATCTGGGACTGCCACGGCGGGACCAACCAGCAGTGGACGTTGACGGACAGCAACCAGCTGACCGTGTACGGCAACAAGTGCCTGGATGTTCCGGGACACGCCACGACCGCCGGGACCCGGGTGCAGATCTGGACGTGCTCTGGCGGTGCGAACCAGCAGTGGCGGGTGAACGCCGACGGCACGGTCGTCGGCGTGGAGTCCGGGCTGTGCCTGGACGTCAGCGGCGGCGCCACGGCCAACGGCACGGCGGTGCAGCTCTGGAACTGCAACGGCGGCAGCAACCAGAAGTGGACCGGCCTGTCCGCGCCGCCGGGCGGCACGTGCGCTCTTCCGTCGACGTACCGGTGGACCTCGACGGGCCCCCTGGCGCAGCCGGCGAACGGGTGGGCCTCGCTGAAGGACTTCACCACCGTGACGTACAACGGCAAACACCTGGTCTATGCGACCGCCTCTGACGGATCGTCATGGAAATCGATGGGGTTCAGCTCGTTCACGAACTGGTCGGACATGGCGACGGCCACCCAGACCGGCATGAGCCAGTCCGCGGTGGCGCCCAAACTGTTCTACTTCGCGCCCAAGAACATCTGGGTGCTGGCCTCGAACGGGTGGGGCACCAACTGGCCCTTCGTCTACCGCACGTCGAGCGATCCCACCAACCCCAACGGCTGGTCCGCGCCGCAGCCGCTGTTCACCGGCAGCCTGCCGACCGGCGGCCCGATCGACCCGACCCTGATCGCCGACGATCAGAACATGTACCTGTTCTTCGCCGGTGACAACGGCAACATCTACAAGTCGGCCATGCCGATCGGGAACTTCCCGGCCAGCTTCGGCTCGTCGTACACGACGGTCATGAGTGACACGGTGAAGAACCTGTTCGAGGCGCCGGAGGTCTACAAGGTCCAGGGCCAGAACCAGTACCTCATGATCGTCGAGGCCCGGGGTGCGACCGAGCAGCGCTTCTTCCGCTCGTTCACCGCCTCCAGCCTGAACGGTCCGTGGACTCCGCAGGCCGCCACCGAGTCCAACCCCTTCGCGGGCAAGGCGAACAGCGGTGCCACCTGGACCAACGACATCAGCCACGGTGACCTGGTGCGTGTCAACCCCGACCAGACCATGACCATCGACCCCTGCAACCTGCAGTTCCTCTACCAGGGCCTGTCGCCCAACATCCCGCCGAACACCCCCTACATACAGCTGCCGTACCGGCCCGGCCTGCTCACCCTGTAGCGCTGACCTGCCCGATCCCCGGCTCGAGGAACCCCAGCCGCACGTCGGCTGGGGTTGCTCCCGCCTACCGCATGGACGCGGGGACCGGCATGGTGGGTGTACGGGGTCTTGTCGGCGAGGAGTTCACGGCGCGAGTCGGTGTGCAGGAACCTCAGCCGGCCGTGGGCCGAGGCGCTCGACGGCACCGGCCGCCCCGGTCATCCGGCGGTCAGAGCAGTCCACCTCTGGTTGGAGCCGCCGTGGCAGTCCCACAGCTGGAGCTGTGTGCCGTCGGCCGTGGAGGAGCCCGGAACGTCCAGGCAGCGGCCGGAGGCGGGGTTGCGGTAGCCGCCGTTGTAGGGCTGCCAGACCTGGTTGGCGCCGCCGTGGCAGGCCCAGAGCTGCACCTTGGTGCCGTTGGTGGTGCCCCAGCCGGCGGCGTCGAGGCACTTGCCCATGGAGCGCAAGGTGCCGTCGGTGTAGGCGGACCAGAGCTGGTTGGCACTGCCGCTGCAGCCCCAGGTCTGGACGGCGGTCCCGTCGGCGGTGCCGGCGCCGCTCACGTCCATGCACTTGCCGACGATGCCGGACTGCACGGGTGCGGGCGTGGGGGCGGGGTTCCGCAGCCAACCGGCGCTGTCCGCGGACCGAACGCCGCGGTGGAAGGCGTCGGCCATCTTCTGGTAGCCCGCGTCGTTGGGATGCAGGGGGTCGGCCAGGTCGGCCGTGGTCAGGCCGCTCATGTCGACGTATGCCACGTGTTTGCCCGAGGCCTGTGCGTCGCCGACGATTTGGCGGGTGGCCTGGTTGTACGCGCCCCGGAAGCGCTCCTCCGAGGCACTGGTGGACACGACCAGGGAGGCGACGAGAACGGTTGCGTCGGGGACGGCGGCGGTGATCTGGTTGACCAGGGACCTCAGCCGGGCGACGGCGGTGTTGACCTCGGAGGCCCCTTGGAGGTCGTTGGTGCCGATGTGCAGCGTCACGACGTTGGGCCTGTAGCGGGTCAGCGAGGCGTCGGCGAGTGCGGCGATCTGGTCGATGCGGTATCCGGAGTGGCCCTGGTTGTCGGGGTCGGACATCGAACCGCCCCGCAACGTGCCGACGAAGTCCAGCGGATGGCCGTCCGCTGCGAGCTTGTCCCACAACGGGCCCCGATAGCCGTTGCCCGTACTGCTGCCCACACCCCAGGTGATCGAGTCGCCCAGCGGCATGACCCGCAAGGGGGTGGTGGAGGCGGCGGAGGCAGGGGCCACGCCTGCCGTCGTCACCCCTAACGCGACGGCGACCAGTGTGATCAGGGTCAGAATCCAAGGCCTTCTCATGCAGCGTCCTCTTCTGCGAGTGATTGCCGGATCAGGTGATGGCTGAATCAGCGGGGCAGCAAGTCGGCTCCCCCGAGCGCACCCGTATGGATACCACGGTCCGGGCTGGAACATCCCATGAATGGCAGAGATTCAGACATCAAAGATCGGCGGCACGCGGGGCGTTCTGCGCCAAGTGGGCCCAAGACGCTGCTTGTACAGCTCGTTTCCTGCTGGCTCCCTTCCTGGTGCCCGGGACGTGAACATCCTATGTCTGGCGGCCTCGCAAGGGGGCCCGGTCAGCCCAGACTGAGAAGGCCGGCGTCGACGGCGGCGCGGCCGAAGGGGCGGGCGAGTTCGGCGAGACGCTCACAGTCGGCGTTCCCCAGGGCGGCATAGGCGGAAAGGGCCAACTGGTCGGCATCGGCTCCTGCGGTCAGGGCGGTGCGGCGTGAGCGGCGAACAGGGGGCGGCCCTGCGCGTGTTCGCGAGCTGCCTCGGCGGCCCGGCGGGTCAGGGCCAGCGCCTCGTCCAGGCCGGGCAACGCGTGGATTCCCGCCCGTCGCAGGGCTTCGCACGTCGCGGCGTACCGCGCGTCGAGCACCTGCTGCGGTGTCGTCGCGTCCCAGGCTCCGTCGACCGCCTGCCGTACGACTTCGGGGTTGAAGTCAGTTCGGCGTTGTCCTGGGGAGCGGGCCCGTCGGGTGGATGTGGGTGTCGATCCAGCGGATGACGCTCTCCATGAAGGAGTCGAGCCCGGGCGTCACCTGCGCGACCGTATCTCCGAAGGCGAGCCGACGCAGGGCCCCGGCGAGTGTGCCTAGCTCACCGCCACCGCGGGCCGCCAACGCATCCAGGGCCTGGGGAAGTTCGGCCGCCGCCTCCGTGTCGCCGTTCGCGGCGGCCACCACCTTGGAGAGGAGGTGCCGTATCGACTGGAGGACCCACAACCCGGGCGGGATGCCGACGTCGGTCATCGGCATGTCGAGCAACCGATAGACGATCACATGGTGGAGGAGTTCGAGGTTGTCGTCGGGCACGTCGGCCCTGTTCTCGAGCGCGCCACGCATGATGCGGACCAGCGGGCTCCACTCCGGAAATTCTCGGAGGTCGTCCAGCGCGAGGTGGGCCTGTCGGCGGGCGGTGTCGTCGCCGGCGATCGCGGCATCGACCGCTGACAACACTGGGTCCCAGGCGGCGAGATGAGGGGCGAAGCGGAGATTGAGCCGACGCCAGGCACGCCGCAGGAGGTCGTCCAGTGTTCGCTGCGGCAAGCGGGGGTCCTCTGTGGTGACGAGGCCGGGAAGGCTCTGTTCGAAGGGGATGCCGATGTGCTCGTACGCGGCCCGGTGCACGTCCGGCCAGTCGAGCGGGCAGGCCAGGACGTGTCCCCTGTACAGATTCTCGGCCAGCTGGTCCGCCACGGAATCGGAGGTGGAGACACCGCCGTGCACGCACTCGGTGACGGCTCCGATCAGGTGATTGCACAACGCTTGCAAGGGCTCTTCGGCGGCGATGTGGAAGTTGCCCAGGTTGAGGTGACCGATGGCGAGATCGTGGAGATCACCCGCTTCGGTGGAGTGGCGGAGGGCTTCTCGCTGCAGGCGGACAGCCACCTCGACGTGACCTTGCAGGTGCTCGAGACCAGCCTGCGAACCCATGACCATCCCCAGCAGCTTCGGATCGTCCCCTTGTTCGGCTGCCCGGCGCACCCGAAGAAGCAGCTCTCGGGCGTCGTCGAAGCGGCCCAGCGCCATCAGCGGGGCGTGGCTGTGGAATTCGACGCGGACGGATTCGGCTCTGACCGCCATCCTCTGGCGCAGCAGGTCGAGGAGGTCGTTGTTGAGGTCGAGCGCCCGCTGCCATTCGCGCAGGCCCAACGCGGCACGGAAGCCGATCTCGAGGGCGGACTCGATCAAGCGCCGCACCTGCCGCTCACGGGGGGAGCTGCCGGCCGTGGGCGTCAGGACCGACTGTCCGCGCAGGCGCGTCAGATCGCCCAGCACCCGGTGGAAGTCGCCCTGCTCGTAGGCTTCCTGCAGCTCATCCAGCCAGGTCTCGGACGCCGTCTGCGGCTGTAGAGTGCTCGGGGTCGGCTCTTCCGGGGTGCCGGACGGGTTGTGGTCGTCTTCTGCCGGGGCGGGCGAAGCCCCTGACACCTGGGCGATCCACTGCCGGCAGAAGGAACGGACAGGAGCGGCGTTCGCTTCCTCGGCCGCCTGGCGCAGCCAAGGCAGCACACTGCGTACCGTCTCCGGCGACGCGTCTCGGGAGAAGAGCACTTCGAGGAGCTGGTGGACCTCACTCCAGGTGCCTTGTCGCGCTGCGTACGGGACGGCGTGGCGAGCAGCCGCAGCCTCCATGATCGTCAGTTCGCGGTCCGGGTAGTTGAGGGCTTGCGCACTCATCATGCGTATCCAGAGTTCGGCGAGGCATTTGGAGACGGTCCGTGGAAACTCCGGTTCGGCCATGGCGCGCACGGCCTCTGCCACGGTGGGATGAATGCGGATGCAGAGAACGCCCTCGTCTTCCTCGTGGACACCGATGACGAGACCGGGGTAGATCTCTACGGCGGCCTGACCCGTCAAGGTGAAGGCGGTTCCGGGGCTGTCGGCGGAGCCCGGAACGGGCGGAACCTCGACCTCGAAAGTGTTCTGTTCCGTTGCGCGTTCGACGGTCAGCAGCGCCCGCGCCTCGAGACTGCGCACGAGGCTTTGCCAGGGTGGTGCGGTGCCCGGCCGGTCGAGGTGCTGCCACAACTTCGGCCAGGCATCGCGGAGAACCCACGGGATGCGGTCGTTCTCCTCCAGGTCGCACAGCAGAGCCCCCAGCAACTGCTCGGGTTCCGGCAGCTGCCTGATCACTGTCCGGGTCCAGTGGGTAATGGCGAGGTGGTCGTCATTCAGTTCGGTGTGACGGAAGCCGCCTGGCGGGCCGGCGCCGAGGAGGACGTCGCGGGAAGCGTCCAGCAGCAGTCCTGGGTGGCCCCCACACGCTCGAAGGAGGCTGCGAATGGTCTCTCGGGACCTCGATCCCGCGCGGAAGAGCGCCGACATGTCCGGCAGCGCCCTGGCCAGGAGCACGGCTTCGCGGGTCGAAAGCGGCACGACAGGCAGACGCGTCACCCGGTCGTCCAGCCCGGGGACGGCACCCGAAGTCGTCATGACCAGCCTGGACAGACCGGAGTGGCCGGTCACCGCGTCGACGAGTCCGCCCCATCGGTGGTCCCGCCACCGCCCCTGTTCGGTGAGCAGAGGGGTCGCATTGTCCAGTACGACGAGGACGCGGTTGTTGGTCAGGAAGATCGACAGCAGGCGCAAGGACCTGGCGAGCAGTTCCGGGTCGTCCAGGGTGCGCGGGTCGTCGAAGTTGGCGATCGGTGTGAGGCCGGCATCCTCGAGCTGCTCCCGGAACTCGCGGGCGAAGCGTTGGAGGGCGGTGCCTACGTGCTCGTCGTCACGCACCTCGTGCCATACGACCGCCGCGAACCTGTCGGCGTGGGTGTGCGCGAGTTCGAGTGCGCAAGCGCTCTTGCCGACCCGCGGCATGCCGTGGAGCATCACTCCTGACGCACCGCTGCGGGGCGCGAGTGCCGTGCTCGCGGCGGTCAGCAGTCCGGCACGACCCACGAACTCCGCCGGCGGAGAGGGCAGGAAGGCCTGCTGTCTGGAGTGGTCCGCGCCGAGTGGCGGACCGTTGAGGGCCGGGACAGTCAGCTTCCGGTCCGCGCCTTGACGCCCGAAGAGGATCGGCGTCATCTCCGCCAGTGTCAGCCTTCCCGACTGCTCATGCCATTCCGACAGGGCGAAGGCCAATGCCTGCGGCGGTGATTGAGCGGCATCGCCGATCAGGCGGTTGTAGACGCGGTGGGACAGTTCGATCGCGAACCGATCGTCGACGGGGTAGCGCATGCCGAGCACCCAGCAGTCCAGTTGTGCGGCCAGTGCCGCCGCCAGCGAGGGCGACGGTGATGTCCGGTCCGACCGGGAGCCGGTGTTCCTGTGGACGGGGCGAAGTTCGTCCACGCTCGCGGCGAAGGCGTCGGATTCCGAGGCGCCCGACGAGCACGAGGAGACCATGGCGAACTTCACCCGCGTGGCCAGGGGGCCGAGGAGAATCCGCAGCTCCTCGTTGGTGACCAGGTCCGGTGAACCGTCCTCCCGTTCCAGCAGGAGGCCGGTCGTCGATCCATGGGCTGAGACATGGAGGATGTCCCAGCCTTGTCCGTCGTTGACGTGGTCCTTCAACCGCTTTCGTGTCACGCCGTACTGAAGGATCCGCAGGTCGATCGCCTTCCTGTGCACGGCGCTCACCTCCTGGAAGAGGTTCACCAGCGCGACCCTCTCCCGGCGGAGGTTGAGCGGGCTCGTGTCGTCGGGAAGGCTGAACAGGCCGAGTACCCGCAGTGCCTGTCCGGCTTCCGCCCGCGTCCGCGCCGGTGTCTGGAGGTCGAGATCGACGACGAAGCGGATGTCTCGTGAGGCGAGGGTGCGGTTGTCGGCGACGGCCAACTCCCATGGCCAGAGGGCAAGGTGACGTGTCTGCGCCGAGGTGATGAGCCGTACGGTGAGCGGGACCGACTGGGCGATGAGCGCCTGCCCCACGGCCCCGAGGCCGTACGTGTACGCCCAACGCCCGATCTGGGTCAGGATCTCGCGCTCACCGTCGGCAGAGATGTCCGGCACGCCCGACCACTGCAAATGGCCGTGCAAGTCCTGCAAGGCATCGGACTCCCAGCAGGGTTCGGGTATGACCACCTGGTGATCGGCCAGGAACTCACCTTCCCGGCTGAGGACCCACCTCCAGGACCTCGGCCCGTCGAAGTCTTCCACGCGGAGCTGCAACTCCAGCACCCGGCCGCCCCCTTGCCTCCGCACGTACGCGTAGCGAACGAGGGATCACTTTATGTGATCGGCCGACGCGGCGGAGAGAACTCCGACGAACGTCTTCCTGGTGCTGTGGACCCGCACCGCTGAAGCCCGCATCCGTCACCCAGGAGGACGCATGCTTCGGCGTTCCCGGCAGCGGGATCGGCCTGCGGGGCCCCGACCTCGGGACGCGGCACGTCCCAGGCGCTGATCGGCGCCTACGTCCTGGCCGGCGAACTGGCGCGGGCCGACAGCGACCACATGGCGGCGTTCATCGCCTACGAGAAGGTGATGCGGCCCTTCGTCACCGAGCACCAGGCCGTGGGGCGCGAAGGCGCGGAGCGGTTCTTCATGCCCGCTCCCAGTCAGGAGGTGCTGGACATGCTCGCAGCCAACGCCCCGGAGAACACCCGCACGGAAGTGGTCCGTCTCCCCGACTACGCTCCACGCTGACCTGCTCGGCGGGCTTGCCCGTCGTGGGGCTGCGACCGCGACGGCGACCGGAGGGGTGAGCTGGGCGGTGGCGAGCTGGGCGCCTTCGAGCCAGTCCGCAGCACTCCACCTAGACCGCGTTCCGTGAGGTCGGCCGTGTGATCCCGGCGGTGCAACTACAGCGCTACAGCGCGACGCGTACGATCCGTAGCTGGACGTCGACTTCACGCGGCTCCGCGAGCAGGAACCAGCTCCCTCCGGCTTCGGTGCAGCTGCCTGATGCGACAGATCACCGGCCCGGTCACGGCATCTTCGGTGGGCACAGTCAAGGCGACGTTCGGGCCAAGCACAACACCACGGCCCCTTAGACGGGGACGGGGTCCAGGTCGGTACCGTCAAAGGGCGGGTAGTTCTCGCCGGCCGTTCGCTCGGCCGCATCGATGTAGATGGCAAGAGCATCGCGAGATTGGGTGAGGGTGGCCATCTGATCGTTCAGTCGCTGCAGCCGTGACCGCATCGCGGCCAGCAACTCGGGACATCCGGGCAGCTCCGGCGCCTCGCCGCGCGCACATGGCAGCACGTACGCGATGTCCTCGGAAGACAGACCGGCACCAAGCAGATGCCGGATCTGCTTCACTCGCAGTACTGCATCCTCGTCGTACTCACGATAACCGTTCGCGCCACGGTCCGCCTCCAACAGCCCCTGGGCGCCGTAGTAACGCAGCTGATGAGTGTGGACTCCCGTCCGACGACTCAGTTCCCCGATCCGCATCGCTACCTCTCTTGACCTTCACACCGGTATCAACGTTGACGATGCTGTCATGAACGACAGCACCGAAACACCCGTGACCATCATCGGACTCGGCCTGATGGGCCAGGCACTCGCCGACGCGTTCCTGAAAGCCGGGCATCCCACCATCGTGTGGAATCGCACTTCCTCCAAGGCTGACCAACTGGTGGCCGGGGGTGCACGGCTGGCACCGACCATTGGCGACGCGCTCAAGGCAGGTTCGCTGACGATCATCTGCGTCACCGACTACCCGGCCCTGTACGAGCTGCTCGGCGGGGACGATGTCGAGCTGGACGGCACGATGTTGATCAACCTGACCTCGGGGAGCTCGGCCCAGGCCAGGGAAGCCGCTCGATGGGCCGAGCAGCGTGGTGCCCGCTACCTGGACGGCGCCGTCATGGCCATCCCGTCGGCCATCGGCACCGCCGATGCGGTGATTCTGCACAGCGGGCCGCAGACGGACTTCGAGGCGCACGAGTCGGCACTCGGCGCGCTCGGCACCGTCACCTACCTGGGGGCGGACCATGGGCTTGCGTCGCTGTACGACGTGGCCGGCCTGGCCATGATGTGGAGCGTCCTGAACGCCTGGCTCCAGGGCACGGCCATGCTCAGGACGGCCGGCGTCGACGCCGCGACGTATGCACCGTTCGCGCGGCAGATCGCCGCCGGTGTGGCCGAATGGCTGCCTGGATACGCCGAGCAGATCGACAGCGGCTCCTTCCCCGCCGAGGTATCCGCCCTGGAGACCGACGCACGGGCGATGGAGCACCTGATCCAGGAGAGCGAGGCAGTGGGGGTGAACGCCGAACTGCCGAAGTTGCTCAAGACTATGGCCGACCGGGCGATCGCCGCCGGACACGGCAAAGAGCAGTATCCCGTGCTGATCGAGGAGTTCGGCAAGCCCCGCAACGAATGACCGTCCCCGACGCCGGGATCTAGCCGGCTCAGAGAAGCGGGAGTCTGCCCCGGACCGCCACACCCTCCCGACCACCGCCGCCTCGCCGAACTACTCGTGCCAACTCCTCCGACCGCGCGCAAGGTGAGTTGGGGCAGTGGGCGACGAGTGATCGCGTGTGGACCGGCGTACTCGGCTGCGCTGTTGGGCCCCGCATCTCTGTGATGCGGGGCCGAACAGCGCGGTGGTGGGACCACCAGCATCTGATCGGGCGCCCGGACCAAAGCGCCCCGCCTGGAACAGGTGGGCCTTGCCCACCAGGAGGAGCACTTGTACCAGATCCGAGCGATGTGGCACGCCTGGCGCACCGGACACCGGGCTGCCCGTTCCCCTGTCGTACGGTCAGTTCTCGCGGCCGCCCACCGTCAGCAACGGAACCCGGCGGTGCCGCCGGTACGGGCGAGAGATCTGAACCGATATCGGGAATCAGGCCGCGAGTTCCTGCTCGCGGTCTTCCGCCTTGACCTTGGGCTTCTTGTTCGGCAGTGAGAGTCGGCAGACCTTGCGCCATGCGGAGAACACCTGCATGGGCAGCGGCCCGGTGACGTACTCAAGCTCGTACTTCTCGAACAGCGCGCGCACCTTCACCGCGACCTCGGCGTACCGGTTGCTCGGCAGGTCCGGGAACAGGTGGTGCTCGATCTGGTGCGAGAGATTGCCGGTCATGAAGTGCATGGCCTTGCTTCCGCTGATGTTCGCCGAGCCCATCATCTGGCGGAGGTACCACTGGCCGCGTGTCTCGCCCTTGATCGACCGGCGCTCGAAGACCTGCACGCCCTCGGGGAAGTGGCCGCACATGATCACCGAGTGGGACCAGATGTTGCGGACGAGGTTCGCGGTGAACGTGGCGGCGAGCGTGGGGAGGAACGAGGGGCCCGACAGCAGCGGGTGGATCACGTAGTCCTTGAGCACCTGCTTGCGGATCTTGCGGCCCACGGCCTTGGCCCGGGCTCGGAACTCCGGGTTCTTGCGGCGGCGCTTGCTCAGGTTTTTGCCGAGTTCCAGGTCGTACGCTGCGATGCCGTACTCGAAGAAGCACGCGTTGATGAAGTTCCACAGTGGCTGGCCGAGGTGGAACGGGTGCCACCTCTGGTCCTCGTCGACGCGCATGATGCCGTAGCCGAGGTCGTTGTCCTTGCCGATCACGTTGGTGTACTTGTGGTGCAGCTCGTTGTGCGAGTGCTTCCACTGGTCGGACGGCGAGACGTGATCCCATTCCCAGGTGGTGGAGTGGATCTTCGGGTCCCGCATCCAGTCCCACTGGCCGTGCAGGATGTTGTGACCGATCTCCATGTTGTCCATGATCTTGGCCACGGACAGCCCGGCTGTGCCGATCAGCCAGGCGGGCGGGAAGAACGAGAACAGCAGCACGCCCCTGCTGGCCAGCTCGAGCTTGCGCTGCGCCGAGATGACCTTGCGGATGTAGGCGGCGTCTTTCTCGCCACGGCTGGCGATCACCTCGTCGCGGATCGCGTCCAGCTCGCGGCCGAGCTCCTCGATCTGCTCCGCGGTCAGGTGGGCGGTGGGGTCGATGGCGGTCAAGCTGCTCCTACCGTTCGATGTCGCAGGGGCCCGCGGCGGCGGACACGCAGGTCTGGATGAGGACGCCCGGTTCGGCCTCGGTGATCTCGCCGGTGCGCAGGTCGCGGACGGCACCCGCCTTGAGCGGCGTGGTGCAGCCGAAGCAGATGCCCATGCGGCACCCGGACGGCATGAGCACGCCGGCCTCTTCGCCGACGTCCAGCAACGGCGTGGCGCCGTCCGCGTCGACGGTCTTGCCGGTGGCGCTGAACGTGACCTCGCCGCCGTCGCCGGCGACGACGATGCTGGGGCGGAAGCGTTCGGTGTGCAGGCGTTCCTGGACGCCGTGCTCGGTCCAGTGCTCTTCGGCTGCGTCGAGCAGGCCCGTGGGTCCGCAGGCCCAGGTCTCGCGCTCGGCCCAGTCGGGCACGAGCTCGTCGAGCCGGGCGATGTCGAGCATGCCGTCTGTGTCGGTGTGCACCTCGGTGAGCCGCAGCTTGTTGTCCGCGACCAGCTCGTGCAGCTCCTTGCGGAAGATCACGTCGTGCGGCTGTGGCGCGCAGTGGACCATGACGACGTCGTCGAATTCGGTGTCACGCAGCATGCCCATGACGGGCGTGATGCCGCTGCCGGCCGTCAGGTAGAGCACCTTGGGGGGCTTGGCCTGCGGCAGTACGAAGTCACCGGTCGCCTGGTCGAGCTGGATCAGCGTGCCCGGTGTCGCCCCGCGGACCAGATGGTTGCTGACTTTGCCGTCCGGGATCGCCTTCACGGTGATCGTGAAGCGGCCGTCCTGGCGGTTGGCCGGTGAGGTGATCGAGTAGGCACGCCACAGGCGCACCCCGTCGACGTCGACTCCGATCCGCACGTACTGACCGGCTGTGTGGCCGCGCCAGCCCCGTCCTGGTCTGATCACGATGGTCGCGGCGTCACCCGTCTCGGGGTGCACGGCCTCGATGCGCCCCCGCAGGTCAGCGCCCGCTCGCAGCGGGCTGAACAGGTCGAGGTAGTCAGACGGCAGCAGCGGCGTCGTGACCGTCTCCAGTAGTTTCCACGCCCTGCTGCGGAGGGCTGTACTCGTCATGGCTCCAGCTTGCTGCGCCTCAGGGTGTAAAGTCCTGACCGCGGGACGTAAATCTGGTCGGCTGAATTGTTCGCAGGGAACAAAACGTGAGCCATGTGATCCGGAGGGCCAGTGAACTGGCCCTGGATGAGACGACGGTCACGGCACTTCGGGCCGCACTCAAGACCACCGCCGACGAGGTCGTCCAGGCGATCATCGACGAGGTCCCGCCCTACGCCAACGCTCTCTCGGGCCACATGGGCGCCACCATCCGCCGAGCCGTCCGCACCGCCCTGGGGCACTACCTGGACCTCGCGAGCGGGAACGCCACGGGCGGCGACGGCGGTGACGCCGCCTACGAGCTGGGCCGCGGCGAGGTCCGCGACGGCCGATCGATGGACGCCCTGCTCAGCGCCTACCGCGTCGGTGCCCGCGTGGCCTGGCGAGGCCTGGCAGCGGGGGCCGTACCCGCAGGCTTGCCCGCCGCCGAGGTCGCCAAGTTCGCCGAGCTGACCTTCGCCTACATCGACGAGCTCTCCGCCGCGAGCGCCGCGGGCCACGCCGACGAACTGGCCGCCCGCGGCAGAGAACACGAGCGCCACCTCGAGCACCTGGCCCGCGACCTCCTCGCCGGCGCGAGCCCGGACGTGCTGCTGGTCTCCGCTCAACGGGCCGGATGGCAGCCTCCCGGTTCGCTCACCGCGGTCCTGCTGCCGGCTGCCCAGGCCCGGCCCGCCTACCGCACACTCGACCCGAGCACCCTTGTCCTCGATGATCTGCCGGACGCCACAGGTGTGCTGCTCGTTCCCGACGCCGACCGACCACATCTCTTGCGGCAGCTGACCGACCGCACCGCCGTGGTCGGCCCGGCCCGGCCATGGACGCGCGCGTCCGCCTCGTACGCACGCGCCGCACGCGCGCGCTCCCTGTCCTCCGACATTCGCGACACCGAGGACCACCTGCCCCAGCTGGTGCTGAGCGCCGACGTGGACGCGCTCGCAGACCTGCGTGCCCGAGCCCTCGCACCCTTGCGGACCTTGCCTCCCGCGACCGCACGGCGGCTGGAGGAGACGTTGCGGGCGTGGCTGCTGCACCAGGGCAGGCGGGACGAGGTGGCGGCCGAGTTGTTCGTCCACCCCCAGACGGTCCGGTACCGGATGTCGCAGCTGCGGGAGCTGTTTCCGGATCTCGCATCGCCGGACCGGGTCCTTGAACTGACGCTGGCGGTGGGTCTCCGGGGCAGCTGACGCGTATGTCGACCGTCCACGACCGCGTCCGCGAGCGGTCCAGGAATCGTGCCTCGTTCTCCGTGCCATCGCTGGTTCATGCGGCCCCGGAGAAGGGCGGCAACTGGCCAGCTGAGGCCGGGGGTGATGCGAAGAACAGGCATGGCCTCGGGAAGCCCGTCGGGGCACTGTCTCTGAGAGGCGCGGTGGCGGGTACGGCTCGAGCGGATCCGGTGGACGATGTGCACCGGCCCGCTCGTGGACGCGCTCGGCGCGCATCTGGTCGGTGATCTGAGCTGCTATGGCCTGGAAAACGGCTTTCATGTCATCGCGGAGGCCGCTGCCCTGGCACGAGCTGATCCACGGGCGGGCTGCGGGCTGCGGCTGGGAGACTGGCGGGGCGGCCAGGCAGGTCACCAGGGGCGGAGGACCGGGCCGCTCGCGCCGGGGACCCCCGTGGTTCCATGACGGCGCCGTGCCTTCCTTCCGACATGTCAGCCGGACGACCGACCGGGCCGGCCTGGCACACTGCGCAGGGGATGATGGGGGCGCAATGGCGGAACGTGATGTCAGGAGCTTCCATGGCGAAGCCGGTTCACCGGCCCCGTGAGGACGCGGAGTTCGATTTCATCCTCGGGATGAGCGGAGTTCCGGTCCTCGCCTACTTCATCGGGACATGGCCCAAGGCGATCGAGCCCTGCCGGATGATGGACCTCGTCGTGGGCGGCATCGCCGACGAGTACACGGGCCGCCTGACGGTGCTCCGCGCCGACATCACGCGTTGTCCAGCCGCAACCGAGCGCTACGGGATCACCGGCGCCCCGTCCTGCGTTCTGCTGAAGGAGGGAGAGGTGGTGGCGCACGGCACGGGGCCCATGAGCACCGCCGAGGTGGGGAGCTTCCTGGACGGCCACCTCTGAGTGGCGGCATCGGAAGGTTCATGACGACGTATCACAGCGCCGTGATCCACCCTCCAAGATCGCTCGAAGGCAATGCCTCAACTTTTGGGGCCAGCCGTTGTCTCGGTGAGGAAGGGCAGTCTCTACAGTCACCGCATGGCCACCGAAGACGAGCCCCCATGGCACCCCGACATCACCGCGATGCTCACCGACCAGACGAGCGCGTGCAAGCCAGCACGCGAGGCCATAGCCGCCGGCGCCGAGGTAAAGGTCTGGGACAGCGAGGTGCCCCAGTGGATGGTCGCCGGTATCGCCGCAACGAGGTTGAGACGGTCGTTGAAGCGCGGCCTGCAAGAGACCATCGGCCTCGACGAGACCGTTGAGATCCTCGCACGGCACCGCGGCGAGCAACTGCGTACCGGGACCATCCTCGCAGCAGACCGGCTCTGGTTCTTCAACCTGTACTTCGACGCCACCGGGACTGAGCTCCTGGCGTGCAGCGGCGTCAAACGCCCTCGGAGGCCCAGCACGCAGGGCTCGTTCGAGCCCTGAGCTGATCCGCATCCGCCCTCTACCCGACCGCAGTCGCCTCTACCTGCAGAACCACAACCGCACCGGATCACGCGGAGAACAGCGCGAAATCACGGTGAAATGGTGGCTGACCCAGCGAAAGGGCCCGCAGTGATCTACGGCTGAACGGCGGGATCAATCGCTCTCACCACGTGACCACCCGTGGTTCCGCCCGTGCATTTCCAGACCGCGGTCTCATGGGTGTAACCCACATGCAGACCGCGGTCGTGCTCGCCGCAGACGGGCCAGGTCACGCGATGGTGGCTCATGACGAATTCCTGCACTCCTTCCGCCACAGCGCCCAGAACCTCTGCCGAATCGGGTGTGGAGACCTCCGCCGACTTGATGTGGACCACGCCGACCGGTCCCAGGTCCGGGTCGCGCACGTAGTCGATGTAGCAGAAGTCGTCGCCGGTGGCCGCTTTCCCGGTGTCTTGCTCCGCCGACCTGGTGACCGTCTCGAAGGCCGATCTCGCCATGGAGAAGGTTCGCGCGGTCCAGGAGTCACAGAACTCCGATTCCGCGATTTCTCCGCGCTCGTCGTACAGCTCGGCCATCCACGTCAGTACCTCCTCGGGGAGCTGCTCCCCGTGCCGCCAGACCGCTCGCAGCATCCGGTCCTGCCAGTCCGAGAAATTCGACATCCTTGCTGCCTTCCGATGGCAATGAGAACCGGGGGAGAAGTGGCTGCCCACTTCTCCCCCGGCGGTGATCAACCCGAGGTGTCTCAGGTGAAGAGGGCGTAGACGTTCAGGGTCGGGTTCCTGACGCAGATGTTCATGACGGTGAACTTACCGCTGAATTCGACGTTGTCCGTCCAGTCGAACCAGAAGGTCATGCCCATGGCTCTGTACTTCCCGCGGTCCGACTCCGGTCTTCCTCTCCCGTTCGGGACACCCCAGGAACCGTGGAAGACGTAGGTGCCCGGCTCCAGGTGGCCGTAGCTCTGATTCCTCTTGGCGTAGTACATCGGAAGGACGATGGTGTACACGAACTTCAGAGCGCCGTACTTCTTCCAGATGCTCTTCAGCTTCACGTACCAGGTCAGGCTGCACTTGGACTTTCCGGTGCAGTTCCTGCTGATGCCGATGGTGTAGTTCTTCGTCTTCTTCGTCTGAGTACGGTAGTTCAGCTCACCGCTGGTGTCCGACTGACCGATCGGGTCGGCGGGGTAGATGTAGGCGCTGGTGTTGCCGCCGTACACCGGGTCGCTCTGGAGGAAGCGGCCGGTGGTCGGGTCGTAGACGCGGACGCCCATGAGGGTGTATCCGGCCAGGCCGTCGGTGGCTTTCTGGTAGGCGCCCAGGGATCCGTACTTCGCCGCGGCGGCCGTGGCGTCCAGCGGGTTGCCGTACTCGTCGTAGCGCTGGACCGCGGCGGCGGACGTCGCCAGGTCCAGCCGGACGGAGATGTCACCGTGCAGGTTGGCCAGTTGGAGGACCGTGCCGCCGGTGGCACCGGTGGTGACGGCCAGGCCGCCGGAGAGGTCGGGGACATTCCGGCTGACAGCGGAGGCGGAACCCGCGGTGGTGACCGTCCAGGACGGAGTGTCGCAGCCACAGTTGTAGTGGTTCACCGTGGTGCTCGTGGTCGACCAGGTCGCGCCGCTGTCGCTGGTGGTCGCGGTGGCCGAGGAGGCCAGGCGGCCGGCACCGTCCAGGCCCCAGGTGGTACGGGTGGAGCCCACGGTCTCACTGGCCACCAGGTCGTTGGTGTAGTAGGCCAGGGTCTTGCCCGCCACCTGGGTGGTGCGCCCGAAGGCGTCGTAGGTGTAGCCCCCGGCGATGAGGCGACCCGCGGTGTCGTACGCGTACGCCGTGCTGGAGGTGGTGGGGGAGGCGCCCGCGGCCGTGACCGTGGTGGTCAGCGAGGTGCGGTTGTCGTCCGTGTCGAAGGCGTAGGCGCGCGAGGTCGTCGTCGTGCCGTCGTCGTCGGTGGCCAGGGCCAGGCGCCCGGAGGCGTCGTAGCCGTAGGCGGTGGACAGGGTTCCGCCGTCGGTCTGGGTGTGACCGGTCTGCTTGCCGTGGATGGTGTAGGTCGCGGAGTCGGAGAGCACGGTGGTGCCTGAGGAGTCCGCGTAGGTCACCGACGTCTGGTTGCCCGTCGGGTCGTAGGTCGTGGCCAGGGTGTAGCCACCGGGGAGGGTCTCAACTGTGAGAGCGCCGTCGGCGTCGCGGGCACCGGCCGTGAACGTCCCGGCGACCGAGTCGGTGATGGACCGGGCCTGGCCGGTGGTGGCGTCGTAGGTGTAGGTGGTGGTGGACGGCACCGAGTCGGACGCCCTCACCGGGCGGTCGAGGATGTCGTAGGTGAAGGAGCTGGTGCTGCCCGACCCGTCGCTGTAGGTGAGTGTCCGGCCCAGGGCGTCGTACGTCGAGGTGGACGTCTTGCCGTTGGCGGTGGTGCCGGCGACCTGGCCGGTGGCCCCGTCGTAGGTGATGGTGGTGGCCGGAGTGCCTGTTCCGGTGCCGCCGGTGACGGTCGTGCCGGTCGGACGGCCCGCCGCGTCGGGCGCGGTGGTGGTCGTACGGGTCACGCCGTTGGCGGTCTCGGCCTTGGTGACGACCTGGCCCCACCGGCCGTAGGTGTAGACAGTGGTGACGGCCTGGGCGGGGTTGGTCCCGCCACCCGAGATGGCGGCGGCCGGGGCGGTCCTGCAGAGCAGGCCGTCCCACTCGGTCGAGGCGCAGGCGCCGGTGGCGTGCGCGTCGTAGTAGGTGTACACCAGCGTGCCCGCGTCCGAGCCGGACGACTTCGGGGTGCGGGTGGTGGCCACGCGGCCCGTGCTGTCGTAGCTGGTCACCTGGCCCGCGGACTCGCCGCCGCCGGTGGTGGCCAGTGCGGAGCCCGTGGACCAGTCATAGGTGGTGGTCGTGGTCTTGGTCTCCGCGTCGGTGGCGTAGCCGGCGATGGCCGCGCCCGTGGTGGAGGAGGTGACCAGGTCGGAGACAGCCGCGTCTGCCGGGGCTCCCTCGTCGTAGGCGTAGGAGGTGTGGGCACGGGCCGGGATCACCGTGCCGGCGGCCAGGGTGGACTCGGGGGTGGTGCCGGTGAGCTCCGCGGCCAGGGTGATCTGGTGCAGCGGACCGTACTCGTCCGTCACACGGGTGCCGTCGGCGGAGTACTCCAGCACCGTGGACAGCTGCTGGGCGCGCTCGGCGGTGGACAGATCGGTCAGGCCCAGGGCGGCCAGTTCCGTCGCCGCGCCCGCGGAGGTGCCCAGGGCGAGTTCCCTGTTGCCGGCGGTCAGGTCGGAGGACTCGTTGCCGAGCAGGTCGTACTCGGTGGTGGTGATGGCACCACCCGGGCTCAGGGTGTTGGTCTCCGCTCCGTTCGCGTTGATGTAGCTGATCGTGGCCCGGGAATAGGCGCCGGCTGTCAGGTCGGCGCCGGTGCTGGAGGCCGGAACGCTGTCGGCGGGGAAGAAGGCGGTGGCGTCGGTGGGCGCCTCGTCCTGTCCCCAGGTGGCGACCGTCGCGGTGTCCATCTGGTACGGGGCGGCGGTGCCGGAGACCGGGACGTCGTAGACGACGGTGGTGGTCGCCGTGCCGGACGTGGTGCTCGCGGAGCCCGCGGCGAGCGCGGCACGCGAAACCTTGAGGAGCATGCCGGACCCCGAGGTCAGGGCCGAGCCGGCCGTGCCGTAGGTGAAGGTCCAGGGCAGCTCGCCCGGCTTGGTGTACGTGGCTACGCGGCCGTCGGTGCCGTAGGTGTACTCCGTCTTCAGCGAGGGGCTGATGCGCGGGTCCCACACCTGGCGCAGCTGGCCGGAGGCGTTGTAGGCGTACGAGGCGAGCGTCTCGGAGGTCGAGGCGGAGGCACCGGGGGTGGTGGCCCACAGCTTGACGGCCGAGACCTGGTTCAGATAGTCGCCCAGTGTGCTGGAAGTGGCCGTGGTGGCCGGCGCGTAGACGTACTCCAGTACCCGGCAGCCCTTCGTGGACGGCGTCGTCTGGCAGGTCGTCGCAGTCGCCGCGCTCGTCGGCGAGACCACGTACCTCGGACGGGCCAGCTTCTTGCCGCCGACGTCCACCGTCGTCGAGAAGACCGTGACCGTCGAGTCGTCGACCGCCGAGGCCGACGAGAACACCGTCCACGTCGTCGAGGCCGGGTCCGCCTTCGCGAACACGACCGTGTTGGCGTCGGTGTCGGTCAGCGTGAACATGTTCGTGGTGGTCGAGTAGATCAGCGTCAGGGACTCGGCACCGATCTCCGGCTGCCAGCCGCCGCTGCTCGTCTCGGTGAACGCGATCGCGCTGCCGTCACCGGCCAGTACCTCGACAGAGGAGCCGGAGGTCTCGCGGATCTGCGTGTAGTCGCTCGACTCGGCGGAGACGGCCGACGTCCAGCCGGGGCCGAAGATCTGCGCCTGGCCCTCGGTGTCGGTGCTGTTGGTACGCGAGGAGAACGTACGGTCCACGCTCGCGGCGAACGCGGAGGCGTCGGTGGCCGACAGGGTGAAGTCACCGGTGAGTTCGTTGACCTGGCCCGGGCCGATCTGATTGGTGAGGGCGGCGCCCGCGTCCCGGTCGAGGGTGACCTCGGCGGTCTGCGAGTAGCCGGTGGTGGTGCCGTTGGTGAACGCGGCCCGCAGCTGGACCACGCCGTCCTCGGCGAGGGTGGAGACGGTGTTCCACACCAGCTTGGTCGCCGTGCCGCCGCTGACGGCGACGGGCCAGGCGGAGACGGCGGAGCCGGAGGCGGTCACGTCACCGACGGGCACGGTGTGCCAGATGTCGGTCTCGCCGCGCCGGTACTGCCAGGTCACGCCGGTGTAGGTGGTGAGGCCCTTGGCCGCCAGGGTGACCCGGCGGGCGGTGGTGTCGCCGTCCTGCGGGGAGAGGATCGCCGCGCCGTCGGCGCCGACGCCGAAGCTGTAGGCGGTGCTGGCGGTGGAGAGGTTGCCGCCGGAGTCGATGGAGCGCGCGTACAGCGTGTGCCAGCCGTCCGCCGGGTTGATGCTGACGGTCTGCGGGTCGCCGCCGGTGCCGTTGGTGGTGTCCAGCTTCGTGTTCGCCACGGACGCGTCGTCCAGGCCCCACTGGTAGCCGGCACCGTCCGTGGAGGAGGTGTCGAGGGTGCAGTTCACGGCGGCGGAGGCCTTGGCGGTCCAGCCGTTCTGGGTGTACGTGTCACAGGTGACGGTCGGTGCGACCGGCTTGGCCGTGTTCAGCACGAACGTCGTGTAGCCCGACCACGACCCGAAGTCCGCACCGTCGTACGCCCGCGCCCGGTAGCGAAGATGGCTGCCTGAGGGGAAGGCGGAGGCGGAGGGGATGGCCAGGGTCGAGGTGGAGCCGGAGGCCACGGTCTTGCCGTACGCCGTGAGGGAGTACGTGGTGTCCGCGTACACCGGGTCGGCGGTGATCTCGTACTGCGCCTGGACGTTGGCCCCGTCCGGGTCGGTCACCTTCGACGACAGGGTCGGGGTGAGCGAGGTGACGTAGCGCTTGCCGTTGTAGGCGTTGACCTGCGAGGGCGCGATCGCCGTCGAACTGGGCACCGCCGGGTAGGAGTTGTACGTCACCGTCAGGTGCGGCTCGGTGGAGCCGTCGCCGGAGACGTAGTTGGCGGAGCGGTAGCGGCGCCACGTGGTGGAGTCGGTCTCCGAGGCACCCGCGACACGGACACCGTAGTTGGTGGAGCCGTCGGCCCAGGCCTGCACGATGGCGTCGATGTCGAAGTCGACGGTGCCGGCCGGGCAGGAGTCGTTGTAGCCCTTGGCCGCCGTGCTGGTCACCGCGCCGGTCGTGGTGGTGGCGGGCTGGTCGCCCCAGGTGATGTCCGGATTGGTCCAGGCCCCGGTGATCCGCCGCACCTGCGTGCCCGCACCGGTGGTGGCACAGGTCGAGGAGTAGTACGAGTACAGGGCGAGGTTGGTGTCGGTGATGTGCTTGCCCGTGAACGCCGACACGTCGAACTTCAGGTAGGCGCGGGCCTTGGTGGTCCCCGCGTCGTACGTGCCCGACTTCAGCTCCTCCGAGGAGACCTGGGAGTCGGGGTAGTTGGTGGCGACCCAGGTGTCCGCCGAGGCGGCGAGCGTGCTGGTGGGGTCGACGGTGACCGGGTAGGTCAGCCTGTTGTCGGTGAAGTAGCTCGCGTCCGGGGTGAGGACCAGGGTCTGCGACCCGTCCTCGGCCGTCTCCACCTTCGTGGCGACGCGGGCCTGGTGCTTCGACTCGCCGGACCTACGGTCCTTGGAGGAGTCCCACATCATCGGCGCGGGCGCCTCTGCGACCAGCTTCCCCGCGGCGTCCTTCAGCAGCAGGTGACCGGATTCGGCCACCGACAGCTCAAGTCCCTTGAGCCGCATGGGTATCCGGTACTCCAGCGGACCTTTGGGCGCCTTGTCCAGGACAACGTTCTGGCTGAACCCCTGCGACAGCGCGGTGACCGTCAGGGTCTCGCCGTCACCGAGATCGTAGGAGGCGGTGTCGTCCTTCACCGAAGGTGTCGGAAGCTTCGACTCCCAGCCCATCCCGAACGACTTCGCGCCCTTGGTGACCGAGGCGAGCGCGGTGTCCCCGCCGTCGGAGACCGCGATGTCGGCGGCGGCCACCTCCGGCTCCAGCGCACTGCCCTCGTCGGCCAGAGCGGTGTCGATGTTGCGCCAGACGCCGTCGACCTTCTGCCGGATCGGCGCCGCGTACGTGGATGTCTGCAGCTGCCCATTGGGCAGGGCGTACGTCGTCGAGCTGGCGGAACGTTTCGCCAACACCTCGATCCTGCGGCCCTGCAACCGGGCCATCAGCAACGCGGCGGCCGTCGAATCGGCCGAAGACGCCGTCGACTTGGCGGACTTGCCCGCGGCCGTCGCCCGCGTGGTGGCGGAGTCCGCGGCGGCGAAGGCCTGCCCGCTCCCCAGCGACACCAACGCCGCCTCGGCGACCAGTACGGCGGCGACGGCGAGAGCGGTGCGTCTTGGCGATATGCCCGCGACTCGCGCCCTTCCTCGTTGTCTGAATCTCAACACGACTCCTGTGATCGCACCATGACGCCTGATACGCCATGGGCTGCGTGATCCTAAATGGAGGGAAGCGGTGAAGATCACCAGCGATGCGGTCACTCCGGGCGGAGCCCTCTAAATCGTTACGTCATCTTGCCTGTCAGTCGCTTGACCTGCACAGGTATGGGTCCCATAAGTTCCGGGACGGCGGCGGAGTGCGCGCGATGGTCGCGCTGCCCGCGTGCGCATGTGGGGCGATTTCCGGCCAAGGGCCGACATTCATCGATGTCGTACTTGACCGCGAGCTGCCGGGTGCGTCGGTATGGAAACGTGATGTGGAGTCGGTGCTCTTGTCCTGATGCGGACGACGGCTCACGCCACTCGCGCCCGCGCGGAAGGCCATGCCGATCTCGGTTCCGTGAGGGAACAGGGGCGGTCCTCCTCTTGCCTGACTCCGGTGACCTCAAGAGCGACGTTGCCGCGAGCGTCGATGTGGTGCTCGAACTGCTCGGTGCGAGCCGTAACGCAGACACGTAGGCGCCTTCGATGCTCCGGAATGTCTGTGCTGTGAGCAAGGCTTCTCCGATTCGCTGAGTGATGTATCCGATGCGTGGTGCACCCGCGTTGAAGGGTGGCTGAGTGGTGCGGGCCTCGGCGCGGGGTCCAGCAGGAAGACGATCGGCAAAGGTTCTTGGGGGCTGGCCGCGACGGTTACGATTCGAACCGGCGTCCTCCCCTATGCGGTGAAGGCGCGACAACCGCTGCTACGAGCCCCGTCCTGCCTGCGATATAGGAGCGCCCGGCCCTGAGCGCTCTGAGTTTCTCTAGGAAGCCGTTGCCCTACCGATCACGGAGTCTGTCGATCGAACGGGAGTTTCGATCCGTTGGTCGCGGGCCCTGCCCGGCACTAGCCAGGGCCTGGCGGTATGCGGGGAAAATCCAGGGGAGCGGACGGCCGCGCGCTGCTACGGTCGGGCGCCATGAGCTGGCTTCCCGATGACTTCGTCCACCCCGTCCTGGTACCGCTGCCGGGCGGTGGTCATCACCTGCGGCCGATTCGGGAGGCGGACGCCCCGCTCGACTATCCGGCTGTGATGGGTTCGCGCGAGCGGCTGTGGACCATCTTCGGCCCGGCCTGGGGCTGGCCCGCGCCCACCATGACCTACGAGGCCGACCAGGCCGACCTGTTGCGGCACGAGAAGGAGATCGCCGCACACCAGTCCTTCAACTACGCGCTGTTCGACGCGGAGGAGACAGTTCTGCTCGGCTGCGTCTACATCGACCCACCGGAGAGAGCCGGCGCGGACGGCGAGATCTCCTGGTGGGTGGTGGACGAGCTGGTGGATAGCAAGGTCGAACAAGCCCTCGACGCGCTGGTGCCGCAGTGGATCGCCGCCGACTGGCCGTTCGAGCAGCCGCGCTTCCTCGGCCGCGAGATCTCCTGGTCGGACTGGCTCGCGCTGCCGGAACATCCCGACACGTAAAAGCTTTTCGCTCTTGAGCGGTGGTGCTCGAGCGTGGATTCCCGGTCGGGTGTCCTGTCGGGGCCGGAGCATGAAGGCGGGGCCTCCTGAACAGCTCGTGGATGTCGAATCCATAAGACAACGGGAGGCCCCTGCGCTGCACTCTTCTGTGCCGATCGCCGGGTGGTCCCACTCGGCCGCTCCGTCATGTGATGCCTCGCGTACGTGTGCGGCAACGCGGCTGACCGACCCAAGCGGCAGCGCCGGTACCCGACGGACATGACGGACACGGAGTGGGCGGAGGTCCGGCCGCTGCTGCCGGTGCCGGGCTGGATGCGCGGGCGGGGGTGCCGGCCGGAGGGATACTGCCACCGCGCGCTGTTGGACGCGATCCGGTACCTCGTGGCAACGGCGTCAAGTGGCCTGCAATGCCGGCCATCTTCCCGTCGAGGGACCGGCGATGCACACGCACCGGCGTGCGGATGAATGAGATCGGGCCTCGGGGGGACAGCGGGGGTATGACGACAACACTCGGTGCCTTCGTGCTCGGCACTCCCGATCCTCCCGCCCTGGCCGACTTCTATCGGGCCCTGCTGGGCTGGCAGGAAGTCGACCGCGAACCGCACTGGGTCCGCCTGAGGGATCCGGAGAGAGAACGCCCCGGCCTCAGCTTCCAGCTGGAGGCGGACCACACTCCGCCGGTGTGGCCGCAGAGCCCGGGAACCCAGCAGATGCAGGCGCACCTGGACCTGCAGGTCGACGACCTGGAGGCGGAGACCGCACGGGCCTGCGCCCTGGGCGCGACGCTGGAGGACCACCAGCCCCAGAAGGACGTGAGAGTCCTCCGCGATCCTCACGGTCACCTTTTCTGCCTGTTCCTTCCAGGCGCCTGAACGGTGCCGACGGGGAAAGCCTGTGGCGGGTCGTACCCGCGGAGCAGGCGCCCTCCGGATGCCTGCGCCGGGTGCGAGCAGGCAAGCAGACCCGGCGCGCGGCGGCCGGTTGGGCGCCGGCGAACCAATCTGCACCGGGGGCGGACCGGCGTTGCGGCGTGATCTGCGCGAACGGTTCGGCCTGTGGCCTGTGGCCCGTGGAAGGCGGTTCCATGCGGCGCCGGCTGTGGTCAGCCGACAGAACCTGGGAACGCCTGCTTCAGCAGGTCCAGGCCGAGGCCGACGCGGCTGGGGAGATCGACCGGGACATCTCGATCGACTCCCTCATCGTGCGTGCGCATCAACATGCGACCGGAGCCCTCACCGGCCCGCCGCCGGTGACCGCCTCAAAAGGAGGTCCGAACTGCCAGAACACCAGGGCGAGACGCCGTAGCAAAGTCTCGTCGCCCGCCTGGTGGAGGTGGTGCATGAGGTGAAGGCCTAGGGCCTGTCTTCCGGATCATGCCGGCGTCGCGGGGGCTGGCACGCGCATCTGCGGCGTTGTCGTCGGTTGCCGACTCCCCCACTCTCGGCTTCGCTCGAGCGGGGGGACCCCCATCGCGTCGACGCCCTCCTCCGCCTTGCAGCTGCACGCACCAGCCCCCGCTCGACCCGGCCAGGAGGCGGAAGCGCCTCGCAGCCGGCCTGATCCGGAAGACAGGCCCTAGTACTCCAGCCGTAGATCGTGATCTCGATGGTGGGGGGCGTCGAGGCGGCAGGTGTCCAGCGTGGATCATCTCGCCCGAGATCGCCCATGCCGTCGCGGGCGTCGGCTCCTTCTGCGTCTACCCGAGTTCATCCCGACGGAGGGCGTCCCTTATCTCGCTGAGCTTCGCGGTCGTTGCCGGGGTCCGCTCCTGTGCTTGTTCAGCGAGTCGGAGAGCATCGTCGATCTCGCTGAGCTTCCTGGAGGACAGGACGGCCGCCCGCTCTATCAGGTCGTCCCGGGACACGATGGTCAGCCACGTGCAGGGGGTGAAGCCTGGGCGCGGGAACGCGAGCCGCAGCACGCCTTCGAGCGGCAGCCCTTCACCGGCGCCGACCGTCACTTCGATGCCCAGACCGCTGATGTCGAGGCCCGCCGGAGCGACAACCTGCATCACCTGGAACCCGGACGCCTCGTCTCCTGACAGCAGTACGACCAACCTCCGCTCGTCGAACTGGACCCACCAGACTTCGCCACGTTGCACAAGCCCTCCGATACACAGGACGGCAGGCAGACGCTGCGCGACCTGACGCGGTGTGGAGACGGGTGCGGCCACCGTTGATCATCGGTGTGTGAAGACAAACGATCATGCGGTGGCCGCAGCTCCCAGCGTAGACCCTGCCTGCCGGCAGGAGGCGTTCGAGGGCCTGATGAGCCGGATAGCGGGACGCTTCACACGGGTCGAATCCCGACGCCGGGCCCGGAAGTTGGTACTCGGCCCGTTGTCGGACCTGCCGCGCAAGAACTGCTGGACCATCGCCGAGTGGGCCGGGGACAGGACCCCGGATGGAACTCTCTGTTCCGCGTTCCTGGACCTCCGATCCCGACCGCTGCCGGGCCGCCGGCCTCGGTGACAATACGGAGTTCGCGACCAGGCCGGAGACGGCCGCTCGCATGGTCACCCGATTCCTCGACGCCGGCCATCGGGCCGCCTGGGTCGCGGGAGACGAGGTCTACGGCGGCAACCCGAGGCTGCGCACCGCGCTGAAGGAACGTGGCGCCGGCTACGTCCTCGCGGTGGCCTGCTCGCACGAAGTCACCACAGGTGCCGGGAGGTTTTGCGCCGACATGTTGGCCAGGAAGGTACCCAAGAGGGCCTGGCAGAAGCTGTCCGCAGGGGCCGGAGCCAAGGGCCACCGCTTCTACGACTGGGCCGTCATCGACCTCACCGAGCCCCGGCCCGGGAGCCGGCAGCTGCTGATCCGCCGGAACCGCAGCACCGGCGAACGTGCCTACTACCGCTGCTACTCGCCTGCCGCGGTGCCGCTGCCCACCCTGGTGCGCGTCGCTGGATCAAGGTGGCGGGTCGAGGAGCTCTTTTCCAGTCCGGCAAGGGCCTGGCAGCCCTGGACGAGCACCAGGTCCGCCGCTACCCGTCCTGGTCCCGCTGGGTCACCCTGGCAATGCCTCACTTGTGACGAGATCCAACGACTTGTTCATCGCCGATTGTCGACGTGCTGCCGATCAGCGCCGGACGGCGTCCGTCGAGGCTGCCGAGCGCGGACTGGGCCTGCCAGGCGCCCTTCCCGAGCTTCCCGGACGCCTTGTCCTCGGGCGCGACTGCCAGCCGCAGCCATGCGGCCGCACCGGCGGTGGTGGGGGCCGGGGTGCTCCGTGTGTGCCCGGCCCATCCCCAGAACTCGTCCCCCGGTTCGACCGTCGCGGCCAGGGCCTTGGCCGCACGCAGGTGGTGGGCGCGCATGCGCTGCTCGGTGGCCGGGTCATGTGGGGGTGCGTACACCAGTGATCTCCCGGAGTCGGGCGATGTCCAAAGGGGGCTCGGCCGCACTGGAGGCGGAGACGAGGACGTCTGTCACCCATGGGCATGATGCCGTTGCCAGCAGGCAAGCTTGCGCAGGGGCCCGGGCGGATGAGGTCGGCCAGTTCCTTGCCGACCGTCTCCACCAGCTCCCCGCCGTGCAGCTGAGCTGACGCCATCACCCGAAGCCCTGCACCGGCGGCGGCCCGCAGCGGCCCGCGCCCGTCCAGGGGCAAAGCTCGATCGGTGCCATGCCCACCAGGCTGACCGGCAGCTGGATCACGGTCAGGTGGTACTCAGGGCCACCGGCCGCCTCGCGGGCCAGGTCCGCCAGTCACGCCGGACCGAGACCGCCCGGACCACCCCGACCCGGCCGGGCTCGAGCCGTGCTCCACCGCCGGGCCCGTGTTCCTGTCGCGTGGTCGCGACAGCACCGGACGCCGGCCGAGGGAACGACCGCTGCTGCGACCTGCGAGACTGGGCCGGAAGTGATCGCGGTCCGGCTCCGGCGTACCGGAGCCCGTCTTGACATGTCGCATGGGGTGGGGAATGCCGAAGCACAGGTTGTCCAGGAGAAGCCGCTACGTCGCCTTGGCGGCGACGGGTGCCGTCGTCGTGGCCGGTGCCGGGATCGCGGCGCAGACCTCGATGGCCGCCCCGGCGTGGCCGGCGCAGAAGACGTACACGGGCCGGGCGTTCGACGCCTGCACGGCGCCTTCGCTCACCGCGATGAAGGCATGGAAGAGGGACGCCTACTACGGCGGCGTCGCGGTCTACGTCGGTGGCAAGAACCGCGGTTGCGCCCAGCCCAATCTGACCAGGTCCTGGGTGAAGTCCGTGGACACGCTCGGCTGGCGGGTCATCCCCCTGTACGTCGGCGCCCAGCCACCCTGCCAGAGGAGCGGGAACAAAGAGAGGTTCACCGCGGCCACCGCGGCCTCGGTCGGGGTGAGCAACGCCAACGACGCGATCGCCAAGGCCGCGGCCCTCGGCATGAAGGCCGGCAGCCCCATCTACCTCAACATGGAGTCCTACAACATCGCCGACAAGGCGTGCAACGAGGCCACCCTCACCTACGTCCGGTCCTTCTCGAAGACCCTGCGCGCCAAGACCTACCGCGCCGGACTCTACGGCTTCAGCAGCTCCAGCGCCGCGGCGATCGCCACCGCCAAGGACCGCACGAACCTGCCGGGCAACCTCTGGTACGCCCAGTGGAACGGTCAGGAGACCACCACCCGGGACTGGCCCTGGGACCCGAAGCTGTACACCGACCACAGCCGCGGCCACCAGTACAAGGCCAACAGCAAGGAGACCCGGGGCGGTCACACCATCACCGTCGACCGCAACGCCTGGGACGCCCCGGTCGCCATCATCGGCTGACCGCTCGGCACGACGGTCCGACCCGCGGCTTCCGGTGGCGGCGACCGAGGGTCAGGCGGCCGGCCGGCGGTGTGCTGCTCTCGGGCAGGCGCCTGGGGGAAACGTCAGGTGAGTGAACGGTCGGCGATGTGCTGGAGCTGCTCCTGGAGCGGTTTCCTTGCATCAGGGGTGAGCGATGCCAGCGCGATCAGGGATGTGATGGTGACGTCGCAGAGCTCCCTTTTGTGGACGTCGTCCCAGGTGTGGCTTGCCCCCTTGCGCGGGTTCGCGCCCAACGCTTCCGTGCGGTGCCTCGGCGACCTCGCCGAACTCCTCGCCGATCTTGAGCACGCGCATGGCCTTGGCGGTGTCGCCCGTGACGGGGCTCTCGGCGTCCAGCCAGTCGCGAAGCGCCTCGATGAGCTCCGAGGTGTGTTTGTCCATCAGGTTCTCCAAGAAGGGGGTGTCGTACGGGGGCGGGGGTCACAAGAGGGCTCCGGCCGTGGCCGGGGTGGTGGAATCGGATACCGGAGGCTGCGTCGTGGGGGTCACGTCGAGCTGTAGGGCCAGGGCCGAGTGATCGGTGTTGGGCGTCGGCCTTTGCGCCGTGGGCGCGCTCAGTGGTGGCCGCCATCCAGCCCGAGGCCAAGGACGGATTCCTGCTCGACGAGGTTTCCTGGGAGCACTTCCCGAAGGGGGATCGTGTCAGGGAGGCCGTCCGCCTGCTGCATACCTCCGCGCCCGTTCGCGTCGGGACGGGCGTTGTGGTCGGCACGTGCGCCAACGACAATGAAGGCCGCCGCCGCGCTCGCCGTGCCGTTCCTGGCGCGCATCGCTGCCGACACCCGCCACCCCCACTGGGTCGACGCGCTCGCCGGGCTCTCCTCCCCGGCCCGCGCACGGCATTTCGGCGTCGCCTCCCGCGATGAACTGCTGCTCCACCGCTCTGACGCCAGCAGGGACCTCTATGACGACTACGGTGTCGAGGCTGACCGGCTACCCGGCGGGTTGGTCGGTCGCTGCCGCCCGCTACGCGATCACCGCCGACACGGCCCTCCTGCAACCCCTTCTCGACGACTCCGGCCCGACCAGGGCCCCGCGTCCACGCCGCCTACGCACTGGCTACCGCCGCCGACTCCCATAGGATCGTCCGCTCAGCTCTTCGTGCCCAGTTCGCCGTCGAGCAGGACCCGATCGTCCGCGCCGCCTTGGTCCTCGCCTTCGCCGAGGCCAACCGTGCCTGACCCCACGCGCGGACCGCCGCGCGGATGCGCGGTCGGTTACGGGACCGGACACAGGCACCTGAGGTCGGATGGCCGCCGCGATCGGATGGCTCTGCCTCACCGACGAACCCGCTCCTGTGGACTTGCGGGTCACTGTCGACGACCTCGCCACCGATGAGCGCGCCCACGCCATGGAAGCCCTGCCCTTGATGGCCGCCGCTGGCGGATCCGGCGAGACGGGGCTGCTGCGCTGTGTCCGGCGGACCGCTGCCGCCCGCTGTCCCTGATCGTCACGCCGGGACAAGCAGGCTGACTGCACCCGGTTCAAGCCCGTGCTGGAGAAGATCCCCAGAGGCGGGACGGGCAGGCCTCGCAAGAAGCCTGACAGCCTCGCGGCGGACAAGGCCTACAGCAATGGGCCCGTCCGCAACTACCTGCCGCGCCGAGCATCCGGCACAGGGTGGGGAGCTCGGGGCCGGAGCGGGGGCCCTCGTCGGTCAGGTGCGCGCAGCGCTGCCGCTGGGTTCCCGGGAGCGACTCGACGCGGCGGTGTTCTGGTAGTACACGGCTTCGGGCGCGTGGCGGACACGGCCCCCGGCTCGGACCCGTGTACGGCCTCTTCGGCCGGTCGGCCGCCGCTGTGGCGTGGCTCAGGAGTAGGTCATCGGGCAGCCGTACCGCAGGGAGTACTGTGCGGCGCGCAGGTAGAGCGCCACGTAGAAGGCTGCGTCACGGTCCTCGGCCCACGGTCCCGGCCGCACCTGGGCGGTCCGCTCCGCCCCGCCCTCCAGGAACCACAGGCTCAGTGCGAGATTCTCGCCCGCCGGTATCGCGTCCACGGGCAGTCCGATGGCACCGGCCAGCCGCTCGGCCAGGGCGAGCACCTGCGGGGCCCCGGCGACCGCTGTCTCCTCGCCGGAGTACGCGGTGCCGACGGGGAGCACGATCTCCTCCTCCAGCGCGAACGGCACCAGCACGCTCCAGTCGAGGAGGGCCGACAGCTCCGCGCCGGTCAACCGCCTCCTGCACAGCGCCACGAAACCGTCCATGGACGGGCTGACCTTCTCCTCGAACCAGCCCGGCGCCTCCCGTGCAGCCTGCCGCAGCTCGTAAGGGGGCAGCCCGCGCCGTTCCAGCTCGGTGTTCAGCGCGGCGGCGACGTCCCCGTACCCGTCCTCGCCCGGCCGTGACCAGTCCTGCGCGGCGACACTCACCAGATAGACACCCATGATTGCAACGTACCGGCCGCCACCGACAACGTCCCGGCTCCATGTGACGAACCCCGAACCGACGGCTTGCCCTGGAGAAGGTGAACGCCCGGATCTCCAACTGGTGGGCAAGGCGGCTTGGTCACGAGTTCGAACTCACTGACCAAACGCTGCCCCCGCGAGGTGAACGGGGCCGACGCAGTACCTCACGGTCTGGGCGCGTTCACTCGTACATGGCTGAGTGCCGTTGCGGTCATGTGCACGCCGACGGCCTTCGCACTTGCGCTGTACCGTCACTCGGCCTTGCTGAGGTAGTCGGAGAGTCCCACGTTGTCGATCCGCTCCAGGACGAGAGGCATCGCCGAGGCCGTGAGGGCACCACCGAGGGCACCCAGAACGGCCATCGTCCTCGGGTCCGCATCCAGGTTGTCAAGCATCGAGGCGTATGCGCCGAGTACGGCCCCGAGCATCACGTGGCCCAGCGGCGTCCGGCCGTCGGCCTGCTGAACGATGCTCGCGATCGCGACCGCGACGACGCCGGCACCGTCGCGGCCCCGGATCCTGTCGCACTGCGCGCCGACGTCGGCGCCCTCAAAAGCCAGCCGGCCGAGCTCACGAAGCTCCGCTACGTCCTCCCCGCCGAGGCCGACGGTGGTCAGCCGGAGGAGGTGGTAGTGCAGCCTACTCAGCTGCATGTCCTCGAAGACGATCTGCTGATCGAACCTGAACGCGTCACCCACGCGACGCGGAATGTCCTCGGTACTGCTCGCAGACATGTAACCGCCCTCCGCTCGATGCCCGGGCCGTCAGATGGTGTGCGGCCCCGGACCCCTCGCCATTGCAGCCGCCGATGGTTCGGCTGTCACGGTCGCGGCACCGACTGGGCGACGATGGCACCCGATTGGCACAAGCATCTGTAGTGCAGCGGTATCTCCGCGTGGGAGGGGGCCAGGGCGAAGGCGGCGTCGATGGCCGGGCTCATCCGGGGGCGACGTTTTCCAGTCAAGGCGGAGCGGGCAGCCGGGGAGCGGCTCCGCGGACGATGGCCGTCAGTGCGTGTCGGCGCACGCCTCCGCCTCCGCCAGGTACCGCGCCACCGGCCCCAGCGTCAGCATCCCGCTCGCCCCGCCCGCGTGTTCGGTGCGGGCGGCGTGCAGGGCCATTGCCGCGCGGGCGGCGATCCGGCGCTCGCCGAGGCCGGCGGCGGCGTGGGCGGTCAGGCACCAGAGGGCCTCCTGCATGTGATCAAGGGGCGGTTCGGGTGTCATGGTCAGGGCCGTACGGGCCTCTTCGTCCCGTTTGCGGGCCAGCAGCACCAAGGGCTGCGTCCAAGGGCGATACGGGCCCCAGTCGAGGGCGGGATCGGTGGGCGCGGGACGGTCGTGCAGGAGACGGAGGCCCAGGAGGGCGAGGGCGAACAGCCCCCGGTGCAGCCCCGGCATGGCCGCTGTCTCGGCGAGGGCGTCTTCGGCGGCGCGGTAGCGCGCGGCGGCCGTGGCGGCGGTCGGCCCGCCCGGTTCGGTACTGCGGGCGGCGGTGGCCCGGGCCCGGAACCAGCCGGTGAGGACGGGGACGAGCAGGGCCTCGGTGCTGACGGCGAGTTGCTCGGCGGCTTCGGCGTGTGCGGTAGCGGCGTCGAGGTCGCCGAGGGCGGATGCGGACTGCATGCGGATGAGTCGGCCGAGCACGGCGAAGTCCGGCAGCTTGTTCCGGGCGGCCAGGTCGAGGATCTCGGAGCCGATCGCGTCCCGGGTCGTGGCGAGCCCGGGCCGGGCGAAGGAGTGGAGGAACACGCCGTTGAGGGCGAACACCAGCAGGGCGGCATCGCCCAGCTCCCGGGCCAGCTCCTCGCCCTCGCGCGCCGCCTGCTCGGCGCGCCTTCGTTCGTCGACGGACAGATCGGCGCTGCGGCTCTCGATCGCGACGGTGGCCAGCAGGCGGGCGCGCAGTTCGGCGGGGCCGTCGGTACCGAGGGCGGTGAGGGTACGCTCGGCCGCCGCCACGACGGCGCGGGACTGAGCGGGATCGTCGGCTCGGGTCCAGAGGGCGGGCACGTCGTAGGCGCCGATGACACGGGCGGTCAGGGTGATGTCTCCGGTGCGCTCCGCCGCCTCGACGGCGGCGAGGCGGTCGCGTCGTGAGTGGATGAGGGCGTCACCACCCGCGAGCGCCAGCGTGCGGGCCAGTTCCGTGGTGGTGCGCGGTCCGAGTCGTACGCTCGCCGTCCAGACGGTACGAGGGGGATGGAGCGTCGTGGCTCCGCGGAGGATGTCCGTCTCCAGGCGTCGGAGGTCGGCACCGGGGTCGAGCCCGAGCTGGTCCGCGAGCATCGTGCGGGCGCGGCGGAGGGTGGCCAGGGCGTCCGCCTGACGGCCTGCCCGGTGCAGTGCGCGGGCCAGCAGCCCCCAGGCCGGTTCACGCCAGGGATGTTCGGTGACGTGGGCGCCCAGTTCGGCGACCAGCTCGGCTCCCGAACCGGCGTCGAGGAGGAGGCGGGCTCGCAGTTCCAGCCCTTCCAGCCTCAGCTCCTCCAGCCGGGTCCGTTCGCGCTCGGCCCACGCGGAGCCGGTCACGTCGGCATAGGCGGGGCCGCGCCAGGCTGCGAGGGCGGCGTCCAGGTCGGTCAGCGCATCGGGCGTACGCCGGGCGCGGGCCAGGGCGTCCTCGAACCGGTGGACGTCCACGCTGTCGCGCGGCAGGCGCAGCGCGTAGCCGGGGCCCTCAGTGACGAGGACGCGCGGCGGGGTGCGCGGCGTCCGGCCGGGTTCGATGGCGCGGCGCAGCGCGGCTACGAACGTACGCAACGCCCCCACGGCGCGCACCGGCGGCTCGGCCCACAGGTCGTCCACGAGGGTGTCGGTGGCGACCAACCGTCCCCCGGCGGCGACAAGCCGGGCGAGCACCTCACGGTGGCGGGGCCCGCCCAGGTCGACCGGAGTGCCGTCGTCGTCGAAGGCCCGCACGGCACCGAGTACGTCGATTCGCATGCCCTCCATCTTCCGTGCCGCGGGTCCGCGGCGTCGGAGCGTACTGATCGGCTGCTGATCGCCGTCGCCCACGCTGAACCTGTCAGTCCTCGGAGCAAGGCTTTCGCCGGTCTCCCGACCCCAGGAAGGGGCCTTTCATGACTCCCACCATCCCCGGCTTCGGCCACGTCCGTCTGCCCGGCGCCGACGGAGTGGAGCTGGCTGCCGCCGTCGGCGGCAGCGGCAGCCCGGTCGTGCTGCTGCACGGCTTCCCCCAGACCCACCTGATGTGGCGGCACGTCGCCGAGCGGCTCGCCGGCGAGCACACGGTGATCTGTCCCGACCTGCGCGGCTACGGTGCCAGCGACAAGCCGGCGGCCACCGGCCCTGAGGTGTACTCCAAGCGCACCATGGCCGCTGACGTCGTCGCCCTGGCGGCGGCCCTCGGCCATGAGCGCTTCGCCCTGGTCGGCCACGACCGAGGCGCCCTGGTCGCCTTCCGGGCCGGACTGGACCATCCCGAGACGCTGACGCACCTGGGCGTCCTCGACGTCGTACCGACCTTGGACATGTGGAACGTCCTGCACGGTGTCCCGGCGGCGGTCGGCTACCACCTGTTTCTCATGGCACAGCCGCCGGGGCTGCCCGAGACGATGATCGCCAACAGCGCCGACGCCTTCTTCGGCTCCTTCCTGGACACCTGGGCCAGGGACCCGGCCGCCATACCGGAACCGGTCCGGTCCGCGTACCTGCGGGCGAGCGCCGCAGCCGTGCCGTCGATCGTCGCGGACTACCGGGCCTCAGCGGGCATCGACATCACACATGACCAGGCGGACCAGGACGCCGGTTCCCAGCTGGCCATGCCCGTGACGGTCGTCCAGCAGGACTGGGGCGCGCGACTGGGCTACGACGCCGCCGCGGTCTGGCGCGCGTGGGCGCCGGACCTGGACCACCGGCTGACCGGCGCGGGGCACTTCATGGCCGAGGAGGCGCCCGACGAGATCACGGAGGCGATTCGCGACCTGCTGCTCCGCTGAGCCCGCTGGGGGCGAGCTTCGCGGTTCCGGCGCCGGATGGGCGTCGCGATTCCGGCGACCGTGGACCTGTCCGCCTGCCCGCCTGCCTACAGCCGCGGCCGAGGCCCAGGCCCCCCAGGGACGCGCAGCAGCGCCCGCGGGTGTACGACCGTATCCCTCGGCGCTCCACCGCCAGGATGGGCCGGAGGCTGGGGGAGACGATGGGTTCCGGGCGGACCGATCGTCACGGTGACACCAAGGACCGGGTGGGCGTGGCGGGACGGCGGTTCGGTGAGCGCCGTGGAGCCCGCCGCCCCCGCCCCGCGCGGTCACGCCATCTCGACGTAGCGGTGGACCCGGTCGAAGCGCCGGGCGGCCACGTCCTCGCGGCGGACCACCCAGTGAGCCACACCGGAGTCCAGCTCCGTGACGTCGTCGCCGCACCTCCAGGTGGCCAGGAGAACCCAGTCGTCGGCGCCCTCCGCGTGGGCCGCACCGCCCTGCTCGGAGGCGCCGGCCTCCTGGGGAGCACGGGCGTAGTGGACGGGGTCGTTCTGGGGCGAGACCGGGTGGCCGCCGATCTGCAAGGTCCAGGGAGGGCGGTAGCCGCCCCCGTGCGCCCAGGCGTCGGCGAGTTCGTCGGCGAGTTCGAACTGCTCGTCCTCGGGGAAGTCGCCCCATCTGTCGAGGGCGAAGCTCTCCGGCATCTGCGCGCTCGGCTGGTGCCAGACCGTGCGGAGCTCACGCGGCCGGTACGGCTCGCGCCGGCTGTGTGCGAGGGGGCGCGGGCTCGCGGGGGTCCCGGCGGGGACGTACAGCACCGCGTCGGACATCTGTCCTCCGATGCCGTGCACATCGGTGCCGGAGAAGAGGAGCAGATGGCCGTCGGCGGGGAGCGGGAGGCCGGTGACGCCCGGCGGGAGAGCCGCCAGGTCGACGGAGGCCACGAAGGGATCGGACGGCGTCGGCGCGCCGAGCGGCAGCACAGGATCGCCGCCGACCCGCGCCACGACGGGACCGTCACCGCCCTCCGCCAGGTACACCGCCGGACGGGCGACACGTATCCACTGCTCCACCTCCTCCGACGGCAGACCCCGGGATGCCGCCTCGGCCCGGAAACGGTGCACTCTGTCCATGCTCGCGTCGGTCACCGGGTCACCTTAACGTCGCTCGTGAGCAGGTCGTGGCAGGACGAAACCCTGCGCAACACAAGGGAATTGGCGCGAGCGGACTCGGCTGGAGACCGTCGGGCGATTCGCTGCCCGTGCCTGCCGCCCGCCCGCTGACCGCCCGCCCCCTGACCGCCCGCCTGCCGACCTCCCGTCCGCCGACCGTCCCGCCTGGTCCTGCCGCGAGCCGAACTCCCGGAGGAGGTTGAGGAGTCCATACGGTGCTCCATCTCCGACCAGCCGACCCGCGCTCCGCCCATCACAACACCAGCGCCGCTCACGCCTCGGGCACCGCGCCAGTGCGCGGACTGCTGCGCCTGGACTGCCCGGTGCCGACCTGGAGGGTGGCGAGCCAGTCGGTCAGCAGGCGGTTGACCTCGTCGGGGCGCTCCTGCTGGATCCAGTGGCCGCAGCCGTCCAGGAGGTGGCAGGCCGACAGGCCTGGGAGGGTGGTGGGGTAGGCGTCGATGGCGTCGGACATCCAGGTGGTGGAGGCGTCCAGGGCGCCGCCGACGAACAGGGACGGCTGCTTGATCGGGGCTCCGCGGTGCGGGGCGAGGTCTTCCCAGTCGCGGTCCATGTTGCGGTAGCGGTTGAGTGCGCCGGTGATCCCTGTGCGCTCGAACTCCCCGGCGTAGACGTCGAGGTCGTCCTCGCTCAGCCAGGCCGGGAGCACCCCCGTGGGGAAGCGGTCGCGCAGCCGGCCTCCGCCGCGGGAGACGAAGTGCGGGTCGGGCTCGCCATGGGCGGGCATGGTGTCGGCGGACAGGGCCGCGTAGAACCCCGCGAGCCAGCCCCGCACGTCAGGCTCGATCTCCGCCTCGGCGCGGCCGGGCTCCTGGAAGTAGGACACGTAGAACTCCTGCTCCGGGCCGCCGATCCGGCGGAAGACGTCGGTGGGGCGCGGGCCGCCGGGGGGCGCGTAGGGGACGCTCAGCAGGCCGACGGCGCGGAAGACCTCGGGGTGGAGCAGAGCGGAGGCGGCGGCGATGTTGGATCCCCAGTCGTGGCCGACGACCACCGCGCTGTCCTCGCCGAGGGCGCGTACGGCGGCGACGTTGTCCTCCACCAGGTCGAGCATCCGGTAAGCGTCGGTCGCCTCCGGCTTGGAGGAGCGCCCGTAACCACGCACGTCGATCGCGACCGCCCGGTAGCCGGCCGCGGCGAGGGCCGGGAGCTGACGGCGCCAGGAGTACCAGGACTCGGGGAAGCCGTGCACGAGCAGGACCAACGGGCCACTGCCCTGCTCGACTAGGTGCAGGCGTCCGGCCGGGGCCTCGACGGTGCGGTGGCGGAGCTCGGCGGTCGGCTCGGGCTGCATGGGCTTCTCCTCGGTGCGCGGCGACGCGGATACCCGTCGATCATGCGGCGACGCACCCGCTGGACGCGATCCGTGTTGCCGGCCTGGCAACCTTGCAGGACGAAGCGGTGGAGCGGCATGGCAAGAAGGGAGCGTGCAAGGTGGCAGTCGACGACGTGGACGGCACCCTGGCCGCGATGGGGCCCAGGTTGCGGGCCGCGCGCGAGCGCCACGGCGCGACGCTCGCCGGTGTCAGCCGTGCGACCGGCATCTCGACCAGCACGCTGTCCCGGATGGAGACCGGCCGGCGCAGGCCCACCCTGGAGGTGCTGCTGCAGCTGTCGAAGGAGTACGGCGTCTCCCTGGACGAACTGGCCGGCACAGCACCTGCCCCCGCCGTCGAGTCCCGCGCCACGGCCCCGCTGCGCTTGCGCGACGGCAAGGCGGTGCTCCCGCTGACCCCGTACGTCGGCGGCCTGCACGCCCACAAGCACGTCCTGCCCGCCCTCGAGAACTCGCCCGCGCGGCCCCGCCAGGTCTCCCACGACGGCTACGAGTGGCTGTGCGTCCTGCACGGCCGCCTGTGGCTGGCGCTCGGAGACCAGGACCTCATCCTCCTCCCCGGGGACGTCGCCGAGTTCGACACCCGCACCCCGCACGGAGTGGCGAACTCCAGCCCCAGCGGACCGGTCGAGTACCTGATCATGTTCGGACCCCAGGGCGAGCGCCAACGGCAGCGCACGCCGAAGCCGCTGTGACAGAAGGGCTGTTGAGTGAGCGGCTTCGACGGGCCGCGTGCCTCGGTGGTGGAACCACATTGCTCCGACCGGGGCCCTGACCGGATCGACCGGACAGCGCTTCTTCAGCGCCCGCGGTCTCGCCGATCTTCAGCGCCCGCGGCCTCGCCGACCGGCTCGCGTGCCGTCGAGGTGAGGATGTGAGCGTCTGGGCCGGCGGTGTCCACCTGTGGGTGCGGGCACAGTCCCGGTGACGCCGTAGTCCTTTTTCAGCTCCTCCGGAATGGCGTAGGGCATCACGCGGCCGCGGGTGAGGGAGGACAGCTCGAAGATGGCGGTGAGGTGCCCGAGCCGGTCCAGGGCCCAGGAGCCGAGCGGGGAACGGTCCTCGATGGTCTCCAGTACGCCGAGCAGGGCGGGGCGGCCTTGACCACGCTGTCCCAGGCGGTGCGGGGGACCTCGAGCCAGTCGGCGCAGGTGTGGCCGATCAGGTAGCGGAGGAGTGCGGAGACGATCGGGTCGAAGAACGTGCCGGGGACCACCTCTTCAGAGAGGTCGATCAGTTGGCGGGTCAGGTGTGCGCCCTCGTCGGAGGGGCCACACGGTGCGCGTGTCCGTGCCCGCGGCGAGTTCCGCGCTTGTCCGCTCGGCCATGCGGAACACGTCGACCGCCCGGTCGACGAGCGCCAGGCCCTGCTCGGGCAGCGGCGGCGCGGCCGGGGCGGACAAGTACGTGGTGAGGATGTTGACGGTGTCCATCAGCCACAGCAGCAACAACTTCCGCAGACAGGCCCGGCGAGCACGCGGCGGCCAGGTGGCTCTGTTCACGAGAGTACCGGCAGCAGTTGTTCACCAGTTTGAGCAGTGTGCGCGGTCTGCTGCGATTCGAACGGTGCAGGACTTTGGGCAGCGCGGAGGCAGCCGATTGCGGCGGAGGGTCCTGGGTGCCGAGGCACGTCAGACCGTGGCGGACGGCTGTCCAGACACCGTCGTCGAGTACGAGACCGCTGACTGTCCCCGTGCGCCTTTCCGCCTCGCCCGGCAGGCTGACTACGGGGTGGGAGGCTTACTTGGATTCGACTCGTCCCATTGGGGCGGGGCCGGTCGTCAGTGCCTCGCATTCGTTCGGCCACGTAGGGGTGCCGGGGTGGAGCTGGGTGCTGAGGTAGGCCGCGGTGAGCCGGGCCAGGGCGGCGACTCGCCCGGGGTTCTCGTCCGTGGTCTCGGCGGCGTCGTATCCGGCGATCCCGCCAAGTCCGTGCTCCGCGTCGAACAGGGTGAGCAGGGTCTTGGGGCCAGGGGCGAGGGTGTAGGGGTCGGCGTGCCAGTCCGGCCCCATGTCTGTGAAGTGGCGGGAATCGTCCTTGTCGCCGGCGACGACCAGTGCGGGCGCGGTCATGGTGGAGAAGTCGACGGCCCCGATGATCGGCCACTGCTCGGCCATGGGCCCGTTGAGGACTTCGCCACCTCTGCCGGGCGCGGCGAGCAGTACGCCTGTCTTGATCCGGGGATCGACGAGGTGCACCACGCTGCCGGTGTCGGGGTCGTTGAGCCCGGCTCCCAGCAGGAGGGCGGCGGTGAAGCCGCCGAGCGAGTGTCCGACGACGGCGACCTTGGTGGGGTCGATCCGCCCCGCGAGCTGCGGCACGGTGCGCTCTATGACGTCGAGCCGATCGAGGATGTGGGTCATGTCCTCGGCGCGGGAGCGCCAGAAGTCGGGTGCGCCGGGTGCGTCGGCGACCAGGTGGCTCAGTGTCCGGGAGGTGAGGTGGGTGGGCTGAACGACGGCGAATCCGTGAGCGGCCCAGAAGTTGGCGAGCGGCGCGTAGCCGTTGAGCGAGGAGAGGTTGTTCGAGGGGCCGTGACCGTGGGAGAGGAGGATGACGGGGAGGCCGGTTCCGGTCAGGGGTGCAGAGACGCGCACCTGGAGGTCCACGGGACGTCCGGCCACGGAGAGGACTACGGGGCTGAAGGACAGGACCGGGACGGGCGCGCCCAAGGCGTCGGTGCCGGTGGCGGTGGATGTACTCACGATGTGGGTTCCCTTTCGGTGGCGCATGTCGCCCGCCGGTCTCCTGCGACCGGCGGGCGACATGGCGGTCAGGTGCGTTCCGTTTCGGCTAGCCTGAAGCGGAACGCCGCTCCATTTACTATCCGGAGCGATGCTCCGTTTTGTCAATCGGTGTGGAAGGAATGCGTGATGGCCACCGAGAGCCCGGCAGGGGATTCGCCGTCCCGAGGTAAGCGGGCCGACGCCCAGCGCAACCGGCAGACCGTGCTCACTGCCGCCGCCGAGGTGTTCGTCACCTCCGGCGTCGACGCGCCGATCCGCCAGATCGCGGCACGGGCGGGCGTCGGGATGGCCACGATCTACCGCCACTTCCCGACCCGGGCGGATCTCGTCACAGCCGTCTACCACCACCAGATCGAGGCATGCGCCGAGGCTGGCCCGAACCTGCTGGCCTGTGCCGACTCTCCACTCGAAGCACTGCGCCAGTGGATCGACCTCTTCGTCGACTTCCTGGTCACCAAGCACGGGCTCGCCGACGCCCTGCAGTCCGACAACGACCGCTTCGCCGCGCTGCACGCCTACTTCCTCGACCGCCTGCTGCCCGTCTGTGCCCAACTGCTTGATGCTGCGGTCGAGGCCGGCGACATCAGGCCCGGCACACAGCCGTACGAGCTGATGCGCGGCATCGGCAACCTCTGTATCGGTCGCGACAACGACCCCCGCTACGACCCCCGACGCCTGATCGCTCTCCTCCTCCAGGGACTCCAGCGACCTCATGCGTCCTGATGCCGGCGAGCGACATCGCGACCTGTCCCCTCCGCGACTTCCACGCGAACTGAGCGGCTACCTCTCAACCGCCGGAGACGCCGGCCGGCAGCAGCACCCCTGAGCTGGTGCTGTCGTTTCTCAGATTCTGGCTCACCTTCTGTGATGACGCCCCGGGCTACCGCCGCTGTGAGGTTGCGGCCGCCGTCCCCGCTGTACCACTAGCGTCAGGTCCCGCCCAGCCCGCGAGCTGTTCGAGGAAACCGGGATCACCGTCGACCCGAACGATCTGCGGCTCGTTCACATCGTCCACCACCGCCAAGACGACAACGTGGAGCGGATCGGCTTCTTCTTCGAAGCCCTCCACTGGCAAGGGCACCCCATCAACAGGGAACCGGACAAGTGCCTGGCACTCACCTGGTTCACCGTGCACGAACTCCCCGACGACATCATCGAGTACCCGAACGCAGGCCTGCTCGGCTACCTCGAGAACGCCGGCCCGTTCACGGCGCACAACTGGAAGTAACCGGCGCGCGCGACGCTGGGAGCGGTGCGGTAGCTGACGTACGGATTCGTGCGCTGCGGCACCGCTCGAGTTCGCCGACTTCGAGGTGAAGTCGGTACCCGGGACGTTTCGGGAGAACCTTCCGGCTGAAGCGGCTTGGGAGGGACGATGCCCGTCAGATGTTTTCAGGTTGAACGTAAGATCCACGCCCCCATCGACGTCGACTGTGACGGGAACCGCCCTGAGGTAAGCGGTCGCCAACTTGGCTGCGTCGACACCGGGTGCTGCTGCCGGGCGTGAGCGCGCTGGCAAAAGCAGGTCGTATCGGTGTGCCAGGTGGCGCAGAACCGGCTGTCCGCGTCGGTGGCGGGTGCCGTGCGGCGGGCGGACGTGTCGCTGTCAGCGGATCTGGTGGCGTTGCTCGGGGTGCCGCAGGGGCGGCGGTTCTCGGAGTTGGAGCGGCTGCGCCGGCTGCCGACGTGGACGATGGGAGCGGTGGAGCGGGCGGACGATATCTCGGCGTTCCGTCTGGGCCGAAGCCGGACAAGGTGCCGTTGAACCGTCCGGCGACGCCGGCCGGTGTTGATGCAGGTGAAGCTAGTCAGTGCCGCGGCGGGCGACGGACCGGGACTGTCTCGCGACCTGCCCGGCCTTGCTTGGCGAAGGCCTCGCGGATGCTCGATGGGGTGTTGCGGCTGTGGAGCGAGCAGTTGGACCTGATCACTGAGAGCGTCACAACGCGTCAGATGCACTCTTCTGGGCGGGATCCTTGGATGCCGGGTGGTCCGGACCGCCGGCCGGGGTGGCGGCACGCAGCGCCGCTTCGACCCGGCGGTTGTTGGTCATGGATGCCGTGACGGCCGTCATCGCCAGGAGGAGGACGGCGGCGGCGTAGAGCGGGGTGCGGATGTCGTAGGTGGTGGCCAGCCAGCCGCCGAGGAAGGCCCCGATGGGGGCGGCGCACATGGCCAGCATGCGGGAGGTGGAGGCGACGCGGCCCATGAGGTGGGCTGGGACGATCGCCTGCCGGAGGGAGGGCCCGAGCACCATCGTGGCGCCCATGCCGGCCCCGCAGACGGCGAGCGCCAGCCCGGCCACGTACGGGTTCGGGGCAGCGGCAAGGCCCAGGATGGCGAGCCCTTCGACGGCGGCTGTGCAGGTCAGTGCGGTGCCGGTGCCGAGTCGTCGGCCAAGGTAGGAGGCGATGCCTGCACCGAGCAGGCCGCCGGTGGCCTCCGCCGTGAGGAGCAGGCCGAAGCCGTAGGTGTCGATGCCGAGGCGGTCGTGCGCGAAGAGGGCGAGGACGGTCTCCACGGCGAGGAAGGCGACGTTCCCGACCGCCGGGCGGAGCGCGAGCCCGAGCAGCAACCGGTCCCGGAAGACGTACGAGGCCCCGGCCCGCGCCTGCCGAAGCAGCGACTCGCGGATCTCTGGTACGGGCAGGGGCATGGCGGGAAGCGACCGTACGAGCAGCGCGGAGAGCAGATACGACACCGCGTCGGCGAGCAGCGGAACCGCCCGCCCGAGCGCGAGCAGCGCGCTGCCCGCAGGCGGCCCCGCGAAGCCGGACATGGCGGTCTGGGCTCCGCGCAAGCGGGAGTTGGCTCGCTCCAGGAGTGCGGGGTCGCGGCCGAGCAGATCCGGCAGATAGGCCGTGGCGGCCGTGTCGAAGAAGAGTCCGCCGAGGCCGAGCAGGAAGGCGACGGCCGCGAGCAGCGGAATGCTCAGGCCGTCGAGCGCGGCCGCCGCCGCCGGTATCGCGAGCAGCACGGCACGCGCCGCGTCCATGAGCCACATCGTGCGCCGGCGGTCCCAGCGGTCCACGAGCGCACCGCCGAGCACCCCGAAGAGCAGCCACGGCAGCGTCCCGGCGGCCGTGACGACGGCGAGGCCCATCGGATCCCTCGTCAACGTCAACGCGATCAGCGGCAGCGCGGCATGCGACACCCCGTCACCGAGCGAGGACACCGTCTGCGCGGTCCACAGCCGTCCGAACCCGGTCGGCAACTTCCGGACGTCTGAGGTCACTTGGCATCCCCTTCTGCCTGCTCGCGCGGTGCCGGGTGAAACAGTGCGAAGACGAGTGACGCGTCCGGCAGCGACGGATCGGACAGCTCCCGGTACTCGTCCGCGAGTGCCTCCAGCCGCGCCCCCAGCTCCGCGAACTGCTCCTCGGTGAGCCGCAGATGAGCCATCCGTACGTGCCGCTCGCCGTCCACCGGCGACGCCTCCAGGTCCGCCACCGCATGCCGCATCAGCACATCCGGCCCTCCCTCGCCCGGATCCGGCAGCACGATCGACCGTGCGGCCATCGCGTAGTACCGCTCGGTGACACCCCGCACCTTCCGCGTCCGTACCACCTTCACCAGGCCGGCCCGCTCCAGCAGCCGCACGTGATAGCTGGAACTTCCCTTCGCAAGGCCCACCCGCTCGGCGATCTGCGTGATCGTCGCCGGCTCGAAGCGGAGCACGGCCATGATCCGGTGGCGCGTGAGATTGGAGACTGCGCGGAGCTGCTCGTCCGTGGTGACGTGAAACGTCTCGGGAAGATCATCGGTAGGCATGCGAGCAATGGTCAACGATTCTTGACCATTCAGCAAGGGGATTTCGCGCGGACCTCCAGAATCTGCTGCCCGGCGCGCGAGTTCTTCTGTCGAACCCCCGCCCCCGCCCCCACACACGCTGCCGATCCAGGCAGCTGTGGTAGATCAGACCAAGATCAATCTCAGCGGCACTCCGTACCTGGACATCTCGGCAGAAAATCGAACGACCGCTGCCCGTCGCGCCTCCCGAGGTGGTGAACATCTACTGTCGGTTCTCGGGTCCTTGCACACCTTCCGTGAAAACACGCCGCCCGGGCTCGCGCCGTCCTCTGGACGATCCGCTGACCTGCCGGTCGACCAGGACTGCCGGCCTTGGGACACCGAGAGCCGATATGACTTCACGGAAGTTGTGTCAGAGCCGGTTCTCGTGAACAAGGCAGATCTGCCCTTGCCGGCTTGCTGCCCGAGCCACCGCCGAAGCAGGTGGAAGGGCGACCGCGAGTGCCCGACCGGCAGGCCCTGGGCGGCATCCCGTTCGTCCTGCACGTCGGCACCCAGGGGGAGTAGGTGCCCCAGCAGCTGGGCTTCGGCTCGGGCATGACCGGCTGGAGGCGCCTGGCGGCGCCTGGCGGCCTGGAACGAGGCCGGCGTCTGGGACCAGCTGCATGAGCTGCTGCCGCCGAGACCGTCGCCTGGCGGGGTCAGTGGCGGGCGAACTGAACCCTGGCCGATTGAACGACGTCCGGTCGCAACTTGATCCGGGTGATGGTCAGTCGTTCTCCGTAGATGTCCGTGATCCGGAGCGAGTTGCCGCACCCGCCGCCGTCCGCGGAAAGGAAGTAGTTTTACTCGGCGCGGGGCAACTGCCGCCAGGCCACGCCGGTCTTGACCTCCAGGTGAGTGATCGGGTTCCGGTGGCCGATCACCTGGTTGCCGCACCAGTAGGCGCTGGACCCGGTCTTGTATCTGATGGAGATCGTCTCGGAGGTGGCGGGGCTCAACAGCCGCCAGGTGATCGGTATCCTGCCGACCTCGAGATCGGTGAGCTTGACGAACGCCTCCTGGCTGAGGTCGAGTTGCCCGGGTGCGCAGGGCAGGGACATTCGTTGGTGATCCGTACAGCGGTGGCGCCGGGCGCCCCTCGCCGGGTCGGGGTGTCCGCCTCCGGCTGCGGGGTGGCAGCGCCCGTCACCTGGTGGTCTCGACGCGCGCCGCGGTGGCAGGTCCTGTCTCCTCCTTCCGGTCGGGGAGCAACCCCACGACAAGGTAGGCGAGCACGCCCGCGGCGGTCACTGCCAACGTGCCGCGCAGCATGAGCCTGCGTCTATGCCTGCGCTGCCTCGCGGCCTGCCTCGCTGTCGTCATAGCCGTCCGTCCGGAAGATCGAGTCAATGGTTCATGGTCCAGTGACCGCATGAGGCAAAAAGGTTGCCCTCGACTAGCTGAGCGCCGCTGGACGCCGAACCGAACGGCTTCGATGGGATCGTCAGGCGGCTGCGGCGAAGGGGCGTAGTAAGCCGAAACCCTGTGGAGCCCGCCTGCGTGGCGTGGAATGCTCTTGGGCGGCTACTGAAGGAAGGGAAGGTCGCAAAGGTGTACGTCCCGTCATCTGCACGAGCTCTCGACGATGATGAGCGTGAGCTCGTGGAACTGGCACGCCGGACCATAGACGCGCATACAGACGCCGGGCCCGACGAAGATGGGATCCACACGATGGGCGCCGCGGTCATGGCAGCCGATTACCGGATGTTCGCCGGCGTGAACCTCTACCACTTCACCGGCGGACCCTGCGCCGAACTCGTGGCTCTGGGCGCCGCGCGAGCCCAGGGCGCCCGCCAGATGCGCTGCATCGTCGCCGTGGGAAACCACGGGCGCGGGGTCATCGGCCCATGCGGGCGCGATCGGCAGGTCTTCCTGGACTACTACCCCACCATGCGCGTCATCGTGCCCACCCCCGCGGGGCTCAGGTCCGTGCTCGCTGCCGACCTGATGCTGCTGGCTCAGCAATGGACCCCGGAGTCGGGCATGAACGTTCTCGACCCATCGCTCTACCAAGACCCCGAGACGGCCGGTCCCCCGATCATCCGGTTCAACCCCCGCTACCTCGAAGTCGTCCGTTCCGGCGCCAAGTCCAAGACCACCCGCTTCCGGGACCCGGCGCAGCTCGGCCCGGCGCGGCTGGTGTTTGAGAGCGACCCCGAGGTCGTTCTGTCGGCAGAGGTGACCGGTATCAGGCAGTGCCTGGTCAGCGAACTCACCGACCAGGACGCCCAAGCTGAGGGACTGGCGACCGCAGCCGAACTCCGGGAAGCCCTCAAGGGCCACTACCCAGACCTGGCGGGAACCGACGAAGTCGACGTCATCACCTTCCGGATCAACGACAAGAAGGGCGTCGCTTAACCCGCGGATGCGCCAGCGACGACAGGGCCGCAAGTGACGACGAGCACTGAAAGACCAAAGCCATCCCGCTGCCCTTCGGCTTCCCTCGGCTGGACCACGAATATTGCCGGCATCGGCACCGGCATCCGTTCGCCCCGTCACCCCAGGAAGCCCGCCTGAAGCGACAAGCTCCTCAGATTGCCGATGACGTGGGCGACCAGGTACAGCGGCATGATCACGCCGCTGACGGCCCTTGCCGTCCCTGTCCCTCTCCCTGGCAGTGCCGAAATCAACCTCCACGTCGTCCCGCGACTTGTCGAAGCCCCGCAGCGGGTTGCCGCAGCGACACTGGACCACCGGCAGGCCGTATGCGTCGATGAGGACGGCCACCCCGGCTTCGAGCAGGGCGTAGAAGGCCGTGGGTTTCTTCTTCCGGGTGTCGTAGTCGTAGTTCTTGACCAGGGTGTCGTTGCGCAGGAGTACGGGAGGGCCCTGAACTCCACCGGCCCGATCGCCGCCGCGAACGAACTCGGCTGGGACGTCCACGCTTCCGACCCCTGCACGGTGGTGAGCTGCCGCACCTGGCCACTCCCGAGATCGGCGAACTCATCCGCCCCGCCGCGCAGATCGCCGCCGCCTGCATCGCGGCCGTGGCGTCCTGCCCCGGTGTCTCGAAAGTCCTCCTGGGAACCAGCGACCCGGGACACTGGGACGACGCCCTCGCCGTTACCCGCGCCGAGGTTTGAGGCGATCGTGGCGCACTGCACTGACAACGCCCGTACGGCCAGCGTCGGCATGACTGCCGGGGCCAGGGCAACCGCATCCCCTGCGCACCGGACGCCACGCCCACGCGCAGCCTCTCCGGCTGGCACCGGCACCCTGGCCGCGGGGCCGCCCCACCGCTGGATCCGCACGGCCAGTCCGGCTATGGCCAAACTGATGGCCTTTACGGAACTGCGGACAGAGCCCTGAATTCGACCAGAGGCGCTCGTCGCCTCACATGTGAGGGCTGCGGGCCGGAGGCACCGGCGGTTGCAGCGAACAGGGTCAGGCCGACTGCTGGGGTTGCGCGAAGAACTGGATGAGTGGCGCGGCGAGCGCCTCGGGGTGAGTCAGGAGGGCGGCATGTCCCGCGCCGGGGATCTGGTGCACACGCGCGTTGGGAACGTGGTCCGCCACGTACTGCGCACTGGCGATGAGGAAAGGGCTGGTGTGCGAGCCGTGCAGCACCACCACCGGGGCGGAGATCGCGCCGAGCACGGCCGGATCATCAGCGGTGGGATCCTCGTACTGCGTCGACTGCTGGAGGAGGTTGAGCAGGTTCGGGACGTAACGCCCTGCGGCTTCGAAGTAGCCGGCCCGCTCGGCCAGGGTGATCTCTTCACCGGTGAAGGGCCAACCGGCGAAGGCGCGAGCAGCGTCGGCCAGCCGTCCCTCAGCGGCCAGCTCGCCCGTCCGGGCGACGGCAGCGCCGAGCACCGCCTGCTCCCGCTCGTCCATCAGGCTCAATACCCCAGGCTCAAGGCAGGCCACCGCATCCACCGCGTCAGACTGCGCCGCCACGGCAAGCGCCAGGTGGGCTCCGTAGGACCACCCCGCCAGCCCGATCGGTTCTCCGATGCTGTCGGCATAGGTAAGGACGTCCTCGACGAGCCGACCGGGAGTGAGGTCATCGTGATCGCCGCTGAGACCGCGACCCCGCAGGCTCAGTAGGTGGCAGGTGAACCGGCCGCTCAGGTGTTGCAGCAGCGGGTTCCAATCGAGGTCGCCGTCACCGATCATCCCGTGCAGGAACGCCAGAGGCCGGCCCTGACCGTGCACGGTCCCGACGATGGTGACGCCATCGCCGGTGATCGCGGAGTGCGTGCGTTGGTCGCTCATTGCCGGCTCCTGCGCTCGTGCCGTCATGCCTGCAACGATTCTGCAATCGTCGGTAGGTTTCGTGCGGCACGGCTCGCCGTGCCGCTCCCTGGTACGCCGGGACCCGGCCAGGCGCGAGGCCGCCGCGGGCCTCGTGCCGCAGCCCGTCCTCGCGCACGCCGCGCTGCTGTCCGCGCTCGCCCGCCTGGCCCCGGCCGCCGCGCCCGGCGAGCTGACGTTCGCGGCCCGGCTCGCCGCCACCGAACCTGAGACCACCGCCGACCTCGCCACGCTCCTCACCCGCGCCGCGGGGCCGGCCGACCCCGCAAAGGGCCCAGCGTGAACTACGACCAGGAGCCGGAGGCCGTCGCCGGCTGGCATACAGCGCCGTCGGCCGGCACTTCGAGGAGCTGCTCGCCGACGGCACCGTCTACGCGTGGACCGAGCCGCCGTTCGGCGAGACGTACTACCCCGGGGACGACGTCCCCCACTACAACCCGATCTGCGACTGCCCGGCTGTCCTGCGCCGGTTCTGCACGAGCTGCGCGGACTGCGCCGTCTGCTGGCCGTGCACGTGCCGCCCTCGCATCACCTCAGGTTGAGCAATCCCTCGTGTCCTTGAGGCCCGCCGGGTGCTGAAGCCCGGCGGCTTCTGCGCGGCAAACCTCGCCGACGGCCCGCCGCTCGCCCAACTGCGTGGCCAGATCGCCACCGCCCCCGCGGTCTTCCCCGAACTGGCGCTGACCGCCGACCCGACCGTCCTGCGCGGCCGCCGCTTCGGCAACGCGGTCCTGCTCGCCTCCGACCTCCCGCTCCCGTTCGCCGAACTGACCAGTCGGGTCGCCGGCGAGCCGCACCCCGGTCGCGTCGAACAGGGGCGCTCCCTCACCGACTTCACCGGCGGCGCGCCCCCCGGTCACCGACGCGAGCGTCAAGCCCTCCCCGAAGCCCGGGCGTCCGCCTTCCGGTGGGCCAGGGCAGTCAGGCGGCTCAGAAGACGCCGTGCGCCTCCTTGAGATGCCCGCATCGCGCGAACTGGTCTCCGCCCACACCGCCGTGGTCGGGGAACTCCGTCCGGCAGGGATCGTCGCCGCCCGAGCCCCTGTAGCGGCGGCAGCGGCACCAGTGCGGGGTCGGCGGGGGAGGGAGCTCCCCGAAGCAGCGGAATTCGAGCGAGTGCCGCTCCTGGGGGCTCAGCTCCACCCCCGCCTCGTGGATCATCGCCACGGCCTTGTCCTGTGCCTCGACGAGCAGCGCGGCGGCCTCGGCCAGCATCCGGGACTGCTCGTTGGTCCTGTCGTTCCGCGTGGAATCGGACATAGTCATCCTCCTGTGTGCTCGGCTCAGATCACGGCGTGTTCCGATTCGGTGTGCTCGCAGGTCCTGATGGGCGAGCCGGTGCCGAAGTCGGGGCCGGTGAAGTCGGTCCAGGTGTTCAGGCAGGGTTCCTCGCCGCCCGAGCCGCCGTAGTCGCCGCAGCCGCAGGAGTGCGGGGTCGGCGGCGGGTCCAGTTCGGCCATGCAGGGGCGGCCGGCCCAGTCGCGTTCCTCGGGGGACAGCTCCGCGCCCGAGGCGCGTACCAGCTCCGCCGACCTGCGGCGGGCTTCGACGAGCAGCGCGCTCGCCTCGGCCAGTGTCCGCTGCTGGGCTTCCGTCCTGCCGTTCCGGTACGACTGGGACACGGCGACTCCTTCGCGTAGTCGAGACCGCCGTCGTACCAAGGCCCGCGGGTCGGCCCTCCGAGGCGCGCACGGGCGTCCGCCGCATGGGGGCCAGGGGTGGGGGCCCTCACCAGCGCGATCGGCACCGCGGGTCCATCCCTGCACGCGCGGGGAGTCATGCACGCCCGCCGACACGCGCGCGACTACGAACGGCTCATCCAGCACTCCGAAACGGCAACCTCGATGGCAGCCTCGACAGCGTTCCCGATGGACAACTCGCCCGGCTCCGTCCCGTGCGGGACGAAGACGAACAGCCGGCCCGGCCGTGTTCCCGCTGCGGCACTGCTGCTGCACTGGCACGGCCCGCTGAAGAGCGGAGTCTGGGGTGCAACTCTGCCCTGCGTGCGACGCCCGCCGTCCCGCCGCCCGCGCGTTCATCCAGTGGTATCGCGACCCCGACCGTGACCCGACGGCGTTGCCCCAGCCCTTCGAGGAGTGGGAGACCGAGACCGTGCACGCCCACGGCTGGGTGCGCGCCTTGCAGCCCGAAGCCCTGCCCAGCCCACCGGTCCACCTGCGCCTCGTGACACGCAGACCCGGCTGACGCCGGGCCTGTCCGCACGGCCTGAACCGGCGCCGCATGTCCTATCGCCCGGCTGCGATCGCGCGCCTGGTTGTCGACGGCGGCTCGCGGCATACGAGAAGCGGCGCCGTCCGCCGCTGGAGGTCCAGCGCAGGTGGTCGTTCCGGTCGGCGCGGGGTGGAGATGGACGGTGGCGGGGCCTGCGAAGCTGTATCCGACGTTCGGCGAAGTGACCGACGGGAGATGGTTCGCCAGGTGCGGTGCGATCTGGTCGGCCCCCTGCTTCGAGTCGCGGTGGGTCTTGGGGAGGACCTCCGTGGTGAACGCGTTGGGCACCAGCATGCGCCAAACGCCCAAGGAGCAGCGTTGTCGCCACACTGGGATGGGCCGGTTGTCCCCTTACGGGGGCCGGGTGCGGGCTGCCGGGTGCTTTGTCCTGTGTTTCGGGCAGTCAGGCTGCCCCGTTGGTGATGACGTCGAAGGCATACAGTGTGCCGAGCACTGGGGACTCCTGCGCTTCACTCCCGCCCTGTTCGTAGAACGTGACGGGCTCCTGCAGTGTGTACAGCTGGTTGACCGGGGGGAATTGCTTGACGTCGGTGGCCCGCAGGGTCGCGTGCTTCGTGGGGTCCGTGGACAGCATGCTGAGTGTCTCCGCGTTGGCCTTGTCGATCACCTCAAGGGTGAGGGGCAGGTGGATGAGCATTTCCAGTTCCTCGCCGCCTGGGCTCGGCTGCAGGACGCTGAGCGGCGTCTGGGTGGCGTTCGCCATTGTCATGGCGATGAGCGTGCCGCTGTCCGGGGTTGACGGGCTTGTGTCCGCTTCCACCCTGAACCCCTCGACCTCGAAAACGACGCCGTCCGGCCCCGAGCTTCTGACCGTCATGTTGATGCCGCCCTTGAAGTCGAGGGTGAGGGCTCCCAGGACGTTCAGCTTCAGGGGCACGTTGGCGGCGTACATGCTGCACGCGATGTCCGTGCCGAGCGGCGGCAGGGGAAGGGAGGGCGGCGCGGTCCTGCCTGTCCGGGGCTGCGCTGCCCGCGCCGTACCGGAGAGCAGTACAGCGCTGCCGGCCGCGAGGAGCGTGGCTGCCGCACCCTTCAGGAAGCCGCGGCGATCCCGCCCCTCGCCGGTGAAGCCTCGTGCAGTCATGTCGGTTCTCCGTTCTCCGATCTACGGGCGTCGGCCGCCCGCAGGCGGCTGACGCCGAGTACGGAGTGATCATAGAGTCACGGAGTGTTACGCCCTTCATCGGAGAGTGTTCACTCGCAGCCGCCGGTGAAGCCCCGGTCCGAGCACGTCGGCACTTCGCTGGGCGGCTTCGCGACTCAGAGAGCCCTGGGACGGTGCGAGTCCGGCTCACGTGTTGTCGGGGCCGCGCGCGGTCGCGGGGGTGCATGAGCGGATGTGTGGAAGGGGAGTGCGCCGTGACCGCTGTTGTGTGCCCCTCTGCCCGAGTGATCACGGGTTCTGCATTCGAGTGGGAGTGCGATAGCGGCCGTCGGTGGCCGGGGAACACAGGGGCGGGTGCGACCGGGCTGGTCCCCCTGTTGCCCGGGCACCACGGAACCGACCGACTCGAAGGAGTACGCGTGTTCACCAACCGTCTGAGGTCCCTCGGTGTGGCCACGATCGCCGCCGCGGTGCTGGGTGCCGGCGCGCCGCTGACGGCGGGCAGCGCGGCTGCTGCCCCCCGCGCAGGAGACGGCCGCGGCCTGCGAGAACAGCGCCAGCCGGGATTCGGCTCTCTACGCCTACGGGAGCCACCCGACCGGCTACCGGCTGTACAACTACGGCAACAGTGTGAGGCGTGGGCAGTGCCTTCAGCTGACGGGCAAGGTCATCGAGGGCTGGTTCAGCTGCTCGAACAATGACTTCGGCGAGAGCTGCTTCCACACGGGCATCCCGATCGCCTCCAGCTACCGGTACTTCTCCGAGCTGGCCAACGGCAGTTTCATCAACGAGAAGCACATCAACTACGGCAGCTGAGCCGGAGCCGCGAACCCGAGGAGGGGCTGACTTCGGGAAGTAGGTGCCCCGACCGGGTGCAGGGCGGGGGCGGGCCTGGTGCTACTGGCCCCCGCCCTGCTTGGTGCTGGGGTTCCGGGCGTGGTCGGTGGCAGCTCGGCAGGAGCCATGCAGGCCGCCACCCCTGCCTGGGTGTAGCGGCGCCACGGATGACCGCCGGCCTCAAGGAGCGGGGGTGTGTCGCTGGCTGGGTGTCAGCGGGTTTCGATGACGACCTTCTCGATCACGACGTCCTGCAGGGGCCGGTCGGTGCGGCGGTCGGTCTGGGTGGTGCCGATGGCGTCGACGACCTTCTGGCTGGCGGCGTCCGTGACCTCGCCGAAGTTGGTGTGCTTGCCGGTGAGCCAGGTCGTCACTCCGAGGGTGATGAAGAACTGGGAGCCGTTGGTGCCGGGCCCGGCGTTGGCCATGGCCACCAGATAAGGCCCGGTGAAGGCCAGGTCCGGGTGGATCTCGTCGGCGAACTTGTAGCCGGGCCCTCCCGTGCCGATGCCCAGCGGGTCCCCGCCCTGGATCATGAAGCCCCCGATGACCGGTGGAAGATCGTGCCGTCGTACAGCGGTGCGTTGCTCGGCTGGCCGGTGTTCGGGTCGGTCCACTGCCGTTCGGCCGTGGCGAGTTCCGTGAAGTTCTTGACGGTCTCGGGGGCGAGGTCCGGCAGCAGCCGGACACGATTCCGCCCTTGTTGGTCTTCAACGTCGCGCACAGCTCCTCCGCCATGTCGACCCGTCCGGTGTGTGGGCTACTGCCCTGGTCAGCCTTATGGCCAGGTGAACGCACCCCGGTGCATTGACACGGCATCTCACCCTCATGGATAGGGGTGGGGCGCAACGCGTCGCTCGCGGTCGGCCTTCGCTGAGACAGGCCTCACGGCCGGCAACCTTCCCCAGCAAGGCGGACATCCACGCCCCGGACCGCGCCTTGGTCGTCGTCTCCGGCGACCCCGGCGTCGGCGAACCGATCCCCGGTGACACTGCCGGCCCCCAGCTGCGCCAGTACACCGACGACGTCGAGCAGGTGCGCCCTGTACTTCGTCACCGCGCTGCGCCCGTCGTGGTCGTCGCCGGCCCACACGATTAGCTCGCCGTCGAGGAACAGGCCGTCGGGCAGCTGCTGCTCGGCGGCCTGCATCAGGTCGGGGAAGCGGGCCTGCATGAGGCTGCCGCGGCGGGGCTGGAGCAGGACGGGGCCGGGTGCCGGCCAGGGGGTGAAGACGAGCGCGCGGTAGCCGTCGTTCTCCAGACTTTGCCGTGTCTCATGAGACATAGGCCGGGAGGCGGACTGGGGCCGAGCCTGGCGATGGGGGTGGGCACGTCAAGGCCTCGTGCGACCGGACGGCGGCGGTTCCAGGGCGGATGCGGGGCCGACTCAGCTACATGTACGTGCAGCCGGCCCATCGCCGTGATCGCGCAGAGATTGACGCCTGCTGGGACGGTTCCCAAGCTGGAGAAGGGGTCGGCGGAAGGGGCCGTGGGCGTGAGCGGTGGGCAGAGCGGACTTCCCCGGCTGTTGACAGCAGCGGAGAGGGCGGCGCCGGTGGAGGCCGTCGCGGTGGTCGCTGAGGACCTGTGGCGGCGTTTCGGGGCCACGAAGGTGTCATTCCTCATCGTGGACCTGACGGGGAAGGCGGTGGCGCGGCTGGTCACTGCCGTCGGTGTGCAGGGCGGCCTGGAAGCGGAGCGGATCCCCCTGGTCGGCACCGTCTACGAGCAGGTGATCCGTACCCAGCGGCTGTATCAGGAGGGGACCGGCCAGGGACAGCGGGTGATCGTGCCCGTGACCAACCGGGGGGACGCCATCGGACTGCTGGAGCTGTTCCTGCCCGCCGACCCAGGCGACAACGTCCTTGACGAGGTCGGTGAAACCGCCCACGTCCTGGCCTACGTCGTGATCGCCAACGGACGCTTCACCGACCTCTACACCTGGGGCAAACGCTCCAGGCCCCCCACGCTGGCAGCTGAAATCCAGTACCAGTTGCTTCCCCCGTCACTGTCGTGCGAAGCCGCGCAGTTCACTTTGTGCGGGAGCCTGGAACCCTCCGAAGACCTCAGCGGTGACACATTCGACTACGCGCTGGACCGCGACACCCTGCACGTGTCGGTGACCGACCCCATGGGCCACGACATCCATTCCGCCCTCGCCGCCACGGTGCTGGTAGGCGCCCTGCGCGGCGCCCGTCGTGCAGGGGCCGGCCTGGCCGAGCAGGCCCACCGGGCCGACCAGGCCCTGGTCGATCACGGACACGGTCACGCCACCGGGCAACTGCTGCGCATCAACCTCCACACCGGTCGCGCCCAGCTCGTCAACGCCGGTCACCCCTGGCCACTGCGCATGCGCGAAGGGACTGCAGAAGTGATCACCTGCGAAGTGGACCATCCCTTCGGGCTCCTCGTGTCCGTGCCCCACCCCTACCGTGTTCAGGACCTCGATCTGCGCCCCGGTGACCGTCTGCTCATGGTGACCGACGGCATGCTCGAACGTCACGGGGAGGCGGTCGACCTGCTCGCCATGCTGAAGCACACCCGGGATCTGCACCCGCGGGAGGCGGCGCTGACGCTGACGTCCGCAGTCCGTGACGCCGCGGGGGGTCGGCTCGCAGATGATGCCACCGTGATGTGCCTGGACTGGCACGGCCCCCAGGAAACCCTGCGGCACGTCAGCTCCGGCGCGGACACGGGGCAGGCTTCCGCCGGTCGCACGAAGCAGCAGCCGTGACCAGGGCGCGTCTCCTGGACGGTCCGAGATGGCTGGTGTGTTCCTTCATGCGGGCGAAGACGTGCTCGACGCGGGCGCGGACCGTACGGTGCGATGCGTTGTGTTCCTTTTTCCGCCCACGAGCGTCCGGGGCTGCGCCAGGCTTCCGGTGATCGCGCCGATGACTGCGTCGGTGGTGTCCTGGGCACCTGACCTTGTACACAGCGCCCTGGCCCCGATCAGGTACCGCTGGGCGCTGCCGCGGATGACGAGCCCGTCGACGCCGGGCACGTCGGTCCAGGGGGGCAGTCACTTCTGGGCCGTGGCTATGCCGGTCGTCTGCGGGCACAGCGTCCACGGGGCTGCGAGGTCATGTTCCGTGGACAGCCGCTCAAGCCGGGCGGGTCGGTCGGCGTACGGGGCTCGGAGCAGTTCCTCGCCGTCGGCTTGGAGGTTGTTGCCGGGCGGGAGGGCTGACTGACCCGGAATGTCCGTGCTCACCGCCGGACATGGCACGAGGTGCCGTTGATCCGCACCCCGTGGTGGGACTCCGCGGGCTGTGACGTGGGATTGGCTCGTATGGGTGGCCAGTTTCCCCCGGAGTGGGGATCATCCCGACAGATGCGGGTGAATCACCGAGATCACTCGTTGCCCGCCGTGGGTGAGCTCCAGTTACTGGGGCGTGAGTACATCGACCACCAGCCCGATACTGACCCACCCCACCAGCCGGCATGACACGGGCGCGGACACCGCGCCCTACGCCATAGTCCTCCATTCCTGCACCTCGGTCGGGGACACGCTGGTCGTCCACCTGGCGGGAGAGGTCGACCACTACAGCGCCGCCCCCGTACGCGAGATACTCGCCGCCGCCCACGGATACACCGGTCTGCTCCTGGACACCTCCCGCGTCACCTTCGCCGACTCCGGCCTCCTGGCCCTGGTGGACAGCTGGACCGGCCCTCGGCGCCGCCTGCGGATGACGAACACCTCCCGACCCGTGCAGCGCCTGCTCGACGTCGCAGCAGCTGCCGGGCAACACCCGCCCCGCAGTCGGCGCCCGCAACAGCAGGCCGAGCCGCGGCCCCCGGTGGCGCTCGCGCCCGAGCCCGAGCCGCCGCTCATCGCGCACGATCGGCCGAGGCCGGCGGTCCGGTCATGACGTTCACGATCCTGACCGTCACACCGATACTCATCGCCGCCCTGCTTCTTCGCTGGGAGCCCGGCACACGAACAGCCGGGCGCCGCCGGCACCGGCACCGGACGGGGCAGGGGTCCCCGGGCAGAGCGCTGCACGATCGCCGAACTCCAGTCCCGGGCCGGGCGGGCAGCGGATCGCTGCTGCCGGCGGGAGGCCCCCTGCGGGTGATTCACCGGCCCGCCTCGCGGGCCCCGGCGGCCTGGCATGCGCCCGCGCCCGGTGGCTTCGGGCGGTCTGCCGACCGGCCTGCGGTGAGCTGATTCCCTCCGCGCGACAGCCGCTGGTCACGGGGTGCCGGGCACAGTTTGCCCGGCACCCTTCGCGTGTCGGGGAAACGGCCGGCCGCTTCCGGGCGTGCGGCGGTGAGGGGCGGCCAGACACGATATATGAAATGCCCAGCGCCGGCGGTGAAGCGGGGGTGCATGCGTGACGGTCAACGACACCAGTGCCATCGCGGGGACGCGGACGGCTGAGTTCAGCATGCTTTCCCCGTTGGAACCGCACGACGACGCGAGCCTCATGTGGAAGGTCGTACGTACTGGCCCCCGAACGGCATGTTCGGGGGCCGGTACGCGTGGGTGGGGTGGCGCGGCATCAGCTCACCAGGGTCAGGCGGACGTAGCCGTTTCCGCCGCTGGTGCCGGACGTGCCCGTGGTGCCGCCCGAGCCGTCCACGCCGGGCTGGGACGTGCTCCTCTCCGCAGCGGAACCGGCACCGCCGCCGTGGTGGCCGCCGTCATCGCCGGCGCCGCCGATACCGCCCTGGCCGACGCCCGCGACGGGCGGTGTGACCGTGTGCTGGGCGGCGGTCTGCACCGGCTGGCCGCCCACGGGGCGGGGGATCCCCCCGTCGTTGCTCATGTGGCCGTCGCCGCCCGCGAAGCCCTGCTGCCCGGGAGAGTTGACCGCGTCGCCCTCGCCGGAGTCGGGGCAGGCCGTCTTCAGGGCGTACGTGTACGACGGCTTGGCCCTGCCGCCGGATCCGTCTGCCCCGTCTGCGCCCCACGCGCCGTCCGCACCGTCGGTGCCGTTCCAGCTGGAGCCGACCTTGCCGCCCTGGCCGGCCGTACCGTGTGCGCCGGGGACCGCAGGAGTGCCCTCCGGGCCGCCCTGGGCCAGCGCGAGCGAGATGGTCCGCGGCAGTGCGCCGCTCGGGTTTGTCGGTGCCGATTCCCGTGCGGAGGTAGACCTGTGAGATGCCACGACGAGCCTGGCTGAGCGACGGGGCGCCGCCACTGGTGCCGTCCGTTCCGGCGTATCCGTCGATCAGACCGATACCGACGAAGCCGTTGACGCCCCGGGCGCCGCCGGATCCGCCGGAACCGCCTCGTCCGGGACTCGCGGACCGCCCGCCGCCACCCACATGCACGCGGATCTTGATCGAGCTGTCGAGTTTCCCAGGGCACCACGCAGCGCGTGTACCCGTCGGCGCCACCGCCGGCACCCGCGCCTCCCGAGCCGCCGTAGCCGCCGAGGCCTCCGCGGCCTCCCTTCACTCCGCCGCCGATGCTGTCGGAGTTGTAGCCGGCCCCGCCTCCACCGGCCCCGCCTCCACCGCCCGCGCCTCCGGCGCCACGGGCCCGGGCTCACCGGCGGCGGCGCCGCCCCATGCCTCGATGACGATCTGCTTGACGGTGGGCTCGACCGTGACGACGGCGTCGGTGCTGCCCGGAGTGCCGAAGACGAGAACCTGCTCGCCGGCCGCCTCCGCGGCCTGGGCAGGCGGAACCACAGCCAGTCCGGCTGCGCAGAGAGCCAGGGCGAGCCAGGAGGCGGTGCGTCGCGTTGTCATGTGTAGGGGGACCCCTTCGTCATGCGGTCAGGTGACCGGGCAACGTCGGCCGGTCCGGCAACAGCGGCGATCGCGGACAGAAAGCGCTTTACCGCTGCCGAAAAGATCTTAGGAACCCCTGTGAAGGGCGCCGCGGAGAACGCGTCAAGGAACGGTTCACCTGTGTGGGTGATCCCAGGAACCTCGCGCATGGGCCTAAAGGACGTATCTCGGCCTGTCGTACACGATTCGACGCTCGAACACCCCCCGCCTTGACGGTCCACCGAACATCCGGCACCACCCGGTTGGCCGGATTTCGGCAGGCCAGCTGCAGGCCGCGGGCACGTGGTGCAGAGGCAAATCGTGGGACGGCCCGCCGTCCTGGCTCATGAGCACTACTGGCCTGCACAGCGGCTGCGACGCCTCGCCGTCGAAGCCGCAGGCAGGCAGCGTCGCCAACCAGGGCGGCTGGGCCGGCCACTTCCGCTCGATCGGCGCAGCGTGGAAGGTTGCGACAACAGCGCCTCCTAGCAGGCGGAGCGGCACTGGGCTCCCCGGCAGGCCCGCGATGATGCTCGTGGCCGCTGCGGGGGCGGCAGCCGGCACCCAGGCGATGGTTCTCAGGTGACGGGGCGGTACGGCGCTGCGGCACGCCACGGACATCATGGTCCGGCTCTGACGGTCAGCCGATTCTGGGGGGCTGGCGAGGCGTGGAGGGAGGGCGCGTGTTGGTGTAGGCCATGGTGGCCGGCCGCGAGTTCAGCACGATCGCGGCTACCGAGAGGACCAACGCGGTGACGAACCCGATGAGCTGGGTCTTCGCTGCATCGGTTTCGAAGTCGGCTTGAGCGACCATGGCGCCTATCGCGACCAAGGACAGAACTGCGATGATGCCGAGTTGCGTGGTCAGTCGTTCAGCCGCGGCGTCGTCGGCTTTCAGGAGCAGAAATGCGTTCCGGGCTATGGACAGGCCGAAGAGCATCAGCACCAGTCCAATGATCGGGCCAAAGCCGGACTCGAAGGTCTTGATCCCGGTGTACGCCGCGTAGCCGGCCAGGGGCCCACCGAGCAGCATCGCGAAGACCCCCGCGGCTGTCGCGACGCCCGGTCGCCGCGCGGAGGCCGGTGTCGGGATGGGGCGGCGGTCGTAGGGGTTGCGGGGTGGGTTGGTCACGGTGTGCCCTCTCTCGTCAACTCTGGTTGCCGCTCAGGGCAGATGCTTCCACACGGTGGCTCTCCTCGGGGCCTTCCTCCGGCCCGCTCAAGGCGAAGGACAAGCCGAGGGTGAGGTGGGTTCCGGCGTGGACGGCGCAAGCCCTGAAGGTCGATGTGCAGTTGCCAGGAGACGGCGGGCCGCTGCCAGCGCGCCTACGCGCAGGCGCTCGGCGAGCAAGCTCTCGCCCACCAGGTCGACACCCTCTACCGGCCGTTGTTCGAAGCCTTCTCCGAACGCCTGGAAATCCCCTACGTCATCGAGATGTACTCGCAGAAGCAAGCCGCCGAGCACTTCTGCCGCACCTGGTTACGGGCACACCGCCGGATCGACGCCGCCCGCTGGTGGCTCGACCCGGCCCAAGGCACCCCGCACGTCCGCGTCCCCTGCCCGGCCCCGGGCTGCGGCTGGGCCGAGAAGTACGCCGAGCCACCCGCATCCTGCTCGGTGACGACCACGCCGTCGTACACGCCGTCTGCCTCCACCACTGGCCCTACGACGTGGTCATCTCCCCGCACAGCGGCGGGTACTTCGACCTCGCGACGCTCGTGGGCGGTCACCGCGAGGGAGTCGTCGAAGGTGTCGGGGCCGACGCGCTGGGCCCGGATCGCGGCGATGTGCCGTCCTCATCCCGGGGCAGGCCGCGGAACGTCTTGTAGATCACGGGGCCGTGGTCGGCGGCGAACGTGCGGGCGGCCTCGACGTCGTTGGTGACCAGCGTGGGCGGGACGGTGAGGCCGAGCTGGGCGGCGAGCTGGAGCTGGGCGGGTTTGAGCACGGCGCCGTCACCTCTGGCCCGACGAACCAAGGGTGGAACGGATTTGCGTACGAACCCGCGGGCACCGCCGCCAACCTCACAGAGGCCCAGCGGTGGGTGAACGAGCTGGTGGAGGAGTCCCCCGGAGAGGAGTCGGCCGCCTGACGCGCAGCGTGCGCCGGATTGCCCCGCCTGCCGCGTCTGTCCCGGGCGGGAGTACCCGCGTTGAGCAAGGCGCTCAGCCAGAGGGCGGTGGACATGGGCGAGGCTCCCGCAGCCCGGGGCCGGCAGCGGCATGGGATGCAGCTGCCGGACCGGCCTCAGCGACGTACGAGGACAGGCCGGCCGACATCGCCCAGGCCCGGCCGAACACAGGCTCCCGGTGCCGGACCGGGTCATGAGAACAGCGCAACTCGTGGTCAGCGAGCTGATCACGAACGCGGCTTGACCGGAAGCCGGTCGCGGACCGGTGGGCACCTGACTCAAGAGGGCACGCCAGGGCGGTGTGCACACTCCAGCGTGCTCATGCTCCCGCCGAGCAGGTCACGGCTGTGCCGGTGGCCCCGCCTTCGAGCCGATGTGCCGGATCGTCGCCGATCGGCAGGCAGGAAGGGTTTGATCATGCCTGATCTCTGGATGCCCCAAGCGCTCAAGGTGGACATCGGTGACCACGGCTCGTGCGACTCAGCGTTCCCGGCAAAGGCGATAGCGCACATCACGGGGGACCTGGAGGCCACCGCCGAGGCTCCTCTGGATCTGCTTCCGTTCGCCAGTCTCCAGGGCTTCTTCACCGGCAGTGGCAGCGGCAAGGCTCCGCACGTCCTCTGGGATCCTTTCACCGGAGAGTTCGCCCAGTTCTTCCCCGCCACATCCCGCAGCAAAGCCGTGTTCGACAAGACCGGTGGTACGCGAACCAATCGGGCCGGCAAGGTGGTCATCCAGGTCGAGGCCTTGTTCTTCCCGCACTGCCGGGTGAACGGCAAGGTGTTCGCGAGGCTGGTCGACACTCCCTGCAGGGGCTGGGACGAGCTTCATGCATGGATCAGCTCGTGGGGCGTACCCGACGTGTGGCCCATGGGCCGCCCGACCTCCCTGTCCCGTCATACATGTCCGGCCGAGAAGTGGAGGACGCAAGGAGGGTGGTACGCCCATGCGCATGTCCCGGAGAACGACCACGTCGACCCCGGTTCCTGGCCGGAGTTCGGGTCCCGGCCGGCCGGGCCGTCCCCTGCCGAGCCCCGGTTCGAGCCGTTCCCCGGTGCGTCGTTCTTCCAGATGGGACGTAAGTCGCCGGTCATCGCGGCGATGCACGGCCGGCTCGTCGCCGAGGACTGCGACCGCTACACGTCCGGCACCGTCGTCGACGTGTGGGGAGCGGGCGATGTGAGGTCGTACGCCGCCTGGCAGCGGAAGCTGGGTCTTGCGGGAGACGCCGCCGACGGTGTCCCGGGCCGGTTCAGCTGGGACAGGCTTGAGGTTCCCGGCGTCTGAGGATTCCGAATGACGTGGCCGGAGTTGCGGGGTTCTGCTGCCCCGACCGCTGGCGGACTCGTTCGCCGGCACCACTGTGAGTGGTCCGGCCCCTTACGGAAGGGAAAAGGACATGCCTGCCCTGGCACCATTTCCAGGATCGGCCTTCTTCCACTCGGGACAGCGCAGCCGGCTGATCGCCGCGATGGGCAAACGCCTGGTGGCGGAGGGCTGCGGAAAGTACCGGTCGGGTCGCGGACCCGAGTGGACGGAAGCGGATCGAGAGTCGTACGCCGCCTGGCAGCGCAAGATCGGATTCACGGGGGCCGACGCCAACGGCACGCCGGGCAAGACCTCCTGGGACCGGCTCCGCGTCCGCGTCCCGGCTCCTTCGTCCGTTTCCGGTGGTGGCCGAGTCGCGACTCCCGTGCCGCATCACGGCGTCAGCACCGCATGCTTCCCGGCCTTGGCGCCCCGGCGCCCCGGTCCTCGGGCATCGCACGCTCGCCCGCGCCCCGCGGACCTTCGCGGGTGAGTGGTGCGCGCCACGCTGAAGGCGGGTCGCTGTGAAAGTGAAGCCCTGCCCCCACCGTGCGCTGCTCCTTCGGCCGGTACGCGCTGGGCGGCGCCGCCGTCCGCGCCGCCCTGCGCAGCCTGGTCGCCCGGCTCGGAGCGGCTGTGCCGCCGCTGCCAGGTGGCCCACCCACTGACCCTCGCGCTGACGTTGCCGGGCGGCACGTCATGGGAGAAGACCCAGCGCCTGTCGGTGCTGTCCGCGCACGACGACCTGCGCACCCTCGCCTTCCAGCTGATGGATGCCGTCGTGCCTGCACGGCTGGGCAGCAAGCACCCCGTCCTCACCGACGGCCAGGGTCTTCCGCTCGCGGTGTCGCTGACCGGTGGCTGCCGCAACGACATCACCCAGTTGCTGCCGCTGCTGGACAAGTTCCCGGCAGTGGACGGAGTCGTGGGCCGGCCACGCAGGCGGCCCGACATGCTCTTCGCCGACGTCGGCCGTCGGTGTCGGATGCCGAAGCGATGGAAAAGCGCCTTCCTCCCGTACGGGGTTCGCTCCGTGAGTGACTACGAGGCGTCAGGCAGGCTGGGCGGAAAGCAGTTGACCGTACGGCAGGCTTTCGAGAGGCCGGCCGGAGAAGAAGCGCGCCACCATGTCGGCGACCTCGTTCGTCCGCTCCAGGATGGCCAGATGATCGCTGTCCCTGATGGAGAACAGACGGGCATCGGTACAGCGGTCCGCGAGCGGACGGACGGCTTCCAATGGAGTGAGGGCGTCGTACTCGCCGGTGAAGAACAGCGTGGGCTGCGTCAAGCCGTCCTTGGGGAGGAAATCCACTCTCTCGGTATAGGCCCGGAGAAGAGCGGCGTCCCGCTTGAGCTGCTCGGTGCTACGGCCCATGATGCGCCGCTTGATTCCGGCGTGCAGAACTTCCCGCTTGCGTACCGAAAGGCTGCCGTCCTCGCACATCACGCGCCGGGAGACGAGATCCGCCAGCATGTCGACCCGCCCCTCGCCCACCATGGCCTCGCCGAGGGCGAACAAATCATCGATGTCGTCAGGCAGTTCGGCACACAGGCCCCCCAGGGCGACCTGCGCGACGGTGGCGGGATGGTGCAGCGCGATGGCGTAGGCGATGTGAGCGCCGGCCGAAAGTCCGAGCAGGTTGACCGGGCCGAGGTCGAGTTCCTCGATCACATCGTGCAGCTCGTTCGCAGCGTGCTCAAGGCTGGCATCGGCAGGCAGGGAGTTGCGTCCGGGATCCATCGGCAGGTCGACGCTCACTGTGATCGCATGCTGGGAGAGTGCCTCCGCCTGCGCCTTGAGGGCGGACATTGTCTGAGCCCCGCCAGGTACCAGGAGAATGGGAGCGACGCTGGGTGCGGGGCAATGCCACTGCATGCTTCGAATTCGGTACCCCCGCAAGGTGTGGACCCGGATGTCCGCCGCCATGGTGTTCCTTACCTCCTGAAAGCGCGGGCCGGCGCCCGTTCCGTGACATGCCGACAGAACGGGATCTTGAGACGGTGTGACGTTATCTCTCGTGGAGGACCCGGGCCACCGTGACACAGCCCTGGTGGGCCGCACCGCGGGTTGTCCTCGAAGTCTTCTCATCCGGTTTCCGGAGAAGCCGAAACCGACACGCTCGGTGAGTGGACGGGTCGTTGCCCCCCGGGGTCGGCATGGATTGAATTCCCGTTGCCGCCGCCTGTGAACGAACGAGTCGTAGGTGACCGAGGCGCGTGCATTTCGCGGGATGGGAAAGCGGCAGTCGTTCGGGCCTGAGCAACGCCTGATTACCGGGCGGGGAGAGGCCGTTCACCCTTGGGGAGAGTTGAGTGATCGACGTGTCGGACGCGTGCCGGGTCGCAGACAGCGGACCCGGCTGTGCCGTGGCGGTGGTGGGTGTGGGCGTGCGGTTGCCCGGAGGCATCACCGACCTGACAGGGCTGTGGGCGCTGCTCGCGGAAGGACGCGATGTGATCGGACGGGTGCCGCCGGACCGATTTCCCGTAGAGCAGTTCGTCTGCGATGCCCCGGCCAGACCCGGCAAGTCGTACACCGCCGCCGGGGCCTTCCTGGACGACGTGGCGTCCTTCGACGCGGACTTCTTCGGGATCTCACCCCGTGAGGCCGCCCAACTTGACCCGCAGCACCGGCTGTTGATGGAGTGCGCGGTGGAGGCGCTGGACGACGCCGGGATCGATCCGATGGCTCTGGCGGGCAGCGACACCGCGGTGATGACGGGCCTGTCCGCCCACGACTACGCGGCCCTGCAGGAACAGCGGCCCCGCGCGGTGGACGCACACACCATGACCGGCCTCGCCGCCTGCAACGCGGCCAACCGCCTGTCGTACGCCTTCGGTCTACGCGGCCCCTCCCAGGCCGTGGACACGGCGTGCTCGTCCGCGCTGACAGCGGTGCACCAGGCGTGTGAGACGCTGCGTTCGGGCCGCAGTGCGGTGGCGCTGGCCGGCGGAGTGCACGTCATGGTCGCTCCCAGCGGTTTCATCGGGTTCAGCCAGGCGTCGATGCTCTCGCCGACCGGCCGCTGCCGGCCGCTGTCGGCGAACGCCGACGGGTTCGTCCGCGCGGAGGGCGCCGGAGTCGTGGTCCTCAAGCCCCTTGCGGCGGCCCTGGCGGACGGCGACCGCGTGCACGCCGTCATCCCCGCCAGCGCCGTCAACGCGGACGGCCGCACCCTGGGCCTGACGTTTCCCAGCGCCCGCGCCCAGGCCGAGCTGATCTCGCGGACGTACGCCGCGGCCGGGCTGTCCGCCGAGGACGTCGCCTACGTCGAACTGCACGGGACGGGCACCGGCATCGGCGACCCGGTGGAGTGCCGGGCCGTGGGCCAGGCACTGGGCCGCGGCCGCGCGAGCGGGCCGCTGCCCGTCGGCTCGGTCAAGTCCAATCTCGGGCACTCCGAAGCCGCCTCCGGAATGGCCGGTCTCTTCAAGGGCCTGCTGGTGCTGCGTAACGAGCGGATCCCCCGCTCCCTGTACGCGACCCCCCTCAACCCGGCCATCAACTTCACCCACCTCGGCCTGGACCCCGCCGTCGACGAACGGCCGCTGCCCGTCGGCGGACAGCGGGTCGTGGGGGTCAACTCCTTTGGCTTCGGCGGCGCCAACGCGCACGTCGTCCTCGCCCCGCCGCCCGTCCCGTCGCAGCGGCGGACCCCGGAACGGCCCTCTGTAGCCCTGCGCACCACACCCACCTCACGCCCGCAGGCCAGACTGCCGATCGTCATCTCCGCCCGCACCCCGCAGGCCGTACGGCAGGCAGCCGACGCGTGGGCGTCGCACTTCGCCGCCCTCGCGCAGCAGCCGCAGCCGGAGAAGGCCTTCTACGACGCCGCCTACACCGCGTGCCGGCGCCGCGCCTGGCACACCTACCGTGCGGCGGTCCTCGCCCCCGACGCCGAGGGCGCGGCAGCGGAACTGCGCGCGCTGACAGCGGCCGAGGGCCTGGAGCCGCTCCCCGCGGCCACCGGTGGCCGTATCGCGTTCGTGTTCGACGGGAACGGCTCGCAGTGGCCGGGCATGGGCGCCGAACTGCTGCGCGGTGACCGGGCCTTCGCCCAGGAGGTCGCCGCTGTCGACGAGGCGCTGCTGCCCCTGCTGGGCTGGTCCGTACGGGAGGAGATGGCCGCCGGCCCGGCGCGCCAGGACTGGCGGCGCACCGAGGTGGCGCAGCCGATGCTCTTCGCCGTGCAGGCGGGCCTGGTGGCGGCGCTGCGCAGCCGGGGATTCGTCCCGGCGGCCGTGTGCGGACACAGCGCCGGCGAGGTCGCCGCCGCCTATGCCGCCGGAGCGCTGTCACGGGACCAGGCGTGCCTCGTGGTCGCCGAGCGCAGCCGCGCCCAGGGGAGGACCGCCGGGACTGGACGCATGGCCGCGGTGCACCTCGGCCCGACGATGGCGGCCGACAAGCTCGTGGCCCTGGGACTCGACGACCGGCTGGTGGTGGCGGCCGTCAACTCCGACGACGACGTGACGGTGTCGGGGAACGCGCAGGCGCTGGAAGAACTCGGGCGGGTCCTGGCCGAGGACGGCGTCTTCTTCCGCGACCTCGGTCTGGACCACGCCTTCCACAGCCCGGCGATGGACGAGGTGCAGCCCCGCCTCAAGGAAGCCCTCTCCTCACTGGCCCCTTCCGCGACCACGCTTCCCCTGGTGTCCACTGTCACCGGGGCGGTGGTGGAGGGCACCGAACTGGACGCGGAGTACTGGTGGCACAACACGCGCCGCCCGGTGCTGTTCAGCCAGGCGGTGCGCGAACTGACCGGCCCCGACCTCGACTGCGACGTGCTGGTGGAGATCGGCCCCCACCCGGCGCTGCGGACGTATCTACGACGCACCACCGCCGATGCGGAGATCCGGCCCGTCACCTGTCTGACCACCCTCTCCCGCGAGCAGGCCGGCCCGGCCGCGCTGGACGCCACGCACAGCCGGCTGCTGGCGCTGGGAGTCGAGGTGGAGTGGACGACCTTCTTCCCCCACCCCGGTGACGTCGCCGACCTGCCGGCCTACCCCTGGCAGCGGGAGAGGCACTGGAGCGGCAGCCCCGACTGGTGGCTGGAAGGGGCAGGCGCGGACGAAGCCGAACCGGAACGGCACCCGCTGCTCGGCCGGCGACAGGCGGGCCCGGAAGCCGTCTGGCACCGCCGTATCGAACAGGGCAACCCGTCTTGGGTGCGTGACCACAAGGTCGACGGCGCCGTGCTGTGGCCGGGAGCCGGCTACATCGACATGGCACTGGGCGCCGGACGGGCCGCCTTCGACGGCCCCGTCGAAGTGACTGGCCTGGCCCTGTCCGCGGCACTGCGGCTGCCCGTCGACGACCCCGCCATGGACATCGCCCTGTCCACACGTCTCACGGCCGACGGCGGCTTCACCGTCAGCAGCCGCGGCGGCAGCGGGGCGTGGACACAGCACGCCACCGCACGGGTACGCCGCCTGCTGCGTCGGCCGCCCGAGCAGCTCGACACGGAAGCACTCACCCATCGCGTCGGCAAACACGTCGACATCGCCGACTTCTACGCGGCCTGCGCGCGGGCACGGCTCGACTACGGGCCCGCCTTCCGCGGTGTGACAGCCCTGCGCACCGCGGACGGGGAGGCCGTGGCCTCCTTCACCCTGCCGCTCGACAGCGTCAGTCTTCCCCTGGACGGTGCGGACGGACACTGCGCCCATCCAGCGGCCCTGGACGCCTGCTTCCAGGCGGCCCTGGCCCTCGGCCCCTCCTTCACCGACACACCCGCGCCGTACGTCCCCGTCCGCGTCGACGCGGTGCACTGGTGGACGGCCCTGCCCGCCGCCGGACTCGTGCACCTGCGCGCCCGCGCAGCCTCCTTCGACAGGATCACCCTCGACGTCACCGTCGCGGACACCGGCGGCGACGTCGTCATGGAAGTACGAGGCCTCCACGCCCAGCGCCTCGACTCGGCCCACCCGCGGATGCAGCACCTGGAGGAGACGGTACGGGCCGCACCACTTCCGGGCACCACCGCGCCGACCACGCCGCCGCTCACGGCCCCCGCCGCTGCGCTCGACGCCAGCGCCGCGGCACGCGCCGCGCTCACCCGGCGGTGGCGCGAGCAGCACGACTACGCCCGCTACCGGCACGATCTGGGGGCCGTGGTCGCCCACCACACGGCGGCAGCGCTCGCCGCACTGCTGCCCGGACGCGGCGAGTTCACCCTCGCCGATCTCGTGGCCGCCGGGGCCGAACCCCGGTACAAGCGGTTGCTCGGCGTGCTGCTGGCCATCACCACGCGCTACGGGATGACAGCCGCGGCCGGCGAGGACCGTTGGCTGCTCGCCCGTCGGCCCCGCCCCGAGGAGCACTTCCGCCGGGCGCTGGAACGCCATCCCGCAGCGGCGACGACGCTGACCACCTACGGCGTGTGCGGGCGGCACCTGGAAGGGGTGCTGCGCGGCGAGATCGACGCTCTGGAGCTGCTCTTCGCGGAGCCGGACGCGCTCGCGGCCCGCATCTATGACGCGGAGCTGGGCGGCTACCACAACGCGCTGGCCGCCGACCTGCTGGCCGCCGCGGTGGCTGACTGGCCTGCGCAACGGCCCCTGCGCATCCTTGAGCTGGGCGGCGGGACCGGAAGTCTCACCGTGGCCCTGCTGCCGCATCTGCGGGCCCACCACACCCAGTACGTGTTCACCGACGTCTCCTCCGCTCACTTTCCCCGGGCGAAGGCACGGTTCGAGGGATACGACTTCCTCGACTACCGGGTCCTGGACCTCGACACCGACCCCGTGCGGCAGGGCTTCACGGCCGGCTCCTTCGACGTCGTGGTCGCAGGCAACGTGCTGCACACCGCACGGGACCTGGCCGCCGGCATCCGCCATGCCGGCGGCCTGCTCGCCGACGGCGGTCAGCTCCTCGCCGTCGAGAGTCACAGCATCGAGGCCATGGCGCCCGTCTTCGGACTGCTCGACTCGTTCTGGACCGCCACCGACACCGAACTGCGTCCCGACGGCCCCCTGCTGGACCGGGACAGCTGGCGGCAACTGCTCGCGGAGTGCGGCTTCACCGGCACGGTGCAGTGCGGTGACGACGAGGAACCCGCCCGCGGGGACCAGTCCGTCCTGCTGACGACCCGCGCCTGCGGCCCGACCACGCCGTCCGCCTCCACCACTGCGTCCATCTCGGCCTCCACCAGCCCGTCCGCCTCCACCACCGCGTCCATCTCCGTCTCCAGCACGCCGGCCGACTCCACCCCACCGTCCGACTCCACCCCGCCGCCCGACTCCGCGGCGCGCCCCCGGCACTGGCTGCTCCTCGGCGAGCTTGACGGCACACCCGGCGTCGAGCACCTGGCGGCCGCCCTGCGGGCGGGATCCTCCGACGTCGTCGAGTGCCACGACAGCGGCCTGACTCCCGAGCCCCTGGCCCGGCGGCTGGCCGGCCGGCCGCTGCCGACCGACATCGCGGTGCTCGCCACCGGGCCCTGCCCGGCCGTGTCGGCCGTCGCGGAGACCGACGCCGCCCTGGGCTATCTGACCCTGCTGCGAGCCTTGGACAACGCGTGTCCCCGGCAGGACGACCGCGACAACGCCGACCCGGTGACCGTATGGCTCGTGGCCGAGGCGGCCCAGGACGGGTCAGGTGCCCGGCCGGTACGGGACGGGCTCAGTGCCCTGCCGGCACGAGACGCCGCCGCCGCCCTGTGGGCCGCGGCCCGCTGCCTGGCCAACGAGCGTCCCGACCTCGCCGTCCGCCGCATCGCCCTGACACCCCCGCAACAGCCCGCGGCAACGGGCCGGCTGGTGGCCCGGCTCGTGGACGAGCTGCGGGCGAACGCCCCCGAGGACGAGGTGCTGCTGACCGAACAGGGCCGGTTCGCCGCGGTCGTCCGGCCGCTGGCGGGGCGCGCTCGTGCCGCCCGCGCGGAGAACTTCACCCTCGCGCTGGAGGAGACCGGTCTGCGCTACCGGCTCGGCTGGAGGAGCGCCGAGCCTCTCGTACCGGGGCCCGGCCAGGTGGTGCTCCAGGTCGCGGCCGCGGGCCTGAACTACCGCGATGTGCTCATCGCCACCGGCAAGATGCCCCCGCTGCCGGACCCCGAGGGCCACGGCATCCGGCTCGGCTTCGAGTGCGCCGGAACCGTCATGGCCGTCGGCCCCGGAGTCACCCGCTTCGCCCCCGGCGACCGGGTCATGGGGCCGGCCGCCGGCTGTCTGGGCTCGCACGTGCGGGCCGAGGCCGACCATCTGCTCACCGTACCCGCCGACATGCCGCTGACCGAAGCGGCGACCCTGCCGATCACCTACCTCACCGCGCACTACGGGCTGCACCACCTCGCGCGCCTGGCACCGGGCGAGACCGTTCTGGTGCACGGGGCCGCCGGCGGGGTGGGCATGGCGGCCCTGCAGATCGCGCGGCAGGCCGGCGCGCACGTCGTCGCCACCGCGGGAACACCGGCCAAACGCGCCCTGCTGCGGTTGCTCGGCATCGAACACGTCCTGGACTCCCGCAGCCTGTACTTCGCCGATCAGGTGAAGGACCTCACCGACGGCGAAGGAGTCGACGTCGTCCTGAACCAGCTCGCGGGCGAGGCCCTGGTGCGCAGCGTGGGCCTGCTCAAACCAGGGGGACGCTTCATCGAGCTGGGCAAGCAGGACTTCCTGGCCGACAACTCTCTGCCGCTGGGCGCCCTGCAGAACAACATCGCCTTCCACGCCGTGGACGTCTCCCTGCTCCTCGGTCACCACCAGGCCCTGGCCGGCCGGCTCAACGTGGACATCGGAGAAGCCGTGCACAGCGGCGCCTACCGGCCCCTGCCCCACCGCGTCTATCCGGCGGGCCGCCTGGAGGAGGCCTTCGCGGACCTTCAGCACTCCCGGCACTTCGGCAAGGTCGTCATCGACTTCACCACCGCGACACCGTTCGTGCCCGCCGCGGGGGGCCGTGGTCTGCGGGTGGAGCCGGAAGCCACCTACCTCGTCATCGGCGGGCTGAGCGGTCTCGGGGCCGCGACCGCTCGCCATCTCGCCGAGAGCGGAGCGCGTCATCTCACCCTGGTCAGCCGTCGGGGCGGCGCGGCACCGGAAGCCCCGGCTCTCATGGAGGACCTGCGCTCCCTGGGCGTCACCACCCTCGTGTGCGCCGCCGACTGCTCCGAGGAACAGGCCGTCCGCGGGGTTCTGGAGCAGATCGACGCGGCAGGGCGTCGGCTGGCCGGTGTGGTCAACGCCGCGATGGTCAACGAGGACACCCTGCTGGCCGAGGCGAGCGACGAGCAGATGCGCGCCATGCTCGCCCCCAAGCTCACCGCCAGTCGGCATCTCGACCAGCTGACCCAGGGCCGTGACCTGGACTTCTTCATCGTGTACAGCTCCATGGCGGTCACCATCGGCAACATCAGGCAGGCCGTGTACGCGGCGGCGAACCTCGCCATGGAAGGGCTGGTGCGCGCCCGCCGCCGCCGTGGGCAGCATGCGCTGGCCGTCGCCTGGGGGGTGATCACGGACACCGGGGCCGTTCAGCGCAGCGGACGGGTCGAGGAAGTGGCGGTCGGTGGCCTCGGCGGCAGGCTGTCCTCCGCTGCCGCGCTGGCCGCCCTCGACCGGTTCCTCGCGGAGGACGTCACGGCAGCGGCCGTCTGCGACACGGACTGGTCCCGGGTCAAGCACTGGCTGCCCAGCCTCACCGCCCCGCGGACCGCGGCCATGATCCCCCAGGGCGAGACCACCGAACATGCCCTGGCCCTGCGCGATGCCGTCGTGGCGGCCTCGGAGACCGAGGCCCTGGAACTGGTCGAGGGGACGCTGTGCGCGTTGCTGGCCGAGGTGCTGCACATCGCACCCGAGCGCATCGACCGGCGGCGCCGCCCGGACCAGATGGGGGTGGACTCCTTGATGGCCGCGGAGTTCGCGGTGCGGGTCCGCTCCCATCTCGGCTGCGATCTGCAGTTGGCCGACGTCCTCCAGGCGGAGGACCTCACGGCCGTCGCCCGGCTCGTCCTGGCCTGCTTCGACCGTACCGGCGCGACGGACGGCCGGTAACGGACTGAGCGATCCGAACAGGGTGGGGCCCGGTCGGTGACCGGGCCCCACCCTCGTACTGCGCGCGGCTCTTCGCCGCTCTCTCAGACGCAGACCTCCGCGCCTGTCCCCTTTCGCCCGGCGCCTTCGAGTACGGTGCACAAGTCGCCGATGGTGACGACGTCACCCAGCTGGTCCGTCGCGATCCGCACGCCGAGGGCCTGCTCAAGGCACGTGACCATCTCCAGGATCTGCAACGAGTCCAGCCCCAGCGACCAGACCTCCATATGCTCCTGCACCCCCCGTACCGGCTCGCCCCGGCACACGGTGCGGTAGGCGTTTGACACTGCGTACACAACTTCGGCCCTGTTCATGAGCGTTGTCATCCCTCGTCTCGAACTGTCAGACAGCGGCGGTCATGTAGGCGGCGGCAAGGTAACCGGCGCGCACAGCACTTCGCCTCGGCTTACCGGACGTGGTGCGCGCGATGCTGCCCGGCCGGACCGTCACCACCTCGGCCACGGCGACGTCCAAGTGCCGTGCGACAGCAGCTCGCACGGCTTGCTGCAGCGGCGCGCTCGCGGCAGCACCGCACTCGGCGACCACGACCACTTCCTCGGACTCCGCCGCGGGACGGGTGAAGGCGACCACGCCACCGGGCCGTGCCCCGGGAAGAACCTCCACGAGGCGCTCCACGTGCTCGGGGTCGACGTTGCGTCCGTTGACCACGAGAAGATCCTTGATCCGTCCGGTCACATGCACCCGGCCGGCGGCCAGGTAACCGCGGTCTCCCGTGCGCAGCCAGCCGTCCGTGCCGAACACCTTGGCCGTGGCGGCCGGGTCGTCGAGATAGCCGGAGGCGACGGACGGTCCGCGCACGCAGATCTCGCCGATCTCCCGGTCCGCGCACGGTGAACCGTCCGGGCGCCGCACCACGACGCGATGCCCCGGGAAGGGGGTGCCGCAGTCCGTGACTTCCACCTGGGGGGCGTCGGACGCCGTGCTGACTGCCCGCCCGCGCTCGTGCAGGTCGGCAACCGAGATCCGTTCGCTGCGCGGACCTTGGCCCCGCGGGGTGAGGGCGACCGCGAGGGTCGACTCGGCCAGCCCGTAGCACGGGCGCAGCGACGACGGAGCAAGACCGGCCGGCCCATAGGCCTCGGCAAAACGCTGCAGCGTGGCCAGGCTGACGTTCTCCCCGCCGCACAGCAGCGAATGCGCCGCAGACAGGTCGAGGGCGGCGGCGTCCTCCGGGCGTACTCGTCGGGCGGCCAGGCCGTATGCGAAGTTCGGGGCGCTGGTGATGGTGCCGCGTGTGTGCGACATCGTCCGCATCCACACACCGGGATCACGGAGGAACAGCCGCGGCGGCAGCAGGGTGACCGATACTCCGACGGCCAACGGCGCCAGAAGGAATCCCACCAGACCCATGTCGTGATGGAGCGGCAGCCAGCTCACCCCGTGGTCGTGCTCGCTGTCGGCGTCCAGGCCGTGGCGCATGATGGCCAGACTGTTGGCGGTCACCGCCTGACAGGTCGCCGCCACCGCACGAGGTCGTCCCGTGGTGCCACTGCTGAACTGCAGATAGAGCAGGCGCTCGGGCCGGAACGGTGCTGGTTGGCTGCCGTCGGCTCCTGTCGCGGCGGTGAGCGCCTCGTAGGTGATGATGGCGAGACCGGGCTGGGGCAGCGCGACCGCCGTCCTCTCGGGTGCCCCGACCGCGCGCACGTCCAAGGCGGCCAGCGCGCCGGTCAGCTGCGCGTGCCAGTCGTCCCGGCGCCCGAGCGCCGGGGGTGGCGCCACCGGCACGGGGACCATCCCGGCCCATACAGCCGCCAGAAAGGTGGCGGCGAACGGCTCCGGTTCGTCCGCGACGAGCGCGAGACGGTCACCCGCACGCAGGCCCCAGGCGCGCAGTGCCGCGCTGACGGAGCGCACCCTGCGCAGGAGCCCGTCGCGGGACAGCGAGTTCGTGTGGCCGTCATGGTTCAGATAGCGGTGGGCCAGTCGCCGGTCGCCCTCGTAGCGCTGCAGCCGGGACATCATCCAACGATCATGCATGTCAGACGCTTTCGTTCTGGCCGGCACCCCGGCGACTGCGCCGGGGCGCCGGCTGTGTATGCGGTGGGTCTAGGGCCTGTCGTTTGGATCAGGCCGGCTGCGAGGCGCTTCTGCCTCCTGGCGGGGTCGAGCGGGGTCTGGTGCGTGCAGCTGCAAGGCGGAGGAGGGAGTCGACGCGGAGCGTCGGCGAGTGACGACAACGCGGCA
>NZ_JBIWFS010000004.1:0-703307 GCF_044763135.1 Streptomyces sp. NPDC096205 | reverse complement strand
ACCACGAACAACCCCACGTTGTCACAGGCGTGGTGCGGTTGACAGTTTCATAGTGTTTCGGTGGTCATAGCGTAGGGGAAACGCCCGGTTACATTCCGAACCCGGAAGCTAAGCCTTACAGCGCCGATGGTACTGCAGGGGGGACCCTGTGGGAGAGTAGGACGCCGCCGAACTCCTTTTATAGCTCCGGCCCTTGGGTTGATACCCGAGGGCCGGAGCTTTTTTGCGTTGAGGTAAGGTCAGGGGGCATCGTCGGCACGTTTACCGCAGGAGGCCCCCGGGTGGAGGTCCAGGAGACCCGCGTCCAGACGGACAGGGTGCTCACCATCCCGAACATCCTCAGCATGGCCCGTCTCGTCGGCGTGCCCCTCTTCCTGTGGCTGATCCTCAGGCCCGAGTTCGGGGGGCCGAAGAGCGATGGCTGGGCTCTCCTCGTGCTGGCCCTGAGCGGGATCAGCGACTATCTGGACGGCAAGCTGGCGCGTCGGTGGAACCAGATCAGCAGCCTCGGCCGGCTCCTGGACCCCGCGGCCGACCGGCTCTACATTCTCTCGACGCTGGTCGGACTCACCTGGCGCGAGATTCTGCCGCTCTGGCTGACCGCTGCACTCCTGGCGCGGGAGTTGGTCCTGTTGGTGATGGTGGGTGTCCTCCGCCGGCACGGGTATCCGCCGCCCCAGGTGAACTTCCTCGGGAAGGCGGCTACATTCAACTTGATGTACGCCTTCCCCCTGCTCCTGCTCAGTGACGGAAGCGGTTGGATCTCGTCACTCGCTGCTGTTTTCGGATGGGCGTTCGCCGGATGGGGTACAACCCTCTACTGGTGGGCAGGAGTCCTCTACGTGGTACAAGTCCGCCGTATCGTTCGGGCGGACGCCATGGCCGATTGAACTCGCGGATTGGCGCGGCTGTATCGCCGCGATGGCCCGCAACGGAAATGTGCGGGACAATTCGGACGGGTGAAGTCGGCTAGACCGTCGTCTCTTCGAGGAGGACGCTTCCGACATGAAGGCCGTCGTGATGGCCGGAGGCGAAGGCACGCGCCTTCGCCCCATGACCTCAAGCATGCCCAAGCCGCTCCTGCCGGTGGCCAACAGGCCGATCATGGAGCATGTTCTGCGGCTGCTCAAAAGGCATGGGCTCAATGAGACCGTCGTTACCGTGCAGTTCCTGGCCTCACTGGTCAAGAACTACTTCGGTGATGGTGAAGAGCTCGGCATGGAGCTCACCTATGCCAACGAGGAGAAGCCACTCGGTACTGCCGGAAGCGTCAAGAACGCCGAAGAGGCGCTGAAGGACGACGCTTTCCTGGTCATCTCCGGTGATGCGCTCACCGACTTCGACCTCACCGATCTGATCCGTTTCCACAAGGAGAAGGGCGCGCTCGTCACCGTCTGTCTGACGCGTGTGCCCAATCCGCTGGAATTCGGCATCACCATCGTCGACGAAGAGGGCAAGGTCGAGCGGTTCCTGGAGAAGCCGACCTGGGGACAGGTCTTCTCCGACACCGTGAACACCGGCATCTACGTGATGGAGCCCGAGGTCTTCAACTACGTCGAGGCCGATGTGCCCGTCGACTGGTCCGGCGATGTCTTCCCGCAGCTGATGAAGGAAGGCAAGCCGATCTACGGCTACGTGGCCGAGGGCTACTGGGAGGACGTCGGCACCCACGAGAGCTACGTCAAGGCCCAGGCCGATGTCCTCGAGGGCAAGGTCGACGTCGAGATCGACGGATTCGAGATCTCGCCGGGCGTGTGGGTTGCCGAGGGCGCAGAAGTGCATCCCGATGCCGTGCTGCGCGGGCCGCTCTACATCGGTGACTACGCCAAGGTCGAGGCCGGCGCCGAGATCCGGGAACACACCGTCGTCGGGTCGAACGTGGTCGTCAAGAGCGGCGCGTTCCTGCACAAGGCCGTGGTGCACGACAACGTGTATGTCGGCCAGCACAGCAATCTGCGGGGATGCGTCGTCGGCAAGAACACCGACATCATGCGCGCGGCCAGGATCGAGGACGGCGCGGTCATCGGCGACGAATGCCTGATCGGTGAAGAATCGATCGTCCAGGGCAACGTGCGGGTGTACCCGTTCAAGACGATCGAGGCCGGTGCCTTCGTCAACACCTCGGTGATCTGGGAGTCCAGGGGACAGGCGCATCTCTTCGGTGCCCGTGGCGTCTCCGGGATCCTGAATGTGGAGATCACGCCCGAGCTGGCCGTGCGGCTCGCCGGCGCCTACGCCACGACCCTGAAGAAGGGCTCGACCGTCACCACGGCCCGCGACCACTCCCGCGGTGCTCGTGCGCTGAAGCGGGCCGTCATCTCCGCGCTGCAGGCCAGCGCCATCGACGTACGCGACCTGGAGAACGTACCGCTGCCCGTGGCGCGGCAGCAGACGGCGCGGGGAAGTGCCGGCGGGATCATGATCCGGACGACGCCCGGGGTGCCGGACTCGGTGGACATCATGTTCTTCGACGGGCAGGGTGCCGACCTGTCGCAGGGCGGCCAGCGCAAGCTGGACCGGGTGTTCGCGCGGCAGGAGTACCGGCGGGCCTTCCCCGGGGAGATCGGGGACCTGCACTTCCCGGCGAGCGTCTTCGACTCGTACACCGGGTCGCTGCTGCGGAACATCGACACGACCGGGATCGCGGAGTCGGGGCTGAAGGTCGTCGTCGACGCGTCGAACGGCAGTGCCGGTCTGGTGCTGCCGAGCCTGCTCGGCAAGCTCGGGGTGGACGCGCTGACGATCAACCCCGGTCTGGACGAGGCGCGGCCCACCGAGACGGCGGAGGCGCGGCGGTCGGGGCTGGTGCGGCTCGGCGAGATCGTGGCGTCCGCGCGGGCCGCGTTCGGCGTGCGGTTCGACCCGGTCGGTGAGCGGCTGTCGCTCGTCGACGAGAAGGGCCGCATCGTCGAGGACGACCGGGCGCTGCTGGTGATGCTCGACCTGGTGGCCGCCGAGCGGCGCAGCGGGCGGGTCGCGCTGCCGGTGACGACCACGCGGATCGCCGAGCAGGTGGCGGCGTACCACGGGACGCAGGTGGAGTGGACCACGACGTCGCCGGACGACCTCACGCGGGTGGGCCGGGACGAGTCGACCATCTTCGGCGGCGACGGCAAGGGCGGCTTCATCGTCCCGGAGTTCAGCGGCGTGTTCGACGGTACGGCGGCCTTCGTACGGCTGATCGGGCTGGTCGCGCGGACGCAGCTCACGCTGAGCCAGATCGACGCGCGCATTCCGCGTGCGCACGTCCTCAAGCGTGATCTGGCGACTCCGTGGGCGGTCAAGGGGCTCGTCATGCGGCGGGTCGTGGAGGCGGCCGGGGACCGCTTCGTGGACACCACCGACGGTGTGCGTGTGGTCGAGACGGACGGGCGCTGGGTGATGGTGCTGCCCGATCCCGCCGAGGCGGTCACCCATCTGTGGGCGGAAGGCCCGGACGACGCGTCCGCGCAGGCCCTGCTGGACGAGTGGTCGGCTGTCGTGGACAGCGCCGGACGGTAAAAAGGCAGCACACGCGCGTGCCGGACAAGTGCCCCCAAGGGGGCCTGTCCGGCACGTGGGTGGGGCCATTCGGAGGTACCGGCTGCGACATGCGACGATGTGCGGCATGTCGCAGCCCCCCGTTCGGAGCACTACCGCGCACCCCCCGCGCCCGGACGCGTCCATGTCGCTGCTCACCAACGTCATGGACCACAGCCTCGACGACGGCTACGCCGAGGCGGCGGCCCGGAAGACGGCCGCGGGCGAGGGAGGTCTGCCCAGGACGCTCCGGGCGAAGCTCGGACTCGCCGCAGGGCTGGTGCTCGCGGCGCTCGTGGTGACCGTCGGCGCGGCGCAGGCGCGGGTCGCGGCCCCGGTCGTGGCCAAGGAGCGCGAGGAGCTCATCGACCGGATCGGTCGGGAGACCGACGCCGCGGACGAGCTGGAAGAGTCCGTGGAGGCGCTGCGCGACGACGTCGGGGCGCGGCAGCGGGAGGCCCTCAAGGACAGCGGGGGCGGCGACCAGGGAGAGCTGGTCAGTCTGCTCTCGGGTGCCGTGGAGGTGCACGGGCCCGGAGTGAAGCTGGTCGTCGACGACGCCGAGGAGACCGCCGAGGGCGGGGACGGCGACCCGCGTGGGACGTCGGGCTTTTCCGACACGGGCCGGGTGCGCGACCGGGACCTGCAGCGGGTGGTGAACGGGCTGTGGGAGTCGGGTGCCGAGGCGATCTCCATCAACGGGCAGCGGCTGACGGCGCTGTCCGCGATCAGGGCCGCGGGTGACGCGATACTGGTCGACAACAGGCCGCTGGTACCGCCGTACACGGTGCTCGCGGTAGGGGACGGGAAAAAGCTGAGCACCCGGTTCCAGGACAGTGCCGACGGGCTGTATCTGCACGTCCTGCAGGAGAACTACGGGATCCGCACCGCCCTCTCCGTGGAGGAAGACCTCCGGCTGCCGGCCGCGCCGAGCCTGATCGTACGTACCGCACAGCCGAGAACCGAGACAGCACAGCCGCAAGCTGAGAAGGGCACATCGTGATCGCCGTACTGGGCCTCGTCGTGGGAGTCGTGGCCGGCCTGTTGGTCCGGCCTGAGGTTCCGGCGGTGGTCGAGCCTTATCTGCCGATCGCCGTCGTGGCGGCGCTGGACGCCGTCTTCGGCGGCCTGCGGGCCATGCTCGACGGGATCTTCGACGACAAGGTGTTCGTGGTGTCGTTCCTGTCGAACGTGGTCGTCGCCGCGCTGATCGTGTTCCTCGGCGACAAGCTGGGCGTGGGGGCGCAGCTGTCCACGGGCGTCGTGGTCGTGCTCGGCATCCGTATCTTCTCCAACGCCGCCGCGATCCGCCGGCACGTCTTCAGGGCGTGAGGCCGATGAGCAACCAGGACGAGTCGCCCGAGAACCGGCTGCGCAAGGAGCTGCCCGAGGAGGTGCCCGCGACGGCGCCGGCGGTCGGGCCGCCCGTGCGGGACGCCGAGCCCGGGCTCACGGGCCGCGGGCGGCTGGTGAAGGGGTTGTGGCCGCCGCGTGTCAGCCGGGCCCAACTCATCGTCGCCGTGCTGTTGTTCGGTCTGGGCTTCGGTCTCGCGGTCCAGGTCGCGTCCAACAGCGACGGCGACACGGCCCTGCGCGGCGCACGCCAGGAAGATCTTGTGCGCATCCTCGATGAACTGGATGACCGTACTCAGCGTCTTGAGGACGAGAAGCAGGGTCTCGAGCAGCAGCGGGACGAGCTGGAGAACAGCTCCGACCAGGCGGAGGAGGCCCGTAGGCAGACGGTCGAGAAGGAGAGGCAACTCGGCATCCTGGCGGGCACGGTGGCCGCGCAGGGGCCCGGGATCACGATGACCATCGACGACAGCAAGGGCACGGTCGAGGCGGACATGCTGCTCGACGCCATCCAGGAGCTGCGCGCCGCCGGTGCGGAGGCGATCCAGGTGAACGGCGTGCGGGTGGTGGCCGGGACCTATCTGACGGATTCCGACGATCGTGTGAGCGTCGACGGGAACAAGATCAACGCGCCCTATCGTTTCAAGGTCATCGGCAAGCCTCAGGATCTCGAACCGGCACTCAACATCCCGGGAGGCGTGGTGCAGACTCTGGAGAAGGAGCAGGCCACCGTTACTGTCGAGCGGTCGGACAAGATCGTTGTGGACGCCTTGCGAGCAGCGAAGCGGCCTGACTACGCTCGGTCGTCCTCCCAGTGAACCGGGGGTGCATGGGGGCCGTCCGTCGAGGGCATGAGGTTGCGGGGGGTCGGCGCACCGATTGGGTGGTGCGTGGTGGAAACTGTCTGGTGGATACGGACGTTGTGAGGATGTCCGGGTCTTCCGGAGTGTGCAGTCAGGGTTCGTCCTGCCCCACGGGCGGGTCTGTTTCGGTCAAGGGGAATCGCCCGTGAAGTTGTTTGCGAAGTTGTTCGGCAAGAGCGCGCGAGAGGGCAGCGACAGCAGCGCCACCGCTCGTCATCGCGCACAGCCCGACGCCGAGGGTCAGCGCCCGCTGTTCCGCGACCAGGTCGCTGGGCCGGGCGGCGACATCCCCGGTGGCCAGGGCGCGCCGTCGGTTGACCCTGCCCAGGCCTCAGGCATAGGTTTCGGGCAACCGTCGACCTCAGGTGCGGGCGGAGGGTACGCCCCCGGCCCGTACGCGTCCAACGCCCCGGCGGGGCAGCCGCGGCAGGAGGAGCCGTCCATGTCGGCCCTGGTGTGTACGAGGTGCGGTCACCGCAACGCGGAGAACAGCCGGTTCTGCTCCAACTGCGGCGCTCCGCTGCGGGCGGGTGCCGTCCCCGAGCGGGCGTCCGAGACGACCTCCACGATCTCGATCTCGGGTCTTGAGGCCTACGACGCCGAGGTGACCGGTCAGACGCAGCTCCCGGCGCTCTCTCCCGAGGCGCAGGCCGCTGTCGACGCGCTGCCGCTGGGTTCGGCGCTGCTGGTCGTGCGGCGCGGCCCGAACTCGGGCAGCCGCTTCCTGCTGGACGGCGAGCTGACCACGGCGGGCCGCCACCCGCAGAGCGACATCTTCCTGGACGACGTGACGGTCTCGCGCCGGCACGTGGAGTTCCGGCGCCAGCCGGACGGTTCGTTCACCGTCGCCGACGTGGGCAGCCTGAACGGCACGTACGTCAACCGTGAGCGGATCGACCAGGTCGCGCTGTCCAACGGTGACGAGGTGCAGATCGGAAAGTACCGACTCGTTTTCTACGCGAGCCGGCAGAGCATCTGACCCACCCCCAGGGAAGGTCCATGCTTCATACACCGAGCGGCGGTGCCGGGAGCGGCACCGCCGCCGCGGACAGTGGTCTGATGAGCATCGGCACGGTGCTGAACGTGTTGCGCGACGAGTTCCCCGAAGTGACGATCTCCAAGATCCGTTTCCTGGAGTCGGAAGGGCTCATCGAGCCGCAGCGGACCCCCTCGGGGTACCGCAAGTTCAGCGCCAGCGACGTCGAGCGCCTCGGCCAGGTGCTGCGGATGCAGCGGGACCACTATCTGCCGCTGAAGGTCATCCGCGAGTACCTGGACGCCGTCGAGCGCGGCGAGGACGTACGGCTTCCGGCGCTCGGCCGGCAGCGGGACGGCGAGGCGCTGCCGGAGGCGGCCGAGGGGCCCACAGTGGCCCGGATCGGGCGCGCGGAGCTGCTCGCGGCGGCCGGCATCGACGAGGCCGAATTGGCCGAATGGGAGTCGTATGGCCTGGTCACCCCGCTGTCGGACGGGGTGTACGACGCCGAGGCGGTGACCGTGGCCGCGTTGGTCACCGAGCTGGGCCGGTTCGGCATCGAGCCGCGGCATCTGCGGATGGTGAAGGCCGCGGCCGACCGTGAGGCCGGTCTGGTCGACCAGGTGGTGGCCCCGCTCAGACGGCACCGCAACCCGCAGACCCGGACCCATGCGGAGGCCCGTACCAAGGAGCTGGCGGGGCTCACGACGAAGCTGCACGCGGCGCTGCTGCAGACCGCGCTCGGGGTCCGCCTGCCCTGAGCGGCGGCGGCCCGATCGGGTCCCGCTCCCGGGCCCCGACTACCCAAAGGTCCCGGGCACGGCCTAGGGTTGCTGTGTGAACGAGCTCGATGTCGTAGGTGTCCGGGTCGAAATGCCCTCCAACCAACCGATCGTGCTCCTGCGTGAAGTGGGAGGCGACCGCTACCTCCCCATCTGGATCGGGCCGGGGGAGGCGACCGCGATCGCTTTCGCCCAGCAGGGCATGGCCCCCGCACGGCCGCTGACCCACGACCTGTTCAAGGACGTGCTGGAGGCCGTCGGCCAGGAGCTCACCGAAGTACGCATCACGGACCTGCGTGAAGGCGTCTTCTATGCCGAGCTGGTCTTCGCCAGCGGCGTCGAGGTGAGCGCCCGCCCGTCCGATGCCATAGCGCTGGCGTTGCGCACCGGCACGCCGATCTACGGCAGTGACGGGGTGCTCGACGACGCGGGCATCGCGATTCCGGACGAGCAGGAGGACGAGGTGGAGAAGTTCCGCGAGTTCCTCGACCAGATCTCGCCCGAGGACTTCGGCTCCAGCAACCAGTGAGACGCGGTGCGGCCGGCTGGGCGGAGGTTTCGCCGGGCCGGCCGTACGATGTGTCGTCGCCGATGCGACGGTGCCGAGGGCCCCTTCGGGAGTGGCGTGTCGGCGCGGACGACTCGGCACATGCCAGCGGCGATTGAGAGCGTCCTGCGGCCTCCCGGGAGCGCATTCGGCTAGCCTTTCCCCGCGACGGGATACGGGAAACCACTCCTAGGGTGATTATCACTCGGCGTGCCGAGTGTGGCGATCGTTGACGCACCCTTGGTGACTGCCTACCGTCGAGAGGGCAGGTCAAGGACGGAGGTCGGCGTGAGAAGCAGCGGCGACGGTACGGCTGGGGGTGCCACCGGACGCAGTCCGGGGGAGAGCGGTCCGTACCCGCTTCATGGCGGCGCGTCCGATCACGCTCCGAAGCGGCCTACGGCCGTGCCCAGCGGCGGAGGGGCGGCGTCCATGGCGACCGAGGAGATCGGCTATCGCGGGCCGACGGCCTGCGCGGCCGCCGGTATCACCTACCGGCAACTGGACTACTGGGCGCGCACCGGGCTGGTGGAGCCGAGCGTGCGGCCCGCGTACGGGTCCGGGACCCAGCGTCTGTACAGCTTTCGGGACGTCGTCGTCCTGAAGATCGTCAAGCGGTTCCTGGACACCGGGGTGTCGCTGCAGAACATCCGCAGCGCCGTGCAGCATCTGCGGGAGCGCGGGTTCCGTGACCTGGAGCGCATGACGCTGATGAGTGACGGTGCCACCGTCTACGAGTGCACCTCGCCCGATGAGGTCCATGCCCTGCTGCAGGGCGGTCAGGGCGTCTTCGGTATCGCCGTCGGTGTGGTGTGGCGGGACGTGGAGAATGCGTTGTCGCAGCTGCACGGGGAGCGGATCGACACCGGGGAGACGCTGATCGGGCACAACCCGACGGACGAGCTGGCCAGGCGGCGCAACAAGGCCGTGTAGCGCCTGCCACCGGCTTCGCCCGGGGTGTGGGCGGGGCCATTGTCAGTGGTGTGGTGCAGCATCGGAGATGTGAGAACCGCGCCCACGATCCTGCATCTCGACATGGATGCCTTCTTCGCCTCGGTGGAGCAGGCGTCCAAGCCGAGCCTGCGCGGGAAGGCCGTCGTGGTGGGCGGTCTCGGGCCGCGTGGGGTGGTGGCGACCTGCTCCTACGAGGCACGGGTGTTCGGGGTGCACTCGGCGATGCCGATGGCGCAGGCGCGGCGGCTCGCGCCGAACGCGGCGTATCTGGTTCCGCGGGGAGGGCTGTACCGGGCGATCAGCGAGCAGGTGATGGGGCTGCTGCGGGCGCTGTCGCCGTTGGTGGAGCCGCTGAGCCTGGATGAGGCGTTCGTGGACCTGGAGGCCGGTGGGGCGGCCTGGGACGGGGAATCCGCGCGGCTGGCCGGGGAGAGACTGCGCGCGGACATACGGGCCGTCACAGGGCTCACCGGATCGGTGGGGCTGGCCGCGTCCAAGATGCTGGCGAAGATCGCCTCGGAGCAGGCCAAGCCGGACGGCCTGGTCCTGATCCCGCCGGGGACCGAACGCGAGCTGCTCGGGCCCATGTCGGTGCGGACCCTGCCGGGGGTGGGGCCGGCGACCGGGGACCATCTGAGACGGGCGGGCATCCACACCGTCGAGGAGCTCGCCGAGGCGGGCGAGGACGAGCTGGTGCGGCTCCTGGGGAAGGCCCACGGGCACGCCCTCCACGCCATGGCACTCGCGCATGACGAGCGGCCGGTGGTGGCCGAGCGGGAGGCGAAGTCGGTCTCCGTCGAGGACACCTACGACGTGGACATCCATGAGCGGGTGCGCATCGGCCTGGAGGTGCAGCGACTGGCCGACCGGTGTGTGCGGCGACTGCGGGGGGCCGGCCTGTCGGGGCGGACGATCGTACTGAAGGTGCGGCGGTACGACTTCTCGACCTTGACACGGTCGGAGACGCTGCGGGGGCCCACGGACGACCCCGCGGTCGTGCGGGAGGCCGCGCTGCGGCTGCTGGACTCCGTCGACACCACGGGTGGGGTGCGGCTGCTCGGGGTCGGGGTGAGCGGGCTGGCCGACTTCACGCAGGAGGACCTGTTCGCGCAGGCCGCCGGGGAGGCGGAGACGGGCGACGAGGAGGAGACGGCCGAGGAGGCGGCGCGGGAGCCGGTGGAGCCCGAGGAGCGGCGGTGGGCTCCTGGGCATGACGTGCGGCACGCCGAGTACGGGCACGGGTGGGTGCAGGGCAGCGGGCTCGGGCGGATCACCGTGCGGTTCGAGACGCCCTGGTCGGAGCCGGGGCGTGTGCGGACGTTCCGGATCGACGATCCCGCGCTCGAGCGGGCGGAGCCGTTGCCGTTGGTCCAGGGCGTGGAGGGAGTGGAGGGGGTGGAGGAGGAGGAGCGTGTGGAGGGCGTGGTGGAGGCTGCGGAGGTGTCTGAGGTGCCTGGGGTGCCTGGGGTGCCTGGAGTTCACGGGGCTTCGGCGGTGTAGCTGCCGTGCCCTTGGCCGTGGGACGTGGGACGTGGGCCGTGGACCTTGGCTCGGTGGGGCGGGCTGTGCTGTCCGGCGACGGCGGGGGCCGTCCGCCTAACCGTCCCTGCTGGCAGTCGGCAGTCGGCAGTCGGCAGTCGGCAGTCGGCGGTCGGCGGTCGGCGGCCGACGTGATGCGTGCCCCCTGTGGCGCTCAGGGGGCGGCGAATACGCGGGACTACCCCCGGACGGCACCCGGGCGGGGCTCCGGCTGCGGGGAGGTCATTGGGGATGCGTGTGCGGGTCGTGGTCGTTGTGGGGGTCCTGGCCCGCGACGTTGCCGAAGTCCCGGTCGGGGGGCGGGGGTGAGGGGGCCACGTTGAGGCCGTAGTGGTGGTAGAGCTGGAGTTCCTGTTCGGGGGAGAGGTGGCGGCCGACGCCGAAGTCGGGGGCGTCCTTGATGAGGGCTCGGTCGAAGGGGACGTGGAGTGTGCCCTCGATCAGCTCGCTGGGCTCCAGGGGGACGAAGGCGTCTCTGGAGAACAGGCCGGTGCGTATGGCCGCCCATTCCGGCACGCCGGTCGCGTCGTCGAGGTACACCTCGTCGATCGTGCCGATCTTGGTGCCGTTGCGGTCGAACGCCTTGCGGCCGATCAGGTTGCGCGGATCGATGTCGGTCTGCACGAGCCCTCCACTTGGTCGCAAATCATCCGTAAGCACTACGAAAGAGCACATTTGGGTGCGCGGCCACTCGAAGGCTCGTGCGGTGGGCGCGCTGGTAGGCTTGCAGACGGCTGCTGACCCCGTGCGGGAGAGTCCTCCGATCGTCACCGGAGGCGCCGAAGGAGCAAATCCTCCCCGGAATCTCTCAGGCCCACGTACCGCACGGACGAGGTCACTCTGGAAAGCAGGGCGGATGTCGACGGCTTCCGCTCTCACCGACGGTGAAAGCCGGGCGCCCTCGGGCGGCCGGTGAAGCTCTCAGGTTGAGATGACAGAGGGGGAGGCCGTCGGGGTACCCGCGCCGTGGTGCCCCTCGAAGGTCGCGTCAGACCAGGAGGCCTCCGCAATGACCGCCCAGCGCATTCCGCTCTCCGAGCTCGAACAGGGCATCCCCTTCGAGCAGCGTCACATCGGGCCCGACCAGGAGGCGCGGGCCAAGATGCTCGCGCAGGTCGGCTACGGCTCGCTCGACGAGCTCACCGCCGCCGCGGTGCCGGACGTGATCAAGAACGGCGACGCCCTCGACCTGCCGGGCGCCCGCTCCGAGGCCGAGGTGCTGGCCGAGCTGCGCTCGCTGGCCGACCGCAACCAGGTCCTCGGCTCCATGATCGGGCTCGGCTACTACGGCACCTTCACCCCGCCGGTCATCCTGCGCAACGTCATGGAGAACCCGGCCTGGTACACGGCGTACACGCCCTACCAGCCGGAGATCTCCCAGGGACGTCTGGAAGCCCTGCTGAATTTCCAGACGATGGTCGCCGAGCTGACGGGGCTGCCGACCTCCGGCGCCTCGCTGCTCGACGAGGGCACCGCGGCCGCCGAGGCCATGGCGCTGTCGCTGCGGATGGGGAAGAACAAGAAGGGCCTCTTCCTGATCGACGCGGACGCGCTGGCGCAGACCATCGCCGTGATCGAGACCCGCGCCGAGCCGACCGGTGTCGAGGTCGTCGTCGCCGACCTGAGCGAGGGCATCCCGGCCGAGATCGCCGCGCGTGAGATCAACGGCGTGCTGATCCAGTACCCGGGCGCCTCCGGTGCCGTACGCGACATCAAGCCGGTCATCGACCAGGCGCACGAGCTCGGCGCGCTCGTCACCGTGGCCGCCGATCTGCTGGCGCTGACGCTGCTGAAGTCGCCGGGTGAGCTGGGCGCGGACATCGCGGTCGGTACGACGCAGCGGTTCGGTGTGCCGATGGGCTTCGGCGGACCGCACGCCGGTTACATGGCCGTGCGCGAGAAGTTCGCGCGCAGCCTGCCGGGCCGGCTCGTGGGCGTGTCCGTGGACGCGGACGGGAACAAGGCGTACCGCCTGGCTCTCCAGACGCGTGAGCAGCACATCCGCCGGGAGAAGGCCACCAGCAACATCTGCACCGCGCAGGTGCTGCTCGCGGTGATGGCCGGGATGTACGCCGTCTACCACGGCCCCGAGGGGCTGAAGAGCATCGCCGGGCGGACCCACCGCTACGCCGCGATCCTGGCTGAGGGGCTGAAGGCCGGCGGTGTTGACGTCGTTCACAGCTCTTTCTTCGACACGGTCAGTGCACGCGTCGAGGGCCGTGCGGCCGAGGTCGTCGCCGCGGCGCGTGTGAACGGTGTCAACCTGCACCTCGTCGATGCCGACCAGGTGTCGATGTCCTGCGACGAGACCACCACGCGGGACCAGCTCCAGGCCGTCTGGGCCGCCTTCGGTGTCGAGGGCGACGTCGAGGCGCTGGACGCGGCCGCCGGTGAGGCGCTGCCCGAGGCGCTGCTGCGCACCGACGACTACCTCACCCACCCGGTCTTCCACCAGCACCGCTCCGAGACCGCGATGCTGCGCTACCTGCGCAAGCTCGCCGACCGTGACTACGCGCTGGACCGCGGCATGATCCCGCTGGGCTCCTGCACCATGAAGCTCAACGCGACCACCGAGATGGAGCCGGTTACCTGGCCCGAGTTCGGCCAGCTGCACCCCTTCGCGCCCGAGGAGCAGGCCGAGGGCTACCTCACCCTCATCCACGAGCTGGAGGACCGTCTCGCCGAGGTCACCGGCTACGACAAGGTCAGCCTCCAGCCGAACGCCGGCTCGCAGGGTGAGCTGGCCGGTCTGCTCGCCGTACGCGGATACCACCGCGCCAACGGCGACGAGCAGCGGACCGTCTGCCTGATCCCGTCCTCCGCGCACGGCACGAACGCCGCGAGCGCCGTGATGGCGGGCATGAAGGTCGTCGTCGTGAAGACCGCCGAGGACGGCGAGATCGACGTCGAGGACCTGCGGGCGAAGATCGAGAAGCACCGCGACGAGCTGGCGGTGCTGATGATCACGTACCCGTCGACGCACGGTGTGTTCGAGGAGCACGTCGCCGACATCTGCGCCCAGGTGCACGAGGCCGGCGGTCAGGTGTACGTCGACGGTGCCAACCTGAACGCACTGGTGGGCCTGGCCAAGCCGGGGCACTTCGGCGGCGACGTCTCGCACCTCAACCTGCACAAGACGTTCTGCATCCCGCACGGTGGCGGTGGCCCGGGCGTCGGCCCCGTCGCGGTCCGCGAGCACCTCGCGCCGTACCTGCCGAACCACCCGCTCCAGCCGTCGGCCGGCCCCGAGACCGGTGTCGGTCCGATCTCGGCCGCGCCGTGGGGCTCCGCGGGCATCCTGCCGATCTCGTGGGCGTACGTCCGTCTCATGGGCGGCGAGGGGCTGAAGCGGGCCACGCAGGTGGCGGTGCTGTCCGCCAACTACGTCGCCAAGCGTCTGGAGCCGCACTACCCGGTGCTGTACACCGGCCCGGGCGGGCTGGTCGCGCACGAGTGCATCATCGACCTGCGGCCGCTGACCAAGGCGACCGGCGTGACCGTCGACGACGTGGCCAAGCGGCTCATCGACTACGGCTTCCACGCGCCGACGATGTCCTTCCCGGTGGCCGGCACGCTGATGATCGAGCCGACCGAGTCCGAGGACCTGGCCGAGCTGGACCGATTCTGCGACGCGATGATCGCCATCCGCGCGGAGATCGAGAAGGTCGGCGCGGGCGAGTGGCCGGCCGAGGACAACCCGCTGCACAACGCCCCGCACACCGCGGGTGCGCTCGGCGGGGAGTGGAAGCACGCGTACTCGCGCGAGGAGGCCGTGTTCCCGGCCGGGGTGTCCGTGGCCGACAAGTACTGGCCGCCGGTGCGGCGCATCGACCAGGCGTACGGTGACCGGAACCTGGTGTGCTCCTGCCCGCCGCTGGACGCGTACGAGGACTGAGGTCCGAGTCAGGCCTGAGGCCCTGCCCCTGCTCTGCGGGGGCGGGGCCTCTCGCCTTTCTGCTCTCTGCTCTCTGCCTTACGCCGGGTAGGCGTGCGTCTGGGTCGCCTTGACCGTGGCCCAGACCTTTGTGCCGAGGTGGAGGTCGAGTTCGGCGGCGGCGACGGTGGTGAGGTCCGCGGCGAGGGGGAGGTCGCCGGTGAGGGCCACGCGGATCTGGTCGCCGTGGGTCTCCAGGCCGGCCACCTCGCACTGCCACAGGTTGCGGGCGCTGGAGCCGGTGGGGTGGTCGCCGAAGAGGGTGACGGCGCTGGGCGGGAAGGCCACGAAGGCGGGGCCGGTGAGGTGCTCGGTGGTCGTCACGGTGGGGCCGGCGTCCAGGCGGACGGTGTGGCCGTCGGCCTCGCCGCGGTAGAGGTTCAGGCCGACGAGCTGGGCGATGTAGTCCGTGCGGGGGCGGCGCGCGATCTCTGACGGGGTGCCCTCCTGGACGATATGGCCCTCCTCGATCACGACCAGGCGGTCGGCGAGCACCATCGCGTCCAGCGGGTCGTGGGTGACGAGTACGGCCACCGCCTCGAAGTCGGCGAGGTGGCGGCGGAGTTGGGCGCGCACCTCCAGGCGGGTGCGGGCGTCCAGTGCGGCGAGGGGCTCGTCCAGGAGCAGCAGGCGGGGGCGTACGGCCAGGGCGCGGGCGAGGGCCACGCGCTGGGCCTGGCCGCCGGAGAGGTGGCGGGGCTTGGTGGTGGCGTGGTCGGCCAGGCCCATACGGGCCAGCCACTCGGCGGCCTGGGCGCGGGCCTCCGCCTTGGGGGTGCCCTGGCAGCGGGGGCCGAAGGCGACGTTGTCCAGGGCGGTGAGGTGGGGGAAGAGCAGGTAGTCCTGGAAGACGACCCCGACCGGGCGCGCCTCGGGTGGGGTCTGCTCAAGGGGGGTGCCGTCGAGGTGGAGGTGGCCCGCGGTGAGGGGCGTGAGGCCGGCGAGGGTGCGCAGGGCGGTGGTCTTGCCCGCGCCGTTGGGGCCGAGGAGGGCGAGGACGTCACCTGGGGCCGCGGCGAGGGAGACGTCCAGGTGGAAGGGGGCGTGGTCGACGATCAGGCGGGCGTCCAGGCCGGGCTGGGGCGCGGGCGGGGTGCGTGGGGTGGTCATGGTGTCGGCGTCCCTGGGGCTGCGGTTCGGGCCTGGGTTCGTTGTGCGGGTGCGGGTGCGGGTGCGGGTGCGGGTGCGGGTGCGGGTGCGGGTGCGGGCGCGCGGCTGCCGGTGGCTGGGATAGCCACGTGGGTTTGCGGCCGGCAGCCCGCGGCTGCTTCGGGCTGTTCGGTTCTACGGTGCTCTCATCCAGCGGTCCCGCAGGCCCGCCAGTACGGCGATCGAGACCGTCAGGAGGACCAGGCTCAGGGCGATGGCCGCGGCCGGGTCGTTCTGGAGGGCCAGGTAGACGGCGAGGGGCATGGTCTGTGTGCGGCCGGGGAAGTTGCCGGCGAAGGTGATCGTCGCGCCGAACTCGCCCAGCGCCCGGGCCCAGGCGAGGACCGAGCCCGCTGCGATGCCCGGGGCGATGAGGGGCAGGGTGACGCGGCGGAACGCCGTGAAACGGGAGGCGCCGAGCGTGGTGGCGGCCTCCTCGTAGCGGGGGTCGGCGGCACGCAGGGTGCCCTCGACGCTGATGACCAGGAACGGCAGCGCCACGAAGGTCTCCGCGATGACCACGCCCGTCGTGGTGAAGGGGAGCGTGATGCCGAACCAGGCGTCCAGCCACTGCCCGACCACGCCGTTGCGGCCGAGGGCCAGCAGCAGGGCCACGCCACCGACGACCGGGGGCAGCACGAGGGGCAGGGTCACCAGGGCGCGTAGCAGGCGGCGGCCCGGGAAGTCGGTGCGGGCCAGCAGCCAGGCCAGGGGGACACCGAGGACGAGGCTCAGGGCCGTCGCCGCTGTCGCGCAGACCAGCGACAGCCGCAGCGCCTGCCACACCTCCGGGCTGGTCAGCTGCTCGGGCAGGGTGCTCCAGGGCGTCCGGACGAGCAGGGCGAGGAGGGGGAGGAGCAGGAAGGCGAGGCCGAGGAGTGCCGGGATGAGGAGGGGGAGGGGGATCGGGGTTGTGCGGGTGCGGGGTTTGAGGGTGCGCGGCCTTGGGGTGCGGGGGCGCCGAGGGGCGGAGGGGGCGGGGTGCGGCTTGCTCCTGCCGATCGGGAGGCCAGGGTCGGAGGGCGCCGGGTGAGGGTTGCTGGTGCCGCCTGTGCCGCCTGTGCCGCCTGTGCCGCCTGTGCCGCCTGTGCCGCCTGTGCCGCCGGTGCTGCCTATGCCGCCAGTGCCGCCAGTGCGGCCTGTGCCGCCATCTGTGCTGCCTGCGCCTGCTGTGCCGCCCCTATGGCCGGGGAGAGAGCCTCCCGCGGCGGTCCCGGTCCCGCTGTACGACGGCTTCAGCTCCCCCTCGCGCGACTCAGCACGACACGTGTTCTCCCAAGACGGGCCGAGGCCGGCTTGGGGTGGGTCGGCGGTGGGGTCGTTCTTCCAGGGCGTGGGGCTGGTCATGGCTTCAGGAACCCTGCGTCCGTGAGGATCTTCTGGCCCCTGGGGGACTTCACGAGGTCGATGAAGGCCTGGGCCGTTTCCGTGTGGTGGGCGTTCTTGAGGAGGGCGATCGGGTAGTCGTTGATCGCGTCGGCGGACTCCGGGAACTCCACGCCCTGGACCTTGTCGCCCGCCGCCTTCACGTCCGTCTTGTACACGACCGCGGCGTCGGCCTCGTCCAGCTCGACCTTCATCAGCGCACCCTTGACGTCCTGTTCGTAGGAGACGGGGGTGAGCTGGAGGCCGGCGGCGTCCAGGGCCTTCTGGGCGGCGGAGCCGCAGGGGACGTCCTTGTCGCAGAGGACGACCTTCAGGCCGGGCGCGGTGAGGTCCTTGAGGGAGGAGATGTCGTCCGGGTTGCCGGGCAGCGTGGCGATCGCCAGCTCGTTGCGGACGAAGGTGGTGGGGGTGCCCGCCGCGGCGCCCGCGTCCGTCACGAGGGTCATCGTCTTGGGGCTGGCCGCGGCGAAGACGTCGGCGGGGGCGCCGCCCGTGATGCTCGCGGCGAGCGAGTCGCTGCCGCCGAAGCTGAAGGTGACGTGCGCGCCAGGGTGCTGCCGCTCGAACTCCGCGCCCAGTTTCGTGAAGCTCTCCTTCAGGGAGGCGGCCGCGAAGACCGTGACCGTGCCGGACACCTTGCCGGAGGAGCCGGCCGCCTCGGATCCGGGCGAGTCCGAGGACGCACCGCAGGCCGAAAGGGCCAGCAGCACGATCCCTCCCACGATGGCGCGGAGTGTGCGTACGGATCGAGTCGTCACAGGGTCCCTCCCGGGCGTCGGCCGTCGCGCAGGGCATGCCGGAGCGGCCCTGCCGATACGTCGATCATAGTGACGCAGATGCTGGCCCAAGGTCTGCTGGAGCATCGCATGAGCGAGCGCAAGCATCCATGTCGATCCGCACATGCGGTTGCCGCGGGAGGTCTACGTACGGTCGATGTGTACGTTTGTCGACTTCACCCGGGCCGTGGCCTCCATGCCGACCTCCAGCCCCAGCTCCTCCACGGCCTCGCGGGTCAGCAGTGAGACGAGTCGGTGCGGGCCCGCCTGGATCTCCACCTGGGCGGCGACGTCGCCGAGCTTGATGGCCGTGACGATGCCGGGGAAGGCGTTGCGGACCGAGGTGTACGGGGGCTCGTCGTCGTCCGGGGTGGTGGACGCCCTGGCCAGCTCCACCGAGAACGCGGCGAGGTCACGCCCGTCGATGAGCCGGCGGCCGGTGTCGTCGCGGTGGGTGGCCACGCGCCCGGCGTCGGCCCAGCGGCGCGCGGTGTCGGGGCTGACGCCGAGCAGACGGGCGGCCTGGCCGATGGTGTAGGACTGCATGACCGTCACGATATGGCGTGCCGTGACGCCTGGTGGACGCCGGGCGGGCCCCGCCCGGCGACCCTTCGAACGCCCCGTCGCATCTGCGGGCCTGACGGCCGCCGCCGGTGACGGGTCGCGCGCATACGTCGGGGCCGGTGCGCGGCGGTGCGCCGCGGGCCGGCCCCTGTCGGTGCGTGACGCCGCCGGCCGTGGCGACGCCTTGTCGTCGTGGCGCCTCCTGCCGTGGCCGACGCCTGTCGTCCTGCGGGGGCGCCTCCAGCCGTGGCCGGCTGACGCCTGTCGTGCGTTGCGCGGGCGCCTCCCGCAGTGGCCGGCGCCCTGGGCTGCTCAGGCGGCCGTCACGACCCTGCTGGTGTCCAGCGGGCGGTGCGGGGCGATGATCTGGCCGTCCGGCAGGAGCTCACCGGTGTCCTCGAAGACGACGACGCCGTTGCAGAGCAGGCTCCATCCCTGCTCCGGGTGAGCCGCCAAGAGGCGGGCGGACTCACGGTCGGCGGAGTCGGCTGAGGGGCACGGTGGCTGGTGCTGGCACATGGATGGGATCTTTCGCTCGGTCGTGGTGGATGAGATGGCTGTGGTGTCTGTCCCGCGGCGTGAAGAGTCGTTCATGGCCGCCCCCCGTTGTGATAAGTCGGTCCGGAACCAAGTGTTGCCCTACGGGCGTCGATCCGCAGGGATTTCGCAGCACCGCTTCTCACAGGTTGAGGACGCGTCACCCGCGCGGACGGTTCACCTCAACTGCACTGCCCTTTCGGGTGGTTCGCGGTGGCCGTAAAGGGCTAGTCCGCATGGGCAACAGGGCGATGATCAGCTCGTACGAGCAGAGGAGCGCTCGTAGGAGAGACGGTGTGGGGCGCGCGCACGAAGAACCCCGCCGCGGGACGACCACGGCGGGGCGGAGGCGGAATACCGAAGGCGGAGTGCCGGAGGCTGAACCCCGGAGGCGGAGTGCCGGAGGCGCGATGCCGCAGACGGCCTCAGGCCGGCGAGCCGAGCAGCGGCGGCGGGACGGCCGGTGTCACGCGATGGGTGAGCAGCGGGAGCAGCTCGGCGACGCGGTGCGGCAGGTGCGAGGCGATGCCGGGCGGCGCCGGGGCCAGCGGGACGAGCAGATCGGTGGGCTGGAGTCCGCCGGTCGAGCCGTCCGCGGCGAGGTCGCCGTGCAGCCACAGGGTCAGCATGTAGAGGCTGGGGATGGACAGCAGACGCGGCTGGTAGGCCTGGGGCAGTGTCTCGGCCTGCCGCAGGGCGCGCTCGGTGGAGGCGATGTAGGGGCCCTCGAAGAAGTGCGCGAACGCCCAGCCGTCCGGCGTGAGCCGGGTCTCGGCGGCGGCCAGCGCCCGATCGCCGTTGCGGATCAGGAAGCGCCAGCCGGCCAGCCTGGTGGCGGGCGGGCCCCCGGCGGCGAACCGGTCCAGCACATGCACGGGCAGCGGCATTTCGGGCGTCACAGGTCCCTGGGCGATGCGCAGGGAGGGGGTCGGGGCCTCGCGGACGGCGGTGGGGGAACCGAGGGCCGTGAGGACGGTGCGCAGGGCGGGCGCGGGAGCCGGGGGGACATGCAGCGGCATGGTGGGTCGCCTCTCGTTCGACAGGCATGGGCGCGCAGGGGCGGGGGCGGACGGCGCTGTCTGCTCACGAGGTCAGAGAGGCGGGGGCCGGGGTCGGTGACGAAAGGGCGGGCGGTTTCGCCGGGTCTCGGCTCGACGGCAGTCCGTGCGACCGTGGGCGCCAGCCTTCTCTGCCTTGTTCGCGGAGTTTATACGACAGGTGTTCACCCGGTGTTTCGGCTAGCCGTTACCGGGAAGTCCGGCAAGGAGTAATCCGGTCGCGGAACTGCGGAAATCCTCCCGATTCCGGAACGGTCGCAGGGCGATGACCTCGGGTTTCGCTCCTGGAGCGGTAGGCCAATTCTCGTCGGCGTTTTTCACGAGTCACCGTCCGCCGGAAACCGCTGGTTCCCGCTTGCCCGTGGAATGTGCCCCCGGTACCCCGTGTGCCGCTTTCCTCAGAGTAGCGGTGCAGGGGTGGCTGCGGGGACGTTATCGATCGCTCCGGCTGGGCATCATCCCCCCTGCACCAGGACCGCGGCGGCCGGCCCGGCGGTCCGCACATGCGAGGAGGGAGGCCCCGATGGGGGAGAAGGTCGTGGCAGGCGCGTTCGACCTGTCCGATCGGCAGCGCTACCGCGACAAGCTCCGGCGGTGCCTGAGGGGACTGGAGCGGCTCCTGGCGGAGAAGCGGTTCGATCGCCCCAAGAACCTCATGGGGCTGGAGATCGAGCTGAATCTCGCCGGGTCCGACGGCCTGCCCAGAATGTTGAACGCGCAAGTCCTGGAACGCATCGCGAGCCGCGATTTCCAAACAGAACTCGCCACGTTCAACCTTGAAGTGAACATTGCGCCGCACCGTCTCGGCGGGCGGGTTTTCGACCGGCTGGCCGAGGAACTCCGCACGGGTCTGGCATATGCGCACCGGAAAGCGGGTGAACTCGACGCCGGCATCGTGATGATCGGCATTCTGCCCACCCTCGACCGCGACGACCTGGTGTCCTCGAACCTCTCCGCCTCGGACCGCTACACCCTGCTCAACGACCAGATCGTCACCGCCCGAGGTGAGGACTTCACCCTCGACATCGACGGCGTCGAGCGCCTGACCTGCACCGCCCGCTCCATCGTGCCCGAAGCCGCCTGTACGTCCGTGCAGTTGCACCTCCAGGTCACCCCGGGCCGGTTCGCCGACGTGTGGAACGCCGCCCAGGTGGCCTGCGCGCCGCAGATAGCCATGGGCGCCAACTCGCCCTTCCTGTTCGGCCGGGAGCTGTGGCGCGAGTCGCGGCCGCCGCTGTTCCTGCAGTCCACCGACACTCGCCCGCCCGAGCTGCAGGCGCAGGGCGTACGGCCGCGGACGTGGTTCGGCGAGCGTTGGATCGGCTCGGCGTACGAGTTGTTCGAGGAGAACCTGCGGTTCTTCCCGGCGCTGCTGCCGATCTGCGACGAGGAGGACCCGCTGGAGGTCCTGGACGCCGGGGGCGTGCCGAGCCTCGCGGAGCTGGTCCTGCACAACGGCACGGTCTACCGCTGGAACCGGCCGGTCTACGGCGTCGCCGACGGAGTTCCGCATCTACGGGTGGAGAACCGGGTGCTGCCCGCGGGCCCCACGGTCGCGGACGTCGTCGCCAACGCCGCCTTCTACTACGGCCTGGTCCGCGCGCTGGCCGAGGAGTCCCGGCCGCTGTGGACCCGGCTGCCGTTCGAGACGGCGGCTGCCAACTTCGACGCCGCGTGCCGCTTCGGCATCGACGCCCGCTTCCGCTGGCCCCGGCGGGGCCGCTACGGCGGTGTCGGCGAGGTCGACGCCGTCACCCTGGTCCGCGAGGAGCTGCTGCCGCTCGCCGCAGTGGGGCTCGACGCGTGGGGCGTGGAACCCGCCGACCGGGATCTGTACCTGGGCGTGATCGACGAGCGGTGCCGGCGGCGCGTCAATGGGGCGTCCTGGCAGGTCGCCACCTTCCACAAGGCCCTGGAGGCGGGCCTGACCCGGCCTGAGGCGCTGGCCGCGACCACCCGCCGCTACAGCGAGCTGATGCACCAGGGCGAGCCGGTCCACACCTGGCCGGTGGGACTGCCGGAGCCGGTGCCGATGGTGTGAGCGCCCCGAGAGCCGGCCCGGGAGCCGCCCTGAGAGCCGCCCGCGCGCTGCCCTGAGCGCCGCCCCTGATGTTCGCCGTACGTCCTGACAGGTGATGATGAGGGACCTAGGGCGTGGGCGAGCGGCTGGAGGCAGGGGTGCAGGCGGAAGCGGGAGCGGTGGGCGAACCGGCGGCGAAGGAGGGGCTGTCCCGGCGGACCCTGCGGGACGAGACGCTGCTCGTGCTGGCGCTCTCGCTCGGCGCCAGTGGCGTGTCCGCGCTGATCAGCTTCATCGGGTCGGTGACCAGACCGGGCGGCCTGAAGGACCAGGCCGCCACGCTGAACGCCTCGGCCGCGCCCGGCCGTCCCTGGCTGGATCTCGCCTGGCAGCTCTTCGGGATCACCACCGCCCTTGTGCCGGTCGCGCTCGTCGCGCACTTCCTGCTGCGCGAGGGCCAGGGCCTGCGCACGCTCGGCTTCGACCGCACCCGGCCGTGGCCCGACCTGGGCCGCGGTGCCGCGGTCGCCGCCGTGATCGGCAGCACCGGCATCGCCTTCTACCTCGCCGCCCGGGGCCTCGGCTTCAACCTCACCGTGGTGCCGGAGGCCCTGCCGGAGGTGTGGTGGAAGTACCCGGTGCTGATCCTGTCGGCTATGCAGAACGCCGTCCTCGAAGAGGTCATCGTCGTCGGCTATCTGCTGCGCCGGCTCGGCCAGTTGGGCTGGTCGCCGGAGAAGGCGCTCGTCGGCAGCTCCGTACTGCGCGGCTCGTACCACCTCTACCAGGGCATCGGCGGCTTCGTCGGCAACCTGGTGATGGGCGTGGTGTTCGTGTACCTGTACCGGCGCTGGGGCCGGGTCGGGCCGCTGGTGGTGGCGCACTCGCTGCTCGACATCGGCGCGTTCGTGGGCTACGGGCTGCTCGCGGGCAAGGTGGGGTGGCTGCCGACCGCGTGAGGCCGTGAGGAGTGAGAAGGGGGCGTACGACACCGTCGTACGCCCCCTTTCGTGTGGGTCAGGCGAGCAGCTCGCCGTCGATGGTCGTGACGGCGCGGCCGGTCAGCAGGGTGCGGTCGCCGTTCAGGCGGGTGCGCACCAGGCCGGAGCGGGGCGAGGCCTGCAGGCCGGTCAGCTCGGTGCGGCCGAGGCGCTCGGACCAGTAGGGGGCGAGGGCGGTGTGGGCGCTGCCGGTGACCGGGTCCTCGTCGATGCCGACGTTGGGGAAGAAGCAGCGGGAGACGAAGTCGTAGTCGTCGGCGGCCTCCTGGGAGGCGCGGGCGGTGGCGATGATGCCGCGCGAGGAGTGGCGGCCGAGGGCCCTGTGGTCGGGAGTGAGGCCGAGGACGGTCTTCTCGTCGGGCAGTTCGACGAGCAGGTCGCCGACGTTCGGGCCGGTGTCGAAGGCGTTGAGCGGCTCGGCTCCGAGGGCCTCGGCGATGCCGTCCGGGACGTCGACGGGGGTGAGCGGGGCGGTGGGGAAGTCCAGGGTGATCCAGCCGTCCTCGCCGGGCGTCGCGACGAGCACGCCACTGCGGGTGGCGAACCGCACCGGGCCTTCGTGCGCGCCCGTGCCGTGCAGCACATGGGCCGTGGCGAGGGTGGCGTGGCCGCACATCGCGACCTCGGCGACGGGGGTGAACCAGCGCAGCGCCCAGTCGGCCTCGCCGCCCTCGGGCAGGCGGTGCGCGAAGGCCGTCTCCGCGTGGTTCACCTCCATGGCGATCTTCTGAAGCCGGTCGTCGTCCGGGAAGGCGTCCAGGAGGAGGACCCCGGCCGGGTTGCCGGCGAAGGGGCGGTCGGTGAAGGCGTCGACGATTCGAATCCGCATGGACACGAACGGTAGAGGGGCCGGGAAGCCGCGAGCCAATGCCAATCCGACAGGACTGGACCCGAGCCGGTGCGCTCTTCCTCCGCCCTTCTTCTTCGGCCGGGGTTGTCGCAAGCATGTTTCCGATATATCGTTGAAGCATCGCGACAGATCAACGATGGAATGGAGTGAGTGCGATGCGTATGCACGGATTCGAGCGTGGACATCGGCAGGACGGCCCGGGCGGTGGCCCCTTCGGGCACGGCCGGCGGGGCTTCGAGGGACGTTTCGAGGGGCACCGGGCGGCCTTCGGTCCGTTTGGGCCCGGGGGACCCGGTGGGCCTGGCGGCCCCGGGTTCGGCGGCTTCGGGCCCGGACCCTGGGGCGGCCGCGGGCGTGGTGGGCCACGAGGGAGGGCGCGGCGAGGAGATGTGCGCGCCTCGATCCTCGCCCTGCTCAGGGACCGGCCGATGCACGGCTACGAGATGATCCAGGAGATCGCCGAGCGCAGCGGCGGGGCATGGAAGCCCAGCCCGGGTTCGGTGTACCCGACCCTCCAGCTGCTGGAGGACGAGGGGCTGATCGCCAGTGAGAGCGAGGGCGGCAAGAAGCTGTTCTCCCTCACCGACTCCGGCCGCGCGGCCGCCGAGGAGGGGCCCGAAGCGCCCTGGGAGGATGCCGGGCGCGGCGTCGACTGGGAGGCCCTCGGGGAGATCCGGCAGGCCGGGTTCGGTCTGATGGAGGCCTTCGGGCAGGTCTGGAAGACCGGCAGCAAGGAACAGCGCGAGAAGGCGCTGGCTGTCGTCAACGAGGCCCGCAAGAAGCTGTACCTCATCCTCGCCGACGAGGACTGAGTCCTTCCGTACGGCGGTCGGGGTGCCCCGCGGTTCATGCCGCGGGGCATCTTCGTGTGTGCGGGACGGGCGGGGCGTCTCCTCAGGTCACCAGTCCGTCCAGTCTGCGCAGGGACTCCTCCAGCGCGGCCGTCGCCGAGTCCTTCAGGCGGCCCGCCATCAGGGAGACGGCCGCGCCCGTGAACTCCCCGTCGATCCGCACCGAGGTGGCCTCGCCCTGCGGGCTGAGGGTGTAGCGCGTGGCGAGGCTGACCGCCATGGGTCCCTTGCCGCGGATGACCAGCAGCCGGGCCGGCTCCAGTTCCTCGACGGTCCACTCGACCTCGGCCGGGAACCCCATCAGCTTCATGTTCTCCAGGAACGTCGCCCCCACCACCAGGGCCTCGGGCCCGCCCGCGGGGAAGTCGGTGTGGGTCGCGTTCCACTCGCCGTAGGCGGACCAGTCCGTGAGCTGCGCCCACACCTTCTCCGCGGGAGCCTCGATCCGTGCCTGAGCGCTGACTTCGGCCATACGACCACCTCTTCGTGTCGGGCTGCGGTGTCGCGGAACGTAGCTCCGGGGGCGCGAACCTTCAATACACGCGAACCTTCAATGCTGACGACCCGTCAGAAACTGGAGTTCGGCAGTTCAGCACGCCTTGCGTATCACCGCCGCGTCGAAGAGGTCCCACGCGCGCGGATAGGGGCCTTCGTCGTGGCAGTGCCACGCCTCCCAGAACAGGTCGGCGAGCAGCGCGTCCTCCGGGGCGTACACCCGGTACACGTACTGTCTGCCGTCCACGGCCGGCAGCTCCACCAGCCAGCACCCGCTCTCCATGCACTTCGGGACGAGCGGCGGCGTCCGGTGGTTGCTTCCGGGGCGCGAGGCAAACCGGCGCGCGCCCCTTTGTGAGGTCGGCCGAGATCTCCTCCCCAAGGAGGAGATTCCGGGCGGCGGTGTCCCCTTCCCGTGGGACACGAGAATGCTCCCGGACGGGGATGACCTGGACGGCCCCGGCTGATGGGGTGGTGGATGTGCAACCCCGTATTCCCCGGCAGTCGACCGGTGACCAGGTCGGCGCCCGCGCCGACGCCGCTGCCGGGCTCGGTGCCGAGCTCGCCGCGGTGCTGGCCGGTGCCCGCAGACGGGCGCTGCGCGACGGGGACCGGCAGATCGACACCGCGCATGTGCTGCACTCCCTGCTGGAGCACGACCCCGAGGTGTGCGCCGTCTTCGAGGACGGGGCGCAGGTCGCCCGGCTGCTCGGGTACCTCGTGCAGCGCAGCATCGGCTACGGCCTGCGCTGGCAGAGCACCGTGGAGGACTCCGGCGCCATTCCCGTGGTGAGCGCGGTCGAAGGGTGTTCGCCGCTCGCCTCCGCCGCGCTGGAGCGCGCACGCGCGCGTGCCGCGCGGTTCGGTGAGGAGGAGGCCTGCTGTGTCGATCTGCTCGCGGCGGTCGTCGCCGACCCGCAGGCCCGTGCCGTCGAGGTGCTGACCCGGGCCGGGGTGGACCCCAGGGAGCTGTTCCTGCGCATCGAGAGCCGGCCGCGGCGGCCCGAGGAGTACGCCGAGAGCGGCGAGGCGACGCCCTGAGCCCGCACCGTGAGCGGAGGGTGCGCGTCCGTACGGTGAGACAGGTGTCATCGGGGATGAAGCTCATGTCATCGCCTGTCATCATGTGCCGGTGTCTACGACGAACAGCAGTGCCGGCGCCCGTGGGAAGGGCGTGGGCCTCGGCCTGGCCCTCGGATCGGCGCTCGCCTTCGGCGGGTCCGGTGTCGCGGCCAAGCCGTTGATCGAGGCGGGCCTGGACCCGCTGCACGTGGTGTGGCTGCGCGTGGCCGGGGCGGCCCTGGTGATGCTGCCGCTCGCGGTGCGCCATCGCGCCCTGCTGCGCCGGCGGCCCGCGCTGCTGGCCGGCTTCGGACTGCTGGCCGTGGCCGGTGTGCAGGCCTGCTACTTCGCGTCGATCTCCCGCATCCCGGTCGGTGTCGCCCTGCTCGTGGAGTACCTCGCGCCCGCGCTCGTCCTCGGCTGGGTGCGGTTCGTGCAGCGGCGTCCGGTCACGCGTGCCGCCGCGCTCGGGGTGGTCCTCGCGGTCGGCGGCCTGGCCTGCGTGGTCGAGGTGTGGGCGGGGCTCGGCTTCGACGCGCTCGGCCTGCTCCTCGCGCTGGGCGCGGCCTGCTGCCAGGTCGGCTACTTCGTGCTGTCCGACCAGGGCAGCGACTCCGGCGAGGACGCCCCCGACCCGCTCGGGGTCATCGCCTACGGGCTGCTGATCGGCGCCGTCGTGCTGACCGTGGTGGCCCGGCCGTGGGGGATGGACTGGTCCGTGCTGGGCGGCACCGCCGACATGGACGGTTCGGCCGTACCGGCCGTGCTCCTGCTCGCCTGGATCGTGCTGATCGCGACGGTCGTCGCCTACGTCACCGGCGTGCTGTCGGTACGTCGCCTCTCGCCGCAGGTCGCGGGCGTGGTGGCCTGTCTGGAGGCGGTCATCGCGACCGTGCTGGCCTGGGTGCTGCTGGGCGAGCACCTGTCGGCGCCGCAGATCCTCGGTGGTGTCGTCGTCCTCGTGGGCGCGTTCATCGCCCAGTCCTCGGCGCCGGCCAAGGGCTCTGTCGAGGCGGTGGCGGGAGGGGCGCCGGAGCGGGAGCCGGCCGGGCAGCGGACGGCCTCGTAGAAAGACCCCGGAGAAACCCCGTAGTGAGACCTCGTAGCGCGGCCCTGTCCGACGCATGAGCTGATGCGGCAGGGCGGGCCCCACCCCCGTGTGGGCCCGCCCTGCCGCAGGTCACGCCTGGCGCCTGCGCAGCAGATGCCCGCGCGCGGCCGCGTCCCGGGGGCCGGCGCGATCCGCGAGCCGGTCCGCGATACGGTCCTGGACCTCCGGCTTCTTGCTCCCGGCGTACTTGAACTTCGCCCGTACGCCCGTGACCTCCAGCCGCAGTCCCCGGATGCCGGACAGCATGCGCCCGTACGGGATCTCACCCACGGCCACGCGGGCCGAGCCGCCCTCCGGCTGGAAGTGGCCGACCTGCCGGTTCAGCAGCTCGGCCTTCTCGGCCGGGTCGTCGACGACGTGGGCCCGGCAGCGCAGTTGGACGGCCGCGTAGAGACTGGTCGGCGTGCCGTGCTCGGGCGGGTCGTCCGGGGCGGCCTGCCAGGGGCCGGGGACGTAGACGTAGTCGTCGACCACGCTGAGCACGACGTCCGGGTTCGCCTCCAGGGCCTCCCAGAGCGGGTTGGGACGGGCCAGGTGGGTCGCGATGTCGCCGCGCCGGGCGTCGTACGCGAAGTGCAGCGGCTGGGCGAAGGGCGGCTCGCCGGGCAGGCCGTTGACGACGAGCTGGCCGAAGTCGTGCTCGGCGAGCCACTGCTGCCACTCGGTGTCGTCGTGGGGCGCGTCCCAGGGGTGGATCAGCATCACAGCACCGACGCGAGGTAGTCCGGGAGTTCGGTGCCCTCGGCCAGCTCGTCGTCCGGGAGCGGGGCGTCGTAGCCCTTGCGCAGCGGGACGACGCCGGCCCAGTGGGGGAGGGCGTAGTCCTCGGGCTCGTCGTTCACGCCGCCGGTGCGCAGCTTGGCGGAGACCTCGTTCAGGTCCAGCCGGATGACCGCGGTGGCGGCCAGCTCCTTCTTGTTGGCGGGGCGGGAGTCGGCGGCCCGCCCCGGGACGACATGGTCGACGAGCGCGTCGAGCGCGGCGCGCTTCTCCTCGGGGTCGGTCACGTCGTGGGCGATGCCGTGCACCACCACCGAGCGGTAGTTGATCGAGTGGTGGAAGGCCGAGCGGGCCAGGATCAGCGCGTCGACATGGGTCACGGTCAGACACACCGGCAGGCCCGGGTCGGCCTGTCCGGTCATCCGCAGCGGGCGCGAGCCCGTCGAGCCGTGGACGTAGAGGCGCTCGCCGACCCGGCCGTACAGCGTGGGCAGCACCACCGGGGCGCCGTCGCGGACGAAGCCGAGGTGGCAGACGTAGCCGTCGTCGAGTATCGCGTGCACGAGTTCCTTGTCGTAGGCGGCCCGGTCGGCGGAGCGTGTGGGGACCGTGCGGTCGGTCGGCGTGTAGGTGGCGGGTGCCGTCGGCTGCTGGGTCCCCTGCATGGCGCTCTCCATTGCACTAGTGCATAATTGGCTTTGTGCTAGGAGAATATCCGATCAAGGGTCGTGGTGCAGCAGAGATTTCCGCCAGCGTCGAGCAGGCGGTGACCGCCGGTGAGCTGCAGCCGGGCCAACTGCTGCCCCCGATGCGGGAGTTGGCGGAGCGGCTCGGGGTGAATCCCAATACGGTCGCGGCCGCCTATCGCATCCTGCGCGAGCGCGGGGTCATCGAGACCCATGGCCGCCGCGGCAGCAGGGTGCGGCCGAAGCCCGCCACGAGCGGGCGTGAGTACATCCGCGTCGAGGTGCCGGAGGGCGTGCGCGACGTGGCGAACGGCAACCCGGACCCGGCGCTGCTGCCGCCCCTCGCCCCCGCCTTCGCCGAGGCGGCCGCGTACGGCGACCGGGAGCCGGTCCTCTACGGCGACGCGGAGGTCGAGCCGGAGCTGGCCCGCCTCGCCCGGGCCGACCTGGACGCCGACGGGGTGCCGGACGGGCCGGTGGCCGTCACCTCCGGGGCGCTGGACGGCATCGAGCGGGTCCTGGCCGCCCACCTCAAGCCCGGGGACACCGTCGCGGTGGAGGATCCCGGCTGGGGAAGCGTCCTCGACCTCGTCCCGGCCCTCGGCCTGCGCGTCCACCCGGTCGGCCTGGACGACGACGGCCCGCTCGTCGACGACGTCCGTGCCGCCCTGGAGGCCGGGGCGCGCGCCCTGATCGTCACCTGCCGGGCGCAGAACCCCACCGGCGCGGCGGTCGGCGCCACGCGCGCGCGTGCCCTGCGCGCGGTGCTGCGCGAGCACCCCGAGACCCTGCTGATCGAGGACGACCACGGCCACCGGATCGTGGACCTCCCTGTGCACCCGCTGGCCGGGGCCACCCGGCACTGGGCCTTCGTGCGCTCCGCCGCCAAGGCCTACGGTCCCGATCTGCGGCTCGCCGTGCTCACCGGCGACGAGGTCACCCTCGGCCGGGTCCGCGGGCGCCAGCGGCTCGGGCCCGGCTGGATCAGCCGTATCACCCAGCGCGCGGTCGTACGGCTGTGGGCCGACGGCGCGGTCGACGCGGGCGAGGTCGCGGCGGCCTACGGGCGGCGCCGGGACGCCCTCATCGGGGCGCTCGCCGACCGCGGGATCACGGGACACGGGCGCAGCGGCATGAACGTGTGGATCCCGGTGCCGGACGAGACCGGCGCGGTCGCCCGCCTGCTGCACGCCGGCTGGGCCGTGGCCCCCGGCGCCCGCTTCCGGATGAAGTCGCCGCCGGGGATCCGGGTCACCGTGTCGTCCCTGACCGAGGCCGACATGGTGCCGCTGGCGGACGCGATCGCGGCCGCGGTGGGGGCGGTGCCGGGGCGGCGGTACGTCTAGGAGGGCACCCGCTCGCGCGGTGCGGTGGCCGCCTCCGTCGGTGTCTGCCTCCGTGGCCTCGGGCGGGCCTGGGTGAGTGCCGCCCCGGCCAGGACGATCAGCGCGCCCACCGGCGTCGACCACGTCAGCGACTCGCCGAGAAGAGCCACACCGGCGGCCGTGGCGATCACGGGGATGAAGTAGGTGACCATCTGGGCCGTCGTCGGGCCGACTTCGGCGACCAGGCCGTACTGGACGAGGACCGCGAGACCGGTGCCGAGCGCCCCCAGCGCGGCGATCGCCAGCAGCGGGCCCGGCGCGAAGCGCGTCGGCAGCGAGGTGAACAGCGGGGTGACCACGGCCAGTTGCAGCGTGGCCAGCAGCAACTGCGCGCCGGTCAGGGACAGGTTCGAGTGCGTGGACCCCGCCAGGGTGCGACGGACGTAGATCCAGCCGATGGGGTAGCTGAGGGAGGCCAGCAGCGCCATCGCCGTGCCCTTGGCGTCCAGGCCCGCGAAGCCCTGCCACGCCCCGAGCACTGTCAGCACGCCGAGGAAGCCGATGCCGAGCCCCGCCACCCGCAGCCGGGTCGGCCGGTCCTCGGAGAGGGCGACCAGCGACAGGGCCATGCCCCACAGCGGCGAGGTCGCGTTGCAGATGCCGGCCAGGGTGGAGGGGATCGTCAGCTCGGAGTAGGCGAACAGCGAGAACGGCAGCGCGTTCAGCAGGAACGCCGCCACCGCCAGATGCGCCCACGTCCGGGTGCCCCGCGGCAGCCGCTCCCTCCTGACCGCCATCGCCGCCGCCAGTACCGCCGTACCGAAGACCAGCCGGCCCAGTGTGACCTGGAAGGGCGCGTAGCCGTCGGTGCCCACCTTGATGAGCAGGAAGCTGAAGCCCCAGATCAGCGACAGCACGGCGAAGCGCAGCCGCCAGTCGAGGTGGGGGCGGGGCGGAGGGGTCGTGGTCCCGGCGGAGCTCATGGGGGCAGCCTGCCGCACGAGTATCTCGTAGAACAATCGACATTTCGCGAGCGTTATCTCGTAGCATCACTTACATGTTGAACCTGGAGCGCCTCCGCACCCTCGACGCCCTCGCCCGGCACGGCTCGGTGAGCGGGGCCGCCGAGGGCCTGCACATCACCACGTCCGCCGTCTCGCAGCAGATGGCCAAGCTGGAGCGGGAGGTCGGGCAGCAGCTGCTGGCCAAGCATGGGCGGGGCGTACGGCTGACGGATGCGGGGCGGCTGCTCGCGGAGCACGCCGCCCGGATCCTGTCGCAGGTGCAGCTCGCCCAGTCCGACCTGGAGGCACAGCGCGGGCAGGTCGCGGGCGAGCTGCGGCTGTCGGCGTTCCCGACGGCCGCGCGCGGGCTGTTCCCGGCCGCGCTGTCCGCGCTGCGCGCCGAGCATCCGGCCCTGCGCGTCCGCTCCTGCGAGCTGGAACCGGAGGACGGCATCAGGGCCGTCGTACGCGGCGACCTGGACGTCGCCGTCGTCCTCGACTGGTACAACAAGCCGATGCCGCTGCCCGACGGCCTGGTCAAGGCGCCGATCCTGGACGACCCGGCCGATGTGGCGATGCCGGCCGGGCACCCGCTCGCGGACCGGGACGAGGTGGACCTCGGGGAGTTCGCCGAGGACGAGTGGATCACCTGGGGCGAGGGCGAGTTCTGCCACGAGTGGCTGCTGTTCACGCTGCGCTCGCGGGGCGTCGAGCCGATCGTCGGTCATCGCGCGGGCGAGACCCACACCCAGCTCGGGCTGGTCGCCGCGGGCCTCGGGGTGTGCATCGCACCGCTGCTCGGCCGCCATCCGATGCCCGAGGGCGTCGTGACGGTGCCGCTGCGGCAGCGGGTGCGACGGCATGTGTACGTCGTGTGGCGCGCGGACGCCGACCGGCGGCCGTCGATCCGGGCGGCGGTACGGGCACTGCGTGCGGCCGGGGAGCGGGTCGGTGCCCCTGATGCGGCTGCCGGGGCGCCGACTTCCGCCGGTCCCGTTACCGGGACGCCAGCTTCCGGAAGTCCCACGACCTGACCGTCTCGGGTGCGAGCCGCAGCCAGGCGTGCCGGCCGTCGTGCGGGAGTTCGTCGATGCCGAAGTACTTGCGTGCGAACGCCCGCTCCACGGAGGCGAGTTCGGGGTACGGCTCACCCGTGCGCGGCACCTCGCCCACGACCTCGACGCCGCCGGACAGCTCCACGCCGCGCAGCTCGTCGTAGTCGTGCCCGGCGTCCACCACGACCGCCACGCGTCCGTCGCGGCGCAGATCGGCCCACCGCTTGCTGCGGGTGATCGAGTACAGCCACAGCGCCTTGCCGTCCCAGGCGAACCACAGCGGGCTGACGTGCGGGGTGCCGTCGGCGGAGACGGTCGCCACCCGGCAGGTGCGTTCGACGGCGAGGAAGGCGTCCAGCTCGTCGGGCGTCATCATGATCTTCCGGCCCCGGCGCTGGGTGGTGGCGGTCATGAGATCCCCTCCAAAGCTGACGGTGTGTCAGGCAAAGAGCATGGTGCGTCTTCCGCGTGAACGCAACGGTCGCTACCCTCGCCCGGCGAACCCGCCGCCGACAAGGGGGAGTGGCATGCCGTCGTACGACGTACTGCGCGAGATCCTGGACCCCGCGGCGACCGTGCTGCTGACCGTCGAGTGCCAGCAGGGGGTCGTCGGACCGGACGCCGCCCTGCCCGAACTCTCCCGTGCCGCACGGGAGTCGGGCGCACTCGCCCAGGTCGCCCGGCTGGTGGCCGCCGCCCGGAAGAGCGGCGTGCAGGTGATCCACGCCGTCGCCGAACGCCGCCCCGACGGTCGCGGGGCCGGCCGCAACGCACGGCTCTTCCGTGCCGCAGAGCGGCTGCCCGTACGGCAGTTGGCCGGGACGGCCGCGGTGCGCGTCGCTCCGCCGATCGAGGTGGCCGAGGAGGACCTCGTCGTACGACGGCTGCACGGACTGTCGCCCGTGCAGGGCACCGAGGTCGACGCGCTGCTGCGCAACCTCGGCTGCCGGACCCTGATCGTCAGCGGGGTCTCCGCCAACGTGGCGATCCCCAACGCGGTGTTCGACGCGGTGAATCTCGGCTACACCGCCGTCGTGCCCACCGATGCGATCGCCGGGGTGCCCGCCGACTACACCGCCGCGATGATCCGGCACACCCTCGCCCTGGTGGCCACCCTCGCCACCACCGACGAGGTGCTGAACTGCCTCGAACGGCCGCGCGGGAGCTGATGTTCACGCCAGCGTGATGGTGTCGCCCTTCACCGTGATCTGCTCGGTGGGCAGCGGCTGGGTCGCCGGGCCCTTCTTGACGCTGCCGTCCGTCGCCGAGAACTCGCTGCCGTGACAGGGGCAGGTGATGGTGTCGTTCGCGATGTCCTTCACGGCGCAGCCCTGGTGGGTGCACTTGGCGGAGAACGCCTTGAATTCGCCCGCCGTCGGCTGGGTGACCACCACGCCCGCGTCGCCGAACACCTTGCCGCCGCCCTCGGGGACCTCCGAGGTCTTGCCGAGCACGGTGCCGGCGCTGCCCACCGCCTTCGCCTTGTCCTGGTCGTCCCCGCACGCGGTCAGTGCGACGGCGAGACCCGCCGCGCCGGCCGCCGCGATGACGGTACGCCGGGCCGGACCCGTCGTGGGCCGAACCGATTCGCTGGTCATGCTGCCGTTCCCTTCGCCTGACGTCACTGGCTCGTCAAGGGTTACGGCCCGCGCGGTGCCGTCGTTCAGCCGCCACGCGTGTCGTCACCCGAACGTACCGCTCCGGGCCACAGGCCGCGTCCCGGCGGGCGTGAACGCCCCAGTAACCTGGGGCGATGCTGAAGGAAGTCGAAGCGACCCGGTTCATCACGCCGCTGCGTGAGGGCGGCTCGCTGCCGGGGCTGGTCGAGGCCGACGACCGGGGGACGTACGTCCTGAAGTTCACCGGCGCCAGTCAGGGGCGCAAGACGCTCGTCGCCGAGGTCGTCGTCGGAGAGCTGGCCCGCCGGCTGGGCTTCCGGATGCCCCGTCTGGTGACCGTCGAGCTGGACCCCGTCCTCGGACTCGGCGAGCCCGAGCAGCAGGTCCAGGACCTGCTGAGGTCCAGCGGCGGCACGAACCTCGGCATGGAGTTCCTCTCCGGCGCCCTCGGCTTCGACCCGCTCGCCTTCACCGTGGGGCCCGAGGAGGCCGGGCGGATCGTGTGGTTCGACGCGCTGGTCAACAACGTCGACCGTTCCTGGCGCAACCCCAACCTGCTGATGTGGCAGGGCGAGCTGTGGCTCATCGACCATGGCGCCACGATGATCTGGCACCACAACTGGCCCGGCGCGCACAAGTCCGCCGGCCGGCCCTACGACGCCTCCGACCATGCCCTCGCCGGGTTCGCGCCCGATGTGGCCGGGGCCGCGGCCGAGCTGGCACCGCGGGTCACCGAGGAACTGCTCGCCGAGGTCACCGCCGAGATCCCCGAGGTGTGGCTCGCCGACGAGCCCGGGTTCGACTCCGCCGACGCGCTGCGGCGGGCCTACGCGGAGCCGCTCGTCGCCCGGGCGGCCGTCGTCCACGAACGTATCGAGGGGATCAAGTGAGCAACGGCCGTATCAACGTGGCCGGTCATATGACCGAGCGCCACATCACCCGGGCCGGGCAGGGCGGGGACCAGGACGTCTTCGAGTACGCCGTGCTGCGGGTCGTGCCGCGCATCGAACGGGGCGAGTGCATCAACGCCGGCGTGCTCGTGTACTGCCGCGCCCAGGCCTACGTCGGTGCCCGCACGCATCTCGACGAGGCACGGCTCCTCGCCCTCGACCCGGCGGCGGACGTGGCGGGTGTGCGGGCCGCACTGCGTGCCGTGGAGGCCGTCTGCGGGGGTGGGGCGGGGGCGGGGCAGGCCGCGGGTGACGATGCCGGGCGGCGCTTCCGGTGGCTGGTGGCTCCGCGCTCCACGGTCGTCCAGCCCGGGCCGATCCATACCGGCCTCACCACGGACGCCGCGAGCGAGACGGAACGCCTCCTGGACCTCCTGGTCCGCTGACCGGCCTCTCCGCCGTATCGCCGCTTCGCGGCCTTCTCCCACGCGCACCGCCCGTCGAAGTCGGCCGAGAGGCTGGGCTCTCCTTCTGGGGTTGCTCGCCGTCGGCGGCTGTCCGTCGTCATGGGTGCGGAGCCGCTCGCCCGTCGGTGGCCCTCGCCGCCTCGTGGGAGCGTCACCTCGCAGTCGTGGTCCTTCGGCGTCTGAGTGCCCACGCCGCTGTCAGGCCTGCGGCCGATACGCAGGTCAGGCCGAGGGCGATGTCCCAGTCGGCCGGGCCGGAGGACGTGCCGCCGAGGCCGCCCTGGACGCCGCGGGTGGGGGCGATGGTGGGCATCAGTGTGGGTGTGGGCGTGGGTGTGGGGGTCGTCGGGACTGAGACTCGGCGAGGCAGGATCTCGCAGGCTATGCCGTCGTCAGGGCCCTGGTCCTCGTCGAGGCGGTTGGGGTCGCTGCGGTCGGAGTCGAAGACGGCCTGCGCATCCTCCTGGAAGGTGAAGTGCGCGCAGTCCAGGTCCTGGGCCTGCGCGGGGGCGGCCGTGGCGGTGATCGCCGTGAGGGTGAGAAGGGTGCCGACGGCGGCGCTGGTTCTCAGGTGCATGGGGGGTGTCTCCGTTCCGGCCCGGAGGGGGCCGTAACCGACGCTAGGAGCGGCCAGTCGCGGCGGCCCGCGGCCGGGGTCCGAACGGGTGGGTGGCGGGTAATGGATCACATGGGGCCGTGTGGCGTTGACACGGGGTGTCATCGCTTCTAGCGTCTCGTCTGCTGAAGGTACTAAGCGGTCGCTCACCGCATGTCACGTACTCTCAAGGGCGAGGAGATCCAGCAATGTCCACCACTGAACAGCGGGTCGCAGTAGTCACCGGTGCCGCGCGAGGTATCGGTGCCGCCACTGCGGTGCGGCTCGCGGCCGAGGGTCGTGCGGTCGCCGTGATCGACCTCGACGAGGCCGCCTGCAAGGACACCGTGGAGAAGATCACCGCGGCGGGTGGCCGGGCCATCGCCGTCGGGGCCGATGTCTCCGACGAGGCTCAGGTCGAGGCGGCCATCGCGCGGATCGTCGAGGAGCTCGGCGCGCCCACGATCCTCGTCAACAACGCGGGTGTGCTCCGCGACAACCTGCTGTTCAAGATGAGCGTCTCCGACTGGGACACCGTCATGAACGTGCACCTCAAGGGCTCGTTCCTGATGAGCCGGGGCGTGCAGAAGCACATGGTCGACGCGGGCTTCGGCCGGATCGTCAACCTCTCCTCGTCCTCCGCGCTCGGCAACCGCGGCCAGGCCAACTACTCCGCCGCCAAGGCCGGTCTGCAGGGCTTCACCAAGACCCTGGCCAAGGAGCTCGGCAAGTTCGGCATCACCGCCAACGCCGTCGCCCCCGGCTTCATCGCCACCGACATGACCGCCGCCACCGCCGAGCGCGTCGGCATGGGCTTCGAGGACTTCAAGGCCGCCGCCGCCTCGATGATCCCCGTGCAGCGCGTGGGCGAGGCCGAGGACATCGCCAACGCCGTCGCCTTCTTCACCGGCGAGGCGGCCGGCTTCGTCTCCGGCCAGGTGCTGTACGTCGCCGGCGGACCGCTCGACTAGCGATCAGGGACACTGACATGACTGAACTGCCCCCGCTCTCCGGCAAGGTCGCCCTGATCACGGGCGCCAGCCGCGGCATCGGCTACGGCGTCGCCGAGGCCCTCGTCGCCCGTGGCGACCGCGTCTGCATCACCGGCCGCAACGAGGACGCGCTGAAGGAGGCCGTCGAGAAGCTCGGCGCCGACCGCGTCATCGGCGTCGCCGGCAAGGCCCACGACGAGGCCCACCAGGCCGCCGCCGTCGAGCGCACGATGGAGGCCTTCGGCCGCGTCGACCACCTGGTCAACAACGCCGGCACGAACCCGGTGTTCGGCCCGATCGCCGACCTCGACCTCAACGTCGCGCGCAAGGTGTTCGAGACCAACGTCATCTCGGCCCTCGGCTTCGCCCAGCGCACCTGGCACGCCTGGCAGAAGGACAACGGCGGCGCGATCGTCAACATCGCCTCCGTCGCGGGCCTCGCGCCCTCGCCCTTCATCGGCGCCTACGGCGTCAGCAAGGCCGCGATGGTCAACCTGACCATCCAGCTCGCCCACGAGTTCGCGCCGAAGGTACGGGTCAACGCCATCGCCCCGGCCGTGGTGAAGACCAAGTTCGCCCAGGCGCTGTACGAGGGCCGCGAGGAGGAGGCCGCCGCGGCGTACCCGCTGGCCCGGCTCGGCGTGCCCTCGGACATCGGCGGCGCGGCCGCGTTCCTCACCTCCGACCAGTCCGACTGGGTCACCGGTCAGACGCTCGTGGTGGACGGCGGACTCTTCCTCAACGCCGGCGTCGCGTGAGCCGCTGAGGCCCGCGAGGTGTGAGCGACCCGGGCGCCGTTTCCCTCCGGCCCGTCACCTGTGACGGATTCCGGTTGACGGAAACGGCGCCCTTGTCGTCGTAGAGGCGGCTCACAGGCCCATGACAACGTAGTCACAGCGGAAGTGATCAAGTTGCCGCCGGACGGGCCCTCCATCCGGAACCCGCGCTGCGATAGGGTCTGCCGACCCTTGGTATGGCAGATCGAGGAGCGTGCGCGTGTTCAACCGGAACCGATGCCTGCGGAATATCGCAGCGATCGCGTCCATATCCCTGGTGACCGGATGCAGTCTGTTCTCGGACGGCGGCGACTCGGACCAGGGACCGATCGTGGTGGGGACCACCAGCGCCCCCAGCACGTTGGATCCGGCCGCTTCCTGGGACGGCTCCTGGGAGCTGTTCCGCAACGTCTACCAGACCCTGCTGAGCTACCCCGACGGCGCCACCACGCCGCAGCCGGACGCGGCCAAGGAGTGTGCCTTCACGGACACCACCAACCGCACGTACCGCTGCGAACTGCGCGACGGACTGCAGTTCTCCGACGGCGGCAGGCTGGACGCCGAGGCCGTCAAGCACTCCGTCGACCGCATCCTGAAGATCAAGGCGCCCACCGGCCCCGCCGGACTCCTCGGCAGCCTCGACCGGGTCGAGACCCGCGGTGAGCGCGAGGTGGTCTTCCACCTCAAGACGGCCGACGCCACCTTCCCGTTCGTGCTGGCCACCCCGGCCCTGTCGATCGTCGACCCCGACGACTACCCGGCCGACAAGCTGCGCGAGGACGACGGCCGCATCGACGGTTCCGGCCCCTACACGCTGGAGTCGTACACCGAGAACGACAAGGCCGAACTGGTCCGCAACGACACCTACAAGGGCACCGCCGAGCGGCAGAACGACGCCGTGACGATCCGCTACTTCCAGGACTCGGCCGCGATGGTCCAGGCCCTGCGCGACAAGAGCATCGACGTCACCTACCGAGGTCTCGCCGCCGACGACATCGTCGAGCTGCAGAGCAAGGACGCCGACGAGGACCTCCAGCTCGTCGAGGGCACCGGCACCGACATCAGCTACCTGGTGTTCAACCCCAGCGACCCCTGGGCGGGCAAGGCGGCCGTGCGCAAGGCCATCGCCCAGATCGTCGACCGGCCGGCCATCGCGCACAAGATCTACAAGGACACCGTGGACCCGCTGTACTCCATGGTCCCCACCGGCCTCACCGGCCACACGACCGGCTTCTTCGACAGCTTCGGCGACCCCGACACCGACAAGGCCCGCAAGCTCCTCACGGACGCGGGCATCGACGAGCCGGTGCCGCTCGAGTTCTGGTACACCACCGACCGCTACGGCTCCGAGACCGCCGTGATGTTCAAGGAGCTCAAGCGGCAGCTGGACGCCTCCGGGCTGTTCGAGATCACGCTGAAGAGCCGGCCCTGGAAGACCTACGTCGAGGGCTACCAGAGCGGCGAGTACCCGGTGTTCGGGCGCGGCTGGTTCCCCGACTTCCCCGACCCGGACAACTTCGTCGCGCCGTTCGTCGGCAAGGACAACGCCCTCGGCACGCCCTACCCGGCGCCCGAGATCACCGGTGTTCTGCTGCCGCGCTCGCGCCGCGAGAGCGACCGCGGGCGGGTGGTGCGGGACTTCGAGCAGGCTCAGGAGATCCTCGTCGACGACGTCCGGCTGCTGCCGCTGTGGCAGGGACGGCAGTACGTCGCCGCGAGCGAGGAGATCTCCGGCGGGGCGCAGGCCCTGGACCCGTCGACGATCATGATGATGTGGGAGCTGCACCGCAAGACCAGCTGGTAGCGGGCCTTGTCGGGCGGTACGGGCGGCGTTGTCAGTGGGCGGCTGTAGGTTCTGAGTGCTGGAACCGAACCGACCGCATATCGTAAGGAAGTTGACGTGACCGACATCGCCATGCTGCCCGAGTCCTGGCGCGGGGTTCTGGGCGACGAACTGCAGCAGCCCTACTTCAAGGAGCTGACGGAGTTCGTCGAGGAGGAGCGGGCGAAGGGTCCCGTCTATCCGCCGCGCGAGGAGGTCTTCGCCGCGCTGGACGCGACGCCGTTCGAGCAGGTGAAGGTCCTCGTCCTCGGCCAGGACCCGTACCACGGCGAGGGGCAGGGCCACGGCCTGTGCTTCTCGGTGCGGCCGGGGGTGAAGACCCCGCCCTCCCTGCGGAACATCTACAAGGAGATGCAGCAGGAGCTGGGCCTGCCGGTCCCGGACAACGGCTATTTGATGCCGTGGGCCCGCCAGGGCGTCCTGCTGCTCAACGCGGTGCTCACCGTCCGCGCGGGTGAGGCCAACTCGCACAAGGGCAAGGGCTGGGAGAAGTTCACCGACGCGGTCATCCGCGCGGTGGCCGACCGGCCCGACCCGGCGGTGTTCGTGCTGTGGGGCAACTACGCCCAGAAGAAGCTGCCGCTCATCGACGAGAGCCGGCATGTGGTGGTGAAGGGCGCCCACCCCTCGCCGCTGTCCGCCAAGAAGTTCTTCGGCTCCCACCCCTTCACGCAGATCAACGAGGCCGTGGCGGCACAGGGGCACACGCCGATCGACTGGAGCATCCCGAACCTCGGGGCCTGACCGGCACCCGGCACCGGGCCGGTCCTTCGCCGGTCCGGTCCTTCGCCGGGCTCCCGCCGGGACGGTCCGGCGCCGTACGGCCGACTGTCGCCGGGGGCGGCGGTCGGTGGGTGCGGCCGGGGTCCGCGTGTGCCTGCGGCGGCCGGTGGCGGGTGTGGTCGGTGTCCGCCGTGCCCGCCTGTCGCGCGGGCGGGCCTCGGCGGGTGCGGACCGGCTCGCGCGTGTCGCCCGCGGCGGCGTCGGCGGGCGCGGCCGGTGCTCGCCTGGAGCCTTCGGTCTTCGTCGGCGGCGGATGCCGTCGGTGTCGCCGTGTCGTACGGGCCCGCCTGGCCGGGATCGGGGGGTGGTGCGGTTAGCGTTCGGGGGTCTGGGGTGTTCGGCGCCTTCGACGTGCTCGGGGCGTCCCGTGGCGGGTCGGCGTCGGGAAGGTGCGGAGGGCCTGATGGCGGAGCGACAGGAACAGGCGGCGCCGGATGCCGTGATGACACGGATCGGGCAGGTCGTGATGCTGCATCACGCGGGCGACCGTGAGGAGGCCCGCGACCGGTTCCTCACCCTGTGGGCCGAGATCGGCGAGGACGGCGACCCGCTGCACCGGTGCACGCTGGCCCACTACATGGCCGACACCCAGGACGACCCCGACGCCGAGCTGGCCTGGGACCTGCGGGCGCTCACGGCCGCGGAGGAACTCACGGACGACCGCCTCGCCTCGCACGAGGGCGCGCCCGCCGTGCGTGCCCTCTACCCCTCGCTCCACCTCAATCTCGCCGCGGACTACGTCAAACTCGCCCGCCCCGACGCCGCCCGCACCCACCTGACCCGCGCCCGCCTCGCGGCGGAGTCCCTGGCCGACGACGGCTACGGGGACGGGGTCCGCGCCGCCATCGGCCGCCTGGAGCTGAGGCTGCGCGAGGAGGGCGGCGGGCCCGGCGGGGAGAGCTGGGGGCCGCCGCGGCAGCGGCCGTAGCGGATAGCGGAGCCCGGAGCAGTACTCACACGCCACCTGGGCCCGGAGCAGTACTCGCACGCCACCTGGGCCCGGAGCATACTCACCGGCCACCTCACCTCCCGTACGCCCGCTCGCACGCACGCGCCTCCGGGCTGTCCGCCCGCCACCCGCCGTATTTCTTGCCGAGCGCGCAGACGTCGGTGTTCTTGCGGACCGACTCCGAGACGTCCGGGATGCCCGCCGGGGGCACGTGCGGTCGGGCGTGGCGGGTCTTCTCGGGGTGCGGATGCGGGTGGGGACGGCCCGGGTGCTCGGCACGGGGAGCCGGTGGGGTTTCGGCGGGGGCGTGCCGCGGCGCCGGGATCTGCGGCGAGGGGGTGGGCGGCGTGGACGACCGGGGCGGTGTCGAGGGCCGGCGGCCGGCCAGCTCCAGGGCCTCGCGCGCCGGGGCCTGCACGATCTGGGGCTCGGTGTGGCCGTCCGGGCGGGGCACCGACGGCTGGGTCGGTGCCACCGGCGGGCCGGACGCCGGTGGACGCTGGACCGTCACACAGCCCGTGAGGGCCGAGACGGCCACGGTGACCAGGAGCGTTGCGGTGGTCGTCGTTCGATGCACCCGCGCAACTCTGCTGGCTCCGCCCGCTTCCGGGACGGCGGACAGGCACAGGATGCCCCGCACGGGTGATCTCCGGCCCCGTACGAAGGGTGTGGGCGCTTCCGGGGTGACGTGACGTCAGTATCCGGTGACGCCGTCGAGGCGCTCGCGCAGCAGGTCGGCGTGGCCGTTGTGGCGGGCGTACTCCTCGATCATGTGGGTGTAGATCCAGCGCAGGCTGGGCGAGTCGCCGTGCCGGGTGCTGCCCTTGGAGATGTCGTCGAGGCCGACGCCGGCGGCGTTGTCGCGCGCGATCGCGATCTCGGACTGCCAGGTGGTGTGGGCCTCGTCCCAGGTGTCGGCTGCGGTGAGGTGGAACTCGCCGTCCGGGTCCTCGTCGCTGAACCAGATCGGCCCGGGGGAGTCGTCGGTCAGCACCTTGCGGAACCAGATCCGTTCCACCTCGGCCATGTGCCGCACGAGCCCCATCAGGGTCAGCTCGGACGGCTCGACGGCGGCCGTGCGCAACTGCTCGTCGGTCAGGCCCTGGCATTTGCGGGCGAGGGTCTGCCGGTGGAACTCCAGCCAGCCCTCGAGCATGTCCCGTTCGCCGGCGTTCCTGGCAGGCATGGTGCGGTCGTTGGTCATGCCCTCATGGTCGCCCACCCGGGCCCGGCTCTTCCAGGACTTTGCTGCCGAGCATGCCGTGGAGCAGTTCGCGCAGCCCGGCCCGTACGTCGTCCAGGCCGGGGAGTTCGGCGTTGAACGAGCCCGCCACGCAGGAGAACATCAGCCCGTCCGCCCAGGCGACCAGCGACAGGACATGCCGCTCCGGCGAGGCCGAGCCCATGGCGACGACCAGGGCCTTCAACTGGTCGCGGAACACGGCGCCCGTGGCGTCGAAGTGGGCGCGCAGCTCGGGGCGGCGGGTGGCCTCCAGGGCGAGTTCGTAGCGGGCGAGGGTCAGTTCGCGATTCTGGGTCAGGGCGCGGTGGGTGGCGAGGGCGAGAGCGTCCAGCAGAGAGTCGAGGCCGTCGCGGGGGTCCGGCAGCTCGTCCAGGGCGAGGACCCGGGCCTCGCGTTCGGCGAGCCGGCGCACCGCCAGTTCCAGCAGGGCCTGCCGGGTGCGGGCCAGGTTGGAGGTCGAGCCCTGGGGGAGAGCGGCGGTCTCGTCGACCGCCCGGTGGGTGAGCCCGCGCATCCCGCGCTCGGCGAGCAGGGCGAGAGCGGCGTCGGCGACCAGGTCGGCGCGGGCGGGGCCCGTGGTGCGTGCGGACATGGAGATCAACCTACCGGGCGTCCACCCGCTGAACTACATCCGTAGTACAGTCGACCCTGGCGAGCCTCACTACAGGTGTAGTCACCGGTCCTCAGGAGGAGTCATGGCAGGCGTACGACGGGTCGTGGTCATCGGCGGCGGCATCGGAGGACTGACCGCGGCGGCGGCCCTGCACCGGGCCGGACGGGAGGTCACCGTCCTGGAGCGGGCCCCGTCGCTGGAGCCGGTCGGGGCGGCCATCTCGCTCGCCCCCAACTCCCTGCGCGCGCTGGACGTCATCGGCCTCGGCGACGAGATCCGCGGCCTCGCCGCCTGGCAGGGCGACGGCGGGCTGCGCACCCCCGGCGGGCGCTGGTTGTCGCGGACCGACGCCGCGGCGGCGGCCGAGCGGTTCGGCGGACCGCTCGTCCTGCTGCCCCGCGCCACGCTCGTCGAGCGCCTGGCCGCGCAACTGCCGCCGGACGCGATCCGTACGGCCGTCGCCGCGACCGTCACCGACCCCGGTGATGCCGGCCGACCTGCGCGCGTGGCCACGCCCGAGGGCGAGTGGGAAGCCGACCTGGTGGTCGCCGCCGACGGCATCCGCTCCGCCGTGCGCGGCACCCTGTTCCCGGAGCACCCCGGCACCGTCTACTCGGGCTTCACCACCTGGCGCGTCATGATCCCGGTGCCCGGCGCGGAGTTCGCCTCGCACGAGAGCTGGGGGCGCGGCCGTATCTGGGGCAGCCACCCGCTCAAGGACGGCCGGGTCTACGCCTACGCCGCCGCCCTCGCCCCGGCCGGCGAGCGCGCCCCCGACGAGCGGGCCGAACTGCTGCGCCGCTACGGCGACTGGCACGACCCCATCCCGGCGATCCTCGCCGCCGCCCGGCCCGAGGACGTCCTGCGGCACGACGTCCACCACATCGCACAGCCCCTGCCCGCCTACCACCGCGGCCGCGTGGCCCTCCTCGGCGACGCCGCGCACGCCATGCCGCCGACCCTCGGGCAGGGCGGCAACCAGGCCATAGAGGACGCCGTCGTCCTCGCCCACCACTGCGAGGACCTGCCCGCCTACACCGCCGCGCGCCTGCCCCGTACGACGGCCGTCGCGCGGCAGGCCGTCAGGGTGGCCCGGCTCAACATGACGCCCGACCGCGCCCTGATGGCCGTACGCAACACACTGATGACGGGTCTGTCGGCGGTCGGGCCCGCGCTGTTCCTGCGGTCCTTCGACGGCATCGCCGACTGGCGTCCGCCGCAGGCGCCGTATGCTGCCGGGCAGGGCACGGCAGGCAAGCGCTGAAGGAGTTCCCCGTGAAGGTCGGCTGCATCGGACTCGGTGACATCGCGCAGAAGGCGTATCTGCCGGTGCTCGGGACGCAGCCAGGGATCGAGCTGCATCTCCAGACGCGTACGCCGGCCACCCTCGACAGGGTCGGCGACAGCCTGCATCTGCCCGCCGGGCAGCGGCACCGGGACCTGGACGGGCTGCTCGCGCAGGGACTGGACGCGGCGTTCGTGCACGCGCCGACCGCGGTGCACCCGGAGATCGTGACGCGGCTGCTGCAGGCCGGCGTACCGACGTACGTCGACAAGCCGCTGGCCTACGAACTCGCCGACTCCGAGTGGCTGGTGCGGCTCGCCGAGGAGCGCGGGGTGTCGCTCAGGGTCGGCTTCAACCGGCGCTGCGCGCCCGCGTACGCGCAGTGCGCCGACCATCCGCGCGAGCTGATCGTGATGCAGAAGAACCGCGTCGGGCTGCCCGAGGAGCCGCGGTCGATGATCCTCGACGACTTCATCCACGTCGTGGACACGCTGCGGTTCCTGGCGCCCGGCCCGATCGACGACGTGACCGTACGCGCACGTGTGGAGGGCGGTCTGCTCCACCACGTCGTCCTCCAGCTCGCCGGGGACGGGTTCACCGCGCTCGGGGTGATGAACCGGCTCAGCGGTTCCACCGAGGAGATCCTGGAGGTCTCCGGGCAGGACACCAAGCGGCAGGTGCTCAACATCGCCGAGGTGATCGACCACAAGGGCCAGCCGACCGTGCGGCGGCGCGGCGACTGGGTGCCGGTGGCCCGGCAGCGCGGCATCGAGCAGGCGGCGTTGGCTTTCCTGGACGCCGTGCGCGCGGACAAGGTGCTCAGCGCGCGGGACGCGCTGGCCACTCACGAGCTGTGCGAACGGGTGGTACGTGCGGTTCAGGAGCGTTCCGGCGCGGCCTGAGCGTCCGGGCGCCCTCCGCCGCGGCCAGCGCCGCCAGCACCAGCAGGGCGGCGTGCACCGGCCAGTCGCCGAAGCGGACGTAGGGCGTCGTGCCGTACGCCAGCGGCACCTCGTACACCCGGCTCGCGCTCGCCTCGGTGCCGAGCCAGGAACCGACGCGCGTGCCGTCGGGCCCGTACACGGCGGACACTCCGGTGAGGGTGGCGTGCACCATCGGGCGGCCGGTCTCGGCGGCGCGCAGGGCGGCGAGCGAGGCATGCTGCTCGGGCGCCCAGCTGTGCTGGAACGTCGACGTCGACGACTGGGCGATCAGGACGTCGGCGCCGTCCTTGGTGAGCCTGCGGCTCATGTCCGAGAACGCCGACTCGAAGCACACCATCGGGCCCACCTTCAGCCCGTCGACGTCCATCACCACCTGCTCGGTGCCGCGCCTGCGGTCCTCGCCGGCCGCCTTGCCGACGGAGGTGGCCCAGCCGAGCAGGGAGCGGGCGGGCACGTACTCGCCGAAGGGGACCAGGCGCATCTTGTCGTAGCGGTCGCCGGTGAGGCCGTCGGGACCGACCAGGACGGAGCTCTTGTAGATGCCGGGCCGGTCAGAGCGCCGGGCGTCGACGTTGACCAGGATCTCGGCGCCGGTGGCCCGTGACAGCGCTCGGATACGGCGGGCGAGGTCGGGGCGGGTGCCCAGGTCGAAGCCGACGCTGCTCTCACCCCAGACGATCAGGTCGAGGTCCTGCCCGGCGAGGGCGCGGGTGAGCTGCTCCTCGCGGTCGAAGCGGCGGTCCCCGCTGGCGTCGCCCTCGATCACACCCGGCTGGACCACGGCGAGACGCACCTGCTTCTCGACGTCCGGGCGCGGCGCCCACAGCCACGCGGCCGAGGTCGCGGCGGCCGTGGCGAGCAGCGCCGCGAGCGCGGGCAGCCGGGCGGCGCGCACCACGATCAGCGCGGCGACCGCGGCGTTCACCGCCACCAGCAGCAGGCTCAGCAGCCATACGCCGCCCACCGACGCCAGCCGCAGCGCGGGTGCCACCTGCCACTGGCTGGCACCGAGCATGCCCCACGGCCCGCCGAGCCCCTCCCAGGAGCGCACCAGCTCCACCACCAGCCAGGCCGACGGCAGGGCGACCAGCGCGACCCCGACCCTGCGCGGGCCGGGCTCACCCCCGAGGCAGCGGCGCACCAGCCAGCCCCAGGGCGCCCACAGCGCGCCCAGCAGAGCCGCGATGACGAACGTGAACACATGCAGGCTCGGCAGCAGCCAGTGGTGCACGGCCAGCATGAAGCCGAACCCGCCCCACCAGCCGTCGTACGCCGCTCTGCGCCCGGTCGGCGCGGTGCGCGCCAGCAGGATCCACGGCACCAGCGCGACCGGCGCGCACCACCACAGGGCCGGGGCCGGGAAAGCGAACATGGGCAGCGCCCCGGCGAGCGCCGCGAGCGTCGAGCGCCGCCACGGGGAGGCGAGCCACTGGCCGAACGTCCTCATACGGCGCCTCCCTACCCCGGTGGGCCTCCAGTGTCACCCCGCCGACGATCTCGGTACAGAGGACGATCACGGGCGGCGCCGGACACCGACGGACGCGGATCGGCTCAGTTGATCACAGGAGCGGCGGCACGGTCCGGCAGGCGCCGCCACTTCTCGCGCACGATCACCTCGCGCAGCCGCCAGCCGTCGTCCGTCCGGACCAGCGCGAACGCGTACCGGCCGCCGCACACGAAGTCCGGCGCCGTGGTGCCCATGGGGTTGATGTAGTCGGCCTGCACACGGGCGGTGTCCCCGGTGTCGCGCTCCAGCACCTCGAACCGCACGCGGCGGTTGACGATCAGATGCTGCCTCATCGGGAAGACCCCCAGGCTGTCCGCCAGCCATACGGCGACGTCCCGCGCGTTCCCCTCGATGCCGCCCGCGGAGCGGTAGTCCGCCCGTCCGTCCTGCGTGAACAGCCTTCGGTACGCCTCCCAGTCGCCGTCGTCGACGGCCACGGCATAGTCGGTGATCAGCCCGTCCACGGCCAGCCGATCCATCACGGTCGCGAGCTCCACGCGCTGCGTCATCGGCTCAGTGTCGGGGGCGGGGCGTGCGGAGCCAAGGGGGCGTGCGGGATATTGGCCTGTCCGGCCGACCGGGGTGATCCTCTCCGGCTCGAGGGCGGGGGCCCTGGCGGCGATATTCGCTGGCCGGACCAGGACGGTGGCAGCGAGTCTTGGCCGGTGAACGAAGAGCAGCACTTGACCGCAGAAGAGCCCAGATTCCGTGTCCGTGCCCGTTACACGGACAGCACCATCACCGTCTACCAGGCCTACCGTCCCGAGATCGGCCGACCGGCCGCCCGCGACGGCCGCTTCCCGACCTCCTGGAAGCGGGACCGGATGACCTGGATCAAGCCGTCGTTCCTGTGGATGATGTACCGCTGCGGCTGGGGCACCAAGGAGGGGCAGGAGACCGTCCTCGCCGTGGAGATCGCCCGCGACGGCTTCGAGTGGGCCCTGGACAACTCCTGCCTGTCCCACTACGTCCCCGGGCTGCACCCCGATCAGGCCGCCTGGAAGGCGCAGTTGCGGCGGTCGCCCGCGCGCGTGCAGTGGGACCCGGAGCGCGATCTGCACCTGAACCCGCTGCCGTACCGGTCGCTTCAGCTGGGGCTCGCGGGAGAGGCGGCGGCGCGCTACGCGGACGAATGGATCGTCGGCATCGAGGACGTGACCCCCCTGGCCACGGAGCTGCACGCGCTGGTGCGGGCCCGCGAACTGGGGGCGGCCACCGCGCTGTTGCCGCCGGAGCGGCCGTATCCGGTCGCCGAGTCTCTGGTCGCCCATCTGCGGTCGTGACCGCTCGCCGAGTCTCATGTGCGCCACCTGCGGCCGTGATCGCTCGCCGATTCTCTGGCCACCCATCTGCGGCCGTAACCGCTCGCTGAGTCTCTGGTGAGCCAGGTGCGGTCGTGACCGGCCGGCTACCCCCGCTCAGGCCGCCTCCCTGACCGGCCGGCGCCCCCGAGCTCAGGCCACCCCCGAGCTCAGGCCGCCTCCAGCACCTCCTCGCGCATCGCCTTGGCCCACTCGACCACCAACAGCTCGTACTCCGCCCGCTGTTGAGCACTCAGCGAGCCGCCCGCGCGCCGCCACAACGCGCGGATCCGCTCGTTGACCTCCGCGGCAGAGCGCACGGAACCAGGGGCCTCGGAATCGGTGGACATGCGGGCAAGCCTAGGGGCAAGCACTGACAGAGCGCTACCGGCTGACTACGCGAACGGTGGCGGATCAGCCACGGCCGGGCTTCGCTACTGACCCCTCGCTCAGTCCGCCCACACCACGGCACATGGCCCGCGCCGGGTGGCCGTGGCGTAGAACTCCAGCATGTCGGCGAAGTGTTCGACCAGGTGAGCGCGGAGGTCGTCGTCCCGTCCCTGGCCGAATCCGCACAGCTCGCCCGGCCGCGGGGGCCCTCCGGCCGGGCGTCGAGAAGCGAGTTCAGGTCGACTTCGTCAAGTCCGTGAGCCACCTCACCGACCGCGCCCGGGCCCACATACGAAGGCTCCCGCGGCGCGATGCCGCGGGAGCCCTGTGTAAAGAAGGCGGTGTGGCGTCAGCCCGCCGATTCCGCCGCGTGCGGGCTCAGGGCGCCCATCGTGACCAGGGCGACCAGGATGATGCCGAGGACGACGCGGTACCAGACGAAGGGCATGAAGCTCTTGGTCGAGATGTACTTCATGAACCACGCGATGACCGCGTAACCCGTCGCGAACGCGATGATCGTGGCGAAGATCGTCGGGCCCCAGGAGACGTGGCCGCCCTCAAGGGCGTCCTTCAGCTCGAAGGTGCCGGAGGCGAGCACGGCGGGGATGGCGAGGAGGAAGGAGTAGCGGGCCGCGGCCTCGCGCTGGTAGCCCATGAAGAGGCCGCCGCTGATGGTGGCGCCGGAGCGGGAGACGCCCGGGATGAGGGCGCAGGCCTGGCAGAGGCCGAAGATGAGGCCGTCGCGGACGCCGAGGTCCTGCAGGCCCTTGCGGGGGCGCGCGGCGCGGTGCTTGCCGCCCGTCTCGTCGCGGGCCGCGCGCCGGTCGGCGATGCCGATGATCACGCCGACCACGATCAGCATGGTCGCGGTGATGCGGAGGTCACGGAACGGGCCCTCGATCTGGTCCTTCAGCGTCACGCCGAGCACGCCGATCGGGATCGAGCCGACGATCACCAGCCAGCCCATCTGGGCGTCGTGGTCCTTGCGCGCCGCCTTGTCGAACAGTGAGCGCGTCCACGCCGACAGAATGCGGCCGATGTCCTTGCGGAAGTAGATCAGCACCGCCGCCTCCGTGCCGATCTGCGTGATCGCCGTGAAGGCCGCCCCCGGGTCCTCCCAGCCCGAGAAGGCCGCGGTCAGCCGCAGATGCGCGCTGGAGGAGACGGGGAGGAACTCGGTCAGCCCCTGGACGAGTCCGAGGATGAGTGATTCGAACCAAGACATGAAGTTACGGAGTCCAAGAGTGCCGATCGTGCAACGGGCGACGGACACAACGAACCCCCGCGCGCGAAGGTCGGTGTGTTGAGGGGCAGCGTAGCGTCCTCGGGTGACAGGCCATGACGCAGGGGCTTCGGTGATGATCGTCGGATGATCGGGCCGGGGTGTTGACGCTCGCCCGGAGGGCACTTACGTTGCAGCGGAGAAAGCGCTTACTGTCGCGCTTGCTGTCACGCTTGTCGCAACCTCGTGGAGCCCTGACATGGACCATCCCCTCCCGTCGCTCGCCGGACGCCCCATCAGGGCCGCGATCGTCGGCACCGGCGCCATCGCCCGCGGTTCCCATCTGCCGGCGCTCGCCCGGCTCGCTGAGGAGGGGGAGGCCGAGGTCGTCGCGGCCGTCGACATCGACGCGGACGCGGCCCGCGCCTTCTGCGCCGAGGGCAAGATCCCGTACGCCTACGACGACCTGGAGCGGATGCTGCGCGAGCAGCGGCCCGACCTCGTCACCATCTGCACCCCGCCGACCCTGCACCGTGAGCAGACCGTCGCCGCGCTGCGGGCCGGGGCGTGGGTGTGGTGCGAGAAGCCGCCGGTGCCGTCGCTGTCCGACTTCGACGCCGTGGAGGCCGAGGAGGGCGCTGACGGAGGGCCGTACGCCGCCATCGTCTTCCAGCACCGCTTCGGGTCCGGGGCCACGCATGTACGGCGGCTGCTCGCCGAGGGCGCCCTGGGGCGGCCGCTGGTCGCGCACTGCCAGACCACCTGGTACCGCGACACCGCCTACTACGCCGTCCCCTGGCGCGGCCGCTGGCACACCGAGGGCGGCGGCCCCGCGATGGGTCACGGCATCCACCAGACCGACCTGCTGCTGGACCTGCTCGGCCCGTGGAGCGAGGTGCGGGCGATGGCCGGGCGGCTGGTGCACGACGTGGAGACCGAGGACGTCTCCACGGCCCTGGTCCGCTTCGAGAGCGGCGCGCTGGCCACCGTCGTCAACAGCGTCCTCAGCCCCGACGAGGTCAGCCGTATCCGCGTCGACTGCGAACGCGCCACCGTCGAACTGACCCACCTGTACGGCCACACCAACGCCGACTGGCGCATCACCCCGGCGCGCGGTGTGCCCGAGGAGGAGGCCGCGGCCTGGCAGGACTTCGGGGAGGACGTGCCGAGTTCGCACCTGGCGCAGCTGAGGGAGCTGGTGGCGAGCATGCGCGCCGGGCAGCGGCCGCGCAGCAGCGGGGCGGACGGGCGCAAGAGCCTGGAGCTGGTCACCGCGCTGTACAAGTCGGCGTTCACGGACACCACGGTGCAGCGCGGCGGCATCGGCCCCGGCGACCCGTACTACACCGAACTGCACGGTGGTGCCCCCGGCTGGGCGCCCGCCGTGGCCGCGGAGGTGCGCGCATGACCGCCGCCCTGCGGCTCGTCCACACGCACGGCGAGCGCATCACGGTGACCGATCCGGCCACCGGCGTCGAACTCCTCGCCTACGTCTACGGGTCGGAGGACCACGCGAAGGCCGCCTGGGAGGCGCCCAAGCCGTACGCCCATCCGCTGCGCACGCTCTCCGGCGCCGTGGTCACCGACCACCGCCCCAACGACCACCGCTGGCACAAGGGCCTGGCGCTGACCGCCTCGCATCTGTCCGGCGCAAACCTGTGGGGCGGCAACACATACGTCCATGGAAAGGGATATCTCGAACTACCAGAGCGCGTCGGCTCGATGCGGCACGCCGGCTTCGACGAGGTCGCCGCCTGCGACGGCCGAGCCGTGATCACCGAGCGGCTGACCTGGCACCCGTACGACGGTGCGCTGTGGGCCGACGAGGTGCGCCGGATCGAGGTCCACGACGTCGAACCGGCCGTCGGTGCGTGGGCGTTGACCTGGACGAGCGCCGTCACCAACCGGCGCGCGGAGCCGCTGCGGTTCGGCAGTCCCACCACGGCCGGGCGGGAGATGGCCGGCTACACCGGCCTGTTCTGGCGGGGCCCGCGAGCCTTCCGCGAGGGCCGCGTCCTCGGGCCCGACGGCGAGGGGCCCGGCCTGATGGGGCGACAGGCGCCCTGGCTGGCGTACTCCGGCGAGCACGACGGCGTCGACGGCCACGCCACGCTCGTCTTCGCGCACGCCCCCGAGAACGACCACGCGGGTTCGGCGGGAGGCCATCCCGCCCACTGGTTCGTGCGCAACGACCCCTTCGCCGCGGTCGCCCCCTCCTGGGCGTTCTTCGACGAGCTGGAACTCGCCCCCGGCGACACGCTCACCCGCCGCTACCGGGTCGTCGTGGCCGACGGGGCCTGGGAGCGGGAGCAGATCGCCGAGTACCTGCGGACGCACCCGTGGTGAACCCGGGCCCGTACGCCGGGCTGCCGGGCGGTGTCGCCGTGTCGCGGCTGTGCGTGTACGACTGGCCCGCCGCGGACGGGGTGAGCGGCGGAACTCCCCACCTTCACCTGGTCTGTTCGGAGGCGTACGTCGTCACCGGCGGGCGCGGGGCCGTGCAGACACTCACCGCGTCCGGCTACGAGGTCACCCCGCTCACGCCGGGCACGGTCGCCTGGTTCGCCCCGGGCACGATCCACCGGCTGGTGAACGACGGCGACCTGAGCATCACCGTCCTGATGCAGAACAGCGGGCTGCCGGAGGCGGGGGACGCGGTGCTGACGCTGCCGCCGCGCTACCTCGCCGACCCGGAGCTGTACGCGCGCGTGACGGCCCTTCCCGCCGACGCGCCCGAGGAGGAGCGGGCGCGTCTGGCCCGCGCGCGGCGCGACCTCGCCCTGGAGGGCTACCGTGCCCTGCGCGCGGCCGAGGGCCCCGACGCCCTGGCCGCCTTCCACCGGGCGGCCGCCGCGCTCGTACGGCCCCGGCTCGCCGACTGGCGCGAGCGGTGGCGGCAGGGGGCCCGGGCGGCGGCCGAGGCGACGGGGGAGCAGCTCGACCGGCTCGCCCGCGGGGACGTCTCCCACCTGTCCGAGGCGGCCGTACGCGCGCAGTCGCCCACCGAGCGGGGGCGGTTCGGGATGTGCGGGCGGCTGGAGGTGTACGAGGCCGGCTGAGCGCACGGGGCGGCACTGCGTCGCCGCGACGGCGGGTGCGGCCGTGCCTAGGCTGGTGGCATGGCGACGACGGTACGCGCGCGTGGGGTCGAGGTCGCCTATGTGCGGGTGGGGGAGGGGCCGCCTGTGGTGCTGGTGCACGGGGCGGGGCTCGACGGGCGGATGTGGGAGCCGCAGCTGGCCGCTCTGGCCGGTGAGTTCACGGTGGTCTCCTGGGACGAGCCCGGTGCCGGACGCTCCTCCGATCTGCCGCCCGGCTTCGAGCTCGCCGACTTCGCGCACTGTCTGGCCGCCGTGATCGAGGACGTGGGGCTGGGCCCGGCCCATGTCGCCGGGCTGTCCTGGGGCGGGACCGTCGTACTGGAGCTGTACCGGCATCACCCGGAGCTCGTGCGGTCGCTGATCCTCGTCGACACGTACGCCGGCTGGAAGGGGTCACTGCCGCCCGAGGAGGTCGCGGCGCGGGTGGCGGGCGCGCGGCGGATGCTCGCGGTGCCGCGGGGGGTGTTCGATCCGACGTTGCCGGGGCTGTTCGCCGGTCAGCCGCCCGCCGCGTTCGTGCCGCTCCTCGACGCCATGGCGCGGGATGTGCGGCCGGAGACCATGGGGGCGCAGTTGCTCATGATGGCCGAGGCCGACGAGAACGACCTGCTGGCCGGGATCGCCGTGCCCACCCTGCTGGTGTGGGGCGAGCTGGACGCGCGGTCACCGCTGAGCGTCGCCCGCGCCTTCCAGGAGGCCATCGCGGGCGCCCGGCTCGTGGTGCTGCCCGGGGTGGGGCATGTGAGCAACCTCGAAGCGCCCGAGGGGTTCGACCGGGCGATGCGCGCGTTCCTGCACGGGCTCAGGCCGCTGTAGGGCCCGAGAGCGTCCAGCCGGGGCTCTGCGGGTGGGCCGTCAGGTCCTCGTGGCGGACCTCCTCGCCGCAGGCCTTGCAGGTGACGACCGGGACCAGTTCGTGGCCGCAGTGGTGCTCGACCACCATCGGACGGTCGTTCTCGTTCAGATGCCGGTCGCCCCACTCCTTGAGGACCATCAGCAGCGGCTCCAGCTCGAGACCCGCCGGGGTCGGCCGGTACTCGAAGCGCTGCGGGCGCTCGCTGTAGACGCGCTTGGTGAGGATCCCCGCGTCCACGAGCCGGCGCAGGCGGGTGGTCAGGACGTCGCGCGGGGCGCCGATGTTGCGCACGAGCTGGTCGAAGCGCCCGTTGCCCAGGCAGACCTCGCGGAGCACGAGCAGGGAGTACTTCTCGCCGACCAGCGCCAGGGTGTCGGCGATGGAGCAGGGGCGGGGGTCCTTGGTGGCGGCCATGCGGCCAAGTCTAGAGGAAAGTTTGGTTTTCCAACTTAGAGGGTTTGATTTTCCAACTCACGGCGTTATGGTGAGTTTGAAATTCCTACTCACCGGTAATCGCGCCGGTCGCCGACCCGCACCACGGCACCACGGACCGGACGCCCCTGCCCCTCACAGGAGCCCGCAATGCGTGACGCAGTCATCGTCGAAGCCGTACGCACCCCCATAGGCAAGGGAAAGCCAGGCGGCGCCCTCGCCCATGTCCACCCCGTCGAACTCCTCGCCCACACCCTGCGCACCCTCGTCGAGCGCTCCGGCGTCGACCCCGCGCTGATCGACGACGTGATCGGCGGCACCGTCGACCAGGTCGGCGAGCAGGCCATGAACACCACCCGCTACGCCGTCCTGTCGGCCGGCTTCCCCGAGACCGTCCCCGCGACCACGGTGGACCGCCAGTGCGGCTCCTCCCAGCAGGCCGTGCACTTCGCCGCCCAGGGCGTGATCTCCGGCGCCTACGACATGGTCGTCGCCTGTGGCGTGGAGTCGATGAGCCGCGTGCCGATGTGGTCCAACGTGCCGCCCGGCGCCGACCCCTTCGGCCCCGGCGTCGCCGAGCGCTACCCCGAGGGCCTGGTCCCGCAGGGCATCAGCGCCGAGCTGATCGCCGCCAAGTGGTCCCTCACCCGGGACCGTATGGACGCCTTCGCCGTCTCCTCGCACCACAAGGCGGCCGCCGCCTGGGACAAGGGCCTGTTCGACGCCGAGGTCGCACCCCTGGACGGTGTCTCGCGCGACGAGTGCGTCCGGCCCGGCAGCACCCCCGAGATCCTCGCCGGGCTCAAGCCCGCCTACCACGACCCGAACTTCGGGGAGCGCTTCCCGCAGATCGAGTGGAACGTCACCGCGGGCAACGCCAGCCCCATCAACGACGGCGCCTCCGCCGTCCTGATCACCTCCAGCGAGACCGCGGCCCGGCTCGGCCTGCGCCCCCTCGCCCGCCTGCACAGCTTCGCCGTCACCGGCTCCGACCCGCTGCTGATGCTCACCGGGGTCATCCCCGCCACCGAGAAGGTGCTGCGCCGGGCCGGGCTCTCCCTCGACGACATCGACCTGTTCGAGGTCAACGAGGCCTTCTCCAGCGTCGTCCTCGCCTGGCAGCAGGAGACCGGCGCCGACCCGGCCAAGGTCAACGTGCACGGCGGCGCCATCGCCCTCGGCCATCCGCTCGGCGCCAGCGGCACCCGCCTGACCACCACCCTGGTCCACGCCCTGCGCGAACACGGGGCCCGGTACGGGCTGCAGACCATGTGCGAGGCGGGTGGGCTGGCCAACGCGATGATCGTCGAGGCCGTCTGACCCGTAGGGTGAGCCTTCGGCTCAGGGGTCAGCGCCCGCGCAGCTGATGCCGCTTGCGCCAGGCCACCACCGCGCCCGCCAGCGCCGGTACGGCGATACAGGCCATCGCGATCAGAAAGGCGGGCGAGGTCGGCGTGGAGGCACGGGCGCCCGCGACGACGTAGGCGGCGGTGTTCGGGACGGACCCGAGCGCCGTCGCCAGCAGGAACGGCAGCCAGCCCATCCGGGACACCGCGGCACAGTAGTTCGCCGCCGCGAACGGCACGCCCGGGAACAGCCGCACCGCCAGCATCGAGCGGAACCCGTGCCGGCTGAGCTGCCCGTCCGCGGCCGTCAGCAGCCGGCCCCGCAGCAGCGGACGCAGCGCGTCCTGCCCGAGCACCCGCCCCAGACCGAAGGAGATCCCGGCCCCGAGCACCGTGCCCGCCACGGCCGCGCCCAGCCCCAACTGCGTACCGAACAACGCACCCGCGGCCAGGTTCAGCAACGGCCGCGGCACGAACGCCACCGTGCACAGCCCGTACGCGAGCGCGAACACCAGCGCCGCGGCCGCACCGCCCAACTGCGGCGGCCAGCCGTCCGCCAGCAGCCGCTGCGGCTCGAACAGCAGCACAGTGGCGGCCGCGCCCACGAGCAGCGACACGAGCAGCGTGAACCGGGCCCAGGGCGAGAGCAGGGCTCTTGTGCAGCGACCCGCGAGACCGAGGCGGACAGGAACAGCGACGACGGCGAGCTCAGCGGTCCCGTGCGAGACCGTGGCCGTGCCCCCAGAACGGGTGGTGGCATCGAGCGGCATCCGGTGACATTAACCGACAGATGTGTGTGATCGCCGTATGGTTCGTCTCATGAGCGTCACAGGTACCGGCCCGACCGCGGTGCCGCGCACTCCTCTCGCCGACACCCTGCTGGAGCGGCTGACCGACGTCTATGCCGCCGCGGCCGACCCGGAGCGGGCCGTGGGCATGCGCGCATACATGAAGGACGTGGCCCCCTTCCTGGGGCTGGCCACCCCCGAGCGCCGCGCCCTGTCCCGGGCCGTGACCGCGGGCACGCCCCGCCCCGACGAGACCGACCTGACCGCGCTCGCGCTGGGCTGCTGGCGGCTGCCGGAGCGGGAGTACCGCTACTTCGCCGTCGACTACCTGCGGCGCCACGTCGGCCGCTGCTCCTCCGGGTTCCTGCCCGTGGTCCGGCACCTCATCCGCACCGACTCCTGGTGGGACACCGTCGACCTGCTCGCCGCGCACGTCGTCGGCCCGCTCGTCGCGGCCGACCCGGCGCTCACCGCCGACATGGACGCCTGGATCGCCGACGACGACCTGTGGATCGCCCGCGCCGCCCTGCTGCACCAGCTCCGCTACAAGGAACGCACCGACACCGCCCGCCTGTTCGCCTACTGCCTGCGCCGCTCCGGCCACCCCGACTTCTTCGTCCGCAAGGCCATCGGCTGGGCCCTGCGCGAGTACGCCAAGACCGACCCCGACGCCGTACGCGACTTCCTCGCGCACGAGCGCGGCCGGTTCGCGCCGCTGACCGTGCGCGAGGCGCTGAAGAACATCCCTGCCTGAACGGAACACACCCGCCTGGACGGAACAGCCCCGCCTGAACGGCCGTACCGCCGAAAACAGTTCGACGCTGGGCCCGGCCTCCGCGATGATCTACCGCATGTTCCGGCACGCCTTCCTTCTCGCAGCATCCGCGGTCGCGGATGCCCCGAAGGCTGCCGTCGTGATCCTCCTGGCCGCTGTCGACGGCGCCCGAAGCTGACCCTCCCCGGACAGTCCGGCGGACCCCGCAGGGGGAGGGTCGGCGGGTTCCCGGGGTCCCGACTTCCTTCGCACAGCCTTGAGGTACAGCCATGCCCAAGACGGCGTACGTCCGTACGAAACCGCATCTCAACATCGGCACCATGGGTCATGTCGACCACGGCAAGACCACCCTGACCGCCGCCATCACCAAGGTCCTCGCCGACCGCGGCGCCGGCACGTTCGTGCCGTTCGACCGCATCGACCGCGCCCCGGAGGAGGCCGCGCGCGGCATCACCATCAACATCGCGCACGTCGAGTACGAGACCGACACCCGGCACTACGCGCACGTCGACATGCCCGGTCACGCCGACTACGTCAAGAACATGGTCACCGGCGCCGCGCAGCTCGACGGGGCGATCCTCGTCGTCTCCGCGCTCGACGGGATCATGCCGCAGACCGCCGAACACGTGCTGCTCGCCCGGCAGGTGGGCGTGAACCACATCGTGGTCGCGCTCAACAAGGCCGACGCCGGGGACGAGGAGCTGACCGACCTCGTCGAGCTGGAGGTCCGCGACCTGCTCACCGCGCACGGCTACGGCGGTGACTCCGTGCCCGTCGTACGGGTCTCCGGGCTGAAGGCGCTGCAGGGGGACCCGCGGTGGACGGCGTCGGTCGAGGCGCTGCTCGACGCGGTGGACACCTATGTGCCGATGCCGGAGAGGTACCTCGACGCGCCGTTCCTGCTGCCCGTCGAGAACGTCCTCACCATCACCGGGCGCGGAACCGTGGTCACCGGTGCCGTCGAGCGGGGTGTCGTACGCGTCGGGGACCGGGTCGAGGTGCTCGGGGCGGACGTGGAGACCGTCGTCACCGGCCTGGAGACCTTCGGCAGGCCGATGGAGGAGGCGCAGGCCGGGGACAACGTGGCGCTGCTGCTGCGGGGGGTGCCTCGGGATGCCGTGCGGCGTGGGCATGTCGTGGCCGCGCCGGGGAGTGTGGTGCCGCGCAGTCGGTTCCGGGCTCGGGTGTATGTGCTCTCGGCCAAGGAGGGGGGCCGTACGACGCCGGTTGTCACCGGGTATCGGCCGCAGTTCTACGTCCGGACGGCGGATGTCGTGGGTGAGGTGGACCTGGGGGAGGGGGGTGTCGCTCGGCCGGGGGAGACCGTCGAGGTCGTCGTCTCCCTGGGGCGTGACGTGCCTTTGGAGGCCGGGCTGGGGTTCGCCGTTCGTGAGGGTGGGCGGACTGTGGGGGCCGGGACTGTGATCGCCGTTCTGTGAGGGGGATTGCGGTCGTGGGGGGCTGCGGGTGCGTTGTGGTTGATCGCGCCCACGCGGCGGAGCCGCATATCGATACAGCCCCGCGCCCCTTGAGGGACGGGCCCGCCAGGCACAATGGAGCAGTGGACGAACCCATCCCCGTCAGCCGTGTCACCGACTTCGGCGTCGTCAAGCTCATGCCCGATGTCGATCGGCCGCGGGCGTGGTTGTTGACCGTGGACGGGGCGCCCCAGTCGTACGTGGATCTCGACGAGCCGGAGCATCTGGAGTTCGAGTACGCGCGGCGGCTGGGGCATGTCCTGGACACCGTCGCGCCGGAAGGGGCGCCGCTGGATGTCGTCCATCTCGGCGGTGGGGCGTTCACCCTGCCCCGGTATGTGGCGGCGACGCGGCCCGGGTCGAGGCAGGACGTCGTGGAGGCCGATCAGGGGCTGCTGGAACTGGTGGGCGAGCACCTGCCGTTGCCGGCGGATGCCCGGGTCGGCGCGCATGCGGCGGATGCGTTCGCGTGGCTGGAGAAGGCGCCGGACGCCTGCGCCGATGTGATCGTGGGGGATGTGTTCGGCGGGTCGCGGGTGCCGGCGCACCTGACCACGCTCGGCTACGCCCGGCAGGTCGAGCGGGTGCTGCGGACGGACGGCGTCTATGTGGCGAACCTCGCCGACGGGGCGCCCTTCGACTTCCTGCGGTCCCAACTCGCCACCTTCGGCGCGGTGTTCGAGGAGCTGGTGCTGATCGCCGAGCCCGGGGTGCTGCGGGGACGGCGGTTCGGCAACGCGGTGCTCGTCGTCGCGCACCGGCCGGTCGACACGGCGGCGCTGGCCCGGCGCACCGCGGCCGACGCCTTTCCGGCGCGGGTCGAGGAGGGCGGCGGGCTGCGGCGGTTCATCGGGGCGGCGCGTCCGGTGCGGGACGAGGACGCGGTGCCCTCACCCGTGCCCCCCGACGGGGCGTTCGGGATCGGGTGAGCCGTTCGGGGCGGGCTGTGCCGTCACCTCCTTGGTACGGCGGCGCAGCCGGCGCACGTCGGGCACGAGCAGCACGAGTGCCGTGACCAGGACGATGCTCACGGCGCAGCCCCACAGCGCCTCGGTGCGCCCGAAGGCGGACTCCGCGGGGCCGGCCAGCGCCGTCGCCAGCGGCATCAGGGCGACCGAGCCGAACCAGTCGTAGGCGGAGACGCGGGAGAGCTTGTGCTCGGGTATCTCCTGGTGCAGCGCGGTCATCCAGGAGACGCCGAACACCTCGAGCGTCACACCGGTCAGGAACATCACCGCGCACAGCACCCCGACCGGCGTGGGGATCGCGAGCGCGGCGGAGGGCAGGGCCAGCGGGAAGACGCACAGGGTGCCGACGAACAGCAGCCGGCGTGGCCGCCAACGGGTCATCAGCAGGGCACCGGCGACCGTGCCCGCGCCGAAGAAGCCCAGCGCCAGACCCCACGGGCCCGCCCCGCCCAGGTGGTCGCGGGCGACGAGTGGGCCGTAGACGGCGTCGGCGGCGCCGACGACCGCGTTGGCGATGGAGAACTGCACGACGATGCCCCACAGCCAGGGCCGTCCGATGAACTCCTGCCAGCCCTCCCGCAGGTCGGCCAGCAGGCCGCCGCCCGCGTCGCGCGGCGGGATGTGACTGACGTCGAGGAAGGCGCGCATCGCCCCGGCGAGTGCGAACGCGGCGGCGTCGGCCGCCAGCACCCAGCCCGGCCCGAACGCCGCGACCAGGGCGCCGCCCAGGGCCGCGCCGCCGACGGCCGCGCCCTGCATGGCCATCCGGAACACCGCGAACGCGCGGCTCGCCTGCTCCCCGGAGACCGACGACAGCAGCATGCCCTCGGCCGCCGGGCTGAAGAACGCGTGCCCGGTGCCGCCGAGGGCGGTCAGCAGCATCATCTGCCACAGCTGCGGCTCGCCCGCCAGCACCAGGACGGCGAACAGGCCCTGGGAGACGCAGTTCAGGGCGTTCGCCGCGACCATCACGCGATGCCGGGGCAGCCGGTCCGCGACCGCGCCGCCGATCAGCAGGAACAGCACCAGCGGCAGGGTGCGGGCGGCGGCCACCAGGCCCACGTCGCCGCTGTCGCCGCCGCCTTCCAGCACGGCGAACGCGGCGGCGATCAGGGCGCCGTGGGTGCCGAGGTTGGTGACGAAGGCGGCCGCGGTCAGCAGGCTGTAGTTGCGCCCGGCCCACTCGGGTCTGCGCAGAGGGCGGGCGGGGCGGGGCGAGTCGGCGGCGGTGTTCACCGGCCGACTATCCCTGCCCGGCCCTGCCTTTGCCAAACGCATTGCCGGGCAGGGGCGTGCTCAGCTCTCCGTCGGGTCGCCGTGCAGTCGCACCGTGCTGAGGATCTTCAGGATGGTCGCCTTCGGCACCTCGCCGGTGACACCCTTGGCGCCGTAGAAGTTCCAGGCCACGAAGGCGCCGTCGGAGTTCTTGAAGCCGAAGGTCACCGCCTTGCCGTCGCTGGCGCACTTGCCCTTCTGCGGGGTGTTCGTCGACTGGGCCCAGGCGACGCTGCCCGTGATGCCGGACGTCGTGGTGTAGGCCGTGGCCTTCTTGTCGAAGGTGATGCTCTTCTTGTCGGGCTGCGTGTAGCCGCCGTAGACCCACCAGGGCACCTGGTTGACCGCGACCTCATCGGTGCTCTTCGCGCCGTCCGCGCCCTTGGTGCCGACCGCCGCCAGGTGCGAGTCCTCGGTGCGGCCGTCCTTGTTCTCGTCGGTCGAGCACCACTTGGACTTGTAGTAGGCGGGCGCCGACATCATGATCAGCGGCTTGCCGTCCTCGGACTTGTCGTCCTCGAAGCCGATCGACAGGGTGGGGGACTGCACCTCCCAGTCCGCCGGCACGTCGAAGGCGATGCCCCACTTGGGGTTCACGACGACCTTCCAGCCCTCGATGGTGGGCTTGATGGTCTCGCCGCCGCGCGGGTTGTCGTCCGAGCCGCTCGTCGAGGGGCTGGGGTCGGCGGACTCGGTCGACCCGGTGGGCGACTGGCTGGCCTTGTCCTTCTTGCCGTCACCGCCCGCGGTGTCCTCCTTGTCACCGCCCAGGACCAGGAAACCGGTCACGGCGGCGGTCAGCACCACGGCCGACGCCGCGATGATCGCCACCAGCTTGGTCCGGTTCCCGCCGCCTCCACCGCCCCCGCCGCCGGGCAGCGTCTGCGGCAGGCCCCCGGGCGGGGTCACCGGCTGCGGCGCACCCGGCTGCTGGGGAGCCCCCCACTGCGGCTGCTGCCCGTAGGGCGCCGGCTGCTGCTGGTAGCCGGGCTGCTGATACGGATTCGGCTGCTGGTACCCCGGCTGCTGGTACGGGTTGTTCGTCTGCGGGTTCTGCTCGCCCCCGGGCGGCTGCTGTCCTGGCCACATGTGCCGTAACCCTAGTGCTGCCACGGACACGATTCGGTCACCGGGCCTTGTCAGGGACGTACCAACATGCGCGCACCCGTGGCCCACGGCTCTGGCCATCGCTCGCTACTCGTGGGTAACATCCTCGCCATGAGCGCAGATCAGATGTCCATCGGCGAGCTGCTCGCCGCCACGGTGCCGATGGTTCGCACCCTGAACCTCGAGTACCTGGAGACCACTCCGGAGAAGGCCGTCCTGGTCCTGCCGGACCAGAGCGAGTACCGCAACCACGTCGGTGGGCCGCACGCGGGCGCCATGTTCACCCTCGGCGAGTCCGCGAGCGGCGCGATCGTGCTCGCGGCCTTCGGCGACCAGCTCTCGCGGGCCGTGCCGCTGCCGGTGACCGCCGAGATCGCGTTCAAGAAGATCGCGCTCGGCCCCGTCACGGCCACCGCCACCCTCGGCCGCCCCATCGCCGAGGTCGTCGCGGAGCTCGACGAGGGCAAGCGCCCCGAGTTCCCCGTCGCCGTCTCCATCCAGCGCGAGGACGGCGCCGTCACCACCGAGATGACCGTCGTGTGGACCCTGCGCCCCAACGGCTGAGCGACCTCGTCCCTCGCAGCAGGCCCCGGCCCCCGAGGCCGGGGCCTTTGCCGTGCTCGCCGTCGTAGGGCAGCGTGCAACCTCCGGGACTCCGCGACCGTCACACTGAGCGGGTAGGCTGCGTCGGCGCGTACGCATCCGCGAGGACGTCGGCGCGTACGCATCGGCGAGGATCTGGGAGGAAGCGGCGTTGCACGTCCAGGAATGGCTCGAAACGGTGCCCCCGCTCGCCATCTATCTGCTGGTCGGCGTGGTCATCGGGCTGGAGAGCCTCGGCATCCCGCTGCCCGGCGAGATCATCCTGGTCTCCTCGGCGCTGCTCGCCTCCCAGCACGGCGACATCGACCCGGTGATCCTCGGCGCCTGCGCCAGTGCCGGCGCGATCATCGGCGACTCGATCGGCTACGCCATCGGCCGCAAGGGAGGACGGCCCCTGCTGGCCTGGCTCGGCGGCAAGTTCCCCAAGCACTTCAGCGAGGGCCATATCGCCACCGCCGAGCGCTCCTTCCAGAAGTGGGGCATGTGGGCCGTCTTCTTCGGCCGCTTCGTCGCCCTGCTGCGCATCTTCGCCGGCCCCCTCGCGGGCGTGCTCCGCATGCCTTACTGGAAGTTCCTCGTCGCCAACGTCCTCGGCGGCATCGTCTGGGCGGGCGGCACGACGGCCGTCATCTACTACGTCGGCGTCGTCGCCGAGTCCTGGCTGAAGCGCTTCTCCTGGCTGGGCCTGGTGGTCGCGGTGCTGATCGGCCTGACGTCGATGCTGGTCCTGAAGCGCAAGGCGAAGAAGGCGACCGCCGAACCTGTCAGCGTGGCCGAGTAAAGCTACCTAGGGGCGCGGGGCTGTATCGATATGCCGCTCCGCCGCGTGGGCGCGACCAGCCACAGACGGCCCGCAGACCGCAACGGCGATCAGTCCTGGTGCACATCCCGGTGAGCCCGAGCAAGCTCCGCATACATGACGCCGTTCAGCGTGACGCCCTCCCGCTCCTCGTCGGAGAGCACACGCCGCACCTTCGCCGGCACCCCCGCGACAAGAGACCCCGGCGGCACCACCATCCCCTGCGGCACCAACGCCTGCGCGGCGACCAGCGACCCGGCCCCGATCACGGCCCCGTTCAGCACGGTCGCCCCCATCCCGATCAGGCAGTCGTCCTCGACGGTCGCCCCATGAACCACCGCGTTGTGCCCGATCGACACCCGCTCCCCGACGGAGACGGGAAACCCGGGATCGGCATGCAGCGTGCAGTTGTCCTGCACATTGCTGCTCGCCCCCACGGAGATCCGCTCCACGTCACCCCGCAGGACGGCGCCGTACCAGACGCTCGCCCCCGCGGCCAGGGACACATCCCCGATCACCGAAGCCGTGGGCGCCACGAACACGCCCTCGTCCACCTTGGGCTCGCGCCCGCCGATGCCCTTGATCATCATCGCCTCCTGGTCATGTGATACCGGGCACGGTACGTCACCCGCTGGGGCGAAGATCACAGGCCCCCGACCTCACCGGCAGGCCCAACCCTCAGTACGGTGAGCCCGTGCCGAAAAGCAAGAACACGTTCTCATCCTGGCGGGGCCGCCTCGCGCAGCGTGCCGTGCACGCGGCCTGGGCCTGGGCCCAGCGGACGGGCTCGGTGACTGCGGAGCGCCCGGGCCGCCTCCGTTTCGGCGCGCTCGGCGAGGCCACCCGGCTCGCCTTCCCGCTCGGCACGGTCTTCGGAGAGCCCTGGATCCATCTGGGCTCCCACTGCATCGTCGGCGAGCAGGTCACCCTCACCGCCGGGCTGATGCCCGACCTGGACCTCGGCCCGGACCCGATCCTGCGTATCGGCGACGGAGTGGTCCTCGGCCGCGGCAGCCATGTCATCGCCGACACGACCGTCACCATCGGCAGCGACTGCTACTTCGGCCCGTATGTGTACGTCACGTCCACGAACCACTCCTACGACGACCCGCACGAGCCGATCGGCAAGCAGTGGCCGCGGATGGAGCCGGTGGAGATCGGTGCCGGCTGCTGGATCGGCACGGGCGCGGTGATCCTGCCCGGGGCGCGGATCGGCCGGAACGTCGTGGTCGCCGCGGGCGCGGTCGTCCGGGGCACCGTGCCCGACCACGCGGTGGTCGCCGGGGCGCCCGCCAAGGTCGTACGGCGCTGGACCCCCGAGGACGGCTGGCAGCCGCCGCTGCGCACACCGGCGCCGGTGCCGATACCGGACGACGTCACCCCGGAGCAGCTGCGCGCGCTGTCGGACCTCGACGAGGAGACGGTGGCGCGGCTCGCGGAGCTGGACGAGGACTCCGTGACGCGGCTCGCGGAGCTGGAAGAGGACTCGGTGACGCGCCTCGCCGAGCTCGAGCAGGGGGCCTGACCCGCCCGGGGGTGGCTCAGCCCGCCGCCAGCAGCAGCGTTCCCATCAGCGCCAGCCCCGCCCCCGCGGCCTGCACCGCGCGGAGCCGTTCGCTGAGGAAGCCGCGTGCGGCCAGGGCGGTCACCACCGGGTAGAGCGAGGCGAGTACGGCGGCCACGGTGACCGGTCCGTGCTGTGCGGCGATCGCGTAGGTGCCGTTGGCGGCGACGTCGGCGAGTCCCACGAAGGCGAACGCGGGCAGCGTGCGCCAGGGGAAACCGTCGGCCGGGAGAACGGGGGAACCGCGCCGCGCGGAGACGTAGAGGGCGGTGCCACCGGCGACGACGTTGGTGACCCGCTGCACGAACAGTGCGAGGAACAGGCCGGTGACCGTGGTCGACGCCTCGGCGATCAGCGCCATCACCGCGCCGAAGCCGAACGCCGCGAGCAGGGTGAGCAGTACGGTCTGCCGCTGCACGGGGGCGCCGCGCAACTGCGGCCCGCCCGCGAGCACCACCCCGGCCACGGCCACCGCGATGCCCGCGAGCTGGAGCAGCCCCGGCCGTTCCCCCAGGACGAGTCCGACCCCGACCGGCACGGCCACCCCGACCGACCCCAGGGGCGAGACCACGCCCATCGGCCCCAGGGCGAGCGCCTTGTAGAAGGCGAGCATCGCCACCGGGCCCACCAGGCCCGCACCCACCGCGCACCACAGCTGCGGACCCGCCTCGCTCCAGCCGCCGGTCGCGACCACGATCGCGCCGAGGACGAGCACGGCGATCGTCTGCGAGACCACCACCACGGTGAGGGCGGGGGTGCGCCGGGTCAGCAGTCCGCCGCCGAAGTCGGCCACGCCCCACAGCAGGCTGGTGGCCAGGGCGAAGAGTGCTGTCACGACGGGCCTCGCAGTACAGTTCGGTGAACGATTGAGTGCACCCCACCGTAGTGCAGTCGGTTGAACACTGTCATCCAGAATATTGGACCGAGACGGACTCCTGGACGGAATGTGGCGGACCTCGACCTGCTGACCCAGTCCCTGGCGCGCAACGTCAAGCGCTGGCGCACCGAACGCGGCTTCACCCTCGACACGCTCGCAGCCCGGGCCGGAGTCAGCCGCGGCATGCTCATCCAGATCGAGCAGGCCCGCACCAACCCCAGCCTCGGCACGGTGGTCAAGATCGGCGACGCGCTCGGCGTCAGCATCACCACGCTGCTCGACTACGAACAGGGCCCCAAGGTCAGGATCGTGCCCGCCGAGCAGGCCGTCCGGCTGTGGCACACGGACGCCGGCAGCTACAACCGGCTCCTCGCCGGCGCCGAGGCACCCGGCCCGCTGGAACTGTGGGACTGGCGACTGGTGCCGGGCGAGTCCAGCTCCTCCGACCCGCACCCGGTCGGCACGGTCGAACTCGTGCATGTCACCACCGGCGAGCTGACCCTGACCGTGGACGGCGTCGAGTACCGCGTCCCGGCCGGTGCCAGCGCCTCCTTCGAGGCCGCGGCACCCCACACCTACGCCAACACCGGCCCGGAACCGATGGAGATGGTGCTCGCGGTGTCGGTCCCGCCCGTGCACTGAGACGTCCAGGAACCGGGTCCGAGGCGGCTGTTAGCGTGCGCGTATGCGTGCACCCATCGGAGACTTCGACTCGGCCGTACCCGCCCCCGACCGCCTCGACGAGCTGACCCGCCCGGTCGCCGAGGCCGTACGCCACTGGCGCGGCAGCGTGCCCGCCGAGCAGATCCTCTACGTCGACACCGAGCCGGAGTGGGCCGACACCGCCGTCTTCGTGGAGCACTACGGCCGCGACATCCTGGAGCAGTCCGCGAACTGCGTGGTCGTGGCGGGCAAGCGCGCCGGGGAGACCACGCTCGCCGCGTGCGTCGTGCTGTCGCACACCCGGGCCGACGTCAACGGCGTCGTACGCCGCCATCTCGGCGCGCGCAAGGTCTCCTTCGCCTCGATGGACACCGCGACAGGCGAGAGCGGCATGGAGTACGGCGGCATCACCCCGGTCGGCCTGCCCGGGAGCTGGCCGGTGCTGGTGGACGCCGCCGTCGTCGACCTGCCCTACGTCCTGGTCGGCAGCGGCCGCCGGCGCGGCAAGCTGCTGGTGCCGGGCAAGGCCTTCGCCGAACTCCCGGGCGCGGTGGTCCTGGAGGGGCTCGGCGTGGCCTGAGTTCCCTTACGGCCTGGGTTCCTTCACGCCGTGGCGTGGTGGGCCAGCGGCAGATGCGGGTCCGCCTCGCCCGGGACCGGGGCCGGGTCGGCGTGCACCAGGGCCGCGGTCAGCCGGGGCACGGCGTGCAGCAGGGCGTGCTCGGCGTCCACGGCGACGGCGTGCGCCTCGCGCACGGTCATCTCGCCGTCCACGACCACCGCCACCTCGGCCCGCAGCCGGTGCCCGATCCAGCGCAGCCGCAGCTCGCCGACCCCGCGCACGCCCGGCACCTCCCGCAGCGCCCGCTCGGCCCGGTCCACCAGCGCCGGGTCCACGGCGTCCATGACCCGCCGGAACACCTCCCGGGCGGCGTCCCGCAGCACCAGCGCGATCGCCGCGGTGATCGCCAGTCCGACGATCGGGTCGGCGAGCCGCCAGCCCAGCGCGGAGCCGCCCGCGCCGAGCAGCACCGCGAGGGACGTGAAGCCGTCGGTGCGGGCGTGCAGGCCGTCGGCGACCAGCGCCGCCGAGCCGATCTCGCGGCCCACGCGGATGCGGTAGCGGGCCACCCACTCGTTGCCCGCGAAGCCGACGAGCGCGGCGACCGCCACGGCCGGGACGTGCGCCACCGTCCGCGGATCGAGCAGCCGCTCGATCGCCGTCCAGCCCGCGAAGGCCGCCGAGGCCGCGATCGTCAGCACGATCGCCATCCCCGCCAGGTCCTCGGCCCGCCCGTACCCATAGGTGAAGCGGCGGCCGGCCGCCCGCCGGCCCAGCACGAACGCGATCCCGAGCGGTACGGCGGTCAGTGCGTCGGCCGCGTTGTGCACGGTGTCCCCGAGCAGCGCGACCGACCCCGACACCGCGACGACCACCGCCTGCGCCAGCGCCGTCACCCCGAGCACCGCCAGCGACACCCACAGCGCCCGCATGCCACGGGCGGAGGACTCCAGGGCGGAGTCGAGCTTGTCGGCGGTCTCGTGGGAGTGGGGGGTGAGGAGGTGTCCCAGGCGGTGGCGCAGGGTGTGCCGGCCGCCGGGGTGCGGGTGGGGGTGCTCATGGGCGTGTGCGTGCGGGTGGTCGTGCTCATGGTCGTGCCGCAGGGTCTCCTCGTGGCCCTGTCGCCGCCCCGGACGCCCCGGACGCCCCGGTCCCTTTTCCTGCCGCTCGCTCACGTCGTTCCCCTTCCGTGCGCCGTGATGGACGTACGCGGTCCCTCGGGGCCATTATGTGCGTATGAACGCACGCATGCACCTGTCACCTGCGCATGATGCGCACTCGCGCACCCCGGGCGAGGAACAGTTCGCGCTGGCGGCCGAGTTGCTGGCGCTGCTCGGCGACCGGACACGGCTGGCGTTGCTGCACGCGCTGACCGGTGGCGAGGCGGACGTCACGACGCTGACGGAGGTGTGCGGGGCGGCCCGGCCCGCGGTGAGCCAGCATCTGGCGCGGCTGCGGCTGGCCGGGCTGGTCAGCACGCGCAAGGAGGGGCGCCGGGTGGTCTACGCGCTGCGGGACGGGCATGTGCGCCGGCTGGTCGGCGAGGCGCTGAGCGTCGCCGACCACCGTATCGCCGGGCGGCCGGCGCACGAGGACTGAGCGGCGTCAGGACTCGGTCTGCGGTGCCCCGCTGAAGCTCGGCTGATTGTCCCGGCCGGCGGCGGCGCGGCCGGTGAAGAGATACGCGACCCACTCCAGCACCCAGAACAGCGCGAGCCAGACCGTCAGCACCAGCGCGGGAACCGCGAGGAACGCCACGGCCGGCACGGTCACCACAAGCCACAGCAGCCACTGGCCCGCGCCCGCCCCCGACAGCTGGCCTCCCGCCCGCACCGCCGCCCACATGATCCAGCGCCGCAGCGCCGAGACCCCCAGCTCGCGCAGGGCCCGCCGGAAGATGCCGTCGGCGTCGGCGCGGCTCACCGGCGCCATCCGGCACAGGAAGTCGTGCAGGATCGCGGCCTTGGTGTAGACGCCGTAGCGGGGGATGAGCCACACGAACACGGTGGGGACGGAGGCGAAGTCGGTGCGGAAGCCGACCGGCACGGTGAAGGTCTCCTCGCGCGCCCGGTAGCCCACTTCCTCCCGCAGCTCCCACGTCTCGGCGTCGATCTGCCGGACGGTGATGTCCCCGTCGACGAAAGGCATCGCGATCACCCCGCGCCCTGTCACCGGGCGTGCCCCGGCGGACGCCCTGTCACCGGTGTAGCGCGGCGCGGCCCTTCTGTCTCCCTGTCGGACGAGATCCGTTGCCTCTCCAGCACCAGGCGGTCCACGGACGCGCCATGCAGGATGTCGGCCACCGTCAGGCCGGCCGGCCCGGCTACGACGACGATCACCGAAGGCCCGGACGCAGAAAGCGAGTTGAGTTCCGGGCGAGCATGATGTCCGGGCCACCGTGGACGCGGAACGCGAGTACGGTGGGGTGCCTGGGCGGAAGCGTGACGCGGCCGACGGGGGGTGAGTGATGGACCGCGCGGACGGCGGCACGTGGCTTCCCGCGGACTTCTACCGGCCCGTCGACGGCGGCCTGCAGTGCACCCTGTGCCCCTTCCGCTGCCGGCTGCGTGACGGTGACACCGGCGCCTGCAAGGTCCGCCGCAGGGAAGGCGACCGGGTCCTGACGGCGACCCGCGCCACCACGGTCGAGCATGTCTCGCCCGTCGAACGCAAACCGCTCTACCACTACCGGCCCGGACTGCCCCTGCTCACCCTCGCCCCGCCCGGCTGCTCCTTCCGCTGCGACTACTGCGTCAACTTCCGCCTCTCCCAGTACGGCCGTGACCCCGCGGCCCCCACCGCGCCCCACCGCGCCACCGACCCGGCCGCCCTGGCCCGTTCGGCGGCGGAGCGCGGCGCCGGACTCGCCCTGTCCTACTCCGAGCCGTCCCTCGCCGCCGAACTCACCCTCGAACTCGCCGCGGAGGCGGCCCCGTTGGGGGTGCCGGTGGTGTGGAAGAGCAACGGCTTCCTCACCCCCGAGGCGGTCGCCCGGCTCGGTCCCGTGCTGGCCGCCGTCAACGTCGACGTCAAGGCAGCCGACGAGCACGCCCACCGCGCGCTGACCGGTGCACCCCTCGCCCCCGTCCTGGACACCCTGCGCCGGCTGAAGGACGCCGGAGTGTGGGTCGAGGTGAGCACCCCGCTCGTGCCGGGCAGCAGCGACACCGACGAACAGCTCGCCGCCATCGCGGAGTTCGTGGCCGGGCTCGGCCGCGACACCCCCTGGCACCTGCTGCGCTTCACCCCGACCTACCGCATGGACCGGCACCGGCCCACCCCGCCCGAGCGGCTGCGGCGGGCCGTCGCCCTCGGCCGCGAGGCCGGACTGCGGTACGTCTACGTCGAACGGGCCCTCGGCGCCGAGGGCCGCGCCACCCGCTGCCCCCGCTGCGGCACCGAGGCCGTCGCCCGCGAGCTGTGGGGGCGGGTCGACAACCGGCTGCACGAGGGGGCGTGCCGGGCCTGCGGGGAGCGGCTGGCCGGGGTGTGGGGGTGACCCTCAGGGGCCCGCAACGGCAAGGCCCTCAATGACGAGGACCGCAACGGCAAGGCCCGTCACGACAACGACCGCAGGCAAGGCCCGCAACGGCGCGGACCGTCGTAGGAACGAACCGAAGGGAAACCGAGCATGAGCGCCGAATACCGCTTCGTACCGGACCTGCCCGATCTCATCGACGCCTCGGAGTACGACCGCCACCCCGACGGCCAGCTCGTCCGTGTCCGGATCACCTGGGACGAGCAGGGCGTCGAGGTGCTCGGCGACGCGTTCCGGCCGGACGCGCTGGAGGACCTGCTGGAGCGGATGGAGCCCGACGTGGTGGAGCAGATGCTCTGCGGCTAGCCGCCGCTGCTAGAGCCGGGCCAGGACGGCCGTCAGGACCCGGCGCAGTTCCTCGCCCCCCGGCTCCGGCGCCAGCACCCAGGTGTCGGGGCCGTCGGGTGCCACGGGATGCCGCGGGTAGTGCACGCGCAGCGTGAGGGAGCCCGGCAGCGGCAGGGGCGGCTCGTGCGGGTGGGTCAGCAGCAGGGTGCGGGGCTCGGCGGCGTCCGCGGAGGTCAGGCCCCGTGCCGCGCGGCGGGCCAGCGCGGCCGCCCGGACCGGGTCGGCGGGCTCCGGCCGTACCGGCGTCCACAGCCGGCGCAGATCGGCCGGGGCCGCCAGCCGTACGGGGGTGTCCCGGGCGTCGAGCCGTACCAGCGCCACCGCGTGCCCGGCCGCCATCAGGGCCGTGGCCAGCAGATGCGCGCTCAGCCGCAGGCAGCTGCCGACCTGGCCGTGCGCGGCGGCCGAGGTGTCCAGCACCAGTACGGCGTCCCGTTCGGTGAAGGGAAGCCGGCCCCGCCGGGTGCGGTAGAGCAGCGCGTCCTGCGCCCACAGGGCGTTCAACAGGGGCCCGGGCAGGGCCATCTGGGCCGGGACCAGCCGGTCCGGCGGGCCGTGGCGGGCCCACTGGGCGGGGGCGCCCGCGGTGGCCGGGCCGGGCACGTCGTCGCCGTGCGCCACGGGCAGCCGGGGCGGCAGACCCGTACGCCGCGTCGCCTCGGCCGCCGCCCGCGCCCAGGGCACACCGGCGAGCCGCAGCGGCAGCGCGGGGTCCTGGGCCACCGCGTCCGGCCCCAACAGGGCGAGTAGCGGCAGGAGTTCGCGGTGGGTGCGGTCCAGCGCGGCGGCCAGGTCGTCGCCGGTGACCGGCGTGCGCTCGGCGGGTTCGCCGCCGCCGCGCAGACCCCACTCCAGGGTCGTCCGCAGCTCCTGGAGCGGCACCCCGGGCGGCGGGGCGTACCGCGGGTCGGGGAGCAGCCGGGACGCCACGACCGCGCCGAGCGCCGGGTGCGCATGCCGGGGCCAGCCGAGGTCCCGCAGGGCGCGGGCGGCCGGGCCCCGGTGCAGCGGCTTGCGGTGCGCCGGGGGCGTCGGGGCGAGCAGCGCCGACAGCTCGGCCAGCGTGGACAGCGGTACGGCCGCGTCCACGGCGGCCGCCATCGCCCCCGCCTCGGCGAGGAACTCCGGCGACTCCGGCAGCCCTGGTCCCGGTTCGGTGTGGCCGCCCGAGCCGAGCACGGGCCACAGCAGGGTGCGGCCGCCGGTGTACGTCGTGGCGAGCCGGCGGCCGTCCGGCGACCAGCGCACCGACCACAGCGGGCCGGGCGGTCCGTCGGGCTCCAGGGTCATCGCCAGGGTGCCCCGCGCCACGTCCCACACCTGCACCACCGCCGTGCCCTCGCCCGGCCCGGGTGCCGCCAGCAGTGAGCCGTCCGGTGACCAGGCCAGCGCGGGCGCCCAGCCCCGCCCGCCGGGCGTGCCCAGCTCCCGCTGCACCCGCCAGGTCAGCGTCGACCACACCACCAGCGGGCCCTGCCCGGCGGCCGGGGTCGCGGCGAGCCGGCTGCCGTCGGGGGAGAAGGCGACCCGGGTGGCGAAGGCGCCGGAGGGCAGCTCCAGGCGGCGGGCCCTGGCCGGCTCCGGCATGTGCCACAGCACCACGGCGCCCAGGGTCCCGGCCCCGAGCAGCCTGCCGTCCGGCGCCCAGCCGGGGCGGCCCGTGCCCTGAGGGAGGTGCAGGCTGTGCGGGGTGCCGACGGGGTTCCCTGCGGCGTTCACCGTGTGGACGTACAGGTGCGTCGGGCCCGGCCCCGGCTCGGGGACCGCCAGCATCGCGCCGTGCCCCTGCGGCTCGGGGCACCAGGCGGGCGCCTGGCCTCCGGCCAGCACGGCGCGCAGCGCGCCCGAGCCCGCGTCCAGCAGGGTCAGGCCCGCCCTTCCGTCACGGCTGGCGCAGGCCAGCAACCCGTGAGGGGCCGGGGCGAGTTCGAGGTCGTGGGCGCCGCCCGGGCCGGTCGCGGCCGGAGCCGACCAGATCGCGCCGGGGTGGCCCGGCAGCAGCGCGCCCAGCGTGCCGGGTGTGGTCTCCAGGACGCACCGGCCGCCGGTGGCCGTCCAGGCGAACGCCGGGGCCCTGAGCGCCGTACCGGCGTCGTGCAGCGGCGAGGGGGTGCCGACGCGGGGCGCGTGGTCGCGCAGCGACGGCAGGGAACGGCCCACCGACCGGCACATCGCCGCCGCCCAGCCGCGCAGCAGCACACCCACCCGCCGCTCCGCCGGGTACGCCGCCGCGTCCGGCAGCTCCCACAGCTCGGTGCCGCCCGGCGCGGCGAACAGCACCCGGCCCGTCGGCGACACACCGAGGTCCCGCGGCGAGCCGAGCCGCGCGGGCAGCCGGGCCACCTCCTCCAGCGCGCGGTCGAACACCAGCACCGCGTCCTGGTCGGTGCCCACCACCAGGAAACGCCCGGTCCGGCTGAAGCCCAGCCCCAACACCCCGCCCGGTGAGGGAACTTCGGCGAGCAGGCGGCCCGTCGCACGGTCGACCAGATGCACGCCGAGCACATCGGCGAAGGCCAGCGCGTCCCGGTCCGGCGACCAGGCGAGCGCGGTGACGCCCGTACGGCCGGTGCTGGGCGCGAAGTCCATGCGGACCGGCGCGACACTCCACAGCTGCAGCGCGGTCGCCGTCGCCAGGCACAGCTGACGGCCCTGCGGGTCCCACGCGGGCGCGACCACCGGGTCGACGGCGGGCACCACCGCCGAGGCGTGCGTGGCCCGGTGGTGCACGAGCACCCCGCCTCCCGCACACGCCACCCGCAGCCCGTCCGGGGACACCGCCAGCGTGTGCGCGTCCGGCGGCGCCACGAACCCCTCGCCGACCGGGGTGCCGGTGTCGCCGTCGCGGACCACGACCCTGCCCGACCGCAGCGTGAACACCTCCCCGCCGTCCGGGCCCCACGCCACCGCCGCCGGCGCCCCCTCCACGGGCACCGACCACAGCACCCGCCCGGTGTCGTCCCGGCAGTTCAGCGTCTCCGCGCCGAGCTGCACGAACGCGGTCCCGTCGTGCGAGAGCCCGGTGCACGGGCCGTCCCCGGCCAGGGCGAGCACCCGCCGCAACCCGGGCAGCGCCCCCGTCACTCCTCCTCCGGCAGGTCCAGCGCGGCCTCCTCGAACAGCCGGGCGGCCTCCAGCAGGTCGCCCGCCGCGCGGAACGCCTCCGCCGCGCCCTCCTTGTCGCCCAGCGCCCGCAGCCGCGCGGCACGTTCCAGGGCCTCCCCGGGGTCGGCGCCGGGACGGGACGCGGCCGCCGAGGCGGGCGCCGGGCCGACCAACTCCGTGAGCGCGTCGAGGAGTTCACGCCCGGCTGCGGAGAGACCCGCGGACACCTCGACCGGTCCCGGGGGCGCCCACAGCGTCCACGCGGGCACCATCCGCTCCAGCGCGTACCGGTGCAGGCCGCCCTGCCAGCACACGACCGCCGAGGAGTCGTCCACCGCGAACAGCCGCGCCCGCGCCGACGGCGGCAGCGGCGGCGCGAGCCCGCAACCGCACTCCAGGAAGCAGGCCCCGGGCCCGATCCGGCGCAGCGGCACCCCGAACGGCAGGTCCCGCGCGAGCCCCACCGGCTCCAGCAGCAGATGCCGGCCCGGACCCGGCAGCAGGAACGCCACCTCACCGAGCGGCCTGCCCGGCAAGTAGCGCCGCAGCAAGGGGAGTTCGTCGTCGTGCAGCAGCACCGCGTCGACCTCGTCGCGCGCGTCGGGGTCCGCCACCACCCGCACCGCAGTGGCCGGGGCGGAGAGGAGCGCGTCCGGCAGCCGGTACGGCGCCGAGGGCGGCGGCGCTTCCTCCGCCACCCCGACGAGCACGGCCGGAGCGGGCGCCGGACCGCCGAGCAGCCCAAGACGCAGCGGCGGCCACTCCGCGGGGTCCCCGACGAGCCACAGCTCCCCGTCCGGCACCGGGGAGTACAGCACCTCCTCGTCGACCGGCGGATGCAGCCGTACGTCGATCAGCAGCCGCTCGCAGCCCGCGACCGGCCGGCACACGCAGGTGCGCGGCAGCGCCGCCAGGGCCACGACCAGCGCGTGCGGCACGGACTCCGAGGCGGACAGCTCCAGCAGCAGCGTCTCCCGCGCCTCGCCACCGGCCAGCGGACGCGCCCGCACCGCCTGCGTGGTCACCTCCACCCCGAACGCCGCCGCCTGCCGCAGCACCGATCCCAGCAACTGCCGTACGGTCAGCACCCGTACGACCGGACGGTCGGACACCTCCGGCACGGCCGGTGGCAGCCGCGCCACGAGGTGCACCGCGTCGAGGCGCGGCCACGCGGTCACCTCGTCGATCCGCGCGGGCCCTTCCCCGCGCGGCGCGGCGATCGCCCCATGGGGCAGCAACTGGCGGGGCTCGCCGCCGTGCAGCACGGCCAACTCGCCGGCCAGGGCAGGGTTCAGCGTGCCGAGCAGCCATACGGCCGTGCCGCCCGGCTCGGCGTGACAGGCCCACTCCCCGCCGCCCGCCCGGTGCAGCGCGCTGACCGCGGCCAGCGCCCGGTGCGCCCCCGGGAACCGGCCCGCGCTGCGCCACCGTACGGCGGACCGGGGGTCGTACGACGGACTCGGCGGCGGCAGCGGTGGCTCCTCCTCCTCGGCCGGGTGGGCCGGGCGGACGCTGAAGCGCACGCCCAGCTCCGGCGCGGCGGTGCGGTGTTCCGCCGGTGGGGGCGGGGCAGGCGTGGGCACGTGCTGGATCGGCTGCGCCGGCGGTGGTGTGCGGTGGCCGCGCGGGGGTGCACCGGGCTGTGCGGGCCTGGCCACGAACGGGGTGGGCGCAGTGGTGGGCGGCCGGGCGGCGGGGGTCTCGCCGGCGTTCTGGTCGTTCTCGGCCGCGATGCGGTTCAGCAGCCGCCGCAGCGGCCCGTCGGACGACGCCATCGGGTCACGGCCCTCCCGCCTGCGGGACGCCGGTCGTCGGCTCTGCCGGGTCTGCCGGCAGCCATGCCGTCGAGCCCAGGCGGTCCGCCGCCCAGTCGCGCCAGCGGGGGAGGACCTCGCCCGCGTCCTGACCGTCGTAGGCGGCACGGAACAGGCGGGCGCCCCAGTCGAAGCGTTCGACGCGGTCGGCGGCCTCGACGCCCCACTCCAGCAGCAGACGGCGTTCGGTGCGGGCGGCCGGGGTGGGGAGGCGGTGCTCGATCCGGGGGAGGAGGGCGAGGAGCGGCTCGGCGGAGCCGCCGCCGAGGCGGTCGGCCAGCGCGCGGGCGAGTTCCAGGCGCAGTTGCTGCGGGCCGTGGCCGACGGCCGTGCCCGGGTCGCGGGCGGCGGCGGCCAGCAGCCGCCGGGCGGCCCCGGTCTCCCCGGTCAGCAGCAGCTCCCAGGCGGCCTCCAGCCGCCGGCCCCGCTCCTGCCAGCAGCGGGCCGCGAGATCCGGCCGGCCCAGCAGCCGGTAGCAGCGGGCGGCCTGCTCCGGATGCCCGGCCAGGCGGTAGGTGCGCGCCGCGTGCTCCAGGTCACCGGCCCGCTGATAGGCGTCCGCGGCCGACCAGCGCCAGCCCAGCAGGTCGTAGCAGCGGGCCGCCTCGGCGTGCGCCCGGACCTCGGAGTAGCAGCGCGCCGCCCGCAGCAGCAGCCGGGTGCGCCGGCTCACGACAGCTCCCGCTCGCCCTGCTCGGGATCCTCCGTCTCCTGCGTGCTCTGCCAGGAGGCCGGGGCGGGGTCGTGCCGCCACAGCGGCCGCTCCTCCACCGGCAGGACCTCCTCCACGTCCGGTCTGCGGGCCACGAGCCCGCCCAGCTCCGCGCTGATCCGGTCGTGCTCGGCGTCATGCGCGGGCCCGGAGCCCTCGCCCACGTCGTCGACCTGGAACAGCTCGACCTCTCCGGACTCGGTGTTGAACCGGAATCGCACCCGCACCCGCATCCGTCACAGCTCCAGCTCGAACTCGATGTCGATGCCGCCCTCGGACTCCTCCTCGCGGATGCCGGTGGCCCCGCGCTGTCTGGCGAAGTCGAGCAGCGCCTGCCGGTAGGCGGTGGCCAGCACGCCGTTGACCGCGCGCAGTCCGTCCTGCCCGAGCCGGCCGATCCGCTCGCGGTTGCGGGCGTCCAGCTCGGCCCGCACCCGCTCGCGCTCCTCGGCGAGGCGGGCCTGCGCGTCGGCGTCCGCCTGCTGCTGGAGCCGGTCCTGGGCCTCCTGCGCGGCCGCGGCCGACGCCCGGTCGGCCTGCGCCCGCAGCCGCCCGGTCAGCTCACGGGCCCGGCGCAGCGCGTCGGCCTCCGCGGCCGCCTGGGCCTCGCTCTCGGCGACGCTTCGGGTGCGGCCGCCGAACCCGTCGGCGTAGTAGCGGCCCTCGCCCTGGCCGGTGACCTGGTCGCTGACCTCGCCCCGCAGCCGCTGCGAGGCGCTGCCCTCGACGGTGGCGACGTCCTCCAGGCGGGCGGTGACGACGAGTTCACCCGTACCGGGGACGTAGCGGACGCGGCCGTCGTCCAGCTCGTAGACATGTCCGTCCTGCTCGGCCCGCCAGCCGTCGGCCGTGGTCAGCGCGCGTTCAAAAACCTCCCGGGTGCGCGGCCCCAGCGTGCCGCCGAACGGATGGGTCATCTCCAGTTCGCTGACCACCGAGTCGCTCGCGCCGGCGCGGCGCTCCAGTTCCAGCTCCCACGCCTCGACGACCTCCCGGGTGGCCTCGACGCGGACCCTGCGTGGATTGCACATGCAGCTGCCGTCCCCCCATGCGCGTCAGGCCCGCTCCAGCAGGGCCAGAGTGCTGTCGATGATACTCGCGACCTCCTGCTCGGCCTCCCTTTCACCGGAAGCCGATGTCCTCAACTCCCGGCGCAAGGCGTTGAGTTGACGCAGGACCCGGTCCACGGCGGCGGGCGGGGAGCCGGTCGTCACCTGGCGGCCGAGCAGCCGCGCCTCCACGAGCAGGCGATGCACGGAACGGGCGGGCTCGTCGGGGCCCTCGCCCGTGGTGCCGGCACGCCGGCGCACCGCCTCCTGTACCACCGGCGCGTGCGCCGGGTCCGACCAGAAGTGCGCCAGCGGCCACAGATCGCCCGGCTCGGCCCGCACCCGCTCCGCGCGCAGCGCGGCCGCCGCGACCAGCCGCAGGCCCCGGATGACCCGCCGGTCCGACAACGTCACGCCCTGGCCCAGCAGTTCACGGACCAGCTCGGTGTACTCCGGGGTCACCGCGGTGAGGTCGGCGTGCGCGAGCTGGCGGCCCAGCCGGTCCAGCTCGTCCGGCCCGATCCACTCGTGCTGGTCCCCTCCCGGACCCCGGGTGAGAGTCGTGGCCTTGGCCAGCAGCTCCTCCAGGCGGCCCTCGGCGACCGGCGGCACCGTCAGCCGCAGCAGGAACCGGTCGGCGAACGCCAGCAGCGACGGGTCCTGCGGCATCCCGTTGGCCGCGCCGACCAGCGTGATCAGCGGCACCGGCGCGACCTCGTGGCCGTTGTGGAACACCCGCTCGTTCATCACCGTCAGCAGCGTGTTCAGGATCGGGCTGCCGCTCTGGAAGATCTCGTCCAGGAACGCCACGCGCGCGGCCGGCAGCATGCCCTCCGTGCGCACCCGGTACACCCCGTCGCTCTGGAACGCGGGCACGTCCACCGGCCCGAACAGCTCGGCGGGCTCGGTGAACCGGGTCAGCAGCCGCACGAACGGACGGCTGCCCAGGCCCGCCGCGAACCGGGTGACCAGGTCCGTCTTGCCCGTGCCCGGCGGACCGAGCAGCAGCATGTGCTCGTGCGCGAGCACCGCCACCTCCAGCAGGTCCAGCGCGAGCCGCCGCCCCACGAAGTGCTGCTCCACACTGCGGCCCAGCGCCTTCAGCCGGCGCACCGCACCGATGTCCGCCTCGCTCCAGGCGGTCGGCGCGCTGGTCGTCCGCCCCCCGGGCGCGCTGGTCATGGTCCCTCCGGGGAAAACGCGGTCGGCACGCTGCTCATCGGCCCTCCGAGATCATTTCCAGGCGCCCCTGCTGGAGCCGCCCCACCAGCCAGCCCAGCCGGCGGGCGTCCGGCTCGATGCCGTGCAGGTGCTTGCCGACGAACGCGTCCCGCATCAGGGCCCGCAGCTCGTCTCCGTTGCGCCGCGCGGTGGCGTCGGCGATCAGCTCCAGCACCTCGTCGTCCAGCTCGATGTGGTACCGGCGGGCGTGATGGCGCAGGATCGCCCGCCGCGCGGTCACGTCCGGCAGGGAGATCGCGATGGAGCGGAACCGGCTCGGCCGCAGCAGGGCCTTGTCGATGATGTCGATGCGGTTGGTGGTGCCGATCACCAGCATCGGCACCTCCGGCCGGAAGCCGTCCATCTCCGTGAGGATCTGCGCGACCACGCTGTTGCCCGCCCGGCTGCCGCCGTCCGGCCGGTTGGTGCGCTCCATCGTGATCGCGTCGATCTCGTCGAACACGATCACCGCGGGCGCGCTGCGCCGGGCCGACGCGAAGATCTCCCGCACCTTGCGCTCGCTCTCACCGACGTACATGTCGGTGACCTCGGGGCCGGACACCACCTGGATCGTGGCGTTCATGCCGTTGGCGATCGCCTTGGCGAACAGCGTCTTGCCCGTGCCGGGAGGGCCGTAGAAGATGATCCCGCGCGGGACCAGTTCGCCGCGGACCTCCTCCATGTCGTCCGGCAGGCTCTGTGCCCCGCTGATGATGGCCAGCGTCTGCCGGATCTCGTCCTTGACCTCGTCGTAGCCGCCGATGTCCTCCAGCGTGACGTCGGGCACCTCGAAGTGGGAGGACTGCTGCGCCTTGAAGGTCAGCAGGGTCTCGCGCAGATCCTGCAGCGTCGCCCGCTTGGGCTGGTCGCGGTGCTTCTCGTGGGCGTACCGCATGGCCTGCCGCAGCCGTACGGGGTTCATGCCGGCCACGTGCTTGTAGAACTCGCGCGGCTGGAACCCCTCGAAGGTGTCGGCCTCCTCCTGGGTCACCAACGCCCGTCCCAGCGGGGTCTGTTCGACGTCCGGGGTCCTGACCTCGGGCGGCAGGCCGCTGAGGGTGACCCGGGCGCTGAACCGCTCGGCCAGTACGTCCGGCAGCGGCAGGGTGGGGTCGGCGAAGGCCAGCACCAGCTGGTCGGGGAAGGCGTACAGCAGCTCCACCAGCTCCCGGGCCTCGGCGTGCCGGCCCAGGTCGTTGCTGCCCGCGAGCAGGTCGAGGTGGGTGAGGACGATGACGTCGCCCTCCTTCAGCTCCTCCAACTGGGCGCGCAGCCGGGCCAGTCGGCGCTGGCGCAGGTTCATCGACGACTCGGACATGCCGGCCATCGGGTCGCGCGGGTCGCCGCCGGGGTCGTCCGCCGAGTCGTCGTCGAGGCGGATGCCACGGCATCCGGCGAGCGTGACCATCTCCTCCCATAAGTGGGTGACCACCAGCTTCTCGCTGATCACCAGTACGGGCAGCCGGCTGCGCAGGAGCGAGGCGACGCGTTCGATGTGCGGGTAGTAGGCGCGGCGCACCGCCTCGGCGTCGGTGATCCGCTCCGGGTGACCGGCGTCCAGCGGCACCGCCTCCACGGCCGGCGGGGGCTTCTCCAGCGAGGGCCGCTCCACGGCGGGCGCGCCGGGGGGCGCGAACAGCGGGGTACCCGGCGGGAGTTCGGACCGCAGTCGGCAGTCGGCCGCGAAGTCCGACCAGGGCAGGTCCAGCAACTCCGGTTCCAGCGGCTCCAGGAGCCACACCTCGCAGGAGGCCAGCACCTCCCGCAGCGGGCGGCCGTCGGGCGCGGAGTACAGCGTCATCCGGCCGTCGTGGTCCGTCGTGGCCAGGCGCAGGGGGCGGGTCATCGGCCGAGCACCTCGCGCAGGTCCTCCCACTCGCGGATACGGCCGTACACGCGCTGCAGCGTCACACCCGCGCGGTAGCCCTGGAGCATCCGGCGCCGGCGCAGCTCCTCCGGGTGGCGCCGGGCGAGCACGGCCAGCGGCTCCCACCAGTCCAGGGTGGCCCGCGCCCACTGGCCGCCCGCGTCCTCGTCGAGCAGCCGGGCCGGGCTGTCGCGCAGCAGCTCCCGCACCCGGTCGGTGTGCCGGCCGTAGCTGTCGGCGTGCCGCAGCAGGGCCGTCTCGTACACGTCGTACACGACTGTTCTCTCCCCCGGGGTGAAACGGAACCGGCGCAGCAGCGACGCGCGGTAGCGGGCGGTCTCCGGCGATCCGGGCGGTGCCGCGAGGGCGGACACGGCGGCGCGCCGGCCCTCGGGGTGGGCCAGGAGCCGGTCGAGCAACTGGGCGCAGCGTTCCTCGCCGCCCGGCGGCGGACGGTCGAAGAGCGCGGTGAGCGGCGAGGTCCGCAGCAGCCCGGGGCGCAACGGGTCCTCCGGCGGCGCCGTCGCCAGCGCGTGCGCCACCAGGCCGTGACGGGCCATCACCTCCCGTACGGAGGCGGGCTCGCGGGCCCCGTCGAGCGCGGTGCGGGCCGCGTCCGGGTCCTCGCGGACCACCACCGCGGCGGCGATCAGCAGCGGCTCCAGACCGGTCGGGCCCGGGTCGCCGAGCGGCGGGTCGGACAGCCGCAGCCGGGCCGCGGTGACCCGGGCGAGGCGCTCGAGCAGCAGCACCGGGTCGCCGCAGGCGGGCGGCGCCGGCGCGGGCCCCTCGGCGGCCGGGTCAGTGATGGCCCAGTGAAGGGTGCGCACTATGGCGGCTGTCAGTGTCGTCATCGAGGCTCCGGATCGGACACGACGCCATCCAGTCGGCGGAGGCGGCGTAGCAGCTGAGGATCCGCCTGGTCGAGGTCAGATTGATCAGCGCGGCCACCTGCCAGGGGCGGCGGAAGGTGTCGCGGTGCAGGTCGATGTCGGTGCGGGACAGGCCGATGGTGCGCTCCGTCTGGAACAGATGCGTGTGGTACCAGCCCACGAGCTGCCGCTCCGGATGGTGCTCCCCGAGCGTGCGGCTCATCGCGCGGAACGAGTCGCCGGTGAAGGTGAAGTGCATCAGGGACGCGCCCGAGTGCTCGGCGGGCAGCACCTGGTCCACGATCACCGCGTACCGCTCGGGATCGTCGGCCCGGCGGAACGGCCGCCCCACCAGGAAGCCGCCCTCCTCCACCTCGGTCGACAGGTCCATCTCCATCAGCCGCCGCTGCACGCCCGCGCCCAGCAGCACCGTCACCGGCTTGTCGGCCTCCTCCGGCACCACGCCGTACTCCGCGAGGTCCAGCAGCGGCACCTGGGGCTCGGCCGCCGGGCGGATGCCGAAGGACAGCCGCGCGGACCGGGAGACGTCGATGTCGTCCGTGCCGTCCACCACCGGCGGCAGCCGCTGCGCGTCCTCCGCGGCCGGCAGCCCGGCGATCCGGAACGCCCAGTGCCGCTCCTCGGGGGCGATCTCCCGCGCCACCCGGGCGAGGACCGGGCCGACCAGGCTGTTCACCGAGTAGGGCTTCTGGTGGACCACGCGTCCCTCCACATGGATCGAGACATGGATGTACCCGAAGTCCGGCCGCAGGTTGGTGAGTCCGGGGTCCCCCTCGTAGGTGTCGGGTCCGGGGTCGTTGCGCAGTCGGAGCTGGAAACGGGGGCGGCCCGGGTGCGGGGCCAGCTCCTCGGCGAAGACCGGGCGCACCAGCTCGATCAGCGGCTGGGTGCGCACCAGCTGCCGCGACTCGCCCTGGTACAGCTCGATGTCAAGTGCCATCGGCGGCCCCGTCCGTAGGCGTTATCCGCAGGGCGCTGACGCGCAGCGCGTCCCGCGGGGCGGGCGGGTCGTCCACCGGGGGCTTGCCTCCGATGTCCTCGATCATGGCCCTCCCCTCCTCGGTCAGGGCCCATGCCGCCGCAATCGGGTTGAAAGGGTCCCTGATCTCGTAGGTACGATACCCAGCCATGTCCACGAGCAGCTGGCACAGTTGGCCGAAGTCGAGCGTGGGCCGGTAGGACTCGGCCAGCACCCCCAGGCACACCGCGCCCTCGGCGTCGGGGTAGGCCGGGTCGGGGCCCTTGATGTTGGGGTGGAAGACGGGGCTGAGCCAGGCCACCTTCGGTGCCGTCAGCGGGAAGTGCTCGCCCAGCCAGATCAGTACGTTGTGCCGGTTCTGCCGCTCCGGGCGCGGGAAGGCGTCCGGCGACGCGTGCTCGGGCAGCCGCAGTCCCGTCGCGGTGAAGCGGATCTCGTAGTCGGTGGGGAATTCCGGGTCGTCCATGTCGACGATCTCGAAGTCCTCGTGACTGTGCGCGTAGCGGTGCATGTCCTCACGCACCCGCAGGATGGCCTGCATCCGCAGCTCGGCGTGGCCCGCGGTGGCCTCCGGGTACACGCTCAGGGTGTCACCGTCGCGCACCCCTGCCGCGTGCAGCGACTGGGCCGGGTCCAGGCGGTGGAAGGTGCCGTCGGGCTGCTGGTGGTCCACGACCGTGCGCGGCCGCCTGCCCATCCGGCCCTCGTAGTGGGCGAGCACCGCCGCGGCGATGTCCCGCACCGGGGTGATCGAGGGCACGCCCGCCAGGTCGTACGGCTGCTGGTCGGGGCCGTGCACCCGCAACTCCTCCAGCAGGTACGGGCGGTGGTCGTACACCTCCTGGAGGACCTCCAGGTCCGGCTGGGCACCCGCGGCCACCAGCCGGCGGCGCACCTCGTCCAGCTGGAGCTGCGACAGCTCGTACGTCAGCGACAGCGCGATCTGGCCGACCTGGGCGCCCTCGCCCTGGCTGACGAAGAACAGCTCCGCGCGCGGGTCGAGGCGGCGCACCTCCTCGATGAACGCGGCGTGATGGGTGCTGCACACGAACACCAGCGTCGGGTACGAGCCGGACTCCGCGGCCTGCGGCTGCGCCTGCGCGGCGGGGCCCTGCGTGGGGGCGGCCGCGGTGGGCTGCTCGGCGCGCGAGGGCTGCGGGGGAGCGGTCACCGGCTCCAGCGCCTCGACGGCGGCCAGGAACACCGGGTTGCCCGGGTACTCGGTGTGCACCGCCCGCGCCAGCAGCGCCTCGCCGTCCACCATGACGCCGGCCTCGATGAGTCTGCGGATCTCCGTCCAGTAGTAGCGGGCGGACAGCTCCACGTTCGGCAGATGCCCCTCCGGGAAGCCGATGGAGCGCAGGATGATCTCGCCCTCGTGCGGGTTGATGCGTCCCCGCTGGAGCTCTTGGTACAGCTCTTCCCTCACCGCACACCCTCCGTCGTCGCACGCCGTCCCCCGGCGGTGCCGCCCTCACCGATCACGCCCGCCACGTCGTCACCGGCCGGCGCCAACTCCACGTATCGCAGCCCGGCTCCGTCCCGGCGGGCGACCGGCAGGATCTCCCGAGGGGCCACGCCCAGGTCGACCAGACGGGCTGCGGCGGGGGCCGAGCGCAGACGGGTGGTGACGGAGCGCAGTGCGGGCCGGCCCCGCACCGGGCGGGCGAAGCCGGCCCAGGTGAGCGGCTCCTCCTCGGCGCCGACATGGGCGAGCAGTTCCCCGACCGTGGCCCGGCCGTCCAGCGGCAGCACCGGGACCTGCCCGGGGAGCCGCTCGTGCAGCGGGCAGTCCGGATCGGCCCCGGGCCTCCACGCGCCGCCGAGCGGCGACGCCGACCCGGCCGCGTCGATCCGCAGCGGGCCCTCGGGCACCGACAGCCGCAGCAGTAGTCGTACGGCGAAATTCGCCAGCCACGCGCCGACCAGCGCGGAGACGGGCGCCGAGGCACCGGCCGGGGCGAGCGGGCCGGGTGCGGCGCACGACCAGGGGTCGTCCTGCACGGCCCGCTCCGCAGGGGTCAGCCCGCAGGCCCGGCAGCGCCCGCCGGGCGGGTACCAGCAGGTCTCGCCGCCCCATGGATGCGTGCCGCCGTCCAGCAGGCCCGTCCCGGCGAGCGTGCAGCGCCCGGCCAGTTGGATCCGGGCCGCCCGGCTGTCCAGCGCGGCCACCACCAGATCGGCCTCGCGCAGTTCGGCCAGACCCACACCGGACACGTGCGGCGCCTCGCGCGCGTCGACGACCGTGTCCGGGGCGAGGCCGGCGAGCGCCTCGGCGAGGACCCGCGCCTTGGGCCGGCCCACGTCGGCGGCACGGAACAGCGGGGTGCGGCTGAGGTTGGCGACCTCGACCGTGTCCGGGTCGGTGACGACCAGCCGGCCCAGCCCGGCCAGCGCCAGCGACTGCGCGACCGCGTTGCCCAGCGCCCCCGCCCCGGCCAGCACCACCGTCGCCCCGGCCAGCCGCTGCTGGTCCCAGCCGGGCACCAGGGCGTGGCGGGCGTAGCGCCCCTGGGGCGTGCGGTCCTGCGGCCGTCGCCCGCCGCGCTGCCCGGCCGCGGTCATCGCGGGTCCCGCAGCGCGTTGAGCATCAGGCACGGCACCTCGGAATGCTGGGCCTTCCAGTCGTCGTAGCAGACCAGGCCGTGGTCGGGGTCGCGGTGCACGGCGCAGGCGCAGTTCGGGGAACTCGGGCTGCACGTGCAGTGGATGACCATCTCGTCGGGGCGGAACGTGTGCCCGCACACCCAGCAGCGGTGCCGGGTGGGTGCGCCGCCCGCCGTGCCCGGGATCAGCCGCAGCAGCTGGTGGTCGCGGTGCAGGCGGACCGTGCACAGCTGAGGGGGAGGCGGGTTGGCCTCGTCCAGGCCGCGGTGGAACAGCTCGGCCGCGGCCGTGGCGCCCTCCGTCGCCTCGGGGTTGAGACAGTCCAGGCGCCGGCTGTGGTGCTTGAGGACCACGCCGGTGCCGGAGTCCGAGCGGTGGATCGAGATCTGCTCGCCCAGCCGGAAGGAGTGGTGGCACACCGGGCACGTCGTCCCGGCCCGGCCCAGCTTGCGCAGCAGCTGGGAGGTGACGACGGTGACCTCCACGCCGGGCTCGGCAGCGTCGTCGCCGTGCCCGGCCTGTTCCCTGGTCCGGTCCCCGGGCTGCTCCCCGGTCTGCTTCCCGGCCTGTCTTCCGGGCTGTGGCAGGTCGGCCTGGTCGCGGCGGCCGCCCGCCTGGCCGACCAGGAACTCGTACGCCGTCCGGCTCGGGACCCGCGCGGACGCCTCGCGCGCCTCGGCCTCCGCACGCTCCCGCTCCCGGCTGCGGCGGCGCCGCTCGGCCACGTCCACGCCCTGCGGCACCGGGACGCCCCCCTCACGGGGCTGCTGCGTGGTCATCCGGCACTCACCACCCGCCGCAGGTCGGGCGTGCCGCCGGGGCCGAGGCCGATCGTGGCGACGCCGGAGTCGAAGGCCCGCTGCCAGGACTCGCCCAGCGCGAGCGCGGAGTAGTAGCCCTGGCTGAAGGCGAGCGCGTCCCGGTCCGGCAGCCGCTCCGCGGAGCCGATCACCTCGCGCGCGTGCGGGCTGATGACATCCAGATAGCGGCCGAGATGGCAGGCGTTGAGGACGGCCACCGACACCCCGCCCGCCGACTTCAGGACCCCGGCGAGCCCCTCGGCGCTGACCGGCGCGACCCGGCCGTCGTCCTCCTCCAGGAGCAGATAGCCGTTGGGGGAGCCGTGCCCCGCGAAGTGCACGATGTCCGGCCGGTGTTCGCTCAGCGCGGGCAGGATGTCGTGGCGGCGCGTCGCGGCCGACAGCTCCACCCGCAGCGTCCGCCGCCGACCGCGCCGTGCGGCCTCCTCGATGGTGCGGAACTCCCGGCGCAGCTGTAACTGCGAGGCCTCCCGCGGCCCGGCCAGCAGACAGAGCACGGTCAGCTCGTCCGGGGGAGCGCCCTCCAGGCGGCCGCTCGGAGGCCGCTGAGCCTCGTTCACCACCGCGCTCAGCACCGAGTTGTTCGGGAAGTCCCGGTGCGCCGCCGCCACCAGATCCTCCAGGGTGAAGGCGAACGCCCCGTTCTCGATGGTCAGACAGGCCTGGAACCAGCTGTTGAGCGGCACCTGCGCGCCCGCGAAGTGCGGCAGCCGCGACAGCTCCGCCCCCAGGCCCTGCAACAGCGCCTGGGCACCGACGGGGTCCGGGTACAGTGCGGCGATCACCCGCAGCACGCCGTCGCGGTACAGCCCCGCCGCGGTGAGACCCGCCATCGCTGCCTCCTCCCCGTCACAAGCCGGTGGCTTTCGACTGTAGCCGGACCCCGCGGGCCCCGAACCTCCTTTGCACAACAGGAGTTGATCAGACGTCAGGCGGAGCGCGCGACCGGAACACCCGATCCGGTGCAGTGCTCCAACTGGGCGCCGTACGGCCCGCGTTCTGTGATAGTTGGTGTGCGGACGGGACCGGCCGGACGGGCACACGGTCCCCGACCGGGAGGTGACGCGGGGGTGGGTGACACGGGGGCGGAGGAGATCCGGCAGCGGCAGCCCGGGGCCGAGGGGTTCCGGGAGCGGCGATCCGGTGAGGAGGAGTTCCGGGGCAGACGGCCCGGGGCGGGCGGCCGGGAGCCGGTGACCTTTGCACTGCTGGCGGAGACCGGCGAACGGACCCGCTTCGACGACCCTCCCTACCTCACGCGGCGACTGCGCCGGACCCCCGGACGGCATCCGGTCATGATGCAGGAGGCCGAAGCACCTGACGCGCAGGACCGCATGCGCCGCCACTTCGAGCTGTTCGGCGCCCTCGCCGACTTCCACGGCCCGCGCCTGCCCCGCCAACTGGTCCAGGTCCTCGCCTACGACGACACCGCCCGGCCGCACCGGCTGCTGATCGACCGCCGCGGCACCCGCCTCGCCGACCTCGGCTCCCCGGACCCGCTGCACGGACCCGGACTGCGCCGGACGGTCCAGGACCTGTTCGAGGCCGTCGCCGCACTGCACGAGCCGCGCCTGGTGCACGGCCGGATCGGCCCCGAGTACCTGTGGTGGGACCCGGCCGACGGACTCCAGCTGGCCGGCCTCGACGGTGCCGTACGCGCGGGCGAACCGCTGCCCGACCGGCCTGTCACACCCTGGGACCCGCCCGGTTTCCGGCCCGGCCTGCCCGCCGGCGCCGAGCAGGACGTGCACAGCGCGGCCCTGGTCGCCTTCTGGATCGCCACCGGCGAGACCGTCCCGCGCGGCGCCTCCCGCGAACATCTGCACGCCCTGCTGGACCAGGGACATGAGGACTGGCTGCGCGCACTGATGCAGGCCGCCTTCCCGCTCGGCTCCGGCGTGTTCGCGCCCGCCCGGGAACTGGCGCGGCGCCTCGCCGCGGACGACGGGGGAGCCGGGCTGTTCGAGCGGCCGTTCGCCGAGCAGGCGCGCCGCCGGGAGGAGCTCGCCCGCCAGGAGTTCCACACCCTGCGGGCCCGGCGCCGGCAGGCCGGCGGGGGCCCCGCCGCCACCGCCGTACGAAGCACGGGAGCCGCGGACGAGCCGCCGGACTGGTGGCGGCGGCTGCGGGTGCGCCTGCGCCCGCAGCGCGACCCCGACCTCGCCCGCGGCCTCGTCGTCGAGTGCCCGATGTGCCTGCGGGACCTTGCGTGGGACACCGCCGACCGAGTCGTCCTCGACGAGGCCCGCGGCATGGTGCCCGAGCGCGAACGCACCCCCGCGGGCGACGAGGCCCGCAACGCCCAGCTCGCCCGCACCTATGTCGTCTGCCCGGGCAACGACGACGTGCCGCAGCACGAGATCCCCTACCGCTACCCGTCGTTCGGCACCGAACCGGTCCGTGTCGGTCTCGTCGGCGCCTCCACCACCGGCAAGTCCCATCTGCTCGCCGCGATGATCGACCAGGCCCGCAAGCCCACCGTCATGGCTCGCCACGGCTTACGCGTCGAGGCCCTGGACCCGCTGCACTACCACCGCTACCTCACCGAGACCGTCACCCCCTTCATCGACGGCCGCCAGGAACTGCGCGCCACCGTCGACCGGCCCGACGCCCGCTACTCCACCGGCATGGTCGTCACCGACGAGCACACCGGCCGCTCGCACAGCGTCATCTTCTTCGACGTGGCCGGCGGCCGGCTGGAGCGCACCGGCCGCGACATGGACTTCCTCAACCGGCTCAACGCCCTGCTGTGCGTGGTCGACCCCACCCGGGTGCCCGGCCTGACCGGACAGCGCGCCTTCGCCGGCCGCGACCCGGCCTTCGAGCACGTCCGCCAGCGGCTGCGCCAGCAACTCGCCGACCCCGCCGTGCCGTTCCTCCCCGTGCCGTGCGCGCTCGTCGTCACCAAGTGCGACCTGCTGCGCTTCCGCGGCTACCGGGAGATCGACGGCTGGCTGCACGAGAAGCCCGACGCCGAGGGCGACCTGTCCACCATCGAGCGGGAGAGCGAGGACGTGCACGCCTTCCTCCAGGCGCGCGGCGGCGCCGACTGGCTCCAACTGCCCGGCGAATGCCGCTGGTCCACCCTCCACCTGGCCTCCGCCACCGGCACCACTCCGCGTGAACAGCCCAGCGGGCCACGGCTGTTCGACGAGACGATGTTCCGCCAGCAGCGCGTTCTGCGCCCGCTGCTCGCCCTGTTCGCGATGCGCGGCGTGATGACCGGCCCGGCCGCCGACGCCGTCCTCGGCACGGGGGAGCGCACCGCATGATCCGGTCCGCGCGCGCCGACCTCACCGTCTACCGCTGGTCCGAGCGCTCCCTCATCGGCCGCGGCGACGTCGGCCCCGTCACCACCTCCCTGGAGCGGGAGGCGCTGCTGCGCTGGAACAGCCGTATCGAACACCTGGTGTGGGCGGCCCAGGACGACACCGGTGACCTCTCGGACACCGCTCCCGGCTTCGTCTACCTGCGCTACGGCCACGAGGCCGCCCTGCTGCGCAAGGTGCCCGCCCGCGACCCCCACGGCCGCTCCGGCTCCACCCTCACCCATGTCCTCACCGGCCCCGCCGACAGCATGGACCTGCATCTCGCGCTCGCCGCCTGCCGCAGCGACTGGGACGACTGGCTGCCGCCCCGGGCCCGCCAGGACGCCCTCCTCGACGAACGCGGCCCCCGCGGCCCCGAGGACGAACTGCTGCCGCGCGTCCCCCTGGACCGCGTCCGGGCCCTGCTGCTCCAGCGCGAGCACCTCCTCGACGACCTCGACACCGCCGCCCTCGCCCTGCCCGAGGAACTGCTGACCCGGCTCGCCGAGGCCCTCATGGAGCACCCCGGCGCCCCGCTCACCGTGGTCGGCTCACCCCTGCCGGGCGAGGTCGTCGTGCACGCCCTGGCCGAGCTGCTCAGCCAAGTCGTGGTCGGGGACTGGACGTTCGCCACCCATGAGGAGTCCGACGCGGCCCGCGAACTCCCCCAGTTCGTCTTCGTACGACCCGACGCGACAGCCGGACTCCAGGGCACCCGGCGCCGGATCGACGTCACTGCCCCCGACGGCACCGACGGCCCGCTGCGAGGACACGCGGCGCTCCTGGTCCGGCTGCACCGCCGCCGCGGCCGGCACGCCCTGGCCCGGCTGCGCCCCCCGCTGCCGCTGACCTCAGCCGAGCAGGTCCAGCACTGGGTCGAGCAGCACAGCGTCGCCCCCGGCCTGCTCAGCGACCTCACCAGCCTGCTGGAGGCCGCCCCGCACGGCGACCTCTCGCCGACCGAGGCCGCCTATCTGCACAGCCGGGCCGCACTGCCCCGCGTACGCCTCGAACTGTCCCGGCTGACCGACGGCCACCTGGCCGCCCTGCTGCATGCCTGGTCCCCGTTCAAGCCCGAACTCGCGCCCTACCCGCAGGTGCGCGAGGAGATCCGGCTGGCTGCCGTGCAGCGGTGCTTCGACGCCGCGGCCGCGGTCGCGGCGAGGCCCGCCCGCGAACTGGAGGACGTCCTGCGCGCCGCCCCGCCCGACGCGGGCCAGGTGCGCGGCGTGCTCGGCGAACGGCTGGAGCTGGCCGTCCGCCGGGCCGAGGTCTTCGACGTCGTGCCCCTGCTTTCCTGCGCCGCCCGCATCGGCCTGTCCCGGGCGGGCCTCGACGACTTGACGGAGGTCCTCGTGGGCCGGTTCTCCACCACCGAGCTGATCCGCGAGATCGACCGCATCAGCCGCGCCGAACCCGAACGCGCCCGCGCCCTGCTGGAACGCTGCGCCGAGCGCGGCACCGCCCGGGGCCGCCGCGACGCGTACGACGTGCTGCGCCGCACCGAGTTCCTCGCGGAGGCCGTGGACCGCATGGCCCCGCAGAACCCCGCGCGGGCCGTCCAGCTGTACGGCCTGCTGCTGCGCTGGACCATCGGCCCCCGCCTCGGCCCGCGCGCGGTGACGGCCGTCCTCGAGGCGGCGGGCTCCCGCCCGTCGCCCGCCCTGCTGTGGGCGCTGCTCGACGGCTGCCGGCGCGGCCGGGCCCACAGAGCCGTCGTCGCCGTGGTCGTCGACCAGTACTTCCGCCTCCAGCTGCCCCACCCCGCCGACCGGCGCGGGCCCTACCCGCACGACGCCCGTGACTGAGGGAGAACCAGTGGCCGGCAACGCCAACAGCAACACCAAGCGCACTCTGCCACCGGCGCCCGAACCCTCCTACGCCCTCGGCGCCGCCGCCGACGCCCTCGCCGCCGACGCCCGCCGGCTGCCCGTCGACAGCCCCGGCCGCGCCGTACTGACCTGGCTCGCCGAGGACGCCAAGGCCGGTGGACGCGCGCTGACCGGGGTCGATCTGCTGCGGGCCTATCCGTCCGAGGTGCTCGTGCCGGACGCGCAGCCGCGCAACAGCCGGCTGACCGCCTGGCTGTCCGCCGGGCGGGACGTCGCGGTGTTCCTGCCCATCGCGGTGACCTGGTTCTCGCTGTGGACCGCGTTCGACGACTTCGAGGACGCCCCGGCCGGCACCACCTTCCTCGAACTGTGGGCATCGGGCTCCGGCGGAACCGCCGTCCTGATCGTGGTGCTGCTCATCACCGCCGTCATCGGCGCGACCCTGTGGCTGCAACGGCTCGAGTGGGCCGCCGGGCAGGAGGCCTCCCGCGAGGACCTGCGCCAGCGGGTCGCAGGCCATCTCGCCGTCCTCACCATGGAGCTGTCCAAGCACGCGGTCCTGGAGGTGGCGAACGTCCCCGCGCGGCAACTCGTCGGTGTGGCCCGCGACATCACCACCAGTACCGCCCGGCTCTCCCGCACCATGCAGAGCAGCACCGAGCGCCTGGCGCAGATCTTCGAGCCCGGACCCGAGGGCCGGTTCGTCACCGCGCTCGACCAGTGGTCCCACTCGGCACGCGAGTTGAGCGACATGGGCCGCTCGCTGACCGTCCCGCACCAACTCCTGCACGATTTCGCCAAGATGCGCGAGGAACTGCGCGCCGACGAGCAGGCCACCCGGGAGACGCTGTCCCGCCTGCTCGCCGAACTGCGTTCCGCCGCGGGCAGTTCCCAGGAGGCCAACCGGGTGCACGCGACCGTCGCCGACGAGGTCTCGGAGACCACCCGGCGGATCGGCGAGGCGATGCTGCTCTTCGTCGACACCAGCCAGCGGCTGTACTCCTACATGGATGCGCTGGAGCGCGTGCTGGCGGTGCTGGAGACGGGGCGTACGCCCGCGGCGCCCTACTCGGCGGCGATGACGAACTCGGACGGGGAGGCGGGGTGGGCCGGCGGGGCGGGCGGGTCCGGAGGTTCCGGCGGGCCTCGTGGCTCTGGAGGCTCTGCGGGCTCGGGTGGCTCTGCGGGCTCTGGAGGTTTTCCGGGCTCTGGTGGCTCGGGTGTCTCTGGTGGCTCGGCCAACGGTCAAGGGCAGGCCGGGGGATTCGGGGAGCCGCGGACCCCGGGTGCGCCCGGTACGCCCGGTGCGCCCGGCTCGTCGGGCTCGTCGGGCTCGTCGGGCTCGTCCGGCTCTGGCAACGGTGCGACTCCGCCCCAGCCGCGGCGGCCCGGTGACGAGTGGTACCCGGAGGACCGCACGTGAGGCCCGGCGGCCCCGGCATCGCGCCGCGCCACCTCGCGGGCTGGCTCTTCGCCGACCTGTTCCTCGTGCTGTTCCTGGTGGTCGTGGGCATGGCCGCCGCGGACGGCCCGGACACCGACACCACCGCGGGCGCGTCGCCCACGCCGTCCGTGTCGGCCTCCGTGTCGGAGTCCCCGTCGAAGTCCCCTACGCCGTCCCCGTCCCGGACCCGTAAGGGCCCGGTGGGGCTGGACCCCCGCAGGCACACCTTCACCGTGACGCTGAGCGGGGGATCCACCCGCCGCGCCTCCGGCGCGGGCACCCTGAACGCCGCCGACCGCAGGAGGGTCGTGGCCGCGCTGGACAGGGAGATGCGGCGCAGCGCGGACGGCCGTCGCATCGGCATGGTCATCACCTTCGGGCTGGCCCCGCAGGAGATGCTGGGCGCGGGGACCGACCTCGCCGAGGACGTCAACCGGGCCCTGAAGTCCGGACGCCCGCGGGCCTTCTGCGGCGGGCAGGTCGGCACGCGCGCGTTCTGGTTCGGGGGTTCGGCGGACCGGGTGGAGGTAGAGCTGTACTACATCAACTCCTGTGCGAGCCGAGGGGGAGCGGGATGACGGGGACAGGTGGGAGCGGGTCGGGCGAGCCGGAGATCGGCAGCGTGCGGTGGAACGACCGCGGCGACTTTGAGTACTACGACGGCACGGTCTGGAAGCCGTACGCGGACATCGACTGGGATGAGTCGGTGCTGTACCGCGACCCGCTACCCGTGACCTGGCGGGAACCCGAGGAGACGGACCGGGACGCGACCGAGGGGCCGGAGCCGAGGTGAGCACGCCGTCGGATGCCCGGACACCGCAGCAGGGGCAGGCGTCGGCCGAGGTGTCGCCGCTGGTCTCGGCCGCACAGACGGCGGTCACCGACATGCGCACCACCGCCCGCTGGACCATCGCCGCCTTCGCCGCGGTCGGCTCAGTCATGCTCGGCGGCCTGCCGCTCGCCGGCATCGGCAAGGTGAAAGGCGGCGGCGATCTGGCGCTGGCCACGGCGGGGCTGGCCCTGGCCGTGTTCGGGGTGGCCTGGGCGATCTGGCACACCGGTGAGGCCCTGACCCCACGCCTGACGACCCTGCGCGTCCTCACCGACCCGACGCCCCGCGAACGGCGGGAGCTGAGGGACCTGCACACCGAACTGGCCGCCTCGCCCAGGGCGTTCTACGGCCCCTTCGGGACGACGCCCGCCGAACTGGACGCCGCCTGCCGACTGCACGGCAAGGTCGCCGCCAACCTGGAAGCACTCCTCGTCCACGAGACGGACCCGCGCCGCCGCGCCGAGGCGACCTACCGCCTCACGCTGGCCCGCGCCAACACCGACCAGGCCCTGCGACGCCGCCGCGACCTCCTCGAACTGGCGCATGCCTGGCAGGTCCGCGGCGCACTGCGCCGAGCCCGCCTGCACACCGTGCTGGGCGCGTTCGCGGTGGTGGCGGGGGCGGTGGTGTTCCTGCTGGCGACGGCACACTGAAGAGAAGGGTGAATCCTTTCGGGCCGACCGTGCCTCTCATAGGTGTGCGGACGACCGCGTCCGCCTCGCACCCAACGGGAGGACCCCATGACCACTGTCGTGATCGTCGTAGCGGCAGCCGCGCTGCTGCTGTGCGTGTGCACCGTCACGCTGCGCCGCCGGAAGCGTCAGCGTGGCTGACCGCACCTGGCCCGGCGGCACCCTGGTCGCCGCGGCGCAACGCGGCGACGTCGAGGCGCTCAGCGCGCTGGTGTACAGCTCGTACCCGCACGTGCAGCGGTTCGCGCACTCGCTGTGCGCCACACCGCAGGACGCCGAGGACGCCGCTCAGGAAGCGCTGATCATCCTCTATCGCAAGATCGGCATGCTGCGCGCCTCCGGGGCGCTGGCGTCGTGGATGTTCCGGATCGTCCGCAACGAGTGCCTGCGCCGCACCCGCGGCCTGCTCCACCGAGGACCGGCCGACGAGCCGGACCGGCCCGGCACCTCGGGCGGCGGGCGGTCCGCCGAGGAGGAGGTGCTGCTGCGCCTGGAGGCCGAACGTGTCGCGGCCGCCGTCGCCGCGCTGCCCGACGACCAGCGGCAGGTGCTGGTCATGCGGGACATCCAGGGCCTGCCCGGCCGCACGGTCGCCGACCGGCTCGGGCTGAGCACCGCCGCCATGAAGTCCCGCCTGCACCGGGCCCGTTCGGCGGTCCGCGAGGCCCTGCACGACGAACCGGCCGGAACCACCGGAACGAGGGGAACCGACGATGACATCTGACCAGAGCACGGCGATCCGCCCCACCAAACCCGCCCCCAACTACGCCAGTGCCACCGTCCCGCGCCATCTGGCCCGGGGAGCCGTCGGGTTCGGCGCGCTCATCGCCTCCCTGGCCCTGCTGCCGGTCGTCGGTCCGCTGAGCCTGCTGCTCGCCCCGGTCGGACTGGTCGCGCTGCGCGGCTGCCCGATGTGCTGGGCGATCGGCCTGGCGGAGACCCTCTCGGCCGGCAGGCTCCGTCGGTCCTGCACGAACGGGAGGTGCGAACTGACCCCCGCCAAGCGCGCCTAGGGCCCGGCTTCGGGGGCCCTAGGGCCTGTCTTCCGGATCATGCCGGCGTCGCGGGGCCTGGCAGGCCCTAGCGGAGCCGGGGGATCTCGATCGCCGGGCAGCGGTCCATCACCATGTCGAGGCCGGCCGCGCGGGTGCGCTCGTACGCGGCCTCGTCGATGACGTCGAGCTGGAACCAGACGGCCTGCGCGCCCTTGGCGACGGCCTGGTCGGCGATGTCCCCGGCGAGGTCGCTGTTGACGAACACGTCGACGACGTCCACGTCGAAGGGGATGTCGGCGAGCGAGGCGTACCCCTGCTCACCGTGCACGGTCTCCGCCTTGGGATGGACGGGCACGATCCGCTTCCCGTACCGCTGCAGCACCTCGGCGACACCGTACGCGGCCCTCCTCCGGTTGGAGGACAGGCCGACCACGGCCCAGGTGTCACCGGCTTCGGTGAGGATCTTGCGGACTGTCTCTGCGTCGCCGTACACCATGGCCTCCTTCGGCCTCGTCGTCCCAGGAGCACTGCTGCCCCGCTGGCGCCAACAGAGGGGGAGCCCCCGAGATTCCCCGGGGTGGGGAGCTGGGCCGGGAGACCGGCCGGGGGCCCGACCGGGCGGCGCCGTGACCTGAATGCGTACGACATCTCTGCGCCGCCCCGTCCCTCCGCCTACGCTCACCTCGTGCTGCGCATCATCGACGCCCGTACCGGCGAGCCCGTCGAGGCCGCCCCCGCCCGCCGGGGCCTGACCCGGGTCGAGGCCCGTGCGACCGGACCCGGCCTCACGGCACTGCGCGTGCTGCTCGTCGCCGACCTGCTGGTACGTGCGCTGGAACTGGGCGGCACCCCGGTGTGGGCGGTGCTGAGCGGCGGACCGGAGGAGGCTGAGCTGCGGGCCGCGGCCGCGGCTCTGGGCGTACGTCCCTTCGAGGACAGCCGGGACGTGGGCACCGGGCTGGGTGAGGCGCAGGTTCTCCATGTGGTGGCGGAGGGGGCGACCGGCCCGGCTCCGGAGGGGGTGCGGATCGGGGTGGCCACCGCGGACGGCACGTCCCCCGACCTGGTGCTTCCGGCTCTCGATCCGGCCGACCCCGCCGACCCGGCCGTCCTCCGCCTCGCCCTGCTCCGCGAGCCCCGCCGCGCGCCCCTGCACCTGGACGCCGCCCTGCTGGACCGCGCGGAGGACACCCTGCGGCGTTGGCGGCGGACCGTGGCCGTGTGGGCGCGGCAGCCGTCGCGCCCGATTCCCGCCGACATACGGGCCCTGCTGCGGGAGGCGTGGGAGGACGACCTGGACGTGCCGGGGATCCTGCGGGTGCTGGAGCGGGTCGAGGCGGCCGGGCCGGAGCTGCCCGAGGGCGCGCGGTTCGAGACGTATGCGTATGCGGACCGGCTGCTCGGGCTGGAGCTCACCCGCGACCTGGGCAGCCCGGCGTGACCGCCCGCGCGGGCGCGGGTCCGCGCCGCCGGCTGGTCGTGCTGCGGCACGCGAAGTCCGCCTGGCCCGAGGACGTGGCCGACCATGAGCGTCCGCTCGCGCCGCGCGGCCGCCGGGACGCGCCCGTGGCGGGCCGGGTGCTGGCGGAGAGCGACTGGCTGCCGGACCTCGCCGTGTGCTCCACCGCCGTACGCGCGCGTGGGACGTGGGAACTGGCCTCCGCCGAGTGGGGCACGCCGCCGCAGGTGCGCTTCGACCACCGGGTGTACGCGGCCGACGCGGCGGACCTGCTGACCGTGGCAGGCGAGACACCGCCACAGGTCGGCACGCTGCTGCTGATCGGCCACAACCCCGGCCTCGAGGAGCTGGTCCTCACCCTGGCCGGGAGCGACATGGACGGCGCCCTGGACGCGGTCCGCGAGAAGTTCCCGACCTCGGCGATCGCCGTCCTGACCTGGTACGGACACACCTGGGAGGCACTCGCCCCGGGCTGCGCCCTGCTGACGGCGATGGTCGTGCCGCGGGGCAAGAAGCCCTGAGTTCGGCGGGCCGTCCGCGGGGCAAAAAGCCCTAGGTCCGGCGGGCCGTCCGCAGCGCATAGGGTGGCCGGATGCAGGACGAGTACCGCACAGTCGCCCACGCGGGCGTGCACGAGATCGAGATCAACCGCTCCCGCTTCCTGTGCGCGCTCGCCCCCGCGGCCACCGAGCAGGAGGCGCAGGACTTCGTCGCGGCCGTCCGCAAGGAGCACGCCGACGCCACCCACAACTGCTGGGCGTACGTCATCGGCGCGGACGCCTCCGTGCAAAAGGCCAGCGACGACGGCGAACCGGGCGGCACCGCGGGCGTCCCCATGCTGCAGATGCTGCTGCGCCGCGACATGCGGTACGTCGTCGCCGTGGTCACCCGCTACTACGGCGGCGTCAAGCTCGGCGCGGGCGGTCTGATCCGCGCGTACGGCGGAGCGGTCGGCGAGGCCATCGACACCCTCGGCACGATCACCCGCCGCCGCTTCCGCCTCGCCACCGTCACCGTCGACCACCAGCGCGCCGGCAAGATCCAGAACGACCTGCGCGCCACCGGCCGCGAGGTCCGCGACGTCCGCTACACCGAGCAGGTCACGATCGAGATCGGCCTCCCCGACGCCGACGTCGACTCCTTCCGCGCCTGGCTCGCCGACGCGACCGCCGGCACGGCGGGGTTCGAGCTGGGCGGAGAGGCGTACGGGGACGCGTAGGCAAGATAATTGGTGCATATCGGGCATAACTCCCGCTTGTGAGAACGGTCATGACGGGCGGTACGGGAGTAACCGCCCGTGATGTCAGACCCGGCCGTTAGTCTCGGGGATCATGAGGCTCCTGCACACTTCCGACTGGCATCTCGGCCGGGCGTTCCACCGGGTGAGCATGCTCGGCGCCCAGGCCGAGTTCATCGGGCACCTGGTCGCGACCGCGCGTGAGCGCGACGTGGACGCGGTGGTCGTGGCGGGAGACGTGTACGACCGCGCGGTGCCGCCGCTGGCCGCGGTCGAGCTGTTCGACGACGCCATGCACCGGCTCGCCGACCTCGGCGTCCCTACGGTGATGATCTCCGGGAACCACGACTCCGCGCGGCGCCTCGGTGTGGGCGCGGGGCTGATCGGGCGGGCCGGGATCCATCTGCGGACCGACCCGGCGGCGTGCGGGGCGCCCGTGGTGCTGCGGGACACCTTCGGGGACGTCGCCTTCTACGGGCTGCCGTATCTCGAACCGGCCCTGGTGAAGGACGAGTTCGCGGTGGACAAGCCCGGACACGAGGCGGTGCTCTCGGCAGCCATGGACCGGGTCCGCGCCGACCTCGCCACCCGCGCGCGGGGCACCCGGTCCGTCGTCCTCGCGCACGCCTTCGTCACCGGCGGCGAGCCCAGCGACAGCGAGCGCGACATCGCGGTGGGCGGCGTGGCCGCCGTCCCGGCCGGCGTCTTCGACGGCGTGGACTACGCGGCCCTGGGACATCTGCACGGCTCCCAGACCATCACCGAGCGCGTGCGCTACTCCGGCTCCCCGCTGCCGTACTCCTTCTCCGAGGCCGGCCACCGCAAGAGCATGTGGCTGGTCGACCTCGACGGCGAGGGGCACGTCAGCGCCGAGCGCGTGGACTGCCCGGTGCCGCGTGCGCTCGCCCGGCTGCGGGGCACCCTGGAGGAACTGCTCGGCGACCCCGCCCTGGACCGGCACGAGGAGTCCTGGGTGGAGGCCACCCTGACCGACGCCGTGCGCCCGGCCGAGCCGATGGCCCGGCTCACCGAGCGCTTCCCGCACACCCTCAGCCTGGTCTTCGAACCCGAGCGCACCGCCGACGACCCCGACGTGTCGTACGCCAGACGCCTTGCCGGGCGCAGCGACGAGCAGATCGCCGAGGACTTCGTCGCCCATGTGCGCGGCGCCGGGCCCGACGAGCGGGAGCGGGCCGTGCTGCGGGACGCCTTCGACGCCGTGCGCGTGGACGCGACCGTGCGGGAGGTGGCCCGATGAGGCTGCACCGGCTCGACCTGACCGCCTTCGGCCCCTTCGGCGCCTCCCACAGCGTCGACTTCGACGCGCTGTCCGCCGCAGGACTGTTCCTGCTGCACGGCCCGACCGGCGCGGGCAAGACCTCCGTCCTGGACGCCGTCTGCTACGCCCTGTACGGCTCCGTGCCCGGCGCCCGGCTCGGCACCAACCTGCGCAGCGACCATGCCGCCCCCGGCACGCGTACGTCGGTGACACTCGAACTCACCGTCGCCGGACGCCGGTTGGAGATCACCCGGCAGCCGCCCTGGGAGCGCCCCAAGAAGCGCGGCGCCGGTACGACGCTCGACAAGGCCCAGACCTGGCTGCGCGAGCACCGATCCGGTGCCTGGAAGGACCTCAGCCGCTCCCACCAGGAGATCGGCGAGGAGATCACCCAGCTGCTCGGCATGAGCCGGGAGCAGTTCTGCCAGGTCGTGCTGCTGCCGCAGGGCGACTTCGCGCGGTTCCTGCGCGCCGACGCCGAGGCCCGCGGCAAGCTGCTCGGCCGGCTCTTCGACACCCAGCGCTTCGCCGACGTGGAGAAGCGGCTCGCCGAGCGCCGCAGGACCACCCAGGCGGGTGTCCACGAGGGCGACGCCGCCCTGCTCGCGGACGCGCACCGCATGCAGCAGGCCGCCGGCGACGCCATGGAGCTGCCGGAGCTCACCCCGGGCGAGCCGGGCCTCGCCGAGGCCGTGCTGAGCGCGGCGGCCGTCGCCCGCAGCACCGCGCGCGAGCAGCTCACCATCGCCCACTGCCGACTGGCCGCCGCCGAGTCCGCACAGGCCGCGGCCGACCGCGCCCTGGAAGACGTACGCGAGAACGCGCGACTGCAACGGCGGTTCGCGGAGGCGCGGGAGCGGGCGCTGCTGCTCCAGGAGCGGTCGGACGACCACCGGGCGGACACGGAACGGATGGAGCGGGGCCGCAAGGCCGAGGCGGTCGCGCCCGCGCTGGAGCTGCGCGACTCCGCCGAGGCCGAGCACCGGCGGGCGGCCGCCGCCGAGGCACACGCGCGTGCCCTGCTGCCGGACACCTTCGCCGACGCGGGCGCGCCCGGACTCGCCGCCGCCGCACGCCGGGCCGCCGAGGAGCTGGGCGGCCTGGAGTCCGCCCGGCGCGCCGAACAGCGCCTGGCCGACCTGGTCGCCGAACGCGCGGGGCTCGACCGGCAGGAGCGCGCCGACGAGGACGTCCTCGCCGAGGCCGACACCTGGCTCGCCGAGTGGGACACCGTCCGCGCCGCCCTCCAGGCCCGGATCGACGCCGCGCAGGAGGCCGCCACGCGCGCGGAGCAGCTCGCCGTCCAGCGCGAACCGGCCCGGCGGCGGCTGGACGCGGCCGTACGGCGCGACCGGCTCGCCACCGAGGCCGCAGCCGCGCAGCAGCAGGCCCTCGCCTCCGCGGACCACGCGGTGCGGGCCCGTACCCACTGGCTCGACCTGAAGGAACAGCGGCTGAACGGCATCGCCGCCGAACTCGCCGCGAACCTCCGCGACGGCGAGGCCTGCGCCGTCTGCGGCGCCACCGAGCACCCCGCGCCCGCCCGCAGGGTCGACGGACACGTGGACCGCGACACCGAGGAACGCGCGCTGGCCGCCTCGCAGCGCGCCGAGGAGACCCGCGCGCAGGACGAGCGCCGGCTCGGCGGACTCCGCGAGGAGCTGGCCGCCGCCACCGCCGAGGCGGGCGACGCCCCCACCGCGCGGCTCACCGAGGAGGCCGAGGAGCTGGAGCGGCGCTACACGCTGGCGCGCAGTGAGGCCTCCGGTCTGCACCCCGCGCACGAGGAGCTGCGCCGGGCCGAGGCGGAGCACCGGCGGCGCACCGACGCCCGCCAGGAAGCCGCGCTGCGGTCGGCCTCCCGGGCGGCCCGCCGCGATGCCCTCGACCGGGAACGCACCGCACTGGAAGGCGAGTTGACCGAGGCGCGGGGCGCCCTGGACAGCGTCGCCGCGCGCGCCGCCCAGCTGGAGCGGCAGACCGTACTGCTCGACGCCGCGGCGGAGGCCGCCCGCGCCGCCGAGGACGCCGCCCAGCGGCTCAAGGACGCCGACGCCCGGCTCGCCGACGCCGCCTTCCGGGCCGGCTTCGACACCCCGCAGGCCGCCGCGGGTGCCCTCCTGGACGACGCCGCCCACCGCACACTGCAACGCCGCCTGGATGCCTGGCAGACCGAGGAGGCCGCCGTACGGGCCGTCCTCGCCGAGGCCGACACCGCGGCCGCCGCCCAGCGCCCGCCCGCCGACCTCGTGGGCGCCGAGCAGGCCGCCGCCGACGCCGCCCGGCGCGTGCGTGAGGCGGCCTCCGCGCGCGACGCCGCCGACCGGCGCCGCACCGAGCTCGACCGGCTGTCCCGGCACGCGGCCGCAGGCGTGCGCAAGCTGGCACCGCTGCGCGAGGAGTACGACCGGGTGGCCCGGCTGGCCGCCCTCACCGCGGGCACGGCGGCCGACAACGAGCGCAAGATGCGCCTGGAGTCCTATGTGCTGGCCGCCCGCCTGGAACAGGTGGCCGCCGCGGCGACCGTGCGCCTGCGCCGGATGTCCTCCGGCCGCTACACCCTCGTCCACTCCGACGACCGCTCCGGACGCGGCCGCAGCGGCCTCGGCCTGCATGTCGTGGACGCCTGGACCGGACGCGAGCGGGACACCTCGACCCTGTCGGGCGGCGAGACCTTCTTCGCCTCCCTCGCCCTCGCCCTCGGTCTCGCGGACGTCGTCACCGACGAGGCGGGCGGGGTGCGCCTGGACACCCTCTTCATCGACGAGGGCTTCGGCAGCCTCGACGACCAGACGCTGGACGAGGTGCTGGACGTCCTCGACTCGCTGCGCGAGCGCGACCGCAGCGTCGGCATCGTCAGCCATGTGCCCGACCTACGGCGCCGTGTCCACGCACAGCTGGAGGTCGTCAAGGGCAGATCGGGCTCGACGCTGCGCCAGCGCGGTCACTGACCGAGCGGCCGGCGGGGGAGGGGCGAGGAGTAGACGACGCTGGTGGTCACCGACCCCAGCGCGCCGATCCGGCCCGACACGTCCTCCAGGTGCTTCATCGAGCGGGCGGTGACCTTGATCACGAAGCAGTCGTCGCCGGTGACGTGGTGCGCCTCCAGGATCTCCGGCGTCACGGCGACCAGGTCGTGGAAGGGCTTGTAGTTGCCGTTGGGGTAGCGCAGCCGGACGAACGCAAGGATCGGCATGCCCAGCCGGTCCGGGTCCACGACCGCCGCGTAGCCCTGGATCACGCCCGCCTCCTCCAGCCGGCGCACCCGCTCGGTGACCGCGCTCGCGGACATCGACACGGCCCGGGCCAGCTCGGCGAAGCTGGCCCGTCCGTCACGCTGCAGGACGTCGAGGATGCGCCAGTCGGTGGCGTCCGGGGAAAACGTGGTCATGCCCGATGGATAGCAGGGGAATCCCCGGCGCATCAAGGTCCGGACCGTGGAACGGCTCTTCAAGAAGATGATCAACGGCCGTAGATTTCTGGTCATCGGAGCAGTCAGTGACAGCGCGGTCAGTGACGAGAGCCCGTGAGAGAGCAGTCACCGAGAGTGCAGTCACCGAGACTGCAGTCGTCGAGAAAGGCCCCGCGATGACCACCGCCGCCACCGCCCCCGCCGTCAACCCCGTCCTGCGCGTCGCGCCCGCCGCCCCCGCCGAGGCCGCCGCCTACTTCCGTGCCTCGCTGGTCTTCCACGCCGACGTCTCCGACGTGGCCGCCGCGCTCTCCGCCGACGGCGACCCCGGCTTCGTCCTGCTGGACTCCCGCTCCACCGCGAGCTGGGACCAGGGCCACGTCCCCGGCGCCGTCCACCTGCCGACCGCGCTGATCCCCGAGCAGGCCGAGCAGCTCCTCGACAAGTCCGTGCCCGTCGTGACGTACTGCTGGGGCCCCGGCTGCAACGGCGCGACTCGCGCGGCGCTGGCCTTGGCCGAACTCGGTTACCAGGTCAAGGAGATGCTCGGCGGCTTCGAGTACTGGGTGCGGGAGGGCTTCGCCTTCGAGACCTGGGAGGGGCGCGAGCAGCGGGACGCCGACGCGCTGACGGCGCCGGTGGACGCGGAGGACTGCGGCTGTTGACAACGGCAAGGGCGGCGGGGCCTGTCGTCAGGCCCCGCCGCCCTTCGCGCAGTCGGATCAGAGGGCTGAGAGCTCGTCCACCAGGTCGTCCAGGCCCAGGGAGCCCTGGGAAAGGGCGGCCATGTGCCAGGACTTGAGGTCGAAGGCGGCGCCGTGACGCTTGCGGGCGTTCTCGCGGCCGAGCAGCCAGGCGCGTTCGCCCAGCTTGTAGCCGATGGCCTGGCCGGGGATCGTGAGGTAGCGGGTCAGCTCGCTCTCGACGAAGTCGGCCGGGCGGCTGCTGTGCGCGCCGAAGAACTCCTGCGCCAGCTCCGGCGTCCAGCGCTCACCGGGGTGGAAAGGCGAGTCCGCCGGGATCTCCAGCTCCAGGTGCATACCGATGTCGACGATGACCCGGGTCGAGCGCATCATCTGCGCGTCCAGGTAACCGAGCCGCTCCTCCGGGTCGGCCAGGAAGCCGAGTTCGTCCATCAGCCGCTCCGCGTACAGGGCCCAGCCCTCGGCGTTGGCGCTGACTCCGCCGACCGTGGCCTGGTAGCGCGAGAGGTTCTTCGCGACGTACGTCCACTGCGCGAGCTGGAGGTGATGGCCCGGCACGCCCTCGTGGTACCAGGTGGAGACCAGGTCGTAGACCGGGAACCGGGTCTGCCCCATGGTCGGCAGCCAGGTGCGGCCCGGCCGGGAGAAGTCCTCCGACGGCTGGGTGTAGTAGGGCGCGGCCGCGCTGCCGGGCGGCGCGATGCAGGACTCCACCTTCCGCACCGGCTCGGCCAGTTCGAAGTGCGTGCCGTCGAGCGCCTCGATCGCCCGGTCCATCACGCCCTGCAGCCACTCGCGGACCTCGTCGACGCCCTCGATGTGCCGGCCGTGCTCGTCGAGGTGCGCGAGCGCCACCCACGGCGTCTGTGCGCCCGGCAGGATCTTCTCGGCCTCCTTCTTCATCTCGCCCAGCAGCCTGTGGTACTCGGACCAGCCGTACGCGTACGCCTCGTCCAGGTCGAGGTCCGTGCCGTTGAAGTAACGCGACCAGCGGGCGTAGCGCTCGCGGCCCACCGTGTTCGGCGCGCCCTCGATCGCCGGGACGTACACCTCCCGCATCCAGTCCCGCAGCTCCACCACGGCCGCCGTCGCCCCGCGGGCGGCCTCGTCCAGTTCGCCGCGCAGGGCATCGGGACCGGCCGCCGCGAAGTCCTCGAACCAGCCGCGGCCGTTGCCGTCGGTGTCCGCCCACTCGCCGAGCTGGTCCACGAACGTGGCCGTCGGCCGCGGCGCCGCGTACAGCTTGCGCTCCAGGCCGAGCGTCAGCGACTCCCGGTAGCCCGCCAGCGCCGCCGGGACCGCGCGCAGCCGCTCGGTGATCGCTGCCCAGTCCTCGTCGGTGTCGGCGGGCGTGACCGTGAAGACCTCCCGCACACTGTGCGCGGGCGTCGCCATGTTGCCGACCGCCCGCAGGCCCTCGTGGGCCTCGTGCACGGCGAGTTCGGCGGTCAGCCGCTCCCGCAGCAGCCGCGCGCACCGGCGTTCGATGTCACTGTCCGCGCCGGGCTGCCGCTCGGCCTCGTCGAGCCGCGCGAGCGTCGCCCGTTGCAGTGCCGCGAGCGCCTCCTGTCCCGCTGGCGAGAGATCGGGCAGTCGGCTCGAACTCTCCTTCACACCGAGGTAGGTGCCGGTGACGGGATCGAGGGCGACGAGGTCGTCGACATAGGCGTCGGCGACCTCACGGGGCAGCGGGCTCTTGGTCTGTGACATGTTGACCATCCTCGTACGGCCGCCCGCCGCACGTCACCCCGATTGCGCCGAGGGCGAAGGCGGCAGCAGCGGCCCGCAGTCCCACCGCTGGAAGATCAACCGGGTCTCCACCCGGGCCACCTCCCGCTGTGATGTGAACTCGTCCAGCACCAGCCGCTGCAGATCGGCCATGTCCGCCACGGCCACATGCACCAGATAGTCGTCCGGGCCCGTGAGGTGGTAGACGGTCAGCGACTCCGGCAGCGCCCGGATGCGCTCCACGAACGGCCCCACCAGCTCCCGCCGATGCGGTCTGACCTGCACCGACAGCAGAGCCTGAAGGCCGCGGCCCAGCTTGGCCGGATCCAGTCGCAGCTGATGGCCGAGGATCACCCCGGCCCGCCGCAGTCGGGTCACCCGGTCCAGGCATGTCGACGGGGCGACGCCCACCTGGGCGGCGAGATCGCGGTAGGTCGTCCGTGCGTCGTTCTGCAGCAGGGTCAGCAGCTGAAGATCGACCGGATCCAGTACGACAGATTCGGCCACGCGCCGAACGTAGCACGGTGTTCGATTCCTGTGACCCGGTCGGTGTTCACCCTGTCCGTTCATGGACACCGACATGGACACGCCCAAGGGCGTCATTGCAGGCCACCGCCCCGCATCCCGGGCCCTGGCCACCGAGGCTGTGCACGCCGGCCGCGACGACCTCGCGCGCCAGGGACTGCACGCGCCGCCGATCGACCTGTCCACCACCTACCCGTCCTACGACAGCCGCGGCGAGGCCGCCCGCATCGACGCCTTCGCCGAGACCGGCGCCGAACTCGACGGCCCGCCCGTCTACGCCCGCCTCGGCAACCCGACCGTCGCCCGGTTCGAGACCGCCCTGGCCCGCCTGGAGGGCACCGAGTCCGCCGTCGCCTTCGCCAGCGGCATGGCCGCCCTCAGCGCGGTCCTGCTGGTCCGGGCCTCCATGGGCCTGCGCCACGTCGTCGCCGTACGCCCCTTGTACGGCTGCAGCGACCATCTGCTGACCGCCGGGCTCCTCGGCTCCGAGGTCACCTGGACCGACCCGGCCGGCATCGCCGACGCGCTGCGCCCCGACACCGGCCTCGTCATGGTCGAGTCGCCCGCCAACCCGACCCTCGCCGAGGTCGACCTGCGGGCCGTCGCCCACGCCTGCGGCTCGGTCCCGCTGCTCGCCGACAACACCTTCGCCACGCCCGTGCTCCAGCGCCCCGCCGAGCAGGGCGCCCGCCTGGTGCTGCACAGCGCCACCAAGTACCTCGGCGGCCACGGCGACGTCATGGCCGGCGTGGTGGCCTGCGACGAGGAGTTCGCCGGGAAGCTGCGCCAGGTGCGCTTCGCCACCGGCGGCGTCCTGCACCCGCTGGCCGGCTACCTCCTGCTGCGCGGACTGTCCACCCTGCCGGTGCGGGTGCGCGCCGCCTCCGAGACCGCCGCCGAACTCGTCCGCCGTCTCGCCGCCGACCCGCGCGTCGCCCGCGTCCACTACCCGCGCATCGGCGGCGCGATGGTCGCCTTCGAGGTGCACGGCGAACCGCACGAGGTGATCGCGAACGTCCGCCTGATCACCCCGGCGGTCAGCCTCGGCAGCGTCGACACCCTCATCCAGCACCCCGCCTCCATCAGCCACCGCATCGTCGACGCCGACGACCGCCGCGACGCCGGCGTCTCCGACCGCCTGCTGCGCATGTCGGTGGGCCTGGAGGACGTCGAGGACCTGTGGGCGGACCTGGACCAGGCGCTGGCCCCGGTGCGGACGGGAGCGCGAGAGGCGATGACGAGCGCCTGAGCTGAAGCGCCCCGAAAGGGGCGCGGGGAACTGCGCGACGAGCCACAACGCACCGGTAGCCGCCGCACAACCCCCGCCCCTTACGACGCGTCGGCCACCCCGAACTCCCCTGTACGAGAAAGCTCCACAGCACCGGCGGCCTCACCCAGCGGAGCGAGCCGCGCCGTGATCACCAGCGTGCCCTCCTCGATCTGATAGTCCAGCGGCAGCCCGAGGCCCCGCATCGCGGCGACCATCCCGGTGTTCGCCGCCTGCGTCACTGCGTACACGCTGTCGCAGCCCGCCTCGACCGCCATTCCCACCAGCCTGCCGAGCAGTTCACTGCCGACACCCCGCCGCTGCCAGTCGTCCTCGACGAGCAGCGCGACCTCCGTCTCGTCCCCGTCCCACAGCAGATGCCCGAGCCCGACGACCCGGCCCGAGGGGGTCTGCGCCACGAGCGTCCGGCCGTAGCGCGGGCTGAGCAGATGGTTGAGATAGCGGTCGGCGTCCTTCACCGGCCCGTGGTACCGCATGCCCAGCGTCCGCTGCGAGCACCGCTCGTGCATCGCCTTCGCCGCGGCGACGTCCCCGGTGTCGGCCCGCCGCACGGTGATGGGGTTGCCCTCCGGCAGCGTCAGCTCGTCCTGCCCGCGCGGGACCCGCGGGCCGAGCCGCGCGTCCAGCTCCACCAGTGCCCGCGCCCGCGCGAACTCGGTCGGCGTGAACGGCAGATACGGCCGCTCCACCGTGATCACACCGCCCTCGGGCACCCGCAGCCGCATCACCGTGTCCTCCAGTGCGCCCTCCACCGGACCGCCCTCGCCCCGGCCGCCGGCCTTGTCACGGGAGGCGGGCGGCGTCGCGGGCAGCGAGCGGATCGTGCAGCGGCCCAGCAACTGGCGCAGGGCCAGCGGCAGTTCCGCCGTGTCCAGAGCCGTGCGGGTGGCCAGCCCCAGCACCCGGGTCGGTGCGTCGACCAGGTCATGGGCGTCGGCCCGCTCGATCCAGGTGTGCGCGCCACCCGCCTCGGACACCACGCGCGTGATCTCCGCCGCCGAGAGCCCGCCCGGCGAGCGCAGCAGGAACTCGTCCACCGTGTCCTCGCCCAGCGGATGCGTCTGCAGGGTGAGGATGTCCACCTGCCGCTCGGCCAGCGCCGTGCACAGCGCGGCCAGCGAACCGGGTGCGTCCTTCACCGTGGTCCGCATCCGCCACAGCGCGCTCGCCCCGGCCGGCTCTTCCGACGGCCCGGTCTCGCCCTCTGCGGAGCGCGGCCGGGCATCGGTATCGCTCGTCGGCGGTGCATGACCGTGGCGTCGTGACCACCATGTGTGGAACGCCGCCGTCGCCAGCAGCACCACCGCCGAGATCACCAGCAGCGCCGGTCCGTCGGGGCCGTGCCCGATCAGGTTCGCCACCGCGTCGGCCACCGCGACGGCTGTGAACAGGGCGGCGAGCTCGACAACGTCCCGGCGCCAGTGGTGGACGGGGCGGCCGTGCCGCGCTCGCGTCACATCAGACATGTTTCGCTTCATACGCCCACTGTGGACGAGCGGTGTTGCGTGATCACGAACGCTTTGTGACCGATGGGTAAAGGACGCTTCTGCACCATTTGTTGTTCTTTTGATGGTTGCGTTGTCCACGTCATGCGGCGACCTTCCCGGCCGGCGCCCGATCCAGCCGCCGCGCCTCGATGACCAGGCGCGACACTCCCCGAGCCGGTCCCCCGGACGCGCACGTGCCCCGCACCGGGGGATGACGCCGGTGCGGGGCACGTGCTGTCGAGCGTACGGCAGTTACTGGCCGACCCGGCCGGGCTGGAGCACCTGCGTGAACAACACGGTGCCGTCCTGCTCGCGCAGCCGGACGGTCAGCTCGGCGCTGTCGCCGTCGATGTCGACCTCGCCGAAGAACTGGTACCCGCCGGCGGGGGAGACGTTGCCGACGCTCGGCGCCTTCACGAAGACCCGCTGCGGGCCGAAGGTGCCGTCCAGGGCGCTCGCCGGGAACGCGCCCGCGTTCAGCGGCCCGGAGACGAACTCCCAGAACGGCTCGAAGTCCGTGAACGCCGCCCGTGACGGCTGGTAGTGCTGGGCCGAGGTGTGATGGACGTCGGCCGTCAACCACACCGTGCCGGTGATCCGCCGGTGCTTGACGAACCGCAGCAGCTCGGCGATCTGCAGCTCGCGCCCGAGCGGCGCACCCGGGTCGCCCTGGGCGATCGCCTCGAAGTGCGGCCGGCCCTCCTGGCCGTCCGGCACCACCAGGCCGATCGGCATGTCGGCGGCGATCACCTTCCACACCGCCCGCGAGCGCGCCAGCTCCCGCTTCAGCCACTCCAACTGCTCACGGCCCAGAATGCCCTGCGGGTCGACGGCCTGGTCGTCCGGCGAGTTCGCGTTGCGGTAGGTGCGCATGTCCAGCACGAACACGTCCAGCAGCGGCCCCTGTCGCAGCACCCGGTACACCCGGCCCTCCCGGGCGCCGGGCCGCAGCGTCGAGACGGGGAAGTACTCGCTGAACGCCCGCTGCGCCCGCGCCGCCAGCACGTCCACGCTCTTCTCCGTGTAGCGGGTGTCGGTGTCGGCGACGACCTGCCCCGGGTACCAGTTGTTGCGCACCTCGTGGTCGTCCCACTGCACGATGGTGGGCACCTGCGCGTTGAAGCGACGCAGGTTGTCGTCCAGGAGGTTGTAGCGGAAGTTGCCGCGGTACTCGGCGAGCGTCTCGGCGACCTTGGCCTTCTCCTCGGTGGTGACGTTCCGCCAGATGCCGCCGCCGGGCAGTGCCGCGGTCGGCGCGATCGGGCCGTCGGCGTAGACGGTGTCGCCGCTGAACAGGAAGAAGTCGGGGTCGAGGCGGGCCATCGCGTCGAAGATGCGGTAGCCGCCGAGGCCGGGGTTGATGCCCCAGCCCTGTCCCGCGAGGTCGCCGGACCACAGGAACCGCACACCGTCGCCGCGGCGCACCGGCACCGTGCGGAACATCCCCGGGACCGGCTCGCTCGTTCGACGAGGATCGTCCGGGTCGGCGAGCAGCACCCGGTAGTGGACCTGCCGGCCGGGCGGCAGCCCGCGCAGCCTCGTCGTACCGGTGAAGTCGGTGCCCGGGCCCAGCAGGGGGCCGTGCCATCTGCGCGGGTTGCGGAACGACTCGGTCGCCGAGGTCTCCACGATCATCCGGGCCGGCCGGTCCGAACGGACCCACACCAGCGCCGAGTCGGCCGTCACGTCACCGCTCTGCACGCCCCACTCCGCGCGGGGGCGCCCGGACAGGGCGAAGGCCGGTGCCGCGCCGAGGCCGGCCGGGAGGGTCAGGGCCGCCGAGGCGGCGACGGAGCCGCGCAGCACGCTGCGACGACCGGGGAGCAGGGGACGGTCGGACATGGTGGGGCCTCCAGTGCGGGGAGCCGGCCGGTGTGCCCTGACACACCTACTGGTGCACCGCAGCGCCCACACGAACCACAAGTGAACAACTGTCCCCACCCGCCGTGTTGCCCCGGAGCGCCCCTGCCTCTGCCCGTAGTTCACCCAACCGCCGCCAGGCTGCCGCGTGGCCCGACGCCGGACGCCCGCGGCGTCCCCTCAGCGGCTGCCGTCGAGGATCACGCGGGCGACGAGCGCCGGGTCGTCGTTCATCGGGACATGGCCGCAGCCGGGCAGCCGCACCAGGCGGGCCTTGGGGATGATCCCCTTCGCGCGTACGCCCTGCCGGCGCAGCAGCAGGCGGTCCTTGGTGCCCCAGGCCACGGTGACCGGGATGCCGGGGATGTCGTCGGTGAACTGGACCGTGGCGCCCGCGCGGAGGGTCTCGGTGAAGCCGGTGGCGTTGGCGAGGGCCAGGGTCTCGGCGACCACGGCCTCCGGCGACCTGCGGCCGGGCCGGGCGTAGATCGTGCTCGTCAGGACGGTCCGACCGGGCGCCGTACGCGACAGCCGCTCGACCAGGGGCACGGGCAGCCCGCGTGCGCTCTGCCGCATCGCCATCAGCACGCCGAACGCGTAGCGCCGCTCGGCCCGCGTCCAGAAACCGGCGGGCGACAGCGCGGTGACGGACCGTACGAGCTTCTCCCGGCCCAGCTCCAGGGCCAGCAGCCCGCCGAGGGAGTTGCCCGCCACATGGGGGCGGTCCAGGTCCAGTGCCTCGCACAGGGCGCCGAGAGCGGCGTTCATGGTCGGCAGGTCGTGGGTGAGGCCGTCCGGCAGGGACGGGGACGCGCCGAACCCCGGCAGGTCCACGGCGATCACGTCCCGCTCGGCGGCCAGGATGTCGATGACCGGCTCCCAGGCCTGCCAGTGGTGGCCGATGCCGTGCAGCAGGAGCAGCGGTTCACCGCTTCCCACGCGCGCGTAGGAGAGGGTCACGGACCGTCGGCCCTGGGGGGAGGGGACCTCGAAGGTGACGGTGGCGGACATGAGCGGCTCCTTTGCCTGGGATGCGCCGACGAACGCTTGGTGGACAGCTTGTCAGCAATTACTACTCGTGGGTAGCCCGTCTGGACATGACACAGCGCGTCGGATGGGATGACCCGGTGATCACCGACCCCGCCACCGACGTCTTCGAGCAGCACCGGCCCGTACTCATGGGCGTCGCCTACCGCATGCTCGGACGCGTGACCGACGCCGAGGACGTCGTCCAGGACGCGTGGCTGCGCTGGTCCGCCGCCGACCGCGACGAGGTCCGCGACACGCGCGCGTACCTGGTGCGCATCACCACGCGGGTCGCCCTCGACCGGCTCCGCCGGATCCGCGCCCGCAACGAGGCGTACGTCGGCTGCTGGCTGCCCGAGCCGTACGCCGCCGAACACGCCGGCCTCGTCCCGGACAGCGCCGAGGGGGCTCTCCTCGCGGAGTCGGCCTCCCTCGCCGTCCTGGTCCTGCTGGAGTCGCTGTCACCGCTGGAGCGGGCGGTGTTCGTGCTGCGGGAGGCCTTCGGCTACCCGTACGGCGAGATCGCCGCGATCCTCGACCGCGCGGAGCCGGCCGTACGGCAGCTCGCCGCGCGGGCCCGCCGGCATGTCGACGAGCGGCGGCCCCGCTACGACGTCGACCCCGGCCGGCGACGCGAGCTCACCGAGCGCCTCCTCGCCGCGGCCCGCGAGGGCGACCTCGACGGGCTCGTGCAGCTGCTGGCCCCCGACGCCCGGCTGGTGGGCGACGGCGGCGGCAAGTCCCGCGCGCCCCTGCGCGTCCTGGAGACCGCCGACCGGATCGGGCGCTTCCTCGTCGGCGCGGCGCGCAAGAGCCCGCCGGGCAGGTCCGTACGCCTCGTGGAGCTCAACGGGGCACCGGCCGCGCTCTACCTCTGCGACGGCACCCCCGACGCCGTGCTCCAGGTCGACGTCGTCGACGGGCGCGTCCAGACCGTCCACCTCATCCGCAACCCCGACAAGCTGCGGTCGCTCACCGGGCTCTGACCGCCGGCACCGTACAGCCCCCGTCGTCCGCGACGGGGGTTTTGCCGTGATGTCACGCATGCGACCCCGTGCGAACGCGCCATGAACGCTTCACCGCGCACGCCCCGCGCGTCCTCCCAGGGATCGAGGATTGGTCTTGACCAAGGGTGGGGGCCGTCCTATGGTCGCTGATAAGTGCAACAACCTTTAATAAACAAGGGCGCTAAAACGCCGCCGGGGAACACGGCGATTGCGGAGGACAGGGTGGGGACCCAGCAGTTGGAAACGGTGCCGGAACCGAAGTACTGGCACCTCAAGACCGTGCTCACCGAGGCACTGGACTCCGAGTTCTCCGTGGGGGAGATCCTTCCCAACGAGCGCGACCTCGCCGCCCGCTTCGGCGTCGCCCGCGCCACGCTCCGCCAGGCCCTGGAGCAGCTCGAACTGGAAGGCAGGCTCCAGCGCCGCCGCGGCGTCGGCACGACCGTGGCACCGCCCCGCGTGGGCGTGGCCGTCGGCAGCGAGCAGCCCGCCTGGCCCGGCGGTCCCGAGGACGCCTGGCAGCCCGTCGACTGCGAGCTGGCCGTGCCGCCCGCGTCCGTCGCCGCCGCGCTGGAGACCGCCGCCGACGAGCCCGTGCACATCGTGCGCCGCACCCGCATGACCCACGGCCAGCCCGTCGCCGCCGAACTGCTCCACATCCCGCAGTCCTCCGTGCCGGACCTGTCCGGCATAGACGCCCCCTCGGGCGCGGCACGCGCGCGTGCGGTGCTGCGCGAACTGCAGCGCCTGGAGCTGGAGGGTCACGACAACGCGGTCGAGCTGGGCTCCGCCCGCGCGGACGACGCCAAGGAACTCGACCGGCTGCCCGGGGCGCCCGTGCTGATCGTCACCACTCGGTACCTCGCCGAGGGACGCACCGCCGCGCTGTCCGTCGCGACCTACCGCGCCGACACCTGCCGGCTCACCTTCGGCGACTCCGGCACCGTGGAGATCCACCAGGACCCCCAGCGCCGGGCGAGCTGACCGACGCCCGTCCACCGCATCCCACTGCCGGACGTCTCGGCCGTCAGCGGCGTGCCGTGACCGTGCCCTCCACCGCGAAGAGCTGCTCCTCCACGTGGTCGAGGGCCAGGCGCACCGCGCCGGTGGCCACGGCCGCCTCGCCGAGCAGCGACAGCGCCACCCGCGGCGGCCGCAGACAGTAGCGGGCCAGCTCGCGCCGCAGCGGTTCGAGCACGTCGTCCAGGCCGGCCGCCCAGCCGCCGATCACGACGAGTTCGGGGTCCAGGGCCAGCACCAGCGCGGCCACGTCGTGCACCAGCCGCTGGATGAACCGGTCGACGGCCGCGCGGGCCCCCGTGTCGCCCCGGCGGGCCCGGGCGAACACCTCGGCGACTGCCTGCTCGTCCAGCGGGTGCAGCGGCTCGTCCGTCGTGGACAGCAGCGTCTCCGGCGTGACCTCACGCCCCAGCAGATGCAGCGCGCCGATCTCCCCGGCCGCCCCGCCGAACCCGCGGTGCAGCCGACCACCGATCAGCGCGCCCGCCCCGGGACTCAGTCCGGCCAGCACGAACACGACGTCGTCCGACTCGGTCGCCGAACCCTTCCAGTGCTCCGCCACCGCCGCCGCGTTCGCGTCGTTCTCCACCAGCACCGGGCACTTGAAGGAGCGGCTCAGCCGCTCGCCCAGCCGCAGCCCCGTCCACCCGGGCAGGGCCGTGCCCAGCCGCACCGTGCCATCCGCCTCGACGATGCCGGGCGTGCCCACGCCCACCGCCCGCAGCGAGGCCCGGGACACTCCGGACCGGCGCAGCAGCTCCGCCACCGCGCCGCGCACCCGCTCCAGCCGCTCGTCCGCGTCGACCGTCTCGTCGACCTCCTTGGCCTGCGCGCCCAGCACCTTCCCGTCCAGGTCCGCCAGCAGCGCGGCCACCCGGTGGGCGCCGATCTCCAGGCCCAGCAGATGCCCCGCCTCGGCGCGGAAACGGAAACGCCGCGCGGGCCGCCCCTGCCGCCGGGCAGCGCCCTCCTCCGCGGCCTTCTCGACGACCAGACCGGCCTCGATGAGCCCTTCCACGACACCCTCGACCGTCGGCCGGGACAGCCCGGTGACGCGCGTGATCTCCGTGAGCGTCGCGCAGTCCGTGGCACGCAGCGCGTGCAGCACCACCGCGGAATTGATCCTTCGCAGCAGCGAGGGATCCCCGCCGGTCAGCCGCCCCACCGTCCGTCCTCCCAGCTCGAGCGCATGATGGCCGGATCGTACTCGGCGCGGCGGAACCGGGCGAGTGGCGGAGTCCCCCGCTCCGCACACCCCGCCGTCAGCCCGGCGAGACGAACCCGGACTCGTACGCGACGATGACCGCCTGCGTGCGATCACGCGCCCCCAGCTTCGCCAGTACGGCGCTCACGTGCGACTTCACCGTCTCCGCGCCCACGGTCAGCCGGGCCGCGATCTCCGCGTTCGACAGACCCCGCGTCATCAGCCGCAGCACCTCCGCCTCACGCTCGGTCAGCCGGGCCCGCTCCAGCGCCGCCCGGGCCGCCGGGTTCCCGGCCCCGTCACCGCCGTACTCGGCGGCCAACTGCCGCACCGACGCCGGGAACAGCAGCGACTCGCCCTCGGCGACCAGCCGCACCGCGTGCACGATCTCCGCCGGACGCGCCCGCTTCAGCAGGAACCCGCTGGCACCCGCACGCAGCGCGTCGTACACGTAACTGTCGTTCTCGAACGTCGTCACCACCAGGATCCTCGGCGGCTCCGGCACCGTCCGCAGCACCGCGCGGGTCGCCTCGATGCCGTCGAGCAGCGGCATCCGGACGTCCATCGCGACCACGTCCGGCCGCAGTTGCCGCACCAGCGGGATCACCGCGGCCCCGTCCGCGGCCTCACCGACGACCTCGATGTCGGGCTGTGCGTCCAGAACTGCCCGCAGACCCGCGCGGACCAGGGGTTCGTCGTCGACGAGGAGAACGGTGACGGGCATCCGGCCAGACTAGTCCAGCCCGTACGACGGTCAGCCCAGCGGCAGTTCCACCCGCACCCGCCAGTCGCCGTCGTCAGGGCCGGTGTGCGCCCGGCCGCCGAGCAGGGCCGCACGCTCGCGCATGCCGCGCAGCCCGCTGCCCCGGCCGGGCGTGGATATCGCCGCGGGCAGGGCGTTGCGCACCTCCAGCTCGAGCGTGCCGTCCGCGACCCGCACCCGCACCTGGGCCGGGACCGCGCCCGCATGCCGCAGCACATTGGTCAGGGCCTCCTGGAGGATGCGGTAGCCCTCGCGCGAAACCGGCCCAGGCAGAGCCTCCAGCGGGCCGCTCACCTCGGCGTCGAGCTTCGCCCCGGAGGCCCGCGCCGACTCCAGCAGCCGGTCGGCGTCGGCCAGCGTGGGCCTGCTGCTCACCGGCCGCTCCGACTCGCGCAGCACCCCGAGCACCCGGTCCAGGTCCTCCAGCGCGGCCCGGCCGGTGTCCTCGATGGCCGCCAGCGCCCGGTCGGTGAACTCCGGGTCACCCGCGGCCCGCGCCGCGCCCGCCTGCACCACCGCCACCGTCAGCGCGTGTCCGATGGAGTCGTGCAGCTCGCGCGCGATGCGGTTGCGCTCCAGCAGCTGCTCCGTGCGCTCCTCCAGCGCGGCGAGCCGCTCGGCGGGGGAGGGGCCGAGCAGCCGCCCGGCCAGCCGGGTGATCAGCTCGCCGGACGCCACGACCACCACCGGCAGCAGCACGAGCGGCAGGGGCGCCAGCGCCAGGTACCACCAGTGGTCCCCGGACAGGTGCAGCAGCGCGCCCCCGTCCGGGCCGCCCCCGCCCAGCCCGGCCCGCACCAGCGTGTCGGTGGTGATGGGCAGTTGGACCGTCAGCATCGCGACCAGGCCGCCCAGCAGCAGCCGGGTCTCCAGCCACAGCACCGTCCGCGCTCGGTCGCCCCAGCTCGCCGCGGGCGTGGTGACGATCTCGGGGCCGTCGCCCGCAGGCCGCCGCCCCACCAGCAGCAGCCGGGCCTGCAGCCCCTCCACCGTCCGCATCCCCGGCACCAGACCGGCGAGCCCCAGTGGGACCGCGGACAGCAACCACCAGTCCTCGTTGAGGTACATCCACATGGCGGGCCACACGACGGCCATGAACAGATGCAGCCATCGTGTGTAGGTCACGGCCCTGGTGAAGGGGCGCAGCAGGCGGAGCATGCGCCCATCGTCGCAGCCACCACCGACAACGGGCCTCCCCCGCCAGGGGGAGCCGATCTCCCCTCGCGGGGGAGGCCACGACCCGGCACCGGCCGCCACGCTGATGCCATGACCAGCATCGACGTCCAAGACCTCACCAAGGAGTACGGCACCCGGCGGGCCGTGGACGCCCTGACCTTCAGTGTGCGCCCCGGCCGGGTCACCGGCTTCCTCGGCCCGAACGGCGCGGGCAAGTCCACCACCATGCGGCTCGTGCTCGGCCTCGACCGGCCGACCTCGGGCACCGCCACCGTGGGCGGCCACGCCTACGCCGGCCTCGGCGAACCCCTGCGTCAGGTGGGCGCGTTGCTCGACGCCCGGGCCGCCCACGGCTCCCGGACGGCCCGTGACCATCTGAGGATCCTCGCCGCGAGCAACCGCATCCCGGCCCGGCGGGTGGACGAGGTGCTGCGGGAGACGGGCCTGGAGTCCGTCGCGCGGCGCCGGGTGCGGACGTACTCACTGGGCATGCGCCAGCGCCTCGGCATCGCGGCGGCGCTGCTCGGCGACCCCGCGGTGGTGATGCTCGACGAGCCGTCCAACGGACTGGACCCCGAGGGCATCATCTGGATCCGCACCCTGCTGCGCGGGCTCGCCGCCGAGGGCCGCACCGTGCTGGTCTCCAGTCACCTCATGAACGAGACGGCCGAGTTCGCCGACCACCTCGTGGTCCTCGGGCGCGGGCGGCTGCTCGCCGACATGCCGATGCGGGAGTTCATCGACGCGCGCGTGCAGCCCCGGGTGCGGGTGCGCACCACGGACGCCACGGCCCTGCAGGACGTCCTGGCCCGGCACGGCCACACCGCCGAACCCGGCGAGGACGGCGCCTGGACCGTGCACCACGCGCGCGTGGCCGAGATCGGCCGGCTCGTCTCCGAGGCGCGCGTGCCGATCCTCGAACTCGCCGCGGAGGAGGGCACGCTCGAACAGGCCTACCTCGATCTGACCGCGTCCGAGACCGAGTACACCGCACAGCTCCAGGAGGCCTGACCATGTCGTTCACACCGATCCTGCACGCCGAGTGGCTGAAGATCCGCACCCTGCGCTCGCTGTACGGCGCGCTGCTCGCGCTCGTCGCCGTCTCCACGGCCTTCTCGGCGCTCTCCGGCGTCTCGGACACCTCGGACCCGGAGTTCGACCCGCTGTTCATGGCGTTCTCGGGCGTCCTGCCCGGCCAGATCGCCGTCATCGCCTTCGGAGCCATGGCCATGTCGGCGGAGTTCCAGGGCGGCGCCCTGCGCCTGTCGCTGGCCGCGGTGCCGCGGCGCGGGCGGTGGTTCGCCGCCAAGGCCGTCGCCGTCGGCGTACCGGCGTTCCTGGCCGGCCTGGTGACCGCCGGGGCCTCGCTCGCCGCCGCCCGTGCCGGACTCGGCGCCGCCGCGGACGGGCTGACCGCCGCTCAGCAGGTGCGCGGGGTCGTGGGCTGCGGGGTCTACCTCGCGCTGATGACGCTCATCGCGACCGGCCTCGCGGCGCTGCTGCGCAGCGGTGTGGGCGCGCTGTCGGTCCTGATCCCCTTCGTCCTCGTGGTCTCCTTCGTCGTCGGGGACACCGCGGGGAAGGTGACCGACTTCCTGCCCGACAAGGCAGGCCAGGTGATCCTGCACCAGTCCTGGGAAGGCACCCTCGGCCCGTGGACCGGCCTCGCCGTGACCGCGGCCTGGGCTGCCGCCCTGCTCGCCGCCGGGGCGTGGAGCGTGCACCGCAGGGACGCCTGACGCCCCGACGGCCCGGGCCACGGCTGACGCCCCGCCAATTGTCAGTGGTGCCGGGTTTACTGGAGGCATGGACATCGCGCGGTACCTGGACACGATCGACCGGCTGTGCGCCCGCCCCTTCCCGGCGGAGCACGGCTGGTCGGACGTGGGCCGGGAAGGGCCGGGCTACTGCATAGCGGAGTTGGCGGCCGGGGACGGGGGCGCCGCGCGCCGGGAGCGCACGGCGGAGGACTTCGAGGCGTACCGGGAGGGCATCGCACAGCGCCTTGACCAGCGCTGGGGGGCGCAGCCCGCGTGGAGCACGCTGACGCTCCAGGTGCGCCGGGCGAGAGGCGAGGAGATACCCGAGCCATGGGGGAGCGTCGGTGAACTGCTGGACGAGGTGTCCCTGTGGCGGACGAACGGCACCGACCGCTGGGTGGCGATAGGGGTCGCCGCGCGGGGCGAGTCGGAGGAGGTCCGCCTGCTGGCCGTGGTGACGGAGATCGACCCGCCCTGAGGAAGGAAGGACGCACGGCGACGCGGGGTCTGCTCCTCGCGGCGACCAGCCGGGACGCGGGGCGCCAGGTTTGCGCAGCCCCCGCCCAACCCCGGCTCAATCCTCCGCAGCCACGCCCGGCCAACCCCGGCTCAGCCCTCCGCGGCCACCCGCAGCCGGGCGAACTCCTCCGCCATCGTCGCGGCCGTCCAGTGCGCGTTCAGCCCGCTCGGATTGGGCAGCACCCACACGCGCGTGTCGCCGATGGTCCGCTCCTGCGGGCCCACCTGGGCGGTGCGGTCGCCGAAGGCCGCCCGGTACGCGGTGACGCCCACCACCGCGAGCCGGCGGGGCTTCAGCCGGGCCACCTTCAGTGCCAGCAGCCGGCCGCCCTCGCGGTACTCCTCGGCGGTCAGTTCGTCCGCGCGGGCGGTCGCCCGGGCGACCACGTTGGTGATGCCGAGCCCGTAGGACAGCAGCTCCTGCTGCTCGGCCGGCTTCAGCAGCCGCGGGGTGAAGCCGGACAGATGCAGCACCGGCCAGAAGCGGTTGCCGGGGCGCGCGAAGTGATGGCCGGTCGCGGCCGACATCAGCCCCGGGTTGATGCCGCAGAACAGCACGCGAAGGCCGTCCGCGACGACGTCCGGTACGAGACGGTCGCGGGCGGCCTCCAGCTCCTGCGGCGTGAAGCGGGTCAGAGAATCGCTCCGGGGGTGTAGCCCGCGGCCTCCGGGTGCTGCTTGACGATCTCGTCGATGCGGCCCACGACCACGGCGACCTGGTCGGCGGCGGCGCCCGTGAAGGACAGCTTGTCGGCCATCAGGGCCCCGAGCTGCTCCCGGTCCAGCGGCAGCCGCTCGTCCGCGGCCAGCTTGTCGAGCAGGTCGTTGCGCTCGGCGCCCTGCTCGCGCATGGCCAGCGCGGTCGCCACGGCGTTCTCCTTGATGGCCTCGTGCGCGATCTCCCGGCCGACACCGGCCCGCACCGCGCCCATCAGCACCTTGGTGGTGGCGAGGAACGGCAGGTAGCGGTCCAGCTCCCGGGCCACGACGGCCGGGAACGCGCCGAACTCGTCGAGGACGGTCAGGAACGTCTCCAGCAGGCCGTCCAGCGCGAAGAACGCGTCCGGCAGCGCGACCCGGCGCACCACCGAGCAGGACACGTCACCCTCGTTCCACTGGTCGCCCGCCAGCTCGCCGGTCATCGAGGCGTAGCCGCGCAGGATGACCATCAGGCCGTTGACGCGCTCGCAGGAGCGGGTGTTCATCTTGTGCGGCATCGCCGAGGAGCCGACCTGGCCCGGCTTGAAGCCCTCGGTGACCAGCTCGTGCCCGGCCATCAGCCGGATCGTCTTGGCCAGCGACGACGGCGCCGAGGCCAGCTGCACCAGCGCGGTGACGACCTCGTAGTCCAGGGAGCGCGGGTAGACCTGGCCGACCGAGGTGAAGGCCTGCGCGAAGCCCAGGTGCTGCGCGATCCGGTTCTCCAGGTCGGCGAGCTTCGCGGCGTCACCGCCGAGCAGGTCCAGCATGTCCTGCGCGGTGCCGACGGGGCCCTTGATGCCGCGCAGCGGGTAGCGGCCGAGCAGCTCCTCCAGGCGGCCGTAGGCGACGAGCAGCTCGTCGGCGGCGGTCGCGAAACGCTTGCCCAGGGTGGTGGCCTGCGCGGCGACGTTGTGGGAGCGGCCGGCCATGACCAGCTCGGCGTACTCGCCCGACAGCTTGCCGAGGCGGGCCAGTACGGCCACCGTGCGGTTGCGCATCAGCTCCAGGGAGAGCCGGATCTGGAGCTGCTCGACGTTCTCCGTCAGGTCGCGGGACGTCATGCCCTTGTGGACCTGCTCGTGCCCGGCGAGGTCGTTGAACTCCTCGATCCGCGCCTTCACGTCGTGCCGCGTGACCTTCTCGCGCTCGGCGATGGAGGCCAGGTCGACCTGGTCGAGGACACGCTCGTAGTCGGCGATCGCCGCGTCCGGCACCTCGATGCCGAGGTCCTTCTGGGCCCGCAGCACGGCGAGCCAGAGCTGACGCTCCAGCTTCACCTTCTGCTCGGGGGACCAGAGCGTGGCGAGCTCGGCGGAGGCGTACCGTCCGGCGAGAACGTTCGGGATGCGGGGCTTGGCGGGAGAAGTCACGTGTCCGGATTCTACTGGCGATTAGTGCAGGCCAGCGCCAGGCCCCGGTTGGGCGGAACCTACGAGACGGCTGTCACTCGGTGGCCTGAGCCAGATACGGCATCAGCTCCGGCCGCTTCGGCGGGCGCCCGTCCCCCGACGACCGGCCGGTCAGCCGGCGGCCGATCCAGGGAAGCAGGTGCTGCCGGGCGAACCGTACGTCCGCGACCCGGCGGGTGACCCAGCCCGGCGGCAGGGACGCAGGCGCCGGGACGTGCCAGTCGGCGTCCTCGGGTTCGTAGCCCAGCGTCTGCCAGACCGCCTCGGCGACCCGGCGGTGGCCCTCGGCCGTGAGGTGCAGCCGGTCCACGTCCCACAGCCGCGGGTCACCGAGTGCGGGCGCCCCGTACAGGTCGACCACGACCGCCCCGTGCCGGGCCGCGAGCTCGTCGATGCAGGTGAACAGCTCCTCCATGCGCGGCCGGAACCGCTCCAGGACCGGGCCCTGCCGGCCCGGACTGCGCATCAGCACCAGCTGCTCGCAGGCCGGGGCCAGCCGCTCCACGGCCTCGGTGAGCAACCCCTTCACCCGCCCCATGTCGCACTTGGGGCGCAGCGTGTCGTTCAGGCCGCCGACCAGGGTGATCACATCGGCGCCCATCGCGGCGGCGACGTCCACCTGCTCGTCGACGATCTGCCCGATGAGCTTCCCGCGCACGGCGAGGTTGGCGTACCGGAAGCCGGGCGTGTGCGCGGCCATCCGTGCCGCGAGCAGGTCGGCCCAGCCGCGGTAGGTGCCGTCGGGCAGCAGGTCCGACATGCCCTCGGTGAAGGAGTCGCCGAGCGCGACCAGGCTGGTGTGGGTGGGGTTCGTCTGCATGGCGACAGCGATGGTAACCCGCCGGACATACCCAGCGGTCGGTCACCCCGGGCCGACCCCGGTCCACCGTGGGCCGGCCCCTGCACCGAACCCCTACGCCGGCTGCCCGAACAGCTCCCGCAGCACGTCCTCCATCGTCACCAGCCCCGCCAGCCGCCCGTCGGCGCCGAGCGCGGCGGCGAGGTGCGTACGACTGCCCCGCATCGCGGTCAGCACGTCGTCCAGCGGAGTCGTCTCCCGTACGCGCGCGATGGGCCGCATGTCCCGCGGCCGGAAGGCGACATCGCGCGGGGAGGCGTCCAGCGCGTCCTTCACATGCAGATAGCCCACGATGCGCCGGCCCTCGTCGACCACCGGGAACCGGGAGAACCCGGACTCGGCCGACAGCCGCTCCAGCTCCTCGGGAGTGACGCCCACGCGCGCGTAGACGACCCGTTCCAGCGGAAGCACGACGTCCCGCACCGGCCTGCGGCCCAGCTCCAGTGCGTCGTTCAGCCGCTCGCGCGCACGGGCGTCGATCAGCCCGGCCTCACCGGAGTCACGCACCAGGCGGGCCAGCTCGGCGTCCGAGAAGGTCGCCGTGACCTCGTCCTTGGTCTCGATCCGCATCAGCTTGAGCAGGGCGTTGGCGAAGGCGTTGATCGCGAAGATCACCGGCCGCAGCGCCCGGGCCAGCGTCACCAGCGGCGGCCCCAGCAGCAGCGCGCTGCGCACCGGCTCGGCGAGCGCGATGTTCTTGGGCACCATCTCGCCGAGCAGCATGTGCAGATACGTCGCAAGGGTCAGCGCGATGACGAACGACACCGCGTGCCCGGCACCGCTCGGCACGCCGACCGCGTGGAACACCGGCTCCAGCAGATGCGCGATCGCCGGTTCGGCGACCACGCCGAGCACCAGGGTGCACAGCGTGATGCCGAGCTGCGCGGCCGCCATCAGGGCGGACACATGCCGAAGGCCCCACAGCACGCTGCGGGCGCGCCGGTCGCCGTCCTCGGCGTGCGGTTCGATCTGGGAGCGGCGTACGGAGATCAGCGCGAACTCGGCCCCGACGAAGAAGGCGTTGACGACCAGCGTCGCCAGACCGATCAGCAGCTGTACGGCGACCATCACCGGCTCCCCTCTTCGTCGTCCTCGGTGTCGTTCAGCGGCGCGTGCAGCAGCACCCGTGCGGCGCGGCGCCCGCTCGCGTCGACCACGTCCAGCCGCCAGTGGCCGACCTGGAGACTGTCGCCCTCGGCCGGGATGCGGCCGAGTTCGGCGGCGACGAGGCCGGCGAGGGTCTCGTACGGCCCCTCGGGCGGCCGCAGACCGACGCGCGCGAGCTGGTCGATGCGGGCGGCGCCGTCCACGGAGTACAGGGCGTGGCCGTCCGCGTCGGTGCCGGCCGGGGCGAGGTCGGGGGTCTCGTGCGGGTCGTGCTCGTCGCGGACCTCGCCGACGACCTCCTCGACGATGTCCTCCAGGGTGGCGACGCCGGCGGTGCCGCCGTACTCGTCGATGACGACCGCCATGGTCCGCTTGCCGGACAGCCGGTCCAGCAGGCGGTCCACCGTGAGCGACTCCGGCACCAGCAGCGGTTCGCGCATCAGCTCGGCGACCCGCACCCGAGGGCGCCGCTCGGCGGGTACGGCCAGCACGTCCTTGATGTGCGCGGTGCCCACGACCGAGTCGAGGTTGCCGCGGTAGACGGGGAAGCGGGACAGGCCGGTCGCACGGGTGGCGTTGGCGACGTCCTCGCAGGTGGCCTGCACATCCAGGGCGACGACCTGGACGCGCGGTGTCATCACGTTCTCCGCGGTCAGGTCGGCCAGGTTCAGCGTCCTTACGAACAGCTCGGCGGTGTCCGGCTCCAGGGCCCCTTCCCGGGCGGAGTGCCGGGCGAGCGCGGCCAGCTCCTGCGGCCCGCGCGCGGAGGCCAGCTCCTCGGCCGGCTCGATGCCGAACCGGCGCACCACCCGGTTCGCCGTGTTGTTCAGGTGGGTGATGAAGGGCCGGAAGGCGCGGCTGAACCAGCGCTGGGCGTTGCCCACCGTCTTGGCCACGGCCAGCGGCGAGGAGATCGCCCAGTTCTTGGGCACGAGTTCGCCGACGACCATCAGGAACACCGTCGACAGGCCCGTACCCAGCACGAGCGCCAGCGAGGACGCGGCCGACCGGGACATGCCGACCGACTCCAGCGGGCCCGCGATCAGGCGCGAGACGGACGGCTCGGCGAGCATGCCGACGACCAGGTTGGTGACGGTGATGCCGAGCTGGGCGCCGGAGAGCTGGAAGGTGAGGTTGCGCACGGCCTTCAGCGCGCCGGCCGCGCCGCGCTCGCCGCGCTCGGCCGCCGCCTCCAGCTCGCCGCGCTCGACCGTCGTCAGCGAGAACTCGGCGGCGACGAAGGCGCCACAGGCGAGCGAGAGCAGGATCGCCACCAGCAGCAGGAGCACTTCGGTCATCGGGTCACCTCCGTCCCATGATCGGACAGGGTGGCGGACAGTGCGCGATGTCGGCTACTGGGAGGCTCGCCCATGGACGGACGCTCACACCTTTCATCAGAGGACCGCGTCAGGTCGACACGGTCCTCCAATAGTAAAGGATCGGCAAAGCAGGTCGATCGGGTCAGCGGGACGGGACGGCTCGGACAGCTCAGGCGGATCGGTCGGTGAGTGGCTTCACCCAGCGAAGCCACTGCTCCTCGGGCGCGTACCCCGCCGCGCGCCAGGCATGGTGCGCCGTCTCGTTGCGGGTGAGCACCATCGCGTCCCCGCGCCGGCCCCCCAGCTGTACGAAGCGCTCCTCGGCCGCCGTGAGCAGCGCCGAGCCGATGCCGCGGCGGCGCCGCTCCGGGTGCACCGCGAGCCGGTACAGATGGCAGCGCCAGCCGTCGAAGCCGGCGATCACCGTGCCCACCAGCTCGCCGTCCAGCTCGGCCAGCAGCAGCGCCTCCGGGTCCCGCTCCACCAGCCGCTCCACTCCGGCGCGGTCGTCGCTGATGCTGGTCCCCTCGGCGGACGCCTTCCAGAAGGCGAGCACGGCATCGAGGTCGTCGGGCGTCGCGGCCCGTATCCGCAGGTCGGTCATGGGACGAGCACATCACGGTCGGCCCCGCTGGACGGCGAATTCCACGATGCGGACGTCACTCGTGCGCGATCGCCGCCAATACGTTCATCCGCGAGGCCCGCAGCGCGGGCAGCAGCGCCGCCACCACCCCGACGACCGCCGAGCCGATCACCACCGCCACGATCGTGCCCCAGGGCACCGCCAGCGCGGTCATGCCCTGCAGCGCCAGCACCTGCTGCATGCAGACACCCCACACCAGCCCGAGCGCGAGCCCCAGCACCGCGCCGAACACGGCGATCACCACCGACTCCAGCCGGATCATCCGCCGCAACTGGCGCCGCGACAGCCCGATCGCCCGCAGCAGCCCGATCTCCCGGGTGCGCTCCACGACCGACAGCGCCAGCGTGTTCACCACACCGAGCACCGCGATGACGATGGCCAGCCCGAGCAGCGCGTACACGAGATACAGCAGCACGGCGATCTGGTCGTGGATCAACTGCTTGTAGTCCGCCAGGTCCCGCACCTGCACCTGCGGATACGTCTCCAGCGTCCGCTCCAGACCCGCGCGCAGGGCGTCGTCGTCGGTGCCCGCCCGGCCGTTGACGTAGACGGCGGAGTCCTGGCCGCCCGGTGCGTAGCGGTCCAGGGTGGCGAGGGAGAAGTAGATGCCGCCCTGGTTGCCGAAGCCCTCGGCGGTCTCCTGGTCGGTCAGCGCGCCCACGGTCAGCTCGGCGGTGCGCCCGCCGCGGAACTCCACGGGCAGCGCGCTGCCGACCCGGACGTCGTGGTCGCGCGCGAAGTCCAGGTCCATCGCGAGGTGCCCGCCGGCCAGCGCGGCGGCGGTGTCTCCCTGCGCGTAGGTGATGTGCGCGACGTCGTCGAGCTGGGGGTCGTAGCCGGCCGCCGTGGTCGTGACGCGGTCACCGTCCGGCAGTCGTACGGCGACCGGGGTGAACCGCGCGCGGACGACCAGGCCGACCCCCTCCGTGTCGCGCACCTTGTCGGTGACCTCGGCCGGGAACGGCACGAAGTTGCTGTTCTGCAGGACGAAGTCGGCGCCCAGCGTTTTGTCGATCTGCTCGTCGAACGACTGCGTCATCGACGCGCTCGCCACCGACATCCCGCCCACCAGCGCGAGCCCCACCATCAACGCGGCCGCCGTGGCGCCCGTACGGCGTGGATTGCGCAGGGCGTTGCGCTGGCTCATCCGCCCGACCGAGCCGAACAGCGCCGGGAAACCCGCGCCGAGGACCCGGATCACCGGGCGCACCAGCAGCGGCCCCGCGATGACGGTCGCGACCAGCGTCAGCACGACCCCGAGGCCCAGCAGGGACGCCGCCGTGGCCGTCCGTGACGCGGCCACGCAGCCCGCCAGCGCCGCCGCACCGGCCGCCCCGACGACCACGCCCACCACCGCACGCACCTTCAGCGGGCGCCCCACCCCGGCGACCTCGGCGTCCGCGAGGGCCGCCATCGGGGAGACCGTGGCCGCGCGGCGGGCCGGGAGGTAGGCGGCGACGAAGGTGACGCCCACGCCGACGACGTACGCGACCACGGGCGTTCCCCACCCGACCACCATCTCGGTGGCCTTGATGTTCATGCCGAGCAGGCCCATCAGCTCGATCAGCCCGGCGGCGAGGCCGATCCCGGCGGCCAGGCCCAGGGTGGAGCCCACCAGGCCGAGCAGCAGCGCCTCCGTCAGCACGGAGCGGCGCACCTGACGCCGGTCGGCGCCCAGGGCGCGCAACAGGCCCAGTTCGCGGGTGCGCTGGGCGATCAGCATCGAGAAGGTGTTGACGATCAGGAACACGCCCACGAGCACGGCGATCCCGGCGAACCCCAGCATCACGTACTTGATGACGTCGAGGAACCCGCCCAGCTGGTCCACGTCCGACTCGGCCTGCTCCTCGGCCGTCCGCAGCTCGTAGCGGGCCGCGCTGTCGCCGAGCGCGCCGGCCACGCGCCGCTTCAGCTCGGTGTCGCTCACCCCGTCGGCCGCGTCGACGGTGATGCCGGTGGCGGCCTTCGGGTCGCCCAGCAGCCTGGCCTGCGCGGTGGGCGGGTCGAGGAACAGCAGGGCCGCGCCGGGGTTGGTGGTGGTGAAGGTGACGATGCCGACGACCTTCACGTCGAAGGAGCCGGGCGCGGCGATCACGGTGAGTGTGTCGCCGATCGCCACGTCCTTGCGGTCTGCGGTCTCCGAGTCCAGCAGCGCCTCCGCGGGGCCGCGCGGGGCATGGCCCGAGGTGAGCTCCACGGGGCTGCGGTCGGTGGGCTGCCAGCCGGTGCCGATCGTCGGGGCGCCGGTGGTCGGGCCGACCGACTCGTGGTCCTCGTCCACGACGGTGATGCCGTTGACGTCCACGTCCGCGCGCGCGTCCGCCACCCCGGCCACCCGCTTCACCCGCTCCGCCAGCGCGGCCGGCAGGGTCGGGGTGAAGCCCGAGGGCACGGTCTCGTCGAGTGTCTCGTCCGGGCTGACCGTCACATCGGCGGCCGTGGACGCGAAGAGCCGGTCGAAGGTACGGCTGACGGTGTCCGAGAAGATCAGGCTGCCCGCGACGAACGCGACGGACAGCACGACCGCCAGCGCGGACAGCAGCAGCCGCCCCTTGTGCGCGAGAAAGCTGCGGAGGGTCGCCTTGAGCACGGACTCAGGCCTCCTTGCCGGGGTCGCCACCGTCTGCGATGGCCCCTCGGACGATGTCGAACCGCTTCATTCGCTCCAGCACGGCATGGGCCGTGGGCCGCTCCATCTCGTCGACGATCCGCCCGTCCGCGAGGAAGAGCACCAGGTCGGAGTGGGCGGCGGCACCCGGATCGTGAGTCACCATCACCACGGTCTGCCCGAGGTCGTCCACCGCCTCGCGCAGAAAGCCCAGCACCTCGAGACCGGCCCGCGAGTCCAGGTTGCCGGTCGGCTCGTCCGCGAAGATCAGCTCGGGCCGGGAGGCCAGCGCGCGGGCACACGCGACACGCTGCTGCTGGCCGCCCGACAGCTGGGCCGGCCGGTGCGTGAGCCGGTCGCGCAGCCCGAGCGTGTCGATGACCTGGTCCAGCCACGCCGGGTCGGGTTTCTGCCCGGCGATGTCCATGGGCAGGGTGATGTTCTCCAGCGCGTTCAGCGTCGGGATCAGGTTGAACGACTGGAACATGAAGCCGATCCGGTCCCGGCGCAGCCGCGTCAGCTCCCGCTCCCGCAGCCCGGTGATCTCGGTGTCGCCCAGCCACACCTGCCCGGCCGAGACGGTGTCGAGCCCCGCCAGACAGTGCATCAGCGTGGACTTGCCCGAGCCCGAAGGCCCCATGACCGCGGTGAACCGGCCGCGCGCGACGTCCACGTCCACCGAGTCCAGGGCCAGCACGGCCGTCTCACCGGAGCCGTACGCCTTGGTCAGTCCGCGGGCGCGCGCGGCGACCCCGTCGGCCGAGGCCAGGCCCGGGGCGTGCTCCGCAGCAGGTGTGGACAAGGCCGCCTCCTTGGTCGGGGACCGGGGACCGGGGAAGTAGGGGACATCGGGCACTTCCTCGTTCCGCCCGAGCCTAATGTGACCGGCGGCACACTCGGTATCCTCCTTGAGTTTGAGTGGCCCTTGCCGGTGCTAGCACCTCGGCGCTAGCTTCGAGGTATGGCGAAGACCCAGCTGAACGTCCGCGTGGACGAGGGCACGGCCCGCGCGGCCCGTGAGCGCGCCCTGGCCCGCGGCATGAGCGTCAACCGCTACATCGAGGAACTGGTCCGACAGGACACCGGCGAGGTCGGCCACACCTTCGTGGAGGCCGCCGCCGACTTCATGAAGAGCTACGCGTCCGTCTTCGCCGAGGAGTTCGGCGACCCGAAGCGCGAAGGCCGTCACTGAGCCGTTGAGCCCTCTCAGGATCGACCTCGCCTGGCTGCTGATGCTCGCCGAGCAGTACACCCCCGGGGACCCCCAGGTCAGCGACTGGGGCGCGCTCGTCGCCGCCGTCGCCCGCCACCAGGCCGAGATCTTCGACGTCCCCGTCTACGACACCCCGCACGCCCGCGCCGCCGCGCTGCTCCAGCTCCTCGTCCACATCCCGGCCCTGGAGCGCTCCAACGCCCTCTTCGCCTGCGCCGTCGCCTACGCCTACCTCGTCGCCAGCGGCCTCAAGGTCGTCACCTCACCCGAACAGGTCCGCGACCTCGCCCGCCTGGTCAAGACCGGCGAGGCCTCCGTCCACGACATCGCGGACGAACTGCGCCAGTGGAGCATCGAGGCCTAGGCCTAGGCCTAGGCCTCCGGTCGCCAGGCCGTGCCCAGGACGCAGTACGACATCGGCAGGGCCGGGCCCTTGTCCGGCATCAGGAAGCTGCGGTACGGGCCGAGTTCGAAGCCGGCGGAGCGCAGGGCGGCCACCGGGTCGCGGGAGACGTGGCAGCCGCCGTTGAGGCGCGGCCACACCGTCAGGTCGAGGGCGCGCTGGGTGGCGGTCATGGCCCGGCCGCCGCCCCGCCCGTGCTCGAAGAACCGCACCTCGCCGCCCGGCCGCAGCACCCGCCGCACCTCGCCGAGCGCCCGCGGCACGTCCCGCACGCTGCACAGCACCAGCGACAGCACGACCGCGTCGAACGCCTCGCTCTTGACCGGCAGCGCCTCCGCCGCACCCGGCACCACGTCCACCGGCACTCCGGCCCGCACCGCGGCGTCCACCGCGAGCTGCCGCAGGGTGCGCTCGGGTTCGATGCCGACGACCTCGGAGACGGTGCCGGGGTAGTGGGCGAAGTTCAGCCCGTTCCCCGCACCCACCTCCAGCACGCGGCCGGACAGCCCGGCGAGCAGCCGCTCGCGGATGCCGCCCATGCCCATCCGGGTCTCGGCGGCCACACTGACCCGGGCGTAGTAGCGGGCGAACAGCGGATGGTGCACGGCATCCCGCGCCGGCTTGCCGGCGGCCGTGGAACGCAGCGGCATGGGGACCTCCTCGGCAGGACGGGCCTTACGCCGATTCTGCCCCGCCCCACGCCTCCGCACCCACGCCCACGACCGCCGGGCGCAGCGGGCCTACGTCGCCGAGGGCGCGGCCCACCGCGCCGCGAAGGCTTCCGCGTCCCAGGCTCCGTCCAGCCGCGGCGCGAGCCATCCCGGCGCGGAGGCCCGGAAAACGTCCGGGGACAGCGCGCCCGCCCCGGCCGGCAGGGCGCCGAGCAGCGGAGCCGCGGTCACCTCCGGCAGGTCGGCGAGGTTGCAGCGGGAGGCGAGGTCGGCGTCGTCGGGCCAGCTGCCGATGACGACACCGGCCAGGTCGAGGCCGCGGCGGCGCAGCTCACGGGCCGTCAGCTCCGTGGTGTTCAGCGTGCCCAGGCCCGCCGAGGCGACCACCAGGACCGGCGCGCCCAGCAGCTCGGCCGCGTCGGCGAGGGTGCCGCCCTCGTCGTCGAACCGCACCAGCAGCCCGCCCGCGCCCTCCACCAGCACCAGGTCGTACTCCGTGGCCAGCTTGGCCGCCGCGTCCGCGATCTCCCGCGGTCGCACCGGGGCGAGCCCCGCCCGCCGCGCCGCCGTCGCCGGGGCCAGCGGCTCCGGATACCGGGCGAGTTCGGCGACGGCGACCTCGCCCGCGAGCCGCGCCACCTCGGCCGCGTCCCCGAGCTCGTCCGGCCGTACGCCCGTCTGTGCTCCCTTCAGCACGGCGACCGACCGGCCGGCCGCGAGCGCCGCGGCAGCCACCGCGGCGGTCGTGACGGTCTTGCCGACCTCCGTGCCCGTACCTGTGATCACCAGGACCGGCATATCCGCTTCTCTCCGTTTCATCCCTCGCGCGCGGCCGCGCACACGGCCCGCGCGATCCGCGCCACGTCCTCGTCACCGGTGACGTACGGCGGCATGGTGTAGATCAGGTCCCGGAACGGCCGCAGCCAGACGCCCTCGCGCACCGCGGACGCCGTCGCCGCCGCCATGTCGACCGGGTGGTCCAGCTGGACGACACCGATCGCGCCGAGCACGCGCACGTCCCGCACACCGGGCAGCTCCGAGGCCGGGGCGAGCCCCTCGCGCAGGCCCGCCTCGATACGCTTGATCTCCGTGGCCCAGTCCTGCCCGAGCAGCAGGTCCAGCGAGGCGCAGGCCACCGCGGCGGCGAGCGGGTTGGCCATGAACGTCGGCCCGTGCGCCAGCACCGGCACCTCGCCCTGCGAGATCCCGTCGGCCACGCGCGGCGTGCACAGCGTCGCCGCCATCGTGAGATAGCCGCCGGTCAGCGCCTTGCCCAGGCACATCACATCCGGCGTCACGCCCGCGTGGTCGGCCGCGAACAGCGCGCCCGTACGGCCGAAGCCGGTCGCGATCTCGTCGAACACCAGCAGCACGTCGTGCGCGTCGCACGCCTCGCGCAGCACCCGCAGATAGGCGGGGGAGTGGAAGCGCATGCCGCCCGCGCCCTGCACGACCGGTTCCACGATCACCGCGGCCAGCTCATGGGCGTGCTCCGCGATCGCCGAGCGCAGCAGCTCCGCGTACGTCTCGTCGTACTCGGCAGGCGGCGCGTCCACGAACAGCTGCTGCGGCAGGACGCCCGACCACAGCGCGTGCATGCCGCCGTCCGGGTCGCACACGGCCATCGGCTGCCAGGTGTCCCCGTGGTAGCCGCCGCGCCAGGTCAGCATCCGCCGCTTCTCCGGGCGGCCCAGCGAACGCCAGTACTGCAGGCACATCTTCACCGCGACCTCGACCGACACCGACCCGGAGTCGCAGAGGAACACATGCTCGAGACCGTCGGGCGACATGTCGACAAGCCGCTTCGCCAGCCGTACGGCGGGCTCGTGCGTGAGCCCGCCGAACATGACGTGGCTCATCCGCCCGAGCTGATCCTGCACGGCTTCGTCCAGCACCGGGTGGCGGTAGCCGTGGATCGCCGCCCACCAGGACGACATGCCGTCGACCAGCTCGCCCGAGCCGCCCGCGAGCCGCAGCCGGACCCCGCTCGCCGACTCCACGACGAGCGGCTGCGCCTTGCCGGGCATCGGACCGTAGGGATGCCACACATGCCGCCGGTCCAGATCCAGCAGCTCCGGCACACCGAGCTCAGGCATTGGGCGCGAGGTCCGTACCGGCACCACGACGGCGTACGGCGACGAGGTCGGTCCGCGGCTCGCCCACGGCGGGCGCGGCCTCGGCGGCAGCCGGCACGGAGCCGCAGACCCCGCCGCCCCCGTGCGAACCGCAGCCGCTCGACGCCTCGTCCTCGTGCGAGCCGCAGTCACCCGCGGCCGCATGGGAACCACAGCCCCCGGCAGCGCCCCGGTGCTCCGGCAGCGTCACCTCCCCGGCGCCCTCCACCTCGAACCCGGCGTCGGCGATCATCTCCAGGTCGGCCTTGCCGGCCTGGCCCTCGCTGGTGAGGTAGTCGCCGAGGAAGATGGAGTTGGCCAGGTTCAGCGCGAGCGGCTGCATCGTGCGCAGGTGGACCTCACGGCCGCCCGCGATGCGCACCTCGACGTCCGGGCACACGAAGCGGACCATCGCCAGGATGCGCAGGCACCGCTGCGGGGTGAGGTTCCACTCCTTGGCCAGCGGCGTGCCCTCGAACGGGATGAGGAAGTTGACCGGCACCGAGTCCGGGTCCAGCTCGCGCAGCGAGAACACCACGTCGACCAGGTCCTCGTCGCTCTCGCCCATGCCCGCGATCAGGCCCGAGCAGGCCGACAGACCCGCCGCGTGCGCCTTCTGCACGGTGTCGACGCGGTCGGCGTAGGTGTGCGTGGTCGTGATGTCCGCGTACGTCCCCTCGGACGTGTTGAGGTTGTGGTTGTAGGCGTCGGCGCCCGCCTCGCGCAGCCGCTCGGCCTGGCCGTCGGACAGCAGACCGAGGCAGGCGCACACCTCGACGTCCTCGTTCTGGCCCTTGATCGCCTTGATGGTCTCCGACACCCGGTCCACGTCACGGTCCGTCGGACCGCGCCCGCTGGCCACCAGGCAGACCCGCTTGGCGCCTCCGGCGAGGCCCGCGGCGGCCGCCTCGGACGCCTCGTCGGGCTTGAGCCAGGTGTACTTCAGGATCCCGGCCTTCGAGCCGAGCCGCTGGGAGCAGTACGAGCAGTCCTCGGGACACAGGCCCGACTTGAGATTGACCAGATAGTTCAGTTTCACGCGCCGGCCGAACCAGTGCCGGCGCACCTTTCCGGCCGCGGCCACGACGTCGAGCAGCTCGTCGTCCGACGTGGCCAGCACGGCGAGCGCTTCCTCGCGGGTCGGCAGCTCGCGCCGAAGCCCCTTGTCCACCAGCGTGTTCAGCAGATCCATGAGAGCCGATCCTGTCGTACGGAGGTACCCCGGGCCAATGTGACTTCGCACAACGAAGGGCGTTCGACGTGTGGGTATTGCCACACCGTGGGCGGCTGCCCCTGCAGCTAGTGTCTGTCCACTGCCTACAAATCCTGCGGAGGGACCCATGGCGTTCGGCTGGATCGACGAGTCGGCGGAACTGCGCCGCCGCGCCGGACTCGTACGGACGCTGCGCCCGCGCCCCGCCGACTCGCCGCTGCTGGACCTCGCGAGCAACGACTACCTCGGACTGGCCCGCCACCCCGAGGTCGTCGCGGGGGCGCAGGAGTCCGCCGCGCTCTGGGGCGGCGGCGCGACCGGCTCCCGGCTGGTCACCGGCACTACGGAACTGCACACCGCGCTGGAGCGCGAGCTGGCCGAGTTCTGCGGCTTCGAGGCGGCCCTGGTCTTCTCCTCCGGGTACGCCGCCAACCTCGCGGCGGTCACCGCGCTGGCCCCGCACGGCTCGCTGGTCGTCTCCGACGCGGGCAACCACGCCTCGCTCATCGACGGCTGCCGGCTGGCCCGGGGCACCACCCAGGTGGTCGGACACGCCGACCCGGAGGCGGTCCGCAAGGCGCTGGACACCCACGACGGCCCGGCCGTCGCGGTGTCCGACACGGTCTTCTCGGTCGACGGCGACGCGGCCCCGCTGGCCGCCCTCGCCGAGGCCTGCCGGGCGTACGGCGCCGGACTGGTGGTCGACGACGCGCACGGCCTCGGCGTACTCGGCGACGGCGGGCGCGGCGCGCCGTACGCGGCCGGGCTGGCGGGGGCCGAGGACGTCGTCGTGACGGTGACCCTGTCGAAGTCGCTGGGCAGCCAGGGCGGCGCGGTGCTGGGCCCCGCGCGGGTGATCGAGCACCTGGTCAACGCGGCCCGCACGTTCATCTTCGACACCGGCCTCGCCCCGGCCGCGGCGGGCGCGGCCCTGGCGGCCCTGGGGCTGCTGCGCCGTGAGCCCGAGCGGGCGGCGCGGGCGCGGGAGGTGGCGACCGAGCTGTACGAGCGGCTGACGGCGGCGGGCCATGAGGCGGTACGGCCGGACGCCGCCGTGGTGTCGGTGCGCGCTCCGTCCCCGGAGCAGGCCGTGCGGTGGGCGGCGGACTGCCGCGCCGCCGGGGTGGCCGTGGGCTGCTTCCGGCCGCCGTCCGTGCCGGACGGCATCTCCCGGCTGCGGCTGACCGCCCGCGCGGACCTCTCCGGGGAACAGATCGAACGCGCTGTACGGGTGATCGGTCGGACGCGACCGTGAGTCGGCGATCCACGGCCGTGTTTCAGAACTGATCCGTTTTCAGAGTGAAACGACCCTGGGACGGGCCTCGAACGACCCTCAGTGGAATGCGGCCGTGAATCCCGCCCAGCTCTCGGGGGAGAAGAGCAGCGCGGGTCCCTCCGGCCTCTTGGAGTCGCGCACGGCGAGCCGGCCCGACCAACGGGCCGTCTCGACGCAGTTGTTGGCTCCGGTGCTGTAGCTGCTGCGCAGCCACTGGGCGCTGTGCAATCGGGTACTGGAGGGGACGTTCCGAGGCAGTGCAGACATGGTGCCTCCTTATGCGCCGTCAACTGTCCCGGCGATGTGATCCAGCGAGTCCTCGGGTGAAAGGGCGTGTGCCTGAAGGGTGTTGAAGGCCTCGGTGTAGGCCTCCAGGTCTTCTTTCCGTTCGAGATAGAGGCTACTCGTCATGTGGTCGAGAACAACCACATCCAGATCAGAAGTGCGCGGAAATGAGAAGATAACGAAAGGCCCGGTGATGCCGATATGCGCCCCGGCGGAGAACGGCAGCACCTGGATACGGACCTGCGGCAGCCGCGCCGCCTCCAGCAGCCGCCGCACCTGCCCCCGCATCACCTCGGGCCCGCCCACCTCCCGGCGCAGCACGGCCTCGTCCAGCACCGCGCTCAGCCGCAGCGGCGGCTGCGCCCGCAGCACCTCCTGCCGGGCGAGCCGCACCTGCACCAGCGCGTCCACCCGCTCGTCCGGCTCCCCGGCGAGGCCGGCCACCGCGGCCCGGGTCACCGCACGGGCGTACTCGGGGGTCTGCAGCAGTCCGGGCACCACGGAGGTCTCCAGCGTGCGCATCGCGCTGGCCTGCGACTCCAGGCTGATGAAGTCCCGGTAGGCGGGCGGCAGCACCCCGCGGTAGGCGTGCCACCAGTGGTGCCGGCCGATCCCGTCGTCGGAGCCGGCCAACATCAGCAGCAGCTCGCGCAGTTCGGGGTCGGAGACGCCGTAGGCGTCCAGCAGTAACCGCACGTCGGACGGTTTCACGCCACTCGCGCCCGTCTCGATCCGGCTCACTTTCGACTGATGCCAGCCCACCAGCCGGGCCGCCTCGCCGCTGGTGAGTCCCGTACGGGTGCGCAGCGCGCGCAGTTCCGCGCCGAGCTTTCGGCGGCGCACCGCCGGACCGTGCTGCATGGGCCCCTCCCTACTCCTCAAGGGCCGCCCAAATAGGGTCTGCCGTCGCAGAGTTCACCGCTTCGAGCGACAGATATATGCATATCTTGGTGGATCGCCACCGTTACCGGCGTGCTGGTGGCAGTCTGGCGAACGAAGCACCAGTCCGGGACCGTACTCGAACCATCCGATTCTTGTCGGACCGCGATCCCGTGGGAAAGGGACGACGTCGCCATGGCAGACCACCTGGAAGCATCCGTCACTCTGCCGAGCGATCCCGCCTCGGTCTCCGCGGCCCGTGCCTTCGTCATCGGCACCCTGGGGGAGTGGGGCCTGCCGTCGGACACCGAGGCCGCCAACACCGTCCGGCTGATCGTCTCCGAACTCGCCACCAACGCCGTACAGCACACGTTCGGGCAGTCACCCACCTTCACGGTGGCCGTGCGCCTGGAGCGTGACGAACAGTTGCGCATCGGCGTCACCGACAGCCATCCGAGGTTCCCGAAGCGGCTGCCGGCCGCGGTGCAGCAGGACAACGGCCGCGGCATGGTGATCATCCGCTGGCTGACGGCGGAGTGCGGCGGCAGACTGCGCGTCAGACCCACGCGCGAGGGCGGCAAGACGGTCCTGATCGAGCTGCCCTGGACCGTCCCGGCTCATCCGGTGACCGCAGCGGGCCAGCAGGAGCCGTGAGCCCCCGAGAGCGCGCGGACGCTGCTCGGGGGCCCAGGAGTGGCCCCGGGCGGTGACGGCGGGTCAGGGAGCCGTACCGCCCGGGAGCAGGTCAGCTCACGCGGCCGTACCAGACCTTGCTCGTCCAGATCTTCTGGAGCCTGACCACGTCCCCGGTCTTCGGGGCGTGCCAGATGCGGCCCTTACCGGCGTAGATGCCCACGTGGTAGACGTTCGAGCCCGAGTGGAAGAACACCAGGTCCCCCGCCTTGCGGCTCTTGGCGGAGATGTGCCGGGTCTTGTTGTACTGCTGGGCAGCGGTGCGCGGCAGAGACTTGCCCGCCTTCTTGTACGAGTAGAGAGTGAGGCCCGAGCAGTCGAACCGGTGCGGACCGGTGGCGCCGTACTTGTAGGGCGAGCCCTTCTTCGAGGCTGCCACCTGGAGGGCCTTCGTCGCGGACGTGGCGGCCTGGGCCTCGGCGGCGACGCCGGGCACCACCAGGGAGCCGCCCACGGCGGCGAGAGTCAGGGCCGAGGCCGTACCGGCACGGGCCATGAGCGACGGGACACGATTCTGCGCGGTCATGCGCAACCCTTCGTCAGCCGCCTGTGAAGGATGACCTGTCGGATTCGGGCTGGCGAAGTGGCCCGGCCACCCGAAGGCGGCTTCACCCCAAGGACCGCTCGGACAACTGCGCTCCGGCGGACCGTCGTGCTTGGGTCCTCCACTCCTGCCGATCCACTCCTGTCGACCGGTCATCCGGGCGGCGGCAGGACTCGGCGTCCGCCCGGACCGCCCCGCCGCGGTGGCGGGGGCTTGTCGTCAGTCAGGGATCTTCACTCACAAGTGTCCGAAATACCCAATGGAACCGGGGATTTGTGTTGTTACTCACCACTCACCCGTTCGGGTGGACAGCTTGATCGACAAGCGTCTGTCAAGACCGCCGAACGGCCCCGGACCAGGGCCGGAACGCATTGTTCCGCCGTGAAAGCGCGCGTATCACGCAACTGTTGGGGCCCCGCAATACGACAACCTTCTACTCCGAAAGGGGGTACGTCATTTGGTCCGTTTAACGGTGGCCTCGCGCGCTCAGCCGTCGGAGCGCGCCGGCAGCGCCACACGCGCCGTCCGGCGCTCCCCGTCCAGGACGCGCAGCGCCCGCGCGAGCGTCGGCGCGTGCAGCTCCGTCTCGCCCCGTTGGTGCATCAGGGCGAGCGCGTCGCGCAGTTCCATGGCCTTGCGCACCAGCGCCTGAGCGGCGCGCAGTCCGCCGTAGGTGTCGCCGTGGTGCGCGGGGTTGATCCGGCCCAGCAGGTCGACGGCCTCCAGGTAACGGTCGATCAACTCGCCCTCCGCGCGGGTCAGCGCGGGCAGCGGCGGCAGTTCGGGTGGCAGCACCGGCGCCTCACTCTCCGGTCGGCGGGGCGAGGGTCGCCTTGCGGCCGGGCACGATCCGGTCCACCAGCCCGTACTCCAGCGCCTCCTGGGCGGTGAGAACCCGGTCGCGCTCGATGTCCGCGCTCACCTGCTCCCGGTCGCGCCCGGTGTGCCGGGCCAGCATCTCCTCCAGGCCGCGCCGTATGCGCAGCAACTCCTCCGCCTGGATGGCGAGATCACTGGCCTGTCCCTCCACCGGCTCGGCGAGCGCGGGCTGGTGGAGCACGATCCGGGCGCCCGGCAGCGCGAACCGCTTGCCCGGTGTCCCCGCCGCGAGCAGCACCGCCGCCGTCGCACCGGCCTGCCCCAGGCAGATCGTCTCCACGTCACAGCTGACGTAGCGCATCGTGTCGTAGACCGCCGTCATGGCGCTGTACGAGCCGCCGGGCGAGTTGACGTACAGCGAGATGTCCCGGTCCGGGTCCTTGTGCTCCAGGTACATGAACTGCGCCATCACGTCGTTCGCCGATGTGTCGTCGACCTGTGTGCCCAGCAGGACGATCCGTTCCTCCAGCAGCTTCGAGTAGGGGTCCTGGGTCCTCAGTCCGGAGCTGGTGCGTTCGGTCATCTCGGGCAGGACATGGCGGGCTGACGGTCGGGTCATGGCTCACGCGCCTCCCTTCGGAGCCCTCGGCGGAGGGCGTTCCGTAGAAAATGTACAGGACGTACATGACGTAATGTGGTGAGCATGGCCTACGAGATTCCGGTGACGCAAGCCCGCGCTGAGCTCGCCGACCTCATCAACCGCGTGGTGTACGGCGGCGAGCGCGTCGTCGTCACCCGTCACGGCAAGCCCCTGGTCGCCCTGGTCTCCGCCGCTGACCTGGAACGACTCGACGCGCTGGACGCCCCGGCCGAGGAGCAGGTGGCCAGCGCCGTCTCCGCGGTCCGCGAGGTCGCGTCCGCTCCCCGCGAACGGCAGCGCTTCGGTATCGCGGCGGAGCACCGGGGCCCGTAACCGCTGGGGGTGTGTGCACGACTTGTTGCACCCTCCGGCCGCATTTCCGGCCGAGTGACCCGTCCCGGGTGCAACAAATCGTGCACACGCCGGCCTACGCCGTGAGGGCGGGCTCCCGATCCCGGCTCGGGGTGCTCTTGTGGGGCCTCAGGGTCGGGCCCAGGGCTACCGCGCCGAGACCGATGACTGCCCACCAGGTCAGGGTCAGGGCGGGGGTCGTGGCCGCGGCGCCGTCGAAGTACGACACCGAGCGGATCAGGGTCGTGCCCGCGCCCGGCGGCAGCCACTGACCGAGCGCCCCGGCCGGCTCCGGCAGCATTTCCGGGGCCGAGGCAGCCGCGGAGAAGGGGTTGCCGAGCAGCATCACCAGGCCGGCCATGACGCCGATCCCCGCCGGTCCGAGCAGCGCCGCGAGGCCCGCGACCGCGGCGCCGACCGCCAGCGCGGCCAGCCCCAGGGCGCCGGCCTCCGTCCACCAGTCGCCGGTGAGGACGCCCAGCCAGCTGTGCGCGAGGGCCGCCGCGACCACGCCGACCAGGGCAGCCGCGCCCACCAGCGCGGCCACCGCCCGCACACCCCGCAGTCCGCTCAGCGTGACCAGGGCACCCATCGCGATCCCGGCCAGCGCCAACGGCAGCACGCTCGCGGTCAGCGCGGCCCCGCGCGGGTCCCGCTCGGGCGCGGCGACCACGTCGACCGTGCGCGGCTCGGTGCCGGCCGGGGCCTGCTCGGCGACCGCCTGCCGGAGCAGCTGGGCGACCAGCGGGCTCGCGGCGGAGGCGGTGAGCAGCTCCGGGCCGCGGTCGGTCACGACGACCGCGCCGTAGACCGACCGGTCCTCGACGGCCCGGCGGGCCGCGTCCGCGTCGGCGTACCGGTGGACGTCGAACGCGCCCTCGTGCGCCTGAAGCTGCCGCTCCACCTGTGCGGTGGCGGCGGTGGGTCCGGCCACGCCGATCGGCAGGTCGCGCGGCGCGGTCCGGGCGGCCGGCCAGGCGAAGGCCCACAGGGCGAGCGCCGCGACGAGCGGGACGAGCACGACGACCGCGAGCAGGCGGCGCGTGTGCGGTGAGGGGGTGGCGGACATGGTCCCTCCGGCTCCTGAGATCAAAAAGAAGGATCGTTCGTTTTAGGCGTCTCCAAAGTGCTCCCCGTGTCGGCTCTTGTCAAGAAGGAACGTTCGTTTTAGGTTGCGGCCATGGCTCGCGTATCCCAGGAACACCTCGACGCCCGGCGCCGGCAGATCCTCGACGGCGCCGCGCTGTGCTTCGCCCGCAACGGCTTCCACGCCACGTCCATGCAGGACGTGCTGAAGGAGGTCGACCTGTCCGCCGGTGCCGTCTACCGCTACTTCAGCGGCAAGGAGGAGCTGATCGCCGCGATCGTCTCCGAGGTGCTGGGCGAGGTCCGCGCGGCCTTCGAGGCGGCGGCCGAGCAGACCCCGCCCTCGTCGCCCGACCGCCTCGTGGCCGACGTCCTCAGCAACACCCTCGCCCTGCGCGAGAACCTCACCGTCGACGGGCAGCCCGCCTTCCCGCGCCTGGTCGTCCAGGTCTGGTCGGAGATCCCGCGCAACGAGGCCCTCGCCGTGGTCATGCGCGAGGGCTACGGCTCGGTGCGCGAGGCCTGGGCGCGGATCGTGCGGCTCTACCAGGACAGCGGGCGGATGCGTGCGGACATCGAGCCCGACCACGTCGCCCGGACCATGATCGCCGCCGTGCTCGGATTCATCGCCCAGCAGGCGCTGTTCGGACCCGTCCCGGTGGAGGTCCTGCGGGACGGCCTGCGCGCGCTGATGAGCATGACGGACGCCTGAGGGTCACAGGTTGGTTAACGTGCCCGAAACGCGGCCCAACTAGCCTGCCCCACCACACGCCACCAGGGACTTTGCCGGGTGGCGGGACAGCGGACCCCGCACGGTCCGGAGCGAGGATGTGAGGTGGGACGTGCAACTGACCCCGCACGAGCAGGAGAGGCTGCTGATCCATGTGGCGGCCGACGTCGCCGAGAAGCGCCGGGCCCGCGGGCTGAGGCTGAACCACCCCGAGGCCGTCGCCCTCATCACCTCGCACATCCTCGAAGGCGCCCGGGACGGCCGGACCGTCGCCGAGCTGATGGCCTCCGGACGGAAGCTGCTCGCCCGTGACGACGTCATGGACGGCGTCCCGGAGATGATCCACGACGTGCAGGTGGAGGCCACCTTCCCGGACGGCACCAAGCTCGTCACCGTCCATGACCCGATCGTGTGAAGGGGGCGGCGATGATTCCCGGCGAGATCCTGTTCGCGGACGACCCGATCGTCTACAACGACGGCCGTGAGGTCACCCGGCTGACCGTCCTCAACGCCGCCGACCGGCCCGTCCAGGTCGGCTCCCACTACCACTTCGCCGAGGCCAACCCGGGCCTGGACTTCGACCGGGCCGCCGCCCGCGGCAAGCGGCTGAACGTCGCCGCGGGCACGGCCGTGCGCTTCGAGCCCGGCATCCCCGTCGAGGTCGAACTCGTCCCGCTGACCGGCGCCCGCGTGGTGCCGGGCCTGCGCGGGGAGACCGGAGGTGCCCTCGATGCCTGAGATCTCCCGCGCCGCGTACGCCGACCTGTTCGGGCCGACCACCGGCGACCGCATCCGGCTCGCGGACACCGATCTGCTGATCGAGATCGAGGAGGACCGCTCCGGCGGACCCGGACGCTCCGGCGACGAGGCCGTGTTCGGCGGCGGCAAGGTCATCCGCGAGTCCATGGGCCAGGCCCGCGCCACCCGCGCCGAGGGCACCCCGGACACGGTGATCACCGGCGCCGTCGTCGTCGACCACTGGGGTGTGATCAAGGCCGACGTCGGCATCCGCGACGGTCGCATCACCGGCATCGGCAAGGCCGGCAACCCCGACACCATGGACGGTGTGCACCCGGACCTGGTCATCGGCCCCGAGACCGAGGTCATCGCGGGCAACGGGCGCATCCTGACCGCCGGTGCCATCGACGCGCACGTCCACTTCATCTGCCCGCAGATCGCCGACGAGGCGCTCGCCTCCGGTATCACGACGCTTGTGGGCGGTGGTACGGGCCCGGCCGAAGGGTCGAAGGCGACCACGGTCACGCCCGGTCCCTGGCACCTCGCCCGCATGATGGAGGCGATGGAGGCCTACCCCCTCAACATCGGCTTCCTCGGCAAGGGCAACACCGTCTCCCACGAGGCGATGTTCTCCCAGATCCGCGGCGGCGCCCTCGGCCTGAAGCTGCACGAGGACTGGGGCTCCACCCCGGCCGTGATCGACGCCGCGCTGACCGTCGCCGACCGGACCGGCATCCAAGTCGCCATCCACACGGACACGTTGAACGAGGCGGGCTTCGTCGGCGACACCCTCGCGGCGATCGCCGGGCGCGGCATCCACGCCTACCACACCGAGGGCGCGGGCGGCGGACACGCGCCCGACATCATGACGGTCGTCTCCGAGCCGCATGTGCTGCCCAGCTCCACCAACCCGACCCGGCCGTTCACCGTCAACACCGCCGAGGAACACCTCGACATGCTGATGGTGTGCCACCACCTCAACCCTGCCGTCCCGGAGGACCTGGCCTTCGCCGAGTCCCGCATCCGGCCCTCGACCATCGGTGCCGAGGACATCCTGCACGACCTGGGCGCCATCTCGATCATCTCCTCCGACTCCCAGGCCATGGGCCGCGTCGGCGAGGTGATCCTGCGGACCTGGCAGACCGCGCACGTGATGAAGCGGCGACGCGGAGCACTGCCCGGGGACGGCCGCGCCGACAACCGTCGCGTACGTCGCTATGTCGCCAAGTACACGATCAACCCGGCCCTCGCCCAGGGCCTCTCCCACGAGATCGGCTCGGTGGAGAGCGGCAAGCTCGCCGACCTCGTGCTGTGGGAACCGGCGTTCTTCGGCGTCAAGCCGCAACTCGTCCTCAAGGGCGGCCAGATCGCGTACGCGCAGATGGGCGACGCCAACGCCTCCATCCCCACCCCGCAGCCGATCCTGCCCCGCCCGATGTACGGCGCCATCGGCCGCGCCCCGGCGTCCAACTCGGTCAACTTCGTCGCCCCGCTCGCCCTGGAGGACGGCCTGGCCGAACGGCTCGCCCTCGGCAAGCGGTTCGTCGCCATCGAGTCGACGCGCGCGGTCACCAAGGCGGACATGCGGGAGAACGACGCCCGCCCGCGGGTCGAGGTCGACCCCGACAGCTTCGCCGTGCACATCGACGGCGAGCTCGTCGAGGCCACGCCCGCGGCGGAACTGCCCATGGCCCAGCGTTACTTCCTCTTCTGATGTCCAGGGCTGCGCTACTGGTCCTGGCCGACGGCCGCTTCCCCGCCGGAGGGCACGCCCACTCCGGCGGGGCCGAGGCGGCCGTCAAGGCGGGGCGGATCACCGACGCCGCGAGCCTGGAGGACTTCTGCCGGGGGCGGTTGCACACGGCCGGGCTGGTGTCGGCCGCGCTCGCCGCGTCCGCCGCGGTCGGTCTGGACGTGGCGGAACTGGACGCCGCCGCCGATGCCCGTACGCCGTCGCCGGCGCTGCGGGCCGCTGCGCGGAAGCTGGGGCGGCAGTTGCTGCGGGCCGGTCGTGCGACGTGGCCGTCGGCCGAACTCGACGCTCTGGCACGGCGGTTCCCCAAGGGGGCGCATCAGCCCGTGGTGCTCGGGGCGGTCGCCCGGGTGGCGGGGCTCGGGGCGGTCGACGCGGCCTACTGTGCGGCGTACGAGGGAGTGAGCGGGTCCGCCACCGCGGTGGTGCGGTTGCTCGGCCTTGACCCCTTCGAGGCCACGGCTGTGCTGGCCCGGCTCGCCCCGGAGCTGGATCGCGTCGCGGACCGGGCGGTGGAGGTGGCTCGGCGTGCGGCCGACGAGGGGGTGGAGGTGCTGCCCGCGGGTTCTGCCCCCTTGCTGGAGATCTCGGCGGAGGTGCATGCGGGGTGGCCTGTGCGGCTGTTCGCGTCCTGATGTTCATCGCCCCCGCCGCCCCTACCCGTTCCCCTCCCCAGGGGATCCGCCCCTTCGACCCCGCCAGGGGGCTCTGCCCCCTGGACCCCCCATCGGCCTGAACGGCCTCGTCCTCGAACGCCGGACGGGCTGAGAATTGGAGCCCTCTTTCATGCACCTCGACCACTCCCCCCACGGTCCTTCCGCCCTCAGCGCCGACGCCCGGCGCCCCGACGGCACCCGTCGCGCCCTGCGCATCGGGCTGGGCGGACCCGTCGGGTCGGGTAAGACCGCGACCGTCGCCGCGCTGTGCAGGGCGCTGCGGGAGGAGTTGTCGCTCGCGGTCGTCACCAATGACATCTATACGCGGGAGGACGCCGAGTTCCTGCTGCGCGAGGCCGTGCTGCCGCCGGAGCGGATCGCCGCCGTGGAGACCGGGGCGTGTCCGCACACCGCGATCAGGGACGACATCTCCGCGAACCTGGAGGCGGTGGAGGACCTGGAGGACGAGGTCGGGCCGCTCGATCTGATCCTCGTCGAGTCCGGGGGCGACAACCTCACCGCCACCTTCTCCAGGGGCCTGGTGGACGCGCAGATCTTCGTGATCGACGTGGCCGGAGGGGACGACATCCCGCGCAAGGGCGGGCCCGGTGTGACCACGGCCGACCTGCTGGTCGTCAACAAGACCGACCTCGCGCCGTACGTCGGCTCGGACCTGGCCCGGATGGCCGCCGACGCCAAGGCCCAGCGCGCCGAACTGCCGGTCGTCCTGCAGTCGCTGCGCAGCGAGGCGGGCGTCGGCGAGGTCGCCGCGTGGGTGCGGGCGCAGCTCGCCGCGTGGCGGGCCCGCCCGTGAGCGGGGTCCGGGCCGCCGCGCGGATGGCCGCTCGGGCCGACGGGCGGGGCGGTACGGCCCTGCCCGTCCTGGAGAGCGAGGGCCCGCTGGCGCTGCGGCGGACCCGGGGGAGCGGCAGCGAGGCGAATGTCCTGCTCGTCGGCGCGATGAGCGGTCCCCTCGGCGGTGACCGTCTCGCGGTGCACGCGGACGTCGCCGAGGGCGCCCGGCTGCGTGTCGGCTCGGCCGCCGCCACCATCGCGCTGCCGGGCCAGGCCAAGGGCGAGGCCCGCTACGACGTACGGCTCGACGTCGCCGACGGCGGCGAACTGCGCTGGCTGCCCGAGCAGTTGATCTCCGCACGCGGCAGCGATCTGTACGTCACCACCCGCGCCGACCTCGCGGCCACGGCCCGGCTGGTGCTGCGCGAGGAGCAGGTGCTCGGGCGGGCGGGGGAGGAACCCGGGCGGCTCAGCAGCCGTCTCACCGTGCGGGTCGCCGGACGTGCGGTGCTCGACCAGGAGCTGGCCTGCGGACCCGGTGCGCCGGGCGGCTGGGACGGCCCCGCCGTGCTGGGCGGGCATCGCGCGGTCGGCCAACTGGTCGTCGTACGGCCGGAGTACGGTGAGCGACCGGTGGCGCCCCGGGTGCTGGAGGAGGGGGCGGTCCTCGTTCCGCTGGCCGGGCCCGCTGTTCTCGTCAGCGCCGTCGCGTCCGACGCGCTGCGGCTGCGGCGGGTGCTGGACCGGGCCTTGACGCTGCTCGAAGACGGTGACCGCTGATCGGAAACGCCGTTCCGGTTATCGGATTGGCAAAGAAGACACGCCGCCTCTGTTGTCAGGGACCTCTCAGACGACAGGATCGCCCGTACTTGTCTCGAAACGATGTACGGGGAGGCTTACTTGACCGGTACGAGAGCGAAGAAGCGGACGGCCGCCATAGGTTCGGCCGGAACGCTGATCGCCGCCGCGCTGATAGCCGGGGCTGTGACCGCGCCCACGGCCAGCGCCAGCACGAACTCCACCGACCGCCACCGCGGCTACAGCGAGGCGCAGGGCGCCGCGATCGCCGCGGCCCGCGCCGCGAAGGCGGGCATCGACTGGCAGGACTGCCCTGCCGACTGGGGCCTGGAGAAGCCCATCAAGTGCGGCTACGTCACCGTGCCGCTCGACTACGCGAAGCCGTACGGCAAGCAGATCAAGCTCGCTGTCGACCGCATCGGCAACACCGGCACCCCCGAGGAGCGCCAGGGCGCCCTCGTCTACAACCCGGGCGGCCCCGGCGGCTCGGGTCTGCGCTTCCCGCGCCGCGTCGTCACCAAGAACGCCGTGTGGGCGAAGGCCGCCAAGGCCTACGACTTCGTCGGCTTCGACCCGCGCGGTGTCGGCAAGTCCACGCCCATCTCCTGCGTCGACCCGCAGGAGTTCGTCAAGGCGCCCAAGATGGACCCGGTGCCCGACACCGAGGCCGACAAGCTCGCCCAGCGGGGGCTCGCCCGCGAGTACGCCGAGGGCTGCTACGAGCGCAGCGGCGAGATGCTGCCGCACATGACCACGCCCAACACCGCGCGCGACCTCGACGTCATCCGAGCCGCGCTCGGCGAGAAGAAGCTGAACTTCCTCGGCGTCTCCTACGGCACCTACCTCGGCGCCGTCTACGGCACCCTCTTCCCGACCCATGTGCGCCGTATGGTCGTCGACAGCGTGGTCAACCCCTCCCGGGAGAAGATCTGGTACCAGGCCAACCTGGACCAGGACGTCGCGTTCGAGGGCCGCTGGAAGGACTGGCAGGACTGGGTCGCCGCCAACGACGCCGCCTTCCACCTCGGCACCACCCGCGCGGACGTCCAGGCCAAGTGGCTGGAGCTGCGCGCCACCGCCAAGAAGAACCCCATCGGCGGGGTCGTCGGCCCGGCCGAGCTGATCTCCTTCTTCCAGAGCGCCCCGTACTACGACTCCTCGTGGGTCCCGGTCGCCACCGTCTTCAGCAAGTACGTCGCCGGTGACACCCAGGCCCTCGTCGACGCGGCCGCCCCCGACATGTCCGACACCGCAGGCAACGCCGCGTCGGAGAACGGCAACGCCGTCTACACGGCCGTCGAGTGCGCCGACGCCAAGTGGCCCACCAGCTGGAAGAGGTGGAACCGCGACAACACGCTGCTGCACCGCGACCACCCGTTCATGACCTGGGCCAACGCCTGGATGAACCTGCCGTGTGCCACCTGGCCGGTCAAGCAGCAGACTCCGCTGGAGGTGCGCTCGCACAACGGGCTGCCGCCGGTGCTGATCGTGCAGTCGGAGCGGGATGCGGCTACGCCTTACGAGGGGGCCGTGTCGTTGCACTCGCGGTTCAAGGGGTCGCGGCTGATCACCGAGAAGAACGCGGGGTCGCACGGTGTGACCGGGCTGGTCAACTCCTGCATCAACGACCGTGTGGACGCGTACCTGTTGAGCGGGGCGCTGGACTCGGCCGATGTTGTTTGTGAGCCGCACGCTGTGCCCAAGCCGTAAGACCGGTGGTTCTCTGCGGGTTCGTCGTGGTTGGTCGCGCCCACGCGGCGGAGCCGCATATTGATTCAGCCCCGCGCCCCTAGGGAGCTGCCCTCAGCCACGTGTCTTCCGCCGAGTAGTCGAAGAGATCACCGTACGCGGCGTACATCTTCGGGTAGACCTCGCGCCAGTCGCCTCCGGCCAGTTGGTGGGTGATCCAGTCCACCGTCTCCGGGAGGGTCTCGGCGTACGTCACCACCGGGCGGTAGCCGAGTTCGCGTTCGGCGGCCGACATGTCGCAGATGACCGGCGCCGGTACCGACCAGGGTGTGTCGCCCACGGTCGGTGCCGGTGCCGGGCCGTCGACGAGGACGTTCTCGGCGTCGGCGCCCATCACGGCGTCGATGGCGGCCGCGATCTCCACGACCGTCGGGGCCTCGGCGTCGACGGCGTTCAGGACGCGTGAGCCGGGGCGGGCCGCCGCGAGGCGGATCAGTTCGGCGAGGGTGTGGACGCTGACCGGGTGGAAGCGGCTGCGGCCGCCGTAGGCGATGACGCGCCTGCGCCGGCCGTCCAGGTTGCGCTTGACGAAGTACAGCTCGCGCGGGGTGCGGCAGTGCGGGCCGTGCACCGCGCCGGCGCGCAGCAGCGTGGTCGGCAACCGGTCGCCCGCCGCGAGGAGTTCGTGCTCCACCGCCACCTTGGCCGTGCTGTACGTGGCGTCGCCGGGGGAGACGGTGGTCTGGGTCTCCGGGAGCGGCAGCGGGTAGTGCGGGAAGCCGTCGGGCTCGGACTGGGTGTCGAAGCCGCGGCCCTTGTCGTCCTCGTAGACCGAGACGCTGGAGATCACCACCGCCGAACCGATCCGGTCGGCCAGGCCGGTCAACTGGCGCGCGTGGCGGGCCTTGAAGGCCACCATGTCGACCAGCAGGTCGCAGCCGTCGCCCAGCAGCGTCTCCAGGGCCTTGTCGTCCTCACGGTCCAGGCGTACGGCCCGTACGTCGTCGGGCCAGTCGTCGTCGCGGCCGCCGCCGCGGGAGGCGGCCGTCACCTCCCAGCCGTCGCGTGCCAGCGCCGCAACGGTGGGGCGCCCGATCTGGCCTGTTGCTCCGATCACCACAGCTCGTCTCATGGAGCGACCGTAGGCGTACGACGGCCCCTCGGCCCAGGAGATCTGCTCAAGGCAGAGGCGGAGGCAGAGCCGAGGTGCCGACAGGTGGTGGGGTCAGCGGATCCGCGGGAACCTGCGTTCCTTCGCGGCGGCGTCCTCGGCCTTGGCGACGGCCGCGTACGTGTCGACGTACTCCTGCCCGGACAGCGACAGGATGGCGTACATGATCTCGTCGGTGACGGCGCGCAGGACCGCTTTCTCGTTCTCCATGCCGGCGTAGCGGGAGAAGTCCAGGGGCGCGCCGAAGCGGATGGTCACGGGGTGGAGGTTGGGGACGACCTTGCCGGGCGGCTGGGCCTCGAAGGTGCCGATCATGGCGCAGGGGATCACCGGGACGCCCGCCTTCAGGGCCATGACCGCGACGCCGACCTTGCCCTTGTACAGCCGTCCGTCGTGCGAGCGGGTGCCCTCGGGGTAGATGCCGAGCAGCTCGTCCTTGGACAGCACGCCGAGGCCCTCGCGGATGGCGGCCTGGCCGGCCTCCTTGCCGGAGCGGTCCACCGGGATCTGCCCGGCGCTGCGGAAGAAGAACGCGGTGAGGCGGCCCTTGACGCCGGGCCCGGTGAAGTACTCGGCCTTCGCCAGAAAAGTGATCCGGCGCTTGAGCACGGCCGGCATCAGGAAGTGGTCGGAGAAGGAGAGGTGGTTGCCGGCGACGATGGCCGCGCCCGAGTCGGGGATGTGCTCGAGGCCCTCGATGCGGGGCCGGAAGAGCAGTCTCAGCAGCGGTCCGAGCAGCACGTATTTGAGCACGTAGTAGAACAAGGGGGCGCTCCTCACTCCGGTGACTCGCCACAACCGCCACGTTCTCGCAGGTCAACAACGTGTCAGTGTAGGCGCGGCCGCCCCCACCCGGAACAGGTCGCACCGGCCGGGGCGTGGCGCCTCCGGCGGGTACGGGTCCGGTCGGCCGGGGCGACTCCGGCCGGTACAGGTCGCGTCGGTCGGGTGCCCCCGCGGTCGGTGCAGATCCCGGGCGGTCGGAACGTCTCCGTCCGGTGCAGGCCCTGACGCCGGGGCGCCCCGGGCCAGCAACTGGTCGCGCGGGGTCGGGGTCCTTCGGGCCGGTTTAGGGCCGTGCGGTCAGACGTCCCCGGTCGGTGCAGGTCCGGGCGGTCGGGTGGCCTGCGGTCGGTGCAGGCCGTGACGCCGGGGCGCCCCGGGCCAGCAACTGGTCGCGCCGGGTCGGGGTCCTTCGGGCCGGTTTAGGGCCGTGCGGTCAGACGTCCCCGGTCGGTGCAGGTCCGGGCGGTCGGGTCGCCTGCGGTCGGTGCAGGCCGTGACGCCGGGGGCCCGGGCCAGGAACAGGTCGCGCGGGGTCGGGTCCTTCGGGCCGGTTTAGGGCCGTGCGGTCAGACACCCCCGGCCGGTACAGGCCGCGACGGCCAAGGGCGCCCTCGGCCAGGAGCTAGTCCGGTCGGCCGAGGGCGCCCCGGCCAGGAACAGGTCCGGTCGGACGGGGGTGCCCCCGGCCAGGAACAGGTCCGGTCGGACGGGGGTGCCCCCGGCCCGGAACAAGTCCCGTCGGACGGGGGTGCCCCCCGGGATCAGGCGCCCTGCGTCAGCACCTTCTCCAACGAGCCGATCGCGGAGCGCAGTTCCTCGCCGGTGACGGTCAGCGGCGGCGCCAGCCGGATCGTGGAGCCGTGTGTGTCCTTGGCCAGGACGCCTTGGTGCATGAGGCGTTCGCTGATCTCGCGGCCGGTGCCGATGGCCGGGTCGATGTCGATGCCCGCCCACAGGCCGCGCGCCCGGAAGCCGACCACGCCCCGGCCGACCAGCTCGGTCAGGCCGTCGCGCAGGATCACGCCCAGATCGGCGGCGCGGGCCTGGAACTCGCCGGTCTCCAGCAGCTCGACCACGGCCGTGCCGACCGCGGCGGCGAGGGGGTTGCCGCCGAACGTGGAGCCGTGCTCGCCCGGCCGCAGCACCCCGAGCACCTCCCGGCTGCCGACCACCGCCGACACCGGCACGATGCCGCCGCCCAGTGCCTTGCCGAGCAGCACCAGGTCCGGGACGACGCCCTCGTGCTCGACGGCGAGGGTGCGGCCGGTGCGGCCGAGGCCCGACTGGATCTCGTCGGCGACGAACAGGCAGCCCTTGCGGCGCGTCAGTTCACGCACTCCGGCCAGGTAGCCGTCGTCGGGGATGATGACGCCCGCCTCGCCCTGGATCGGCTCGATGAGCACGGCCGCGGTCGTGTCGTCGATCGCCGCCTCCATCGCCGCCAGGTCGTTGTACGGCACGATCCGGAAGCCCGGCGCGAACGGGCCGAAGCCGGCGCGGGCCGTCTCGTCGGTGGAGAAGCCGACGATGGTCGTCGTACGGCCGTGGAAGTTGTCCGCGGCGACCACGATCGTCGCCCGGTCGGCGGGCACGCCCTTCACGTCGTACGCCCACTTGCGGGCCAGCTTGATGCCGCTCTCCACCGCCTCCGCGCCGGTGTTCATCGGCAGCACCATGTCGTGCCCGGTCAGCGCCGCGAGCCGCTCGGCGAACTCGGCGAGCCGGTCGTTGTGGAAGGCCCGCGAGGTCAGGGTCAGCCGGTCCAGCTGGCGGTGCGCGGCCTCGATCAGGGCGGGGTGGCGGTGGCCGAAGTTGAGGGCCGAGTAGCCGGCCAGCATGTCCAGGTAGCGGCGGCCCTCGACGTCCTCCACCCAGGCGCCCTCCGCGCTCGCCACGACCACGGGCAGCGGGTGGTAGTTGTGGGCGAGGACCGGCTCCTCGGCGCGGATCAGCTCGGCGGAGGAACGGGTGTGGGCGGGTGCGGTCATCAGCGGATCTCCTGGGTGCAGCACTTGATGCCGCCGCCGGCCTTGTGGAACTCCGACAGGTCGACGGGGACGGGGACATAGCCGTGCTCGGCGAGACGCACCGAGAGCGCCTCGGCCTGCGGTGCGATGAAGACATGGCGGCCGTCGGACACGGAGTTCAGGCCGAACGCCATCGCGTCGTCGCGGGTGGCGAGCACCGCGTCCGGGAACAGCCGGGCGAGCACCTCACGGCTGCCCGGGGAGAACGCCTCCGGGTAATAGACGATGTTGTCGTCGTCCAGCACGAACAGCGCCGTGTCCAGATGGTAGAAGTACGGGTCCACCAGCGTCAGGCTGACCACCGGCCGCCCGAAGAACTCCTGCGCCTCGCGATGCGCCTCGCGGGTGGTGCGGAAGCCGTGTCCGGCGAGCACATAACGGCCCGTCCACACCAGATCGCCCTCGCCCTCGCACACCGACTCCGGGCGGTGCACGTCGTAGCCGGCCTGCTTGAACCAGGTGTCGTAGTGCACGGACTCCGGGCGCCGCTCGGGCGCGTGGAACAGCGAGCCGAAGACCCGGCCGTCGACGACGACCGCGGAGTTCGCGGCGAAGACCATGTCCGGTAGCCCGGCCACCGGCTCCACGGCGTCGACGGCATGCCCGTGCGAGCGGTAGGCGCCGATCAGCGTCTGCCACTGCTCCTGGGCGAGGTCGACGTCGACCCGGACGTCGGGATGCATCCAGGGATTGATCGCGTACTGCACGGCGAAGTGTCTTGGTTCGCAGACGAGGAAACGCCGCCGGCGCGGCACACGGCTGTCGGTCACAGAGGGGTCCCTCCGCTTCCTGCGGTGATCGGTCAGGGGTGAGACCAAGGTAGGAACTGACAGATACGCCCGACAAGAAACGAGAGCTGCGTGTCTGCGCAGGAATGCTGCGTCTTGATCAGGGCAGACGCACGTCTGCTGCGCCGTCGGGCGCGGGCTGGGACGCACCCGCCTCCGGACTCTCCGGGAGCAGATGGGACAGCACCATCACACTGATCGTCTTGCGGATGAACGGCTCCGCACGAATGCGCTCCAGCACCTCCTCGAAGTGCTCCACGTCCCGCGCCCGCACATGCAGCAGCGCGTCCGCGCCGCCGGTCACCGTCATCGCCGCGGTGATCTCCGGATGGTTGCGCACCACCTCCGCGAGCCGCCTCGGCGGCGCCGCGCCCTCGCAGTACACCTCGACGTACGCCTCCGTGCGCCAGCCCAGCGCCGACGGCCGCACGGTCGCCGAGAACCCGGTGATCACACCGGTGTCCCGCAGCCGGTCCACCCGCCGCTTGACCGCCGTCGCCGACAGCCCGATCGCCCCGCCGATCTCGGCGAAACTGGTCCGGGCGTTCGCCATCAGGGCGGTGATGATCTTCCGGTCGAGCTCGTCGAACGGAGTGGTCCTGCTGTTCATGGCCGCACCCTATCCAGCGACGATGCCGAAACCCCGGCACGTGTTCAGGTGTACGGATTGCTCCTACACTGCACGTTCATGCTGCGCGCCCTCGCCGTCGACGACGAACGCCCCTCGCTGGAGGAACTGCTCTACCTCCTCCAGTCCGATCCCCGCATCGGCAGCGCAGAGGGCGCGGGCGACGCCACCGAGGCCCTGCGCCGCATCAACCGCGCCCTGGAGTGCGGCCCCCACGGGCCCGAGGCCATCGACGTCGTCTTCCTCGACATCCAGATGCCCGGCCTCGACGGACTCGACCTCGCCCGGCTGCTGACCGGGTTCGCGCACCCTCCGCTGGTCGTGTTCGTCACCGCCCACGAGGACTTCGCCGTGCAGGCCTTCGACCTCGACGCCGTCGACTACGTCCTCAAACCCGTCCGCCGCGAACGCCTCGCCGAGGCCGTCCGCCGCGCCGCCGACCTGCGCGGTACGGCCGCCCCGCGCATCCCCGTGCACGAACCCGACCCCGACCACATAGCCGTCGAGCTGGGCGGAGTGACCCGGTTCGTGGCCGTCGCCGACATCACCCATGTCGAGGCCCAGGGCGACTACGCCCGGCTGCACACCCCCCAGGGCAGCCATCTGGTCCGCATCCCGCTGTCCACCCTGGAGGAGCGCTGGCGCGCCCGCGGCTTCGTCCGCATCCACCGCCGCCACCTGGTCGCCCTGCGCCACATCGGCGAGCTGCGCCTGGACGCCGGTTCGGTCAGCGTCATGGTCGGCGCGGAGGAGCTCCAGGTCAGCCGCCGCCATGCGCGCGAGCTGCGGGACCTGCTGATGAGGAGGCCCTGACCGTGCCCCAGGACCCCGCCGAGACCCGGGTGGTCGTCACGGGTCCGCCCCGCCGCACCCGGCGCGCCCCCGGCTACTACCGCCCGCGCACCGAGATCGACGAGCAGACCACCCTCGGCCACACCTACGTCCGCTCCCTGATGCGCACCCAGCTGCGCGCCGGCCTCACCGCCTTCGCCGTCCTCGTCCTGCTCGTCGGCCCGCTGCCCCTGCTCTTCACCGCCATGCCCGCCGCCCGCCGCCTGGAGTGGGGGGTCCTCGGCTTCGGTCTGTACGCCCCGCTGGTTCTGCTCGCCCGCTGGTACGTGCGGCGCGCGGAGCGCAACGAGCGGGACTTCGTGCGGCTGGTCGAGGACCGATGAACCCGAGCTATGCCATACCCGCGGTCGCGCTCGTGGTGGTCGCGACCGTCCTCGTCGGCGCCTTCGGCCTGCGCATCTCCCGCACCACCTCCGACTTCTACGTCGCCTCCCGCACGGTCGGCCCCCGCCTGAACGCCGCAGCCATCAGCGGCGAGTACCTCTCGGCCGCGTCCTTCCTGGGGATCGCCGGGCTGGTCCTCGTCCAGGGCCCCGACATGCTCTGGTACCCGGTCGGCTACACCGCCGGCTACCTGGTCCTGCTGCTGTTCGTCGCCGCCCCGCTGCGCCGCTCCGGCGCCTACACGCTGCCCGACTTCGCCGAGGCCCGCCTCGCCTCCCCGGCGGTACGCCGCCTCGCGGGGGCCTTCGTCGTCGGCGTCGGCTGGCTCTATCTGCTGCCCCAGCTCCAGGGCGCGGGCCTCACGCTCACCGTGCTGACCGGCGCCCCGGACTGGCTGGGCGGCGTCATCGTGGCCGTCGTCGTCACGGTGACCGTCGCCGCGGGCGGCATGCGCAGCATCACCTTCGTGCAGGCCTTCCAGTACTGGCTCAAGCTCACCGCCCTGCTGGTCCCGGCCCTCTTCCTGGTGCTGGCCTGGCAGCACGACGGCGCCCCGAGCCGCGCCTTCGAGGAACCGGCGGCCTTCCGCGAGCAGCGCACGGTCCAGGTCGACGACACCCTCGCCCTGAGGCTGGACCGCCCGCTGACGGCCACCGTCACCGGCACGGTCGACGGCCGCGCCTACGACGCCCGCGAGACCACCCTGGACACCGGCACCCACCACATCGACGCGGGCACCCGTCTCACCTTCGCGCCCGGCACCGCCGTCCCCGCCGCCGAGCCGGGCGGCACCAGCGGCATGTCCACCTCGCTGGCCGCCTCCCGCGCCGAACGCCCGCTGTACGCCACCTATGGACTGATCCTCGCCACGTTCCTCGGCACCATGGGCCTGCCCCACGTCGTCGTCCGCTTCTACACCAGCCCGCACGGCGTCGCCGCCCGCCGCACCACCGTCGCCGTCCTCGCCCTGGTCGGCGGCTTCTACCTGCTCCCACCGGTCTACGGCGCCCTCGGCCGCCTCTACGCCCCCGAGCTGACCCTCACCGGCGACGCCGACGCGGCCGTCCTGCTGCTGCCCGGCCGCATGATCGGCGGGGTCGGCGGCGACCTGCTCGGCGCGCTGCTCGCCGGAGGCGCGTTCGCGGCGTTCCTGTCCACGGCATCGGGTCTGACCATGGCGGTCGCGGGCGTCCTCGCCCAGGACGTGCTGCCCGCCCGGGGCGTACGGCACTTCCGGCTCGGCACCGGCCTCGCCATGCTGGTGCCGCTCGCGGCGAGCGCCCTGGCCGGCGGGCTGCCGGTCGCCGACGCGGTCGGGCTCGCCTTCGCCGTGTCGGCGTCCTCCTTCTGCCCCCTGCTGGTCCTCGGCATCTGGTGGCGCCGGCTCACCCCGCCGGGCGCGGCCGCCGGGATGCTGGCCGGCGGGGGAGCGGCCTTCCTCGCCGTCGCCGCGACGATGTCCGGCTTCCCCGGCCCGGGCGGCCTGCACGCCCTCCTGGCCTGGCCCGCTCTCTGGTCCGTGCCGCTGGGCTTCCTCACGATGATCCTGGTCTCCCTGGCCACCCCGGGCCGGGTCCCGGCGGGCACAGCGGCGATCCTGGCCCGCTTCCACCTGCCGGAGGACCTCACCAGAGCGGAGGCCAGGACATGACCGGGTTCATCGCCGGCCTGTGCGTGGCCGTCCTCCCCCTCCTCGCCCTGGGCTTCTGGCTGGGCCGGCGCACGGCTCGCCCCGAGAGCCAGGGCGGTGGCCTCGGCACGCCGGTCGAGCACGCCACCTTCCAGACGCTGCACACCGCCTCGCTGGCCGCGCCGCCGCTGCGGGCGGGGCTCACCGAGGAGACCGCACGCAAGTCGGCCCGAAGGCTGCGCTCGCTGCTGGGCACGGACGCGCTGGGGCTGACCGACGAGGAGCGCGTGCTGGTCTGGGACGGAGCCGGCGCTCATCACCGTACGGAGATCATGGAACGGCTGGCCGGCCCGCTGGAGACCGGGCGGGGCGAGGCGTTCCCGTTGACCTGCGACACTCCGGACTGCCCGGTCCGCTGGGCGGTGGTCGCCCCGCTCACCGTGGACGACCGGGTGCACGGAACGCTGGTCGCCTGCGCGCCCCGCGAGTCCGCCGTCCTGGTGCGCGCGGCGGGAGAGGTCGCCCGCTGGGTCTCCGTACAGCTGGAACTGGCGGACCTGGACCAGTCCCGCACCCGGCTGATCGAGGCCGAGATCAAGGCCCTGCGCGCCCAGATCTCGCCGCACTTCATCTTCAACTCGCTCGCGGTGATCGCGTCCTTCGTGCGGACCGACCCCGAGCGCGCCCGGGAGCTGCTGCTGGAGTTCGCCGACTTCACCCGCTACTCGTTCCGCAGACACGGCGACTTCACCACCCTCGCCGACGAGCTGCACGCCATCGACCACTACCTCGCCCTGGTCCGCGCGCGCTTCGGTGACCGCCTCTCCGTCACCCTGCAGATCGCCCCCGAGGTGCTGCCGGTGGCGCTGCCGTTCCTCTGCCTCCAGCCGCTCGTGGAGAACGCGGTGAAGCACGGCCTGGAGGGCAAGGCCGACAAATGCCACATCCAGATCACCGCGCAGGACGCGGGCGCCGAGGCCCTGGTCGTCATCGAGGACGACGGCGCCGGCATGGACCCCGCCCTGCTGCGCCGTATCCTCGCGGGCGAGATCAGCCCCTCCGGCGGCATCGGCCTGTCCAACGTCGACGACCGGCTCCGCCAGGTCTACGGCGACGCCCACGGCCTGGTCATCGAGACCGCGGTGGGCGCGGGCATGAAGGTGACCGCCCGGCTGCCGAAGTACCAGCCGGGCGTGCACTCGGGGGCCCGGCTCGGCCGGGAGTAGTCAGGGCTCAGGTGTTGCGTGTGGCCACCATGCCGAGGGTGAGCAGACCGAGCACGACCCAGCCGAACCACAGCCAGCCGTTGCTGCCGAGCACCGCCGTGTAGGCCGTCACCACGACGAGCCCGCCGACGGTGAGCACCCCCATGGTCTTCGTGGAGCTGTCCGTGGAACCGGGCATCGCGACACCCTCCTCGTCCGTCCGTCCCTCCATGGTGCCCCCGATCCATGGAATCCGGCCCGGTTTTCCAGGACTGGGCCCTCAGCCGCCGCCGCGCGCATTCAGCGAGGCCAGGTAGGCGTTGTACGCCTGAAGCTCCTTGTCCCCGTCCCGGTCGGCGGCCCGGTCCTTGCGCTTGGCCTGCCGCTGCTCGGAGCCGTACCACTGGAACAGCAGGGCGATCAGCACCAGCACGGACGGGATCTCGCTGAACGCCCAGGCGATCCCGCCGGCGGCGTTCTGGTCGGCGAGCGCGTCGATGCCGAGCGAGGCGGGCGGGTTCTGGTACGTCTCCACCATCGGGGTCGAGCCCATCATCAGCGCGATGCCGAAGAACGCGTGAAACGGCATGCCCGCGAACAGCTCCAGCATCCGCATCAGATAGCCCGGCCGGTTCGGGCCCGGGTCCACGCCCATGATCGGCCAGAAGAACACCACCCCGACCGCCAGGAAGTGCACCATCATCGCGGCGTGGCCCGCCCTGGAGCCCATCAGCGTGTCGAACAGCGGGGTGAAGTACAGCGCGTACAGGCTCGCGATGAACATCGGGATCGTGAACGCCGGATGCGTGACCACGCGCAGGTACCGGCTGTGCAGCAGCGCCAGCAGCAGCTCACGCGGCCCCTTGCGCCCCCGCCCCGCGGGCGGCAGCGCCCGCAGCGCCAGCGTGACCGGCGCGCCCAGCAGGATCAGGATCGGCGACAGCATGCTGATGACCATGTGCTGCACCATGTGCACGCTGAACATGACCATCCCGTAGTCGTTCAGCTTGGTGCACATCACCACACCGATGGTCAGCACACCCGACACGAAGGCGAGCGTCCGCCCGAGCGACCACGCGTCCCCGCGCCGCCGCAGCCGTACGACGCCCCAGACATAGAGCCCGATCCCGACCAGGCAGGCGACGAGGAAGAACCCGTCAGGCGACCACTGAAGACCCCGCCCCAGCGTGAACGGCGGCAGATCCATGGTCATGCCGTGCCCGCTGTGATCCATGCGCCAGGCTCCTGTTTCGAGGGGGTTGTGCGAAAACGTCCGGCACCAAGACTAAAGCGGCCCCCGGCGACAAAAGTCACCGGGGGCAGATGTCCTCAGGGGCGCGGGGCTGTGTCGATGTGCGGCTCCGCCGCGTGGGCGCGACAAGCCACACACGGCCCGCACCCGCCGGACGGCTAAAGCACGCACTCAGCCTCGGCGTACCGCTCAGCGGGCACGGTCTTGAGCGTCTCCACGGCCTCGGCCAGCGACACCATCACGATGTCCGTCCCCCGCAGGGCCGTCATCATCCCGAACTCACCCCGGTGCACAGCCTCCACCGCATGCCACCCGAACCGGGTCGCGAGCACCCGGTCATAGGCGGTCGGCGTACCACCCCGCTGCACATGCCCGAGAATGACCGGCCGCGCCTCCTTGCCGAGCCGCCGCTCCAGCTCCACCGACAGCTGACGGGCTATCCCGGCGAACCGCTCGTGCCCGTAGATGTCCTTGCCGCCCTCGTCGAACTCCATGGAGCCGGCCTTCGGCTTGGCCCCCTCCGCGGCGACGACGATCGCGAAGCGCTTGCCGGCCTCGAACCGCTCACCGACGACCGTGGTCAGCTCGTCGATGTCGAAGGGCCGCTCGGGCACGACGATGGCGTGCGCGCCCGCGGCCATGCCGGAGTGCAGCGCGATCCAGCCGGTGTGGCGGCCCATGACCTCGACCACGAGCACCCGCTGGTGGGACTCGGCGGTGGTCTTGAGCCGGTCCAGCGCCTCGGTCGCCACGCCCACGGCCGTGTCGAAGCCGAAGGTCACGTCCGTGACGGCGATGTCGTTGTCGATGGTCTTGGGCACGCCCACGACGGGCAGGCCGTTGTCGGACATCAGCCGGGCCGCCTTCAGCGTGCCCTCGCCGCCGATCGGGATGATCGCGTCGAGCCCCAGGTCGGCCACATGCCCCTTGGCCCGTTCCACACCGTCCCGCAGATGGGAGGGCTGGACCCGGGAGGAGCCGAGGATGGTGCCGCCACGGGCGAGGATGCCGCCGACCGCGTCGAGGTCGAGCTTGAGGTAGTCGCACTCCAGGAGGCCCTTCCAGCCGTCCCGGAAACCGATGACCTCGTCGCCGTGGTCGGCGACGGCACGGTGCACGACGGACCGGATGACGGCGTTCAGGCCGGGGCAGTCGCCGCCGGACGTGAGGACACCAATACGCATAGCCCGAACTACCTTTGCAACGTGGGCCGGGGACCGGACCACGTTGTCCGGCGAGATCCAGGTCACCCTACCGGCGTGAGGGGGGCCCACCGCACCGGGCGTCCGCCTGCTGGACATACCTGCACATATGAGCAGACGGCGCGTCAGGCGGGCCCACACAAAAGCCGCCCGGAGTCACAGAACTCCGGGCGGCCGTGAGACACAGGGCTTACGCGGGCTGCTGCGCGGCCGCGATGCGCTCGGTGCGCAGCGCCTCGTACCAGCGGTCGTCGGTCGGCGGCAGCGCGTTGACGTCCAGTGCCAGCTTCAGCAGCAGGTCGGCGATCAGCGGGTTGCGCGCGAGCACGGGCCCGTGCATGTACGTACCGAAGACGGTGTCGTTGTACGCGCCCTCCGTGCCGTCGCCCGTGCCGTTGCCGTTGCCGAAACGGACCTGGGCGAAGGGGCGGGCCGTCGGGCCGAGGTGGGTGACGCCCTGGTGGTTCTCGAAACCGGTCAGCGGGGGCAGGCCGAGCCGCGGGTCGATGTCCCCGAGCACGTCACCGACGCACCGCTCGCCCTCGCCGCGCACCGAGACCACGTCCAGCAGGCCGAGGCCCGGCTCGCGCTGGCCGAGGTCGTTGATGAACTCATGGCCGAGGATCTGGTAGCCGGCGCACACGGAGAACACGATCGCGCCGTTCTCCACCGCCCGGTACAGCCCCCCGTCGCGGCGCAGCCGCTCGGCCGCGAGCCGCTGCGGCCGGTCCTCGCCGCCGCCGATGAGGTAGATGTCGCCGGAGGTCGGGATCGGCTGGTCGCTGCGCACGTCGAGCCGCGCCACGTCCAGGCCCCGCTGTCGCGCCCGGCGCTCCACGACGAGGACGTTGCCCTGGTCGCCGTAGGTGCTCAGCAGGTCGGGATAGATCCAGACGACCCGCAGCTGGTTGTCGCTCACAAAAGTCCCCTGAGTGTCAGTTGCCGACGCGGCGGCGCAGGTCCTGGAAGGCGGTGTAGTTGGCGATGACCTCGATCCGGCCGGGCGGGCACATCTGCACCGCCTGGTCGAGGTTCTCGCACACCTGGAAGTACTGGTCGGCGACCTCCAGGCGCACCGCGAGGTCGAGCTTGCGGTCGCCGATCACGAAGATCGGGTGACCGGTCAGCCGCGTGTAGTCGACGTCCCACAGCCAGGACGTGTCCGTGCCGTCGGCGCCGCGCGCGTTCACGGACAGGATGACCGGGGCCGGCGGCGGGTCGATGAGCGAGAACGTCTCCAGCCAGCCGGCCGGGTTCTTCGCCAGCAGCAGCCGGAGGTCACGGCCCTCGAACTGCACGACGTCGTAGCGTCCGGCGACCGCCTGCACCTGGTACATGCGCTCCAGCGCGACCTGCGGCGGCACCCCGAACACGGCGGCGACGGCCGCGGAGGACGCGGCGTTGGCCTTGTTGGCGCGGCCCGGCAGCTGGAGGTGGATCGGCCAGGCCGAGCCGTGCGGGTCCAGGACGTGGTCGCCGGACAGCGCCCAGGTCGGGGTGGGCCGGCGGAAGCCGCAGTCGCCGCAGAACCAGTCGTCGCCGGGGCGCTGCATCACACCGCCGCAGGACGGGCAGGACCAGGCGTCGTCCTTCCACATCTGACCGGCCGCGACCCAGATCACGTTCGGGGACGAGGACGCGGCCCACACGACCAGCGGGTCGTCGGCGTTGGCGACGACGACGGCCTTGGAGCCGGCCAGCCCCTCACGCCAGTTCTCGGCGAGCATCCGCGTCTCGGCGGCACGGTCGAGCTGGTCGCGCGAGAGGTTCAGCAGGGCGATGCACTTGGGGTCGGTGTCCCGGGCGACGCCCGCGAGGTACTTCTCGTCGACCTCGATCACAGCGAACTTCGCGTCCGAGCCGCCCGCCAGCGCCGAGGTGATACCGGCCGGCATGTTGGCACCGAGCGCGTTGGACACGACCGGACCGGCCGCCCTGAGCGCCTCGGCGATGAGCCGGGTGGTGGTGGTCTTGCCGTTGGTCGCCGAGACCAGGATCACGTCCAGGTTCTGCGCCAGCCGGGCGAGCAGGTCGGGGTCGAGCTTGAGGGCCACCCGTCCGCCGATCACCGAACCGCTGCCGCGTCCCGCGGCACGGGATGCCGCCGCGACCGCCTTGCCCGCGGTCACGGCGAGCTTGGCCCGCGGCGTGAGCGGGTCCGAGTTGCCTGCCATCAGTCCTCGATCCTCCTTGCGTACGCGCCGCGCCGACATCCTTAACGGCCACGTGGTGTGGCCTCAGCCTATCGAGATCCACTCACGTGCCCGAATCGCGGCACCGTCACGATCCAGGCACGCACCGGACGCGACCTGCCAGACCGTACCCTTGCGGGCATGCGAAACGGCTCGATCCCGGGCGCCCGCGGGCGCGTCCGGCCCCTCACCCTGCTCGGCGATCCGGCCCTGCACACCCCCTGCGCCGACGTCACCGACTTCGGCCCCGAACTCGCCGCCCTCGTGGAGGACTTGTTCGCCACGATGTACGCCGCGAACGGGGTCGGCCTGGCCGCCAACCAGGTGGGCGAGCCGCTGCGCGTCTTCGTCTACGACTGCCCCGACGACGAGGACGTCCGCCATCTGGGCCATGTGGTGAACCCCCGCCTGGTGGAGGCGGACGGCGTGGTCCTGCGCGGCCCCGAGGGCTGCCTCTCCCTGCCGGGCCTGGAGGCCGGCACGGAGCGCTACGACCACGCGGTGGTCGAGGGCTTCACGATGACGGGCGACCCGATCACGATCCACGGCACGGGCTGGTTCGCGAGATGCCTCCAGCACGAGTGCGACCACCTGGAGGGAACCGTCTATGCGGACAGGGTGACCGGCTGGCGCCACCGCAGACTGATGCGCCAGGTGTCACGAACGGCCTGGGGTTCGGGTAGTTAGGGGCGCGGGGAACCGTGCGAGTACCCCCCACGGCCCGCAGACGGCATCAGAACCCGGGCCCCCCGACACGGTCGCCGGCCGCAGCCAACCGTCCCCACAGAAGATCCGCAAGACTCCGCACCAACTCGGCCCGGGTGCAGGGCCGTTCGCCCAGCCACCAGTCCCCGGCGGCATGCATCATCCCGACGATCCCATGCCCCCACACCCGGGCAAGCTGCTGGGACCCGGGCCCGAGATCCACCCGCTCCTCGATGACGGCAGCCAACTCCTCACCCATCCGCCGAAGCAGCGGAGCCGAGTGCTTGCCGACATCGAACCCCTGGTCCCCGGTCGAGACCCCCTCCGCGGGATGCATCAGGAACCGGTACACCTGAGGCCGCGCCTCGATGGCAGCCAGATATGTGTCGAGCGTCGACTCCACCCGCTCCCGCCGCTCAGCCGGAGCGTCCAGCGCGGCCCGCAGCGAATCCAGCAGCGCATCCGTGTGCCGCTTGGCAAGGGCGGCGTAAAGGCCCCCCTTGTCACCGAAGTGCCGGTAGAGGATCGGCTTGGTGATGCCGGCCTCCGCAGCGATCGCGTTCATCGACGCCTGCGGGCCGTCCCGGAGCACCACTCTGTCCGCGGCCTCCAGCAGCTCGCGCCGTCGGCGGTCGGCGGACCTCTGCTGCTCGGTCCGCTGCGTGGTGTCCATGGTCTCTCCCCACCCGGTGCTGAATCGGTGACGCCAGCGCAAACTAACACTCAACCCGCTCGGGGCATCGAACGGGCTGCCGAGCCGGTACGACGAGTTGACTTTTCCTACCCGCCAGTAACAGACTGCGGTTACCGCAAGTAACACGCAGGTGCCGCCGCTGGAGGGGACATGGCCGAGTTCACCATGGAGCTCAACGACGAACAGAAGGAGGTCCGGGACTGGCTGCACGGCTTCGCCGCCGACGTCATCCGGCCCGCGGCCGCCGAATGGGACGAGCGCGAGGAGACTCCCTGGCCGGTCATCCAGGAGGCCGCCAAGGTCGGCATCTACTCCCTGGACTTCTACGCCCAGCAGTACTTCGACCCGACCGGCCTCGGCATCCCGATGGCCATGGAGGAGCTGTTCTGGGGCGATGCCGGTATCGCCCTGTCGATCGTCGGCACCGGTCTCGCCGCCGTAGGTGTCCTCGCCAACGGCACGGACGAGCAGATCGGCACCTGGATCCCCCAGATGTACGGCGACGCGAACGACGTGAAGGTCGCCGCGTTCTGCTCCTCCGAGCCCGACGCAGGCTCCGACGTCGCCTCGATGCGCACGCGCGCCGTGTACGACGAGGCCAAGGACGAGTGGGTGATCAACGGCACGAAGACCTGGGCGACCAACGGCGGCATCGCCAACGTCCATGTGGTCGTCGCGATCGTCGACCCGGAGCTGGGCTCCAAGGGTCACGCCTCCTTCATCGTCCCGCCGAACACGCCGGGCCTGTCCCAGGGCCAGAAGTTCAAGAAGCACGGCATCCGCGCCTCGCACACCGCCGAGGTCGTCCTGGAGAACGTGCGCGTGCCGGGCTCCTGCCTGCTGGGCGGCAAGGAGAAGCTGGACGAGCGTCTCGCGCGGGCCCGGGAGAGGGCCAAGGCCGGCGGCGAGCGGGTGAAGAACGCGGCGATGGCCACGTTCGAGGCCTCGCGGCCGGCGGTCGGCGCGATGGCGGTCGGCACGGCGAGGGCCGCGTACGAGGTGGCCCTCGACTACGCGAAGACCCGCGAGCAGTTCGGCCGGCCCATCATCGACAACCAGGGTGTGGCCTTCCAGCTCGCCGACATGCGGACGTCCATCGACGCGGCCCGCCTGCTGGTCTGGCGCGCTTCCTGGATGGCGGTCAACGGCAAGCCGTTCACCGCGGCCGAGGGCTCCATGTCCAAGCTGTTCGCCTCCGAGACCGCCAAGAAGGTCACCGCGCAGGCGGTCCAGATCCTCGGCGGCAACGGGTTCACCCGGGAGTACCCGGTGGAGCGGATGCACCGGGATGCGGCGATCTACACGATCTTCGAGGGCACGAGCGAGATCCAGCGGCTCGTGATCGCCCGGACCCTCTCCGGGATGCCCATTCGTTGATGCCGTCCGCGGGCCGTCGACGGTCGCTCGCGCAGTTCCCCGCGCCCTGGGTCAGCCGATCCTCGGCGGCGTCAACTGCGACCGCTCGGAGACGGCCCCGGGGATGTCAGCTCTGCCCGCTGCTGTGGGCGATGCACGCCACGTCGATCCGGTCGGCCAGCTTCGCCAGTTCGATGGTCAGCGCGGCGACCGTGTCCTCGTCGAGCCCCTCCTGCCCGGCCTCGACGAGGTGCACCCACCGCGCCCCCACCGTACGCAGCAGCTTGCTCACATCGGCCGCGGACACCTGCAAGGCCCCGCGGTCATCGACGATCAGAGGGAGAGTCACTTCGCGGTTCACACCGGCGATCGTAGCCGCGCGGCGGTCACGCACCGTGCCAAACCGTGGTGATGTTGCAGAACTCCCGGATTCCGTGCCCGGACAGCTCACGCCCGTACCCGGACCGCTTCACCCCGCCGAACGGGAACGCCGGATGCGAGGCCGTCATGCCGTTGACGTACACACCACCGGCCTCCAGATCCCGGACGAACCGGTCGACGTCGCCCTCGTCGCGCGTCCACACGTTCGAACTCAGCCCGAACGGTGAGTCGTTCGCGATGAGCACGGCCTCGTCCAGGTCGCCCGCCCGGTACAGCGTGGCGACCGGCCCGAACGCCTCCTCGCGGTGGATGCGCATCTCGCGGGTGACGCCGGCGAGCACGGTCGGCGGGTAGTACCAGCCGGGCAGCTCGGGCCGGCGCAGCCGGTGGCCCCCGCACAGCACCTCTGCCCCGCCGCGCGTGGCGTCGTCGACGAGCTCCTCCAGATCGTTCCGGCCCTGCTCGGTGGCGAGCGGCCCGATCTCGGTGTCCTCCACCATCGGGTCACCGACCTTCAGCGCCTTCATCCCGGCCACGAACCGCTCGGCGAAGGCGTCGTAGACGTCCGTGTGCACGATGAACCGCTTGGCGGCGATGCACGACTGGCCGTTGTTCTGCACGCGCGCGGTCACCGCGACCTCGGCGGCCCGGTCGAGGTCGGCGGACGGCATCACCACGTACGGGTCGCTGCCGCCGAGCTCCAGGACCGTCTTCTTGATCATCTCCCCGCAGGTGGAGGCCACCGCACGCCCGGCCGGCTCGCTGCCGGTCAGCGTCGCGGCCCTGACGCGCTCGTCGCGCAGGACGTCGTCGACCTGCCCCGAGCCGATCAGCAGGGTCTGGAAGCAGCCCTCGGGGTAGCCCGCCCGGTGGAACAGGTCCTCCAGGTACAGCGCGGTCTGCGGCACGTTCGAGGCGTGCTTGAGCAGGCCCACGTTGCCGGCCATCAGCGCGGGCGCGGCGAACCGCATCACCTGCCACAGCGGGAAGTTCCACGGCATCACCGCGAGGACCGGCCCGAGCGGCCGGTAGCGCACCCGCACGCGCGAGGCGCCGGAGTCCCGCACATCGTCCGCGTCGGGCTCCTCGTCGGCGAGCAGCGCCTCCGCGTGCTCGGCGTACCAGCGCATCGCCTTGGCGCACTTGGCGGCCTCGGCGCGCGCCTGCTTGACCGGCTTGCCCATCTCGGTGGTCATCACCCGGGCGATGTCCTGCTGGTCCTCGTCGAGGAGCTCGGCGGCCCGGGTCAGCAGGCGGGCGCGGTCGGCGAAGCCGCTCGTGCGGTACGTGCGGAAGGTGGCCTCGGCGAGCTGGAGCCGGCGGTCGAGTTCCTCCTCGTCCATGGCCTCGTACGTCTTGAGCGTCTCGCCGGTCGCCGGGTTCACCGTCGCGATGGGCATGACAGGACCTCCCTGGGTGCGGGCTGTGCTTCGACCTTCGCGCGCCGCGGCCCGCACCGCAACGCGTACGCGTCTGCTCAGGGCTCAGGAACTGAGGTACCGAGGAACTCAGGTACCCGGGAACTCGGGAACTCGGGAACTCAGGTACTCGCAGGTACTCGGGAACTCGGAACTCAGGACGAGTGCTCCGCCAGCCGGTCGAGAAACGTGGCCTGCGCCTTGACGATCAGCTCGCGCGCCCGGTCCAGGCCGTGCCAGACCACCCGGTCCAGCTCGGGGAACTCCTGAAGGCGGCCCGACCTCGGGGGCCACTCCATGGTGAAGGTGCCGGGGTCGATGCCGGCCGGGTCGAGGTCTGCCTCGACGGCCCACACGGTGACGACCTTGCCGCCCGTCTGCCGGACCTCGCCCAGGGGGACCGCCTCGCCGTCGGGCGGCTCCACGCCCAGCTCCTCGCGGAACTCCCGCCGGGCCGCCTCCCAGGCGGGCTCGTCCGGCTCGTACTCGCCCTTCGGCACGGTCCACGCCCCGGCCTCCTTCTTGGTGAAGAACGGGCCACCCATATGTCCCAGCAACACCTCCAGACCGTCATCGGTGTGCCGGAACAACAGCAGTCCGGCGCTGCGCTTCACGGCCGTACCTCCGGGTGGGCGGCCAGCAGTGTCTCCACGGTGTCCGCGTCCTCGGGCCGCTTGTCCTCGCGGTAGCGGACCACGCGCGCGAACCGCAGGGTGACGCCCGCCGGGTAGCGGGAGGAGCGCTGCAGACCGTCGTAGGCGATCTCGACGACGAGTTCGGGGCGGACATGGACGACCCAGCCGTCGTCCTTCACCGCGATCTCCCGCAATCGCTCGGTCTGCCAGGCCAGCATCGCGTCGGTCATGCCCTTGAAGGTCTTGCCGAGCATGGCGTACGACCCGTCGGCCCGCCGCGCGCCCAGGTGCAGGTTGGAGAGCTTGCCGGTACGGCGTCCGTGGCCCCACTCGGCGGCGAGGACCACCAGGTCGAGCGTGTGCACAGGCTTGACCTTCAGCCAGGACGCGCCGCGCCGGCCCGCGCTGTAGGGGGCGTCGAGCGCCTTGACGACGACGCCCTCGTGGCCGCGGTGCAGGGTCTCGGCGAGGAAGGCCTCGGCCGCGGGGGCGTCGTCGGGGCCGTGCGCGAGGGCGCGGCGCACCCGCATCGGCTCGGGGACCAGCCGGGCCAGCTCGGCGTGCCGCTCGGTGAACGGCAGGTCGAGCAGGTCACGGCCGTCCACCGACAGCGCGTCGAAGAACACGGGGGAGACGGGCACCGCCTCCGCGGCCGTGGCCACATCCACGCGGGAGCCCACCCGCCCGGCGGTCTCCTGGAAGGAACGGGGCCGCCCCGCGGGATCGAAGGAGATCACCTCGCCGTCCAGGATGAACCTCTCCCCGGCCAGCCCCAGCGCGGCCGCGGTCACCTCCGGCAGCCGGTCGGTGATGTCGTCGAGGGTGCGCGTGTACAGCCGGACGTCGTCGCCGTCGCGGTGCACCTGCACACGGATGCCGTCGAGCTTCTCCTCCACCGCGCACGCGCCCAGCTTCTCCACCGCCTCGGCCACCGAGGACGCGCTGTGCGCGAGCATCGGCAGCACCGGGCGGCCGACGGTCAGCCGGAAGCGGTCCAGGGCGGGCGGGCCGTCCGCGAGCAGCGCCTCGGCCACGGCCTGGAGCGACCCGGCGAGCATCACCGCCCGCCGTACGTCCGCGGGCGGCGCCCCCGTGGCCTGGGCGAGCCCCTCCACGGCGACCGCGTCCAGGGCGCCCTGGCGGACCTCGCCGGTGATCAGGCCCAGCAGGAAGCGCTGCTCGTCCGCCGTCGCCGCGCCCATCAACTCGCCCACCAGACGCGTGCGTTCGGCCTGCGAACCGGCGCCGGAGACCTGGGACAGGCCGGTGAGCCGGGCGTCCACCTCGCGCACGGTCAGGGCCGGCTCGGCGGCCGGCGCGACCTCGCGGCTCAGCACCTTCCAGCCGACGCCGAGCCGCCCCTGCGGCAGCCGTCCCGCCAGATACGGGATGACGATCGGCACGTCCTGCGCCTCGGCCTCCCGGAACAGCTCCGCGAGCAGGGCGATCTTGCGGGACCGCGCCGACGTGGCGGCGACCTCCCGGGACACGTCGGCGAGCCGGGTCAGCAGCATGCAGCCATGGTGCAACGCGGCGCCGCCGACTACACCCCGGCCGCCTCGACCGCCGCGTCGAGGTCCGCCATCAGCAGCTCGCCGTTGATCGTTGCCCCGGCCCGGTAGCCGCGGCTCGCCGCGTTCACCACCTGCTCGGCGAACCCGGAGGCGTTGCCCGCCGCCCACAGTCCGGGCACGCTCGTCAGACCCCGCTCGTCGATGACGGGGTAGCTGCCGAAGGGCGTCTCGGTCATCTCCGCGCCCAGCTGCACGAACAGCTCGGTCCGCGGCACGGCCCGCGGCGCGACGAACAGCACCTCACGCTCGTACGCCGTCCCGTCCACGAGTCGTACGCCGGTCAGCCGGTCGTCCTCGACGACGAGCCCCGCCACCTCGCCGGGCACCACCTTCACCCCGGCCGCGGCCAGGCGCCGCACATCCTGCTCGGACAGCTCCGACTCGGCGACCTGGTGCAGGAAGAGCGTCACGTCCTTCGACCACTGGGACACCATCAGCGCCTGGTGCACGCTCAGCGCGGTGGTCGCCAGCACGCCGAAGGCCCGGTCGCGGACCTCCCAGCCGTGGCAGTACGGGCAGTGCAGCACATCCCGGCCGAACCGTTCGGCCACGCCGGCCACGGGCGGCAGCTCGTCCTTCAGGCCGGTCGCGACGACGAGCCGGCGCGCGCGGACGGTCCCGCCGCTCGCCAGCACGAGGGTGAAGTCCCCGTCGCGGGTCACGTCGACCACCCGGTCGCGGACCAGCTCCACGCCGTAGCGGGCGATCTCCTCCCGGCCGACCGCCAGGAACTCGGCCGGCGGCATCCCGTCCCGGCCGAGGTAGCCCTGCATGTGCGCCGAGGGCGCGTTGCGCGGCTCGCCCGCGTCGACGACGAGCGTGCGGCGCCGGGCCCGGCCCAGCACCAGAGCGGCGGACAGGCCCGCCGCGCCCCCGCCGACGACGATCACCTCGTAGTTCTCGGTCACCTCGGTCATGTCGACCACCTCCTGTCGGGTTCCTGTGGTGACCATCGCTCCGATGCTCCGGGATTGACAAACGTTGTTGCCGAATCTGCAATACGGCCATGACGACCGACGACGTACTGGCAGGTGTGGGCCCGCGGCTGCGCAAGCTCCGCAAGGAGCGGGAGGTGACGCTCGCGGCGCTGTCCGAGACGACCGGCATCTCCGTCAGCACCCTCTCCCGGCTGGAGTCCGGCCTGCGCAAGCCCTCGCTGGAGCTGCTGCTGCCGATCGCGCAGGCCCACCAGGTGCCGCTGGACGAGCTGGTCGGCGCAACCCCGGTCGGCGATCCGCGGGTGCGCGCGAAGCCGATCCAGCGGTACGGCCGCACCCTCTATCCGCTGACCCGGCAGCCGGGCGGGCTGCAGGCGTACAAGATGGTGGAGCCCCAGCGGTCGGCGGAGCCGGATCCGCGGACCCATGAGGGGTACGAGTGGCTGTATGTGCTGTCCGGGAAGCTGCGGCTGGTGCTGGGTGAGCACGACGTGGTGCTCGCCGCGGGGGAGGCCGCCGAGTTCGACACGCGCGTGCCGCACTGGTTCGGGTCGACGGGGGAGGGGCCGGTGGAGTTCCTGAGCCTGTTCGGACCGCAGGGGGAGCGGATGCATGTGCGGGCGCGGCCGAAACGGGTGTGAGCCCTGGCCTTCCCCGACGGGCAAGCGACCGCTTAGTATGCGATCGACCCGGTCGGACGGAGCAGTCGGTGGAGGCCCTGATGCAGGCATGGCGAGTGCACGAGAACGGCGAGCCGAGCGAGGTGATGCGGCTCGACGAGATCGAGCGGCCCACGCCCGGTGACGGCCAGGTCCTGCTGAAGGTCCGTGCCGCGAACATCAACTTCCCGGACGCCCTGCTGTGCCGGGGCCAGTACCAGGTCCGGCCGCCGCTGCCCTTCACGCCGGGCGTGGAGATCTGCGGCGAGACCGAGGACGGCCGCCGGGTGATCGCCAACCCCGTGCTGCCGCACGGCGGCTTCGCCGAGTACACCGTCGCGGACGCCGCCGCCCTGCTGCCGGCCCCCGACGCGCTGGACGACGCCGAGGCCGCCGCACTGCACGTCGGCTACCAGACGGGCTGGTTCGCACTGCACCGCCGGGCCGCCCTGGAGGCGGGCGAGACGCTGCTCGTGCACGCCGCCGCCGGCGGGGTCGGCAGCGCCGCCGTACAGCTCGGCAAGGCCGCGGGCGCCACGGTCATCGGCGTGGTCGGCGGCGCGGACAAGGCCGCCGTCGCCCGGGAGCTGGGCTGTGACGTGGTGATCGACCGGCGCGCCGAGGACGTCGTCGCCGCCGTGAAGGAGGCGACCGGGGGGCGCGGGGCCGACGTGATCTACGACCCGGTCGGCGGCGAGGCCTACGCCCAGTCCGCCAAGGTCGTCGCCTTCGAGGGCCGGATCCTGGTCGTCGGCTTCGCCAGCGGCAGCATCCCCAGCCCGGCCCTCAACCACGCCCTGGTGAAGAACTACTCGATCCTCGGCCTGCACTGGGGCCTGTACAACACCAAGAACCCCAAGCTGGTCCAGCACTGCCACGAGCAGCTCACCGAGCTGGCCGCGAGCGGTGCGATCAAGCCGCTGATCAGCGAGCGGGTCGCCCTCGGTGAGGCGGCGGCCGCCGTGCAGCGGGTCGCCGACGGTGTGACGACCGGCCGGATCGCCGTGGTGACGGAGGCGGCGGCATGACCGACGCAGCCGAACTGCGGCGCCGTACGGCCGAGTTCCTGGCCGCATACCCGCCCGCGACGACGGACCGGCTGGATTTCCTGCGCGCCCGCTTCGACGCCGGCCTTGCCTGGGTCCACTACCCCGAGGGCCTCGGCGGTCTCGGTGCCCCGCGCTCCCTCCAGGGTGTCGTGGACGCCGAGCTGGCGGCCGCGGGCGCCCCCGACAACGACCCGCGCCGCAACGGCATCGGCCTCGGCATGGCCGCGCCGACGATCCTCAAGTACGGCACGGACGAACAGAAGCAGCGCTTCCTCAAGCCCCTGTGGACCGGGGAGGAGGTCTGGTGCCAGCTGTTCAGCGAGCCCGGCGCCGGCTCCGACCTGGCCGCGCTCGGCACCCGGGCCGTCCGTGAGGGCGACGACTGGGTCGTCAACGGACAGAAGGTGTGGACGTCCGGCGCGCACAACGCCCGCTGGGCCATCCTCATCGCCCGCACCGACCCGAACGTCCCCAAGCACGCGGGTATCACCTACTTCGCCTGCGACATGACCGACCCCGGCGTCGACGTCCGGCCGCTGCGCCAGATCACCGGCGAGGCGGAGTTCAACGAGGTCTTCCTCACCGACGTCCGCATCCCCGACGCCCACCGCCTCGGCGAGGCCGGCGACGGATGGCGGGTCGCGCAGACCACGCTCAACAACGAGCGCGTGGCCATCGGCGGCATGGCCCTGCCCCGCGAGGGCGGGATGATCGGCAAGGTCGCGCAGACCTGGCGGGAACGCCCCGACCTGCGCACCCACGACATGCACCAGCGGCTGCTGAAGCTGTGGGTCGACGCGGAGGTCGCCCGTCTCGCCGGCGAACGCCTGCGCCAGCAGCTCGTCGCGGGCCAGCCCGGCCCCGAGGGCGCCGGCATGAAGCTCGGCTTCGCCCGTCTCAACCAGGAGATCAGCGGTCTGGAGGTGGAACTCCTCGGCGAGGAGGGCCTGTTGTACGACGACTGGACCATGCGCCGCCCCGAGCTGGTCGACTTCACCGGCCGCGAGGCCGGCTACCGCTATCTGCGCTCCAAGGGCAACAGCATCGAGGGCGGGACCAGCGAGGTTCTGCTGAACATCGTCGCCGAGCGCGTCCTCGGCCTGCCCGCCGAGCCGCGCACCGACAAGGACGTCGCGTGGAAGGACCTGGCCCGATGACCGATCTGCTCTACACGGAGGAGGAAGACGCGCTCCGGTCCGCCGTACGGGACCTGCTGCGCGACCACTGCGACCCGGCCGGTGTCATCGCCCGCACGGAGACGGACACGCCGCACGACCTCGCGCTGTGGAAGTCCCTCACCGAGGGCATGGGCCTGGCCGGACTGCTGGTGCCGGAGGAGCTGGGCGGTCAGGGTGCCACGCACCGCGAAGCCGCCGTCGTGCTGGAGGAGCTGGGGCGGGCCGTCGCCCCGGTGCCGTATCTGAGCAGCGCCGTCGTGGCCACGGAGGCCCTGCTGGAGTGCGGCGACGAACAGCTCCTCGGTGAACTGGCCTCCGGACGGAGGATCGGCGCCCTCGCGGTCGGCCTGCACCTCGCACCCGGCGCCGCCTTCACCGCCGTACGCGTGATGGACGGTCTCCTGCACGGCGAGCTGACCGGCATCGCGGACGCGACGGCCGCGGACGTGCTGCTGGTGCCGGCCGACGACGGCGGCCTCTACGCGGTCGAGGCGGACGCCGCCGAGATCACGCGCCGGACATCGTTCGACCTGACCCGGCCGGTGGCGACCGTACGGCTGGACGGCGCGGCCGGCCGCCGGCTGGGCGAGGCCGAACCCGCCGTACGGCGTGCCCTGCGGGCCGGTGCCGGGCTGCTGGCGTCCGAACAACTGGGCGTCGCCGACTGGGCGTTGACGGAGACCGTGCGCTACCTGAAGGAGCGCAAGCAGTTCAACCGGCCCGTCGGAGGCTTCCAGGCGCTCAAACACCGGCTCGCCCAGCTGTGGCTGGAGCTCGTGAACCTGCGCGCCGCGGCCCGCAACGCCGCCGACACCCTCGCGAACGGGGACTCGGGCGACGAGGCAGCCGTGGCGGTCGCCGTGGCCCAGGCCTACGCGGCCCCTGTCGCCGTACGCGCCGCCGAGGAGGCGCTGCAACTGCACGCGGGCATCGGCATGACGTGGGAGCACCCCGTGCATCTGTACCTGAAGCGGGCCAAGGCCGACTCGATCGCGTACGGCACGGCGGGCGCGCATCGCGCGGCGCTGGCCGAACTGGTCGACCTCCAGGCTCCCTGAGGTTCATCCGGCTGTGAGAAGCCCGTCCCGGGCAGGGGCGGGCTTCTTCTTGTCTCCGGGGGCGCCCCTGCCTATCTCGGTGCTGCGCCTTCCTGGCTCCTGGGGTACGCCTTCCTGTCCCCTGGTGCGCGCGGTGAACGGGTGACGGACGTTCGGTCAACTCCCGCCGGGGGCCCTGTGTTTGAGGTGTTCACGCCCCATACTCGCTGGGGATCGACACCACACAGGGAGGCAGCGCATGGCCCTCACCACCCGTCGCAGAGCCCTCACCGCCTTCGGCGCCGCACTCGCGGGCACGATCGCCCTGCCCGGCGCCACCGCATTCGCGGCCGAGGGGAAGAAGCGTGGCAAGGCCCCGTTGTGGCGGGCCCACGCGCACAACGACTACGAGCACCCCCGCCCGCTCCTCGACGCCCTCGACCACCGCTTCGGCAGCCTGGAGGCGGACATCTACCTGGTCGGGGACCAACTGCTGGTCGCCCACGACCCCGAGGACCTGGACCCGGCCCGCACGCTGGAGTCCCTCTACCTCGACCCGCTCGCCGCCCGGGTGCGCGCCCACCACGGCTGGGTGTACCGGGGACATCACCGGCCGCTGCAACTGCTCATCGACATCAAGACCGAGGGCGCGGCGACGTACCTCGAACTGGACCGCCATCTGCGGCGCCACAAGCACCTGTTCACCACGTACGCCCACGGCCGCGTCTTCCCCGGCCCGGTCACCGCGGTCGTCTCCGGCGACCGCGCCGCCCGCGCGCCCATGGAGGCGCAGACCGTGCGGCACGCCTTCTACGACGGCCGCCTGACCGACCTCGGCAGCTCCGCGCCGGCCTCCTTCGTGCCGCTGATCAGCGACAACTGGACCCGAATCTTCACCTGGCTGGGCGCGGGCCCGTTCCCCGAGGCCGAGCGGCAGAAGCTGCGCGCCATCACCGGGGCTGCCCATGAGCGGGGCCAGACCGTCCGCTTCTGGGCCACCCCTGACCTGCCCGGACCGGACCGGGACGCGCTGTGGGCCGAGTTGCTCGATGCCGGTGTCGACTTCCTCAACACGGACGACCTGGCGGGCCTGGAGGCCTTCCTCGACACCCACCGGGTCTGATCGTCACAGTCAGACACCACACGTTCGGAGGACATGTCAGCCGCCCGGACGAACCCTCCGCTACGCCACACTTGCGGCCGAACGCCGTGAACCGGACGTGACCGGCGTGGCGGAGGAGGTTGACGATGGCCGTTTCCATCTCTGTGGTGCTGCTGCTGTTCATCCTGGCGGTGATCTTCCTGCGCAACGGGGGGCTCAAGCTCTCCCATGCGCTGGTGTGCGCGCTGCTCGGGTTCTATCTCGCGAGCACGAACATGGCGCCCACCATCCACAGCGGCCTCACGGCGACCGCGGACATCGTGAGCAGTCTGCGGCCATGACCCTCTGACCCTCAGGGGCCCGTGAACACCCCGATGCCGTTCGGGACCGGGCGTTCGGACCCGGCGCTCGGGTGGTTGAGCGGGGTGACGCCGTCCGGGGTGCGCGCCACGAGGGTCGTGGAGCCGCCGCCGTCCAGGTTGAGGGCATGCTCGGCCCCCAAACCGCGCATGACCTGGGCGATCTCGGCGACGGTCAGACCGGTCCGGTACTCCGGGGAGCCGTCCAGTGCGAGCAGCAGCACCCGGCGGCCGCCGTCGGCGATGCCCGCCGCCGTGCGGACCGCGGCGGTGCGGGTGTCCAGGCCGGGTAGCGGCTGACCGTCGTGGAGCACGGGGTAACCGCCGACGGCGAGCTGGAGCGGGATCGGCGAGGTCGTGTTCCTGAGCCGGTGGGTGATCCGCACCGGCTCGCCGATGTGGAACTTCCGCAGCTCCTGCGCGCCCGCCTCCCGGCCGACGAGAACGGTCGTGCCTCGGAGGATCTGACCGCCACCCGGGGCGTCCGCCGTGGAGACGACCCTGCCGTGGCGGACCGTCACCTCGTAGGTGTCGGTGCTGCACGGGGCCGCCCGTTCGGTGTCCGTGCCGCAGGTGGCACGCAGCCGGGAGGCGCTGCCCCAGTCGTCGGTGAACGCCCCGACGGACCCGACCGGGAGCGCGTACTGGTTGAGGCCGCCCAGTGGCAGCTCGGCCTCGGGTGTGGTGACCGAGCCGTCCAGGGTCAGCCTCTCGACACGGGCCCGGCGGTCGCGGCCCACACCGATGACGTCCTCGGTGGTGGTGCCCGGCGGCAGCGCGGGCCCGAACCGCTGCCCGTTCGGCACCGCCGCCTTCAGCGCCCGGCCGCCCGCGATCGCCGGGCCGACGCTTGCGCCGGTGGCCTCCACGCCCGGGTGCTGGGCCTCGGTGATGTTGAAGAAGTCGCCGTTGACGCCCGCGATGGCGCCCTCGGCTGTGGCGAGCTCGGAGACGGTGGCCCGCGCGGCCACCGCCCCCGGGTAGAGCAGGCCGAGGCGGACCCGGGGGTCGGTGAGGTCGACGCTCAGTACGTGGGCGCGGGCCGGGCCCTTTGTTCCCTGGAGGTCGAGTTGCTGGTACTCGACTCCGGGTGCGAGGGCGGTGGTCCGCTTGGTCTCGGCCTTGACGGAGCCTGCTGGGGCGGAGCCGGCCGGGGTGGGGCCGGCCGTGGTGGCGTCGGCCGGGGTGGCGCCGACTGGGGCCGCCCCCGTGAGCGCCGCGCCGGTCAGCAGGCCGCACACCGTCAGAACCGTGAGTGCACTTTCGCGGAACCGTCTGTGCCGACCCGTCACGGGTTCCCCCTTGAAGTCCCTGAGCCTCTTTCAAGTCTCTCGGCAACCAAGGGGATTGCACCAGGGGGCGCACCCGGACGGATGACAGGCCTCAAGGGTCGACGACCTGGGAACGGATCAGGAAACGCACCCCCTCCGGCGCCTCCAGCGAGAACCCGCTGCCGCGGCCCTCGACGACGTCCACGATCAGCCGGGTGTGGCTCCAGACGGCGTACTGACTGGGCGACATCCAGAACGTCACCGGCTCCTGAACGCCGTCCACCGCCAGCTCGGCCAGCAGCACGTCCGAGTCACCGGTGCGGAACTCGCCCTCCGGGTAGCACATCGGTGCGCTGCCGTCGCAGCAGCCGCCCGACTGGTGGAACATCAGCGGTCCGTGTGCCGCTCGCAGCCGGCGCAGGAGGTCGGCGGCGGCGGGAGTGAGCTGGACGCGGGGAATCTCCTCGGGCATCGGCGGTCGCCCTCTAGAAGAAGCCCAGCTTGCGCGGGGAGTAGGACACCAGCAGGTTCTTGGTCTGCTGGTAGTGCTCCAGCATCATCTTGTGGGTCTCGCGGCCGATCCCCGACTGCTTGTAGCCGCCGAACGCCGCGTGCGCCGGGTAGGCGTGGTAGCAGTTGGTCCACACCCGCCCCGCCTGGATGGCGCGGCCCGCGCGGTACGCCGTATTCATGTCCCGCGTCCACACACCCGCGCCCAGCCCGTACAGCGTGTCGTTGGCCGTCTTGATCGCGTCGTCGAAGTCGTCGAACTGCGTCACCGAGACCACGGGCCCGAAGATCTCCTCCTGGAAGATCCGCATGCGGTTGTCGCCCTCGAAGATGGTCGGCTGCACATAGTAGCCGCCCTTCAACTCGCCGTCGTGCTCGATGCGTTCACCGCCGGTGAGCACCCGGGCGCCCTCCTGCCGGCCGATGTCGATGTAGGAGAGGATCTTCTCCAGCTGGTCGTTGGAGGCCTGCGCGCCGATCATCGTGTCCGTGTCGAGCGGGTGCCCCGGCCGGATCAGCTCGGTACGGGCGACGGCCGCCTGCAGGAACTCCGCGTAGTGGCCGCGCTGGATCAGCGCCCGCGACGGACACGTGCACACCTCGCCCTGGTTCAGGGCGAACATGGTGAAGCCCTCCAGCGCCTTGTCCCGGAAGTCGTCGTCCTGCGCCCATACGTCGTCGAAGAAGATGTTCGGCGACTTGCCGCCCAGCTCCAGCGTGACCGGCTTGATGTTCTCCGAGGCGTACTGCATGATCAGCCGCCCCGTCGTGGTCTCGCCCGTGAACGCCACCTTCGCCACGCGCGGGCTGGACGCCAGCGGCTTGCCGGCCTCCACCCCGAAGCCGTTCACGATGTTCAGCACGCCCGGCGGCAGCAGGTCGGAGACGAGGCTCAGCCAGTAGTGGATCGACGCCGGCGTCTGCTCGGCCGGCTTCAGCACCACCGCGTTGCCCGCCGCGAGCGCCGGCGCCAGCTTCCACGCCGCCATCAGGATCGGGAAGTTCCACGGGATGATCTGCGCGACGACACCCAGCGGCTCGTGGAAGTGGTACGCCACGGTGTCGTCGTCGACCTCGCCCAGCGAGCCCTCCTGCGCCCGGATCGCGCCCGCGAAGTAGCGGAAGTGGTCGATGGCCAGCGGGATGTCGGCCGCCAGCGTCTCGCGCACCGGCTTGCCGTTCTCCCAGCTCTCCGCCACCGCCAGCGGCTCCAGAGACGCCTCCATACGGTCGGCGATCTTCCGCAGGATGTCGGCACGCTCGGTCACCGACGTGCGCGCCCAGCCCGGCGCCGCCGCGTGCGCCGCGTCCAGCGCCCGCTCCACGTCCTCCGCGGTACCCCGCGCCACCTCGGTGAACGGCTGCCCGTTCACCGGACTCGGGTTCTCGAAGTACCCACCGCGCAGCGGCGGCACGTACTCCCCGCCGATGAAGTGGTCGTACCGCGCCTGGTAGGAGACGATCGCGCCCTCTGTACCGGGCGCCGCGTAACGGGTCATGCTGCTCTGCCTCCCGATCGACCGCCACCCTCCGTCGGGCGGCTTCCGACGGGAGGCTAGGAGAGCGGACGTTGCGAGGAGGTTGCGTACGGGGGTGGTGGGGAGGTGGGGTGGCTTGGCCGGGCTGGGCTGGGCTGGGGTTGCCTGGTGGTGATTTCGTCTTGGCCGGGGACGGGCGAGCGGGGCGCTGTGGCTAGGGCGTCTGCCGCGGGCGCGGTACGCCGGGCAGGCGTACGGTCCTGCGGGCCGACCCTGTGGTTCCGGTCAGGCCCGTCGGTCCGGTCGGTCCGGTCGGTCCGTTCGGTCCGCTGGGGCGGGGCCCGGCACTGGCGGGCGTCTCCGGATTCCGCCTCGTGGGCGAGGCGGGTGACGCGGGTGACGCGGCCGACGTGGGCGACCCGGGCGGCGCGGCCGAGCGGGTTGGTGGGGCTGAGCGGGCGGGTGGGGCCGAGCGGGCCGGTGGCGCCGAGCGGGCCGGTGGGGCCGACAACTCGGCCTCGAGCGTGGCGAGTCGGGTGTGCACCGCGGCTGTGGGGCGTAGCGCGGCGAGCGCCCGCCACACCTCCAGGTCGTCCTCGCCCCACGGCGCGTACGCCCAGTCGGCCAGCAGGTCCGGGTCGCCCCGGTCGATCAGCGCGCCGCGCAGTCCCTCGGCGATCCTGCGCCGCAGCCGCACCACCGCTGGAGCCTGGGAGGCCGGCAGCAGCGGACCGGTGTACGCCTCCGCGGCCGCGGTCACCGCCCCGGCGGCCAGCCGTCGCTCCACCATGGCCACGTCCGACTCCACCGGCACCGTCAGCCGGTACGGGCGCGAGGCCAGCAGCCCCGGCCCCAGCACCCCGCGCAACCGCGCCAGCTCAGCGCGCAGCGTCACCGGGGTCACCGACTCGTCCTCGTACAGCGCGCACAGCAGTTCGTCCCCGGTCAGCCCCTCCGGATGGCCGGCGAGCAGCACCACGATCTCGCTGTGCCGGCGCCCGAGCCGGACGCTCCTTCCACCGGCGCGCAGCCGCACCTCGTCCCGGCCGAGCGCGCTCAGCTCCAGCACCTCCCCGTCGTTCGGCGCCCGCTCCGGAGTCAACAGCGCCAGCTGTGACTCGGCCGCCCGCGCGACCGCCTGCACGAAGCCCAGGCTGTGCGGATGCGCCAGGCCGTCCCCGCCGGTGATGTCCACCGCCCCCAGCACCCGCCCGGTGCGCGGGTCGTGCACCGGCGCCGCCGCACAGGTCCACGGCTGCACCGGCCGGCTGAAGTGCTCGGCCGCGAACACCTGCACCGGCCGGTCGACGGCGACCGCCGTACCCGGCGCGTTCGTGCCCATCGCGCTCTCCGCCCAGCGCGCGCCCGGCACGAAGTTCATCCGCCCCGCCTGCCGCCGGGTCGCCGGGTGTCCCTCGACCCACAGCAGCCGGCCGTGTGCGTCGCACACCGCGAGCAGATGCTCGCCGTCCACGGCGAAGGTGCCCATCAGCTCCCGGAACAGCGGCATCACCCGCGCCAGCGGATGCTCGGCCCGGTAGGCGCCGAGGTCACCGTCCGTCAGTTCCACGCTCGCCGTGCCGTCCGTCCCGACCCCGGCCCGCGCCGAACGCCGCCACGACTCCGCCACCACGGACCGCACAGGGCGGGTCACCCTGCCCCCCTCGGCGAACGTCTCGTATGCGCGGCGCAGCATCCGCGCGTGCTCGACGGGGTCGGCCCCTGGCTCCAGGGCCACCCAGGAATCGGTCAACTCGGCCTCCCGGAGGGCGATGCGGATGGGGACATCGTCACTCCGGGTGTCCGCGGCGACAACCGTTTCGACGGGGGTCACCCGATCGGGGTCCGGGAAGCGGGCTGGCTCGGATCGGGCTCCGTTGGGCTCAGCTGGGTTGAGCTCGGCTGGGTTGGGTTGGGTTGCGTTGGGCTGGAGGCACAGTAGGGACCGCTGGGCGCCGTAGATTTCGGCAGGTCACCGGACGTAGCTCAGGCGCCGCAGAGGCCGGAGGGGGGTGGCCGCGGTGATCGATTCCGCGCCCGGGTCAGCCGTGGTGTCGGGTCGGGCCTTGGCGGCCAAGGTCGGGCGTGGGGCTGGGGCGACCCTGGTGCTGGGATGGGTCGCGGTGACGGGGTCGACTTCGGCTCCAAGGCCGACCTCGGCTCCGGGGTCGGTCGTGGGCCGTCCACGGTGCCGGGGCCGGTCTCGGTACTGGGGCTCGGTGTCGGGGCCGGTGTCGGTACGGAGGCTCGGTGTCGGGGGTCGCCGTGGCGCCGCGGACCCGCCGTGTCGGGTCAGGCCCGCTTGACGAGTCTCATGTACCGCTCCCAATCCCAGTGCGGCCCGGGGTCCGTGTGGTCGCTGCCCGGCACCTCGTAGTGGGCGATGATGTGCGAACGGTCCCGGGGAATCCCGTACTTGGCGCAGATCGTCGCCGTGAGCCGGGCCGATCTCTCGTACAGGGCGTCGGTGAAGTACGCGGGCCGGTCGACCCAGCCTTCGTGCTCGATGCCGATGCTGCGGGTGTTGTAGTCCCAGTTGCCCGCATGCCAGGCGACGTCGGCCTCCGGGACACACTGCGCGACATGTCCGTCCGCCGAGCGCACGACGTAGTGGGCGGACACCTCCTTCTTCGGGTTCTGGAAGACGCCGAGGGCCGTGTCGTACGTGGTCTGGGTGACGTGGATGACGACGAAGTCGACCGGGTACTGGATGGGCCGGTTCGCCCGGGTGTAGTTGGCGGAGGTCGCCGGTTCCCAGGTGGCCGGCGCGTAGTCGAGAGCCTGGGTCTGCGCGTCCGCCCGTGTCTCGGGGAGCAGCGCGTACGGAACGGCGGCCAGGGCGGCGCCCTTCAGCAGACGTCGTCTGCCGGGGTCGGATGCTGTGGGTGGGAGCGGTGTTGCCCGTTCCATGGGGTTGCCTTTCGAAGCCTCGGTGGCTCATCGGAGAAGGAGACGGTGGAGGTCAGCGGCGCAGCGTCGCCGCCGTCTCGCGCAGCCGAGCGTGCACTGCGCGGTGCGTCTCGCGCTCGGGCAGCCAGTCCTTGCGGATCTTGGCCACGCACGTGTAGTTGGTGTCGCACACATTGGCCAACGGCGACTCGACCGCCTGGGTTGCGAACTGGTACGCGTCCGGCTCACTGAAGCCGTAGTCGCGCACGAGCCAGCGCACCAGATCCAGCTGGGATATCCGGAAGGCGTCCTCCAACGGGCGTGCCGAGCCGGTGGAGATGATGTGGGTGTCTGACTCGATGCGCGGCCAGGGTGTGCTGATCCCCTTGAGGAGTTCGACGACGACCACGGTGTGCATCGCGCACTCGACGGCCACCCCGCAGGTCTCGCCCTCGCCCTGCCGGGCATGTCCGTCGCCGAGACTGAACAGCGCCCCCTCCACGTTCACCCCGAGGTAGCAGGTGACGCCGGCCCGCATCTCCGGGGTGTCCATGTTGCCGCCGTGGGCGTCGGGCACCAGGGCCGAGCGCACCTCCAGGTTGGCGGGTGCGACGCCGACCGTGCCGTGCATCGGGTCCATGGGCAGCTCCAGTTCGAGGTCGCTGTCGCGAGCCCGGAAGAGTGCCGTGCGCCGGGTGCGGTCGAGCTGCCAGATCCAGACGGTCTCCGGAAGCGGCGGCTGGAGCGTGGCCGTGGTGTGGGTCGAGGTCAGCGCGCCGAAGAGGGGAACTGTGGTGGACGCGGCCCAGTCGCGGGCGGGTTCGATGGACACGAAGTGCACGGCGAGGGTGTCCCCCGGCTCGGCGCCCTCCACATGGAACGGGCCGGTCTGCGGGTTGAGGAACGGGAACTCGCACACCTCGGACACGAGATCCTTCTCCGAGCGGACCCGCCCGGCGAAGCAGTCCTCCGTGTACAGGTCGAGGACCGTGCCGGGCGCGATCCGCGCGACGGGCGGCACGCCGCCGAACGTCCAGGCGTACTCGTCCGGTCGGGGACGCACGGTCAGGATGCGCGGGTCGCTCATCGCTGCACAGCTCCGTTCTGCGGACAGTCCGCGGCAGGCCGGTGGTGAGGCGTGAGACGAGGCGTGTGCGGTGTGGTCGTACCGCGTGCTGCGTCTCACGTGAATCACCGTACGGCGCCCGGCTGTTCGGCAGAAGAACGAGATCGCGTTCCGTGGACGGTGGCGTCCTTGTGGACAACTCGCTCACTCGGAAGGGTGATGCCCGGCAGTGCGGGGGTGCAGGTAACTGCGGGGACCCGGGCAGGTGCTCAGGGGCCAGGCGTGCGCATGCCTGGGGAAACTCGCGCAACGAGCCACGTTCGACACGAGCTGACAGTCCTGGCTCACCGCCGTTCGGCGATCCCCGCCGGGTCGTCCAGAACCCCCCGCACCACCCAGTGCGCCGCCCCCAGCAACGGTCCCTCCGGCCCCAGCCGGGACACGGACACCGGGCAGGCCGGACCCGCCGTCCGCCGGGCCAACTCGGCCTCCAGCGAAGGCAGCAGCCAGGGCGCGAGACCGGCCAGCGCGCCGCCGACCACCACTCCGCGAGGGTCCAGCAGATTGACGGCCCCGGTGAGGGCGATGCCGAGCGCCTCGCCCGCGTCGTGCAGCGCACGCCGTACATCGGTGTCGCCGGCGGCCGCCCGACCGGCGAGCAGGCCGACCCGGTCCTGGCCCGGCTCCAGCCCGGCGGCACGCAGCACGGCCTCCTCACCGGCGTACTGCTCCAGGCAGCCGCGCCCGCCGCACGCGCACTTCGGTCCGTCGGGTCGTACCGGCACATGACCCAACTCGCCCGCGAAACCCCGTGTCCCGCGGAGCAGTTGTCCGTCCACGACCACCGCGGCGCCGATGCCGATCTCGGCGGAGACGTGCAGGAAGTCGTGCGGTGTGTCGTCACCGAGCCAGAGTTCGGCGAGGCCACCGAAATTGGCCTCGTTGTCGACGGTCAGCGGATACTCGGCCGGCAGCAGCGCGCCGAGGTCCACTTCGTGCCAGTCGAGGTTGGGGGCGCGTACGACCGTACGGCCGTCCCGGGCCACGAGTCCGGGCACGGCCACGGCGAGACCCGCCGGCCACAGTCCCTCGCCGTCGGCCTCGGCGACCACCTCCCGCACCAGCGCGGTGAGTTCGGCGACGACCGGCTCGGGGGAGCGGCCGCGGTTGGTGCCGTGGCGTACGGCACGGGCCCGCACGCGGCCGCGCAGATCGACCGCGCACACCGCGAGATGGTCCACGCCGATCTCCGCGCCGATGCCCGCCGGGCCCTGGCCGCTGACGGCGAGGGCGGATCCCGGCCGTCCCACCCGGCCCGGCCGCTCGGGGCCCAGCTCCTCCAGCAGGCCGGTGCGGATCAGCTCGTCGACCAGCGTGGACACGGCCGCCCGGGTCAGCCCGATGTGCGAGGCGACCGCCGCGCGTGACAGCGGCCCCTCGGCGCGCACGGTGTGCATCACGCGGGCCAGATTGCGCCGGCGCATGCCCTGCTGGGTATCGGGCAGCGCACGCCCGGGACCGTCGGGACGGGCTTCGTGCGGTGATGCGGTCATGCCTCCGTCAGTCCTCAGTCTGTGCCGACGTCGCGCTTCGGCGGCCGGGGTCGCTGCGTGGCGTCAGTCGGTTCGGGTGCCCCGCCCCAGCAGCGGGTTCGCGTCGGAGAGTACCCCGGAGATCCTGGCGAGCGTCTCCTCGTCCCGTTCCACCGCGTCCAGTACGGGCCCGCGTGCGGTGTCCCAGCGGCGGGCGACGGCGGCCGGGTCCTCGCCGGTGAGCACCCCGGCCGCCTGCGCGGCGGCGCCGAGCGCGACCAGTTCCCGGGCCTCGGGGACCTGGACGGGGCGCCCGGACAACCGTCGTACGGTCTGCTGCCAGGCGCTGCCGCGCGCTCCGCCGCCGATCAGCAGCAGTGGGGCGGAGCGGTCGGCGTCCTGGTCGAGGACCAGGTCGAGCGCGCCCAGCAGGGAGTGGACGGCACCGTCGTACGCCGCCTGGAGGAGCTGGCCGGCGGTGGTGTCGTGGCGCAGGCCGTGCAGCAGCCCGGAGGCGTTCGGCAGGTCGGGAGTGCGTTCGCCGTCGAGATACGGCAGGAGCGTCACGGACGTGCCGGGCTCGACGGCCTCGCGGTCCAGGCCGAGCAGCGTGGCGACCCGGTCGACGGCGAGGGTGCAGTTGAGGGTGCAGGCCAGTGGCAGCCAGTCGCCACGCGCGTCGGCGAAACCGGCGACGGTGCCGCTGGGGTCGGCCGGACGGTGCGTCGACACGGCGTACACCGTGCCGGACGTGCCAAGGCTCAGCACCGGTGTCCCTGGACGCAGCCCCAGGCCCAGTGCCGCGGCGGCGTTGTCGCCGGTGCCCGGCGCGACCAGGGTGCCCTTGGAGAAGGGCAGGTCGTGGCTGTCGCGCACGGTGCCCACCACCTCACCGGGCCGGGCGACGCGCGGCAGCAGCGCGGGATCCAGGCCCACGTGCCCGAGGATCTCCTCGTCGTACGACTCCGTCCCGGACGCCCACCAGCCCGTGCCGGAGGCGTCGCCGCGGTCGGTGGTGGCGAGGCCCGTGAGGCGTTCGGTGAGGTAGTCGTGGGGGAGGCGGACGGCCTTCGTGGCGCGAACGGCCTCGGGCTCGTGCTCGGCGAGCCAGGCCCACTTGGTGACCGTGAACGAGGCACCGGGCACGCTGCCGGTGCGCTCCGCCCAGGCCTTCGGACCGCCCAGCTCCTCGACCAGTCGGCGCGCCTGGGCGGCGGAGCGGACGTCGTTCCACAGCAGCGCCGGCCGGACCGGCTCGCCGCGCTCGTCCAGCGTCACGAGTCCGTGCTGCTGGCCGCCGACCGAGACGGCTGCCGCCTCGTGCGCGGCGTCGCCGCACTGGCGCAGCGCCTCGCACAGTGCGTCCCACCACTGGCGCGGATCACTCTCCCGGCCCGCCCCCGACGACACGGTGTGCGGGGCCTGCCCGCTCGCCACCACCTCGCCGGTCGACACGTCGACGACCAGTGCCTTCGTGGACTGGGTGGATGTGTCCACGCCGACGACGAGCGGACCCTCGGCTGCTGACATCGGGCTCTCCCTTTTGGTGCGGCTGTGCAGGACCTGACCTGCTGCTTTTTCATGGATTCCGGGGTGATGCGACCTGGAGGCCGCATCGAGAGCACCTCTTGTCTCTTCCCTGGAACGCGTCGGCATACTAATTTGTTAAGCGCCATGACGAAATAGTCGGAGCAAGCAAGGAGCCGTGGCATGAGCTACCAGCCCACCCCCGAGGACAGGTTCACTTTCGGTCTGTGGACCGTCGGCTGGCAGGGAAGGGACCCCTTCGGTGATGCCACCCGCGCGGCCCTGGACCCGGTCGAGACCGTGCAGCGTCTGGCCGAGCTGGGCGCCTACGGTGTGACCTTCCACGACGACGACCTGATCCCTTTCGGGTCCTCGGACACCGAGCGCGAGTCGCACATCAAGCGCTTCCGCCAGGCACTCGACACCACCGGCATGACCGTGCCGATGGCCACCACGAACCTCTTCACCCACCCGGTCTTCAAGGACGGTGCCTTCACCGCCAACGACCGCGACGTACGCCGCTACGCGCTGCGCAAGACGATCCGCAACATCGACCTCGCCGCCGAGCTGGGCGCCCAGATCTATGTCGCCTGGGGCGGCCGCGAGGGCGCCGAGTCCGGCGCCGCGAAGGACGTGCGCGTGGCGCTGGACCGCATGAAGGAGGCCTTCGACCTCCTCGGCGAGTACGTCACCTCCCAGGGCTACGACCTGCGCTTCGCCATCGAGCCCAAGCCGAACGAGCCGCGCGGCGACATCCTGCTCCCCACCGTCGGCCACGCGCTCGCCTTCATCGAGCGCCTGGAGCGGCCCGAGCTGTACGGCGTGAACCCCGAGGTCGGCCACGAGCAGATGGCCGGGCTCAACTTCCCGCACGGCATCGCCCAGGCCCTGTGGGCGGGCAAGCTCTTCCACATCGACCTCAACGGCCAGTCCGGCATCAAGTACGACCAGGACCTGCGCTTCGGTGCCGGTGATCTGCGCGCCGCCTTCTGGCTCGTCGACCTGCTGGAGAGCGCCGGTTACACCGGGCCCCGCCACTTCGACTTCAAGCCGCCGCGCACCGAGGACCTCGACGGGGTGTGGGCCTCCGCCGCGGGCTGCATGCGCAACTACCTGATCCTCAAGGAGCGCGCCGCCGCCTTCCGCGCCGACCCGGAGGTCCAGGAAGCCCTGCGCGCCTCCCGTCTCGACGAACTGGCCCAGCCCACCGCCGCGGACGGTCTGCAGGCCCTCCTCGCCGACCGCGCCGCCTTCGAGGACTTCGACCCGGACGCGGCCGCCGCGCGCGGGATGGCCTTCGAGCGGCTCGACCAGCTGGCCATGGACCACCTGCTGGGCGCACGCGGCTGAGCGACCTGACGGTGACCGGCTACCCCCGGGCAACCGCCTCCGGGGCCGCCGGTCACCGCACGGCGCTTGACTGCCCCCACACCATCCGCGGCGGTGTGAGGACATCCCGCGACGCTGGGTGGAACCGGCCCTGGTCGGCGCCGGATATCCAGGGGCCCAGGCGCTCAGAGGTGCTCCACGGAGCGTCCGCGACGAGGGCGGACACAGGGCCGAGCGCCACGCGGTGGGCCGCGCGCCGCTCGTGGCTCGTCGTCTCGTGTCCTGTCACATCCACGACGTTAGCAACGGGCACTGACAACGCCCCTCGGCCGAGCGCCTGTTGCGAGCCGTACGGTCAGATGCCGTGCGGGAGCCGTACGAAGAGGACCTTCGTCTCCACGCCGCTGTCGACCAGACGGCCATGGGCGTCGAAGGCGCCCGCGCCGTCCGTCATGCCGAAGTCGTTGTCGTTGACGACGGCGATCATGTCGTCGGACACGCGGGCGACGCCCTCGATCTTCCCCGGAACACCAGGCACCGTGCCGAGGTCGACGAGGAGCCGCTTGGCGAGCACGGGGACGCCGACCGCCGCCGGGTCGTCGAGCTGCTCCAGCGACGGCGACGTCGTCGCGTCGTCCCAGCGCCCACCGAGGATGTCCGCGGCCGGGGTGAGGCGTACGAGATGCAGCCGGGCGGCCTTGTCGGTGCGCTCCTGCACCAGCAGCCGGTCACCGCCCACCGCGACCACCGAGGAGATCTTCAGCTCGGAGGTGTCGTCCTCGCCCGGGTCGACCACGCCGACCGGGTCGAAGCGGTACGCGTACTCGGCGGTGACCGCGCCCCTGGCGGGCGAGAAGCGCACCAGACGCGTGGTGCGCGAGACGTTCCCCGCGGTGGCGTCCGGCAGTGACATCGGGCTCTGCAGGGCCATCACGAGGTCGCCGCCCGGCAGTTGCGCGAGTCCCTCGAAGCCGCGGTTGACCTTCCGGTGCAGCAGCACGGACGGCAGCGCCTCCACCACCGGGTAGCCGGCGCCGGTGAGGTTCAGCCCCTCGGGCACGTACCGCGTGAGCACCTTCCCGCGCGCGGAGACGTGCACCAGCGAAGGTCCGTACTCGTCCACCAGCCAGAAGGTCCCGTCCGCGGCGCGCACGATCCCCTCGGTGTCCAGTCCGTTCGGGTCGTACGACAGCGGCGTGGACGCGTCGTAGGAGTACGGCGCCTCGTCGCGGCCGGCCTGGTTGGGCAGACCGGTGACCGGCTCGCCGGACGACGTGGTGAGGGGGATCGCGGACAGCACGCGCACGCTGTCACCGGTGACCCGGATCTTCACGATCGCCGGATCGAACCCCGGCACCGGGAACGTGCGGCGCTTGGTCCCGCCCACCTTGATCTGGCCGTTGGGCCCGCGGTCGGTGACCGTCCAGAACTCACCCTTGCGCCCGGCCGGATACAGGTCGCTGCCGATGCCGCCGAGGTCCACACCCCGGTCGTCGTCCACCGTGCCGGGGAGCAGGGCGTTGCTGAACTCCGCCAGCGGAACGTCCCCGAGCGTCGCGCCCCGGACGACCCGCGCCTCCCCGTCCGGGGCCGCCGACGCCGGAACGGTGGCCGTGAGAGCGGCCAGCACGACGAGGGGCAGCCCCACCGCGACGGAACGGGGGACGGAGCGCCGGTCGGCGGCGTACGGGGACATCGGGCCTCCTGGGAGCAAAATCGCTGTCGCGGCCAGATTTGAACCCCGAGGAGAGAACACCGCGGCACACCCACGTGAACGCAGGGCGTCGCCTTCCGGTCGGGCCGGCAGGGGCGTACGGCGCGGCGGCGTGCGGGAGGGCCGTCTTAAGGGGGCAGCATCAGGGGCCGGCTCAGGGGCGGCATCAGGGACGAGTCAGGGTCGCCGTCCGGAACCGTGCGAGGCGTGGGCCCGTTCTCACCACAGAGAGCGGCAGTGGCCGCGAAGGAGGCGACACAGATGTCGAAGAACGCGAAGATCGCCGCGGGAGGTGTGGCGGCCGGGCTCATCCTGCTGATCTGGCTGCCCTGGTGGGCCGCACTGCTGATCGTGCTGGGCGTCCCGGCCGCCGCCTACCTCACGCTCGACCCGTCACAGCGGCGCCGGCTGCGTCGCATATCCCGCAAGGAACTCGGCCGCTGAGGCGCTAGCGTCCGCGAGCGGCGGCATCGTCCAAGGAGCACGAGTTGACCACGTCGCCGCTCGCGGATCGGGTCACGGCCCGGTCGGAGGGCGGCGGCGTGCCCCGCTCCACCCAGCCCACCAGCGCGTCGAACGCCGAGCGGTAGCAGGGCAGGATCGGCCGCAGCCGGTCCGGATAGGTGTCGTACAGGCCGTCGACGTGCGTGCCGCCCAGAACCGTGTAGTAGCGGTGCAGCCCGCCCCGGCCGCGCTCGTCGATCATCCGGGCGTACACATCGGAGTCCGCCGCCTGCGGCAGCAGCGCGTCCAGATCGCCGTGCAGAGTGATCATCGGCCGCCCGATGCGTCCGGTGAGCGCCACCCGGGCCACCGCCCGGTGGACGGAAGCGGGCCGCGAGGAGTAGTCGTAGGTGGCGTCGGAGGCGCACGGCGCGAGGATCTGCTCGACCGTGCCGCCGGCCGACGGGCCCGGACAGCCGGGGTCGTACGAGGGGTCGAACTCGGCGCGGTAGACCTTCTGCGTCAGCCCCCAGTAGGCCTTCTCGTGGTACGGCCACAGGAACTCCGAGCCGCGCGCGAACCCCGCCGCGTACAGATCCTCGTCCCGCGCGGAGCCGGCCGCACGCGCGACGGTGACCGGCAGGGAGGTGAGCAGATTGGGGCCGTCGGCGGTCCACAGGGCTCCCTCCCAGTCCACGCCCCCGTCGTACAGCTCCGGGTGATTCTCCAGCTGCCAGCGCGTGAGATAGCCGCCGTTGGACATGCCGGTCATGTAGGTGCGCCGTGGGGCATGCCCGTAGCGCTGGGCGACAGCGCGCCGGGCCGCCCGGGTGAGCTGGGTGGTGCGCTCGTTCCACTCGGCGACCGCGTCCCCGGGGCGGGAGCCGTCGCGGTAGAAGTCGGCACCGTTGTTGCCCTTGTCGGTGGCGGCGTAGGCGTAGCCCAGCGCCAGCACCTGGTCGGAGATCGCCCGGTCGACGGCGTATTGCCTGCGGGTACCCGGCGCTCCCGTGACGACGAGACCGCCGTTCCAGTGGTCGGGCATCCGGATGACGAACTGAGCGTCGTGGTGCCATCCGTGCGTGGCGTTGAAGCCGGAGGTGTCGGGAAAGTAGCCGTCCACCTGGATGCCCGGCACTCCGGACGGGCTGCGGGTGTCCTTCGCCGTCAGCCCCGCCTGGTCGGCGGTGTCGGTGTACGGCGTGCCTGCGAGCCCCGTGGTGGTGAGGTCGGCCAGGCACGCGCTCCGCTGGAACTCCGCCCCTGGCACACGCACCCGCTCCTGGCGGGCACAGTGGCCGTCATCGGCCGCCCCCGCGGCGGGAGCGGGTCCGGTGACGGTCACCGCCAGCAGTGCGGCGGCGAGTGGGACACCTCGGGACAGACGCATGAACGGCCTCCAGGGCGGGCGACGGTGGGACCGCACGGCGATCGGGCGCGCGGGTGGCCCCATCGTGTGGCCGCACCTGTCCACCGGCCATGGGTTGGCGCCACATGCCAAGAGCCCTTCACCTGGGCGCCCATCACACGACAGACACGTCAACGAAGCTGCCGTTCCGGAAGCGTGGCAGCTCGCCCGTGCAGCAGGCACGGTCCACTGGGCCCCCGCACCCCTTGGCGGATGCCTGGCGGGCGTGCCGCTGCCGCGAGCAGCCGAGGCGTGCCCGCAGAGTGCCGCCTCCGATCAGCTGGGGCGTACAGCCATCTTGTCGAGCGCCTCCAGCAGCCCGGGCAGCTCCGGACCCCGGCCCACCGGCAGAACCTCTCCCGGCGCATCGTCGAGCAGCACGAACGCGATGTCGTCCGTCCTGGCCACCAGCGACCAGCCGGGGCCGTCGGCCCGCAGCGTCCGTGCGTCACCCGGCGCGAAGGAGGAACGGACGCGGCCCAGCGGCGGCGGCGAGTCCACGTACGCCCGCGCCTCCGCCAGCACCCGCCGCACACCACTGCGGGCACCGCCGGACTCCTGCGCCTCGTCCTCGCTCTCCGTCCGGGCGTCCGCGTCGGCATCCGGAGAGCCATCCCCGGCGTCCCCGGAGGGCTCATCCGCGCCCGTGCCCGTCGAGGCGAACTCGGAGTCGTCTATCTGCTCGCGCCACAACGCCCACTGCAGCGCGACCTCGTCCGCGCCCATGCGGCGCTGCGCCGGCCCCCAGCCGGAGGTGTCCGGCGGGGCGAGCGGGGGCTGGTCGACAAGCGCGGGATCGGGATCGTGCGGGGCCGGGATCCCGGGAGCCGCGACGGCGACCGCGAGCGGCCAGCCGGGCAGCGCCACCACGACCGTGTCCTCGGTGGGGGACAGGTCGTACTCCATACCGCAGTCCCAGGAGGCGATGGCTACGGCCACCAGGGAGACGTCGTCGGTCACGATGGTCCAGCGCGCGCCCTCACCGTCCTGGCCGAGCACCAGTCCGTACCCGTCGGCGAGCGGCGCCAGCCCGAGCGCCGCGCAGGCCTCGGGGTAGTCGTCACCGAGCACGCTCGGGAACTGCGCAGGCGTCAGCAGCACCGCCGTGAGCACATACAGCGCGTCGTCCGCGGCGGTGACGGCGTCTTCGTCCGTCCCGGCCATGCCAGCCTCCCAGGGTTCGTCCAACCGCGCGCACCCTAATGCGCATCGGACGCCCTTGTCACGACTCCCCAGAACGCCCGGAGCTGCGGTTTCCGACGTGACGGGACGAATCGACCGCCTGCATCGGGGCGCCTCAGGCCGTCGGCAGACCCAGCAGCGAGCGGGCCACGGTCCCCGGCGACTCGTCGCGCTCGCGCGCGAGCGCTATCAGCGCACGGCACGCCAGCTCGTTCACACCGAACGACAGCGCCTCCGGCGACACCCACCCGGACGCCTCGTCGATCCGGTCCTGGTCGTCCTCGGCGCAGGCCGCGACATACACCGCGGCCGCCTCGAACAGGTTGTGCGCGCGCCTGTCCCGCTCGCCCTGCCGCTCGGTGCGCGGCGCGCTGAGGAGTCTGTGCCAGGCCTTGCGAACCTTGTCGAACATGCCGACCGCCCTTCCCTGCCTCTGTTCCCCGAGGTGATGCACTTACCCCCCGGCTGATCGTTCATCTGCTGTTACCCACCGTAGAGTTGGAGCTTCGGCGGCAGAAGGAGGAAGGCGCGGTGAAGCGCTATGCGCGGCTGGAACAGATCCGACGGATGGACCCGTACGAGGAAGCCTCGGAGATCTACCGGCTGAGCTCCGCCTACGAGTTCCCCTGGGACTACACCCGAGCGCTGGAACTGGCCCTCTACCGCACTTACGCCGTCCCTTCCATCGGCCGCCTACTGGCCGAGACCGCGGAGCTGACCGACCGCACCCAGAAGCGCTACGACGACACCTCGCTGCTCCTCGACGCCGTCGTGGAACACGGCTTCGACAGCGAGCAGGGTCGCGCCGCGATCCGCCGCATCAACCAGATGCACCGCAGCTTCGACATCAGCAACGACGACATGCGCTACGTCCTCAGCACGTTCGTCGTGATGCCCAAGTGGTGGATCGACGCCTACGCCTGGCGCAGGATGTCCCGCCACGAGATCGTGGCCTCCACCGTCTACTACCGCACCCTCGGCCGGCGCATGGGCATCAAGGACATCCCCGAGACGTACGAGGAGTTCGAGACCTGCCTCGACGACTACGAGGCCGCCCACTTCGCCTGGGACGAGGGTGCGCGCCGGGTCTCCGACGCCACGCTCGACCTGATGGCCTCCTGGTATCCGCGCCCCATGGCACCGCTGCTGCGCACCGCCACGCTCGCCCTGCTCGACGACTCGCTGCTGCGGGCCTTCCGCTACGCACCTCCCCCCGCCGCCACGCGTACGCTCGTGCGCCGGGCGGTGCGGCTGCGCGGGCGTGCCGTCCGACTCCTGCCCCCGCGCCGCGCGCCCCACTACGCGCGGCAGAACTGGGAGATCAAGGGCTATCCCGACGGCTACGAGGTGAACGAACTGGGCACCTGGCCGGTTCCCGGAGTGCGCGGTTGCCCGGTCCGGCACCTGGACACCTCGGGCACCTCGGAGGCCCCGGTCGCGGACACCTCGGGCGCTCCAGGCGGTCCAGGCACTTCAGGCGCTCCGGGCACTTCAGGCGCCGAGTGACCCGAGCGTGGCACGCAGCCAGGTGAGTTCGGCCCGGGACGTGGCGCGCGCGATGGTGAGGATGCCGCGCCGGAAGGGGTCGTCCAGTTCCTCGGCGGACAGCGGCCGGTCCCCGTCGTAGAAGAAGCTCGCGGGCTCCTCCAGGAAGCCGAGCCTGCGCCGTAGTACGGCCGCCTGGGCGGCGGGGTCGTCCAGGTGCCGTAGGAAGGCGAGCACCGTGAACCAGCGGTTCTCGTCCGTGATGTCGAGCCGGTCGGGCTCGGCTAGTCGACTGCGCAGGTCGTCCCGGCCCGCCTCGGTCAGGGACAGGACGTGCCGCGGGGCGGCTCCCGCGCCGGGCTCCGTGGTGCGCTCCAGGAACCCCGCCTTCTCCAGGCGCTTGATGGCCGGATAGAGCGTGCTCTCCGCGACGGGCCGGACGTGCCCGGTCAGCGCCGTGATCCGCTTGCGCAGCTCATAGCCGTGCAGCGGGGCGTCGTAGAGGAATCCGAGGATGGCGAGCTCCAACATGCCCGCATTTTCGCATCCCGCTGTACATCGGTTGAGCGGTACCTCAGGTGGGTCATACATCTGCGCTGCAATACATCGGTGGCGAAGTACTACGCCACCGATGTATCTTCCGGTGTGCCGGAAGCGAGCCGGTGGCGGCGAGAGGAGCATGTGATGCGTCAGACGGAGTTCGACGACAAGGGCAGCTGCATCCGGTGGACGGAGGTGCCGGGTGAGGAACCCGCGCGCGTGTATGTGCACGGGCTCGGGTCGATGTCCTCGGTGTACCACGCGCATGTGGCCGCGCGGCCCGAACTCGCGGGGCGGCGCAGCCTGTTCGTCGATCTTCCCGGTCACGGCATCAGTGACCGGCCCGAGCGCTTCTCGTACAGCCTTCAGGCCCACGCCGACGCCCTCGCGGCGGTGCTGGACGCGACCGGGCTGAGCGGCGCCGAGCTGATCGCGCACAGTATGGGCGGCGCGGTGGCGCTCGTCCTGGCCCACCGCCGGCCCGACCTCGTCTCCCGGCTGGTGCTCACCGAGGCCAACCTCGATGCCCACCCGCCCCTCACTGCGGCGAGCAGCGGCATCACCACCTGGGACGAGGACGCCTTCGTGGAGCACGGGCACACGCGCGTACTGGAGAAAATCGGCCCTGTGTGGGCGGCGACGATGCGTCTGGCGGACCCCCGCGCGCTGCACCGCACGGCGGTCGGGCTCGTCGGCGGATCCACGCCCGTCATGCGCACGATCCTGGAGGCGGCGCCCGTCGACCGTGTCTACCTTCAGGGTGAGCTCAGCGGCGAACTGGCGGGCAGGAAGGCCCTGGAGGCGGCAGGCGTGCGCGTGGTGACGGTGCCGGGTGCGGGGCACAACGTCATGTTCGACAATCCGGAGGCCTTCGCGGCCGCCGTCGCCGGACGTCTCTGAGTGCCAGTCCGTCGGCATGGCCCGGGCGAGGCCGAGGCTCAGTCCTCCGCACGGCCCGGGCGAGTCCGAGGCTCAGTCCGTCCGCACGGCCAGGGCGAGAAAGCGGGCGTCCTCGTCGACGTACGACGTCATGCGCCAGCCCGAACGTGCCAGCAGCGGGCGGAGGTTGGGCTCGGCGCGAAGATCTGCCGGGGTGATCTGCCGTCCCTGCCGCGCCGCCAGGGCCGCCCGGCCGATCGGGTGGAAGAGTGCCAGGGTGCCGCCGGGGCGCACCACACGCCACAACTCCCGGAGGTTCTCCTCCGGTTCGGACAGATGCGAGATGAGTCCCGCGCCGAAAACGGCGTCGAGCGCCTGCGAGCGCAGCGGCAGCGCGGCGACGTCCGCGAGCAGCAACTGTCCGTCCCGGTCCCGTCCGGCCGCCACGGCGGCCTCCAGCATGGCCGGCGTGAGATCGGCCCCGAGGACCACTCCCGAGGGCCCCACGGCGGCGCGCAGCGGCGGCAGCGCCCGCCCGGTGCCGCAGCCCGCGTCGAGCACCCGGTCGCCTTCCCGCAGGCCGAGCTCGGCCACGGCTGACGCGTAGGCGGGGCCGTCGGCGGGGAAGCGGCTGTCCCAGTCGGCGGCGCGGGCCGTGAAGAACTCCTGGACGTGCGTGCGGTCGTCGCTCATGCTCCGCATGATCCCTCACCGACACGGATGACGCCTCGGTGCACATGTTCGAGCGGGAGGCGATCGTTCCGGAACATCTAGGCGTCATATTCCAGCAGCTTTCGAAATGCGCCCCCTCTGTGCGCCCGTGCCCCCGCTAGCGTCCCCGGGCCATGGGACACCTGGACCACGCCACCTTCGGCTGGCTGACCCCCGCGCTGTCGTACCTGATGGCCTGCACGGGCGCAGCGCTCGGACTGCGATGCACCGTGCGCGCCCTCGGCGCCACCGGACGGTCGCGCCGCAACTGGCTCTTGACCGCCGCCTCGGCCATCGGTACCGGCATCTGGACCATGCACTTCGTGGCCATGCTCGGCTTCGGTGTCCATGGCACCGACATCCGCTACGACGTGCCGCTGACCATCCTCAGCCTGCTCGTCGCCATGCTCGTCGTCAGCGCCGGCGTCTTCGCCGTCGGCTACGGCCGCGAACGGGGCCGGTCGCTGCTGATCGGCGGCCTGACCACCGGCCTCGGCGTGGCGAGCATGCACTACCTGGGCATGGCGGCGGTGCGGCTGCACGGCGATGTGACCTACGACCCCGTCATGGTCGCCGTCTCCGTCCTGATCGCCGTCGTCGCGGCCACGGCGGCTCTGTGGGCGGCGCTGAACATCAAGTCACCCCTCGCGGTCACCGTCGCCTCCCTGGTCATGGGCGTGGCGGTCAGCAGCATGCACTACACCGCCATGTTCGCGGTGGACGTGCGAGTCACGCCCTCCGGCGAGGTGCTGCCCGGGGCCACGGCGATGCAGTTCATCTTCCCCCTCGCCGTCGGCCTCGGGTCCTACCTCTTCCTGACCTCGGCCTTCGTCGCCCTGTCGCCGACGGCGGGGGAGCGCGAGGCGACCGCGTCGGCCCAGCGGCCGGTGGAACTCGCCCGCTGACCCGCCGCCGTGGAGCCCCGGCCTTCACCTCATGGCCGCGACCGGCGGCCCACCACCCGCGACCGCCCCCGTCACGCCCACGGCCACCGTCTCGGCGGGCCCTGACGGCACGTCCCCCGACCCCCTTCCGAGCGAGGAGGCCATGCGTACACCCCGCAGCACCCCCATAGGCGCCCAGTCGCCGCCCCCACCGCCGCGCGGCCGCCGCGCCCACGCCGGGCTCCCGGCCGACGAGAACCTCGCCGACCCGACAGGTGCCGGCCCGGAAACCGCGCCCACGCGCGTGGGACGCCGGTGGACTCGTCCGCGCACGGTGCGCGCCCGGATCATCTGCCTGCTGATGGTGCCGGTGGTGTCGCTGCTGGCGCTGTGGGCGTACGCGACCGTGACCACCGCCCAGGACGTCTCCCGACTGCGGCAGTTGCAGCGCGTGGACGCCGAGGTCCGCACGCCTGTCACGGCCGCGGTCGCCGCCCTCCAGGCCGAGCGCGCCGCGGCCGTCCGTCGGGCGACCTACCCCGCCGCCGGCAGCGGCGACGACCTCGACCGCCTCGCGCGCGCCACCGACCGCGCGGTCGCCCGGCTGCGGCTCGACGAGCACAACACCGTCGCCGACAGCCAGGAACTGCCGCCCGGAGTCGCCCAGCGCCTGGAGGCCTTCGTCACCGGCGCCGAGCGGCTGCGCGGACTGCGCACCGACCTGAAGGACGGACGTGCCGACTGGCAGGAGACGTACGAGCGCTACAGCCGTACCATCGCGGACGCCTTCGCCGTGGGCGGCGCCCTCAGCGGCATCCAGAGCGCCGAACTCGGCTCCGACACGCGCGTGCTGCTGGAGTTCTCCCGCGCGGGTGAGGCGCTGGCCCGGGAGGACGTGCTGCTGGCCGGCGTAGGTCCGGCCAAGGGCTTGTCAGGCGAGCGGCTGCGGCTGTTCACCGGGGCCGTCGACACGCGCCGTACCCTCACCGAGTCCGCCGTCGTCGACCTGCGCGGCTCGGAACGGGCCGCCTGGCGCGAGCTCGCCGACAGCGACGCCTACGCCACCGTCACCGCACTGGAGGACGAAGCCCTCACAGGTGAACCCGCCGGCGCCGCCTGGAACAGCGCCCACGCGCGCGTGCAGAGCGAGATGCGGGCCATCGAGCAGGACGCGGCCCGTGACGTGGCCGGCCGGGCCGACCCGCTGACCCACGGACTGCTCACCCCGGCCGGCGCGGCCGTGCTGTTCGGGCTGGCAGCCGTCGCCGCCTCCCTCGTCATCTCGGTGCGCATCGGCCGCGGCCTCGTCGTGGAACTCGTCAGCCTGCGCAACAGCGCCCTGGAGATCGCCCGGCGCAAACTCCCCGACGCCATGCGCAAGCTGCGCGCGGGCGAGGAGATCGACATCCGCGCGGAGGCGCCGCCGGGGCCGCCTGCTGAGGACGAGACCGGACAGGTCGCCGAAGCTCTCAGCACCGTGCACCGGGCAGCCCTGCGGGCCGCCGTGGAGCGCGCCGAACTCGCCAGCGGCATCTCCGGCGTCTTCGTCAACCTCGCCCGGCGCAGCCAGGTCCTCGTCCACCGCCAGCTCAGCCTGCTCGACAGTATGGAACGCCGCTCGGACGACCCGAACGAGCTGAGCGACCTCTTCCGCCTGGACCACCTCACCACCCGCATGCGGCGCCACGCCGAGAGCCTGATCATCCTCTCCGGCGCCGCCCCCGGCCGGGCCTGGCGCATGCCGGTCTCGCTGACCAATGTCGTGCGTGCCGCGGTCTCCGAGGTCGAGGACTACGCGCGCGTGGAGGTACGGCAACTCCCCGAGGCGGCCGTCGTCGGCGCGGCCGTCGCCGACCTCACTCACCTGCTGGCCGAGATCATCGAGAACGCCGCCCAGTTCTCCCCGCCGCACACGCGTGTGCGGGTCACCGGCGAGCCCGTCGGCAACGGCTACGCCATCGAGGTGGAGGACCGCGGCCTGGGCATGGGCAAGGAGACCCTCTCCGAGGCCAACCGGCGCATCGCACAGTCCGAGGCCCTCGACCTGTTCGACAGTGACCGCCTCGGTCTGTTCGTGGTGAGCCGCCTCGCGGCCAGGCACAGCATCCAGGTCCATCTGCGGCCCTCGCCCTACGGCGGCACCACCGCGGTCGTCCTGCTGCCCGTCGCGCTGCTGCACAACGGGGCGGCGGAACGATCCGGCAGTCAGGCCACCGGGACACCCAGGCCCACCGAACGCGAGTACGCGCGCGTGCCCGCAGGCGCCCCGCATCAGGAGACCGTCCACCGGGCCGCCGACCGTCCGGTGCTTGCCGCCCCCGCCCCGCCCTTGTCCGACACGCCACCGCCGGGGGTGACCGCCTTGCGCCCGCACCGCACACCGGACGACACCGAGACGTCCGAGAACCTGCCGCGTCGGGTCCGCCAGGCCTCCCTCGCCCCCCAGTTGCGGAAAGGGCGCCCCGAGGGACCCGCCCGGCCGCCCGGGCCCCCCGACGACGACGGGCGCACCCCCGAACTCGTACGGGACCGCATGGCCGCCTACCGCGACGGCTGGGCACGCGGCGGCGGCAGACGACCCGGGCGCGGCGCGGGCCCGGCAGGCGACAGCAGCGAAGGAGACCCCGCATGATCCAGGACCCGAGCAGAAGAACCGCCCAGCGGTCCGGCGAACTCGACTGGCTGCTGGACGACCTGGTGCTGCGCGTACGCGAGGTACGGCACGCCGTGGTGCTGTCCAACGACGGGCTCGCCGTGGGCGCCTCCAGCGACCTCAGCCGCGAGGACGCCGAGCATCTCGCCGCGGTCTCCTCAGGATTCAACAGCCTCGCCAAGGGCGCGGGCCGGCACTTCGGCGCCGGAGGCGTACGCCAGACCATGGTCGAGATGGACGAAGGCTTCCTGTTCGTGGCGGCCGCGGGCGACGGCTCCTGCCTCGCCCTCCTCACCGCCGTGACCGCCGACATCGGCCTCGTGGCGTACGAGATGGCACGTCTGGTCAAGCGTGTCGGCGAGCACCTCCACACGCCGCCCCGCGTCACCGCGCGGCCGCCCGCGGCGGGATGAGTGGGAAGGCGGTCCACGACGATGACCGACGACCTGCGGGGCGCTCCGAGCGAACCGGGCAGCCAGTGGTACGACGGCGAGGCCGGCCCGATCGTCCGCCCCTATGCCATGACCGGCGGCCGGACCCGGCCCGGGCCCACCGGAGTCCGCTTCGACCTGATCGCTCTTGTCACCCTCGACCCCGCGGCGCCGGGGGCCGAGGACGACGCCGCGCTCGGCCCCGAACACCGCGCGCTGGTCGACCTGTGCCGTACGGAGACACAGTCCGTCGCCGAACTCGCCGCAGGCACCGACCTGCCGGTCGGCGTGGTCCGGGTGCTCCTCGGTGACCTCCTGGAACTGGGCCGGGTCACCGTCACCCGTCCCGTACCACCCGCTCAGCTCCCCGACGAACGGATTCTGCGCGAGGTGATCGAAGGGCTGCGGGCGCTGTAGAGGAGCTTGCGAAAAACGAAGTGGGCGCGCACCGGCGCTCATTGAAGACGCATCGGCACACCGCCCGTGCGCCCCACACCCCCCACGTCGACCGATTCCGGCACTCCCGAGAGAAGTGATCCATGGTCTCCGAGCACTCCGACGCCACAGACGACGAGACGGCCGCACTGGCGTTGAAGATTCTGGTCGCCGGCGGTTTCGGCGTGGGCAAGACGACCCTGGTGGGCGCGGTCAGCGAGATCAGGCCGCTACGCACGGAGGAACTGCTCAGCCAGGCGGGCCAGTCGGTGGACGACACCGACGGCGTGGACCAGAAGGTCACCACCACCGTGGCCATGGACTTCGGACGGATCACCATCCGGTCCGGGCTGTCCCTCTACCTGTTCGGCACCCCCGGACAGGACCGCTTCTGGTTCCTGTGGGACGAGTTGGCACAGGGCGCGCTCGGCGCCGTCGTCCTCGCCGACACCAGACGCCTCGAGGACTGTTTCCCGGCCGTCGACTACTTCGAGCACCGGCACATCCCGTTCGTGGTCGCGGTCAACTGCTTCGCCGGTGCCCGCGCACATGACGTCGCCGATGTACTGCGCGCGCTCGATCTCGACCAGGGCACACCGGTCGTGCTCTGCGACGCCCGCGACCGGGACTCCGGCAAGGAAGTGCTCATCCGGCTCGTGGAGTACGCCGGACGCGTGCACAGCGCCCGGCTGCTCGACTCCGTCGGCTGACGTCCGGCAGCGGTTTCAGCCGGAGACGGCCTTCTCGGAGACGACCTTGTCGATCGACACCCGGACGAGAAGCTCACCCGGTACGGCGTTGCGCGCGCCGAACTCCTCGGCGCGCTCCTCGCCCATGTACCGCGCCCCCAGGCGAGTCGCCCAGTGACGCAGGTCCGCCTGGTCCTCCGACACCCGGGCGCGACCCTGCAGCACCACGAAGTCGAAGGGTGGCCGGTCGTCGTCCACGCACAGGGCGACCCGTCCGTCGCGCACCAGATTCCGCCCCTTGACGGTGCGGCTGCCGGTGGTGAACACCACCTCGTCGCCGTCGAGGAGGAACCAGATCGGCGCCACGTGCGGGCTGCCGTCAGCCCGGACGGTGGACAGTTTGCCGGTGCGTGTTCCGTGGGAGACGAACGCCCGCCATTCGTCGTCGGTCATCTTGTGTGCCATGGCCACATCCTCCTTGCCCGCACGCCGCTCGTGGGGAAGGCTGGCGAAGAGTTCCTCCGACACGGAGGAGACGTCACACGGGGAGAACACGGGGAGACCGGAACATGGGGCAGAACCAGGGACTCGGCTGGCTTCTGGACGATCTGACCGAGCGCGTCGACCAGGTACGGCACGTGCTGGTGCTGTCCAACGACGGACTGGTCACCGGCGCGAGCACCGGACTGCGGCGCGAGGACGCGGAACACCTCGCCGCCGTCGCATCCGGACTGCACAGCCTCGCCAAGGGCTCGGGACGCCACTTCGGCGCCGGACAGGTACGCCAGACGATGGTCGAGTTCGACGACGCGGTGCTCTTCGTCACCGCCGCGGGCACCGGAAGCTGTCTGTGCGTCCTCAGCGGCGCCGACGCCGACATCGGGCAGATCGCCTACGAGATGACGCTGCTCGTCAACCGGGTCGGCGAGCACCTCGCCGTCGACGCCCGGCATCCCGAGCGCACCCCCTCCATAGATCTCTGACCTGCGCTTTCATCTCCCGTCGCAAAGTTATCCACAGGCTCGCCACGAGATCGGCCGCGGCCGCTACGGTCTTTTCCACGGGCATCGCACCGAGCGAGCCACCGACTCCACGGGGGAGACCGACCATGTCAGGCGACACCATCACGCGACCCGACCACCTCACCTGCACGCCGAGCCGCGCCGCCCGCGAACTGGGCCTCAAGCGCAACGACTTCGATCTCGCGGTGCACCTCGGGCGTATCCGTACCGTGCCCGACGAGGGCGGCGGAGGCCGCCGGGTCCCGTACGCCGAACTCGACCGACTGCGCGCCGAGCCGGACTTCCCGCAATCCCTTCAGGACAGCGTGCGCGTCGTGGGCACCAGCGAGGGAGCGGCCCTCATGGAGGTGCCCGCCACCCGGTTCACCCGGCTCGCCCGCCTGGGCCTGGTGGTGCCGGTGCGCTTCTATCTCAACCGCTACCGGGCCGTGGTCTGGCTGTATCTCGCCGACGAGCTCCGGCAGTTCGCCGCCGACGCGGACAACACCCCACTGCTGACCGGGCGGATGCCCGCCGGATTGCGCGGCCAGGCCGAGGACGGCCTCGACCTGCGGGCCCGGAACTGGCGCGGACGCCACCTCGGATTCCTGCTCCGCCAGGCCGACGATCCCTGGCAGCGCGCGGGAGCACTCGCGGCCCTGCTCGCGCCCGTCGAGATCGCCCAGCTCGTGCCGGACCCCTACGAGCGCTCCCATGTGAACCGCTTCCGCCCGGGACCGCCCGGCAACGGCTCGCCGGGCTCCCCGTCCGCCCATATCGCCGAGCGCATCATGACGGCGGGCGACCCGGACGAGATCGCCTGGCTCAGGTCCGAGCTGACCGCGACGCTGGAGGAAGCCCGCCGACACCGGCCCGCACCGCGCCCGGCGCACCGGCAGGACACCCCGCCGGCCCCAGCCGAGCCCAGCGGCAGCGAGATGGCTCTCCCTGAAGAGGCCCGCGGGTCCACACCCCACGCCCCCGGGCGAACCCGGACGGGGCTGCTGGGCCGACTGCGTCGCGGCAGGGCACGTGTCCGACGCGCGGAACGCGCACCGCAGCGCTCCTGACCGGGCTACAGGGCCCTGAACAGGCCTTCCTGGACGACCGAGACAAGCAGCCGGCCCTCCAGGTCGTAGATCCGGCCGCGGGCCAGTCCCCGCCCGCCCGTGGCGATCGGCGACTCCTGGTCGTAGAGGAACCACTCGTCGGCGCGGAACGGCCGGTGGAACCACATCGCGTGATCCAGCGACGCCATGTCGAAACCACGCGGCCCCCACAGCGGTTCCACCGGGATGCGCACCGCGTCCAGGAGGGTCATGTCACTGGCGTACGTCAGCGCGCAGGTGTGCACGAGCGGGTCGTCACCCAGCGGCCCCACCGCGCGCATCCACACCGCGCTGCGCGGATCGGAGCCCTGGACCTCTTCCTTGGTCCAGCGCAGCCGGTCCACGTACCGGATGTCGAAGGGCTGACGGCGCGCCATCCGCTCCAACTGCTCGGGCAGTGCGCCCAGATGCTCCCGGATCTCGTCCGTGACCGTCGGAAGGGACTCCGGGTCCGGGACCTTGCGGGCCGGCGGCAGCTGGTGCTCGAAGCTCCCTTCCTCAGGCTTGTGAAAGGAGGCGGTCAGATTGAAGATCGTGCGGCCCTGCTGCACGGCGGTGACCCGGCGGGTCGTGAACGACCGCCCGTCCCGCACCCGCTCCACCTGGTACACGATCGGCACGCCCGGCCGGCCCGGACGCAGGAAGTACGCGTGCAGCGAGTGCACCGGGCGGTCGCCCTCGGTGGTGCGCCCGGCGGCCACCAGCGCCTGGCCGGCCACCTGCCCTCCGAAGACCCGCTGCAGGGACTCCTCGGGGCTGCGGCCACGGAAGATGTTGACCTCGATCTGCTCCAGGTCGAGCAGGTCCACGAGCCTCTCGGCCGGGTTCGTCATGGGCGTGTCTCTCCTGTGCTCACAGCTGGCCGACGTCCGTCACACGGACAACCGCGCGTCCCTCCGCGTCGGAGGCCTCCAGGTCGATCTCTGCGCTGATGCCCCAGTCATGATCCCCGTTCGGGTCGTCGAAGATCTGCCGGACCCGCCACAGTCGGTTCTGCGGTTCCTCCTCGATGACGAGAAGCTTGGGACCACGGGCGTTCGGACCGGTGCCGAGATCCTCGTACTCGTCCCAGTACTTGTCCATCGCCTCGCCCCAGGCGTCCGCGTCCCAGCCGGACTCGGCGTCCATCTCGCCCAGCTCGTCGACCTGGTCGAGGGCGGCCAGCTCCACCCGCCGGAACATGGCGTTGCGGACCAGGACCCTGAAGGCACGCGCGTTGGTGGTGACCGGCTTGACCTCGTCGGCCTTCTCCTGCGCCTCCTCGGCGGTCATCACCTCCGGGTTGGCGAGCTGCTCCCACTCGTCCAGCAGGCTGGAGTCGACCTGGCGGACCATTTCGCCGAGCCACTCGATCAGGTCTTCGAGATCCTCGGACTTCAGGTCGTCCGGGATGTTGTGGTCGAGAGCCTTGTAGGCGCTGGCGAGGTAACGCAGCACGATGCCCTCGGTGCGGGCCAGTTCGTAGTGGGAGACCAGCTCGGTGAAGGACATGGCCCGCTCGTACATGTCGCGGATCACGGACTTCGGCGACAGCGGGTGGTCGCCGACCCAGGGGTGGCTCTTGCGGTACGTGTTGTACGCGTGAAAGAGCAGCTCCTCCAGCGGCTTGGGGTAGGTGACGTCCTGGAGGCGCTCCATGCGCTCCTCGTACTCGACGCCGTCCGACTTCATCGCGGCCACGGCCTCGCCGCGCGCCTTGTTCTGCTGGGCGGCGAGGATCTGCCGCGGGTCGTCCAGGGTGGACTCCACGACCGACACCATGTCCAGGGCGTACGACGGCGACTCGGGATCGAGGAGCTCGAACGCGGCCAGCGCGAAGGTGGACAGCGGCTGGTTGAGCGCGAAGTCCTGCTGGAGGTCGACCGTGAGCCGGACGATACGGCCCTCGGCGTCGGGCTCGTCGAGCTTCTCGACGATGCCGCCGTCCAGCAGCGAGCGGTAGATGGCGATGGCCCGGCGAATGTGCCGCAGTTGCTGCCTGCGCGGCTCGTGGTTGTCCTCCAGCAGATGCCGCATCGCCTCGAAGGCGTTGCCGGGACGGGCGATCACCGACAGCAGCATCGTGTGCGTGACACGGAAGCGGGAGGTGAGCGGCTCCGGCTGGGACGCGATCAGCTTCTCGAAGGTGTCCTCGCTCCACGCCACAAAGCCCTCGGGTGCCTTCTTGCGCACCACCTTGCGCCGCTTCTTCGGGTCGTCGCCCGCCTTGGCGAGCGCCTTCTCGTTCTCGATGACGTGCTCGGGAGCCTGCGCCACGACGAAGCCCGCCGTGTCGAAGCCGGCCCGGCCGGCCCGGCCCGCGATCTGATGGAACTCCCGGGCGCGCAGCGTGCGCACACGGCTGCCGTCGTACTTGGTGAGCGCGGTGAACAGCACCGTGCGGATGGGCACGTTGACGCCGACGCCGAGGGTGTCGGTGCCGCAGATGACCTTCAACAGGCCTGCCTGCGCGAGCTTCTCCACCAGACGCCGGTACTTGGGCAGCATGCCCGCGTGGTGCACGCCGATGCCGTGCCGGACGTACCGGGAGAGGTTGCGGCCGAACTTGGTGGTGAAGCGGAAGTTGCCGATCAGCTCGGCGATCTGCTCCTTCTCGTCCTTGGAGCACATGTTGATGCTCATCAGCGCCTGCGCCCGCTCCACGGCCTGCGCCTGGGTGAAGTGCACGATGTACACCGGCGCCTGCTGCGTCTGGAGCAGCTCGGTGAGCGTCTCCGTCATCGGGGTGCGCTGGTACTCGTAGGACAGCGGCACCGGGCGGGTCGCGGAGCGGACCACCGAAGTGGGGCGTCCGGTGCGTCGGGTGAGGTCCTTCTCGAACATCGAGACGTCGCCGAGTGTGGCCGACATCAGGATGAACTGCGCCTGCGGCAGCTCCAGGATGGGGATCTGCCAGGCCCAGCCGCGGTCCTGCTCGGCGTAGAAGTGGAACTCGTCCATGACGACCTGGCCGACGTCGGCGTTCCTGCCGTCGCGCAGCGCGATCGAGGCGAGCACCTCGGCGGTGCAGCAGATGACCGGCGCGTCGGCGTTGACGGAGGCGTCGCCGGTGAGCATGCCGACGTTCTCGGTGCCGAAGAGCTTGCACAGCTCGAAGAACTTCTCCGACACCAGCGCCTTGATCGGGGCCGTGTAGAAGGTGACCTCGTCACGGGCGAGCGCGGCGAAATGGGCGCCCGCGGCGATCATGCTCTTGCCGGAGCCCGTGGGCGTCGACACGATCACGTTCGCGCCGGACACCACCTCGATCAGCGCCTCCTCCTGATGGGGGTAGAGCGTGAGACCCCGCTCCTCGGCCCAGGACTCGAAGGCTTCGTAGAGGGCGTCGGGGTCTGCGGTCGGCGGGAGCTGATCGATGAGGGTCACGCCCCCATCTTGCCTGGCCTCCGCCCCGATGCGGGAATCGGATGCCCGCCCGAAGATCACGACCGCTACGCTGTGTCGCCGACGTGGCGTCAGTCCACGCGGCCAACTGGACAGCGGCAGACGAGGAACGGGGCGGGCAACGGCGATGATGGGACCAGCACACTCACTCTCGGGCGCCGCGGCCTGGCTCGGCGTCGGAGCGGCCGCCGCCGCGGCCGGGCACACGATGCCCTGGCCGGTCCTCCTGGTCGGTTCCCTGCTCTGCGCCGGCGCGGCGCTCGCCCCGGACCTCGATCACAAGGCGGCCACCATCTCGCGCGCGTTCGGTCCGCTGTCGCGGGGTGTGTGCGAGATCGTGGACAAGCTCTCCTACGCCGTCTACAAGGCCACCCGCAAGCAGGGCGACGCGCGCCGTTCGGGCGGGCACCGCACGCTGACGCACACCTGGCTGTGGGCGGTGCTGCTCGGGGCGGGCGCCTCGGCGCTGGCGATCACGGGCGGCCGCTGGGCGGTCCTGGCGATCCTCTTCGTGCACATGGTGCTGGCGATCGAAGGTCTGCTGTGGCGGGCCGCCCGCGGGTCGAGCAGCGACGTGCTGGTGTGGCTGCTGGCCGCGACCAGCGCGTGGATCCTCGCCGGAGTGCTGGACAAGCCGGGCAACGGCGCGGACTGGATGTTCACGGCGCCGGGCCAGGAGTACCTGTGGCTGGGCCTGCCGATCGTGCTCGGCGCTCTGGTGCACGACATCGGGGACGCGCTGACGGTCTCGGGATGCCCGATCCTGTGGCCGATCCCGGTGGGCCGCAAGCGCTGGTACCCGATCGGCCCGCCCAAGGCCATGCGGTTCCGGGCGGGAAGCTGGGTGGAGCTGAAGGTGCTGATGCCGGCGTTCATGGTGCTCGGGGGAGTGGGCGGCGCGGCCGCGCTCAACTTCATCTGAGCGATCCGCGCCGCGGTCCCAACCGTCGGCGTGGCGGTTGGCTTCGGCGCCTGCGGTCAGGCGTTGCCGCCGGACTGGGCACCGCCGTAGCGCCGCTCGAAGGCGGCGACGCGGCCCTCGGTGTCGATGGTGCGGGCCTTGCCCGTGTAGAACGGGTGGCTCTCGGAGGAGATCTCCACGTCGACGACCGGGTAGGTCTCGCCGTCGTCCCACTCGATGGTCTGGTCGCTGCTCGCGGTGGAACGGGTGAGGAAGGCGTATCCGGCGGCCCGGTCACGGAAGACGACGGGGTGGTAGTCGGGGTGCTTGTCCTGCTGCATGCGTGCTCCTGGTGCGGCGTGGAAAGAGGGTCGGGCGGAAGGTCGGGTGCGACGTCAGCCGTACAGGGCCTCCTCGTCGACGATGTGCATGGCCGCCTCCTCGGCGGAGGCCGCCGCACCGTCGATGCCGACGTCCGTGGCGACGAGCGCGCTCTCCTCGTCCTCGTGCGCTCCCTCGTCGGGGGCCACGAGGCGGCCCGAGCGAGCGGCGCCGACCTCGTTGTCCAAGAGCTCGCCGTCGGTGTCGCGGTCGCCGATGCCGTCCCCGTCATCGGCCGCGTCCACGTCAGGCACCTCCTCGGCCAGCCGCTGGTCCAGGGTCTCGCCCTGCCAGCGCTCGGCGGCCGTCACACCGTCGTGCTCGACGGCCCAAGGCTTCTCCGGAGGGGACCAGCCCCGGTCCAGTGGGTCGCCCACACCGTCGTACTCGAGGGTGTCCTCCGCATCGAGCAGCCCGGTGTCCTCGCGCTGGTCGGACGCGTCGGGCTGGTAGACGTCGTCTCCCCATCCGTCGGCGCTGTTCACGGGTACCTCCAGGTGGTGGGGACGGTGCCGTCACGGCCTCGGGTGGCGGGATGTCGTCCCCGCGCGGTGCGTGGGCCGTCACGGCATCGGCGGGCCGCCGGGTACTCCCGCGGCCGGTGCCGCTTTCCAGAGTTCCACCCTTCGTCGGAACCGCGCAACGGCACGAGGCGGGGCCCGGCCGGGGCCGGGCTCCCGCACCCGTCGCCCGGCCGCGCCGCAGGTGGGCCCACCGACACCGTGGCCTGCGACAGCACCCCCGCGCTCCCTGTTCCGACCCTCTCGGGAGGCGCTTCACGGACCCGTCGAGGCTTTCTGATGTTGGTCCGCGGGGGAAGGCGCAGGTGGCCGGGGCGAGCGCGCCGGGCGGACGAGCGGGGGAGGGTGCCGGCCGTGGTGAGGGCCGGGTCTTCCGGCCTGGCGCGTCCCGGGGCTCGGTCGGAGGGCTGGTGGGATTCGCTGTCGAGGGACGGTGCCGAGTCCCGCGACCCGGTGCGTCCCGGGTCGCGGGCGGACGGCCGATACGGGGTGCCGTCGCTGGTCGGGGCCGCGTGCCCCAGCCTGGTGTGTCCCCGGACCGCGTCCGGTGGTCACGGCGACGGGCCTACGGTGGGACGCGCCGAGTCCCCCGGCCCTGCGCGTCCCTCGATCCCGGCCCTCCGTGGGCCGGTCGTGTCATCCGTGCCAGGACCGCCACAGTGCCGCGTAGGCCCCGTCCGCCGTGACCAGTTCGTCGTGGCTGCCCAGTTCGCTGATGCGGCCGTTCTCGACGACGGCGATGATGTCGGCGTCGTGGGCCGTGTGGAGGCGGTGGGCGATGGCGACGACGGTGCGGCCGTCGAGGACGCGGGCCAGGGACCGTTCGAGGTGCCGGGCCGCGCGCGGGTCGAGCAGCGAGGTCGCCTCGTCCAGGACGAGGGTGTGCGGATCGGCCAGCACCAGCCGGGCGAGCGCGATCTGCTGGGCCTGGGCGGGGGTCAGGGCGAAGCCGCCCGAGCCCACCTCGGTGTCCAGCCCGTCCTTGAGCGCGCGCGCCCAGCCGTCCGCGTCGACCGCGGTGAGGGCCTCCCACAGCTCGGCGTCGGTGGTGTCCTCCGACGAGCCCGGCGCGTGCCCCTGCGCCGGCACCACTGCGCCCGCCCCGAGCCGCGATCGCGGAACAGCGAGCAGCAGGTTGTCGCGCAGGGTGCCCACGAAGACGTGGTGCTCCTGATTGACGAGGGCCACATGGGAGCGGACCCGTTCCGCGGGCATCCGGGACAGCTCGGCGCCGCCCAGGGTGATGCGGCCGGACCGGGGCGCGTAGATGCCGGCGAGGAGGCGGCCCAGCGTGGACTTGCCCGCGCCGGAGGGTCCGACGAGGGCCAGCCGGGTGCCGGGGGCGACGGAGAGGGACACCTTGCGCAGGACGTCCACGCCCTCGCGGTAGCCGAAGTGCACCTGGTCGGCGTGCACGTCCCGCCCCACCGGGGCCACGGCGGCGTCACCCGCCTCGGGCTCGATGTCCCGCACGCCGACGAGCCGGGCGAGGGACACCTGGGCCACCTGGAGCTCGTCGTACCAGCGCAGGATGAGGCCCACCGGGTCGACCAGCATCTGCGCGATGAGCGCGCCGGTCGTGAGCTGGCCGACGCCGATCCAGCCCTGAAGGACGAAGACCCCGCCGAACATGAGCACGGAGCCCAGCACCGTCACATGCGTGATGTCGACGACCGGGATCAGCACCGACCGGAGCCACAGCGTGTAGCGCTCCCAGCTCGTCCACTCCTTGATGCGCTGGTCGGACAGGGCGACCCGGCGTTCGCCCAGCCGGTGCGCCTCGATGGTGTGCCCGGCGTCCACGGTCTCGGCGAGCGCGGCGGCCACGGCGGCGTACCCGGCGGCCTCCGAGCGGTAGGCGGCGGGCGCCCGCTTGAAGTACCAGCGGCATCCGACGACCAGCAGCGGCACGGCGACCAGCACGGCGGCGCCGAGCGGCGGTGCCGTGACGACCAGCCCGCCCAGCAGCAGCGCCGCCCAGACGAGGCCGATCGCCAGTTGCGGGACTGCCTCGCGCATGGCGTTGGCGAGCCGGTCGATGTCGGTGGTGATCCGGGACAGCAGGTCACCGGTTCCGGCCCGCTCCAGGACACCGGGAGGCAGGCCGACCGACCGCACCAGGAAGTCCTCGCGCAGGTCGGCCAGCATTCGCTCGCCCAGCATCGCCCCGCGCAGCCGCACCTCGCGCACGAAGACGGCCTGCACGAGCAGCGCGGCCACGAACAACGTGGCTGTCAGCCCGAGATGCAGCTCGCGGGCCTCGTCCGAGACCCGTTCCACCAGGTCGCCGAGGAGATAGGGCCCGACCATCGAGGTGACCACGGCGATGGTGTTGACGCCGATGAGCAGCAGAAAGGCGCGGCGGTGCCGCTGGAACAGTTCCTTCACATACGCGCGTACGGTCGCCGGGGCACCGACGGGGAGTGTGCTCGCCGTCGTCGGGGCCGCCGGGTCGTACGCCGGTGGCGCCACGCCGATCATGCCGTCTCCTCGATCTCTTCCAGTGCGTCGGTCTCTTCCAGTACCTCGGTGTCGTCCAGGGCGTCCGTCAGAGCGGCGTCCGCCCGGGAGCGCGAGCCCGCGGCATCGTCCTCGGTGTCGCGGGTGACCACCGCCCGGTACCGGGGCTCGGCGTGCACGAGTTCGCGGTGCGGGCCCACCGCGACGACCTCGCCGTCGTGGACGAGGACGACCCGGTCGGCCCGGTCCAGCAGCAGTGGGGAGGAGGTGAAGACCACCGTGGTGCGCCCGTCGCGCAGTTCCTGCAGCCCCTGCGCGATCCGCGCCTCCGTGTGCGAGTCGACGGCGGAGGTCGGCTCGTCCAGAACCAGCACCTCGGGGTCGGTCACCAGGGACCGGGCGAGGGCGAGGCGCTGGCGCTGGCCGCCGGACAGCGAGCGCCCGCGCTCGGTGATCCGGGCGTCCATCGGGTCCTCGGCGTCCAGCGAGCCCTGCGCGAGCGCGGCCAGCACGTCCTCGCACTGTGCCGCGGACAGCGCGTCGCGCGCGTCGACGTCACCGGAGGCGGGTACGTCGAGCAACTCGCGCAGGGTGCCGGACAGCAGCACGGGGTCCTTGTCCTGCACCAGCACGGCAGTGCGCGCGTCGCCGAGCGGCAGATCGTCCAACGGCACCCCGCCCAGCAGCACCGAGGTGCCCGGCTCGCTCGGGTGCCCGCCCAGCCGCTCCGCGAGCCGGCCCGCCGCGTCCGGGTCGCCGCACACGACGGCGGTGAGCCGCCCTGCCGGTGCGAGGAGGCCGGTCGTCGGGTCGTACAGATCGCCGGCCGGTGCCTCACCCGCGAGGGATCCGCCGCTGTCGGTGGCGCGTTCCAGGGACAGCACACGGGCGGCCCGGCGCGCGGAGGGGCGGGAGAAGGAGTAGGCCATCGCGATCTCCTCGAAGTGCCGCAACGGGTACGTGAGGATCAGGACGGAGCTGTAGACGGTGACGAGTTGACCGACCGTGATCCGGCCCTCGCGGGCCAGGTGGACGCCGTAGCAGACGACGAAGATCAGCAGCAGCCCGGGCAGCAGGACCTGGATCGCCCCGATGAGCGACCACATACGGGCGCTGCGGACGGCGGCGTGGCGCACCTCCTGGGAGGCACGGCGGTAGCGGTCGAGGAACAGTTCCTCGCCGCCGATGCCGCGCAGCACGCGCAGGCCCGCCACGGTGTCGGAGGCCAGCTCGGTGGCGCGTCCTGCCTTCTCGCGCTGCTGGTCGGCCCGCCGGGTGGCCCGCGGCAGCAGCGGCAGCACCGCCAGCGCCAGGACGGGCAGTCCGACGGCGACGACCACGCCCAGCGCCGGCTGGTAGACGACGAGTCCGACGCAGACCACCACGACCGTCAGCGCGGCGGCCGTGAACCGGGACATCGCCTCCACGAACCAGCCGATCTTCTCCACGTCGCCCGTGGACACGGCCACCACTTCTCCGGCGGCCACCCGCCGGGTGAGGGCCGAGCCGAGTTCGGCGGCCTTGCGTGCCAGGAGTTGCTGGACGCGTGCGGCGGCGGTGATCCAGTTGGTGACGGCGGCGCGGTGCAGGCCGGTGGAGCCGATCGTGTTGCCCGCGCAGGCAAGCGCCATCAGTCCGCCGGCGGCGGCCAGGCGGGCGCCGGACCGGTCGACCACGGCCTCCACCGCCAGGCCGACACAGAAGGGCAGCGTGGAGACGGACAGGAAGTGCAGCAGCCCCCAGGCCAGGGACTTCAGCTGCCCTCCCACCTGGTTCCGGCCGAGCCACCACAGGAATCGGGGCCCGGAGCGTGCATCGGGAACGCCCGGGTCGGGATACGGAAGGTCTTGGATCTGCATGACGTCCCAGTGGCTCGTCTCAGGAGTACGGGACCGCCCACCGGCGGCAACAAACCGTGAAAGGTTCGCGTCCTTGCGTAGTCGATGGCAAGCGCTTTTCCCGATGCCCGTACGGCATCGGCCACTTGAGGACGCCTTGCGGAACGCCTCATTGCCACAGCGCCCGACTCCCCGTAGAACACCGGCATGAGAAACCGGATCATCATGTCCATGCTCACAGGGGCGACCCTCCTGGCGAGCACTCTTCTCGGGGCGGGTCCAGCCCGATCGGCCGACGTCCCGGCCGAGTTCGGCACCGACTGGCACGACCCGGTCGTCGCCGCCCCGCCGGTCACCGAGCCCGCCGGGAAGACCTGCCGAGTGACGCTCGCCGAGGCACAGTTCCGCGACTTCACGCCGTACAAGGGCAGATACAGCCCGCCCGAGGGCTGCGGCGACCGCTGGAGCAAGGTCGTGCTGCGGCTCGACGGCAAGGTGAAGGGACGGCAGTACGACCGCCTCGGATACGTCCATGTCGGAGGCGTCGAGATCCTGCGGACGTCGACCCCGCAGCCCTCGCCCGACGGCATCGAGTGGTCGGTGTCGAAGGACGTCACCCGCTACAGCGACACCTTCCGGGCCGACCGGGACGTGGAGATGCTGATCGGGAACGTCGTCAACGACACCTACACCGGCGTCATCGACGTCAAGGTCACGCTCACCTTCTTCGCGGGAGGCGCCGCGGCCCGCCGCACCCCCGACCAGGTGCTCACCCTCACGGACGGCGCCACCCTCACCGCCCCGCGCAACAGCGAACGCATCCTCGCCGAGGTGTACGCCACCGGATCGGGCGGCGGATGCGAGGAGTACTGGTACCTGACCGTGCCCGGCTCCGCCCCCTACTCCTGCCCGGCCGACGACGGCCCGTACCGCGAGGTGCAGATCCGGGTCGACGGCCAACTCGCCGGAATAGCCGCCCCGTTCCCGACGGTGTGGACAGGCGGATGGTCGAATCCCTTCCTCTGGTACGTCGTACCGGGCCCGCGCGCCTTCGACATCAAGCCGATCGAGTACGACCTGACGCCGTTCGCCGGCCTCCTCAACGACGGCCGCCCGCACCGCGTCGAGGTGTCCGTCGCCGGTGTCCCGGCAGGTCAGAGTGGCTGGAGCACACCGGTGAACGTACTGGTCTGGCAGGACGCCGGCCGCACCCACGTCCCCGGCGCGCTCACCTCGACGAAGGCCACCGACCTGGTGAACGACTCCTCGTACACGCCCGGTTCGGAGCACCGCGTGGACACCGAGGGCGGCCATGCGCTGACCGTCGCCGGGTACGTCGACACCTCGCACGGCCGGGTCACGACCACCGTTTCCCGCACGCTGGCCAACACCTCGGTGCACCGCTGGACCGACGGCGAGACGGTCGACGGGCTCGACGCCACCTGGACCGACGCGGAGAGCCGGACCGTCGACGGGCCGGGTGCGGCGCGGACGACCCGTACGCAGCGGACGTACGCGATGGACGGCACGACCACCCTCGGCGCCGCCGACCGGCTGCGCACGGTGCTGACTCTGGGCGACCGGGCCGCGACCACCGAGACGCGAGGCGGCGTCCGCACCGCCTGGTCACGACTCGACGACACCTACACGGGCGACGCCACCTACACGATCAACGTGCCGCGTGACCAGCGGCACGCGGTCGGTACGACGAGCGAGCGCTACCGGCTGTACGGCTCGGCGGGCTGCTACGACCGCACGCTGACGACGGCTCAGGGTGTGCTGACGGAGGACCGCCTGCGCTGCTGAGCGCACGGCATCGCGCCTGCCGCGGCCGCTCCCGCCAGGGAGCGGCCGCAGTGGCGTCCGAAAGGTTTCAGCAGCGTCCCGTCCCGACGCCGCCCATGCCACCGATGCCCCCCAGGCCCTCCCCGTCGCCGTCGATCAGTGTGTCGAGGAGCCCCAGCAGCACCGTCCGCTCCGCCGTCGTCAGCGGGGCGAGGATCTCCTCCGCGGCCGACCGCCGCGCCTCGCGCAGCTCCCGCAGGGCCTTGCGGCCCTCCTCGGTGACCTCGATGCGGATGACCCGGCGGTTGGCCGGGTCGGGCACCCGGCGCACCATGCCGCTCGCCTCCAGACCGTCGACCAGCGTCGTGACCGCACGGGGCACGACCTCGAGGCGCTCGGCGAGGTCGGCCATCCGCGGCGGTGAGCCGAAGTGTGCCAAGGTGCGCAGCAGCCGGGACTGGGCTGGAGTGATGCCCAGGTCACGGTGTTCCAGATGCCGTTTCTGGATGCGGTGCACCCGGCGGGTGAGCCGCAGGAGTTGCTCGGCGAGCAGGCCCTCGGAATCTGGGGTGGTCATGCGGGAACAATATCAGGACCCCATTCATTGTGAGTATAGGTAACAATGAGCTACGATCCGTCGGCCACCGGCCTCGTCCCATCCCGTAGGAGCCCATGCACCCCGATCACGACCCCACCTGGATCCCGCCCGCCGACGCGGGCGAGCAACCCCGGCAGGTGCGCCGCATCCTGGCGCTCTTCCGCCCCTACCGCGGCCGTCTGGCCGTCGTCGGCCTGCTGGTCGGCGCCGCCTCGCTGGTCTCCGTCGCCACGCCCTTCCTGCTGAAGGCGATCCTCGACGAGGCGATCCCCGAGCGGCGCACCGGCCTGCTCACCCTGCTGGCTCTCGGCATGATCCTCAGTGCCGTGCTGACCAGCGTCTTCGGCGTGCTGCAGACCCTGATCTCCACCACGGTCGGCCAGCGCGTCATGCACGACCTGCGCACCGCCGTCTACGGCCGGCTCCAGCGCATGTCGCTCGCCTTCTTCACGCGCACGCGCACCGGCGAGGTGCAGTCCCGCATCGCCAACGACATCGGCGGCATGCAGGCCACCGTCACCTCCACGGCCACCTCCCTGGTCTCCAACCTCACCGGCGTCATAGCCACGATCGCCGCGATGCTCGCGCTGGACTGGCGGCTCACGGTCGTCTCGCTGCTCCTGCTGCCGGTGTTCGTGTGGATCAGCCGCAGAGTGGGCAACGAACGCAAGAGGATCACCACCCAGCGCCAGAAGCAGATGGCCGCCATGGCCGCCACCGTCACCGAGTCGCTGTCGGTCAGCGGCATCCTGCTCGGCCGCACCATGGGCCGCGCCGAGTCGCTGACGCAGTCCTTCGCCGATGAGTCCGAGCGGCTGGTCGAGCTGGAGGTCCGTGCGAACATGGCGGGCCGCTGGCGGATGGCCGTCATCACGATCGTCATGGCCGCCATGCCCGCCGTCATCTACTGGACCGCCGGCCTCGCCTTCCATCTGGGCGGCCCCGACGCCTCGCTGGGCACCATCGTGGCGTTCGTCTCGCTCCAGCAGGGCCTGTTCCGGCCCACGGTCAGCCTGCTCGGCACCGGTGTGCAGATCCAGACCTCGCTCGCGCTCTTCCAGCGCATCTTCGAGTACCTGGACCTGCCGATAGACATCACCGAGCGCGAACGCCCCGTACGTCTCGACCGGATCAAGGGCGAGGTCCGCTTCGAGGAGGTCGAGTTCGGCTACGACGCCAAGGACGGCCCCGTCCTCGACGGCATCGACGTCACCGTCCCCGCGGGCGGCAGTCTCGCGGTGGTCGGCCCCACCGGCGCGGGCAAGTCCACGCTCGGCTACCTGGTGCCGCGGCTGTACGACGTGACGGGCGGGCGGGTCACGATCGACGGGGTCGACGTGCGCGACCTCGACTTCGACACACTCGCCCGCGCGGTCGGCGTCGTCTCCCAGGAGACGTACCTCTTCCACGCCTCGGTCGCCGACAACCTCCGCTTCGCCAAGCCCGACGCCACCGACGACGAGCTGCACGCGGCGGCGAAGGCCGCGCAGATCCACGACCACATCGCGGCGCTGCCCGACGGTTACGACACGGTCGTCGGCGAGCGCGGCCATCGCTTCTCCGGCGGGGAGAAGCAGCGCCTCGCCATCGCCCGTACGATCCTGCGCGACCCGCCGGTGCTGATCCTCGACGAGGCGACCAGCGCGCTGGACACCCGCACCGAGAGCGCGGTCCAGCAGGCGATCGACGCGCTGTCGGCCGACCGGACCACGCTCACCATCGCGCACCGGCTGTCCACCATTCGGAGTGCCGACCAGATCGTGGTTCTCGACGCCGGCCGGGTGGCCGAACGGGGCACGCACGAGGAGCTGTTGGGGCTCGACGGACGGTATGCGGCCCTGGTGCGAAGAGACGCCCGACTGGAGCCGACAAAATGAAGATATGCCGGGTTTGTGGCGATATGCGGGTTACCGTGCCCACATGCAGACGAACACTCCGCCACGGAGCTCGATCCGGCTGACGCGCCGGGGCCGTATCGTCCTCATCGCGACCGGGGCCGTCGTGGCCGCCACCGCCGTGGCGGTGCCGCTGCTGACACTGGGCGGCGAGCAGGACGCCAAGCCCACCTCGCTGGTGATCCCCGAGGGCTGGCGCGCCGGCCAGGTCTACGAGGCTGTCGACAAGGCCCTCGAACTGCCGCCGGGCGCCACCAGGAAGTCCCTGGCCAAGGCCCACCTCAGGCTGCCTATCGACGCCGAGGGCAACCCGGAGGGCTACCTGTTCCCGGCGACCTATCCGCTCCAGGAGAAGGCGACGCCCGAGTCGCTGCTGGCGTACATGGTCGACACGGCGAACAAGAAGTTCAACGGCGCGCCCATCGCGGCCGGTGCCCAGCGCAACGCGATGAACGTCTACCAGGCCGTCACCATCGCCAGCATCGTCCAGGCCGAGGCCGCCACCAAGGCCGACATGGGCAAGGTGGCCCGGGTGATCTTCAATCGGCTGGAGCGGGGCATGCCGCTGCAGATGGACTCCACCATCAACTACGCGCTCGGCCGCTCCACGCTGCGGACGACGCTGGACGACACCCGGCTGGACAGCCCCTACAACTCCTACCAGCGCATGGGTCTGCCGCCCACGCCGATCACCAACCCCGGCGAGGACGCCCTGCGCGCGGCGATCAGCCCGACGCCGGGCGACTGGCTGTACTTCGTCACCGTCAAGCCGGGCGACACCCGCTTCACGGCCGACTACGCCGAACACCAGCGCAATGTGGCGGAGTTCAACGCCCAGCAGAAGAAGAGCGCGCAGCCCGCAAAGTGACCTGGTGAGGCGTCACGCGGCGACCGGCTCCCCGGCCAGCAGCCTTCTGATGTCCCGTACGGCGGCGCGGCCGGCACGGTTGGCGCCGATCGTGCTGGCGGACGGGCCGTAGCCGACGAGGTGGATGCGGGGATCGGCGACCGCGCGGGTGCCCTCGATGCGGATGCCGCCGCCTGGCTCGCGCAGCCGCAGCGGGGTGAGGTGGTCGATCGCCGCGCGGAAACCGGTCGCCCACAGGATGACGTCGGCCGCGATCTGCCGGCCGTCGTCCCAGGCGACCCCGTCGGGTGTGATGCGGTCGAACATCGGCTGCCGGTCCAGGGCTCCGTCCCGCAGCCCCTGCCGGATCGCGTCGTTCAGTGGCAGTCCGGTCACCGACACCACGCTCCTCGGCGGCAGTCCCTGCCGCACGCGCTCCTCGACGAGGGCGACCGCGGCGCGGCCCGCTTTCTCGTCGAAGGGGCCCTCGCGGAAGACGGGCGGCCGCCGGGTGACCCAGGTGGTCGAGGCGGCGTACGGGGCGAGCTCCAGCAGGTGCTGCGTCCCGGAGGCACCGCCGCCGACCACCACGACGCGCTGCCCGGCGAACTCCTTGGGGCCCGGGTACTGCGCGGTGTGCAACTGGCGTCCGCGGAAGGTCTCCTGGCCGGGATAGCGCGGCCAGAAGGGGCGGTCCCAGGTGCCGGTGGCGTTGATCAGCGCCCGGGTCGCCCAGGTGCCGGCCGAGGTCTCCACCAGCAGCCGCCCGTCCGGGCCCTCGCGGACCGCGCGGACGTCGACGGGACGCCGTACGCGCAGGTCGAAGGTCCGCTCATAGTCGGCGAAGTACTCGGAGATCACCTCCGAGGAGGCCCGCTCGGGGTCCGCGCCCGTCAGCTCCATGCCCGGCAGGGCGTGCATGCCGTGCACCTTGCCGTAGGTGAGCGAGGGCCAGCGGAACTGCCAGGCGCCGCCGGGTCCGGGGGAGTGGTCGAGGACCACGAAGTCGCGCTCCGGCTCGAAACCGGAGCGGCGCAGGTGATAGGCGCCGGCCAGACCCGCCTGCCCGGCGCCTATGACGACGACCTCGACCTCACTCAAGTTGTTCACGTTTCTACCAACCGCGTGGGTGCGGTAGATCTTCCCGGCCGGCCCGACCACGGCGAGACACCGGAGGGAGACATCCTGAGCCGGCAGCGGCCGTCCATGGGCCAGGATGGAGGGCATGCCAGATGCGTTCACCACCCATGTGCTGCGGGTCTCCTCCGGTTCCAGCGAGCGGATCGTCGACCTCACCGCCGACTGCGAGGCCTTCCTCAGGGAGGCGGCCGACGGCCGTGACGGCCTCCTCAACGTCTTCGTCCCCCACGCCACCGCCGGCGTCGCCATCATCGAGACGGGCGCGGGCAGCGACCACGATCTGCTCGCCGCCCTGCACACCCTGCTCCCCGCCGACGACCGCTGGCAGCACCGCCACGGCAGCCCCGGCCACGGCCGCGACCACGTCCTGCCCGCCATCGTGCCCCCGCACGCGACCCTCCCGGTGATCGGTGGCCGCCTGGAACTCGGCACCTGGCAGTCGGTCTGCCTGGTGGACACCAACAAGGACAACCCGGACCGTCAGGTACGCCTGTCCTTCCTCGGCTAGTTCCCGTAGCGCGCGGCGCACCGGAACGAGCCGTGTCAACTGGGGAATCGGGCGGGCCCTTGGACCGCTGGGGCGTGCAGGGCGTCACCTGGAGCCGAGGCGATGATCGACTGGTGACGCCCGGAGGGCGGGCGTAGCGTCGGACGGGTGGACCAGCGGTGGACGCACCCGTCCGTCCACCGACCCCCCTCGCCCCGAGGGCGTGACGCGCATGAGCAGCCATCCCCAGCCGACCTCCGCAGCACACACCGCCACCCCCGAACCGGGTGGCGGCGGCAACGCGATGGCCCTTCTGGTCATCGCGTCCTGCCAGCTGATGGTGGTGCTGGACATCACCATCGTGAACATCGCGCTGCCGGACATCCAGCGCTCCCTGGAGTTCTCCACCACCAGCCTGTCCTGGGTGGTCAACGCCTACACCCTCACCTTCGGCGGCCTGCTGCTGCTCGGCGGCCGGGCCGGCGACATCCTCGGCAGACGGCGCGTGTTCGTGTTCGGCGTGCTGCTGTTCGTGCTCGCCTCCCTGCTCGGCGGACTCTCCCAGAACGCCGGTCAGCTGCTCGCGGCACGCGCACTGCAGGGCGTCGGCGGCGCCATCGCGTCCCCCACCTCGCTGGCACTGATCAGTACGACCTTCCGCGAGGGCCCGGAACGCAACCGGGCGTTCGGCGTGTTCGCCGCGGTGTCCGCGGGCGGCGGCGCGATCGGACTGCTCATGGGCGGCATCCTGGTCGAGTGGCTGGACTGGCGGTGGGTGCTGTTCGTCAACGTGCCCATCGGCCTGCTGATCGTGCTCGCCACACCACGCTGGATCAAGGAGTCCGAGCGGCACCCCGGCCACTTCGACATCGCGGGCGCACTCACCTCCACCGCGGGCATGGTGCTGCTGGTGTACGGCTTCATCCGGGCCGCGCAGGACGGCTGGCGGGACGCCTACACGCTGGCGTCGTTCGGCGCGGCCGTGGTCGTGCTGGCGGCGTTCGTCCTGATCGAGCGCCGGTCCAGGCAGCCGATCACGCCGCTGCACATGTTCGCCGACCGCAACCGCGCGGGCACCTACGGCATCATGCTGTGCCTGGCCGCGGCGATCTTCGGGATGTTCTTCTTCCTCACGCTGTTCGTGCAGAACGTCCTGAACTTCAGCCCGCTCGCGGCCGGGTTCGCGTTCCTGCCGGTCAGCGCGGTCATCGCGGTCGGCGCCGGACTGGCCTCACGGTTCCTGCCCGTCTACGGCCCCAAGCCCTTCATGGTGCTCGGCGCGATCCTGGCCGCCTCCGGCCTCGCCTGGCTGACCCTGACGGACGTGCACTCCACGTACGCCGGCAGCATCCTCGGCCCGATGCTGGTGTTCAGCCTCGGCATGGGCATGGAGTTCGTGTCGCTGACGCTGATGGCGCTGTCCAACGTCGCCGTCCGCGAGACCGGCGCGGCGTCCGGGCTGCTCAACGCCACCCAGCAGGTGGGCGGCTCGCTGGGCCTGTCCATCCTGGTCACCATGTTCGGCACGGCCAGCGGCAACGAGGCCGACAAGCAGATCCCGCTCTTCCTGCAGCAGGCCACTTCCGTCGAGAGGCTGCGCTTCGAGAAGACGGGCCAGCTGCCGCCGCCGTACGCCGACGAGATCCTGACCGCCGGCGTGTCCAGCGCGTTCATCGTGGCGGCGATCTTCACCGCGCTCGCCGCGCTGATCGCGGTCCTCGTCATCCAGGTGCGCCCCTCCGATCTGGAGCGCCTCCAGGGCGGCGGCTTGGGCCCCGGCCCCGGCTGAGTCCGGAGCCAGGGTGCCGAGGTGCCGCGATGATGGGGGGCGCTGTCAGGAGAACAGCAGCTTCCAGGTCAGCGGCCCGGGGAATCCGTCGGCGTCGCCGCGCAGCTCCGGGCGGGACTTCTGGAAATCACGCACGTTGAGCCGGTCGGCCTCGCCCCAGGTCCGGCCCGGGCCGACCTTGTAGTGGTCGCCGAAGCCGCGCTTGACCAGCTGCTTGCCGAGCTTCAGGACATGGTCGTTGATCGCGCCCTCGCCGAAGAACTTGCGGCCCGGGAACGCCGGGATCTTCGGCCGGCTCGGCGCCGGCTGGGCCGGCGGTTCGTCCAGGTCCAGGTCCGCCCTGGCGCGCCGCAGGATGTCGGTGAAGTCGATCGCGCCGGGGTCGCCGTGCTCGTTCTCGGGGACGTGCATATGGCCGCACACTCCCGAGAACTTGCTCCACTTCGAGTGGCTCATGCGCTGCTTGTGGCCGTTGCCGAACGAGTCGGGGTAGGCCGGCCACGCCTTGGGTCCAGCGAGGGGCACGCCGTGCTCCTCGTGCATCCAGGACAGGAACCGCGCGACGCCTTCGAGCGCCCATTCCGGGGCCTCGGGCCAGAAGATGTGCTCCTGTCCCGCCTTCTTCCACTTGCGGTGCGTCTTGGGGTCGCAGGTGCCGACCAGCTCGACCTGGCAGACGTTGAGCGTGTTCGTCTCGACGCCGCCCTTGAGATTCTGCAGCGCCCGGGAGGAGACCTCGACGTCGAAGTGCTGGAACCAGCGCAGCCGCTTCGCGTCGAGGTCGGGCACCGCGGTGAGGTTCGGAGCGGAGCCACCGCCGCCGTAGCCCGGCAGGTTCGGGCCTTCGGTGGTGTGCAGGACGACGACGTTGACCTCCATCGGGTCACCGGGGAAGTCGTCCTGGTACCAGTTCGCGCGGCTGGAGCCGGGGTACCGCTGGGGGCCGGTTTTCACGCTCATGCGCAGCCTTTCCGAGTCATGAGGTTCCCGGGGGCCTGGTGCGGCCCGGGGCATGCCTGATGATGTCTCAGTTGGCTGGCCACATGCTGAAGTTGACGGAACGCGACACGTTTCGTGCATGCTTCGTGACAATTTGGACCGAGCGGGGACGAAGTGGATGCTCGGCCAGCGGGCCAGCGGGCCAGCGGGCCAGCGGGCCAGCGGGCCGCCGGGCCGCTGGAGTAAGGAGAAGTGCCGGCTCGGCCCCGGCCGCTGGGGCGCTGGAGTAAGGAGAAGTGCCGGCTCGGCCCCGGCCGCTGGGGCGCAGGAGTAAGGAGAAGCGCCTGTTCGGCCCCGGCCGCTGGGGCGCAGGAGTCAGGAGAAGCGGCTGCTCGGCACCGGGCCGCTGGATCGCAGGGCCGTGCGCTCGCCGCGCAGCCAGGTGCCGCGCATCGCCGTGGCGAATGCGGCGAACGCCTCGTCGGGGTCGGCCGGTGTCTCGCCGTCGCCCTCGTCGGGGGCGGGGTCGGCGGACAGGATCTCCTCGGCGATCCGCGCCGCGGGCCGCTCGTCGGCCGGCTCCGGGCCCACTTCGCCGTCCTCGCCGACCCGCAGCCGCTCGCCCCAGGGCGCGACGGCCGACTGGTGCAGCAGCGCCACGCTGTCCGCGGTGACCGTCGGGGCGTCCGTCCAGCAGCTCGCGTGCTCGTGCAGCACCTGACCGGCGGCACGCTCGTGCAGCTGCCCCAGCAGCTCCGGGCCCTCGGGCGTGTCGAGTAGCCCGTTCAGGTCGTAGGCGACCACGACGGTGTCCTCGCGGCCGGGTACGAAGGGCTCCGCGGGGAGGCCGAGCAGGCCTGCCGCCGCACGGCCGAGGATCTCGCTGTCGCGGTCGGGCAGCAGGGACACGGACCGCGGCCGCAGCTCGGCGGCCTCCATCAGCGTCCTCAGCCGCAGCAGCCCGCGCAGGCACAGCTCGGGCGTGTCCTGGAGCCAGGCGAAGCGACCGTTCATCCCGGCCCCGAAACCGTACGGAGAGATCGTGCCGAGGATGCTCCCGCCGATCACGTACTGCCATCCGCGCAGGTCGGACAGGTCCAGCGGGGTCGTCGGCGCGGCGGCCGCGGCGCGCTCCAGCATCCGGGTCTGCCGCTGCCGCGCGGGCAGCCACTGCGGGTCCTCGGGGTCGGCGAGCAGCGCGTGCTGCCTGCGGGCCAGCTCCAGGTCGCCCGCCATCAGCGCGTTGTACACGAGCAGATAGCGGTCCGGCCACGGCGGGAGCGCGGCGTCGTACCGGCCGAGCAGCTCGACCGCCTCCCCGTGCCGGCCCTCCCGCTCGTACGCCGAGACCAGCTCGCGCACCACTCCGAGCGCGTCCGGGTGGGAGCGCAGCACCTCGCGCAGTGCGGGGACCGCCAGGTAGGACACGCCGCGCTCGACGCAGGCGTACCCGAAGTCGTACAGCGCCTTGGCGTCCTCCGGCCGGGCGGCGAGCGCCTCCGCGGCCTGCCGCAGGTCGTCGAAACCGGCCCCCTCCGCGGCCCGCGCCGCCACCAGCGCGACCTCGCCCAGCGGCAGGGTGTCGGTGTCGGAGCGCAGCCGCCGCAGGGCGCCGGGTATGTCACCGGAGTCCAGCAGCTCCCAGGCCTCGAGGACGGCGGGGGACTTCGGGCGGCGGCGATTCCTGCGGGAGAACATGGCGGTGATCATCACCGAGGGCGGCGCACGCCCTCAACCGGATTTCCCGCCCGGGACGTCAGTGCTGCTGCTGCGCGCGCTCCGCGTCACGCTTCTTCAGCCGCGCCGCCTCCTTGCGGACCTCCGCCTGCGTGGCGCGCTCCTTCTGCAGCCACTCGGGCATCTCGGCCTTCAGCGCCTCGATCTGCTCGGTGGTGAGCGCTTCGGTGACGCCGCCCCGGGCCAGACCCGCGATGGACACACCGAGCTTCGCCGCGACCACGGGGCGCGGGTGCGGACCGTTCTGTCGCAGCTCGCTCAGCCACGCGGGCGGGTTCGCCTGCATCTCGTTCAGCTCGGCGCGCGTGACGACCCCCTCCTGGAACTCGGCGGGGGTGGCGGGCAGGTACACACCCAGCTTCTTCGCCGCGGTGGCGGGCTTCATCGTCTGGGCGGTCTGGTGCGACTTCATGCAGACCAGACTATCCGCCGGGTGCGGGGTCGCCGACCACAGCGCCGCGCGCGGGGCGCGGGGCCGCGGGCTACAGCGCTGTTCAGCGGGCGCGGTCCGCCGGCCGCAGTGCCGCTCGCCGGGTGTGCGGGCAGGGCCCCGCAGTGCTGTCCGCCAAGCCCGGCCCCGCCGGCCACAGCCCCCGCCCGCCGATCCCAAGCCCAGCCCCGCCGGCCACAGCCCCCGCCCGCCGATCCCAAGCCCAGCCCTGCCGGCCACAGCCCCCCGCCCGCCATCCCAAGCCCGGCCCCGCCGGCCACAGCCCCTCCGCCCAGCCCAAGCCTGCCCACCCCCACGGCCGCCCGTGCGGGTCGGCCGGCTCGTACCCGGTAACCTGGCGGAGTGACAGGCCCCGAAACACCCCCCTCGTTCCGGCTCGCGTACGTTCCCGGGGCCACGCCCGGAAAGTGGGTGCGGATCTGGGCGGAACGCCTGCCCGACGTCCCGCTCGTGTTGCTGCCCGTGGCTGCTGCGGAGGCTCCCGAGGTGTTGCGGGCGGGGGAGGCGGACGCGGGTGTGGTGCGGCTGCCGGTGGACCGTACGGTCTTCAGCGCGATTCCTCTCTACACCGAGACGTCGGTCGTGGTCGTGCCCAAGGACCACCTGCTGACCGCGGCCGAGGAGGTGACGGTCGAGGACCTCGCGGACGATGTCGTGTTCCACCCCCTGGACGACGTACTCGGCTGGGAGCGGCTGCCGGGCAAACCGGCCATCGAGCGGCCCGCGACGACCGCGGACGCGATCGAGCTGGTCGCGGCGGGCGTCGGTGTCCTGGTCGTACCGCAGTCGCTGGCGCGGCTGCATCACCGTAAGGACCTCACCTACCGCACGGTGACCGACGCGCCGCAGTCGAGCGTCGCCCTGTGCTGGCCGGAGGACGCGCACAGCGACTTCGTCGAGGACTTCATCGGCATCGTGCGTGGCCGCACGGTCAACAGCACGCGCGGCCGGCAGCGGACGGCCGAAGAGCAGGAGCGCAAGCAGGAGCGTAAGCAGAAGCCGGCCACCGCTTCCGCCGCCCGCCGCAAGCCCGCCCCCGCGAAGGGCGGCCGCCCCCGCACGGGCGGTGCCAAGGGCGGCGGCAAGGGCGGCGCGGGCCGCGGCAAGCCGCGCCGCCGCTCCTAGACGTCAGCGTCGATACCGTCAGCGTCGATACGACGCTCCCTCAGCCGTTCGTACGACCGTGTCGGCGTCGGCTCGCGACAGCAGCCCGGCCGCGACCCAGGCGTCGGCCGTCGCCCGTACGCGTACGACCAGCGCGTTCCTGCTCGCGAAGGGCGCGCCCGCCCAGATCTCGTCGAGCAGGGTCGTGCCGTCGGCCTTGGCCGGGTTGGCCACGCCGGAGTCGATGCCGCCGAACACCACGCGTGGCTCCGAGCGCCGGAAGTAGGCGTGGGTGGGGTCCTCGGTGCCCTCCAGGAAGGGGGCGATCTCCCGGCCGTCCAGCGTGAAGTGCAGGGGCTTGCCGGTCACGGGGGAGAGCGAGGGCAGCAGGTCGCCCGACAGGGCGGCGTTGCGGTACAGGCCCAGCTGGAGATGCGTGGTCGCCGGGTTGCGACCAGGTTGACCGGGCCGAGGAACAGGGTCTGCAGCGACGGGTCGTCCAGGGCCTTCTCCACCCGCAGCCGGAAGGGGAAGGAGACCCGCACGAGGTCGCCCGAGCGCCAGGTGCGGGACACCGGGAAGTAGGAGCAGGGCCGCGGAGTGCCGCTGACCGCACGGCCGTTGACCGTCACCCAGGAAGACCGCGGTCGCCCAGGACGGCACGCGCAGCAGCAGCGTGACGGTGCCGCCGCCGCGGACGGTGAGCGTGCTGCCCTGCTCGAAGGGGGAGTCGGTGGTCTGCGTGACGGTGATGCCGCGCTCGGCCGGTGAAGTGGCCGCGCAGATTGCCGTCGCGGCGAGCAGTGCGCCGCCGATCAGGGTGCGTTGGGACAGGGGCGGGGCCATGTACTCTTCCCCGGTTGTTCGATATCGCGAACGCTGTGCGGATGGTCGTCCGGACGCTAGAGGCGTGCGGAAAGGTCGTCAACGGTACTGACAGGTTCGGCAGTTGCGGCCGGGGCCGGTAACGTCACCCCCATGGGGGATACGACGACCGACCTGGAACTCGACGCGTACCGTGCCGAACTCACCGGCTACTGCTACCGGATGCTCGGCTCGGCCTTCGAGGCCGAGGACGCCGTGCAGGAGGCGCTGCTGCGGGCGTGGAAGCACGGCGACCGCTTCGAGCAGCGCTCGTCGGTGCGCACCTGGCTCTACCGCATCACCACCAACGTCTGTCTGGACGCCCTCGCCGCCCGCGGCCGGCGCGTCCTGCCGATGGACCTCACCGAACCGGCCGTCGGTGCCACCTCACCGGGTGCGCCGCTCGACGCCGCCATGTGGATCGAGCCGTGCCCGTACGGCGACCCCGCGCACGCGGCCGCCGCCGACGAGTCCGTACGCCTCGCCTTCGTCGCCGCGCTGCAGCACCTGCCGCCCAAGCAGCGCGCCACGCTTCTGCTGCGCGAGGTGATGGGCTTCTCCGCCCAGGAGGTCGCCGAGCTGCACGAGTGCAGCGTGGCCTCGGTCAACAGCGCGCTCCAGCGGGCCCGTGCCACCCTCGCTGCACGCCGCGCGCCGGACGGGGAGAGCCCGGCCGAGCCGTCCGGCACCGTCCGGTCGGCCCTCGCCCGGCGCTATACCGCCGCCTTCTCCCGCTTCGACATGGAGGAGCTCGGCATGCTGCTCCACGTCGACGCCACGCTGTCCCTGCCGCCGTACACCGTGTGGATGCGCGGCGCCTCCGACATCCGGGCCTGGCTGAGCGGGCCGGCGGTCGGCTGCCGCGGGTCACGCCTGGTGCCGGTCGAGGCGAACGGCTCGCCGGCCTTCGGGCAGTACCGGCCCGCCGGCGCGACCTACGCGCCGTGGGCGCTCCAGGTCCTCGACGTGCGCGGCGACCGGGTCACCGCCATCCACGCCTTCCGGGACACCGAGCGGCTGTTCCCGCTGTTCGGGCTGCCGGAGAGTATCCCGGCCTAGGGCCGCCTCGCGCCCTGCCGATTCTCCCGGCCTCGCCGCCCGGCCGCTTCTTCCCGGCCCAGGACTGCCTCGCCGCCCGGCCCGTTCTCCTGGCCCAGGACTGCCTCGCCGCCCGGCCCATTCTCCTGGCCTAGGACTGCCTCGCCGCCCGGCCGATCGACTCGACCAGAGGCAGCAGTCGGTGCGGGACGCGTTCGCGCAGGGCGACCTCGGTGCGGGTGCGGACCACGCCCGGCAGACTGATCAGCTTCTGGATGACATCCTCCAGATGCGCGTTGTCGCGGGCCACCACGCGGGTGAGCAGATCGCCCCCACCCGTGATGGAGAACGCCTCGACGATCTCCGGCACGGACGCCAGCGCGTCGCCCACGTCGTCCAGGTGCCCCTGGGTCACCTCGATGTGCACGAACGCCAGCACCGGATGGCCGAGCGCGGCGGGGGAGAGGGCCGGACTCGTGCCGGTGATCACGCCGTCCCGCTCCAGCCGGTCCAGGCGGGCCTGGAGGGTGCCGCGGGCCACGCCGAGGATGCGGGCGTACTCGCGGACGCTGGTGCGGGGCTGCTCCAGGAGCAGCCGCAGAATGCGGGTGTCCAGTTCGTCCACGGCCATGGCGCACGGCCTCCTCGTCGCTTGTTGATCTTCATCGACTGTACCAATGGCCCATCACCGCGCGACCGGGCTGGACCACGGCCGGTGGTCCGTTGGCCCTCCTCTGGCCGAGCAGCGATGGCCCCGGCTGTGCCATTGGCCCACCGGTAATGAGCCGACTTGAGCCACTGGCGGCCGGGATGCTGTCATGGAGATGTCGATGGCGCTGCGGATCCCGCGGCGCCTTTTTCATGCCGGTCGTTACGAGGGGGCGGTAGACAGTGCTGAAGAGGGTGTTCGTGGCGGCGGACCCGGGGCGGACGCGACTGCGTTTCGCCACGCGGGCCGTCCTCGGCATCGGGCTCGCCGTGGTCGTCTGCGGACTGGCGGGGCATTCCCTCGTCGGCGCCGTCATCGGTGGTCTCGCCGCGCTCCTCGCCCTGTTCACCGTCACCGACACCACCATCCGCGGTCAGGCGGTCACCACCGCCCTGCTGCCTGCCGTCGGCCTGCCGGTGCTCGCCCTCGCGGCCGAGCTGCACGACCGGCCCGTCGCCCGTGACCTCGCCTTCCTGGCCGTCGTCGGGGTCGGCGTGTACGCCCGTCGCTGGGGGCCGCGCGGCCACAGCCTCGGCGTGTTCGCGTTCATGACGTACTTCATCGCCCAGTTCCTGCGCGCCACCCCGGACCGGCTGCCCGAGCTGTACGCCGCCGTCCTGCTGTCGGTGCTGTCCGCGGCCGCGGTGCGCTTCGGGCTGTGGTGCTACGAGCGCCGGCTGCCTCCGCCGCCCGCGGTCGCGCCGCCGGGCGGCACCGGGCTGGCCCGCATCACCACGCGGCAGGCCGTGCAGGCCACCGCGGGAGCGGGCTTCGCGCTCGTCGTCGGGCAGCTGGTGTCCGGGCAGCGCTGGTACTGGGCCGTCGGCGCCACCTGGTGGATCTTCGTCAACACCACCTCGCGCGGCGAGACCCTGGTCCGCGGCTTCCGCCGCGTCCTCGGCACGGTGATCGGCATCGGCATCGGCCTGCTCGTCGCGGTCCCCGTGGCGGGCGACCCCGTGGCCACCTGCGTTCTCCTCGCCGCCTGTGTCTTCGGCATCTTCTACACGGCCGCCGTGTCCTACACCTGGATGATGCTCTGCGTGACGCTGCTCGCGTCCCTCCTCTACGGCCTGCTGGACCTGCTCGACCCCGCCCTGCTCGCGCTGCGGCTCGCCGAGACGGGGGTGGGCGCGCTCGGCGCGGTCCTGGCCGTGCTGTTCGTCCTGCCCGTCACCACCCACGCCGTCACGGACGCCTGGATCCAGCGCGCCCTGACCTGCGTACGGGCCGCCACCACCGAGGCCGCCGCGCGGATGGCCGGCGTTCCGGACGCCGACCCGGCGCCGCGCGTGGCCGAACTCGAGCAGCTGCTGGGCCGGGTACGTCTCGCCGTCGCGCCCCTCGTCCACCCGCTGAACCCGATGCTCGTCCGCAAGCGGCGCGCCCGCCAGGTGCTGGCCCTGCTCGACGCCTGCGCCCGCGAGATCCGCGGCCTGGTCGCCGTCGCCGCCGACCCCGAGGCCTCCCACGACGCCCGCCTGGCCACCGCCTGCCACCGCGTCGAGGCCTCCGTCCAGGCCCTGATCGACAGCCCGGCGAGCAAGGGCCCCCGCCCGCCCGAGCCCGGCCCCGCGCCGGTCGCCGAGCCCGCCCTCGCCCACCTCCACGGCCTCGAACGCGCTCTCTCCGAACTGGCGACCCCACTGCGGGCCCCTTCGGGCTCGCCGCTCGTGGGGGCGTGACGCGCCCCACCCTCCCGCCGCACGGCCGTCTCGGTACGCACCACCGTGCCCGACACCCTCCCGCCGACCCGCCTCACGGCCGTCCCGGCACGCACCACCGTGCCCGCTCGCACCCTTGGTCTAGACCGCAACTGCTACCGTCGCCTCCGACGGGCAGTCGACCGAAAGGGGACAACGGTGGCAGACGGCGGCATGCGGCGGGTGCGGGCGTTCATCGGGTCGTTCACGGCGGCCGGGGGCCCCGGGGTGGTCGTGGCGGCCGTGGAGCCCGCCGATGGCTCACTGGCCGTCGTGGGCGGCGTCAACGGCCTGCCCGACCCCTCCTACCTGGCGCTCTCGCCCGACGGCGGCACGCTGTACGCCGTGAGTGAGACGGCCGACGGCGCCGTCGCCGCGTACCGGGTGGCCGGGGACGCCCCCGAACCCCTCGGCAAGCCGGTGTCCGTCGGCTCGGGACCCACCCACCTCAGCGTCTTCGCGGACCACCTGCTGACCGCCGACTACGGCTCCGGCAGCGTGTCGGTCGTGCCCCTGCGGCCCGACGGTACGCCGGAGGGCGCCGCGTCCGACGTGCTCCAGCACACCGGCTCGGGCCCGCACACGCCCCGCCAGCAGGGCCCGCACGCCCACCAGGTGCAGCCCGACCCGAGCGGCCGCTGGGCGGTCAGCGTCGACCTCGGCACCGACTCGGTGCGGGTGTGCACCCTGACGGACGGCAGGCTGAAGCTGCACCGCGAGATCGCCCTGCGCCCCGGCTGCGGGCCCCGCCACCTGGCCTTCCACCCCGACGGCGACCGCGCCTACGTCGTCAACGAGCTCACCCCCACCATCACCGTCTGCCACTGGGACGCCGCCGACGGCACCCTCAGGCCGCTCACCGAGACACCGGTACTGCCCGGCGCTCCCGACGGCGACGCCTACCCGTCGGGGATCGTGGTCTCGCCCGACGGCCGGTTCGTGTGGACCGCGGTCCGCGGCGAGGACGTGCTGTGCGTGCTGTCCGTCGAGGGCGACGAGCTGCGCCTGGTCGCCACCGTCCCCTGCGGGGGCCACTGGCCGCGCGCCCTCACCGTCTCCGGCGGCTGCCTCTACGTCGCCAACGAACGCTCCGGGGACGTCACCTGGTTCCACCTCGACCCGGACACCGGACTCCCGCGACGCACGGGCTCCCTCCGGGTGCCCGCCGCCTCCTGCGTCGTCGTCGGCTGACCGCACAAAAGGGCCCGCTCCCCGGCCGGGAGCGGGCCCTTCGGTCGTACGGCGTCCAAGGCCGGCCCGGGTCAGCGGACCGGCGCGCCCTGCGGGGTCTGCGGGGCGATGCCCAGGGCCGTGGTGTACTGCGCCAGCGCGAGCTTGCCGATCGCCGGGTAGGGGCCGAGCGCCTCGGCGGCGGGGCAGCCCGCCTCCTGCGCGGCCGCCTCGACCAGCGAGGCATCGATCTCCGGGCCGATCAGGTACGGCGCCAGCGCCAGCTGCTGCGAGCCGGAGGAACGCAGCTGCTCGGCGACGGACGTGATCGAGCCCTCCTGGTCGAGCGCCGCGGCCATCACCGGCACGGCCAGCCGCGCGGCGAGCAGCATGCCGGTGATCCCGGCCGCCTGCACGGCCTCCTCGCCGCCCACGGACGCCAGGATGATGCCGTCCGCGGCCGTGGCCACGGTGAACAGCCGGGCACGGTCGGCGCGGGCCAGACCGGCCTCGGACAGCCGCACGTGCAGCGCCTCGGCGAGCAGCGGGTGCGGACCGAGGACGTCCGTCAGCTCGGCGGCGACCCGGCTGTCCATGACGGCCTGACGGACCTGGCGCAGCAGCGCGTTGTCCGGGCCGGCCAGCAGCGGCACGACGACCGCGACGGGACCCTCGGGCTCCTTGGCCTCCAGGCCGGCGACCAGCGCCTGCTCGTAGCGGGCGGTGCGCTCGTCGGCCGCGTGCGCGAGCACGGCCTGCAGCGAGGGGAACTCCGCGTCGTCCCCGTCGAGGTACCCGATCCGGGCATCGAGGCCGGGCAGCTCGGAGCGGGCGATGCTCACGACCTCCTCGGCAAGGCCGCGGGTGGCGGCGCTGGGCGTGCCCGGAACCGCGAGGACGAGCGCGGGCGCGCCCTCGGGAGCCGCCAACGGCTCGGGTCGGCGGTGCCGCCCGGGCTGGCGGGGGCGCGGCATTCGTACTGGCAGGCCGGACGCGGGCCCAGTGGGGGAGCTCATGGCGCCGCATGTTACTGGTTTCCTGGGCTCCCCTGTTCGGGGAGGGGGCAGGTGAGCGGTATCCGTCCGGTTTTGTCTGATGAGTTCTGATGAGTTACGGGCGGATCAGCCACGATCCGTCCACAACTCGGCCCTCACCGGCCCCCGTCACGTGCTGTGACCGCCCGTCACCTCTCCAGGGTCATGACCTGCAGCATTCGCTCGTCGCGCGGCAGCGCGAGCCGCCCCTCGGCGAGCGCCGTCGCGACGCGCACCGCGCCCAGCATCGGATCGCCCTCGGCCTCCACCTGCCGCGCCCGGGGCAGCCGCTGCCCCAACTCCTCGGCCAGCGGTTCCAGCAGCGGCTTGCCCATGCGGAACAGCCCGCCCGTCAGCGCGATGACCGCCTCGCCCTCGCCGGGGCACACGGCGGCGGCCGACTCGGCGATGTGCCGTGCCGCGGCCCCGAGGATCCGCTCGGCGACCGGGTCGACGTCCGCGCACGCGGCGACCTGCGGCGCGAACGAGGCCAGCACGGCGGGCCGGTCCGGCCGCGGATACAGCTTGCCCGGCAGCCCCGCCATCGGCCCGAACACCTCCTCGGCGCGCGAGAGCAGCAGCGCGGAACCGCCGTCGCGGCCGTCGTGGGCGCGCAGCGCCGCCTCCAGTCCGGCCCGGCCGATCCAGGCCCCGCTGCCGCAGTCGCCCAGCAGATGCCCCCAGCCGTCCGCCCGGCGCCAGCGCGTCAGATCCGTACCGATCGCGATCATGCCGGTGCCGGCCGCGACCACGGCACCCGGCCGCTCCCCGAGGGCACCCACGTACGCGGTGACCGCGTCGGCGGCGAGCGCGACCGTCCCGACCCCGAACTCCCGCCGCAGAGCACCCGGCAGTTCGGCGCGCAGCGCATCCCCCAGCGTGCTCAGCCCGGCCGCGCCGACCGCGGCGGTGCCCAGCTCGGCGACCCCGGTCTCGGCCCTCAACGAGCGGACCAGCGGCAGCAGTTGGGTCATGAGATGGTCGGGGTCGATACCCCCGGGCCCGGTCCGCACCGGCACCGCCGACTCGCGTCGCGCCGACACGGCACCGTCCGCCGTACCGACGACGACCCGCAGGCCGGAGCCTCCGGAGTCCACGGCGAGAAACCCGGCGGGCCCGCGGCCCCCACGCCCGGTGCAGGACAGCGGTGCGCTCCCTGCGTCGGCCGCCCCGTCCGTCGCCGACTCCGGTGTCCGCGACGGCCGTGGTGTCGGCGACGGCCGTGGCGTTCGCGGTGTCGGCGCCGTTCCCCCCGGACCGGTCACGGCAGGCGCCAGTCCACGGGCTGGCCGCCCTGCTGGATCAGCAGGTCGTTGGCCCGGCTGAACGGCCGCGAACCGAAGAAGCCGCGGTCGGCGGACATGGGGGAGGGGTGCGCCGACTCCACCGAGGGCAGGCTGCCCAGCAGCGGCCGCAGATTGCGGGCGTCCCGGCCCCACAGGATCGACACCAGCGGCTTGCCCCGTGCGGCCAGCGCGCGGATCGCCTGCTCGGTGACCTCCTCCCAGCCCTTGCCGCGGTGCGCGGCGGGGCGGCGCGGAGCCGTGGTGAGCGCCCTGTTGAGCAACAGCACGCCCTGCTGGGTCCAGGGCGTCAGATCGCCGTTGGACGGCTGCGGGACGCCGAGGTCGGAGTTGAGCTCGCGGAAGATGTTGATCAGGCTGCCCGGCAGCGGCCGTACCTCCGGCGCCACCGAGAACGACAGCCCGACCGCATGCCCCGGGGTCGGATACGGGTCCTGCCCGACGATGAGGACGCGGACCTCGTCGAAGGGCTGCTGGAAGGCCCGTAGGACGTTCGCCCCCGCGGGGAGGTAGGTGCGCCCCTCGGCGATCTCCCTGCGAAGGAAGTCGCCCATCTCGGCGATCCGCCCGGCCACCGGTTCCAGAGCCTTCGCCCAGCCCGGTTCGACGATTTCATGCAACGGTCGTGGTGCCACGGCGTCACCCTACTGCCGTACACGGCACGGCGATCAACCGGTGGCGGCCGACGGCGGATCGGGAAGACCTCATCCGACCACCGCGGCCCGCACGCACAGCACATCCGGCAGATGCGAGGCCAACTGCCGCCAGCTGTCGCCGTGATCGGCCGAGGCGAACACCTCGCCGTTGCGATTGCCGAAGTACACCCCCGCGGGGTCGGCGTCGTCGGTGCACAGGGCGTCGCGCAGCACGGTGCCGTAGTGGTCCTCCTGCGGCAGGCCGGCCGTGAGCGGCTCCCACGACTCTCCTGCGTCCTCGGTGCGGTAGACCCGGCAGCGGCGGTCGGCCGGGACCCGGTCGGAGTCGGCGGTGATCGGGAACACGTAGGCGGTGTCGCCGCGGTGCGGGTGGGTGGCCATCGCGAAACCGAACGTCGACGGCAGGCCCGCCCCGATGTCCGTCCAGTGCGCGCCGGCGTCGTCGCTGCGGTACACGCCCCAGTGGTTCTGCAGGTACAGCCGGTCCGGGGTCACCGCGTCCCGCGCCACCTTGTGCACGCACTGCCCGAACTCCGGGTTCGGGTCCGGCAGGAACACCGCGGAGACACCGGAGTTGGAGGGCGCCCAGCTCGCGCCGCCGTCGGACGTACGGAACACGCCGGCCGTGGAGACGGCGACGGTGATCGCATCCGGGTCGCGCCGGTCGGTGAGGACGGTGTGCAGGCCCTCGCCGCCACCGCCCGGCACCCACTGCGAGCGCGTCGGGTGCTCCCACAGCGGCCGCACCAGCTCGAAGCTCTCGCCGCGGTCCTGCGAGCGGTACAGCGCGGCCGGTTCCGTGCCCGCGTACACCACGTCCGGCTCGGCCGCCGCGGGGTGCAGCTGCCACACCCGCTCCAGCGAAGCGCCCGTGTCCTGCGGGAACTTGACGGCCGGCCGGGCCGGTTCGGTCCATGTCCGGCCGAGGTCGTCGGAGTGGAACACGGACGGGCCCCAGTGCGCGCTGTCGCCTCCGGCCAGCAGGCGCGGGGTGTCGCCGCGGGTGTCGATCGCGACCGAGTAGACGGCCTGCGCGTTGAAGTAGGGAGTCTCGTCGAACTCCCATGCGCCCCCGCGCCGGCGCCCGATGAAGAGGCCCTTCCGGGTGCCCACGGCCAGCAGTACGTCGGACATGCCGCTCACCTCCGCTGTGCTTCGACGTATGCGTCTCAGACACCGGCCAGTCTGCACCCCACCACTGACAGTCACCCCTGGAAGCGGCGTCGCCGCAGGTCAGGGCGTGTCGATGGGCGCCGGGGCAGGAAGGCGGGAGCGGCGGCGGGAGCACATCCGAGCCACCGTCGGGGGACTTTTCCGCGAAGTCGCCCGCACGGAATGCGGCGCATGGCACCGTCTTGGCGGAGGCCGCCCCTGAGCATCGGCGGGCCGCCGCCCGTATGGGAGGCCGGTGGGGTGGTCGTGCGCTGATGAGGAGGCGGGCTTCGATGGGCCTGCAGGGTGTGAGGGGTCGCCGCATGCGGCGCGTGCGGCGGATACGGCGGGTGTGGCTGTGGCGCTGGCGGCGCAATCCGCTCAGGCGCCGCTCCGACGCGGTCGAGGCGTGGGTGCTTCTCGGAGCGTGGACGTTGACCGTGCTGTGCGGGGTGCTCGCCGGGGTGACCGTCGCCGGGTCCGTGGAGCGGGGGATGGCCCGCGAGCGGGTGGAGTGGCGTCCCACCACCGCCCGGCTCACCGAGGACGCGGTCGGCACGTCCGCCGTGCCGGCCGCGGCGGGCGGCTCCCAGGTGTGGGCGAAGGTGGGCTGGACCGCACCGGACGGCTCCCCGCGTGCCGGACAGGCCCGGGTCCGTCCCGGCACCGCCGAGGGCACCCCGGTCACCGTGTGGATCGACCGCACCGGCCGCCTCGTCACCCCGCCCGCCAGCCCCGACCAGGCCCGTGTCCGCTCCGCCCTCGTCGGCACCCTCGCCGGCCTCGGCGCGGCCGCCGTTCCCCTCGCCTGCGGCCGCGCCGTCCGCAGCCGCCTGGAGTCCCGCCGCCTCGACCGTTGGGACGCCGACTGGGCCCACTTCGACCCGTTGTGGGGCCACCGCACAGGGTGAGACGACGACACGTCGGCGGCCCCCAAGGGACGCGGGGAACTGCGCGACCGGCTATACAGGCCCCCGCACCCGGAAACGCACAGCAACCACCCCCGACAGGCGCCGGCCACTGCGCCCTCCAGCGAAGGCCCCTCCCCGCTCCGGAGGCCTGGCCCGAGGCATGGGCGAGGCGTGTGGCGCAGAAGGCGTCGGCGACGGCGGGAAGGGCGTGCCGGACAAGGACCCGGCACTGGCGCTGGACCAACGGGGGCCCCGGGCCGGACGCACCACCGGGCCAGGCGGCTCCCGGCCCGGCGGCACCATCAGGCCCGGCCGCCCCGCCCGACCCCGCCCTCAGTGACCGAACCCCAGCGCCCGCCCCAGAATCCCCTCCAGATCCGCCGAGTCCGGCAGCGTGCCGAAGGCGTGGCCCCAGTCGCCGGCCAGGCGGGTGGCGCAGAAGGCGTCGGCGACGGCGGGAGGGGCATGCCGGACGAGGAGGGAGGCCTGGAGGGCGAGGGCCATGGCCTCCACCAGGCGGCGGGCGCTCGACTCGGACGCCGTGGTCAGGCCCTCCTTCAGACGGCTCACCGCCGCGTCCAGCCGGGCGTCCGCCCCCTGGGCGAGGGCGAGTTCGGCGAACAGGGCCTCGGACGTGCGCGGGTCGCGGGTCAAGGCCCGTAGGACGTCGAGGGCGTTGACGTTCCCGGAGCCCTCCCAGATGGACAGCAGGGGCGCCTCGCGGTAGTGGCGGGGCATGCTCGAGTCCTCGACATAGCCGTTGCCGCCCAGGCACTCCAGGGCCTCAGCGGTGAAGGCGGGACCCCGCTTGGTGACCCAGTACTTGCCGACGGCCGTGGCGATCCGGCGGAACGCGCGCTCGCCCTCGTCCCCGCGTACGGCCCGGTCGGCCGCCCCGGCGAGCCGCAGGGTGAGTGTCGTCGCGGCCTCCGACTCCAGCGCCAGGTCGGCCAGCACATTGCGCATCAGCGGCTGGTCGGCGAGGCGCGCGCCGAACGCGCTGCGGTGCCGCGCGTGATGCCCCGCCTCGACAAGGGTGCGGCGCATCAGCGTCGCCGACGCCATTACACAGTCCAGGCGGGTGCAGTTGACCATCTCGATGATCGTCTTGACGCCCTGCCCCTCGGGCCCGACCAGCCAGGCGACCGTCCCGTCGAACTCGGGCTCGGAGGAGGCGTTGGACCGGTTGCCCAGCTTGTCCTTGAGCCGCTGGATGCGGAAGGCGTTGCGGGTGCCGTCCGGCAGCACGCGCGGGACGAGGAAGCAGGAAAGGCCCCCCGGCGCCTGGGCCAGCACCAGGAACACATCGCACATCGGCGCCGACGTGAACCACTTGTGCCCGCGCAGGGTGTAGACGCCGGACTCCGAAGTCGGCGTCGCCGCCGTGGTGTTGGTGCGGACGTCCGAGCCGCCCTGCTTCTCGGTCATCCCCATGCCGGCCAGCAGGCCGCGTTTCTGCGCCGGCACCCGCAGCCCGGGGTCGTACTCGCGGCTGGTCAGCAGCGGTTCGTAGACCTTGGCCAGCTCCGGCTCCCGGCGCAGCGCCGGGATCGCCGCGTACGTCATCGAGGTGGGGCAGCCGTGCCCGGCCTCGCTGTGCCCCCAGACCAGCCCACCGGCCGTACGGGCGACATGCGCGCCCGGCCGGTCGTCCGCCCAGGGTGCCCCGGCCAGGCCCTCGGCGACCGCGACGCCCATGAGGCGGTGCCAGCTCGGGTGGAACTCGACCTCGTCGACGCGATTGCCCCACCGGTCATGGGTGCGCAGCTCCGGCTCGTGCCGGTTGGCCTGCTCGCCCCACTCCTGCGCCTCGGCCCCGCCCGCCAGCAGCCCGAGCCGGCGGACGTCCGGCTCGGCCCAGCCGGCGCCCTCCCGGCGCAGCCCCTCCAGCAGGGCCACGTCCTCGGAGGCGTCGTAGGGGGCCAGCGGCGGAGGCTGGTTGGTGACGTCGTGCGTCGCGTACGGCAGCTGCGCGGGTGTCGGGACCATAGCCCGAGTGTTGCACTCGTGCTGCGGTCGCAGCAATAGTGCAACACCTGCCGGTGGCCCGTACAGTACGAGGCCATGGCCGGCCCACCACAAGAGATGACCGCTTCGGATGCCGTCGAGCTGCGTCCGCTGTCCGCGCGGTCCGTCGTCCTGAGCCTGCTGCTCGGCGCGGACCCGCCGGAGATGGCGGCGAAGGACCTCGCCCGCGCGGTGGCGCCCTTCGGGGTCGGCGGGTCGACCCTGCGGGCCGCGCTCAGCCGGATGGCGGCCGCGGGCGATCTGCGCCGCACCGGCACCGGCTACCGGATCGGCGAGCGGCTGCTGGAGCGCAGACGCCGGCAGGACGACGCCGTACGGCCGCGCACGCGCGCGTGGGACGGAGACTGGGAGATGGTCGTGGTCACCGCGACTGGCCGCGGCCCCGCCGAACGCGCCGATCTGCGCACCCGGCTGGCCGGCCTGCGCCTCGCCGAACTCCGCGAGGGCGTCTGGCTGCGCCCCGCCAGCCTCGCCCGGGAACTGCCCGAGGATCTCGGGCAGGTGGCCGAGTGCTACACCTCCCGTCCCGCCCGGCCCGCGCGCGAGCTGGCCGCGAGCCTGTGGCCCCTGGAGGCCTGGGCGGCGACGGCCGACGCCCTGCTGGCCCATGTCGCGCGCGTGGAGCGCCCGGCCGACCGGCTCACCGCCTATGCGGCCGTCGTACGGCACCTGCTCGCCGACCCCGTCCTGCCGGACGCCCTGCTGCCCGCCGAGTGGCCGGGCCCGGCCCTGCGCGCCGCCTACGCGGACTACCGCCGTGAACTGCAACAGCAGGTGCACGCGCGCGTGGCGGACTGAAACGCGGACGCGCAGAACAGCACAGGCGGCCGTACGAAGCGCGGTGCGGGAACGCTCCGTACGGCCGCCGCCCTCACCCCCGAGCCGTCACCGGTAGGTGATGTCCGAGGCGGAGTAGAGGCAGTTGGTGCTGTCCGGGCCGACACCGACCGCCGTGTTGTTGTTGTACTTCTGGCACGGGATCACCTTGCGCGAGGCGTCGTTGAGGATCGTGATGCCGCGCAGGGTGGCCACGTCGTTGCGGTTGACGTTGATGCCCACCAGCCGGGCCGTGGTGCCGGTGCCGGTCACCTCGATGGTGTTGAGGTTGACCTTGCGGGTGTACTGCGTGGAGCAGTCGCCGCAGGAGCGGTAGAGCGTCTTGAACTCCTGCACCGCGAAGTTCGAGATGTTCACGGTGCCGCCGCCGTTGTGCTGGAACACCTTGTCGGACGCCTTCTTCGCGCCGCCGCCGACGACGTTGTAGGTGGCGCCGCTGCCCCCGCGGAAGGTGGCGGCGTCCTCGCCGACGTCCTCCCACCAGACGTTCTGCAGCGTGCAGCTGCCCAGACAGTGGATGCCGTCGGCGCCGGGCGCGCCGATGATGACGTTCTTCAGCGTGACGCCGCCCGCGAGCGTGAGGATCGGCTGCTGGTCCTCGGACTGGTCGCCGGTGCCGAGGGCGCCGCTGCCGTAGAGGCGCAGCATGCCGTAGTCCTTGGAGCTGGTCAGGTTGATGGTCGCGGTGACCGGCTGGCTGCCGGAGGCGGACGGCCAGGTGGCGGCGTGCGCCGGAGTGAGCGCGCCACTGGTCATGAGCATGCCAACAGAAAGCGCGGCCAGTGTCCCGACGTGCCTCCGGCCGTGCGGGTGTCGTGCGTGGGGCATGTCCCGATTCCTTCTTCCGTGTCGTGGGGTCTGCGGCTCGAATCGGTCATGGTGCTGAACGGAACGTAGATGGAAAGCGCTTACTGGTCAAGGGTGTGTGGGAGCGCTTCCACGTCGGGCGTGTCCATGTCACCATGCTTCTCGGGACGTCTCTCCTCACGAAGGGGCAGTCGATGTCGACTCCACGTATGTGTACGTACGTCAGCGGGCTGATCGACCGTGCGGGCAGAGCCCCCGGCAGGGCGCCCACCCTGCTCCGCACCCTCCTCGCAGCGCTCGTGCCCCTGCTGCTGGCCCTGCTCGCGGCACCCCCGGCCGCCGCGCGCGGCACCGAGGCCGAGCCGGTCGCGCCCACCGCGGCGCTGACCGAGATCACCGGCTTCGGCGCCAACCCCAGCAACCTGCAGATGTACCTGTACGTCCCGGACAGCGTCACCGCCCACCCGGCCGTCGTGGTCGCCGTGCACTACTGCACCGGCTCCGGCCCGGCGATGTACAGCAACACCGAGTACGCCTCGCTGGCCGACCGCCACGGCTTCATCGTGGTCTACCCGTCCGTCACGCGTGCCAGCAAGTGCTTCGACGTCGCCTCCCCGCAGGCCCTGCGGCGCGACGGCGGCAGCGACCCGGTGGGTATCAAGTCGATGGTCGACTGGGTGGTGCGCACCTACGACGCCGACACCCGGCGGATCTTCGCCACCGGCATCTCCTCGGGCGCGATGATGACCAACGTCCTGCTGGGCGACTACCCGGACGTATTCGCCGCGGGCGCCGCCTTCTCCGGGGTCCCCTTCGCCTGCTTCGCCACCACCAACGGCTCCGAGTGGAACAGCGACTGCGCGAACGGCACCGTCATCCGCACCCCGCAGGCCTGGGGCGACCTCGTCCGCCGGGCGTACCCCGGCTACACCGGACCGCGGCCCCGGATGCAGCTGTGGCACGGCACCGAGGACGACGTCCTGCGCTACCCCAACTTCGGCGAGGAGATCAAGCAGTGGACCAACGTCCACGGCCTGAGCCAGACGCCCTCCGCCACCGACAGCCCCGCCGCCGGCTGGACCCGTACCCGCTACGGCGGCACCGGTGACCAGGCACCCGTCGAGGCCATCAGCCTCCAGGGCGTCGGCCACAACCTCTACGCGTCCGGCATGGGCGCCCGGGCCGTCACCTTCTTCGGCCTCGACACCGAGGGCCCGGCCCCGCAGCCCCAGCCCGGCGGATGCCGGGTCACCGTCACCACCAACGCGTGGAACACCGGCCTGACGGCCTCCGTGACGATCACCAACACCGGCAGCACCGCGATCAACGGCTGGAAGCTGGGCTTCACCCTGCCGTCCGGCCAGACCGTCACCAACGGCTGGGGCGCCGCCTACGCCCCCACCAGCGGCTCGGTGACCGCCACGAACGTGTCGTACAACGCCACGATCGCGCCGAACGCGAGCGTGAGCATCGGCTACCAGGCCACCCACACCGGCAACAGCGCGGCCCCCTCGGCCTTCACCCTCAACGGTGCCGCCTGCGCCACCGGCTGACCTCGCCGTCGTACGGCGGCCCCGGACGCCGACCCGGGGCCGCCTGCGCTTTTGCCTCCATGTCGGACGGATGAGCGGCCGGATCATGGGCACTCGGCGGTGCGCAGAGGCCGATCACTGTCTGGGAGGCGAGTAGAGCCATGGCACGCGAGAATGCCGGCCTTCCCCAGCCGCTGCGCGCCACCGCGTCGGTGCTGGGCCGGGTGCCGGGAGCCGGAGCGGTGGGCCACGCCGCCGAGGGCGCGCTGAACGCCGTCGGGACCGTGTCGCCGCGCGGCCGGCGGATGGCCGCGTACGCGGGCGCCGGAATCCTCGGCGCCGCCGGAGTGGTGGAGTGGCCCGTCGCCCTGACCGGGGCGGCCGTCGTCTGGCTCACCCAGCAGAAGCCGGGTGCGCGGAGCGAGAAGACCGGGAAGGCGACGTCCGGGGCCGCCGGCTCGCCGAGCCGAGCCAAGAGCGCCACCATCGCTGCAGGCCGGCCGAAGGGCACCGCCGGCACCCCCACGCGCACGGCGTCCCACCCGGGACACGGCCGCGCACATCACAGCCGTACCACCGAAGGCGACTGAGGAGGCGGGCAGCGGATGGGGCTGATCACCGGAACCACGGCGGCGGTCCTCGCCGGACCACGGCTGCTCGCGCGCGGTGCCGTGCCCGCGGCCGGGGCGGCCGCCGGCGCCGCGGCGGGGGCCGCGCGGGCCGGGGTGCGCGGCGCCGACAGCGCGGTGCGGGTCGCCCGCGTCGCGCGCAACGCCCTGCCCGGCGGCGAGCGGTCCTGGCGCTCCGGCCGACGGGCCCACCTCGCGCTTCAGCCCACCGCCCCCGCGCAGGTGCAGCGCGCGGGCGGCACCCAGCGGGCCCTGCGCAAGACCGCCGCGGCGATCGCCGAACGCCCCGAGGTCGCGTACGCCTACTGGGACGGAGGCCTGCGCCGGCTGGTGGTGGCCGCCGTCGACGACGCGGTCGCGGACCGTGTGGTCGAGCGGGCCACGGCCCTCGCCGCCCGGCACGGGCTCGGCCCGGCGGACGGCGGCGTGGAGGAGTTCTCCCACCCCGGCGACCCGGCGGGGGTGCGGTTCGCCGCCGCCGCGCTGGCCGCCGACGTGGCCGGTGCCGCCGTCGCGGTCACCGCCCGCGCCCTGCGGCTGCCGCCGACGCCCCGCACGCTCACCGCCACGGTGTCGGTGCTGCGCGAGAACCCCGCCTTCCGCGGCCTGCTGCGCTCCCGCCTCGGCCGCTCCCGCTCGGACCTGCTGCTGGCCGTCGCGCACGCCGCCGCACGGGGCGCCGGCCAGTCGTCGACCTCCTTGCTGCTCGCCGCCTCCCTGCGGGCCCTCCAGCTCGGGGAGACCGTCGCCCGCGCGGCCGCCTTCGACGCCGACCACGACCGGCTGTGCGTCCCCGGCCGCGAGGACGTCGCCGCCGACCGCTGGCCCAGGCCGCCGCTGCGCAGCACCCCCGCCGAGGACTACGCCGGTTCCGCCTCGGCCGGTCGGCTCCTCGGTGCCGCCGCCGCGCTGGTCGTCAAACGCGACACCAACGAGGCGGCCGAGGCGGCCCTGGCCGGTTCGCCCAAGGCCGCCCGCTACGGGCCCGCCGCCTTCCACGCCGTCCTCGGCTGCGCGCTGGCCCGCACCGGCGTCCTGGTCCGCGACACCGACCGGCTGCGGCAACTGGAGACGGCCGGGACACTGCTGCTGCACCCCAGCGCGCTGTGCCGGCAGCAGGAGTCGGGCGAGGACGCCTGCGACCCCTGGGGCGAGGCCGTGCTGGACGCGGCGCGGCGGGCCGGTATGCGGGTCGTCGTGGTGGACGACCCGGTGGTGGGCGAACTCACCGGCCTGGCCGACCAGGTCGTGGAACCCGGGCGGCCGCTCGCCGACGTCGTCGCCGAGCTGCGCGAGCCCGACGGCACCGTCGTGACCGTGGCGCGGCCGCGGTCCGCCGACGACGAGGACGTCCTGTCCGGCCTGCTCGCCGGGGACATCGCCGTCGCCCTCACCGACCCCGGTGCCGCCGTCGCCTGGGGCGCCGACGTCCTCGCGGTGCAGGGACTCCTCGACGTGTGGCGGCTGCTGGTGGCCGTCCCGGCCGCCCGCCGTGTCGGGGACCACGCGCAGGTGCTCGCCAAGTCCGGCGCCGCGCTGTCCGGGCTGCTCGTCGCCATCGGCGAGTCCCCGCACGGCAGGCGGCGCAGGGGCCTGGCCGCGCTGCGGGACGTGCCCGTCGAGACGGCCGCCGCCGCCTCCCTGTTCAGCGGGGTGCGCGCGGCCCTCGGCGTGGCGGTCACCCGTGCCCCGCACCCGCGGCCACGCGTGGCCTGGCACGCCCTGGGGACGGACGCCGTGCTGTCCCGGCTGGAGCAGGAGCCCGGCGTACGGCCCGAGGGGCTGGCCCGGACCGCCGACCGGGTGCGGACGAGGGCGCGGTCCGTCGGGCGGACACCGGTGCTGGCGCCCGCCCGCTGGACCCTGAGCCTCGCCCGCGCGGTACGCGGCGAACTGGACGACCCGCTCACCCCGATCCTCGCCGTCGGCTCCGCCGCCGAGGCCATCCTCGGCTCCGCCGTCGACGCCCTCCTCGTCCTCGGCGCCCTCGACCTCAACGCCCTGGTCGGCGGCGCCCAGCGGCTGCGCGCCGAGCACGCGCTGTCCAAGCTGGTGGCGGAGCAGAAGCAGAAGGCGCGGCTCGCTCCGCGCGAGGAGGCCGGGGCAGGCCAGGACACCGGGGCCTCACCGTCGTACGGCACCGCCCCCGAGGACGAACCCGCCGACGCCCTGCGTACGGTGGACGCCTCCCGCCTCGCCCCCGGCGATGTGATCGACCTGCGTGCCGACGACGTGGTGCCCGCCGACGCGCGGTTGCTGTGGCAGGACGGCCTGGAGGTCGACGAGTCCGCGCTGACCGGCGAGTCGCTGCCCGCGGACAAGCAGACCGACGCGACCCCGCGGGCGACGGTCGCCGACCGGCACTGCATGGTCTTCGAGGGCACGACCGTGGTCGCGGGCCGGGCCCGTGCCGTGGTCGTCGACACCGGCGCCCACACCGAGGCGCACCGGGCCGTCGCCCTGGCCGCACGGACTCCGCCGTCCGCCGGTGTGCAGGCCCGGCTGCGGGAACTCACCGAGAAGGCCCTGCCGATGACCCTCGCGGGCGGTGCCGCCGTCTCGGGCCTGGCCCTGCTGCGCGGTACGCCGATCAGGGAGGCGGTCAGCGGCGGCGTCGCGGTCGCCGTCGCCGCGGTGCCCGAGGGCCTGCCGCTGGTGGCCACGGTCGCCCAGCTGACGTCGGCGCGCAGGCTAAGCCGCCGCGGCGTGCTGGTGCGCACCCCGCGCACCCTGGAGGCGCTGGGCCGCATGGACACCCTCTGCTTCGACAAGACCGGCACCCTCACCGAGAACCGGCTGCGCCTGGTCCGGGTCTCCGACGCCGCGGGGACGGTGCACCGGCCCGGCGAGGACGGCGCCGACCCCACCCTGCGCGCTGCCGCACGGGCCTGTCCGCGCCTGGACGGCGGCGACGAACGCCCCGCGCACGCCACCGACGAGGCCGTCCTGGACGCGGCCGGCCCCGACCCTGAGTGGGAGCAGAGCGAGGGCCGGCCCTTCGAGGCGGCCCGCGGGTATGCCGCCGCCGTCGGCCGTGCGGCGGACGGCTCGCCGGTGCTGGTGGTCAAGGGCGCCCCGGAGACGGTCCTGCCCGCCTGCCGCGACGTGCCCGACGACGCGTCCGACAGGGCGCACCGCCTGGCCCGCGACGGACTGCGGGTCCTCGCGGTGGCCCAACGGAGCCTCAGCGAGGGCGAGTCGGCGGCGGAGGTTCTCGAAGCGCCGCTGCAGGAGCTGGAGTTCACCGGCCTGCTGGGCCTCGCCGACACGCCCCGTGAGACGTCCACGGCCCTTGTCGAGGGCCTGCGCAACGCGGGCGTACGGCCGGTGATGCTGACCGGCGACCATCCGCAGACGGCCCGGGCGATCGCGGCCGAACTGGGCTGGCCCGAGGACACGGTGGTGGTGACGGGCGAGGAACTCGCCGCCGCGGACCGCTCGGTGCGGGCACGGATGCTGCGTGACGCCGGAGTCGTCGCGCGGGTCGCGCCCGAGCAGAAGCTCCAGGTGATCGAGGCGCTCAGGGACGCGGGCCTGGTGGTCGGCATGGTCGGCGACGGCGCGAACGACGCCGCGGCGATCCGCGCCGCCGATGTCGGCGTCGGCATCCAGGCGCGGGGCTCGGCGGCCGCCCGCAACGCCGCCGACATCGTGCTCACCGGCGACGACCTGACGGTGCTCATCGAGGCGGTGGGGGAGGGGCGCGCCCTGTGGCACGGCGTCGCCGACGCCGTCGCCATCCTGATCGGCGGCAACGCCGGCGAGGTCGGCTTCGGCATCCTCGGCACCCTGCTCTCGGGCGCCGCGCCGCTGTCCACCCGGCAGATGCTGCTGGTGAACCTCTTCACCGACCTGTTCCCGGCGATGGCGGTGGCCGTGACGCCGAAGGGCGAGGAGGGAGGTGCGGAGGACGGCGTGCCCGAACCGGGTCCGCAGCCGCTCGGCACCTCGCTGCTGGGCGCCCCGCTGATCCGCCAGATCCGCCATCGCGCCCTGACGACCTGTCTCGGCGCGACCGCGGCCTGGCTGTTCGGCCGCTTCACGCCCGGCACCCGGCGCCGCTCCACCACGATGGCCCTGTGCGCCCTGGTCGGCACGCAGCTCGCCCAGACCCTCGCCGACCGGCGCGGCAGCCCCCTCGTCCGGGCCACCGCGATCGGCTCCGCGGCCGCGCTGTTCCTCCTGGTCGAGACCCCGGGCGCGAGCCAGTTCTTCGGCTGCACCCCGCTGGGCCCCTTCGCCTGGGCGGCGGTCGCCGCGTCGATCGCCCTGGCGGTCACGGGCCAGCGGGCCCTGCCCCGCCTGGAGCGGACGGTGTCCCGGCTGGCCCGCTGAGACGGCGCGGCCGACCCGGGACGGTGTCCCGGCTGGCCCGCGACGGCGCGGCCGACTCGTCGTCAGACCGCCCAGCCGTACTGGTCGGGCACCCGCACCTCGTCGCCCAGCTCCTGGGCGGCGTGCCGGGCCCAGTAGGGGTTGCGCAGCAGCTCGCGGCCGAGGAGGACCGCGTCGGCCTCGGCATTGGCGAGGATCTTCTCGGCCTGCGAGGCATCGGTGATCAGGCCCACCGAGGCGACCGGGAGGGTGGTCTCGGCCTTGACCCGGGCGGCGAAGGGCACCTGGTAGCCGGGGCCGGTGGGGATACGGGCGCCTGCGACGTTGCCGCCGGTGGAGACGTCGAGCAGGTCGACGCCGTGTGCCTGGAGGTCGCGGGCGAAGCGGACGGTGTCCTCGGCGCTCCAGCCGCCCTCGTCGAGCCAGTCGGTCGCCGAGACACGGAAGAACACCGGCTTGTCCTGCGGCCAGACCGCGCGCACCGCGTCGACGACCTCCAGGGCGAAGCGGGTGCGGTTCTCGTACGAGCCGCCGTAGGCGTCGGTGCGGCGGTTGGAGTACGGGGAGAGGAACTCGTGGACCAGGTAGCCGTGGGCGCCGTGCACCTCGACGACCTCGAAGCCCGCGGCGAGCGCCCGCCGGGCCGCGTCGGCGAACCGGCCGACGATCTCCCGGATCTGCTCCACCGTCAGCTCCTCGGGCACGGCGTGCCCCTCCTTGAACGGCACCGCGCTCGGCGCGAGCGGCGTCCAGCCGTGGGCGTCGGCGCCGACCGGCTCGCCGCCCTTCCAGGGCTGGGCGGTCGAGGCCTTGCGGCCGGCGTGCGCGAGCTGGATGCCCGGTACGGTGCCCTGCGCGACGAGGAAGCGGGTGATCCGGCGGAACGCCTCGGTCTGCGTGTCGTTCCACAGACCCAGGTCGTACGGCGAGATACGGCCCTCGGGGCTCACCGCGGTGGCCTCGGTGAGGATCAGCCCGGTACCGCCGGCCGCGCGGGCCGCGTAGTGACCGAAGTGCCAGTCGTGCGGGGCGCCCGCTTCGGGGCCGTCCGGCGCGGCCGAGTACTGGCACATCGGGGCCATCCACACACGGTTGGGGATGGTCAGTTCACGCAGGGTGTAGGGCTCGAAGAGCGCGCTCACTGCGCCTCCATTCGTCGCGGGTCCGATGCCGAGTCGTACGATAGTCATCGTAGTACGGGAAATGTCAAACTACGAGAATCCTCGTACAATGGCCCGCATGGCCATCACCGCACCCACCGGCAGCCGCGACCTCCCCCATCCGGACCGCGAGGAGATCCGGCTGGAGGACGTCCTGCACGCCCTCTCGGACCCGCTGCGGCTGCAGATCGTGCGGGAACTCGCCGGCACCGGGGGCGGGGAGCTCGCCTGTTCCCAGTTCGTGGTGCCGGTCGCCAAGTCCACGACGACCCACCACTTCCGGGTGCTGCGCGAGGCAGGCGTGATCCGGCAGATCTACCGGGGCACGGCCAAGATGAACGGCCTGCGCAAGGACGACCTGGACGCTCTCTTCCCGGGCCTTCTCGACGCCCTCCTGGCCGGCGCCGACCGCCAGGCCGCCCGGCTCGGCTAGACCGCCGGCCGGTCGAGCCTCGGGCGGCCGGGTGCGCGCAGGGTCCAGCCGGCCGCGCGCCAGAGGGCGGGATCCAGCGTGTGCCGGGCGTCCACGACGGCCGGGACGCGCACCACGGCGGCGAGGGCCTCGGGGTCGAGTCCCCGGTACTGGGCCCACTCGGTGAGGTGCAGAACGACATCCGCCTGCTCACAGGCCTTGCCGACCTCCAGGGCGAACTGAAGGGCGGGATGGGCCGCTCGGGCGTTGTCGACCGCCTCCGGGTCGTGCACCCGGACCTGGGCGCCCCGTTGCCGGATCGCCTCCGCGACGGCGAGCGCCGGCGAATCGCGGACGTCGTCGCTGCGCGGCTTGAAGGCGGCTCCCAGGATCCCGACGTTGCGACCGGCGAAGGACCCGCCGACCAGCCGTTCGGCGAGCCGGACGACCCGCAGACGCTGCCGGGTGTTGATGGCGTCGACCTGCCGGAGGAAGGCCACCGACTCGCCGAGGCCCAGTTCCTCGCCATGGGCGGCCAGCGCCCGGATGTCCTTGGCCAGGCAGCTGCCGCCGAAGCCGAGACCGGGGACGAGGAAGCCGGAGCCGATCCGGGAGTCCGCGGCCATCCCGCCGGCCAGGGTGAGGACGTCCGCACCGGTGGCGTCGCAGATCTCCGCCATGGCGTTGATGAAGGAGATCTTCGTCGCGAGGAAGGCGTTGGACGCGAGCTTGACCAGCTCGGCGGTCGCGGTGTCCGTGACGATGAGCGGCGTGCCGGCCCGTGCCATCGGCGCGTAGATCTCCCGCAGCCGCGCCTCGGCGTGCGGCGTACGGACGCCCGCGACGACACGCTCGGGGCGCAGGGTGTCCTGGATCGCGTGGCCCTCGCGCAGGAACTCGGGATTCGAGGCGACGTCGGCGGCCGGGCCCAGCCGGGCGACGAGCCGCTCCGCCGTTCCGACGGGCACGGTCGACTTGCCGACGAGCAGGACCTGGTCGCGGCCGCACGCCCGTGCGTACGTCATCACGCTGTCCGCGGCGGCCTGGAAATGGCTCAGGTCGGCCGCGCCCGAGTCGCGCCGCTGCGGCGTGGGCACGCACAGGAAGTGCGTGTCGGCGAACTGAGCGGCCTCGGTCAGGGAGGAGGTGAAGCGCAGCCGGCCCGAGGCGAGGGTCCGGCGGAGCAGGGCGGCCAGGCCCGGCTCATGGAAGAACGGGCGACCGGCGGCGAGGGCCGTGGCCTTCTCGGGGTCGATGTCCACGCCGAGGACGGTATGGCCGAGATCGGCCATGCAGACGGCGTGGACCGCTCCGACGCGTCCGGTGCCGATCACTGTCATTCGCATGTCCGTCTCCCAGGAGGCTAGTCCAGCCGCCGGATCATCGCCGCGTAGTCGTCGAGCGAGGAACCCGGTGTCCCGTCGTAGAGGTTGTCGTCGAAAGCCCACATCAGGCCCTGGAGGTGACAGGACCGGACCTGGGCGGCGGCGTCGTCCATCACGCCGTTGTAGTACGGATGCACATGCGTGCCCGCGCTCTCGCCGCTGACGGCGAATCCCTCGCGTCGGGCGATCGCGGTGACCCAGCGCACCGAGGACCAGCCCCGTACGCGGGAGTCGTCCACGGAATCGAGGTCGACGGCCGCGTCCGCGACGGGCCGGCAGGAGTTCGCGGGAGGATCGCCCGTGCCGTTGACCAGGGACGTGGCGACGATCTGGACGTCCTTGTCCTGCCTGAGCTTCCCGATCGTCCGGTAGAAGCCGGCGCCGAGACCGAGCAGTTCGCTGACGTCAGGCCCGGCGAAGTACTCGTCCACGGCCTCCGCGTAGTCGCTCGGGTAGTACCCCTGGCCGGGGACCAGCACCTTGAGCAGACCGTCGTACCCCAGCGAACGGTAGGTGCGCTGCTGCCAGTTGACGGCGTCGGCCAGAGCGTCGAGATACCAGTCGTACCAGCGGGCCGCCTCTTCCCGGGTGAAGTACTTGCCGCGGTACTCCCGCTGACCCGGCCGCCAGCCCGGGTACGGATTGGGCGGCACGGTGGCCGCCCGCTCGTCCGGCGGCGACTCCCGCTGCGCGTTGCTGTCGAAGGCCCAGTAGTCGGGGCCGGGGCGGTCGTCGTCCGGCACCTCCGGCGGATAGGTGAACTCGCCCGTGTCGTTGGTCCCGACACGCACGGCCCAGAACTTGTCCAGGCCGACCTTCTCGTCCAGGACCTGGATGTAACGGCGTACCTCGTTCCTGATCTCCTGGCTGAAGACGACGTTGGCGATGTCCTCGTAGCGGTCGCCGTGCTCGTCGGTGAACGTCGCGTCGGGGTACTGCTCGTACACCCACTCCGGGGCGTGGTTGACGCCGATCCCGACCTCGACGCGGGCGCCGGCGTCACGCAGGGCCCGCAGGTCGTCCTTGATCTTGTGGACGTAGGCCTCGTCGTACTCACCGTCCTCCGGCTCGAACTGCGCCCAGCGGATGGTCATGTGCGCCACGTCGATGCCGTTGCGATGCTCCAGGTGCGCCTTGTCCGGGTCGGTGCGGAGCGTGCCGAAGTAGTACGTCGGACGCTCCGCCTGGGAGTCCGCCGACCGGTCCCTCGACGGCAGGGCGAGCACCGCTCCGCCGGCCAGGACCGCGAGGGCGAGTCCGGCCGGCAGATGACGGCGCAGGGCGGCCCTCATGGCAGCAGCTCACGGTAGAGAGCGGCGTACCGCGCGGTGAACCGGTCGACGCCGAACCGGGCTTCCACCGCGCGCCGGCCCCGCTCGGCCAGCAGATTCCAGCGCCGGGGCTCCTGGAGCAGCCGGCACAGCTGCCGGCCCGCTTCGGCCGGGGCGTCCCGCGGGGCGCGCACCACCGCGTCACCGAGAGCGCGGAACTGGGGATGGTCGCTCAACACCGCGGGGCGCCCGGTGGCGAGGGCCTCCAGGACGGTCAGGGGGATGTCCGCCTTGCCACCGAGCCGGCGCGGCAGGTACAGCAGGACGTCCGCGCGGTCCATCAGCGACCGCATGTCGTCGACGGTGCCGAGCACCTCGACGTCGGGGATGCCGTGCTCCGCCGCCCGGGCGCACAGCTCGGCCCGCAGCGCCCGCGGGTTCTGCCCCGACCGGGGCCTGAGGGCCATGACCAGCCGCAGGCGCACCCCGGCCGCGGCGGCGGCCGCGACGGCCGCGAGGCTCTCCTGCGCGCCTCCCGCCGGGTCGTGATGGCCGGTCACCAGGACGACCGGCACGGCGTTCGACGACCGCGGACGCCGCGGCCAGCGGTCGATGCGCAGGGGAGGCGGGATCACGGACACGTCCCCGAAGCCGGCCCGCAGCAGATCGCCCGCGGTGGCTTCGGAAAGCGCCACGGTCCTCCCCAGGGGGCGGCACCGGCGCAGCAGGGCGGGGTCTCTGACGCCGGGCACCGTGTGCAGCACCGGCCGGCCGCGCAGCAGCGGCGGCCAGAGCCGGGAGAACAGCGGATAGCCCGCGCCGATCGTCAGCACGGCATGGACCAGGTCGGCCCGGTGCCCCAGGACGGTGCCGGCGGCGGCCACCTGGAGCCGCTGCCATGGATGGGGCAGTCCGTCCAGGGACACCACGGGAACCGGCCGCCCGCCGGCCACCCGGGGCCGCAGGCCGCGGCTCGGCCAGCGGGTGAACCACAGGAAGTCGACGTCCGGCACGGTCTCGGCGAGCACCGCCGCCAGCTGGATGTCGGCGCCCTCCTGCCCCTCCAGCGGCCCGCTGGTCAGGAGCAGCACGCGCGGCCGTGCCCTAGTGGCGCACATCGGGCTGCCCCTTGACGGAGCGCTGGGGCGGCAGCAGGTAGAGGGCCACCGTGCCGTACATGTCGCTGTGGGTGCTGTGGAGCAGCGTGCCGTTGCCGACGATGCGCCGCATCTGGTCCGGCGTGAAGCGTCCATAGCCGTCCTCGAGGAGTTTCCAGGGGACGACGATGTAGCGGAACCTGGACGGGTGCGGTCCCAGCCGCCTGACGTCGTAGATGTCCCTGAGGACCCAGCCGGTGATGCCACGCGTGGTCACGCCGTCCCCCGAGATGACGGTGCTGCCCTTCGGGACGTGGGCCGTCATGTAGCTCCGCATCTGCGCGTAGGCGTCCTGCGTCTGCGTCCGGGACCGCGCATAGGACACGCCGGAGGCGGTCACGACCGCGACGACGAGGACCGCCGCCGCGACGCGCAGGACGTCGTGCCGCCGGCTGGGCACCGGCCGTTTCGCCACCGCCTCGGAGAAGGCCACGGTCACCGCCGCCAGGTTGGGGACCACGAGCAGGTAGAGGAACTGCTCCTCCAGCGTGCCCAGCGCGAGCGCGTACGCGAGCGTGAGCCCCGCCGACAGGTGGAACAGGGCCAGCAGGCGGTGCGCCCGGTCCCGGTGCCGCAGCAGGAGGGCCAACGCGATCGGTCCGAGGGCGAGCAGGAGGTAGGTGGGCCAGAAGGTGGGCAGTTCCTCGTAGAGGCGCTCGGACAGCGAGTTGCCCCTCGGGGCGTTGAACCCCGTTTCCTGGACGAACCCCAGCAGGCGGCGGATGCCGTAGGTCTTCACGTCCAAGTAGAGGGGCAGGTGGCCCGAGGCCGCGACGATGCTCACATAGACGCCGTAACAGGCCACGGCGACACCGGTGGTCAGGGCCACGAGGCGGCGCGGTGGCCCCCACTTCAGGACCAGGGCCAGCACCATGGGCAGCACCGTGATCAGGGTGCTGTGCTCCTTCGTCAGAATGGCCAGGCCGAAGCAGAGCCCGGCGCCCGCGGCTCGCAGTGCCGCCCGTCTGGGCGGCGGGTCCTTGGTGAGGGCGAGGAGCAGCACATAGCCCGCCACGACCCACAGCATGGTCTCGGTCTCCAGCTGGGCCCGGTTGTTGTGCCGCAGGCAGTACGGGTCGACCGCGAAGATCAGGCCTGCCACGAGACCGGCCCGCCAGGTCGCGAGACGGCTCACGAAGAGCACCAGGAGGGCTGCCGTGGCGGCTGCCAGCACGGCGTTCAGGGCCCTTCCGTCGTACACGCCGACGACGACGTCGGGAGGGTCGCCGAGCAGGAGGCCCCAGCCCGCCCGCAGATAGAAGAAGCCCGGCGGGTGCAGGAAGAACAGCCCGTTGTCGTCGTGGGGGAAGCCCCCGTGCCCGGTGCTCTCGCTCAGCTCGTAGTAGATGATCTCGTCGACGAACAGGTCCGCCGAACGCTCGGACCCCAGCAGCCTCAGCACGCAGGTCAGCACGCCCACCGCGGCGGCGACGGGAAGCAGCGGCGTCGTGGCCGCTCGGACCCGGGACGGCGTGGGGCTGGGAGCTGTCGTCGTGATCACCGTGGTCTCCGGCTGGCTGCTGTGTCGGCGGGACGGGTGTGCCGCACCCCGCCGCGTGCGGGGGCCTGAAGGTCCGCGGCGGGTTCGTCGAGCACTCGCTCGACGAGGGAGAGGTAGTGCTGGGCCATGGCGTCGGCGGTGAACCGCCGTGCCGTGCGGGCGGCTTCCTCGCCCAGACATGCGCGGCGGACGGGGTCGGCGGCGAGCTCCTTGATCCGGTCGGCGAACAGACCGACGTCGAAGGCCGGTACGCGCACCACGCCGGCGCCCCCGGTCCAGCGCAGGGCGGGCAGATCGAAGTGCACGACGGCTTTGCCGTGGGCCATCGCCTCCAGCGCCACCACACCGAATGTCTCCTGGCGCGACGGCATGACGACGAACGTGCTGCCCTGGATCAGACGGCGCTTGCGCTCGCCCTCGACATGCCCCACCGCCCGCACCGCCGGCAGGCACCCGCCCCCGTCGCCGGCGGGCAGGCGCAAGGCGGCGAGGAGCCGCGCCAGCCGCTGTTCCTCGGCCTTGGTGCCCCGGCCGGCGAGGACCAACGGCAGGCTCACGCCGGACGCGGCATAGGCGGTGAGCAGCAGATCGAGGCCCTTCTGCCAGGTGTCGATCCGTCCCAGGAACAGCAGATAGCCCTGGCCGTCGTCTTCGTCGGCGCCGGCCGGGCCCGCGCCGGCCTCGTCCCGCTCCATGGCGTCCGGCGTGGTCGGGTCGACGCCGTTGGGGATCACCTCGACCGCGGTACGGGGACTCAGTCTGCGGATCTCGGCGGCGTCGGCGTGGTTCATGACGATCAGGTCCTGGTAGCGGCGGTAGCCGACGCGTTCCACGAAGCCGAAGGGGAGGTGGTACTTGCGCCGCATGAACTCGCCGTAGCGGACCTTGTCGATGCCGACGACGGGGGCGCGTGCCACCAGCGGCAGCAGGCCCGCCGGGAACGGCGGGGTGAAGTTCTCCAGCCACAGGTCGTACGACAGGCGGCGGGCGATGAACGGGAGCATGGCCTGGAAGAGGATCTGCCCTCCGCGCGGTCCGGCCCAGGACACCGGCAGGATCCGGTACGTCACGGCGCCCTCGGTGCGGGTCAGGGCGTGCCGGCCGGCGGTGACCACCGTGACCTCGAACTCCGTGGCGAGGCTGCGGGCGACCCGTTCCAGGGTGACGGCGCTGCCTCCGGCGTACTCGCGCAGGCCGGTGTTGTCGAAGTTGGAGATCACGACATGGCGCCGCCGTACGCACGCGGCAGGGGCGCCCGCGGACTCCTCGAGGACCAGGCGCAGCGCGTCGGCCGACTGCAGGGAGACATGCCGGCCGGCCTGCATCCGCCGCACCGACGGTGCGCGTCGCGCCCACCGCTCGTACCGGACGGTCCGGCGGTCCGCCGGTCCGGCTCCGTGGAGCCGCGCTCCGAGAGGCGCCGGCGGGCCGTCGAACAGCAGGGTGACGTCGTAGCGGCCGATCAGCCGGGCCAGCCTGCGTGCGGTGGCGGAGTCCGGGGCGGGGTCGAACTTGGCCAGGGTGTCCAGGGGTCCCCGGTCGGTGATGATCACGGTGGGCCGGCCGTGCCGGCGCCGCAGGGACCGGCGCGCCGCGGCGAGACGGGTCCGCAACTCGACGGTCTCCACGAGCGCGTGGCCCTGAGCCACCCGCAGGCGCAGGGCGGCGCGCAGACCGTGCCCGCGCTCCGGCTGGTCACGCCAGTGTCGGTGCAGGTGCAGCCGTCGGCAGAACACGCAGCCGTAGCAGTGGAAGCCCGCCACGGCGTATCCCCGTCGCCGCAGGGTGACCGCGAGGAGGTGGGCCAGTGTGGTCTTGCCGCTGTGGTCGGGGCCGGACACCGCCACCATCAGCGGCCGGGCCACCGTGCTCGTCGAGGTCATGAGCGGCCTCCCCTCAGGGTCTTGGTGACCACCAGCGGCAGGCGCAGCGCGGCCTCGCGCGCGGCGGTTCGCCCTGCCCCGCGGCCGGCGAGGTGCCGCGCGTGCTCGGCACCGGCACGCAGCGACACCGGCACGGGCAGCGTCACGGGCAGCGGCACCGCGTCGCCGTCGTCGAGCCGCTCCACGGCCGCCGTGGCCACGCCGAGGGCCGCCAGGAAGCCGGACTGCCAGCCCTCCCGCGCCGCGTGCCGCCGGGCGCGCGCGATGACATCCGGTCGCAGCAGGGGGCGCAGGGCCAGGAGTTCGGAGAGGTTCAGGGTGAGGTTCTGGAACAGGGCGTGGGCCAGCCAGATGCGCAGTGCGGCCGCCTCCTCGGGCAGCAGACAGCCGCAGGACGGGTCCGGTGCCGCCTGGGCGAGCAGCCGGTCGGCGGAGATGACGGGTACGCCGAACCAGGAGACGGCGGAGTGCAGATGCGCGGCCGGTCCGCGGGGCGGCCGGAGCAGGACCTTGGTGGAGCGCTCCAGCCAGTACGTCTCCCGGCGCACGGCCCACCCGGACAGAGCCTGTTGGGCGTCCTGCCACTGGGCGGCGGGGACCACGAGATCGAAGTTGTCGTAGGTGTAGACACCGGCCGGGTCCCCCTTGATGAGCACCGCGGGGACGCCGTGCGCACGCAGGCGGTCGGTGGCCTCGGCGAGGTTGTCGCGGAAGTCCCGGGTGGCCGACTCCGCTGCTGCCAGCGTGTCCGCCAGCTGCTCGGGATAGGCCCGGGCGAGGTGGCCCTCCACCTGGTTGCGCCGGGCGAGAGTGAGGGCGCGGCGCAGCGTGTCGTCGGTGGCGGGGGGAGGCGTGCCGGTCCAGAGGGCGTCGCGCAGGACGCGGGCGGCGTCGCCGTCCGGCGCGGTCGGGTGCGGTGCCGCCGCCTTGGCAGGGCGGGCGTTCGGGTCGGCCGGGGGCGTACCGCGGTGCCCGAGGAAGCGCGCGGCCGTGCGGACGCCGGCCAGCGTGGCGACCGCCAGCCAGATCAGGGGGGCGGGTCGGACGGCGATCAGGACGGCGGTGATCAGCAGCGGCTCCAGCAGGGCGGGCCGGGCGAGGAACCCGATGCCCCGCCGGCGCATCTGCCGTCCGACGAGCAGGGCCGCCGCCGGTACCGTTCCGCACACCGAACCCGCCGCGAGGCCGATGATCCCGCCGGCCTGCCATCCGAGCAGCGGCGCCGCCACGCACAGGACGAGGCCCACCGCCTGGGTCCGCACGCACCGGAAGTCGTCGACCGCCTGGGAGAACGTGGCCGCGAGGTTCAGTGCGCCGACCGCGCAGCCGGACACCGCGGCGAACGCCAGCAGTGCGCTCATCCGGGCGTACTCGGCGGGGAAGAGGACGCCGATCACGGCGGAGGGAACCGTCGCGCAGACCGCCGAGACGGGCAGGGCGATCACGAGGTACATGCGGACGGCGCTCGCGGTCAGCGAGTTCGTGTCGCCGCGCCGGGACAGGGCCGGGAAGAACGCCGTGGAGATGGCCCCCGCCAAGAACAACGGCACTCTGCCGAGCATGGCGCTGGCCTGGTAGCTGGCGGCGTCCGCGTCCGCCACGGGCAGCAGGGCGACCAGCACCACGTCGACGGAGGCGACCAGGGCGACCATCGCCTGCACGGCGGCGATGCCGCGGACCCGGCGCCCGAGGTCCCGGTGCACGCGCGTACGCGGCCGGCGGACGGTCCGTGCGGCGTGCGCCCGGTAGGGCCAGCAGACCACGAGGGGCAGGACGCAGATGCCGAGGGCGGCGACGGCACCGGTGTCGCTCAGTCCGACGACGGCCACCAGCAGCACGCCCGCGGCGAACTTCAGCGCCGCCTCGCCGACCGTGATGCAGGCCAGGGTGCGCAGCCGCTCCGTGCCCTGCAGCCAGCCGAGCGTCGTGGTGGTGACGTACATGAGCAGGGTGGCCAGGGCGAGCATCAGGGTGGTGGCGGGACCGGCGAACTGCCCGGCGATCAGGGCGACCACGCCCGCCGCGACCAGGCCGGACACCAGTCCGAGGGCGGCGGTGAACCGGATCGCTCCGCCCCGTTCGGCCTCCGAGCCGGCCCGGGCGAGGGCCTGCGCAAGCACCCACGGAAGGGCGACGAGCGCCACGCTCGCCGCGGCCAGCACGACACGCTGTCCGGCGGCGAACACCGAGAAGGCCCGTACGTCCAGCAGCCGGGTCAGGACCAGCGCGTAGCCGTAGTTGAGCACTCCCACGGCCACCGCGCCGGCGGTGATCCACCGGGCGCCGCGCTCCGCCGTGCCGTGGTGGGGGGCCGACGGGGGCGGCCGGTGCGGCAGGCTCGGCGCCGTGTGGTCGAGACCGGTGTCCGACACGGTCATGAGCCTTCCTTCCCGCCCAGCAGAAGGTCCCGTCGCCCGGCGAGCCGGGTCTGGGAGATCTCGCTCTCGCTCACCCCGAGCCGGCGCAGCACGGCACGGGCCTGCACTTCGTCGCAGCCGTGGAGGAGCACCTGGAAGGAGGTGCCGGACCGGTCCCACTCGTCGGTGTCGCGCAGACCGCGGCGCAGGGCCCGTTCCATGGCGTCCGCGTTCCCGTCCCCGGCGTGGAACCGCGTGCGCACGGTCAGGTCGACGGTCCGGCGGCGGGAGCGGCGGTGGCGGTGGATGCGGTGCAGTTCCTCGACCACCACCGCGGCCAGCCGCTCCGCGCTGTGGTCCCAGGAGAACGCCCGGCTCCAGCGACGGCACCGCTCGGCCCACCGCTCCCGCTCGGCGGGGTCGGCGAGCTGCTCCAAGGCGCTCTGGACGCCGTCCGCGAGGTCGGTGCCGGGCGCCAGCAGCCATCCGGTGGAGCCGTCCAGGACGGCGTCGCGCAGCCCGGGCACGTCGAAGGCGAGCGCCGGCTTGCCGAGGGCGTTGGCCTCGATCACCGTGAGCCCCCAGCCCTCGGCGGCGGAGGGCACGACGGTCAGCCAGGCGCGGGCCAGTACCTCCCGCTTGCGCTCCTCGCCGACATGGCCGTGGAACGTCACGCTCTGCGCCACCCCGAGGCGGGCGGCGTACTCGCGCAGCCGGGGCAGGGCCTCACCCGTGCCGCAGATGTCGACCCGCAGCCGCGGGGTGCCCGCCAGGAGCTTGGGCAGTGCGCCGATGAGCAGATCGACCCTCTTGTGCGGCACCAGTCGGCTCACGACGGCGACGGTGGGGGTGGCGGCGACGGGCGCGGGAGCGGGGTCGGACGCGAGTGGTTCGGGAGCGCCGTTCGGGACGATGTGGGTCGGATTGCGGAAGCCGAGGACGCGGCGGATTCCCTCACGGGTGGACGGCGAGACGACGACGATCGGGCGTCCTCGGTAGACCCACCTGCTCAGCCGCTTCTCCATGAACCGCCCCACGGCGTTGAGCGGCCAGGGGAACCAGACGTCGAACTGCTCCTGGTGCACGTGATGGATGACGCAGATGTCGGCGGTCCAGCGCGGCGTGAACAGGGGGGAGTAGAAGGGGATGCCGTTCTGGAAGTCGATCACCGCGTCGTACGCGTGCCGGTGGCTCAGCATGTGCCACGCGGCGGCGGCGTACACGCCGAACGCACCGCCGCCGCGGAGTATCCGGACGCCGTCCTCCTGGACCGTGCGGCGGACGGCGCCGGGATGACGGGCCGTGAAGACGGTGACCGCGGCGCCGGCGTCGGCGAACCGCCGTGCCATCTCGAAGCAGTACGCCTCGGCGCCGCCGGCCTGGGGGTGGCCGGGACCGCGCCAGTTGAGGAAGAGGACGTCCGTCGTGGACAGTCGATCGAGCGCAGTAACCACCGTGTCACCGCCAGGAGAGAGAGATCCTCAGAAGGTCGGCCATCGAGCGCAGGCCGTCGCGGCGGGCCGAGAACGTCGAGCCGGGGACGTCGGACCAGGCGACCGGGACCTCGACCACGTCGTGTCCGGCGCGGATCAGGGCGGCGAGGATCTCGACGTCGAAGGCGAATCCGTTGACGCGGCAGTCGGCGATGACGTCCCGTACGGTGTCGCCGTCGAAGAACTTGAAACCGCACTGGCTGTCGGCGATGCCGGGCAGTGTGAGCCGGGTCAGTTCCCGGAAGACCCAGGAACCCCAGCGGCGGCTGAGCGACTGCTCCACCTCGTAGTGCGCACCGGGGGCTCGCCGGGAGGCGATGACGGCGCGGTGCCCGTCCTGGAGCAGTGCCATGACCTGGTCGAGGGTGTCGATGGGGGTGGCGCTGTCGGCGTCCAGGAAGCCGACGAACCTGGCCCGGGAGGTGGCGATGCCGCGCCGCACCGCCGCGCCCTTGCCGCGCTCGCTGCACCCGATGACATGGAGGGGGACCGGGGCGGCGCCGAACCCGTCGGCGGCCTCGAGGGTGCCGTCGACGCTGTTGTTGTCCACGACCACGACGGCCGACGTCCAGCGCCTGCTGGTGAGGTAGTCGAGGGTGACGCCCAGGGTGCGAGGCAGCCGGCGTTCCTCGTTGAAGGCCGGGACGATCAGTTCCACGTCCACCGCGGGGCGGACCAGTCCGGCGGGCAGGGGGGCGGATCGTGCCGCGTACCGTCGTAGGGCGAAGACACCCGAGCCGGCGCGTGTCGACTGAGTCAACGGGATCACTCCCCATCAGTCGTTCGTTTACGACGTATACGTACACAGTCGGCCCAAGGTGCCGGAATTGTCAACTCCTGCCCGGCTGTGCCCAGATCAGTTGTCCTGGAAGCGAATCGCCCGCTTGGCGGCCGTCCGTAGCGCGCGGTCGACCGTATGGGCCCCGAGCCGCTCGCGGTAGTAGCGCGGGGACGGCAGCTCCCGCGTCCCGAAGGTCTGCTTGAAGTGGGCCAGCGGGGCGCCCGGGCGGGCCTCTCCCATGTCGTACTGCCGGCAGCCCGCCTCACAGGCGTCCTCGATCGCCAGCCGGTGCAGAAGATGGTTGGCCCGGACGGGGTGGGCCAGTTCTCGGTTCATGGCCCCGTGCCAGTACAGGGCGTGGTGGCCGTGCCGCAGGACGACGATGGCCGCCGCGGGCTCTCCGGCGTACCAGGCCGTCCAGATGGTGCAGGACTCGCCCAGCCCGGCGGTCACCGTCTCCAGCAGCCGCTGGGGGAAGAGGTGCTTGCGGCGCCACCGGGCCAGCGGCAGGGGTTCGTGCTGCTGGGCGGCCCAGCGCACGATCGACTGCTCGAACAGGTCGTAGAAGACCGGCACCAGGCGTCCGGCGCGGTCCACCTCCACCTCCACGCCGGAGCGCTCCGCGCGGCGGACCCCGCGGCGCACCCCCTGATCGAAGCGGCGCTCCCAGACGGCGCCGAATCCGCCGTCCAGATCGAGCACATGCGCCCGGTGCTCCTCCAGCCGGAAGCCGGCCGGCACGGCCCGCGCCCACACCTCGCCGTCCTCGGGCCGCAGCCACACCCCGACCCGGGCGGCCGGCCGCCCGGCGAGGTCCTCGAACACCACGCGGGCCTCGGCCGAGCTGATCCCGCCGGGTGACACCGGCCCCCCGACGCCCCACTCGCCCGGCCAGGACTCCTCCGTCGCCAGCCACCGCGGGCGCCGCGCGGACACCAGCGGAAGAACCAGCCGCCCGCCGCCCTCGAAGCGGTACAGCCGGCTGGTGTCCCGGTACGGCCCCGCGGCGCAGACGCAGTCGAGCCAGGCCGGTGTCTGCGTGACCTGGGTCGCCGGGTCCTCGGCGGCAAGCTCCCACCAGGTCTCGCGGGGGGCCGGGGTGGTGATCTGCACGGCCGGTGCGCTCATGGCCTGCTCCTGCGACGGGGGAACAAAATGGAGCATTTCTTACAAAAGGAGAGTATGGTCGTTTACGGCGTAAACTTCCAGCGCATACGGAAGGGGCGCTGTATGTCCTCGGACCAGGCCGTCGGGTCACCGCTCCCGTCACAGCGGGCCCCGGCGGCACGCCGTGAAACCGACCGCGCTCCGACATGACCTCCACGGACAGTTCCGTCGCCCTCGCCGCGGCATGCCCGGACGACGTCACCACCGTGCGCGGAGCGCGCTGGGTCACGGCGGCCTCGTTCGCCGTCGGAGCGCTCAACTACGGCTATGCCCTGCTGCTGACGCGGCTGCTGGACGTCGACGTCTTCGCGACCGTCGCGGCGGCCCAGGGACTGCTGCTGTGCGCGTCGACCGTCGCCTCCGTCGCGATCCCGTGGGTGCTGGCCCAGGCCCTGGCCCGGGCCTCCTCGCAGACCGCACGCCGTGACGCGGCCAGGTTCGCCACCGGCATCGCGGTCCTCGGCGGCACCCTGGCCGGCGGGATCGTCGCCGCCGTGGCGGCGCAGTTCGCGGGGCCCGGCGTCATCGCCGTACTCGGTGTCACCACGCTCCTGGTCTACCTCAGCCGGGTCGGCAGCGGCTGGCTGCAGGGCACCGAGCGGATGCGGACGCTGTCCTGCGTCCTGGCCGGCGAGGCCGCCCTCAAGGTCGTCATCGGCCTGCTGTTCGTCGCGGCACTGGGCCTCGGAGCCGTCGGCGCCCTGGCGGCGTACGCGGTGGCGGCGGTCCCGGTCCTGATCTGGTGGCCGTACCGCGTGATCAGCAGCGGCCAGGGGCGGTGGTTCTCCCCCCGGGCACACCGCGAGCTGTGGCATCGTGCGGTCGAACTGGGCGCCGTGCAGGGCCTGGTGGCGGTGATGGCGACGGTCGATGTCGTCGTGATCGCCCTGCTGCCCGCCGACGGGCCGGCCACCGCCAGCTACCAGGCGAGCGTCATGGTGGGGCGCGTCCCGCTGTTCCTCGCCGGTGCCATCGCGGTGGCCTTCTTCCCGGCCCTGTCCCGGCGCCGCATGGGCGCCCCCCTGGCCGCGAACGCCGTGCGCATGTACCTCATCGTCGCCCTCCCGTTCGCGGCCGTGTGCGCCACCGCGCCGGACGAGGTGCTCGGCGTCCTCTTCCCGTCCGGGTACGAGACGATGGGCCGACTGGTGATGTTCACCGCCGTGTCGGGGTTCGCCATCGGCGGCGTCGACCTCGTCTCCACGTTCTTCCAGGCCGTCAACGACCAGTCCTGTCTGCGTCGCCAGGTGCTCGGCGTGTTCGTCTTCCTCGGATGCGCGCTGGCCGGCTGGTCGATCGCCGGAGTGCAGGGATTCGCGAGCGGCGGCGCCGTCGGTGCCGTGGCGGCTCTGCTGCTGTTGGTCCACCTGTTGGTGCGCCACCAGGGAGGCGGCGTCTTCTCCCAACTCCCCTTCCTCGAACCGGTCGTCGTCGTCGGCGTGCTCGTGATGCTGCGTGCCCTGCCCCTCGTGTGGCTGATCGCCGCGACCGCCACCGGAATCGTGGCGATGGCCCGGTTCTTGGGCCACCGGCCGAGTCCCCCCGACCCTGAGCCCGGCATCGCGGGCTCACCGCGGGACGCGGGCGGGGAGCCGGTCGCACTGCTCCTCGACGCCGTCTGGCACCGCGTCCCGCGGCCCGCCGGGGACGAGGAACTGCGCCGGGCGCTCACCGCCGCTCGCCGCGGCGGGGCCGACGGTCTGCTCGCCCGTGCCTACCCGCGGCAACTGGCCGGGACCGTCGTCGAGGTGAAGCGCGCCGAGGCGCTGTTCCGCAGCACGGTGCGCCAGGCGACCGAGCGGCTGCACGACGCCGGCATCCGCAGTGTGCTCGTCCTCGCGGACGGGCCGGGCGACCACCGCCGCGGCGACCTCGACCTCCTGGTGCCCGACGGACAGTGGGCGGCGGCACAGGAGGTCCTGGTGCGGTGGCGCGGGCGCCCCGGGCGGAGCGGGCCGGAGCACGGCACGAAGCCGGACGGCCCTGCCGTGCGCCTGCGTTCCCTGGTGCGCTGGTTCGGCGTCCCCGTGCTCTCAGACGCCCCCTTGTTCGACCGCGCCGCCCGCGCGGACGGGCATCCCTGGCTGGAGCCCCGTCCCGCCGACCGGCTGCGCATCCGGCTCGCCCACGGTCTGTTCCGCAAGCGGGCGCTCGATCTGTCGGATCTGCTGGCGATCAGGCCGCTGCTGCGGGCGGACGTGCTGGCCGAGGCCGCGCGGGAGGCGGGCCGGGAGGGGTGGGGCGAGGCACACGCCCACGCCCTGCGGACGGCCCGCGAGGCCGTCGACCGGATCGACCGGGGGGAGGTCGTCGACCTGCCGGTGCCGCTCGCGGCCTCGCTCGCGCACGGTGCCGCAACGACATACGCAGGCCGTGCGCCGCAGCAGGACCGGCTCGGCGTCGCCGCACGGAAGGCCGCGCTGCGGGCCTCCTCTGTTCCTCGCCGGACAACCGTTGTCAGCCAGGAGGACGGAAGCCGCGTCACCACCGCCCCTGCCCCGCCCAGGACGCCCGGCGGACCCGCGCCCACCGCCCGCCACGGGCTCGGGCGCCGCCATCGGCCGCCGGATCTTCTGCTGGTGGCCGTGTCGGGCCCCGACGGAGCCGGCAAGACCACCCTGGTCGGTCATGCCGCGTCGGCGCTGCGCGAGCACGGCTACACGGTCGCGAGGACGTACTGCCACGGCTGTGTGATCTGCCGCCGGTTCCCCGGCCGCCCCCGGTCCGGGCAGCGCACGGTTCCCCCGTCGAGGCCCAGGAGCTGGGCCGGTACGGCGCACGCACAGCTCGACGCCGCCGAACTCGCCCTGAGGCTGGCCGGCGCCCGGATCAGGGCGGCATGCCACCGCCACGACCACCGCCCCGCCGTGATCCTCACCGACCGTGGCCCGCTGGACTGCCTGGCCGAGTTCGCCCCGGCCCCGGGCTCACGCACCGCCGCACTCTTCGAGCGACTGAACGGCGCCTACGACCTGACGCTGCTGCTCGGAGCGGACCCGGCCGACTCGGACCGCACACGGGAGGGATGCGGACGCCCCCCTCGCACCCGCTACCGGCGATGGGCGGACAGGGAGACCAACGTCGTGAGGTTCCCCGGCTGGGACGCCCGCCCGGCGACCGATGCCGACCCGGCCCTGCAACTGATCGAGGAACGCGCCGAGGCCCTGCGGCCCGCCCCGCTCGGCCCCACCGCCCCCCGCGGGCGCGGCCGCGTCGCCATCTCGATCTTCGACGACGCCGACAACGCGGACTACCGGGGCGGCGGCTCCGTCGTCGTGGAGCGGGTGGCCCGGCGGCTGGCCGGGGAGTTCGACGTCACCGTCGTCACCGCGGCACGACACGGGGGCACGCGGATGCGGGACGGAGTGCGTTACCGCTTCCTGCCCGTGTGCCGGGCCGGACCACGGGTCGCCCAGCTGCTCTTCCAGGCAGCGCTGCCCTTCATGGCGCGGCGCGTCCCGCACGACGTGTGGCTGGAGAGCTTCACGCCGCCCTTCTCGACGAGCTTCCTGCCCCTGTTCACCGGCAAGCCCGTCGTCGGGATCAACCAGTGCCGCGGCAGCGAGGTCACCTGGCGGAAGTACCACGTGCCGACCTTCCTCGTCGAACGTCTCGGTCTGCGCCTCTACCGCCATCTCGTCGTCCTCAACGACACGGACGCCGCCGACGCCCGGCGCCACAGCCCCAAGGCGGACGTGCACCTGATCGAGAACGGCGTGGACGTGCCGGACCTCGACGACGCTGCGTTCGGCGCGGGCGGGCACATCGTGTACCTGGGCCGGGTGGACATGCGGGCCAAGGGCCTGGACCTGCTGCTCGAGGCGTACGAGAAGGCCGCCCCGGACCTGCCCCTGTACATCGCCGGACACGGCACACCTGCCGAGGAACGCAAGCTTCAGGCGGCGCTGGCCCGGACTCCGGGAGACGTCCGCTGGCTGGGTTACACCGTGGGGGAGAGCAAGGAGCGGCTGCTCGCCCAGAGCGCCTTCATGGTCATGCCCTCGCGCTACGAGACCTTCGGCCTCGTCGCCCTGGAGAGCATGGCCCACGGCAAACCCGTGATCCACTTCGCGCTGCCGTGGCTGCGCTGGATGGCGGGGAAGGGAAACGTCGGGGTGCCTCCCTTCGACGCGGACCGGCTGGCCGAGGAGATCGCCCGTCTCGCCGCGCACCAGGACGTCCGCCGGGCGCTGGGCCGACAGGCCCACCGGGCCGCCGGAGACTACACCTGGGAGGCGATGACCGGTTCGTATCTGGCCCTGGTCCGGAGTCTGCTCGCGACCACCGCGGCGCCCTTCGAGGCGCCCGGCACGGCAGGTGGCCACCCATGACCGCAGATCCCCTCACCGCGGCCCTCGACCGAGGCGCTCCTGTGGTGGTGCTCTCGCCCCACCTCGACGACGCGGTGCTGTCCTGCGGAGCGCTGATGGCACACGCGCGGCCTCGGGTGCCGGTCACCGTCGTCACCGTGTTCACCGCCGGCTCGCCGCCGCCCTACACCCTGTCGGGGCGGCGCTGTCTACGGCTGGCCGGGATGCGTGACGCGCGGGAGCTGTACGCGGCCCGCCGCGCCGAGGACGAATCGGTGCTCTCGGACATGGGCGTCGCCTGGCGGCATCTGGGGTTCTCGGAGGGGCTGTTCCGCGTGAAGCCGGGACGCGGCGGCCGGGTGCGCCGACTGCTGCCGGAGCGGGACCACGTCTATCCCACCTACCGCGGGCATCTCACCGCGGGCCGGATCTCGCCCCACGACGACGAGGTGCTGCGCTCGATCACGCAGACCGTCACCGCACTCGCCGCCACGGCCGGGCCGGCGCCGCCGCTGCTGCTCGCACCGCTCGCGGTCGGCGGTCACGTCGATCATCTGCTGCTCAGGCAGGCCGCGGAGCGAAGCGGGCGGCATGCCGTCTACTACAGCGAGTTCCCCTACAACCGGCGTCATGAGCCCGACGCCGAGTTCCTCCGGCGCAACGCCCTCGGCAGACCGGTCACCTGGTCCGCCGGGGTGCGCGACAAGGAGCCCTGGATCCTCGGCTACCGCACACAGGCCCGTGCCATGTTCCCCACGGGGAGGGTTCCGCTGCGCCCCGAGCTCTATCTGTGCACCGGAGACCCACCGTGATCGGCCGGGTTCACGACCCAGTACACCGGCGGGTGCCCTCCCCGTCCCTCGCCCGTCCCCGGAAAGGAGCCGCCCCGTGACGACGACCGTCCTCCACCCGGACGACCTCGGCGCCGCCGACCTCGCCGCGTGGCGCGCCCTCCAGCTGGCCGTCCCGGCCCTGGCCAGCCCCTTTCTGTCGCCCGAGTTCACCCGCGCCGTCGGCCGCCGGCGGCCGACGGCCCGCGTGGCGGTGCTCTCGGACGCGTCGGGGCCGGTGGGCTTCTTCCCGTTCGAGCGGCATCGGTTCGGCCTCGGCCTGCCCATCGGCAGCGGAATGAGCGACGCCCAAGGGCTGGTCCACGCCCCGGGACTGGACTGGGACGCGCAGGCAGTGCTGCGGGCATGCGGGCTCAGAGTGTGGCGGTACGACCACCTGGCCGAGGGACAGACGCCGTTCGAAGGGGGCCTGGTGCGCCGGTCGGCGTCACCGGTGATCGATCTGACGCGGGGCTACGAGGCCTACGACGCCGCGCTGCGCCGCGCATCGGTCGACCGGGCCAGGCAGCTGAGGGCGAAGGAGCGCAGACTGCGGGCCTGCCTGGGCGAGCTCCGGCTCGTCTTCGACGAACGGATGCCCGAGCATCTGGACCTGCTGATGCGATGGAAGTCGGCCCAGTACCGGGCGAAGGGACGCGTGGACCTGTTCGCACGTCCCTCCGCGGTGGCCCTGCTGCGGGAGCTGAGCCAGGCGCGGTCCGCCACCTGCACCGGCACGCTGTCGGCGCTGTACGCGGACGAGCGGCCGGTGGCCCTGCATTTCGGGCTGCGCTCCGGACGTGTCCTTCAGTACTGGTTCTCCGCCTACGCGGTCGAGGCGGCACGCTTCTCGCCCGGCATCCTGCTGCTGCTGAGGCTGGCGCAGTCCGCGGCGCAGGAGGGGATGGAGCTGCTGGACCTCGGCAAGGGCGGCGAGCGCTACAAGCAGGAGATGAAGACGGGCGACCTGAGCGTCGGGGAGGGGCAGGTCACGCTGGGCACCGTGCCGGCGAAGCTGCTGCACGCCCGGGCGGAGTCGGCACGCAGACTCCGGGCGACGGTCTCGGCCCACCCCGCACTCCGCTCGGCCGCCCTCCGCGTACTCAACTCCACAGCAGGCCCAGGCAGTTGACAGGAGAACGATCAAGGGGCCGTTCACGATAGGAAGGAAGCGGCCTACACCGCCGAGTCGGCCGCCTGCGCCGCGGTCAGCAGCGACTGCCAGTCGGGGAGCTTCACCACGCCCCGGCCCAGCGACGCGCCGAGTTCCGCCTCGGCCCGTTCGATGGCCTGCCACCCCGCCCACTCCACCGGGGCGAGGCCCAGCGCGCGCAGGGCGGGCAGCGGATCGTCCGGTACGTCCGCGAACGCGAGCACGGGCGCGTCCTCCAGCAAGGACATCACCGTCTCCTTCGCGCAGGGACGGTTGGTGCCGATGACCCCCGTGGGACCCCGCTTGATCCAGCCCGCCACGTACACGCCGGGCGCGACCCGGCCCGCGTCGTTCGGGACCGTGCCGGTGGCCTCGTCGAAGGGCAGGCCCTCCACGGGCACCCCGCGGTAGCCGACCGAGCGCAGCACCAGCTGGGCCTCGATCTCCTCGAACCGGCCCGTTCCGACGACCCCGCCGCGCCCGTCGGGCACGGTCCGCTCGAAGCGCACCGCGCCCACCCGGCCGCCGTCCGCGAGGAGTTCGACCGGACGCAGGAAGAAGCGCAGGCGGATGCGGCGCGGCGCCTCACCCGGCGGCAGCGCGGCCCAGCCGCGCAGCACCTCCACATTGCGCCGCGGCACGGCAGGCAGTTCCGACGGGTCGGTGTACGCCGGGTCGAGTGCCAGCTCCGCCGGATCGACCCGGACCTCGGCGCCCGGCAGGGTACCGAGCTCGCGCAGCTCCTTGGTGGTGAAGCGGGCCTGGGACGGTCCGCGCCGGCCCACCATGTGCACGTCGGTCACCTGGCTCGCCGCCAGGGCGGAGAGCGCCGCCTGAGGCATGTCCGTCGGGCTCAGCTCGTCCGCGCCACGCGCCAGGATGCGGGTGACGTCGACCGCGACATTGCCCACGCCGATCACGACGGCCGACCGCGCGCCCCGGACGAACCCGTCGTCGACGGCGTCCGGATGTGCGCTGTACCAGGACACGAACCGTGTCGCCGACCAGCTGCCCGGCAGGTCCTCGCCCGGGATGCCGAGGTGCCGGTCGGTGGCGGCGCCCACGCAGTACACCACCGCGTGGTACAGCTCCTGCAGCCGGGCCGCCGGCACGCCCCGCGCGCCCACCTGGACGCCGCCGAGGAAGCGGATCCGCTCGTGCTCCAGCACCGTACGCAGATTGTTCTGCAGCGACTTGATCTTCTCGTGGTCCGGCGCCACGCCGTAGCGCACCAGGCCGTAGGGGCAGGGCAGCCGGTCCAGGACGTCGACCAGCACCCCGGGGTCCCGCTCGACGAGGGTCTGGGCGGTGTAGACCCCGCTGGGTCCGGAACCGACGACGGCGACACGCAGCACTGCGGAACTCCTTGTCCGACGGTGTGGCAGGAGATCGCTGATGTCTCCAGCATCGCACCGGCGGGCCCGCGGGGGGAGGGGGCGGGGCTGCGCCGTCGGAGTGCCCGGTGTGCGTGTCCCCTGGGTGCTTTCGTATGGAATGTGATGATGCGGTTACGTTGCGTGTGTGCTAGAAGCATCCTTTCTTAATCTTTCTGATCGCCGTTTCGAGGACGGTGCGGTGTCCGTGTGGCCCGCCTGGGAAGTGCAGGAGAGCGACGGGGCCACCTCCTGGTTCCAGGTGCGGCTCGGCTTCGCCGACGGCGCCCGCGTCGACGCCCTGGCCGTGCTGACCGCGGGATGCCTCTCCATCGAGGACGTCCGCGCCCAGCCGGCGCTCTCCCTCGCCGACCTCACCGTGCTCGCCGACTGGATCGAAGGACCGCTGGCCGAGGCGTGCGGCATCGAACCGGGCGAGGAGGAGGCATACGACGAGGAGGCGCGGGCCGATCTCCCCGCGCAGGACGGCCTCCCCGCGCAAGACGGCCTCCCCGCGCAGGACCGCCTCCCCGCGCGGGCCGGCCTCCCCGCACAGGACGCCGACCCGCCGGCCCCGTACCGCGCCCGCCCCGCCTGGCCGCGCGGCATCGAGGGCCGCAGGCTGGTCGCCCAGGAGTACCGGGCGGCACAGGAGGAGGGCTTCGATCCCGTCCTCGCGGTGATGTGCGCGACGGGCCACAGCCGCCGCAGGTCCCTCAAGCTGATCGCCCAGGCCCGCGACGCGGGCTTCCTGACGCCACGTCACGCCCGGCGCTGAGCCGGGGCGTTCAGATCATGTCCCGCATCCGCGAGATCTCGCTCGTCTGCTGGGCCACCACATCGTCGGCCATCTCCTCGACCTGGATGTTGTTGCCCTGCGCCTTCACGTCCGTGGCCATGGTGATCGCCCCCTCGTGATGGGCGATCATCAGCCTCAGGAACAGTGCGTCGAACTCCCTGCCCCGCGCGGCCCGCAGCTGCGTCAGCTGGGCCTCGGTCGCCATCCCCGGCATCGCGGTGTGGTCGTGGCCCGAGGCCTTCTCGCTCTGCCCGTGCGTCTCCAGCCAGCCCTTCATGGCGCCGATCTCGGGCCCCTGCGCGGCCGTGATGCGGTCGGCGAGCCGCTTCACCTGGGTCGACCCCGCCTGCTTCGGGGCCAGTTCGGACATCTCCAGGGCCTGCTGGTGGTGCTCGATCATCATGCGTACGTACGACACGTCCGCCGAGTTGGGGGTGTCGTCCTCGGCCTGCTGAGCCGCCGCCTCCTCGGCCGACAGGGTCCGGTTCTCCTCACCCGGAAGCCCCGGCACCAGCACCGAAGGCCCGCTCGCCGCGGGCGACTTGGCGCCGTCGGCGGAGTCCGCGTCCGAGTCGCAGCCGGCGAGCGCGAACGCGGCCAGTGCGGCGAGCGACGCCGTGGCGAGGGATGCGCGCAGGGCGCGGCGGAAGTGCACGACGGCCTCCTGTGGCAGGCGATGTGAGAGGGGCACACCTTGTGAGTGTTGGTGACTGTCCTAGCACTGTTCCGTGCACGACTGATCAAAAACCTGGATTACATCTACGTTTCACCCCTGTTGATCTGTGCATGATGAAGACGATACTTCGGGGGTCCGTGAACCGTTCCACCGCGAACGGCACAAGGGAGGAAGCAGTGACCCTGTCCAACGATCCCCGAACGCGGCGCAGACGTCTGGGAGTTGCCACCGCGGCGGCCGGACTTCTGGCCGCGCTGCTCACGGCCCACCCGGCGATCGCGACCCCCGACCCCGGGGACGCCCCGACGACCCAGAAGGAAGTGTCCCGCAGCGACCAGGCCGAGGTGCGGGAGGCCATCGCCGACGGCGCGATACCCGGCCAGGACGAGATCGTCCACTCGGCCAACATCGAGCACCTGGCGAACGTCCCCAAGGACCTGGTCAAGGGCACCAACTCCGACCTCGCCTTCCAGGGGAAGTACGCCTTCGCCGGCAACTACGACGGCTTCCGCATCTTCGACATCAGCGACCCGAGCGCCCCGAGGACGGTCGCCCAGGTGCTGTGTCCCGGCTCGCAGAACGACATCTCGGTCTCCGGGAACCTGCTGTTCCTGTCCACCGACTCCTCGCGCAGCGACAGCAGTTGCAACAGCACCACGCAGCCCGCGACCGAGAAGTCCTCCTGGGAGGGCATGAAGGTCTTCGACATCAGCGACAAGGCGAACCCGAAGTACGTCGCCGCCGTCGAGACCGCCTGCGGCTCGCACACCCACACGCTGGTGCCCGAGCGCCGCAACGTCTACATCTACGTCTCCTCCTACTCGCCGAACGCGACCTACCCGGACTGCCAGCCCCCGCACGACGGCATCTCCGTCATCAAGGTGCCGCGCAGCGCCCCCGAGAAGGCGGCGGTCGTCGGCTTCCCGGTCCTCTTCCCCGGTGACGGACCCGACGGCGGCGGCAACCCGGGCGGGCCCACCAACCCGGGCGTCAGCAAGACCACCGGCTGCCACGACCTCACCGTCCTGCCCTCCAAGGACCTCGCGGCGGGCGCCTGCATGGGTGACGGCATCCTGTTCTCCATCGAGGACCCCGAGCACCCGAAGGTCATCGACCGGGTCCAGGACAACGTCAACTTCGCCTTCTGGCACTCCGCGACCTTCAACCAGAAGGCCAACAAGGTCGTCTTCACCGACGAGTTGGGCGGCGGTGTCGGTGCCACCTGCAACACGGCCACCGGCCCCACCCGCGGCGCCGACGGCATCTACGACATCGTCGGCCGCGGCGAGAACCGCAAGCTGGTCTTCCGCAGCTACTTCAAGATCCCGCGCATGCAGGCCGACACCGAGAACTGCGTCGCCCACAACGGCTCGCTCATCCCGGTCAAGGGCAAGGACCTGATGGTCCAGGCGTGGTACCAGGGCGGTGTGTCCGTCTGGGACTTCACCGACTCCTCGAACCCCAAGGAGATCGCCTACTTCGAGCGCGGCCCGCTGTCCACGGGCAGCCTCACGGTCGGCGGCTCCTGGTCGGCGTACTACTACAACGGCCACATCTACTCCAACGACATGGCCAAGGGCTTCGACGTACTGAAGATCAGCGACAAGCTGACCGACCCGGCGCGCCGCGTCCGGCTCGGCGAGCTCAACGTGCAGACGCAGCCGGACTACTTCGACTGACGCCCTACTCCTGCTGATCCGCGGGCCGCTTGTCCGTGGCGAAGAACCGCGACAGATCCGTGTCGCACGTCCCGCCGGGTGCCTCGGTGTCCGGCGGGACACCCATGTTCCAGTCCAGGCCGTAGCGCCGGAACAGCTCCGCGCGCAGCGGCGCGATCGGCATGCCCACATTGGGCAGCACCATCGCGTACACCGCGCCCATCAACTGCGCCCGCAGCAAGGGGTAGTCGACGTCCGGGTCGCAGGAACCGTGCCGGGAGACCGTCTCCAACAGCAGGTGGGCGAGCCGCTGTTGCTCCGGGCACTGCACGAAACCCTCGGCCTGCAGCAGACCCGCCATGTGCTGGCGCATGAGGACCGGGCGGTCCCGGGCCAGCCCCAGGATCGCGTCGATCGCCCGCGCCATGCGCTCGCGGCCGTCGTCCGTGCGCGGCTCGCGCTCCAGCCCCTCCTCCAGCGTGCGGTGCATCAGCCGGTGCACCGCGGACTGCACCAGCTGGCGCTTGCCGGGGAAGTAGTACGACACCAGACCCCGTGCCGAGCCGGCCCGGTCCGCGATGTCGCCGAGGGTCGTGGCGTCGTAGCCGTGCTCGTTGACCAGCTCGACCGCCGCCTGCAGAAGCCGTTCCCGAGAACGCCGCCGCAACTCTTCATTGACCTGGGCGCTGCGCGGGGACATCCTGGACTCCTGCGTTGACTGGCTGCCAGCCAACTATACTCAGCGCAGCGGGATCCGCCTCTGGATCGGCGTGGTTCCGTTTTGCCGTCCGCCCTGGGCGACGCGGGGGATCGTCCAGGGTGGACGTCTTCTCTCGCACATAAAGTCGCCTGAGGCGACTTGGCCGGGGGGGCTCGTCAGCCCGCCAGCTCCAGCACCGGCCGCAGCCCGTCCGGGCGCCGCTCGGCCGGCAGCGGATCCACGAAGTGCACCGGACAGCCCAGCGCGGCCGCGCCGCCGTCCGCCCGCCGGTCGTCGCCCACCATCAGCACCTCCCGCGGCTCTGCGCCGAGCGCCTCGCACGCCGTACGGAACAGCCGCGGATCGGGCTTGCGGATGCCGTGCTCGTACGACAGGACGTACGCGTCGACGAACGGGTCCAGGCCGTGGGCGCGGAACACCGGGCGCAGATCCCAGCCGATGTTGCTGACCACGGCCACCTTGATCCCGCGCTCGCGCAGCCCGCCGAGGACCTCGGCCGCGTCCGGGTAGGCCGTCCACGCGGCGGGCGTCCTGTGGCGCTCGTACAGCGCGTCGTGCAGCCCCGGATCCGGCAGGACGACCTGACGGGACAGGCCCGTGTACGCGGCCCGGTGCAGCTCGGCGCTCTCGTCACGGGTCTCCCACACCTCGGCCAACTGCCCGGGCACGCGCAGCGGCGGCGCGCCCCCCGGCAGCGCCCCGGCCTCCTCCAGCGCCCGCGCGGTGTCCGCCAACTCCCGCTCGGGCAGCGCGATCCGCGCGTCGGAGAGCACCGCGCCGAGCCAGGACTCGGCGGACTCGATACGGAAGAGGGTGCCGGAGAAGTCGAACATCACAGCGAGCATGACCGGAGTGTAGGGTCCCGCTTTCCTACGGCGCCGAGCCGGGCGTCCGCCGGGGCGGCTCGGGGCGCCACCGCTGATGTGCCGCCACCGCCAGGGCGACGAGCGTCCCGCCCAGGAGCCAGCCGCCGAGCACGTCCGTGAGCCAGTGGACGCCCAGCCAGACGCGGGTCAGCCCCACCCCGACGACCGAGACGGCCGCCACCGCCAGCCCGGCCCGGAACAGGCCCCGGCCCACGCCGAAGCCGTGCAGCAGCCACAGCAGCAGACCGCACACCACGGTGGCCGTCATGGCGTGCCCGGACGGGAAGGCCGCGTAGTGCGCCGAGTCGACGGGGTCGGGCCACACCGGTCGCTCCCGGTCGACCGCCGCCTTCAGGCCCTGCTGCACGAGGGTGCCGACGGCGACGGTGAGCGCCAGCCAGGACGCCGTCCACCAGGCCGCTCTGCGCCACACCAGCCACAGGATCACTATCAGGCACAGCAGACGCATGGTGGTCGGGTCCCAGACCCAGTCCGTCAGGATGCGGCAGGCGTGGGTGAGCGTCCGTTCGTCCACGGCCCAGCGGTGCGTGGTGCGGGCGACCTCGCGGTCGGCGGAGATCAGCGGGTGCCATGCCGTGCCGACCAGCACGAGGAGGACGAGTGAGCACCCGGCCAGGGCGCCGGCGAGGCGCAGCGGGGTGCTCCGCTGGGGGGCCTGAGTCGGTGAGGCGGTGCGCATGGTGCGATCCTCGCGGAAAGGGGCCTTCCGGTGCCAACCCCTCCGGTGCCAACCCCTCCGGGGTCTCGCCCCGGGGCTTTCCGTGCGTTGCCAGGTGCGGGCCCTTCGTGGCTGGTCGCAGTTCCCCGCGCCCCTTTGAGGGACATGCAGCTGATGGGCCTTAAAAGGGCGCCCCTCCCGAGGCCGACTACCCCAGGGCGCGCAGGCCCGGGACGAAGGCCACCAGCACCGGCACCACCGGTACCAGCGCGGCCGTCGCCGTCAGGCGCAGCCGGTGGGCCGCGGTGAGGCGGTCCGGCGGGGCGAGCAGGCGGTGCACGCGCTGGGTGACATGCGCCTGGGCCGCGGGACCCGGGCCGAACACGCCGCGGCCTTCGTTGAGTTCCACCAGGGCCAGCGCGGTCGTGAGCCGCCCGAAGCGCCGGGAGGCCATGTCGTCGGCGGCCAGCTCGACCAGCCGGTGCATCTCGTCGCGGAACGCCGCGAAGACCGGGACCTGCGGAAAACCGGCGGCCAGCGCGGCCGAGCAGTGCAGCAGCCAGTCGTGGCGCGCCTGCGCGTGGCCCTGTTCGTGCGCGACGACGGCGTCGAGCTGGCGTCCCTTGAGCCGGCGCAGCGCCGCGGTCGTGATCACCAGGCGGGGCGTCGCGCCCGACAGCCACCAGGCGTCCGGCCGCTCGCCCTCCAGCACCACCAGCGGTCCGCCGCCGGGCTCCTCACCGGGCAACAGCGGGGCCCGTACGAGCAGTTCGGCCCGCCGCTGCCGGCCCCTCGCCCGCGCCCGGACGACCTCACGCACCAGCATCGCCCCGCTCCACGCCCCGGCGAGCGCCAGAGCCACCGCCGTGGCCGCCGCCCAGGGGCCACCGGCCGCGCCGAGGGCGTAGGCCTCCACGACCGGGCGCGGGGCCGGGGCGAACAGATGGCCGCGCACCGCCTGCCAGGCGGCCGCCGCGCTGAGCGTCATCGACAGCGCGCAGCACAGCAGCACGGCCGCGACCACGCACTGCCACGCCCACAGCGCGACCACCGGCTCACGGTCGGGCCAGTCGACCCGGGACAGCAGGCGGGGCGCGACGAAGGCGGTCAGGGCGCCGAGCAGCATCAGTGCCACGGGGACCATCATGTCCGCCACCCTAAGAGCCCCGGCTACTGCGCGGTACGGCCCGCGGCGGCAAGTGACGCAGACCACGGTTTCGTACGGCCGTGGCTCACAAGGCGCCGGTACGGCCGGAGTTCACAACGCGCACGTACAGCCCGGGTGCACAACGGGCATGTACAGCCGGGGTTCAGGACGCGCAGGTGCAGCCGGGTTCACGACGCGCAGGTGCAGCCGTGGTTCACAACGTCAGCAGCATCGCCACCATCGCGATCCCCATCGACAGCCGGCAGGCCCGCGACAGTTCCGGCCGGTCGCCCCATGCGACGGCCCCGCCCGGCCCGGCCGGAGTACCGGCGACGGGCACGAGCCGCGCACCGGACAGCAGCACGTATCCGCTGAAGTACAGCAGCAGTACGCCGGTCAGCGCGGGCACACCGGAGCCGCCGTGGCCGTGGCCGCCGGGGGAGCCGGCCATCGCCAGGGCCATGTACACCATGGCCGTGTCGCCGACCAGGTGATGCAGATGGTGCGCGTCGGCGCGCGCGGCCCACAGCGCGCGCAGCGCGGCCCCGCCGAACACCGTCGCATAGGCGGCCGCGGCCCACGGCGGCGGCGCGAACACCGCGGCGGGCACCGCCATCGCGGCCATCCCGAACCCCATGAGCGCCTCGGTGCCCGCGCTGCGGCGCTGCTCCTCGACCCCGCTGCGCATGCGCAGCAGGCAGTACGCGCCGGTCGCGGCACACAGCGCGACGAGCAGCCAGCCGGGCGACGCCGGTCCGTGCACACGTACCCCCTCGCTCGAAGGTCGCTCCAGCGAAGCGATGCCCGAGCCGTGCGGGGCGTACGCAAGCGCAAGGGTGTACACGGGGAGCACGCGAGGGAGCGCGGCGCCTGTCTTCCTCTCGCGGCCGGCGGCGCAGGCCGCCTCAGATGCCGGGCCGGAAGCGCAGGGGATGCTCGGCGGGCACCTCCACCAGCACGATCTCGGTGCCGTCCGGGTCCCTGATCCACATCTCGACCAGACCCCACGGCTCGGTGACCGGAGGCCGCACGATGTCGACGCCCTTGGCGCGCAGTTCCTCGTGCGCCGCCGCCACGTCCGCGACCTGGAGCCACAGCCGCACCGCCGGGGACGGCCCCTCCTCGGTGCGCCCGGAGACCTCCAGGAATCCGCCGCCGAGGAAGTAGACGGTCCCGCGCTCGGGCCCCGTACCGAACTCGCGGTACACGGCGAGGCCCAGATCACCGCCGTAGAAGGCCCGTGAGCGCTCGGGGTCGTGGGGGCGCAGGAGGATGCGGCTGCTCAGTACATGCACCATGGCCTCGGAGCGTAGTGGCGGGGTTAGGCTCGTCCTGCTTCAGCCGCGCCACAGAACGGAGCCGCCTCCATGGAATCCGCCGTCACCGCCACCGGACTGACCTTCCGCGATGCCACCGACGCCGATGTGGACGTCCTCGTCGCGCTGATCGAGTCGGCGTACCGGGGTGACGCCAGCCGGGCGGGGTGGACGACCGAGGCGGACATCCTGGAGGGGCAGCGGACCGACGCCGAGGGCGTGCTCGCGGTGATCAAGTCGCCGGACAGCAGGCTGCTGACGGTGGAGCGGGACGGCGAGGTCGTCGCCTGCTGCCAGCTCGAACACCGCGGTGATCACGCCTACTTCGGGATGTTCGCGGTCAGCCCCCGGCTGCAGGGCGCGGGCCTGGGCAAGGTGATCATCGCGGAGGCCGAGCGGCAGGCCCGCGCGACCTGGGGCGTGACCGAGATGCACATGACCGTGATCTCCGTGCGCGACGACCTCATCGCCTGGTACGAGCGCCGCGGCTACCGCCGTACGGGCCGGATGACTCCCTTCCCGTACGGCGACGAGCGCTTCGGCGTCCCGCAGCGCGACGACCTCCAGTTCGAGCTGCTGGTCAAGCCGCTGGGGTGAGTCTCACGCGGTGAAGCGGCCGGTGCGTTTGATGTCCGGGTGGTCGGTGGTCGCGCCGTCCAGCTCCAGGGCGCGCACCAGCCGCAGATGGTCCTGGTTGTTGACCACCCAGCCGAAGATCCGCAGGTGCGCCGCGCGCGCCCGCTCCACGACCTCCAGGGTGATCCTGCGGATGTTCAGACAGAGGGTCGGGGCACCGGCCGCCACCGCGCGGTCCACGATGTCGGTGCCGTAGTGGCTGCCGATGAGGGCGGTACGGACGCCCGGCACCAGGCGCGCGATCTCGGTGACCGCCTCGTCGTGGAACGAGGACACCTCCACGCGGTCCACGAGGCGCCGCTCGCGTATCACGTCGGCCAGCGCTCGCGCCGCCGCCACGTCCTTGATCTCGGCCTGGAGCGGTGAGCGCACCGCGTCCAGCACCTCCTCGAAGACGGGGATGCGCTCGCCGCGCCCGGCGTCCAGGGCCCGCAGCTCGGCGAGCGTCTTGTCGGCCACGGCGCCGGAGCCGTCCGTGGTGCGGTCCACGTCCTCGTCGTGGATGACGACGAGGGCGCCGTCCTTGCTCAGATGCAGATCCAGCTCGATGACGTCCAGGCCGGCGTGCTCGGCGGCGACGAAGGACCTCAGGGTGTTCTCGGGCTCCACGCCCATGACTCCGCGGTGACCGATGGTGAGGAAGTTCAAGGCAGACCTCGCTTCCGTCGACGGCAGTCGGGGCCGCAGCCTAACCGCCCGCGCGCGCCGTGCACCCGGACGTGCAAGGAAGCGCGGAAGCATCCCTTCCCGGGCCGCCATGCAGAAAAACCTACGGTGACCAAGGGGGGTCGACAGAAGAATTTCCCGAGGTCCTCTTGCTGGACGCAACCGCATATGCCTACGGTGTCCTTACGCGAGGTTCTCCCGTGGAGGATGGGACATGACGGAAATTCTTGTGCAGGCGGCGACGGGGGAGCAGCTTTCTCCCACGGCCAGGGTGGTGGAGCACCCGGCATGGCCGGTGCTCAAGGATGCCGTGGAGCAGATCCGGCCCTGGCAGTCGAAGGACGGCTCGATCGACTTCGAGGCCGAGGGCGCCCCCGGGCGCGCCGACGCCGAGGCCGCGGTGCGCCGGATCACGGACGCCGTCGAGGCGCTCTCCCCGCTGCTCCCGCACGACGCCGAGTACCACAAGGCCCTGGTCGCCGACCTGAGCCGGTGGGCCGCCGAGGGCTTCCAGGTGCCGGACTTCCTGGACTCGCTGCTGGCCTTCCAGCCCGCGGCGAGCCGCGCGGACGGCCTGCAGCACCTGGTCGTCTTCCCGATGTACACGCAGAACGGCAACCCGGACCGCAACCTCGAGGCGGTCGTGCTGCGCATGGTCTGGCCCGACTGGCTGGCCGAGCTGGAGCGCACCCGCTACGACAACCCGCTGTTCTGCGGCATCAAGTTCGAGGACTTCACGGCCGGCTACGACACCAACTCCGCCGTGCTCTTCCCGGAGACCATCGCCGTGCGCGAGGCGCCGGAACGATTCACCTGGGGCGGCATCTTCTGCGACCGCGAGGCCGCCCGCTTCCGCCGCGTCACCGACGCCGCCGTGGACATCCTGGGCCTGGAGCTGCCCGAGGACATCGCCGCGATGGTCCACGACCAGAAGCGCTGCGAGGAGGCCTTCGTCCTGTGGGACATGGTCCACGACCGCACCCACAGCCACGGCGACCTGCCGTTCGACCCCTTCATGATCAAGCAGCGCCAGCCGTTCTGGATGTACGGCCTGGAGGAGCTGCGCTGCGACCTCACCGCCTTCAAGGAGGCCGTGAAGCTGGAGGCCGACGGCGTCCCGCAGGCCCGTGACGTCCAGTACGCCGTGCTGTTCGACCGGATGTTCCGCTTCCCCGTCACCGGCGACCGCAACCGCAACTACGACGGCCTCGGCGGTCAGCTGCTCTTCGCCTACCTGCACAAGCACGACGTGGTCCGCTGGACCGACAACAAGCTGTTCATCGACTGGCAGCGCGCCCCGCAGGTCACCAACCAGCTGTGCGCCGACATCGAGAAGCTCTACCGCGACGGCATCGACCGTCCCAAGCTCGTGCACTGGTTCGCCGGCTACGAGCTGGTCTCCACCTACCTCGCCCCGCACCCCGGCTCCAAGTGGGCCAAGGGTCCGGACGCCCTGGATCTGACCCAGCCGCCGCGCAAGCTCGTCGATGACGTGCTTCCGGACGAGTTTCCGCTCAGCATGTTCTATGAGGCACTGTCCAAGAAGCTCAAGAACGTCATCGCGTCGACCCGCGGCATCACCGCGTCCGGCGCCGAGCGGGTCGCCGCGTGAGCGACCGCCTCCAGAACACGGCCGTGAAGGGGAAGAACATGGGGAACGGGGCTCTCGACGGTGCGGTGATCGCGGTGGCCGGCGCGGGTGGACCCGCCGGCCGGGCGGCACTGCTCCGCCTCGCCGAGGCCGGCGCCACGGTCATCGGCGCCGACAACGACCCGGAGCGGCTCGCCGAGGCCGTGGACGCGGCGCGCTACGCGTCCGGCGGCGCCACGGTGACCGGCGAGACGGTCGACCTGCTCGACCTGCAGTCCACCCGCGACTGGGCCGCGCGCACCGAGAAGGAGTTCGGGCGCGTCGACGGCCTGGTCCACCTGGTGGGCGGCTGGCGCGGCAGCGAGACCTTCACCAAGACCAGCCTGGACGACTGGGACTTCCTGGAGCTGCTGCTGGTGCGCACCGTGCAGCACACCTCCCTCGCCTTCCACGAGGCGCTCCAGCGCAGCGACCGCGGCCGCTACGTCCTGATCAGCGCGGCCGGCGCCACCAAGCCGACCGCGGGCAACGCCGCGTACGCGGCGGGCAAGGCCGCCGCGGAGGCGTGGACGCTGGCCATGGCCGACTTCTTCCGCAAGGCCGGGGGCGAGCAGGGGGCGACGTCCGCTGCTGCGATCCTGGTGGTGAAGGCGTTGGTCCACGACGCGATGCGTGCCGAGCGGCCCAACGCGAAGTTCGCGGGCTTCACGGACGTCAAGGACCTCGCCGAGGCGATCGTGGGCGTCTGGGACAAGCCCGCCGCGGAAGTGAACGGAAACCGTCTGTGGCTCACCGAGAAGCCGTGAACCCGCCGAAGACCGACGCGCGTCGCCACCACGACCCCGAGGTCCGCGGTTTCGCCAGCGACAACTACGCCGGGGCGCATCCCGAGGTGATGGCCGCCCTGGCGCTGGCCAATGGCGGCCATCAGGTCGCGTACGGCGAGGACGACTACACCGAGAACCTCCAGGGGATCGTCCGCAGCCACTTCGGGCCCACGGCGGAGGCGTTCCCGGTCTTCAACGGCACCGGCGCGAACGTCGTCGCGCTCCAGGCGGTCACCGACCGCTGGGGCGCGGTGATCTGCGCCGAGAGCGCGCACATCAACGTCGACGAGGGCGGCGCACCGGAGCGGATGGGCGGCCTGAAGCTGCTCACCGTGCCCACGCCGGACGGCAAGCTCACCCCCGAGCTGATCGACAAGCAGGCCTGGGGCTGGGAGGACGAGCACCGCGCGATGCCGCAGGTCGTCTCGATCACCCAGAGCACCGAGCTGGGCACCCTCTACACGCCCGACGAGATCCGCGCGATCTGCGAGCACGCCCACGCGCACGGCATGAAGGTGCACCTGGACGGCTCCCGGATAGCCAACGCGGCCGCGTCCCTGAACGTGCCCATGCGCACCTTCACCAACGCGGTCGGCGTCGACATCCTCTCCCTCGGCGGCACCAAGAACGGCGCCCTGTTCGGCGAGGCCGTCGTCGTGATCAACCAGGACGCCGTCCGGCACATGAAGCATCTGCGCAAGCTGTCCATGCAGCTCGCCTCCAAGATGCGCTTCGTGTCGGTCCAGCTGGAGGCGCTGCTCGCCAAGGACCTCTGGCTGCGCAACGCCCGCCACGCCAACGACATGGCCCAGCGCCTCGCCGAGGGCGTCCGCGCGGTGCACGGCGTGGAGATCCTCTACCCGGTCCAGGCCAACGGCGTCTTCGCCAAGCTGCCGAACGCCGTCAGCGAGCGGCTGCAGAAGAAGTTCCGGTTCTACTTCTGGGACGAGGCCGAGGGCGTCGTGCGCTGGATGTGCTCCTTCGACACGACGGAGGAGGACGTGGACGCGTTCCTCGCGGCCCTCAAGGAGGAGATGGCCCGCTAGACGGCCACACGCGAGTGCATAGCTATGCGGTCACCTGAAAAGTCATTGACTGTCGGGTGATCGCATTCCTATGCTCTGCAGCCATGGAGCTGATCCAGAACACGCCCGACCTGTCCGCGTACTTGGCCGCTGACGAGGTCATCGACCATCACCACCCGCTCGTCCGCGAGACAGCGGCACGTCTGGCCGACAGCGCCGACGACTCGTATGACTATGCGCGGCGTGCGTTCGAGTTCGTCCGCGACACCATCCCGCACTCCGCCGACGCCGACGACCCGCGCGTGACCTGGCGCGCGTCGGACGTCCTGCGGGAGAAGACCGGCATCTGCCATGCCAAGGCCCATGCCCTGGCCGCGCTCCTGCGGGCCGAGGACATCCCGACCGCCCTGTGCTACCAGCGGCTCCTGCACGACGACGGCTCGGGCCACTGCGTGCACGGCCTCGTCGCGGTCCGCTTCCACGGCGCCTGGCACCGCCAGGACCCCCGCGGCAACAAACCGGGCGTGGACGCCCAGTTCTCCCTCGCCGGCGAACAACTGGCCTTCCCGGTCGATGTCTCGTCCGATGAGGTGGACTACCCGGACCTGTACGCAGAACCGCATCCGACCGTGGTCGGCGTACTCAAGGCGGCCTCGGACCGCGAGTACCTCTGGAAGACACTCCCCACGGTGCTGTGAGCCGGGAGGTGGGGGGATGATGTTTGGAGGGACGTCGGCCGCATGTCCCTCAGGGGCGCGGGGAACTGCGCGAACGGCCCACGACCACCCGCAGCCGGCAACGCCACAAGGCCCCCGGACGAAAGGCCGAAAAACCCTCCCGCTAGGGTCCACCGCATGAACGACGGGGGAGCAACACAAGACGTGGTGACGGTCGACGAACAGGGCGGCGGCCGGTGGTCATGGCTGAGACGGCACCGGCTGATGGCCTCGGCCATCGCCCTCGTCGTCGTCGCCGGCGGCACCACCGCCACGATCACGCTCGCCGCAGGCGAAGACGCACCCCCCTGCCAGACCGTCCCGAAATCCACCCGCACCCTCGCCGCCCGGCCCGCGGCAGCGACCCGCGCACTGGACCCCGGCGACGACCTCTCCCGCTTCGACGCCGTACGCGACCTCCTGCGGTACGACAACCCCTGCGGCGACGGAGCCGAGGTGCTCGGCGCGGTCGTCGAGGCCGCCACCCGGGCGCCCGGCCCCGGCACCCCGCACAGCCTCGCCCAGGCGCGCGCCGCCTACGGGGTCGCCGCCGCCCTGGACGGCGCCGAGGTGCCCGAGGGCATGGCCCCCGCGGTGGCCCGCATGCTCGCCGACTATGTCGTGGACGAGGCCCGCTACCTCATGCACGACGACGAATCCGGCGGCCCCGCGGTGTCCGCCGAGGCCGCCGCGCCGGACCCGTACGGCTGGACGTCGTACGGCCGATTCCTCGCCCCCGGCGAGGCCCACACGGACTTCGAGTACGACCAGCCCTACGGACCCGCCGAGGCCGACCCGGAGATGCTCGTGGCCGAACTCGCCGAGGACCCCGAGGCGTTGGCGATCCTCTACGACGCCGAGCGCGCCTACTTCGCGCACTACCTGGAGCGCCTGACGAGCCAGGGCGGCGACCCCGCCTTCCGCCCCGACCCGAAGGAGAAGAGCGACTACGCCAGCACTCCGACGACCTGGCCGGACAACGACCTCGAGGACATCGCCGAACGCGTCGGCAACCTGATGAAGCACCGGGCCGCCCTGGCCCGGGAGGGCACGACCGACGACCTCGACGCGTACGACGACGTCGTACGCCGGCATCTGCGCGGCACCTACCGGACCGCCCCGCGCCAGGTCATGACCCGTCCGCCGATGGCCGCCATCGCCGCGCGGCCGGTCGACGGGCCGATCGAGGGCGACCCGATGGACGGCCGGCACCAGCTGTTCACGGTGTTCGACGCCTGGGCGAAGGACCGTGGTGTGCCCGCCGGGCGGGCCGCCGCGATGCGGCAGATCATCGACGACGCCTATGTACGGGGCCTTTGGATGAGGTTCTGAAGCCCTGCTCGGGTCTCAGCCCGTCACGCGCAGCCCCGTGCAGTCCCGCTCCCGTACCTGGGCCTGCGCGAACGCCTCCAGCAGCTCCCGCTGTTCGACCTTGCCGACGCCCGGGATGCCCTTGTCGGCGGAGAGGGCGAAGCTCGCGGTCTCGCCGTCGCAGCGGGCGGTCGCCGTCAGGCTGCGCGGCACGCCCTCGTAGGTGACCAGACGCCCGCTCCAGTCGCCGTACCAGGCGGCGAACGTCATCCCCAGCTCGCCCTCGCCGTTCTCGTCGTCCTGCCCGGTGAGCAGATCGCAACGGCCGGTGGGTGCGGCGGCGTTGAGTCCGTCGGCCAGCCGCCACTCGGACGGCCGCGGCAGTACGGTATTCAGCGCGCGGGCACAGGTGCTGTCGGCCGCCTTGTCGAAGGGGACCGTGCGCAGGTCGTCCTCGGGGTCGGGTGGTGCGGCGTCGCCCTTCGGCGCGTCGAGCGGCTCGGCACCGCAGCCGAGCCGGTCGGAGGCGGCGGCGACCAGCGCGACGGCGGCCTCGTAGGCGGCGCGCTGCCCTGCGGCGGCGTCCCGGCCGAACGCCGTGCGCACCAGCATGCGGCGCTGCCGTCCGTCGTCGTCGCGGCCCAACTCCGGGCAGGGGACGAGGAACTGGAGGCTGCCGAAGCGGTCGGTGAAGCCGGGCAGTCCGTCGGGCAGGGCCGCCTGCGGGGTGAAGCCCTCCTCGTCGAAGAGGGACCTGTACTCCCGGTCCTGGTCGTCCCGCCGGGTGTACGCCTCGGCCCTCAGCAGCAGTTCGCTGTCGCCGTCCTCGTCCTCGAAGGACACGGAGCAGCTGAAGGAGCCCAGCCGTTCGTGCGTGGCCGACTCGGCCTCGGTGAAGTGCGAGCCGTGCACGGCCAGTTCGCGGACCGCGTCACCGGGCAGGCCGCCCGCGCACGCGCTGCGCAGCAGCATCCAGTCCTGGACGTACGGCTCGGCGATCCAGCCGCCGATCCCCAGGACGGCCGCAGCCGCCACCGCCACTTTGACCCAACGCCGCATCGAAGCGCCCCCGTCAGCCGCCGACCGTCCGCCTTACCGCGGGGACCCTACCGGCCGCAGTCGGGCCGTACGGACGCGGGGTCGGCCGCCCGGGCGCTGCGCGCCGAGGGACACGGGGTCGGCCGGCCAGGGCACTTCGCGCCGAGGGGCGCGGGTCAGCCGGCCTCGGCCGCGCGGACCTCTTCGGGCGTCGGCGCGGTGCCGCCCAGGTGGGCCGGGAGCCACCAGCTGTCCTCGGGGCCCTTGGGGCGGCTCGGGTAGGCGCGCTGGGCGGCCTCCAGCAGTTCCTGCACGCGCCCGCGCAACTGGCGGGTGATCGCACCGGCGTACTTGTCCTTGGGCGCCTCGACCGCCTCGCCCACGCGAATGGTGACGGGGATGTGGCTGCGCCGGAAGTTGCGCGGGTGGCCCTTGGTCCACAGCCGCTGGGTGCCCCACACGGCCATCGGGATCAGCGGGACGCCCGCCTCCTGGGCCATGCGCGCGGCACCGGACTTGAAGCTCTTGAGGGCGAACGACTGCGAGATCGTCGCCTCGGGGAACACGCCGACCACCTCGCCGGAGCGCAGCGAGCGCAGCGCGTGCTCGTAGGCCGCCTCGCCCTGCTTGCGGTCCACCGGGATGTGCTTCATGCCGCGCATCAGCGGGCCGGACACCTTGTGCCGGAACACCGACTCCTTGGCCATGAAGCGCACCAGGCGCTTCTGCGGCAGCGCCGCCAGGCCGTTGAAGACGAAGTCCAGGTAACTGATGTGGTTGCTCACCAGCACGGCGCCGCCCGACCGCGGGATGTTCTCGGAACCCTCGCAGTCGATCTTGAGGTCCCAGACCTTGAACAGCGTCTGGGCGAACCCGATGACGGGGCGGTACACGAGCTCAGCCATAGGTGGGACGGGCCCTTTCTGCTCTGCCTGGGAAAGGGGGCTCCCGGCGGGAAGTTACGCAGCCGTAGGTTTTACGGCATGTCGCAGATCGTGCCCCAAGAACGCGTGGGGAGCCAGCCCGCGTGCCCGTCCAGGGCGAGATTCTCGTCACGTCGCCCCGTGATCCACCTCGGTGTTTTAACGGCCCTTTACTCCGGGCGTACCGTCAGCCTCCGGAGCAGCAGGTACATCTCGCACCCGAGGCAGTATCCGAACGCCGCGTTGAGAAAGGCCGCCGCGAGCGCCGCCCCGGTCGCCGCGAGACCCAGCCATTCGGCGCCCGTCGCGTATCCGACAAGCCCCACGCCGGCGAAGACCAGCCCCACCGCCTGCGCGAACCTCGGCGGCTCGGGCGCCTCGAAGTCCGTGGGCGGCCCGAGCCGCGGCCGCACCAGCCTGCGGAACACCCAGCCATAGGGCGAGCGCCCCACCCCGCCCGCCGCGCCCAGCGCGAACGCCAGCGTCTGCCACGCCAGCAGCCAGGCGCTCCCGGTGACCAGAACGGCCGCCAGCACCACGGCCGTCACCGCCGCGCCGAACCGCGGCCCCCTCACGTCGATGTCCATGAAGCAAGCATTCCGCATGCCGGACCGTGCCAGGGCTCGGGAATCTTTGCGGTCGTGTGAACGCTGCACCCCAGGATGACCGGACTTGTGGTGTGCGTGGCGTTGCTCGCGGCGGCGAGCGCCTTCGGAGTGCTGCAGCGGCGGCGGAACGGGAGAGTACGGGTGCGCGGGCGCGACGAGGGCAAGCTGCTCGGGCCGGCCGAGCTGGGCGAGGACCTGGGCGAGCGCGCCACGCTGGTGCAGTTCTCCAGCGCCTTCTGCGCCCCCTGCCGGGCCACCCGCAGGGTGCTCGGTGAGGTCGCCGCACTGGTGCCCGGGGTCACCCATGTCGAGATCGACGCGGAGGACCGCCTGGAGCTGGTCCGGGCCCTGGACATCCTCAAGACCCCGACCGTGCTGGTCCTCGACGCGAACGGCCGCGTGGTGCGGCGGGCCGCAGGACAGCCCCGTAAGGCGGACGTCATCGCGGCCCTCGGGGAGGCGGTCGGGGCGCAGTGAGGCCGCTCCCATATCCCGGGACGTACTTGACTGGGCGTACCACATATCGCCAGCCTGGCCGGTATGCCTTCGGAACTCCTTCTCCACGGCCGGGTGCACATCGACCTGGTCCGCACCGCGAGCGCACGCTGTCCGGGTTGCTGAGCACCCGCGACCCGCTCGTCCCCTCCAGCAGAAGGACAACTCCATGACGGCCACGTCCGACCTCGGCACCGTCCAGCTCGCCTCTCCCGACCTGCTGCGCTCCGTCTTCCGGCGGCACGCGGCGGGTGTCGCGGTGATCACCGCGCGCGGTGCCGCAGGCCCCGTCGGCTTCACCGCCACCTCCCTCACCTCGGTGTCCGCCGAGCCCCCGCTGATCTCCTTCGGCATCGGCACCGGTGCCTCCAGCTGGCCCGCGATCGCCGAGGCCGAGCACGTGGGCGTGCACATACTCGGCGAGCACCAGCAGGCGCTCGCCACCACCTTCGCCCGCAGCGGCGCCGACCGCTTCGGCCCCGCCACGGCCTGGCACGAGGGCCCCGAGGGCGTGCCGGTCCTCGACGACGTGCCGGCCTGGCTGATCGGCCGGGTCGTGAGCCGCGTACCGGCCGGAGACCACCGGATCGTGCTGGCCGAGGTCGTCCTCGGCGACCCCTCGGGCGCGGGCCGCCCGCTCCTCTACCACCAGGGCCGGTTCACCGCTCTGCGGGATTGATCACGCCTCGCCGCTTCTGCGGAGCCGTCCGATTCCGGTTACGCTGCGTTGCGAAGGTCACAGTTCAAAGCGCTTGCTTAGCGGGCAGGAACTGGGTGTACTGACGAGTAATATTTCGGTCGGAGCGCGGTGTCGCCCCGACCGGGATCGGCCACTTGAGGCGCCTATGCTGCCTGCAAGAGGCAGCCGAGAAATGACGATTGCAGTAGGAGAGCCGGCGTGAGCTTGAGGATCGTTGTCACTGTGAAGTACGTGCCCGACGCCACTGGCGACCGGCACTTCGCCGATGACCTGACCGTCGACCGGGACGACGTGGACGGTCTGCTCTCCGAGCTCGACGAGTACGCCGTCGAGCAGGCGCTGCAGATCGCCGAGAACTCGGACGACGACGTCGAGGTCACCGTCCTGACGGTCGGCCCGGAGGACGCCAAGGACGCCCTGCGCAAGGCGCTGTCCATGGGCGCCGACAAGGCGATCCACGTCGAGGACGAGGACATCGAGGGCACCGACGCCATCGGCACCTCCCTGGTGCTGGCCAAGGCCATCGAGAAGGCCGGCTACGACCTGGTCGTCTCCGGCATGGCGTCCACCGACGGCACCATGGGCGTCGTCCCGGCCCTGCTGGCCGAGCGCCTGGGCGTCCCGCAGGTCACCCTGCTCTCCGAGGTCTCCGTCGAGGACGGCACCGTCAAGGGCCGCCGCGACGGCGACGCCGCCTCCGAGCAGCTCGAGGCCTCCCTGCCGGCCGTCGTGTCGGTCACCGACCAGTCCGGCGAGGCCCGTTACCCGTCCTTCAAGGGCATCATGGCGGCCAAGAAGAAGCCGGTGGAGTCCTGGGACCTGTCCGACCTGGACATCGACGCGGACGAGGTCGGCCTGGAGAACGCCTACACAGTCGTCGAGTCGGCGGAGCCGCGCCCGGCCCGCACGGCCGGCACCATCGTCAAGGACGAGGGCGAGGGCGGCAAGCAGCTCGCTGAGTTCCTCGCGGGCCAGAAGTTCATCTGAGCCCGATCAGTCGCTGACCGCCCCTCAACTTCGTTACGCAGGAGAGCAATCCCATGGCTGAAGTCCTCGTCTACGTCGACCACGTGGACGGTGCCGTCCGCAAGCCGACCCTCGAGCTGCTGACCCTGGCCCGCCGCATCGGCGAGCCCGTCGCGGTCGCGCTGGGCAACGGCGCCGCCGACACCGCCGCCGCCCTCGCCGAGCACGGCGCGGTGAAGGTCCTCACCCACGACGCGTCCGAGTACGCCGACTACCTGGTCGTGCCGAAGGTCGACGCCCTCCAGGCCGCCGTCGAGGCCGTTTCCCCGGCCGCCGTGCTGGTCCCGTCCTCCGCCGAGGGCAAGGAGATCGCCGCCCGTCTGGCGCTGCGCATCGGCTCCGGCATCATCACGGACGCCGTCGACCTCGAGGCCGGCGCCGAGGGCCCGGTGGCCACCCAGTCGGTGTTCGCCGCGTCCTTCACCACCAAGTCCCGTGTCTCCAAGGGCACCCCGGTCATCACGGTCAAGCCGAACTCGGCCGCCGTTCAGGCCGCCCCGGCCGCGGGTGCGGTCGAGGCCCTCGCCGTGACCTTCTCCGACAAGGCCACCGGCACCAAGGTCACCGCGCGCACCCCGCGTGAGTCGACGGGCCGTCCGGAGCTGACCGAGGCCGCGATCGTCGTCTCCGGCGGCCGTGGCGTCAACGGCGCGGAGAACTTCGCGATCATCGAGGCCCTCGCCGACTCGCTCGGCGCGGCCGTCGGCGCCTCGCGTGCCGCGGTGGACGCCGGCTGGTACCCGCACACCAACCAGGTCGGCCAGACCGGCAACTCGGTCTCCCCGCAGCTGTACATCGCCTCCGGCATCTCCGGCGCGATCCAGCACCGTGCGGGCATGCAGACCTCGAAGACCATCGTGGCCATCAACAAGGACCCCGAGGCCCCGATCTTCGAGCTGGTCGACTACGGCGTCGTCGGCGACCTGTTCGACGTCGTCCCGCAGCTGACCGACGAGGTCAAGGCCCGCAAGGGCTGATCGCCGCCCGGCTGTCCGAGGCCCCCGTGACCCACGCCGGTCACGGGGGCTTCTGCGTGCCGGGGTGCTGTACTGAGGGTGTTGACCAGTCGGAGGTCCCCGGATAACTTTCATTCAACGGATTGTTGATTCCGTACAGCGGAAAACTGGAGGGTGTGGGATGGGTCAGGGCCAGCAGGAGAAGGTGGCGACGAGCCTCGCGGGCACCGTCAGCGAGGAGATCAGCGCCTCCCTCGCCGAGGTCGACGCCGAACTGGAGCGCGTGTACCCCGGAGACCCCGGCACCCGCCAGCCCGTCCACACCGTCTACGTCCCCGGCGACGTCTTCGCCGCCGACACCCTGCGCACCTGGGGCGACCAGGCCCTCGCCGCCCTCGACGAACACGCCCCCGACGCCGCGTCCTTCGCCGCGGTGCTGGGCCTCGCGGACGAACTGGCCGAGCCGGTGTACTCCCGCGTCCGCGCCAAGCTGGAGCGCGAGCCGATCGAAGACCTGCGCGTCGACTTCGAGGACGGCTACAAGGGCCAGGACGAGGACCGGGACGCGGCCCGCGCCGCCCGCCTGATCGCCGAGGCCTACGCGAACGGCACCGCGGCCCCGTACATGGGCATCCGCATGAAGTGCATGGAGGCCCCGGTCCGCGACCGCGGCATCCGCACCCTCGACATCTTCCTCACCGGCCTGATGCAGGCGGGCGGCCTGCCCGACGGGCTCGTCCTCACCCTGCCCAAGGTGACCTACCCCAAGCAGGTCACCGCCATGGTCCGGCTCCTGGAGTCCTTCGAGAAGGCGCACGCCCTGGAGCCCGGCCGGATCGGCTTCGAGATCCAGATCGAGACCAGCCAGTCCATCCTCGCCGCCGACGGCACCGCCGCCGTCGCCCGGATGATCCAGGCCGCCGAGGGCCGCGCCACCGGCCTGCACTACGGCACCTTCGACTACAGCGCCTGCCTCGGCGTGTCCGCCGCCTACCAGGCCAGCGACCACCCCGCCGCCGACCACGCCAAGGCGATCATGCAGGTCGCCGCCGCGGGCACCGGCGTACGCGTCTCCGACGGCTCCACCAACGTCCTGCCGGTCGGTACCACCGCCAAGGTTCACGACGCCTGGCGCCTGCACTACGGCCTCACCCGCCGCGCCCTGGCCCGCGCCTACTACCAGGGCTGGGACATGCACCCCGGCCACATCCCCACCCGCTACGCCGCCGTCTTCGCCTTCTACCGCGAGGGCTTCGAGCAGGCCGCCGGCCGCCTCGCCCGCTACGCCAGCCACACCGACGGCGACGTCATGGACGAGCCCGCCACCGCCAAGGCCCTCAGCGGCTACCTCCTGCGCGGCCTGGACTGCGGCGCCCTCGACATCGCCGAGGTCGCCCGCCTCACCGGCCTCACCCGCGCCGACCTGGAAGGCTTCGCTGCGCCGAGGCGCGGTGACCTGACGGCTTCGGCGAAGTAGCGGAATCGTCACAGCAGCCACCGGCGACTGCCGCTGTCACCCCTGCCCCGTAGTCTGTACGGCACTCATGGACGTGTCACAGGAACGGGGCAGCGGTGTCTTCGGGGGAGTACGGCGAGCACGGCCAGTACGGCCATACGGACGGGGTCGGCAGACTGCTGGCCGGGCGCTACCGGGTCACGGCGCGGCTCGGGCGCGGCGGCATGGGCGTGGTCTGGCGGGCCGTCGACGAGGTCCTCGGCCGTGAGGTCGCCCTCAAGGAACTGCGCACCTACACCGACTCCGGCGGGCCCGAACTCGCCGACCTGCGGCTGCGCATGCAGCGCGAGGCCCGCGCCGCGGCCCGGGTGCGCCACCCCGGCGTGGTCGCCGTGCACGACATCGCGGAGGTCGACGGCCGCCCGCTGATCGTCATGGAGCTGGTGGACGGCCCCTCCCTGGACGACGTCCTGCGCGAGCGCGGCACCCTCGACCCGCGCGAGGCGGCCGGAATCGGCGCCAAGGTGATGGACGCCCTGGCCGCCGCCCACCGCGTCGGCGTCCTGCACCGCGACGTCAAGCCCGGCAACATCCTCCTCGACCGCTCCGGCCGGGTCGTCCTCACCGACTTCGGCATCGCCGCCATGGACGACCCGGGCGACGGCTCCGCCACCCACCTCACCCGCAGCGGCGAGATCATCGGCTCCCTGGACTACCTGGCCCCCGAGCGCGCCCAGGGCGGCGACCCCGGCCCGGCCTCCGACATCTGGGCCCTCGGTGCCACCCTCTACGCGGCCGTGGAGGGCGACTCCCCGTTCCGCCGTACGTCGACGTTCTCGACTCTCACCGCCATCGTCTCCGAGCCGCTCCCGGAGCCGCGCAGGGCCGGCCCCCTGGGCCCCGTCCTGGCCGCCCTCATGGCCAAGCACCCCGACGCCCGCCCGGACGCCGACCGTGCCCGCGAACAACTGGAGTCGGTGGCGGCGGGCCCTGTCACGGACGTCCCCACGTCCTCCCTGCACGGCACGCCACCTCCCCCTCGCACCGAGACGGAACTGAGCGTGCCGTCGGTGCCTCCGGGGTTCGGGCCCGCGCAGCCCTGGCCGGGCGCGGCCGGGCACATCCCCGCCGCCCCGACCGGCACCCCCGCGACGAACCCCACCGCCACCACCCCGCCACCCCGTCGGCAGCGCGGCCGCGCCCTCTCGGCCGCTGCGGCCGTCACCGTCGTACTCGCCGCGGCCGGGATCACGGTGGCGCTGCTGGACAGACCGGGCGACGCGGAGCCGGGAGCCGCGCCCGGCGCGTCGGCGGCGGCCATCAGCGGGTCGGCGTCGGCGTCCGGCGCGCAGTCGGCGAGCCCGCGGGCCACCGAGGCGAGCCCGAAGGCCGAGGCGTCCGAGAAGGGCGAAACGGCGTCCCCGAGCGCTTCGCAGACACGGGTGGACAAGGACAACAAGGGGGACGAGGAGGACGAGCAGAACAAGGACGAGACGGGCGCAGGCACCTCCACCGGCCGGACCGCGAGTCCGTCCCCCTCCAAGACTCCGACGAGCGGTACGGGCGACGGCGGCGGCACCGCCACCCAGGAACCCGCCCCCGTCTGTCACCCGATCGACGGCGGCAAGTACAACTGCCAGGTCTGGCGCACCGCCAAGTCCTACACGGCGTCCGGCACCGAGGTCGGCATCCTCGGCGAGGGCACCAACTATTTCTACTGCCAGCAGAACCTGGGCCGCCGCGAGACGTACGGCGAGTGGACCAACGTGTGGTGGGCCAGGACGGACGACGACAGCGGCAACACGAACGTGTACGTCAGCGACGTCTACATCCAGGGCGGCGACAACGACGCCCCGGTGCCGGGACTGCCCGTCTGCTGAGGGCGCACGTACGCCTCGAGGCCGGACGCCGTCACCAGCTTCTCCTCGGCGAACAGCAGCGTGCCGGCCTCGCACAGCGCCGCGTCGGCACGTGCCCGGGTGACGAACTCCTCGGGCGTCATCCCGAACAGCTCCCGCAACCGGGGGAGCGCGAGGAGAAGTTCGCTGATCAGCGCCCGCTGACCCGGGTGCGAGCGCGGCGCGCCGGTGCCGTTGTGCAGGACGCCGCGCCGGTTGACGTACGAGTACACGCCCGGCAGCGCCTGCCCGTCCTCCAGCTCCACGCGCACGACGGAGTCGGGCAGCCACGCCCGCCGGAAGTTGCCGGCCGGCAGCGGGACGCCCTCGCTGGCGTCCACCACCGCGAGCTGCTCGGCGTCCAGCCACGTCACGAACAACTCCCGTACCGCGCAGGGCGCATGGACCGGCGAGGCGGAGACGTAGCCCATGCGGCTGACATGCGCGGAGACGCCCACGGCGATCCCGGTGACGCGCGCCCTGACCATCGGCAGGGGAGCGCGGATGCCCGACAGGGCCATCTTGCGGCGAAGTTGGGCGGGGGAGGCGTTGGAGCCGACGGCGAGCACCGGGGTGCGTTCGGGGTGGACCAGGCGGTCCAGGGGTAACAGCCGGTCCCCGTCGAGGAGTCCGGACCGTGCGGGCCAGACGCCCGGGTAGCTCAGCGGGTCGTCCCGTGGCACGCCGGCCAGCCCCAGGGCCTCCAGCGTGTGCGCGTCCGGTTCGTCCATGGGCCGCTCAGTCCGCGGGCGGCAGTTCGCCGGAGCCGCGGGTGACCAGGCGGGTGGGCAGTTCGATCCGCTCGGGCGTGACCAGGGTGCCGTCCAGCTGGCGGAAGAGCCGCTCGGCGGCGGTACGGCCGAGCGCCGCCGCGTCCTGGGCGACCACGGTGAGTCCGGGCTGGAGCAGGTCGGCCAGCTCGATGTCGTCGAAGCCGACGAGGGCGACGCGCCGGGAGTGCTCGGCGAGCACCCGCACGACGGTGACGGTCACCCGGTTGTTGCCGGCGAAGATCGCGGTGACCGGGTCGGGCCCGGACAGCATCTCCTCGGCCGCCCGCCGCACCCGCACCGGATCGGTGACGCCCAGGGACATCCAGGACGCGGCGACCGGTATCCCCGCGTCCTCCATGGCGGCCCGGTAGCCGCGCAGCCGCTCGGCCGCGGTGTGGATACGGGGCATGTCACCGATGAACCCGATCCGGCGGTGCCCGTGCGCGATGAGGTGGGCCACGCCGTCGCGCGCGCCGCCGTAGTTGTCCGACAGCACCACGTCCGCGTCGATGCGCCCGGCGGGCCGGTCCACGAACACCGTGGCCACACCCGCCCGGATCTCCGGCTCCAGATAGCGGTGGTCGTCCCCGGCCGGGATCACCACGAGCCCGTCCACCCGCCGCGCGCACAGGGCCAGCGCCAGTTCCTGCTCGCGGTCCGGGTCCTCGGCGCTGGAGCCGTTGATCAGCAGCGCGCCATGGGCGCGGGCGACCTCCTCGACGGCGCGGCTGAGCGGGCCGTAGAAGGGGTCGGCGAGATCCTCCAGGACCAGGCCGATGCTGGCGGTGCGGCCCTTGCGCAGCACGCGCGCGCTGTCGTTGCGGCGGAAGCCGAGCGCCTCGATGGCGTCCTGCACACGCCGTTCGGTGTCGGGCGTGACGCCCGGCTCGCCGTTGACGACCCGGGAGACCGTCTTCAGGCCGACGCCGGCCCGCGCGGCCACGTCCTTCATCGTCGGGCGGTTTCCGTAGCGGGCGGCGGTGAGACCGTCTGCTCGGCGGATGGCATCGGCCACGGTGCGGTGTCCTGTCCTGTGATCCACGGTGATCACGTTCGATCTAGGGCGTGCGTCGATCCGAGGATTGTATGAGGATGTGGCGTCGAGCATAGAGCCTGGACAACGTTGTCATACGCAGGGGAGACTGTCCACCGCACTCTGCGGCCCCGCGCGCCCCACTTCCGGACGGGACTGCACCTTTCCTGCACTGTCCCAGGTTGACGGGGAGAACTGACCTTGACGCACACCGCCCTCGTGGCCGCGCTCGACATCGGCGGCACCAAGATCGCCGGCGCCCTGGTGGACGGCGACGGCCGCCTTCTGGTGCGCGCTCAGCGCCCGACGCCCGCCCAGGAGGACGGTGACACGGTCATGGGCGCGGTCCGCGAGGTGCTGCGGGAACTGCGCGCCTCGCCCCTGTGGAGCCGCGCGAACGCCGTCGGTATCGGCAGCGCCGGCCCGGTGGACGCCTCCACCGGCACGGTGAGCCCGGTGAACGTGCCGGGCTGGCGCGACTATCCGCTGGCCGCGGGCGTCCGGGAGGCGACCGGGGGACTGCCGGTCCAGCTGATCGGCGACGGCGTGGCGATCACGGCCGCCGAACACTGGCAGGGCGCGGCCCGCGGTCACGACAACGCGCTGTGCATGGTCGTCTCCACCGGCGTCGGAGGCGGCCTGGTCCTCGGCGGACGCCTGCACCCCGGCCCCACCGGCAACGCCGGGCACATCGGCCACATCAGCGTCGACCTCGACGGCGATCCGTGCCCCTGCGGCGCGCGCGGTTGCGTGGAGCGCATCGCCAGCGGCCCCAACATCGCACGCCGCGCCCTGGAGTCGGGCTGGCGGCCCGGCCCCGACAACGACTCCTCCGCCGCCGCGGTGGCCGCCGCCGCCCGTGCCGGTGACCCCGTCGCCGTCGCCTCCTTCGAACGCGCCGCCCAGGCCCTCGCCGCCGGCATCGCCGCGACCGCGACCCTTGTCGAGATCGACATCGCGGTCGTCGGCGGCGGCGTGGGCAAGGCGGGCGAGATCCTCTTCACGCCCCTGCGCAAGGCCCTCGCCGACTACGCGACCCTCTCCTTCGTCCGGCGCCTCACGGTCGTCCCGGCCCGCATGGGCACGGACGCGGGCCTGGTGGGAGCCGCGGCCGCCGCTCTGACGGGCCGTACGGCAGCGGGCGTCTGACACCCCGGCCCTTATGCGGTTGCGGCTCGGTCGATCCGCCCGCTGAGGTGGGCCCATGGACCGGGCCACCGAGCAGGCGCAGCGGACGAGACCAGGACGTGACGGCAAGGGCGTGCTGCGACCGTCTCCGTCGGCCAGGGTGGCTTTGCTCGGGGCGCTGATGCTGGGCGCGTTCACGCTGAACACGGCCGAGAGTCTGCCGGTCGGTCTCCTGGAGCGCATCTCCGACAGCCTGCGGGTGTCGGAGGCGGCGGTCGGACTGCTCGTCACCGGGTACGCCGTGACGGTGGCCGTCGCGTCCGTGCCGCTGGCGCACGCAGTGCGGCAGGTGCCCCGGCGGCAGGTGCTCGTGGGGCTGCTGGCCGCGCTGGTCGTGGCCGGCCTGGTCGCCGCCCTGGCCACCTCCTACGGGCTCCTCCTCGCCGCGCGGCTGCTGACCGCGCTCGCGCAGGCCCTGTTCTGGGCGGTGATGGGGCCGGTGGCGGTCGGGCTGTTCGCGGTCGAGGTGCGCGGGCGGGTCGTCGGGGCGCTGTCCATGGCCGGTTCGCTCGCGCTCGCGCTCGGTGTGCCGGCCGGAACGTGGCTCGGCAGGCAGAGCGACTGGCGGGTGCCCGTCGCGCTGCTCGCCGTCCTGGGCCTCGTCTCGCTCGTCACGATCGCCGCACTGCTGCCCGTCTCCCCGCCGGAGAAGGAGCCCGCCGCCTACGGCACCCGCCCCGACACGCGCCGCTTCAGGACCGTGCTGGCCGCCGGGACCCTGTCCGCCGCGGGGGCCTTCGCCGGATACACGTACATCGTGACGTTCCTCGGCCGGGTGAGCGGCTTCTCCCCGGGCGCGGTCAACGTCCTGCTCGTCGTCTTCGGCGCCGCCTGCCTGGCCGGGGTGAGCCTCACCGGGGCGCTGCTGGACCGCTTCCCGCGCTCCGCGCTGACGACGGCCGTGGCCACCCAGACCGTGGGCCTGCTCGGGCTGTACGCGGCCGGCTCCCACCCCGTCGCGGCGGTGGTCTTCCTGGTGCTGACGGGCGGGGCGCTCGGCCCGGTGTTCATGGCCACCCAGAACGAGATGCTGCACTGCGCTCCGGGCCGCACCGACCTCGCCCTGGCGGCCAACTCCGGCCTCTACAACGCCGGTATCGCCGCGGGCGCCGCGGTCGGCGGACTCGTGCTGTCGCTCGCCGACGTACGGGGCGCCTTCCTCGCCGGCGGGGTGCTGGGCGTGGCGGCCTGCGCGGTGCTGCTGGGGTCTTTCGCAAGACCACGCCGGACTGTGTCGTCGTACGACAGGAAGGCGCCAGTGAGGCCCGTGCGCTGACGGGGTCTCGGCGCACGGGCCCCACGCCTGGGGTCAGCCCGCGTGGACCGGGGTCTCGAAGGCCTTGGTCTCCCGGCCGGGTCCAGGTGCTCCGGCCTGGCGGCCCGGTGCCCCTGCGTTGATGAGGACGCCCGCGACCAGCGCGGCCAGCAGCATGATGCCCGCGGAGATCCAGGTGGCCACGGAGTAGCCGTGCACCGTGGCCTCCGCGAGCGCCGCCCTCACCTGCGGTGTCTGCCGCGTGGGGTCGATCCGGTGGTCGGCCAGCCAGTCGGTGGTGACGCCGGCCGCGATCGTGTTGAGCAGCGCGGTGCCGACCGAACCGCCCACCTGCTGCATGGTGTTGAGCGTCGCCGAGGCCGCCCCCTGCTCCTGCGGGGCGACCCGCCCCGTGGCCGTGGAGATCGCCGCCATGAAGGTGACACCCAGGCCGAGGCCCATCATGCAGATGCCCGGCAGGACACGGCCCGCGTAGGGCGCGTCGACGTCGATGGTGGCCAGGACGGCCAGCCCGCCGGCGGCCAGCGTCAGACCGGGCACGATCAGCGTCCGGGCCGGCACCTTCTGCAGCAGCCGCGCCGAGATCTGCGTCGACCCGATGATCATGGACGCGGTCATCGGCAGGTACGCCACACCGGTCCGCAGCGGCGACCAGCCCTTGATGCCCTGCAGATAGAAGGTCAGGAACAGGAAGACACCGAACATGGAGATGGTGACCAGGGCCATCGTCACGTAGGCGCCCGCCCGCTGACGGTCCCTCACGATGTGCAGCGGCAGCAGCGGCGTCCGGGCGCGGGTCTGCCACAGCGCGAAGAGGCCGAGGAGCGCCATGCCGCCGATCAGCAGCGTCAGCACCAGGCTGTCGTCCCAGTCACGGGACTCGGCCTCACTGAAGCCGTAGACGATGGACAGCACCCCGGCGGTGCCCAGCAGGGCGCCCACGATGTCCAGCCGGGCGCCTGCCGTGCGGCCCGGGTCCTTGAGCAGCACCAGCGCGCCGACCACCGCGACGGCGGCCACCGGCGCGTTGACGTACAGGCACCAGCGCCAGTCGAGGTACTGGGTCAGAGCGCCGCCCACCAGCATGCCGATGGCCCCGCCGGCGCCCGCGATCGCGCCGAACACCCCGAAGGCCTTGCCGCGTTCGCGGGGGTCGGTGAACGTCGTGGTCATCAGCGACAGCGCCGCCGGGGCCAGCAGCGCGGCGAAGACGCCCTGCAGAGCCCGGGCCGCGAACAGCATGCCGGGGCCGGTGGCGGCGCCGCCCAGCGCGGAGGCCACGGCGAAGCCGATCAGACCGACGACGAAGCTGCGCCTGCGTCCGAACAGGTCACCGAGGCGGCCGCCGAGCAGCAGCAGACCGCCGAAGGCGAGCGTGTAGGCGGTGACCGCCCACTGCCGGTTGCCGTCGGTCATGCCGAGGTCCTGCTGCGCGGACGGCAGGGCGATGTTCACGATCGTCATGTCCAGCACCACGATCAGCTGGGCGAGAGCGATGACCACCAGCGCCCACCAGCGCCGGGGGTCGGGGGAGGGCGGGGAAGAGGCGCCTGTGCTCATGTCTGTGGTCATGTCCATGCTCCTGTCCGTGCCTTTCGTGCAGCGACAACCACGAGACGTCGCCCGTGCCGCCCCTGTGACACCGCCGTCGTGTGACGTGGGCCACTCGCCGCGATGTCACAAAGCGGCGGCCCACGGCGTCTTGTGCGCATGGCAGTGCTGAGGAACAACAGTCAGGAGCGGGGCATGGGCGAACGCGGCGAAGAAACGACGGCAGAACGGGTGGACCGCGCCACCGAGGCGTTCGTCACCCACCGCAACCTGCTCTTCACCGTCGCCTACGAGATGCTCGGCTCGGCCACCGATGCCGAGGACGTCCTTCAGGAGACCTGGCTGCGCTGGGCCGGCGTCGACCCGGGCGGCGTGCGCGAGGAGCGCGCCTACCTGGTGCGCATCGTCACCCGGCTCGCCCTGGACCGGCTGCGCGCACTCGGCCGCCGCAAGGAGTCCTACGTCGGCCCCTGGCTGCCCGAGCCGCTGCTCACCGCGCCCGACGTCGCCGAGGACGTCGAGCTCGCCGAGAGCGTCTCCATGGCGATGCTGCTGGTCCTGGAGACCCTCACCCCGACCGAGCGGGCGGTGTTCGTGCTGCGCGAGGTGTTCGACCTCGACTACGACGACATCGCCGAAGCCGTCGACAAGAACCCCGCCGCCGTACGCCAGATCGCCCGCCGGGCCCGCGCCCACGTCGCCGCCCGCCGCCCCCGGGGCACCGTCTCCCCGGCCGAGACCCGGGCCGTGATCCAGGCCTTCCAGCGGGCGGTGGAGACCGGCGACCTCCAGCGGCTGCTCGACATCCTCGCCCCGGACGTCGTCGCCCTCAGCGACGGCGGCGGGGTCAGACGCGCCATGCTGCGGCCGATCCTCGGGGCCGACCGGGTGGCCCGGCTGCTGGCCACCGGCTGGTACCGGCGCGACGCCGCGAGGTCGCTGGAGCCGGTGCAGGTCAACGGCAGCCCGGGACTGCTCGTCCGGCTCGACGGCGAACTCCACGGCGTGCTGGCCCTGCGCATCGACCACGGCCGCGTGAGCGGCCTCTACCACGTGCGCAATCCCGAGAAGCTGTCGTACGTGGACCGGGAGACACCGGTGAGCCGCTGAGAATCGTCGAGAGTCGCTGAGAATCGTCGAGAGCCGTTGAGGAGCCGCATAGAACCGCATAGAACCGCTTAGAACCGCTCAGAGCTGCTTAGGACCGCTTAGGGCCGCCGCCCGAGGCCCCGGGCGTGACCATCCCGGCCCCGACGCCGTTGGAACGGACATGAAGAAGCGCAGCATGCTCGCCATCGCCTCCCTCGCCACCGGGTTCGTCGTCGCGGCGGTCAGCCCCTCCCACGCCCTCGGCGACTCCCCCCTCGGGGACCTCGACGTGCAGGACACCCTCAGCACCCTCGACCACACGATCGCCAGCGAGAGCCTGTCGGGGGTCGACGAGTCCGCCCTCGGCGGAGAGGCCGGCGCCGACGGCTGACCGCCCGCACGTTCCGCCCACAGGGTGCCGGACCCCGCAGCAGGGGCCCGGCACCCTGCTGTGCGTACACCCTCAACTGCGCCTGGTTTCCATGGCAGGGTGTTGCGGGCAAGCCACAGGGGGCCGAACAGAAGAGGGGGCAACGTGACCGTCGTCTGGATCAACGGCGCGTTCGGTGCGGGAAAGACGACCACCGCACGGGAGCTGATCGACCTGATCCCGAACAGCACGCTCTTCGACCCCGAGCTCGTCGGCGGGGCACTCACCCAGCTGCTCCCGGCCAAACGCCTGGCCGAGGTGACCGACTTCCAGGACCTGCCGATCTGGCGCAGACTCGTGATCGACACCGTGGCCGCACTGCTCGCCGAACTCGGCGGCACCCTCGTGGTGCCCATGACCCTGCTGCGCCAGGAGTACCGCGACGAGATCTTCGGCGGACTCGCCGCCCGCCGGATCACCGTACGCCACCTCGTCCTGACCCCGGCGGAAACGATCCTGCGCGAGCGGATCGCCCAGCGCGAGGTCCCGCCGGACCCGCCCTACGGCGAGATACGCCCGCGCCAGTGGGCCCTCGACCACATCGAGCCCTACCGTGCCGCCCTGGCCGGCTGGCTCGGCGCCGACGCCCACCCCGTCGACAACGGCACCCTCACCCCGTACGAGACCGCCGTGCGCATCGCCGCGGCCGTCGCCTCCGAGGCCGCGCCCGCCTGCGCCATCGTGCAGACCGCCGAGCCCACCGCGGAGACCGTCGCCTCGGGTGTGCTGCTCTTCGACGAGCACGACCGGGTGCTGCTCGTCGACCCCACCTACAAGCCCGGCTGGGAGTTCCCCGGCGGCGTCGTCGAACCCGGCGAGGCACCCGCCCGCGCCGGCGTGCGCGAGGTCGCCGAGGAGACCGGCATCCGCCTGGACGACGTACCGCGACTGCTCGTCGTCGACTGGGAACGCCCCGCACCGCCCGGCTACGGCGGACTGCGCCTGCTCTTCGACGGCGGCCGCCTGGACCGCGCGGCCATCGACGGACTCCTGCTGCCCGGCCCCGAACTGCGCGGCTGGCGCTTCGTCACCGAGGAGGAGGCCGCCGCCCTGCTCCCACCCGTCCGCTACGAACGCCTGCGCTGGGCCCTCCGAGCGCGGGAACGGGGCGCGGCGCACTACCTGGAGGCCGGGGTGCCCGTGTAGCGGACCTCAGGTCGACGCACCCAGGGGCGCGGGGAACTGCGCGACCGGCCACGACGGGCCCGCAGGCCCGAAACGGTCGGTCACCACGCAGCTCGGACCGCGCCCTGCACCGCCGCAGCTCCCCGGCGTCAGCTCGCCGCGTAGTTCCGCAGGAACAGCGCCTCCGCCACCGACAGCCGCTCCAGCTCCTGCGGGGACACGCTCTCGTTCACGGCGTGGATCTGCGCCTCCGGCTCGCTCAGGCCGATCAGCAGGATCTCCGCCTGCGGGTACAGCGCGGCGAGGGTGTTGCACAGCGGGATCGACCCGCCCTGACCGGCGTACTGCATCTCCTCACCCGGGTACGCCACCGCCATCGCGTCGGCCATCGCCTGGTACGCCGGGCTGGAGGTGTCCGCGCGGAACGCCTGCCCCTGACCGACCTGCTCCGTCACCACCCGCGCACCCCACGGCGTGTGCGCCTCCACATGCGCCTGCAGCAGCTTCGTCGCCGCGGCCGCGTCCACGCCCGGCGGCACCCGCAGGCTGATCAGCGCACGGGCGCTCGCCTGCACCGACGGCGTGGCGCCGACGACCGGCGGGCAGTCGATGCCGAGCACGGTGACCGCGGGCCGCGCCCAGATCCGGTCGGCGACCGTGCCGGAGCCGATCAGCCCGACCCCGTCCAGCACCTTGGCGTCCTCGCGGAACTGCTCCTCGTCGTACTGCAGCCCGTCCCACGGCGTGCCCTGGCCGAGCCCGTCGACCGTCGTGGAGCCGTCCTCCGCCCGCAGCGAGTCCAGTACGCGGATCAGCGCGGCCAGCGCGTCCGGCGCGGCCCCGCCGAACTGGCCGGAGTGCAGGTTGCCCCGCAGCGTGTCGACCTGCACCCGCAGCAGGGTCATCCCGCGCAGCGTGTTCGTCACCGTGGGCAGGCCCACGCGGAAGTTGCCCGCGTCGCCGATGACGATGGTGTCGGCCTGGAGCAGCTCCGGGTGGGCCTCGGCGTACCGCTCCAGACCGCCGGTGCCCATCTCCTCCGAGCCCTCGGCGATGACCTTCACGTGCACCGGTATGCCGCCGTTCGCCTTCAGCGCGCGCAGCGCCAGCAGGTGCATGATCACGCCGCCCTTGCAGTCGGCGGCGCCCCGCCCGTACCAGCGGCCCGCCCGCTCGGTCAGCTCGAACGGCGGGGTGTCCCAGCCGGCCTCGTCCAGCGGCGGCTGCACGTCGTAGTGCGCGTACAGCAGGACCGTCTTCGCGCCCGCGGGCCCGGGCAGGTAGCCGTACACCGACTGCGTGCCGTCCGGGGTGTCCAGCAGCGCCACGTCCTCGAAGCCCTCGGCGGCCAGCGCGTCGGCGACCCAGCGCGCAGCGCCCTCGCTCTCGCTCTTCGGGAACTGGTCGAAGTCCGCCACCGATTTGAAGGCCACCAGCTCGGCGAGCTCCGCCTTCGCCCTGGGCATCAGGGAGGCGACGGTCTCGGCGACCGGATTCGACGACATGGGCACGCTCCTCATGGGTGCGACGTGGGACATGTGGGTAACGCGATCCTCCCACAGTGGCCTGCGGTGATGTCGGTCGTAGGATGCGGGGGACAGATGCGGCAGGCGGCTGGACCGGGAGCGGTAGACCATCGTGAGCAGCGAGAACTCTTCGGCGGACTCTTCGGCGGACTTTTCGGCGGATCACGAGCGGCAGGTGTGGGACGTCGTCGTGGTGGGCGCGGGACCCGCGGGAGCCTCGGCCGCGTATGCGGCGGCGGTCGCGGGGCGGCGCGTACTGCTGCTGGAGAAGGCCGACCTGCCCCGCTACAAGACTTGCGGCGGCGGCATCATCGGCCCCTCGCGCGACGCCCTGCCGCCCGGCTTCGAACTGCCCCTGCGCGACCGGGTGCACGCGGTCACCTTCTCCCACAACGGCCGCTTCACCCGCACCCGCCGCTCCAAGAACATGCTGTTCGGGCTGATCAACCGCCCCGAGTTCGACCAGCAACTGGTCGAGCACGCCGAGAAGGCGGGTGCCGAACTGCGCACCGGCGTCACCGTCTCGCGCGTCGAGCAGCACGGCTCGGCGGTGCCCGACCGGCGCACGGTCGCCGTGGTCCTCCAGGGCGGCGAGACCCTGCTCGCCAGGGCCGTGGTCGGCGCCGACGGCAGCGCCAGCCGTATAGGGGCCCACGTCGGCGTCAAGCTCGACCAGGTCGACCTCGGCCTGGAGGCGGAGATCCCGGTGCCGGAGACGGTCGCCGAGGACTGGAAGGGCCGGGTGCTCATCGACTGGGGCCCCATTCCCGGCAGTTACGGCTGGGTCTTCCCCAAGGGCGACACCCTCACCGTCGGCGTGATCTCGGCGCGTGGCGAAGGCGCCGCCACCAAGCGCTACTTGGAGGACTTCATCGGCCGGCTCGGCCTCGCCGGCTTCGAACCGAGCATCTCCTCCGGCCACTTGACCCGCTGCCGCGCCGACGACTCGCCGCTCTCGCGCGGGCGTGTGCTGGTCTGCGGGGACGCGGCCGGGCTGCTGGAGCCGTGGACCCGCGAGGGCATCTCCTTCGCGCTGCGCTCCGGGCGGCTCGCGGGGGAGTGGGCCGTCCGCATCGCCGAGGCGCACGACGCCGTCGACACCCGCCGCCAGGCCCTCAACTACGCCTTCGCCGTCAAGTCGGGCCTCGGCGTCGAGATGGCCGTCGGCAAGCGCCTGCTCGCGGCCTTCGAACGCCGCCCCGGGCTCTTCCACGCCGCCCTCACCGGATTCCGCCCCGCCTGGCGCGCCTTCATGGACATCACCCGCGGCTCGACGTCCCTGGGCGAACTCGTCCGCAACCGCCCGATCGCCCAGCGCGCGCTCACGGCATTGGACCGCCGGCCGGTGGCCGACCCGGCGAGTGAGCCGGTGACCGGTCCGGACAGGCCCGGTGACGTCGAGGACGTCACTTCCTGACCGCGATCCGGAAGACCGGGTGGTCGCAGGCCGCCGCGAGGAGCTCCTCGTCGGAGGACTTCGCGGTGACGCCCTGGAAGTACTGGTTGACCTCCCAGCCCCACTTCTCCAGATAGGTCCGCAGGATCGGGAGCTTCTCGGCGTCGGGAAGCTCCTGTGCGGTGAAGGTGCGCACCTTGCGCCCCACGCGCAGCTCGCCCTCGCCGGCCGCGCGCATGTTCCGCACCCACTGGGAGTGGCCCCGGGCCGAGACCAGGTACTGCGCGCCGTCGTGGCTGTGCGGGTTGACGGGCAGACGCAGCATGTTGCCGCTCTTGCGTCCGCGCACGGAGAGCTCCGCGGTGCCGGCGAGGCTCAGACCGTGCCGGGCGAGCCAGCCGATGGCGCGGTTGAGGCGGGTGGCGACGGGGCCGGCCTTGAGGTAGTAGGGCGAGGCGGCGGACGAGGACGACGACGACATGGGGACCCCCGGGGCGATGGTCGGGTGGAGCGGCGCTCTGTTTTGTGAGCGGTGCTCTCGCTTGAGAACAGTGTGCACGGGAGCGGCGCTCCAAAGCAAGAGCAGTGCTCTCAATTTTGAGCGCCGCTCACGCGCATCGGCTCGCCGCCGCCACCCCCGCGTGCGCGTCCAGCCCGCCCGGAGCACTGCTCTCGTTTGTGTGCACTGCTCTCCCCCTATGGCAGACTGCACCCCATGAGCACCGCACAAGGAGCCCGCGCTCGCGCCAGGATCGAGATCACCGCCGCCATCAAGGACGAGGCGCGCAGGCAACTCGCCGCCGAGGGCGCCGCCAAGCTGTCCCTCCGGGCCGTCGCCCGCGAACTCGGCATGGCCTCCTCGGCGATCTACCGCTACTTCCCCAGCCGGGACGACCTGCTCACCGCGCTGATCATCGACGCCTACGACTCCCTCGGCGCAGCGGCCGAGGCGGCGCATGACGCTGTCGCCGACGCCGGGCCCGTGCGTCGCTGGACGGCGGTCTGCGAAGCGGTACGCGCCTGGGCGCTCGCGCATCCGCACGAGTACGCGCTGATCTACGGCTCCCCGGTCCCGGGGTACGCGGCGCCGCAGGCGACCGTCCAGCCCGCCTCCCGGGTCGGCCTGCTCCTCATCGCCATCGTCCGCGACGCCCACCGCGGCCTCGGCGTGGCCCGCCCGAAGCTGCCGGCCGAGCTGCGCGCGGAGGCGGACCGGATCGCGGCCGACCTCGCTCCCGACCTGCCCGCCGAGGTGGTGGCGACGCTGGTCGCGGCCTGGGCGCAGCTGTACGGGCTGGTGGGGTTCGAGTTGTTCGGGCAGTTCAACCGGATCGTCGAGGACCGCGAGCCGTTCTTCCGTCACGCGGTCACCCAGCTCGCGCACTCGGTGGGCCTGGTCTACCCGCAGGAAGGCCGCTCGAAGGGCGCGGTCAGCCCGCGGCCGTAGCCAGCAGCACCGGGTCCTGGCGCAGCACCCGCGCGTGCAGGGCGCGCAGCGCGGGCCCCGGATCGGCGCCCAGCGCGTCGGCGAGCCGCCGCCGGGCCGCCTCGTAGGCGGTGAGCGCGTCCGTCGGGCGCCCGGTCCGGCACAGGGCGAGCATCAGCAGTTCGACGAGCCGCTCCCGCAGGGGGTGCGCGGAGACGAGCCGCATCAGTTCGTGGACGTACCCGAACGCGCGGCCCAGCTCGATCTCGCCCGAGAGCCGTTCCTCCAGCACGGTGAGCCGCTTCTCGGTCCAGCGCAGCCGCTCCGCCGCGAGCCAGGGCGCCCGTAGCCCCTCGGCGAACTCGCCCCGCCACAACTCCTCGGCCTGCCGGGCCAGTTCGACGGCACCCGCGGTGTCCCCGGCGTCCCGTGCCGCCAGGGCCGCGTCGACCAGCAGCCGCCGCTCGCGCAGGTCGGCGACGTCCGTGCCGGTCAGCCGGTACCCCGTGCCCGTCCACACCAGCTCGGGCCCCTCGCCGAGCGCCCGGCGCAGCCCGGAGACGTACTTCTGCACGAGGTTGCGCACATGGACCGGCGGGGCGCCGCCCCAGACGGCCTCGACGAGCCCGTCGTAGGAGATCGGCCGCCCCTCCTGGAGCAGCAGGACCGCGAGCACCGCGCGCTGCATGGGCGGGCCGAGCGGGATCTCCACGCCGTCGCGCAACGCCCGCAGTGGGCCCAGCAGTTCGAAACGCAGGCCGTGCGCTGCCCCGGTCGTCCCCTCACCCATGGGCCGAGCCTAACCCGCGGGCCGCGTTCCAGTGGATCTTCCAGCGGACGTTCCAGCGGGCCGGGCGACGGTGTCCGCCACCCCGAACTCCTGGCGAAAGGCCCCCTCATGCTCACCCGGCTCGGCCGACTGGCCGTGCACCGCAGCCGTGCCGTCCTGATCGGCGCCCTGCTCACCTTCCTCGGCCTCGCCGCGTACGGCGCCGGCGCGCAGGACGACCTGGACCTGTCGCGGTGGAGTTCGCCCGGCACGGAGTCGGTGCGTGCCGCCGACGAGCTGCGCGACTCCTTCCGCACCGGCAACCCCAACCTCGCCCTGCTGGTCACGCCGCGCGACGGCGACGTGGACAGCCCCGCCACCGAGCGGGCCGCACGCGAACTCGTCGTCGAAATAAGCGCGTTGCCGCTGGTCACCGACGCCACCTCCTACTGGGACGCCGACAGCCCCGCCCTTCGCTCCACCGACGGCCGCCGCGCGCTGATCCTGGCCCGCCTCGAAGGCACCGCCACCGAGACCCGTGAGGAACTGGCGGAACTCTCCCCGCAGTTGACCCGTACGACGCCCGCGATCGACGTCCGTGTCGGCGGTCAGGAGGAGATCTCCCGGCAGGTCGGGGAGGAGGCCAGGGCGGACTTCCTGCGGGCGGAGGCGTTCGCGCTGCCGGCCGTGCTGCTTCTGCTGATCCTGGTGTATCGCCGCACGGTCGCCGCGCTGCTGACCGTGGCGGTCGGACTGTTCGCGGTGGTCGGCACCCTGGCCGGGCTGCGGGCGATCGCGCAGTTCACGGAGGTGTCGACGTTCGCCGCGAACCTCGCGCTGGTCCTCGGACTCGGCCTCGGCATCGACTACAGCCTCTTCGTCATCACCCGCTACCGCGAGGAGCGGGCGGCCGGTCACGACCAGCCGCGGGCCGTGGTCCGGGCGACGGCGGGGGCGGGCCGTACGGTCGTCTTCAGCGGCGTCACGGTCGCCGTGTCGCTGTGCGCGCTGCTGGTGTTCCCGTTCTTCTTCCTGAGTTCCTTCGCCTACGCCGGAGTCCTCGTCGTCCTGGCCGCCGTCGCCGGGGCGGTGTTGTTCCTGCCCGCCGCGCTGGCGCGCTGGGGGCACCGCGTGGAGCGTTCCGCGGTCCCGGCGTCCGGCTTCTGGCATCGCACCGCGCTGCGCGCCATGCGCCGCCCGCTGCTGGCCGGTGCCGGGGTCCTCACCGTGCTGCTGCTGGCCGCCTCCCCGGTGCTCGGGCTGCGCTTCGGCCTGCCCGACGAACGCACGCTGCCCGAGGGGACGTCCTCGCGGACCGTCTCCGCGACCGTGCACCGGGAGTTCGCGGCCGAGCCGACCGACACGGTCCAGATCGTGCTGAACGAGAAGGCCGACACGCGCGCGTACGCCGCCGAACTCTCCCGGCTCTCCGGTGTGTTCCAGGTCGACGCACCCGAGGGCACCTACCGCGACGGCCTGCGCACCGGCGCCCCCGGCCAGGACCGGCTGACCGCGCCGGACGGCCGGGTGCGGCTGGCCGTCGTACCGACGCAAGGGGCGATGTACGGCGACGTCCCGGGGTTCGTCGAGCGGCTGCGGGACACGCCGTCGCCGGCGCCCGCGCTGGTGGGCGGGTACCCGGCCGAGACCACCGACTTCCGGGCGACGCTGCTGGACCGGCTGCCGCTCGCGGTCGGGATCGTGCTGGTGGCGACGTACGTGATCCTCTTTCTGATGACCGGCAGTGTGCTGCTGCCCGCGAAGGCGACCGTGCTCAATCTGCTGAGCCTGTCGGTGATGTTCGGCTGTCTGGTGTGGGTCTTCCAGGACGGGCATCTGTCCGGGCCGCTCGGGTTCACGCCGACCGGCGCGATCGAGCCGAGCATCCCGGTGCTGATGTTCTGCGTGGCGTACGGCCTGTCGATGGACTACGAGGTGTTCCTGCTGGCCCGGATCAAGGAGGAGCACGACCGCACCGGGGACACAGGCCGGGCGGTGGGGGAGGGCATCAGGCGCAGCGCGCCGCTGGTGACGGCCGCGGCCGGAATCCTGGCGCTGTCCTTCCTGTCGTACGCGACCTCGGGGGTCGTCTTCCTCAAGGAGCTGGGCGTCGGCACGGCCCTGACGATCCTCGTGGACGCCACCCTGATCCGGGTCGTGCTGCTGCCGGTGACGATGCGGCTGGCGGGGCGGGCCAACTGGTGGGCGCCGCGGTGGCTGGCAAGGTGGCGCGTGCGGGACGTACTTCCTGGGGAGTACGTGTGATCACCTCGCCCGGCTGACGCCCCGGGCGGCGGGCGCGGTCTAGCGTGGCGGCATGGAAGCACAGCCCGTCCGTCAGCCGTGGGCGCACGACCGTGAGGTCTCGTGGCCCTGGCGCTCGACCCTGCTGATCACCGTGTTCGTGCTGGTCGGCTCGCACTTCGCGGCCGAGCAGCAGGAGGGCGAGCGGGCGGCGCTGGACGTCTTCGCGCGGGTGCTGCTGGTGCTGGCCTGCGGACTGCTGCTGTGGCGGCTGCGGCATCCGGTGCCGGTGGTGTTCGGCACGGCGGCCGGCGCGGCCGTCTACCTGGGTGCCGGGTATCCGTACGGGCCGGTCTTCCTGACGGTCGCCGTGGCCTGTTTCAGCGCGGTCGTCGCCGGTCACCGGCGGGCTGCCTGGACGGCCGTGGGCATGCTGTGGGCCGCGCATGTGCTGGTGGCGCACTGGCTGTACCGGTGGCTGCCGCCGTCGGGGGACTCGGCCGCGTCCTGGGGGCAGGAGGCGGTGATCGCCGCCTGGGTGGCCGCGATCGTGGCGCTGGCGGAGCTGGCCCGCGTACGGCGCGAGCAGTGGGCCCGTGAACGGGCCGAGCGCGCCCAGGCGGCCCGGCGCCGCGCCGACGAGGAGCGGCTGCGCATCGCCCAGGAACTGCACGACGTCCTCGCCCACAGCATCTCCGTGATCAATGTGCAGGCCGGTGTGGGGCTCGCCCTGCTGGACACCGACCCCGAGCAGGCGCGGGCCGCGCTCACCACCATCAAGTCCGCCAGCAAGGAGGCGCTCGGCGAGGTCCGCCAGGTCCTCGACACCCTGCGCACCCCCGGCGACGCGCCCCGCGCCCCCGCGCCCGGCCTGGACCGGCTGCCGGAGCTGGTGGAGCAGGCGGCGAGCGCTGGCCTCACCGTCCGGGTCGAGGGCGAGGTGCCGCGCCTGCCGCCGGGCGCGGACCTCGCCGCGTTCCGGATCGTGCAGGAGGCCCTCACCAATGTCGTACGGCACTCGGGGTCGCGCCGCGCGCGCGTGCGGCTCGATCACGGCGACCGTACGACGCTACGGCTGTGTATCGACGACGACGGACCGGCGACGGGCGCCGACGCGGGCGGCAGCGGCAACGGGCTGGCCGGAATGCGGGAGCGGGCGGCCGCGCTGGGTGGCACGATCGAGGCGGGCCCCCGGTCCGACGGCGGCTTCCGGGTGCTCGCCGTGCTGCCGTTGCGCACTGAGCCGAGGTCGAGTGGTGAGGAGGCCGGCCGGTGATCCGAGTGCTGCTCGCCGACGACCAGTCCCTGGTGCGGGCCGGTTTCCGCGCGCTGCTGGACGCGCAGCCGGACATCGAGGTGGCCGGTGAGGCCGCCGACGGCGAGGAGGCGCTGCGCGCGGTGCGTGAACTGCGCCCGGACGTCGTGCTGATGGACATCCGCATGCCCGTGCTCGACGGCCTGGCCGCCACCCGGTGCATCACCGCGGACGCGGACCTGAAGGACGTGAAGGTGGTCATGCTGACCACGTTCGAGCTGGACGAGTACGTCTTCGAGGCGATCCGCTCCGGCGCGTCGGGCTTCCTGGTGAAGGACACCGAGCCGGACGAACTGCTGCGCGCGGTACGGGCGGTGGTCGCCGGGGACGCCCTGCTCTCGCCGGGCGTGACCCGCAGGCTGATCGCCGAGTTCGCGGCCCGCTCCAAGGAGCCCGCGGCGGCCGGCGAACTGGCCCGGCTCACCGAACGGGAGCGGGAGGTGATGGCCCTGGTCGGCATCGGCCTGTCGAACGAGGAGATCGCCCGCCGCCTCGTCGTCAGCCCGCTCACCGCCAAGACCCACGTCAGCCGCACGATGGTGAAGCTCGGCGTGCGTGACCGGGCCCAACTCGTGGTGCTGGCCTACGAGTCGGGGTTGGTGCGGCCGGGCTGGCTGGGCTGAGCCGGCCGCCGGAAACGTACGAGAACGGAGATCACGCGGGCGACGAACAGGACGGCCGCGAGGGCCATACCCGTGCGCAGAAGGAGTGTCTCCACCCTGCCCGGCAGGTCGAAGAACAGTGCCGGGCCGGCGATCGCTCCGAAGACGACCGCGGCCGCGAAAGCGGCGCTGAACAGCGCGTATCCGATCTCGATGGTGAGCGCGTCCCGTTGGGCCTGGGTGCGCCGTCCCGTGTGCGTGGTCATGAGTCCCCCGTGCTTGGTCATGACCGGAGTCAAACAGGCGAGTGCCCGGCGGGGCAAACGGCCCCGCCGGGCACTCGTGGAGGCGGTACCCCCGGTTCAGTCGCGGACCGCAACGCGCTCCGCGTCCGCCTCCTTCACGGTGGACCTGGCGACGACGACCGAGTGCGCCTTCGGCCGGCGTCGGGTGAGCAGACCCGAGAGGGTGATCAGCAGGCCGAGCGCGGCGACCCCGGCGACCACGAGAAGACCGGGCCGGTAGCTGTCGAGGACGGCCTGCGGGGTGGCGTCCTCGGGGGCGCCGGCGGTGACCACGGCCGTCACGACGGCGAGGAAGATCGCGCCGCCCACCTGAAGGGAGGTGTTGAGCAGTCCGGAGACCATGCCCTGCTCGTGGTCGTCGACGCCGTTGGTGGCCTGGATGTTGAGCGAGGGGAAGACCAGCGCGCAGGCCGCGCCGATCAGCAGCATGCTCGGCAGGATCGCGACGGCGTACACCGGGTCGAGGTCGACGCCGAGGAACAGCGCGTAGCCGACGACCATCAGGGCGAAGCCGGCCGCGATCAGCCGCTGGGTGCCGAACCTGTCGACGATCGCACCGACCTTCGTGGACGAGATCGCCACCAGGGCGCCGGCGGGCAGGAAGGCGAGCGCGGTGTGCAGCGCGGACCAGCCGAGCAGCGACTGCATGTACAGCGTGACCAGGAACTGGAAGCCGACGTACGAGCCCAGGAAGGTCATGGCGCCGAGCTGGGCGCGGATCTGGTTGCCCGAGCGCAGCACCCCGAGCCGGATCAGCGGTCCGGCCGAGCGCCGCTCGACGAGGACGAACACGGTCAGCAGGACGGCGACGGCCAGGAAGGACAGCAGGGTGCGGGCCGAGGTCCAGCCGACCTCGGGGGCCTGGACGACGGTGAAGACCAGCAGCAGCATCGAGGCGGTGCCGAGGACGGCGCCAGGGACGTCGTAGCCGTTGTGGTTCTTCTCGCGGGTGGTGCGCGGCAGCAGCTTCAGGCCGGCGGCCAGGGCGATCAGGGCGATGGGCGCGGGCAGCAGCATGGTCAGGCGCCAACTGGCCTCCGTGAGCAGGCCGGACAGCACCAGGCCCATGGAGAAGCCGGTGGCGGCGCAGGTGGTGTAGATGGACAGGGCGCGGTTGCGCAACGGGCCCTCGGGGAACGTGGTGGTGATGATCGACAGCCCGGCCGGGGCGGTGAAGGCCGCGCTGAGGCCCTTGATGAAGCGGCTGGCGATCAGCAGGGGGCCGGAGTCGACGAGGCCGCCGAGCAGGGAGGCAAGCGCGAAGACGCCGAGGGCGACCAGGAACACCTGGCGCCGGCCGAGCAGGTCGGCCGTGCGTCCGCCGAGGAGCAGCAGGCCGCCGTAGCCGAGGATGTACCCGCTGACGATCCACTGCAGCGTCGAGGTGGACAGGCCCAGGTCGGAGCCGATGGAGGGAAGGGCGACGCCGACCATGGACACGTCCAGGGCGTCGAGGAACATCGCGGCGCAGAGCACCAGCAGGGTGCCCCAGAGCCGGGGAGTCCAGCGAGCCGTCGACGCGGCCGCCGAAGTGGTGAGCGGAGAGGTCATGGCGAAGACACTACATGCATGTGCATGAGATGCAAGCGCATTTAATTCCGATGCAATGAAGTGGAGTCTCTGCTACGGTGCGCCCATGTCGGCGAAGAATGCCCAGCAGGCGCTCGTGGACCAGTGGCGCGACATCCTGGCGCTGCACGCCCGCACCCAGTGCGAACTCGACCGTGCCCTCGGGCAGCACGGCCTGTGCGCAAGCGACTTCGAGGTGCTGGACGTGCTCTCCGAGGGAGGCTCCTACCGCGTCCAGGAGATCTCCGAGCGCGTACACCTCAGCCAGAGCGCGCTGTCCCGGCTGATCGCACGGCTGGAGAAGGACGGCCTCGTCGAGCGCGGCCTGTGCCCGGAGGACCGCCGCGGCGTGCGGGTGGCGCTCACCGGGAAGGGGCGCGCACTGCACGGGGCGGTCCTGCCGGAGCAGCGCGCTGTGCTGACGAGGATGCTGACGGCCGAAGAGGGCGAGGATCTGCAGTCGGCCTGAGCCGGCGGGCTGGTCCTAGGGCCTGTCCGACACATTCCCGCCTGCCCCGCGGCGACGCCTGACAGGCCCTAGCCGATCGCCGACCGCTCGCGCCACAGGGTGGCGAGTGCCGCGTCACCGGTGATGTGCGGAACCGGCAGCCGGTTCCACAGGGCGAGGTACAACTCCCGTGCCGGGCCGGAGAGTTCGGCGTCCGCCGGGTCGTCCTCGTCGAGCGTGGTCACCGGAGGCGCCGCCGCCGACAGCCGTACGCTCCACACCGCGTCCGGGTCCGACGCCCGCACCCGCAGCAGGCGCGGCTCGTCCGTGCGCACCCGGCTCCTGTCCCGGGCGTGGAAGCCGCGCAGCAGCTCGTCGATGCCGTCGGCCGCGAACTCCCCCTCCACCGCGGCCGGTTGTCCGCCGAGCGCGCTCTGTGCGTCGAACCGGTGCACGGTCGTCTCATGGGCCTGGCGGCGGGTCCAGAACGCCAGGGGCGAGGGGTTCGGCGCCGGGTGGAAGGTCCAGCACTCCACATCGGCCGGCGCCTCGGCCAGGGTGTCCACGAGCCGGCGGTGGCTGTCGCGGTACCAGGCGACCAGCTCGGCGCCGTCGAGAGCGGGCTCCTCGGCGATGGGGCGGGGCTCGGTGATGCCCTCCCGCACGAACGCGGCGGCCCATACATGCACGGCCCCCGTGTGCCGCAGCAGGTCACGTACCTGCCAGTCCGGGCAGGTGGGCACCTTGGCGTCCACTCCGGCCTCCGCCGCGGCGTCCGCGAGCATCCGGCCTTCGGCGTCCAGGGTTGCGAGGTGTCGGGCGATCTCCATGGCAGGAGTCTGCCTGATGGAGTGTGCTCCAGCGCAAGCCGTTTGCGCCGCCGGTGAGGGCGGTCCCGTCAGCCCGCCCGAGGCGGACGGTGCGTCGGCGTCGCACCTGCCCCTGCGCGCGACTTCCGCCTTGCCGTCAAGTGGCCTGTGGGGCCCCAGAGTTCACTGAGCATTGGGGTGAGGTAGGGGTATGCGGCCGCCCTCCCGGCGAATCATCTTGGCATGAACCTGCGGCCCGATCGGCGGGCCGCAGCCTCATGGAGGTGTGGGATGCACCGCAGACTCGCCACCGGTCTGGCCGGCTCGGCTCTCGCCCTGGCCACCGTCGTCGGCACCGCGACCGCCGCCGACGCCGTACCGGCCGACAAGCAGCAGGTCCTCTCCAGCTGGACCCAGACCAGCGCGTCCAGCTACAGCCTCTGGGCGTCCGCCCGGGCGAACCAGTCCGCCTGGTCCGCCTACGCGTTCGACTGGTCCACCGACTACTGCTCCTCCTCGCCGGACAACCCGTTCGGCTTCCCCTTCAGCATGTCCTGCGCCCGCCACGACTTCGGCTACCGCAACTACAAGGCGGCCGGGACGTTCAGCGCCAACAAGGACCGACTGGACAGCGCCTTCTACGAGGACCTCAAGCGCGTCTGCAACAACTACAGCGGCGCCACCAAGACCGCCTGCAACAGCACCGCCTGGACCTACTACCAGGCGGTGCGGGCGTTCGGCTGAGACCCCGCCGGGGCGCGGCGGCCCGCACGGCCGCCGCGCCCTCAGCTGGGGCCGTGCGTGAAGCGCCCCGCCAGCAGCGTGGCGTGCACCGGCAGCTCCCGCAGCGTCCGCACGTCCGCCTCCAGCGGGTCCACGTCCACCACCACCAGATCCGCCGGGTCCCCGGCCCGCACCGCCACGCGCCCGCCCGCCGACGCCGCGAGGGACGCCCGGACCGGGAGGCACTGCTCCGGATGCCAGGCAGGGCGCTCGTCCCGGGTGCGGCCGACCGCCGCCGCGATCGCCGACCAGGGGTCCAGCGGCGCCACCGGCGCGTCCGAGCCGAACTCCAGCCGGGCGCCGGCCGCCAAAAGGTCGGCGTAGGCGAAGGCCCGGCCGGTGCGCCCGGCCCAGTGCCGTTCGGCCACGTCACGGTCGTCCGGCGCGTGCGCGGGCTGCACCCCGGCCGTCACCCCGAGCGCCGCGAACCGCGGCACGTCCTCGGCCGACAGCAACTGCGCGTGCTCGATCCGGCCCCGGCAGCCGACCTCCGCGAACGCGTCCAGCGCCAGGGTGTTGGCCCGGTCGCCGATCGCGTGCACGGCCGGCTCGATGCCATGCGCCCAGGCGTGCCGCATCAGCCGCACCAGCTCCTCGTACGACGTCTCCTGCACGCCGTACGCCTCCGCGGTGCCCTCCAGACCGGGATAGGGGTCGCGGCACAGGGCGGTACGGGTGTTGAGGGAGCCGTCGGTGAACAGCTTCAGCGGGCCCACCCGCAACAGGCCGCCCGTTCCCGGCAGTTCGTCGCCGGTGCGCAGGCCGCGCTCGATCGCCGCGTCCAGGTGGGCCGGGTACACCGCCGCGTCCACGCGCACCGTGAGAGGGCCCGTCGCGGCGCGCCGCGCCCAGTCGGTGAGGTTGTCGGCGAAGTGGAAGTCGATCAGGCCCGTGACCCCGCGCGCCGCGGCGGCCCGGCAGGCCTCGGCCACCCAGCGGTCCACCACCTTTGCGGGCACCTGCGGCAGCGCGGCCACCGCCGCGAAGCACTCGCCCTCGCGCAGCAGCCCCGTCGCATGCCCGGCCCGCCCGACCAGCGCCAGCCCGGCCGAGTTCAGCCATGCCGCGTGCAGATCGGCGCTCACCAGCGCGACCGGCCGCCCCGGACTCACCGCGTCCAGCAGCGACTTGTGCGGCGCGTCCGGCCACAGCCCGTCCCGGAACCCGTAGCCGACGAGCACCTCCCCGGCAGGCAGCGCGGCCGCGTACCGTCGTACGGCGTCGGCGGCCGCGCGCGCCGAGTCCGCGCCGGCCAGGTCCAGCCGGTGCCGTACGCTCGCCCACTGCGCGGCGTGCACATGCGCGTCCCGCAGACCGGGCAGCAGGGTGCGCCCTTCGAGGTCGAGGGCCGGACCTGCGGGGGTCTGCGTCATGACCGCGGCCACCCGTCCGCCCTCGATCCGCACCGAGCCCAGCGGACCGCCCGGCCCCAGCCGTACCCGCGTCAGAGTCAACCCCTCAAGGGGTTCGTCGGGCCGGGGCGGCAGGGCTGTACCGAGGCTCGTCATCCAGGCTCCAGGTCGGGGTCGTCAGCCGAGGGCGCGGTCGAGGTTGAAGGCGGCGCTGATCAGGGCGAGGTGGGTGAACGCCTGGGGGAAGTTGCCCTGTTGCTCACCGGTGCTGCTGATCTCCTCGGCGAAGAGACCGAGATGGTTGGCGTACGTCAGCATCTTCTCGAAGGCGAGTCGGGCCTCGTCCAGCCGGCCCGCCCGCACGAGCGCCTCGACGTACCAGAAGGAGCAGATGGAGAAGGTGCCTTCGTCGCCGCGCAGCCCGTCGGGGCTGGCCTGCGGGTCGTAGCGGTAGACCAGCGAGTCGGACACCAGGTCCTGGGTGAGGGCGTCCAGCGTGGACAGCCACTTGGGGTCGGTGGGCGCGATGAACTTGGCCAGCGGCATCATCAGCACGGCCGCGTCCAGGACTTCACCGTCCTCGTGCTGCACGAAGGCCTGCCGGGACGCGGACCAGCCACGGCTCATGATGCGCCGGTAGATGGTGTCGCGGGCCTCCCGCCAGCGGTTGAGGTCGGCGGGCAGCCCGCGCCGGTGGGCCATCCGGATGGCCCGCTCGATCGCCACCCAGCACATCAGGCGCGAGTAGAGGAAGTTCTTGCGTCCGCCCCGGGTCTCCCAGACGCCCTCGTCCGGCTGGTCCCAGTGCGCGCACACCCAGTCGACGAGCGCGCACACGTCGTCCCACTGGTCGCTGGAGACGGGCTTGGCCCACTTGTCGTAGAGGTAGACGGAGTCGATCAGCGCGCCGTAGATGTCGAGCTGGAGCTGGTCGGCGGCGGCGTTGCCGACCCGGACGGGCGCGGAGCCGTGATGGCCTTCCAGATGGGGGAGTTCACGCTCCGTCAGATCGGTGCGGCCGTCGATGCCGTACATGATCTGCAGCGGTCCGGAGGCGCGGCCGTCGCCGGGGGTGATGTGCCGGGTCACGAACTCCATGAACGCCTCGGCCTCGCCGGTGAACCCCAGCCGCAGCAGGGCGTAGACGCAGAACGCGGCGTCACGCACCCAGACGTAGCGGTAGTCCCAGTTGCGTTCGCCGCCGAGCTGTTCGGGCAGGCTGGTGGTGGCCGCGGCGACGATCGCGCCGGTGGGAGCGTACGTGAGCAGCTTCAGGGTGAGGGCGGAGCGGTGCACCATCTCGCGCCAGCGGCCCCGGTAGCGGGACTGGGCGAGCCAGCGCCGCCAGTACGCGACCGTCGCGGTGAACTGCCGTTCCGCCTCGGTGCGGGCGCAGCCGCGCGGCTGGACGTCGCCGCCGACCTGGTCGAGGGCGAACACCGCCGACTCGCCCTCGGCGAGCTTGAAGTCGGCCCGCGCGTCCGGGCCCCGGACCTCCAGCGGGACGGTCGAGGTCAGCGCGAGGGAGAGCTTCTCGGACTCGAACACCGCCATGTCGCCGACCATGCGCAGGGTGTGGGACAGCGCGCCGTAGTCGAAGCGGGGCGCCACCCGCACCCGGAACGGCAGCGAGCCGCGCACGCACACCACCCGCCGGATCAGCCGGTGCCGGTCGGCCTCGACCGACTCGCCGCCGACCGGCATGAAGTCCTGCACCTCGCCGACGCCGTCCTCGGTGAAGAAGCGGGTGATCAGGACATTGGTGTCGGGGAAGTAGAACTGCTTGGTACGGGCCGGGCCGATCGCCGCGAGCTCGAAGCAGCCGCCCCGGTCGGCGTCCAGGATCGAGGCGAAGACGCTGGGCGCGTCGAAGGCCGGGCAGCAGTACCAGTCGATCGTGCCGTTCGTGCCCACCAGGGCCACACTGCGCAGGTCGCCGATCAGGCCGTGGTCGGAGATCGGCAGATACCGGCCCTCACCGACCGCCTCGAATCTCGGTGTCCCGGCCATCGCAGCCTCCCTCACGGGCTCGCACAGCGCGGCTACCAGCTTAGACACGAACCCCGTGGGTCACACGGCGCGGACGGTGATCCCGGCCTCCTCGAAGCGGCGGACCGTCTCCTCCTCCACCGCCGAGTCGGTGACCAGCGTGTTCACGGCCTCGGCCGCGCAGATACGGGCGAAGGCGCGGCGGCCCAGCTTGCTGGAGTCGGCGGCGACGACCACGCGCTCGGCGCGCTCGCACAGCAGCCGGTTGATGGCGGCCTCGGCCTCGTCGTGCGCGGCGGCCCCGTGCGTCACGTCGAAGGCGACGACCCCGAGGACGGCGACATCGAGGGTGATCTGGCCGAGCACCCCGTCCGCGAGCGGCCCGATGAGCTCGTACGACTGCGCGCGGGCCACCCCGCCCGTCACCACGATCTTGAACTGGGGCCGCACCGCCAGCTCGTTGGCGATGTTCAGCGCGTTGGTCACGACGGTCAGCGCCGGCGAGCCCGAGGTGAGGTCGGCCCGCACCGCCAGGGCGCGCGCCACCTCCGTGGTGGTCGTCCCGCCGGTCAGGCCGACCGCCTCGCCGGGCGCTATCAGGTCCCCGACGGCCCGCGCGATGCGCTGCTTCTCCGAGGCGCGGCGGGCCGTCTTGTAGCGCAACGGCAGCTCGTACGACACCCCGTGCACGACCGCGCCGCCGCGCGTGCGCACGAGCATCTGCTGCTCGGCGAGCTGGTCGAAGTCGCGCCGGATCGTCGCGGCCGACACCTCCAGCTCGGCCGCCGCCTCCTCGACATCCAGCCGGCCGCGCTCCACCAGCAGCTCCAGCAGCGTCTTCCAGCGGGCGTCGCGCGACATCCGCACCTCCAGCCAATCCCAAGGTCACCGGCGTTCCGGGCGACCCTAGCGCACCCGCCGCCAGCAGGAATGGCAGCGAAATGCTTGAAGATGCTCGAAAGCCCGCGCTATCTTGCATGAACAATCACCGCTCGGGAGGGGTACGGCATGACCCATGTCGAGGACGAGCTCAGCAGCCAGCCGGAGTGCTGGACGCGGGCCGCGCAAGCGGCACCGGAGCACCGCGCGGCGCTGCCCGCGGCGGGGGAGCGTGTCGCGATCGTCGGCTGCGGCACCTCGTACTTCATGGCGCAGGCGGCCGCGGCCCTGCGCGAGGGTGCGGGTCAGGGCGAGACGGACGCGTTCGCCGCCTCGGAGTTCCCGCGCGGCCGGTCCTACGACCGTGTCGTCGCCCTCACCCGGTCCGGCACCACCACCGAAGTCCTGGAACTGCTGGCCGAGTTGCGGGGACGCGCACGCACGACCGCGATCACCGCCGACCCGCACACCCCGGTCATGGACGCCGCCGACGACCTGGTCGTCCTCGACCACGCCGACGAACGCTCCGTCGTCCAGACCCGGTTCGCCACCACCGCGCTGACGTTGCTCCGCGCCCATGTGGGCCTGCACAGCGACTCCGCCGTGACCGACGCCCGCACCGCACTCACCGAGCCGCTGCCCCAAGGCCTCGTCGAACTCACCCAGTTCACCTTCCTCGGCCGGGGCTGGACCGTGGGCCTGGCCAACGAGGCCGCGCTCAAGATGCGCGAGGCGTCCCTGTCCTGGGCGGAGGCCTACCCGGCGATGGAGTACCGGCACGGGCCGATCAGCGTCACCGGGCCCACCACCGCGACCTGGATGTTCGGCCAGGCGCCCGAGGGGCTCGCCGACCAGGTGCGGGCGACCGGCGGCCGCTGGCTGGCCGGGGGCCTCGACCCGCTCGCCGAACTCGTCCGCGCCCAGCGCCTCGCCGTCGCGATCGCCGCCGCGCGCGGCCTGGACCCGGACAATCCGCGCCATCTGACGCGGTCGGTGATTCTCACGCCGTGAGCGCGTGAGCGCGTGAGCGCGTGAGCGCATGAGCGCATGAGCGCGTGAGTCCCTGAGTTTCTGAGCCCCTGAGTCCCCCGACAGCCCTCGCCCCAGGGAGAGCCCGCGTGTCCCTCAGCACCACCGGTGAGCTCGTCGCCCGCGCTGCCGCGGACCGTCGTGCCGTCGCCGCCTTCAACGTCGTCACCCTGGAGCACATCGAGGCCGTCATCGCAGGCGCCGAGAGCGCCGGCGCGCCCGTCGTGCTCCAGGTCAGCGAGAACGCCGTCAAGTTCCGCTACGGACGCCTGCTGCCGCTGGCCCGCGCCGCCGTCGCCGCGGCCGAACGGGCCGATGTGCCCGTGTCCCTGCACCTGGACCATGTGCAGAGCGACGCACTGCTGCGCCAGGCACCCGAGGCGGGGTTCAGCTCGGTGATGTACGACGCCTCACGGCTGCCGTACGCCGAGAACCTCGCCGCCACCCGTGCCGCCGCCGACTGGGCCCACGCTCAAGGCCTCTGGATCGAGGCCGAGTTGGGCGAGGTCGGCGGCAAGGCAGGGCGTCCCGCGCTGGACGCGCACGCGCCGGGTGCCCGGACCGACCCCACTGAGGCCCGGGCGTTCGTCGCGGACTCCGGCGTGGACGCCCTCGCCGTCGCCGTCGGCAGTGTGCACGCCATGACCACGCGCACCGCCACCCTCGACCACGACCTGCTCAAACGCCTGTCGACCGCGCTGGACGTGCCGCTCGTGCTGCACGGCTCCTCGGGCGTCCCCGACGACGAGCTGACCGCCGCGGTCACCGGCGGCATCACCAAGGTCAACATCGGCACCGCCCTCAACGTGGCCATGACCGGCGCCATTCGGGAGTTCCTCGCCGCCCACCCCGAGGCCGTCGACTCCCGCACCTACCTCAGCGTGGGCCGCGAGGCGATGGCGCAGGCGGTCGCGGGCACGGTGCGGCTGCTCGGCAGCGGCCCGGCCGCCGCCTGACGTCTGCGCCTGACGTCCCGCCCCCGGGCGACTACCGCCTGACCGCCTTCAGTACCACGAACTTCGGGTCGCTCGCGACGAGTTGGCTGTTGCCGAACACCTTCCGCAGCTTCACGTGGTACCCCAGGTGCCGGTTGCCGATCACCCACAGCTCGCCGCCCGGCCGCAGCACCCGCCGCGCCCCGGTGAACATCCGCCACGCCGTCGAGTCGGTCGTCGCCTGGTGGGAGTGGAAGGGAGGGTTGTTCAGCACGAGGTCGACACTGCCCTCCGCCACTCCCGCCAGCCCGTCCCCGACCCGGAACTCGGCATGCCCCGGCACGCCGTTCGCCCGGTACGTCGCCTCCGCGGAGGCCACCGCCTGGAACGACTCGTCGGTGAACAGCACCTCCGCCTCGGGGTTGGCCAGCGCCACCGCCGTACCGACCACGCCGTTGCCGCAGCCGAGGTCCACCACCCGGCGGGCGCCGCGCGTGGCGGGCAGGTGGCCGAGGAAGAACCGGGTGCCGATGTCGAGGCGGTCGGCGCAGAAGACGCCCGCGTGGTTGACGACCGTACGGCCCGAGACGGGACCGACTCCGCCGGGGAGGTCGTAGCGGTACGGCCACGGGTTGGCGGGCCGCTCCAGCGCGGCGTCCGGCGTGCAGAAGATCAGCCGTGCCTTCTTCTCGGCGAGCGAGGTCCGGGTCGGGCCGATGATCCGCTCGAACAGCTGGAGCGTGGAGGTGTGGATCTCCTTGACCATGCCGGTGCCGACGACGACCGTGCCCTCGTGGAGCGCGGGCGCCAGCCGCTGGAGCTGGTCCTCCAGCAGGGCGAGGCTCTTGGGCACCCGCACCAGCAGCACGTCGATCCTCGGCGGCGGCGTGTCCTGCGTGGTGAGCAGCTGCACGGCGCCCGGCTCCACACCGGCCCGCGCCAGGTTGGCCCGGCTCGCCTCCTGGCCCAGATAGGAGTCGGTGATCTGCACCGGCCGGTGTGCCGCCAGTGCCGTCACCAGCGCGCCCCACCGGTCGCCGAGCACCACGACCGTTCCGGACAGGTCGACGCCCGCGTCGGCGAGATGCCGCAGCAGGTACTCGTCGGAGGCGTCCCAGGCGCGCAGCCTGTCGCGCGGGTCCTCGGGGAAGCGGGCCAGCTGAAGCTCGCCCCAGGGAGTCGTCATACGGTCGTTCATCGTGCGTCCAGGCTAGCCGAGCCGCAGCTCAGCACAGGTGGGGGAGGATGGGCACATGGACGCCGAGCTGTTCCCCCGCGTGCGCACGGAGCCGGCGCCGGGCGCGGTCCATGTGCCGGACTGGCTCGACGAGGCCCGCCAGCGCGAGCTGCTGGCCGCCTGCCGCGGGTGGGCGCGCCCACCCGCCGGCCTGCGCACGGTCCGCACCCCCGGCGGCGGCACCATGACCGCCCGCCAAGTGTGTCTGGGCTGGCACTGGTACCCGTACGCCTACGCCCGCACCGTCGTCGACGGCGACGGCACCCCGGTCAAGCCCTTCCCGGCCTGGCTCGGCGAACTGGGCCGGCGGGCGGCGAGCGAGGCCCTGGGGGAGCAGGCGCCCCCGTACGACATCGCGCTGATCAACTTCTACGACGGTGACGCCCGCATGGGCATGCACCGCGACGCCGACGAGCGCTCCGACGCGCCGGTGGTGTCGCTGAGCCTCGGCGACACCTGCGTCTTCCGCTTCGGCAACACCGAGACCCGTAACCGGCCGTGGATGGACGTCGAGCTGCGCAGCGGGGACCTGTTCGTGTTCGGCGGGCCGTCGCGGTACGCGTACCACGGTGTGCCGAGGGTGCTGCCCGGCACCGCGCCCGCCCGGCTGGGCCTGACCGGACGGCTGAACGTCACCCTGCGGGTCAGCGGCTTCCCGGTGATCGGCCCCTGATGGGGATCATGGGAGACTCGCCCTCATGAGCGGCAAGGCGGACCCCCGGCCGGCGGGGGAAGGGACCACCTCGAGGACGCGGTTGGACCGGGGGCGCGGTGCGCTCGGGCCCGCGTTGGAGCTCGTGCACACCGGACGGGCGCCCACCCGCGCCGTGCTGACCGCGGAACTCGGCGTCACCCGCGCCACGGCCGGCGCGGTCGCGGCGGAGCTGGAGGCGCTCGGCCTGATCCGGGTCGACGCCCGGCCGGGAGCCGCCGCCGGTTCGCAGGGCCGGCCCTCGCACCGCCTGGAGGTTGCCGAGAACGGCCCTGTGGCACTGGCCGCGCAGGTGCACTCCGACGGGTTCCGGGCGGCGCTGGTCGGCCTCGGCGGGCGGATCGTGGCGACCGCGCCGGGCTGCGAGGTCGTCGACGCCGACCCGTCGAAGGTGCTCGGCTCGGTCGTGGAGGCGGGCGCCCGGCTGCTGCGGGAGACCGGGCGGCGCTGTGTCGGCGCCGGGCTCGCCGTGCCGTCCGCGATGGCCGAGCCGGAGGGCCTCGCCCTCAACCCGCTGCACCTGGCCTGGCCGGCGGGCGCTCCGGTGCGGGAGATCTTCGCCGACTGTGTGCGCGAGGCGGGCATCGAGGAGCCCGCCTTCGCCGCCAACGACGTCAACCTCGCCGCGCTCGCCGAGCACCGGCACGGAGCCGGACGCGGCGCCCGTGACCTGCTGTGCGTGGCCACCGGGCACCGCGGCGTCGGCGGCGCCCTGGTGCTCGACGGCCGGCTGCACACCGGCAGCGGCGGGCTCGCCCTGGAGGTCGGCCACCTCACCGTCAACCCCGAGGGCCGCCCCTGCCACTGCGGCAGCCGCGGCTGCCTCGACGTCGAGGCCGACCCGCTGGCCCTGCTCACCACCGCCGGACGCACCCCCGGCCCCGAGGTGTCCCTGCTTCAGCAGGCCAATGACCTGCTCCGCCGGGAGTACGCCGACCCGGTCGTGCGCACCGCCGCCGAGGCCCTCATCGACCGCCTCGGCCTCGGCCTCGCCGGGCTGGTCAACATCCTCAACCCGGACCGCATCGTCCTCGGCGGCCTGCACCGTACGCTGCTGGAGGCCGACCCGGACCGGCTGCGGGCCGTCGTAGCCGACCGCAGCCTGTGGGGCCGCAGCGGTGGCGTCCCCATCCTGGCCTGCTCCCTGGACCACAACAGCCTGGTCGGCGCGGCCGAACTGGCCTGGCAGCCGGTCCTGGACGACCCGCTGGGGGCACTGGCCAGGACCTGAGCCATCGGTACGGCTACAGCGCGGCCCCTCCGTCGATCACCAGGTCGGTGCCCACCACCGAGCCCGCCGCGTCGGACGCCAGGTACAGCACCGCCTGGGCCACCTCCTCCGTCGCCGCGACACGGCCCAGCGGCGACTCGTCCTTCATGCGCACGGCGCGATCGGCCTCGGTCTCCCCGGGGTGGAGGGACATGGTGGTGTCGGTGGCGCCCGGGCTGACGGTGTTGATGCGGACGCCGTCGGCGATGTACTCCAGGGCCGCGCCGCGGGTCAGCGAGGTGACGGCCGCCTTGCTCGCCGAGTAGGCGGTGGCGCCGGGGACCTGCTTGTGCCGGCCCAGGTTGGAGGAGACGTTGACGATCGCGCCGCTGCGCGGCTGGCTGCGCATCTGCGCCACCTCGGCCCGCAGAGCGAGGAACACACCGGTGACGTTGATGTCGAACAGCTCCCGCCAGTCCTCCTCCGGCATGTCGGCGACCGGCCCGCCCCGGAAGACGCCGGCGTTGTTCACGGCCACGTCCAGCGACCCGAACTCCTCGGCCACGCCCCGCACGAGCGCCTCCACCTCGGCGGCCCGTGACACATCGGCGACCCGGGCGACGGCCGTGCCGCCGGCCTTCTCCGCGAGGGCGACGGTCTCCTCCAGCGCCCCGATGCGGCGCCCGGCCGCCACGACACGGGCCCCCTCGGCGGCGAACGCGAGGGCGATGGCCCGCCCGATGCCGGAGCCGGCGCCGGTGACAAGGACGGTACGGCCGGAGAAGCGGTTGTCGGACATGAGATCAACTTCCTTTCGGTGAACGGAAATCCGAGGGCCTGCCGAGCGCGAACGCGGCGCAGGCGAACAGGACGGCCGCCGCGGCGAGGCTCGCCCGGTCGCCGCCGACGGCGAGCAGAAGGGCGAAGACGACGGTCGGGCCCGTCTCCATCGCGGCGTTGTGCACGCTGCCGGCGAGCCCGGTGCGCTCGGCGGGCACCCGGTCGGTGGCCAGTACGGCCGCCCCGGCGAAGGACGCGGCCGCCCCGGCAGGCAGCAGCAGAAACCCGGGCAGCACCCCGACGGCGTACGGCACGCCGGTGTCGAGCCCGAGCAGGGCGAGCAGCGCGAGCCCCGCGGCGGCCACGGCCAGTCCGCCGCCGGCGACGACGGCGGGGCCCAGACGCCCGACGAGCGGTCCCGCGAGGCGCCCGGCGGCGAGCAGCGCGAGGGCGAACGGCAGGAAGGCGGCCGACGTCCGCAGCGCCGACCAGTCGCGCACGTCCTGGAGGTGGAGGGAGAACAGCACGAACACCGTGCTGGTCCCGGCCGCCGTGAGCGCGGTGGCGGCGAGCCCCCGCACCCGCCGGCCGTCGCGCAGGAACCCGGGCGGCAGCAGCGGGTCCCGCACCCGCCGCTCGACCAGCGGGAACCCTGCGAGCAGCACGACCCCGACGGCCAGCGGAACCAGCACCCGGCAGGACGCCCAGGGCCAGGCGTCGGTGAGCACGAGCCCGTAACTGGCCGCCACGATCCCGCCGGTGGCCATCACCGCCCCGGCGACGTCGAGTCCCCCACGGCCCGCCGTACGCGCGCCGTCGGCCGGCAGCGTCTCGGGGACGCCGAGTCCACCGCGGCCCGCCGTACGTGCGGGGCCGGGCGGCAGCTCCCTGGTGACGTCGAGTCCACCGCGGCCCGTCGCACGCGCGCCGTCGGCCGGCAGTGTCCCGGGGATGCCGAGGTCCTCACGGCCCGCCGCACGCGCGCCGCAGGCCAACACCGCCTCGGCGACGTCGAGACCCCCACGGCCCACCGCACGCGCGCCGCCGGCCGGCAGCACGCGGGGTGCGAGCAGCAGCGCGGCCGTGGCGGCGACCGGTGGCAGGGTGAGGGCCCAGCGCCAGGACAGCAGGGCCGACACCACCCCGGACAGCAGGTTCCCGGCCGTCGCGCCCAGTACCGACAGGCCGCCCCAGGTCGCCATCGCCCGCCGGTACGAGGCCGGTTCGGCGAACAGCGTCCGCAGGGCGGCCATCGCGGCCGGCGCGGTCAGGGCCGCCCCGGCGCCCTGCGCGAACCGTGCCGCGAGCAGGGCGCCGTACGCCGGGGCGAGTGGTGCGGCGGCCGACGCGACCGCGAAGATCGCCAGCCCGGTCAGCAGCGCGCGCCGGCCTCCCCAGCGGTCCGAGAGCCGGCCGCCGAACAGCAGCAGCCCGGCGAAGGTCAGCCCGTAGGCGGCGCTCAGCAGCACCAACTCCTCGCGGCGCAGGACGAACCGGGCCCCGATCTCGGGCAGCGGCACGGCGATCGCGGCCAGCGTGAAGATCAGCGTGACCTGGATCGAGCCGAGCAGCGCGAACGCCCCGCGCGTGCCGGGCGCAGTCCGCGTGACACGGACGGTCGTGGTCATGACTCCCCCTTTCTTGACCGATCGGTTCAGAATCTGGGCGTGCGAAACCCCGCCCTGGCGACGGGCGGGTCCGCTCAGTCCAGCAGCCCCAGTGCCTGTTCCGCCGCGTCCCGCACCCGGGCCGGGTCCGTGGAGGCCTTGCCGACCACCCGCAGCCCCTGCATCAGCACCAGCAGCATGCGGGCCAGGGCCGCCGGATCGCGGTCCCGGGGGAGTTCGCCCTGCTCCTGGGCGCGTACCAGTGCCGAGTGCAGCAGCGTCTCCAGGTGCTCCCAGCTCAGCTCGACGCGGCGGGCCATCGCGCTGTCGTGCGGGGCGAGTTCGGCAGCGGTGTTGGTCATGAAACAGCCGGTCTCGCGGCGGGAGTCGTCGGCGGCCTCCGCCGCGAACCGGCGCACCACCGTGCGTACGGCCGGCAGTGCGGGCCCCGGCTGCGACAACTCGCGCAGCAGATGCGGGTCGGACTGCTCGCCGTACCGGTCGAGCGCCTTCAGGTACAGGTCGCGCTTGTTGCCGAACGTGGCGTACAGGCTGGCCCGGCCGATGCCGAGGTGCTCGACGAGGTCGGCCATCGAGGTGGCCTCGTAGCCGCGCCGCCAGAACAGCTCCAGCGCGGACTGCAGAACGGCGTCGGGGTCGAACTCCTTGGTACGGGCCATGAGTTGAACTCTAAGCAATTCAAGAACGATCGGTCAACTATGACCGAGGGAACCGGACTTGCCGCTTCCCTTTGTGGGCGTGACATGTGCAGGTCTAAGCTCAGCCGATCTTCAGCCAGGATGACTGAAAGGACCCCCTGTGCCTCACTCCGCGTCGGCCGGCCCGGCCTCGGGCGGGCGAAGACCCCGCCGCAAGCAACGAGCCGTGGCCGCAGCGCTGTTGGCCGCCCTCGTGTGCGCCCCGCTGCCCCTGCTCACCGACCCCGCGTTCGCCGAGGACACCGACCCGGCCGCCGGGGCCGCCGCGGCGCCGGAGGCACCCCGGGCCGCGCGGACCGAACTCGTCTCCGAGCGCACCGAGTCCACCACCACCTGGGCCAACGCCGACGGCTCCACCACCGTCGAGGCGTACACCGGCCCGATCCGCGTCAAGCAGTCCGACGGCACGTGGAAGCCCGTCGACACCACCCTCGTCGCCGAGGACGGCGTGGTGCGGCCGAGGACCGCGGCCGCCGACATCGCCTTCTCCGGCGGCGGTTCGGGCGAACCGCTGGCCGAGGTCTCCCGCGGCGGCCGCACCCTGGGCCTGGACTGGCCCGGGAAGCTGCCCGAGCCGCGCCTCGACGGCCCGACCGCCGTCTACCCGGGCGCCGTCGAGGGCGGCGATCTCGTGGTGACCGCCCTCAAGGAGGGCTTCTCCCACTCCGTCGTCCTCAACGAGCGCCCCGACGGCCCGGTCAGCTACCGGCTGCCCGTCTCCGCCGACGGCCTCACCCTGCACGAGACCGCGGACGAACGCCTGCGCTGGAGCGACAGCAGCGGCCGTACGGTGGCCACCGCGCCGCTGCCGGTCATGTGGGGCGCCGGGGAGAGGACCGCCTCCGGCGAGCCCGAGGACCTCGCGGCCATCGACGTCACCGTCGAGCGGGACACGGCCACCGGCGACCAGGTGCTGGTCCTTGAGCCCGACGACGAGTTCCTCTCCGACCCAGGCCTCGAGTACCCGGTCACCATCGACCCGACCGACTCCCTGCTCGGCCCGGTGACCGACACCTGGGTGCAGTACGACGACTACCTCACCTCGCAGCGCGGCTCGACCGAGCTGAAGGCCGGTACCTACAACGGCTCCGAGAAGGCCCGCTCGTACCTGAAGTTCGACGTGGCGAAGTACGCCGGCAAGCACGTCCTGGACACCGACCTGCGGCTGTACTCGTACTACTCGTCCACCTGCAACACCGACAACGCCGGCAACCAGGTCCGCCGTATCACGTCCTCCTGGGACCCGTCGGCCATCACCTGGGACGCACAGCCGACGACCACCTCGACCGGCGCCGTGACCTCCACCGCCGCCAAGGGCTACAACTCCACCTGCCCGGCCGGGCATGTCTCCTGGGACATCGACGGCATCGTGCAGGCCTGGGCGGACGGCCAGCCGAACCACGGCGTGCGGATCGCGGCCGTGGACGAGACCGACCCGCTGACCTGGCGCCGCTACCACTCGGCGAACCAGACGGACGGCTCGCACAACGCCGCCTACGAGCCCTCCCTCACGGTCACCTACAACTCCAGGCCCGGTACCGCGGCGGCCGTCTCCCCGCTGTCCGGCACCTACACCTCGGACACCACGCCCACGCTGTCCGCGAAGGCCGTCGACGACGACGGCCAGCAGCTCACGCTGAGCTTCGAGGTGTGGGCGGCGAACGGCACCGCGGCCCTGCAGACCGGCACCTCCGCCTCCGTCGCCTCCGGCGCGGTCGCCACCCACACGGCCGCCACGCTGACGCCCGGCGACTACAAGTGGCGGGCCAGGGCGTCGGACGGCACCGACACCGGGGCCTGGACGGCGTTCCAGACGTTCACCGTCGACACGACGGCCCCCTCCACCCCGGCCCTCACCTCCACCAGCCACCCGTCCACGACGGCCTGGTACGGCGCCACCACGTTCACCGGCACGCTCGCCTCGACCGACGCCTCCGGCGTGACCGGCTACGCGGTCAAGCTCGACCAGAGCCCGACCACCGCCGCCGGGACCACCGTCACCCAGACGACCCCCGACGTGACCTGGTCCGGGCGCACCGACGGCACCTGGTGGGTGCACGCGGCCGCCCAGGACAAGGCCGGCCTGTGGTCGCCGACCCGGCACCTGTCCTTCAACGTCGACACCACCGCCCCCGGCACGCCCGGCGGCCTGGCCTCCTCCACGCACCCCGTGACGACCAGCGCGTATGCCGGCCGCACCGCGTCCTTCAGCTGGTCGGCACCCACCGACCTGTCCGGCGCGGCCGGGTACGCGGTCACCGTCGACCGCGTCGCCGACACCCTGCCGGCCACCACCGGCACCGTGCAGACGGGGACGAGCCTCACCACCACCGTCGACGCGGACGGCACCTGGTACCTGCACGTACGGGCCAAGGACCGGGCCGGCAACTGGTCGGCCGGCGCGGCGCATCTGCCGTTCCGGGTCGACATGACGCTGCCGCCGAGCCCGGTGATCAGCTCCACCACCCACCCGGACCAGAGCGGCGCGTACAAGAGCGGCTCCTTCAGCGCCACCTGGACCGCGCCCACCGGGGCCTCCGCCGGCTACAGCGTCGTCGTCGACGCCCTCGCCGACACCGTCCCGGACACCACCGCCGAGACCACCGCGACCTCGTACGGCACGACCCGTACCGAGGGCACCTGGTACCTGCATGTGCGCGGCATCGACGGCAACGGCACGGGCGGGGCGGCCTCGCACTACCGCTTCACCGTCGACACCACCGCACCCGGCGCCCCGGCGGTGACCTCCGCGGCCTACCCGGCGGACGCCTGGGCCGGCGGCGCGAACGTGACCGGCACCTTCACCCTGACGCCCGCCGGCACCGACACCCGCAGCCTGACGTACACGCTGGACGGCGGTGCCGCGCAGACCGTCACCACCACCGGCGGCCCCGTGGACCTGCCGGTCACCCCGGCGACCGAGGGCAGCCACCGGCTCACCGTCACGGCCACCGACCGGGCCGGCAACGTCTCGGCCGCGACCCAGCGCGCCTTCCACGTGGGCCGGGCCGTCGTGACCGCGCCCGCCAACGGCGAGGTGCTCGTCGGCACGGTCGACCTCGCGATCGCCGCCCCGGCCTCGCTGACGGACGTCACCTTCCTGCAGCGGGCCTCGTCCGCCGACCCCTGGCAGGTCATCCCGGTCGCGCAGGTCACCCGGGTCGACGGCACCGCCGTGACCTGGCCGGTGGCGCTCACCGGCGGCAGCGCGCCCAAGCTGCTGTGGGACACCTCGTCCCTCTCCGGCAGCGGCGGTCTGCAGATCGGCGCCCGCTTCGGCGGCGCCTACGCCCCACCCGCGGCCGAGCCGGTCTCCGTGGTCGTCGACCGTGTCGAGGTCATCGACGGCGGCGGCGCGGGCGACGTGCCGGAGGCCGAGCCCGCCCAGGCCTACGCCCTGCAGCAGGCCGAGGCCCGCGCCGCCGAGGCGCCCGACGCCTACGCCCCTCCTTACGTCGACCCGGTTTCGGGCGACCTGGTCGCGCCGGTCGTCGAGGAGTCGTCCGCCGACGAGGCGGCCGCCCCCATCCAGGTGACGCAGGTCCCCGCGGACGAGGGCACCGGTCTGCCCGCCGAGGACACCGAGGAGGGCACCAAGCCGGACACCACCACCGACGAGTCGGAGGTGGCGGTACCGCCCGCCGACGGCTCCGCGGAGACCACCGGCGAGGAGTCCTACCCGATGCCGGAGGACACCCCCGAGACGGCCCCCGCTCCCACCGGCACGACCGTCACCGAGCAGATCACCCCGCACACCGAGGTCGTGGAGAACAGCGTCACCGCACTGCAGTCCGTGCGCGACGAGGTCCTCCTGCTGCCGGAGACGGAGCTGCCCGGCGCCGGCGACCTGCACGTCGCCTATGTCGACGCCGTGGAGAACCGCGTCGTCGTGGAGACCGAGACGGCCGCACCGGCCCTCGTCACGGCCCTCGGCGAGCGCTACGGCACCGACGCGGTGGCCGTGGAGGTCGCGCCCGGCACCGCCGACGTGCAACAGCAGGCCAACCGCCAGTACGACACCTCGCCCTACTACGGCGGCGCGCGCATCAAGTCGTACGTCTCCGACACGTCGGCCAAGTGGTGCACCGCCGGCTTCTCCTGGCGGTACGACGGCAAGTGGTACATGGTCACCGCCGGCCACTGCACCTCCGGCAACGGCGCCATCCTCGACCCGGCCGAGAAGGACTACATCGGCCCCGTCGTCCGCGACAACTGGAAGAACGGCTCGGGCTCGGTGAAGCTGTCCGGCCAGAGCTACTACTCCGGTGACCTCTCCCTGTACCGGGTCCTTCCGGGCAGCACGGCGTCGGCCCGTATCTACAAGGGCGGCAAGACGTCCAGCACCTCGCGGGAGGTCCACGACTACTGGCGGCGCTGGGCGCAGAGCGGTGACCAGTTCTGCACGGGCGGCATGATGACCGGCGAGAAGTGCGGCTGGAAGGTGAAGTCGACCCAGGCGACCATCAAGTACGACGAAGGCTCCGTCGCCAAGAACATGGTCGTCGCCAAGAAGACCTCCGGCACCTGCACCATCAAGGGTGACTCCGGCGGCCCGACGTACACCGTCGACGGCAGCGGCCGCGCCTACGCCAAGGGCATCATCTCCGGCGGCGGAGGCGGCGGCGGGGACAACAGCGGCGGCCTCTTCGACCCGTGCTGGCTGTACTTCACGGACATCGGGCTGGCCAACAGCGCGTTCCCCGGCACGGTGGCGAGGTACTGACATGCGCCGCGCATTTCTCCCGCCCCTGCTGGCGCTGGCCCTGACCGGATGCTCGTTCCTCGGTCAGGACACGCCCTGCACCCGGGCCGACGGGGAGTCGGCGGTCTCGCTCGTGTGGCGGCCGTCGGACTTCGGCGGCCGGGACGCGGCGACGATCCGGCTGTGTGTGAACGACGCCTGCAAGGAGCGGACTTCGGGCGATCCCGCGGACCCGTTCATGTCGGTGTCGGTCCGCCTCGCCGACGACATCGGGGCCACCACGGTCCCGGTGCGGCTGCTCGTCGACTTCGCCGACGGCCGGCCCCCGCTCGCGCAGGACAGCACGGCGAGGCTGAAGGAGCAGCACCCCAACGGCTCCGCCTGCCCGCCCACCGTCCGGACGGCGACCTACCGCGTCGACCCCGACAAGGGCCTCACCTCACCGAAGGGCCTGTCCCTCCAGTAGCGGCCAAGTGCCCGTCCTCCCAACCGGCTTGGGGGGACGGGCACCCGCCGTTCAGACCTCGACCGCGCGCCGCGGCCTCGCAACCAGCTCCCCGCCGCAGTTGGGGCACACCCCGGCCATCGCCTCGGTGCACGGCACACAGAAAGTGCACTCGTAGGTACAGATACGGGCCGGCGCGTCGTACGGCAGCTCCGCCGTCGTACACCGCTCGCAGCGGTCGCGCATCTCCAGGGCCATGGCCGTTCTCCTCGTCTCACGCTGTGCGTACGCCCTCATCGTCGTCGCACGGCACCCGCGCGTCAGCGCCCGCGAGGGCCAGAGATCCTCAGGATCGGGCCACCGACCGGGCTCACCACTGCCGGCCCCTCGGCAGCGACTTGCGGCCCGGCGCCGACAGATGCAGCACCTGGAAGACATCGCCCTCCGCCTCCGGCCGCTCCCGCGCCCACAGCGAGAAGTGCACCGTCTCCCACCGGCTCGGATCCACGGCCGCCGCCGCGCACACCGCCCCGTCGCGCCCCGCGAGCCGCCCCGCCTCACGCGCCGCGTCCTCCATCACCTCCGCCAGCACCCGTCCGTCCGGAACCGGCCGCGTGTGCCGTACGGCGACCAGGGCGGGCGCATCGGCCGCGCCGCCCTCCTCGTAGGCGAGGCCCGTCCACTGCCGCACCACCGGCCGGCCGAAGTCGTCGGGGATGCCCTGGAACGGGCCGCCCCACAGGAAGGAGTTCATGCCCTCGACCGTGTTCCACAGGTAGAAGGGCGCGTACTCGTTCACGGGCGACCCGGCCACGCCGCGCTCCCGCATCAGATACGCCTTGAAGCCCAACCCCTCGAAACCGTCCATGAGATGGCCGCGGGTGGCGACCCGGGTGCGGATGATGTCCATGTCGTAGTCGGCGGGCAGGGTGACGGGGTAGTGCAGTGCGTGCATGTCATCTCTCCTCAGGGGCCAGCAGGGTGAGCAGACCTCGGACGCCGGCGTCGAAGGCGGCGGTCGAACCGGAGGCGCGGGCCAGGACGTAACCGCCCTGCACGGTCGCGACGACCGTCGCGGCGATCTCCTCGGGCACCAGAGCGGGCCCGAACTGCCCCTGGTCCTTGCCCTCCTGGACGATCCCGGCGAGCCGGGCATGCAGCCAGGCGAGCGTCTCCTCGACCGGCGCCCGCAGTTCCTCGCTCGCGATCACGTCCGGGTCCATCGTCAGCCGGCCGACCGGACAGCCCCGCAGCACATCGCGCTCGTGCAGCAGATAGGCCCGGACGCGCTCGTACGGCGTGCCGGGCCCGCCCAGCACCGCCTCGGCGGCCCCGCGCAGCTGTTCCGCCGTGCGCCGGATGGCGGCCAGGGCGAGATGGGGCTTGCCCTTGAAGTGGTGGTACATGCTGCCCTGCCCGGCGCCGGCGCGCTCCAGGATCGCCTTGGGGCTCGTGCCCACGTACCCGCGCTCCCAGAGCAGCTCCTGGGCGGACTCGATCAGACGCTCCGAGGTGCTCATGCCACCACTGTACATACTAGTAGTTACAGACGTCCGTACTCCCCGGGAGGTATCCGCACTGCCCCCGCCCGTACGACGACCCGGACCCCCTCCCGGAGCCAGGCTCGAGACATCACTCGAAGTCCGTTCCTGGAAAGAGGGAGTTGAACCGCCATGCAGACACTCGCCCACTGGGACGGCGGCCCCGGGCCGTGGATCCTGCTCTTCCCCGTGATCTGGGCGGCCGTGGTCGTCACCGCCGTCACCCTGCTGCGCCGCACCGTGTGGCGCGGGCGCCGCGCCCCCTGGCGGCCGCCCGAGGACCGCACGCCCTCCGGCGACTCGCCCATCGCGATGCTCGGCCGCCGGTTCGCCTCCGGCGAGATCGACGAGGACGAGTACTGGCGCCGGCTGTCCGTCCTCGACGAGCAGTTCGGCCGTACGAAGGGCGGTGCGGCATGACGGTGACCACCGAGGTGCGCACCGCCGCCCGGGTCGTCGACGCCGTGAAGGTCTACGGCCACGGCGACACCGAGGTCAGGGCCCTGGACGGGGTGAGCGTCGGCTTCCCGGCCGGCCGCTTCACCGCGATCATGGGGCCCTCCGGCTCCGGCAAGTCCACCCTGATGCACTGCGCGGCCGGCCTGGACACCCTCACCTCGGGCGCCGCCTTCATCGGCGACACCGAACTCGGCGCCCTCGACGACCGCAGGCTGACCCTGCTGCGCCGCGACCGGGTCGGGTTCGTCTTCCAGGCGTACAACCTGGTGCCCACGCTGACCGTCGCCGAGAACATCACCCTCCCGCTGGACCTCGCGGGGCGCGGCGGCGACCCGGAGTGGATCGACACGCTGATCGACGTCGTCGGCCTGCGCGACCGGCTGCGGCACCGGCCCGCCGAACTCTCCGGCGGCCAGCAGCAACGCGTCGCCGTCGCCCGGGCGTTCGCCGGCCGCCCCGACGTGGTCTTCGCCGACGAGCCGACCGGCAACCTCGACTCCCGCAGCGGCCAGGAGGTCCTCGGCCTCCTCGGGCGTGCCGTGCGGGAGACGGACCGCACGGTGGTCATGGTCACCCACGACCCCGTGGCCGCCGCCCACGCCGACGAGGTGCTGTTCCTGGCCGACGGGCGCCTCGTCGACCGGATGGAGGACCCGACCGCCGACAAGGTCCTGGACCGCATGAAAGCCTTCGAGGTGCCCTCATGAACGCCTCCCTGCGCCTGAGTCTGTCGTCCCTGCGCGCCCACAGACGGCGCTTCGCCGGTACGTTCCTCGCCGTGCTGCTCGGCGTGGCGTTCCTGGCCGGCACGCTCGTCATGGGCGACACCCTGCGGGCCAGTTTCGACTCCCTGTTCGGCAACGCGACCGCCGGCACCGACGCGGTCGTCCGCAGCGCCGACGCGATCACCACGCCGGGCGAGAGCCAGGGCGTGCGCGAACCGCTGGACGCCGGCCTGACCGACCGGATCGAGGACGTGCCCGGCGTCGCCGCCGCCGCGCCCGACATCCAGGGCGCGGGCCAGCTCGTCGGCAAGGACGGCGACCCCGTCGGCGGCCAGGGCCCGCCCACCCTCGCCGGCAACTGGATCACCGACCCCGAGCTCAACCCCTACCGGCTCGCCGAGGGCCGCGCCCCCGAGAGGTCCGGCGAGGTCGTCGTCAACCGCGGTGCCGCCGACAAGGGCGGCCTGAAGATCGGCGACACCACGACCCTCCGTACGCCCGACCCCGTACGGGTCACCGTCGTGGGCCTGGCGACCTTCGGCGGCGAGGACGGCATGGCCCAGGTGACCTTCACCGGCATGACCCGCGCCGACGCGGAGAAGTACCTCACCGCCCGACCGGGCGAGGCGGCGTCGATCCTGGTGCGGGCCGAGCCCGGAGTGGGCCAGGAGGAACTGGTCGACCGGCTGACCCCGGCCCTGCCGAAGGGCGTCGAGGCCATCACCGGCCAGGACGCGGCCGCCGAGAACACCGACATGATCTCCAGCCAGTTCCTGACCCTGTTCACCACCTTCCTGCTGGTGTTCTCCGGGATCGCGCTTCTGGTCGCGACCTTCTCGATCCACAACACCTTCGCCATCGTCGTGGCCCAGCGCACCCGCGAGAACGCCCTGCTGCGCGCCCTCGGCGCCTCCCGCCGCCAGGTCACCGCCACCACCCTCGCCGAGGCGACCGTCGTCGCGGTGAGCGCGTCCGCGGCCGGCCTCGCGGGCGGCATCGGCATCGCGGCCGGACTCCAGGCACTCTTCCCGGCGATCGGCTTCCCCTTCCCCGACGGCGACCTCGTCGTCACGACCCTGTCGATGGGGCTGCCCCTCGCGGTCGGTGTCGTGGTCTGCCTGCTCTCCGCCGTGCTGCCCGCCGTACGCGCCGGACGCACCGCGCCCCTGGCAGCCCTGCGGGAGACGGCCGTCGACACCTCGGGCGCCTCACGCGCGCGTGCCGTCCTCGGCATCGGGGTGCTCACCGCCGCACTGGCCGTGACCCTCACCGGCGTACTGCTCTCCCCGTCCCTGTGGCTCGCGGGCACCGGCGCGGTCCTCGCCCTGGCCGCGTTCGTGATCCTCGGCCCGGTCGCCGCCGGTTCGGCCGTACGGGTCCTCGGCGGGCCCCTCGACCGGCTGCGCGGCGTCACCGGCTCACTCGCCCGGCGCAACGCCCTGCGCAACCCCGGGCGGACCGCCGCCACCGCCAGCGCGCTGATGATCGGCGTGGCCGTGGTGTCGCTGTTCACGGTGTTCGGGGCCTCGCTGAAGGCGACCATGGACCAGACGGTGTCCCGCTCCTTCGCGGGCGATGTCGCCGTCAGCACTCCGTCCTTCGGCGCGGGCGGCAGCGGGCTGAGCCCGAGGCTCGCCGGAGCGGTCGCCGCCCTGCCCGAGGTGGACACGGCCGTCGGACTCGGCCGGGGCGTCGCCGAGGTCGAGGGGCAGGGGCGGGCCCTGACCGTCACCGACCCGGTGGCCCTGGAACGCACCTTCGACCTCGGCCAGGTCCGGGGCTCCCTCGGCGACCTCGGCACGGACGGCATCGCCGTCACCGAGAAGGAGGCCGAACGGCAGCACCTCGCGGTCGGCGACCCCGCCCGACTGACCTTCACCGATGGCGAGCGGCGGACCTTCACCGTCCGCGCGCTGTACGAGCAGTCCGAACTCGCCGGCGACTACGTCGTCACCCGCGCGGCGTGGGCCCCGCACCGCACCCAGGACGCCGACTCGCTGGTCGCCGTCTCCTTCGAGGACGGGGTGGACACGGCCGCGGGCAAGGCGGCGGTGGAACAGGTCGCCGAGCACTACGGCAATCCCGAGGTGCAGACCCGTGACGAGTAAGCCGAGTCCTCCGCCGGCGGCATCGACATGATGCTGACCTTGGTCTACGCGCTGCTCGCCCTGGCCGTCCTGATCGCCCTGCTAGGCATCGCCAACACCCTCACCCTGGCCGTCCACGAGCGCACCCGCGAACTGGGCCTGCTGCGTGCCGTCGGCCAGACGCGGTCCCAGCTGCGGGCCATGGTCCGCTGGGAGTCCGTCCTGGTCGCCGCCTTCGGCACAGCCGGTGGCCTGGGCCTGGGCGCCTTCCTCGGCTGGGTCCTGGTCAAGTCCTCCGACGCGTCGAGCGACAGCGCGTTCGCCTTCGCGCTGCCGCCGATACAACTCACCGTGGTCGCACTGGTGGGCCTGGCGGCGGGCGCCCTCGCCGGCTGGAGGCCGGCGAGGAGGGCGGCACGGCTGGACGTACTGAGGGCGGTGGCCATGGAGTGACCGGACTTCGGGGGCAGGGTGGCAGTGCCTGTACGAGGCTCGGAGCAGTGCCCTCAGGGGCGCGGGGCCGTATCGACATGCGGCTCCGCCGCGTGGGCGCGAAAAGCCACGACGAACCCGCACCCGGAGGACGACCTCGCCGCAGCTTCCCGCCTCGCCGCTCCTTCCGGCGAAGCGTTCCTCACCGCCCGGTCAGCCGACAACGGCCGACCGGGCGGGAGCGTGTTCGACCAACGGCGCGTCGGCCGCGACGGCGACAGGCTCCACCTCGGGGAACACGGTCGTCTCCAGCCCGGCCCGCCGCAGCGGGCGCCCAGCAGCGTCGCTCTTCCCGGCGACAGCCGTCGGCAGGCTGAACCACACCACCTTGCCGTCCTCGCCGTCCGGCCGCGCGCCCCAGCTCTCGCTGACCGCCGCCACCATGGCGAGCCCACGCCCGCAGGTCGCGAGCGGATCGGCGTCTTCCACGACGGGAAGCCGTGGGTCGTGGTCGCGCACCGACACCGTCAGCCGGTCGAGCAGCAGCTCGATCTGCACAGTGCACGTCTTGTCGGGTTGGGCATGCCGGTGGACGTTCGACAACAGCTCGGTCACACCGAGCGTCGCCCGGTCTATCAAGGGATCAAGATGCCAGTAGCGCAACTGCGCAGAAAGGATTCTGCGGACCTGGCCGATCCGCGACGGCAGGGCTTGGAGCTCCACCGTGCAGTGTCTGCTTGGGTGACTGATCACGGCTGCGACTCCCCGACGTTGAGGTCCGGAAGAACACGGAGGACGGATCCAGCAGGGGTCCGAGTCGAGACGACCGCCTGCTGTCGTGCCCGGCGGGCTGGTTCGCAGCGTTGTCGCCGGTAAACCCAGAGTGACGTGAGACCAGAGTGACGCAAGGGGTGAAGAGCCGCAACTCGCCGTGCCGCGACGGTCACACCGCGCAGCTCTTCCGGAGGCCCGGCGGTCGCGCCGCGCGGCTTCGGCGGTGGCTCGGCCGTCGCCCCGCGTAGCTTCGGCGGAAGCTCGGCGGTCGCCCGTCGGGGCTTCCGCGCAGGCTCGGCGGTCGCCCGTCGGGGCTTCCGCGCAGGCTCGGCAGTCACCCTTCGGGGCTTCCGCGCAGGCTCGGCGGTCGCCGGCGCGGCTTCGGCGGAGGCCTCAGCGGTCGCGCCCCGTGGCCCGGCGCACGGCCTCGACGAACCGGCGCGCCGCGGGTGGCCCCGACTCGCCGGGAGCGGGGTCGTGGTCGCCCAGCGTCAGCGTGTACCGCTTGCCGCCGAGGTCGGCGACGGCCCGGTCCTCGGACCCGAACCACGGCTTCGACGCCCGCACCGTCTTCAGCGGCGCGCTGTCGATCTCGCTGCCGTAACTGGTGAGCAGCTCCAGCCTGCCGTCGTTGATCCGGACCTGCCCGGCGCGGGTGAGCGACCGCAGACCCTTCCCGATCCGCACGCCCGTCGCCGTGAACTCCGGCTCCGCCATGGCGCCCTGCCCCCTTGTCGCATGTGCCGTATGCGGCCGTACGCCCGAACGGGTCGCCGGCCGCGTGTCGTGAACCCCTGTCGACACCGACGGGACACCCTTCGGGTACCCCGCGCGTGCAGTCTGCCTCCACCCGGCGCCCCGCACCAGTGCGCGCGTGGGGCTCGCGCCGGGCGCGGAAGCACTCGGCCGAATGCGCCCCGGTCCGGCAGGCGGGCCGCGGCGGGTCTCCCGAGGGGCTCGCGCCGGAGCGCCGCAGGGGCGTGCGCCGGTGCCTCGTACGCCTGCGTGTCGGTGCTTCGTACAGCCGTGCCCCAGGGCGCCTTTGGGTGGCTCAAAGATGCGTTTATGCAGGTGGGAAGCGTTCGGAGAGGTGCTTATGATCGAAGGGACGGCACCGCGCGGACGCGGGTGCCGCGCAGCGTGAGGAGCGACGCCGTGAGCACCATCCAGCAGATCCCGACCGGCGCGACCCTTGACGTCGACCGCACTGACGCGCGCTACCGCGACTGGCTGAAAGAAGCCGTCCGCAAGGTCCAGGCCGACGCCAACCGGTCGGCCGACACGCACCTGCTGCGCTTCCCGCTGCCGGAGAAGTGGGGCATCGACCTCTACCTCAAGGACGAGTCCACCCACCCCACCGGCAGCCTCAAGCACCGGCTCGCCCGCTCGCTGTTCCTCTACGGGCTGTGCAACGGCTGGATCCGCCCCGACCGCCCGGTCATCGAGGCGTCCAGCGGTTCGACGGCCGTGTCCGAGGCGTACTTCGCGAAGCTGATCGGCGTGCCCTTCATCGCCGTCATGCCGCGCACGACCAGCGCCGAGAAGATCCGCCTGATCGAGTTCCACGGCGGCCGGTGCCACTTCGTGGACGACCCGCGCACGATGTACGAGGCCTCCGCCCGCCTCGCGGCCGAGACCGGCGGCCACTACATGGACCAGTTCACCTACGCCGAACGGGCCACGGACTGGCGCGGCAACAACAACATCGCCGAGTCCATCTTCCGCCAGCTGGAGCTGGAGCGGTTCCCCGAGCCCGCCTGGATCGTCGCCACGGCCGGCACCGGCGGCACCTCCGCGACCCTCGCGCGCTACGTCCACTACATGCAGCACGACACCCGCATCTGTGTCGCCGACCCCGAGAACTCCTGCTTCTTCGAGGGCTGGACCACGGGCGATCCGGACGTCACCTGCGACTGCGGCTCACGCATCGAGGGCATCGGCCGGCCACGCATGGAGCCGAGCTTCGTGCCCGGCGCGATCGACCGCATGATGAAGGTCCCCGACGCGGCGAGCGTCGCCGCCGTACGCGCCCTGGAGCGGGCCATCGGCCGCAAGGCGGGCGGCTCGACCGGAACCGGGCTGTGGAGCGCGCTGAAGATCGTCGCCGAGATGGTCGCCGCGGGGCGGACGGGCAGTGTCGTCACCCTGCTGTGCGACCCGGGCGACCGCTACCTCGACAAGTACTACTCCGACGACTGGCTCGCCGCGCAGGGCCTCGACATCGCCCCCTACGCCGCGGCCATCGACACCCTGCTGGACACGGGCGTCTGGCCGCACTGAGCGAGGCTCAGCGGCCCAGCCGCCGGTCCAGCGCCGTCATCGCGCCCCGGAAGGAACGGTCGAGGCCGGGGCGGGCCAGCCGCAGCGCCAGCAGGAAGGGCGCCGTGCCGTCGGCGGCGAAGGTCCAGCACACGCGCGTGCCCGCTCCGGCGGGCGCCAGCCGCCACTCCTCGACCAGGGCGTGCGCCCCCGGCGCGTTGGTGACATCCACGCGATAGACGTACAGGTCGGGCTCCTTCGCGACGAGGACCGTCTCCTCGAACCGCGTACCGCCCCGCAGCCGGACCTCCCGCCCGGCGCCGTCCCGCAGCGGCCGGGCGAGTGTCACCGCGCCGAACCACTCGCTCCAGCCGGGTACGTCCTCGGCGAGCGCGCGGTAGACGTGCTCGGGCGCGGCGGCGATGTTGCGCGCGAACACATGACGTACGGGCGCGTCCCGCACGAAGCCGGCCTCGACCGGACGCAGACGGCGAGCCATACGAACCCCCAGGGCGGTGCACGACGGCAGGACGGCCGCCCACCTTACCTGACCGATCGTCAGGCGTCTGCACCACCCGGCTCGCCCAGCTCCTCGTCCTCGCCCGCCACCACCAGGCGCCGCAGATGCTCCGACACCTGCGCGCGTGCCTCGGCCGGCAGGCCCGCGTCGGTCACCAGCGTGTCGACCTGGTCCAGCGTGGCGAACGAACTCAGGCCCACCGTGCCCCACTTGGTGTGGTCGGCGACCACCACCACCCGGCGCGCCGCCTGCACGAGCCGCCGGTTGGTCTCCGCCTCCGCGAGGTTCGGCGTCGACAGACCGGCCTGCGGCGATATCCCGTGCACACCGAGGAACAGCAGGTCGAAGTGGAGCGTGGAGATGGCCTGATCGGCCACCGGGCCCACCAGCGAGTCCGACGGAGTGCGCACCCCGCCGGTCAGCACCACCGTCGCAGCGCCCTGCCGCGGACCCGTCGACCGCTGCGCCGCGTGGAACACGTCCGCCACCCGCACCGAGTTGGTGACGACCGTCAGATCGGGCACGTCCACCAGCTGCTGCGCCAGCGCGTACGTCGTCGTACCGCCCGACAGCGCGATCGCGCTGCCCGGCGGGACCAGGCGGGCGGCGGCCCGCGCGATGTCCTCCTTGGCCGTCGGCTCCAGACCGGACTTGGCCTCGAAGCCGGGCTCGTGCGTGCTCGCCTCCACGACCGGGACCGCGCCGCCGTGCACCTTCTCCAGCACACCCTGACGCGCCAGCGCGTCCAGATCACGGCGTACGGTCATGTCCGACACACCGAGCTTGCGGGTCAGCTCGTTGACCCGGACCCCGCCGCGGCGCCGGACCTCGTCAAGGATCAGGGCGCGCCGCTGCTCCGCGAGGAGGTTCTGATTCTCGCTCACGTACGCTCCGGTCCTTTCGTCCACTGCCGTCCGACCCGTCCTCACACCTGCTCCGACAAGGACGTTTCCCTGTCGTCGCGCGCGCGGGCGTCCCATCCTCGCACGACCCGGCACCGGTCGCGCCACCGGCCGTGCGGTCGCGCACATGCCACCCACGACCCCTGTTCCTCGCACGGATCGGGGAGATTCGGTGACGAGGGGTGTACGCAGAAGGCCCTGTCGAGATCCTGATGCGTGCACGAACAGTTGCCGACGCAGCGTCACGGGGGAAGTGGCACAGTGGAACGCACTCAGGAAAAGACCCTCACGGAGGACCCGGCGACCGCCCTGGAGCTCCTGGTCCACGGCGTCGGCGGCACCACGCCGGAGCAGATGCTCGGCGATCCGCGCACCGTACGGATCACCGGGGACGACACCGCGGCCGTCTTCCGCCGCGCCGCCGACACCGCACCCGAGGCCGACGCCGACGCCACGAGGCGCCGTCCGGTCCCCGAGGCGTACGTCTGGTGCAACCTCACCTCCGGCAACGGCACCCGCGCCCTGTGGCTGCTGTTACTGCCGTTCATGGTGGTCAACCTGGCGCACTGGATGCGGCCGGGCGCCCACGGCCGGGTCCGGACCGTGCGCCTGTACGGACTCCTGGTGCGGCTCGCCGGCCTCACCCTGACCGTGCTGCTCGTGGCCGGGGCCTGCGAGGTGGCGCTGGATCTGGCGGCCTGGCAGTGCGCGGGCACACGCCCGTGCGCCGACCGGCACAGCTGGCTGGGCTTCCTGTCGCCGGCCGGCTCCGACGGCGGCTGGTGGAGCCGCCCCGGCCGCCGGCTCGCCCTCGCCGCATTGCTGCCCGCCGCCCTCACCGGCCTGCTGTGGTACCTGTCCCACCGCACCTGGAACGCGTACGAATCCCAGCGGCCCCTGGCCTTCAACGCCGGCCCCGGCGAGGACAGTGGCAGTACGGCGCTGGGCGGATGCGGTGAGGGCAGTGGCAGTACGGCGCTCGGCGGATGCAGTGAGGGCAGCGGCAGTACGGCGCTGGGCGGACGCGGTGAGGGCAGCGGCGGCACGGCGCTCGGCGGATGCGGTGAGGGCAGCGGCAGTACGGCGCTGGGCGGACGTGGAGAGGACGACGGCAGCACGGCCCTCGGCCGGCCCGGCTTCTGGTACGGCCGCCGCCTGGTGGCACGCCTGCGCGCCGCGCACACCGCGGCCGGGCTGCTGACGGTCGCCGCCGTGCTCACCGCGGCGGCCTCCGGACACGACCGCGAGCCCGGCGGCCCGGCCGCCCTCGACCTGCTGGGCCGGCTGCTCGGCGCGGGACTGCTCGCCGGGGCGCTCGCCGTGGTGTGGGTGGTGTGCCGACGGGGCCGCAGCGAGCGGCGCCTGGACCGCGAGCTCGACGCCCGCCTCGCCAGGCTCCTGCCGCTCGGCGCCCTCGCCGCTCTCGTGCTCGCCCTGGTCTACGCCGGCTGGGAGCGGCCCGGCTGGCAGTCGGCCGGGCGACTGCCCGGCGACGCGGCCTTCGGCGGCATCGCCCTCGCCCAGGGCGTGCTGGTGATCGCCCTCGCGGTCGTCGCGCATGTGCTGCACCGGGCCCTGCCCGACCCGCGCGCCGCGCTGCGCGGGCTCGGCGGGCCCGTCGTCGCCCTGCTGGGCTGCGCGCTCGGCGGCGTGATGGCGGGCGGTGTCTCGCAGCGGGTCGCGGACTGGCTGGACGGCACCGGCGCCTCCATCCCGGGGCCGCCGGTGCTGCTGACCTGGCAGGCCTCCGTCATCCCGCCCCTGCTGCTGGTCCTCCTCGCCGTCTGCGCCCTCCTCGGGTGGCGCACCGTGCGGCTGGCCCGCGCCGAGCGGGCGGCGGTCGAGCGCGACTACCCCGACGAGATGCGCGAGCCCGCGCGCACCCGCCGTATCGCCCGGGTCCGGGCCCTGGCCACGCTCACCGACAGCGCGCCGCTGATCGTCGCCGTCACCGCCGTCACCACGCTGCTGCTCGGCGCCGGCGCCCTCGTCGGAGCCTGGCTCAGCGACCGCACGCCCGGCCGGGCCGCCGAGCACGCCCACCCCTTCGTCCAGGGCGCCGCCGAGACCGCGCAGGCGCTGGGCTCCTGGCTGATCGGCCTCGGCTTCATACTGTTCGTCACCTGGGGCCGGCGCGCCTACAAGGACGCCTCCGCGCGGCGCACCATCGGCATCCTCTGGGACGTCGGCACCTTCTGGCCGCGCGCCGCCCACCCCTTCGCCCCGCCCTGCTACGCCGAGCGCGCGGTGCCCGACCTGACCTGGCGCATGACCAGTTGGACCCGTGCCACCGGCGGACGCCTCGTCATCTCCGGGCACTCCCAGGGCAGCGTCCTCGCGGCCGCCGCCGTCTGGCAGCTGAGCCCGGCCGACCGCGGCCGTGTCGCCCTGCTGACCTACGGCTCCCCGCTGGAGCGCCTCTACGGCCGCTGGTTCCCGGCCCACTTCGGGCCCGCCGCGCTCGGCGCGCTGCACCAGGAGCTGGACTGCTGGCGCAACCTGTACCGGCGCACCGACCCGATCGGCGGGCCCGTCCGCCTGCCGGGCGACTGCGGCCCCGAGGTGGACCGCCCCGCGCTGAAGGACCCCCTCGCCCACGGCCGCACCGACCGGCATCCGCTGCCCGCGCCCGTCCTCGGCCACTCCGAATACCAGGCCGACCCGGCCTTCGCCGAGGAACGCGAGCGGCTGCTGGCCGACCTCGGGCCCGGCGGCGGCGTGCCGACCCCGCGCCACACGCGTGCGCGGCGGGAGGCGCAGGGCATCTGAGGCAGGTCTCTGCTGTCCGGCAGGAGGCTCAGGGCAGCTGAGGCAGGTCTCTGCTGTCCGGCAGGAGGCTCAGGGCAGCTGAGGCAGGTCCTCCTCGAACAGCAGCGTCAGATCGTCCGTGCTCGGCTCCACCACCTGCGCCACCCGGCCCGCGTGACGCTCCACCATCGCCTCGAACGTCTGCCGCGCGGTGCGGCCGTTGCCGAACGCGGGCCCCTTCGGCAGGTCGGTGAAGTACTTCAGCAGCGCTTCAGGCGTGCCCGGCGCCAACCGGTACTCGTGCTCCTCGGCCTGCTGCTCCACGATCCGCAGCAGTTCCTCGGGCCCGTAGTCGCCGAAGGTGATGGTCCGCGAGAAACGGGACGCCACACCCGGGTTGACGGACAGGAAGCGCTCCATCTCGGCGGTGTAGCCCGCGACGATCACCACGACCGCGTCGCGGTGGTCCTCCATCAGCTTCACCAGCGTGTCGATGGCCTCCTTGCCGAAGTCACGGCCCGCGTCCTGAGGCGACAGCGCGTACGCCTCGTCGATGAACAGCACACCGCCACGCGCCCGTTCGAACGCCTCCTGGGTGCGGATCGCCGTCGAGCCGATGTGCTCGCCGACCAGATCCACCCGGGACACCTCGACCAGATGGCCCTTCTCCAGCACACCGAGGGAGGCGAGGATCTCGCCGTAGAGCCGGGCGACGGTCGTCTTGCCGGTGCCGGGGGAGCCGGTAAAGACCAGATGCCGCTTGACCGAGGCCGCCTTCAGGCCGGCTCGCTGCCGGCGTCGGCCCACCTCGATCATGTCGGTGAGGGCCCGGACCTCCCGCTTGACGCTCTCCAGGCCCACCAGCGCGTCCAGTTCACCGAGCACCGCCTTGGAGGTGCGGGCCGGTTCCTGCTCCGGGGCGGGCTCGGGGGTGGCGGGACGCTGGTCGGGCACCGCGCCGAGCAGCCCGGCGGTCTGCGTGACCGTCGCGACGGCCGGTTCCGACGCGGCGGCCTGCCGTCGGACGCCCGCGCTCTCGTCGCTGGTGCAGTCCTCGACGACCGGCCCGGAGCCCGACCCGGTGTCCGGGCCGCCGTCCGCGAACTCGTAACCCCCGCGCGCGCACCGCTCCGTCCGGCACTTCTTCAGCGTCGTACGGCAGCCGTCGATCACATGGAAGCCGTAGCCGGCACTGCCGGTCACCCGGCAGCCCAGGAAGCTGCCGCGGCCACCGGCCGACACATAGAAGCCGGCCTCGGTGGGGGAGTCGACCGTGCAGCGCTCCACGGTCGGGTCGGCGCCCTTGGTGACGATCACGCCGGTCTGGGTGCCGTCCAGGGTGCAGTTGCTGAGCGTGCCGCCGCTGCCGTGGTCGCGGAACCACGCGCCCGTCGCCGCGTCCCGGATCCGGCAGTCGTCGAGCTGCGCCGTCGCCCCGTCGCTCACGGACACGGCCGTGTTGCGCACCTGCGACAGGTCGGTGTCCACCACGTCGGCGCGTGAGCCGCGGTCCAGCACGAACAGCGCGTCCGGTACGTCGTGCACCCGGCAGGAGTCCAGCACCGCGGTCGCGCCGTCGCTCACCCACACCGCCGGGTAGTCGCCGGTGCTGTCGAAGATCTCGCACTGGTGGGCGTCCACCCGGGTGCCCGGGTCCCACACCGACAGGCCGTTGCGCCCGAACTGCCGCACGCTGGTGCGGGTCAGGGTGAGGACCGAGCGGGAGCGCAGGTCGACCGCGTTCTCCGGGATGTCGTGGATCCGGCAGTCGGCCAGGGTCAGCACGGCGTCCGTGTCCAGGGTGACCCCGTCGGCGGTGGTGCGGTGCACATCGCAGTTGACGAGGTGTCCGGTGGCGTGCGCGGTGACCTGCACACCGCTGCCCCGCACCTCGTAGACCTCGCAGCCCACCGCCTCCAGCGAGGAGTTCTCGCCGGTCACCGCGAGGCCCGTGCCCGCCGCGTGGTGCACCCGGCAGCGCTCCAGCCGGGGATGGCCGCCGCCGCGCACGGCGACGCCCGCCTGCCCGGCCGCCAGCACCTCGCACTCCTCGAACACCCCGCCCCCGCCGTCGACCACCGCGATACCGATACCGGCCGGGTTGTCGACGGTGCAGCGCCGCACGGTGGGCCGCGCCGTGCCGCGCACCTCGATCCCGGCCGCGGACCGCGTCACGATCCGCAGGTCGGAGATCTCCGGGGTGCCGTCCTCCACCAGCAGCGCGGGCGCCGCCGCGTCCTGCCCCTCCACATGCAGGTCCTGCACGACCGCGGACGCGCGCACCGTCAGCGGCACGCCCTCCGTCGGCGCGATACGCACCGAGCCGGGGGAGCCCTCCGGGCCGCGCAGGGTCACCGCCCGCTGGACGACGAGGTTCTCCCGGTAGGTACCGGGGGCGATGGTGAGCACGTCACCCTCGGCCGCGGCCTCCAGGGCGGCGGCGAGCGATGCGTACTCACCTGTGCGGCGCCGCCACCGCGAAGTGCCGGTGTGCGTCACCTGGACCGTGCCCTGTGCCATGGCGTTGCTGTGCCCCCACCTCGTCGTACTGATGGCTCGCTCGCGCGCATTGATGCCGAAGGGGTTCGGCCGGTCCACCGTAGCGTGCGGGAGGGCAGTGGGTTGACCGGAGCGGGAAGGCGACCTACGGCCGCCAACTGTCGGGCTGTGCCCGGCGGGAGGGGGCGGTGTGCCGGGTCGGTGTGCTGCGGGGCGTGCTGTGTGCTGTGTGCTTTGTGGCCGTGTGCTGCCTGCCGCGGGCGGATTCGGCGCGGGAGGCCGTCGCGTGCCGCGTGCGGTTCCTTAGCCAACAGCCAACCCCCTGCACGTCCGCTGCCCGTCCGAGCAGGACCTCGTCAGATGCCCGTGCCCGTTCGGCCCCAGTCCGGGCCCGCTCGGTCCCAGGCCTGGTCCCAACAGGCGTATCTGCGGCGGATCATGCGCCACAGCGCGAGGCGGCGGGCGAGTTCGACGAGGAGGGCCGCGAGGAGGGCGGCGCCGATGCCGGCGATTACGGCGTGGGTGGTGGCGGTGGCAGGGTCGAGGGGTCTGACGGCGGGGCGGCCCTGCCGGTCGGTCCATAGCGCGAACCGGTCGCCCGGCTCAGGGTCGCGCAGCGGGGCCGTCACCGGGCCCCGCCGCTCGGTGCCGTCCGGGGCGGACCAGGAGGCGAGGACCCGGCTGCGGGTGTCGCGCGAGGCGGTCTCCGGGTCCGCGGCCGGTGCGGTGTGCTTCAGCTCCTCGACCACCCGGGCCGTCACCTGATGGCGGCGGCGCTGCTGCTCACGCACGGAGCGCTGCAGGGACTCGTCCGCGGCGGAGCCCACCAGGGTGCCGATCACGGGAGCGGCGACCAGCATCAGCAGCAGCGCGGCCAGACACACCCAGGCCTCGGCCAGATCCGTCCCGCGACGCAGCGGGTTGTGCCGCCAACGCCAGAGACCAGAGATCGCCCGCACTCTTCCGCCCCCTTCCCCGCTCCGTGATACCTCCTGGCGGAGGCGTCCACCGCGGACCCGGCCGAAGAGAGAGTGACGTCACCTTCAGGGAAGGGCGGCACCGCGTCGGCCGGGACCTCTCACGAACTGCTCACGCAAGCCCAACGTCCGGGCCCGGGGCCGAGGTTCCCGGCTACTCCAGGATCCGCACCTCGTCGCCGACCCGGATCGTGCCGCCCGACAGCGGGACCAGGTTCTGCCCGAAGGCGAGCGAGCCGGCGAAGCGCCGGTGCCGGCCGAGGGTGTGCAGGGGCTCCTTGCCCCGTACGGCGGTGTCCTGGTCGGTGGTGGTCACCACGCAGCGCCCGCACATCTTGGCGACGCGGAAGGTGACCTCCCCGATGGCGACGCGCGACCAGTCGTCCTCGGCCCACGGCTCGGTGCCGGACACGACCACGTTCGGCCGGAAGCGGTTCATCGGCAGGGGCCCCTCCGCGGCGTGCGGGCCCTCGGCGATCAGGGAGTTGAGGGAGTCGAGCGAGGACGCGGTGGTGAGCAGCAGCGGAAAGCCGTCGGCGAAGGAGACGGTCTCACCGGGCAGCGCGAACTCGGGGTCGACGGGCCGGCGCGTGGCCGGGTCGTCCATGTGCACCAGCCGCACCGGGACACCGAGATAGGCGCTGGCCCAGTCGTGTGCGCTCCGGTCGGCGAGGACGCCCTCGACCTTGTCGCCGAAGATGTCGAGCGTGACCGTGTCCCCCGGCTCCGGGACGGTGACGGTCAGCGGCTCGGCACCGGGCGCGGACAGCACGACGCCGCCGGGTACGAGCCCGGCGGCGGCCTGCGCGAGATGTGGCTGCTGGCGTTGTGTGACGACCTTTCCCCCGTCGTCGATCAGCACCCAGCGTCGGTCTCCGGCCAGCCCCCAGGGCTCCACGACAGCCTCCCGGGGTGCCAGACCCCGGAACGCCTTGACCGGATGGACGTGTATCGACTGCAGTTTCGCGTTCCCCATGGGGCCATCGTGCCACTCGGCACCGACAGCCCGGGAGATCGCGTCAGTAGCCGCGGTACTGCTGGTTGTTGTACGGGTCCTGGTACGGCGTGGGGGCCGGACGGGGAGCCGCGGGGCGCATCGACTCGTAGCCGGCGGCGCCCGACATCGGCGGACGCTGCGGCTGCTGCTGCGGGCCGGGGTACCCGCGCGGAGCGGCGGCCTGCTGCGGGATGTAGGCCGTGGGCGCAGCCTGGTGCAGCGGCGCGGGCTGCTGCATCTGCTGCGGGTAGCCGTAGGAGGGCTGGGAGGGGGCCGCCGGGAGGGCGGGCAGCGCCGACGGCAGCGCGGGCAGGCTGCTGCCCGGCGTGTCGTAGGCGGCGGGGACCCGGATCGGGGCGATCTGCGGGGTGCCACGCTCGGCCACGAGCGAGTCGTAGATCGGGGTGTCCGGGAAGGAGGCGGAGTAGTAGCCGCCGCCATAGGTGGAGCGGGGGGAGGTCATGGCACATAAGTTAAGCCCACGATGTGCTGGTTGGGGAGACCGATAAGAGGGTTGTTTTCCGTGTCCGCGGAGGCCCGTGTTCCCCAATGCGAGCGAATTCGGAGAAAAAGGGGCGGCAAACCTCGCCCGGATCGTGTAAAGCCTCAGCTCCCAAGGGGTTACCGGCGGTTGGACACCCCCTGTTCCGGCCCTTCGGGAGGGCTTGTGGAGCCGTCCGCATAGGTTGTCCGCGGCGGTCCGCATAGGTTGGGCGGACACAGGCCGATGGAACTGCCGGGCGCGACCGGCACGGTGACCCGCGATGGGGGCGGACATGTCAATGCCGAAGGGATCGAACGTTCCGGTGCCGACGACGGCCCTGCGGGTCGAGCTGGGCTGGCGTGCCGGACCGGGCGTGCCCGACGCCGACGCCTCGGCCCTGCTGCTGACCGGCCGCAGGGTACGGTCCGACGCGGACTTCGTCTTCTACAACCAGCCGGCGCATTCCTCCGGAGCCGTACGCCACGAGGGCAAGCGCACCTCCGGCGGGCAGGTGACCGACACGCTTCTCGTCGACCTCGCGCGCGTGGAGCCCTCGGTGGAGACGGTGGTGCTCGCCGCGTCCGCCGACGGCGGAACGTTCGGCCAGGTGCCCGGCCTCTACATCGAGGTGCGGGACGCGGGCAGTGGCGCGGTGGCCGCGCGGTTCGACAGCACGGACGCGAGCGTCGAAACCGCCTTCGTGCTCGGCGAGTTCTACCGCCGCCAGGGCGCCTGGAAGTTCCGCGCCGTGGGCCAGGGCTACGACAGCGGCCTGGAGGGCCTCGCCACGGACTTCGGCATCACGGTCGACGAGCCGCAGCACACGGCCCCGCCGGTGACGGCGGCACCACCCACGGTCACCGCGCCGCCTCCCGCCCCGCCGACGGCTCCCACCCTCGCCGCGCAGCCCGTCCCGCCCGCGTACACGCGCACGCCCCCGCCGCCGCCCGCCCCGCCCATGGCCCCGCCTCCGCCGCCGGCCGCGCCGGTGAGCCTGTCCAAGGTCACGCTGACCAAGGCGGCCCCGTCCGTGTCGCTGACCAAGCAGGGCGGCACCTCGGGCGCGATGCGGGTGAATCTCAACTGGGAGGTGCGCAAGCAGTTCTCCGGCTGGGCCGGCAAGTTCGGCCGCCCGGTCGCGATGCACTCGGACCTCGATCTCGACCTGTGCGCCCTCTACGAGCTCTCCGACGGCAGCAAGGGCGTCGTCCAGGCCCTCGGCAACGCCTTCGGCTCCCTGCACCAGCCGCCGTTCATCCACCTCGACGGTGACGACCGCACCGGCGCGGTCGCGAGCGGCGAGAACCTCACCATCAACCTCGACCACAAGCGGTACTTCCGGCGCATCCTCGTCTTCGTCACCATCTACGAGGGCGCCCGCTCCTTCGCCGACCTGCACGCCACGGTCACCCTCCAGCCGCAGTTCGGCGCGCCCATCGACTTCTCCCTCGACGAGTGCACGGTCCCGTCGACCGTGTGCGCCCTCGCCCTGATCACCGCCCAGGGCGACGACCTGATCGTCCAGCGCGAGGCCCGCTACCTGGTCCCCGAGCGCGGCGTCAGCCCGCAGCGCACCGTCGACTACGCCTACGGCTGGGGCATGAACTGGACGCCCGGCCGTAAGTAACGCCTGTACGGCGCCCTCAGCCCTCGTCGGCGACCGTGTCCGGACGTGCGTAGGTGCGGCCCTTCCAGGCCGCGCCGCGCCCCCGGTAGTGCTGCACCGCCGAGTCGACGGTCATCAGCAGATACAGCAGGGCCGTGAACGGCAGCAGCGGGGCCAGCCACAGCGGCTGCCCGTAGTAGCGGACCATCGGCGTGTACGTGCCCGTCATCACCAGCCACGCCAGCCCGCCGCACACCGCCGTCGCCCAGCTCCCCGCGGCCAGGCCCAGCACCAGGGCCGCGGGCGGCACCAGGTACACCAGGGCGAGCCCCGCCACCGTGCCCGCCAGCAGCAGCGGGTTGTGCCGCAGCTGGGCGTAGGCGCTGCGCGAGACCATCCGCCACAGGTCGGCCAGACGCGGATACGGCCGCACGCTGTCCACCCGGTCCGCGAGCCCCAGCCAGATGTGCCCGCCGCCCTGCTTCACCGCGCGCGCGAGTGCCACGTCGTCGATCACCGCGTGCCGGATCGCGTCCGGGATCCGCGCCCGCTCGGCCGTCTCGGCCCGCAGCAGCACACAGCCGCCCGCCGCGGCCGCCGTACGCGACCCTCTGCGGCCGATCCGGCGGAAGGGATACAACTGCGCGAAGAAATAGACGAACGCCGGCACCACCAGCCGCTCCCAGCCGCTCGCCACCCGCAGCCGCGCCATCTGCGACACGGCGTCGAAGCCGCCGGTGCGCGCGGCCGCCACCAGCGTGCGCAGACTGTCCGGCGCGTGCGCGATGTCGGCGTCCGTCAGGAGCAGGAATTCCGGCTCACGCGCGCGTGCCAGCGCGATGCCGTGCCGCACCGCCCACAGCTTCCCGGTCCAGCCCGCGGGCGGCTCACCCGGTGAGCCGACGGTGAGGGGCAGCCCACCGTGCCGCCGCGCGAGGTCGCGCGCCAGCTCACCGGTGCCGTCCGTGCTGCCGTCGTCGACGAGGAACACCTCCGCGCGCCCCGGATAGTCCTGGGCGAGCAGCGAGGGCAGGCTCGCGGCCAGCACGGCCGCCTCGTCCCGGGCCGGTACGACGACACAGACGGACGGCCAGTCGTCGAGGTCGCGGCGCGGTGGGAGACGTACGTCCGTACGCCAGAAGAAGCCCTGACACAGCAGCAGCCACAGCCAGGCGGCGAGTGATCCGGCGGAGATCCACACGAAGGCGCTCACCCGCGCAGTGTGCCCCACGCCGGCGGGCCGCCGGAGCACATCGTCTATCGTGGCCGGGTGAAGATCGCGCTCATGGACTCCGGAATCGGCCTGCTGGCGGCCACCGCCGCGGTACGGCACCTGCGGCCCGACGCAGATCTCGTGCTCTCCCTGGACCCCGACGGCATGCCCTGGGGGCCGCGTACCTCCGAAGACCTGACCCGGCGGGCCCTGGCCGTCGCCGAGGCCGCCGCCGCGCACGGGCCGCAGGCGCTGATCGTCGGCTGCAACACCGCCTCCGTGCACGCCCTGCCCACGCTGCGCGCCCGGCTGGAACCGGGACTGCCGGTCGTCGGTACGGTCCCCGCGATCAAGCCGGCCGCGGCCGGCGGCGGCCCCGTGGCGATCTGGGCCACCCCCGCCACCACCGGCAGCACCTACCAGCGCGGTCTGATCCGTGACCACGCCGACGGCGTCCCGGTCACCGAGGTGCCCTGCTGGGGTCTCGCCGAGGCGGTGGAACAGGCCGACGAGGCGGCGATCGACGCCGCTGTCGCCGCGGCCGCCGCCCTCACCCCGGCGGACGTCACGACCGTCGTGCTCGGCTGCACCCACTACGAGCTCGTCGCCGAGCGCATCCGCGCCGCCGTGCAGCGCCCTGGCATGCCGCCCCTCGTCCTGCACGGCTCGGCCGACGCGGTGGCCGCGCAGGCGCTGCGCCGCATCGGCGAGGCCCCGGCCCCCGACGCCCCCGCCTCCGGCACCCTCACCGTGCTCCTCAGCGGACGCGAGGGCGCGCTGCCGGCAACCGCGCTGGCGTACGAGGAGGGACGGCTGCTGCCGACCGCGATCACGGCGGCAAGCCTCGGGTAGGGGCATCCCGACCCCTCGCCCGCGCCCGGAATCCCGGCACGCCCATCCGGAGCAGTCACGCTCTGCGACCTGGTAACGGCGGAGCGAAACCTGAGTAACCTCGAACCATGAGGGAGCACCCCCACGGCGTCGACGCGCCGCATCCCGATGTCTGGACCGGGCGGGCGACCAACCGGTTCCAGTGGTTGCTGGCGCTGGTCGGCGCCGCCTGCGTGGCCCTCGGCATCGAACTGGCCGTGGCCTCTCCCTGGGACTTCGGGGCGGCTCCCCTGGTGATGGCCGTGGTCGGCTGCATCGCCGGCGGCCTGCTGGTGCTGTTCGGCACCGTCGCCTTCGTGCATGTGGCGCTGAAGGTCGACAAGGAGTGCCTGGAGGTGCGCTGCGGCCACATGGGTGTGCCGCGCCGCCGTATCCCCCTGTCACATGTGGCCGGGGCCGACTTCGCCCCGCATGTCACGCCCCGCCACTGGGGCGGCTGGGGCTACCGCTGGCGTCCCGAGAGGGGCACCGCGGTCGTCGTACGCCGGGGTGAGGGCGTGGTGCTGCGGCTGTGGGACGGGCACACCTTCACGATCACCGTGGACAACGCCGAGGCGGCCGTGAGCGTCATCAGGGACCGGCTGCACGCGGGCCGGGCGGGCACCGCGCTCTGACCATCACCGCGGGTCGTACGACGGCTCCGCGAGCGGCTGTGCCGTGGCCAGGCCCGCCAGCAGCCCGGCGCCGACCGACACGGGGGTGAAGCTGAGCGCGTTGCCGACGGCGGCGACGGCCGCGAGGGCGGTCAGCGCGGCCCCCGCGGTGAGCGCGACCGGTGTCGGGCGGGCGGTGCGCCACAGCGCGTGCAGCACCCAGGCGAACGCGGCCCCCAGCAGCACCAGCCCGACCACGCCCTGCTCGGCCAGTTGCTGAAGCGGCGCCGAGTGCGGCTTGCCGTCGGGAAAGGGAGCCGCGGCCGCCGCCGGGCTCAGTTCACCGAAGCGGCCCGGACCCACGCCGAGCAGCAGGTCCTCGCCGCTCAGGTGCAGCGCGTCCTGCCACAGCTCGACGCGCTGCGCGGTCAGCCGGGCCTGGAGGGACAAGGCGAGGCCGTCCGGCAGGGCGTGCTCGGCGACGGCCCAGATCGTGCCCGTGACCAGCGTCGCGGCCAGCGCGAGGCCCGCGATGCCCGTCCCGCGGCTGCGCATCGCGCCCGCGGCCAGCGAGCACAGCAGCACCGCGACGCACAGCACGGCCCCGGCCGGCGAACCCAGCAGCGCGGCGGCCACGGCGACGCCCGCGGCCAGCACACGCAGAGCCAGCCGCAGCGCCGGTACGGCGGTGCCCCACGCGGCACAGCAGGCCGCGCCGGTGCACAGCACGAGCAGGCCCGCGGCCGCGCCCGCGTGCCCGAGCGGTACGCCCGGCTCCGGTCCGGGCACGAGGTACGGCGTGCCGATGGCCAGGCCCAGTCCGGCCAGGGCGGCGCCACACAGCGCGGCGACCGGCAGCAGCGCGCCGCAGATCCGCCCGGCCGCGTAGCCGGCCGCCACCGCCAGCACCGCGAGCAGCACACCCTCGGGCCGGCCGCCGTGCACGCTCGCGGAGATCACCGACCAGATCGCGCAGGACCCCAGCACCACCACGCCCGCGCCGTCGGACACCCGGCGTCTGTCGCCGTCGGCCTGCGGCCCGGCCGTGGACGTCGTCCTCGTCGCCCCCATCTGTCCCCCCGTACCCCGGTCGCCCCCGACCCGCGCCGCACCCCCTCGCCCCCGGATCGGACGCACGGCTGGGCACACCGTAACGGCTCGCGGGCCGAATGTGGATGACTGGGTGCGAGGGGTGCAGGAACGTTGCAGCAGGGGCGAGGGGGACGTAGCCGCCGCTGTCGGCGCTCCTGACGGGCGCCGTACACTCCGGGAGTGACCGTCACCGCAACCACCGTGGGTGAGTCGGACCAGGCCCCGCCGCAGACCGTGCCCGTTTCGGGTCGCGCGCGGCTGCTGCGTCTGGTGCCGGCCGCCGTCGCGGCGCTCTCCGGAGTGCTGCTCTACGTCAGCTTCCCGCCGCGCACCCTGTGGTGGCTCGCCCTGCCGGCCTTCGCCGGCCTCGGGTGGGCCTTGCGCGGCCGTGGCTTCAAGGCGGCGCTCGGTCTCGGCTATCTCTTCGGCCTCGGCTTCCTGCTGCCGCTGCTGGTGTGGACGGGCGTCGAGGTGGGCCCCGGGCCGTGGCTGGCCCTGGTGGTGATCGAGGCGGTGTTCGTCGCGCTGGTCGGCGCGGGCGTCGCCGCCGTCTCCCGACTGCCCGGCGGGGCCGTGTGGGCCGCCGCGGTGTGGACGGCGGGCGAGGCGGTACGCGCGCGTGCCCCCTTCCACGGCTTCCCCTGGGGCAAGGTCGCCTTCGGCCAGGCCGACGGCGTCTTCCTGCCGCTGGCCGCCCTGGGTGGCACCCCCGTACTGGGCTTCGCGGTCGTCCTGTGCGGCTTCGGCCTGTACGACGTCGTACGGCTCCTTGTGGAAAACCGCCGCACACGCGTGTGGCGGAAGGGCGCCGCGGCCGCCGCACTGCTGAGCGTGGCCGTGCCGGTGGGCGCCGCGCTGGCGGCCCGCACCCTCGTCAGCGACAAGGCCGAGGACGGCACCCTCACGGTCGCGGTCGTGCAGGGCAATGTGCCGCGGGCGGGGCTGGACTTCAACGCCCAGCGCCGGGCCGTCCTCGACTACCACGCGCGCGAAACGCGCCGGCTGGCCGCCGAGATCGACGCGGGCCGGGCGCCGCGGCCCGATGTGGTGCTGTGGCCGGAGAACTCCTCCGACATCGACCCGTTCGCCAACTACGACGCCCGCGCGGTCATCGACGGGGCCGCCAGGGCGATCGGCGCGCCCATCTCCGTCGGCGGTGTGGTCGAGCGCGACGGCAAGCTGCTCAACGAGCAGATCCTGTGGGACCCGGACAAGGGCCCGGTCGCCACGTACGACAAGCGGCAGATCCAGCCCTTCGGCGAGTACCTCCCGCTGCGCGGGCTCGTCGGGGCGATCAACGACAGCTGGACCGGTATGGTCCGCCAGGACTTCAGCCGCGGCGACGAGCCCGGCGTGTTCACGGTCGCCGGGACGAAGATCGGCCTGGCCACCTGCTACGAGGCCGCCTTCGACTGGGCCGTGCGCGACACCGTCACCGACGGCGCCCAGCTGATCTCCGTGCCCAGCAACAACGCCACCTTCGGCCGCAGCGAGATGACCTACCAGCAGCTCGCGATGTCCCGCATCCGCGCGGTCGAGCACAGCCGCACCGTCACCGTGCCGGTGACCAGCGGGGTCAGCGCGATCATCCTGCCCGACGGCACGATCACCCAGCGGACCGGGATGTTCGTCGCCGACTCCCTCGTCCAGAAGGTGCCGCTGCGCTCCTCCCAGACGCCCGCGACCCGGCTGGGCATCCTGCCGGAGATCGCGCTCGTGCTGGTCGCGGCCGGCGGTCTCGGCTGGGCGGGCGCGGTCGCGGTGCGCGGGCGGCGCGCGGGTGGCGTGTAGCGGTACACCCGGCGAACGCCCCCGAGCCGCAAGATCGTCTCGGTTAGGGTCGGGACATGCCTACTCCTGACTTCATCCGCTCGCTCAGGGCCTCGGTCGGCCACGACCTGCTCTGGCTCCCCGGTGTCAGCGCCGTCGTCCTCGACGACGAGGGCCGGGTGCTGCTCGGCCAGCGCTCCGACAACCGCCGGTGGTGCGTGCCGTCCGGGATCCCCGACCCGGGTGAGCAGCCCGCGCAGTGCGCGGTGCGCGAGGTGTACGAGGAGACGGGCGTGCGCTGTGTCGTCGAGCGGATCGTGGCCGTCAGGGCCACCAAGCCGGTGACCTACCCCAACGGCGACCAGTGCCAGTTCATGGACGTCACCGTGCGCTGCCGGGCCGTCGGCGGTGAGGCGCGGGTGGGCGACGACGAGTCGCTGGCCGTCGGCTGGTTCGAGGTGGACGCCATGCCGGAGATGACGGAGTCGCAGCGCTTCCGGATCAAGCAGGCGCTGTCCGATGAACCCACATGGTTCGAACCTATGCCTTCTGAGTGAAGTGTGGTGTCTGACCACATGGGGCGGGGCGTGGGCGCTGCCTAGGGTCGATCCATGACCCCGCCCTCCCTCCTCCCGGGCCTGCCCGGCCCCCACGCTCCCGCACTCGACCTCGGCGGCCGCACCGCCCTCGTCACCGGCGCCGCCGGCGGCATCGGCCGTGCCTGCGCGCTGCGCCTGGCGGCCGCCGGGGCCAAGGTCAGAGCGGTCGACCGCGACGACACCGGACTCCAGGCGCTCGCCGAGGGGGCCGCGGGCCTGCCCGGCAGCATCGAGCCCCAGCTCCTCGACCTCACCGACCTGGACGCCGCCGAACTCGCCGCCGCGGGCACCGACGTCCTGGTCAACAACGCCGGACTGCAACTCGTACGGCCTCTGGAGGAGTTCCCGCCCGACGTCTTCCACACCGTGCTCACGGTGATGCTGGAGGCGCCGTTCCGGCTCATTCGCGGTGCCCTGCCGCACATGTACGGGCAGGGGTGGGGCCGCATCGTCAACATCTCCTCCGTCCACGGACTGCGCGCCTCCGCCTTCAAGTCCGCGTACGTCGCCGCCAAGCACGGCCTGGAGGGGCTGTCGAAGACCGCCGCCCTCGAGGGTGCGCCGCACGGCGTCACCTCCAACTGCGTCAATCCCGCCTACGTCCGCACGCCCCTGGTCGAGAAGCAGCTCACCGACCAGGCCCGGGCGCACGGCATCCCCGAGGAGCGCGTCCTCACCGAGGTGCTGCTCCAGGACAGCGCCGTCAAGCGCCTGATCGAGCCGGAGGAGGTCGCCGAGGCCGTGGCGTACCTGTGCAGCCCGCAGGCGTCCTTCGTCACCGGCACCTCGCTCGTCCTCGACGGCGGCTGGACCGCCCACTGAGCACGGCCGAGGCCGGGGCGCCCGGAGTTATCCACAGGGCTGCCGGGACGCCCAGGTCATGGGGAATCCTGTGAGCATGTCCCGCGATCACGTGCAGTCCGCCGACCAGGCCGTCCGCCACACGGACCTCGGCCCGCCGGCCGAGGCTCCCTTTCTCGAGCTGCTCGCCCGAGGCGCCTCCGCCGACGCCTACGAACAGCTCGTGCTGGCCGCCCGCGCCCTCGGCCTGCCCGCCGAGCGGATCGCCGAGCTGGAGCGGGCCAAGCTGCTCGCCCTGCGTGTGCGCTCCGAGCTGGAGGGGCGCCGCCGCCGGGAGGCCGAGCTGTCGGCGTTGTTCGAGACCGCGCACGACCTCGCGGGACTGCGCGACCTCGACGCCGTCCTCCAGGCGATCGTGCAGCGCGCCCGCTCCCTGCTCGGCACGGACGTGGCCTACCTCAGCCTGAACGACCCCGCGCGCGGCGACACCTACATGCGTGTCACCGAGGGCTCGGTCGCCGCCCGCTTCCAGCAGCTGCGCCTCGGCATGGGAGAGGGCCTCGGCGGGCTCGTCGCCCAGACCGCGCGGCCGTACGTCACCGACGACTACTTCAAGGACGCGCGCTTCCAGCACACCAGCAGCATCGACGCGGGCGTCCGCGACGAGGGGCTGGTCGCCATCCTCGGTGTGCCGCTGATGCTCGGCCACCATGTGATCGGCGTGCTCTTCGCCGCCGACCGGCGCGCCCGGGTCTTCGAGCGCGAGCAGATCGCCCTGCTCGGCTCCTTCGCCGCCCTCGCCGCGGCCGCCATCGACACCGCCAACCTCCTCACCGAGACGCGCTCGGCCCTCGCCGGCCTGGAGCGCGCCAACGAGATCATCCGGGACCGCAGCGCCGTCATCGAGCGTGCCTCCGACGTGCACGACCGGCTCGCCGAACTGGTGCTGCGCGGCGGTGGGGTGCACGACGTGGCCGCCGCCGTCTCCGAGGTCCTGGAGGGCACCGTCGAGTTCACCGAGGCCCACACCGCGCCCCCGTCCGCGCTGGAGGCCTCCCGCGCCGAGGGCCACGCCGTGCGGCACCAGGACGACTGGATCGCCGCCGTCGCCGCCGGCGGTGAGCTGCTCGGCGCGCTGGTGCTGCGCGGCCACCCCGGACTCGACCCCGTCGACCAGCGCACCCTGGAGCGCGCCGCGATGGTGACCTCCCTGCTGCTGCTCGCCCGCCGCTCCGCCGCCGAGGCCGAGCAACGCGTGCGGGGCGAGCTGCTGGACGACCTTCTCGACGCCCGCGACCGCGACCCGCGTCTGCTGCGCGAGCGCGCGGCCCGGCTGCGCGCCGACCTGGACGCCACCCAGGTCGTGCTCGCCGCCCGCCTGGACGGCCCCACGGCCGACGCCGAGCAGGAGGCCGACGCCCGCAGACGCCTGTGGTCGGCCGCCTCCCATCTGGCCGCGACCCGCCAGGGCCTGGCCGCCGCCCGCGACGGAGGCACCGTCCTGCTGCTGCCGCTCGCCCCCGGCGACACCGCCACCGACCTGGCCCGCCGCACCGCACGCCAGCTCGGCACCGCCGTCCACGAGGCCGTCACCGTCGGCGCCTCCGCGCCCGTCGAGCACCTCGCCACGCACCCGGACGCGGTCGCCGCGGCCTACGCCGAGGGCCGCCGCTGCCTGGACGCGCTGCGCCTGCTCGGCCGTACCGGCGACGGCGCCGCCGCCGAGGACTTCGGCTTCCTCGGCCTGCTGCTCGCCGGGGACCGGGACATCGCCGGCTTCGTCGACCGTACGATCGGCCAGGTCGTCTCCTACGACGAGCGCCGCGGCACCGATCTGGTGCGCACCCTCGACGCCTACTTCGCCTGCGGTATGAGCCCCGCGCGGACCAAGGACGACCTGCACGTCCACGTCAACACCGTCGCCCAGCGGCTGGAGCGGGTGGGCCGGCTGCTCGGCGACGACTGGCAGAGCCCGGCCCGCGCCCTGGAGATCCAGCTCGCCCTGCGTCTCCACCGGCTGGCGTCACCCGCACAGCACTGACCCCCGTACGCGGGGAGCGCACGGGGGTCGGTACGGCGGAGCGGGTCAGATGGTGTGCACGTCGGCGGGCCGGGCGGGTGCCGGGTCCGTGGTGTCCGCGTCGTCCTCCACCTCGGCCAGGTCCCGATGGCGGGTCTCCTTCGCCACCCCGACCGCGATCAGCGTGATCACGGCCGCCGCGATCACATACAGGGAGATCCAGGTGGAGCCGCCGGTGCCGTCGAGCAGGGCGGTGGCGATCAGCGGGGCGGGTGCCCCGGCCGCGACCGAGGCGAACTGGGCGCCGATGGACGCGCCCGAGTAGCGCATCCGGGTCGCGAACATCTCCGAGAAGAACGCGGCCTGCGGGGCGTACATCGCGCCGTGCAGCACCAGCCCGACGGTCACGGCGAGCAGCAGGCTGCCGAAGTCGCCGGTGTCGACGAGCGCGAAGAACGGGAACATCCACAGGCCCACCCCGGCCGCGCCCAGCAGATAGACCGGACGGCGGCCCACCCGGTCCGACAGCGCGCCCCACATCGGGATCACCGCGAAGTGCAGTGCGGAGGCGATGAGCACCGCGTTCAGCGCGGTCTGCTTGGTGACGTCGGCGGCGGTGGTGGCGTAGACGAGGATGAACGCGGTGATCACGTAGTAGCTGATGTTCTCCGCCATGCGGGCGCCCATCGCGACCAGCACGTCACGCCAGTGGTGGCGCAGCACCGAGACGAGCGGCAGCTTCTCGGCGGGCGCGTCGCGCTCGGCCTTGCGGGCCTCCGCCTGCGCCAGCGCCTGCTTGAACACCGGCGATTCATCGACAGAGAGACGAATCCACAGACCGACGATCACCAGGACCCCGGACAGCAGGAACGGAATCCGCCAGCCCCAGGTGTTGAAGGCGGAGTCGGACAGCACGGCCGTCAGCAGCGACAGCACACCCGTCGCCAGCAACTGACCCGCCGGCGCGCCGGTCTGCGGCCACGACGCCCAGAACCCGCGCCGCCGCGCGTCCCCGTGCTCCGACACGAGCAGCACCGCGCCGCCCCACTCGCCGCCCAGCGCGAAGCCCTGCACCAGGCGCAGCACCGTCAGCAGCACCGGTGCGGCGGTGCCGACCGTCGCGTGCGTCGGCAGCAGACCGATCGCGAAGGTCGCCCCGCCCATCAGCAGCAGGCTCAGCACCAGCAGCTTCTTGCGGCCCAGCCGGTCGCCGTAGTGCCCGAACACCAGCGCGCCCAGCGGCCGCGCCGCGAACCCGACGGCGTACGTCAGAAAGGACAGCAGCGTGCCGACCAGGGGGTCGGAGTCGGGGAAGAACAGCTTGTTGAAGACGAGCGCCGCTGCGGAGCCGTAGAGGAAGAAGTCGTACCACTCGATGGTCGTGCCGATGAGGCTGGCGGCGACGATGCGCTTGAGGCTGTTCGGGGATGGGGGAGCGGATGCTGCGGAGGCCATGTGCGCCACTTCCTCGTGTGCGGTGGGGACGATTGTGTGTCGCCACACCGTAGGAACGCGCAGGTCAGAGGCGTATGTGGTGGGACACCATAGTTCTTGGGACCAGAGTGCGTGCGCGCACCATGGGTCGGGGTTCGTTGGCTTCGAGTCGGTGTCGACGGCAAGGGATGGGCGATGTCCAAGTTGCCCTGTTGGGACATGGTTTAGAGGTGGGGTGCTGGCTCCCGTGCTGGTTCGGTGCTGACTAAAAGCCCACGTCATCACCCGTCCTCACCTCTCCCGTGCTGACTTGGTGCTGACTTGGTGCTGACTACGCTGCGTTGAACTCGAGCAAAGCGCGCCTTGAGGCGTGGCATGCGCTCCCCGGTTCCGCCTTCCCGGTAGCAGTACGGAGCCGGTAGTTGGCTCGGTCCGGAGTGTGAAACGTGGAACCTTCGCCGGTCGAGCCTCAGCGGTCCTGGACCGAGGGAGGTGCCGGAACTTTGGGTCCAGAGAGCGCGGAGCGGTTCCCGCTGGAGGGCGTCTGAAAAGCCTGTCAGCGGGCTGATCTTGCAAGGCGGCGCACGAGGAGCATGGCCATGGTGAGGTAGATGGCGTTCTCCGAGCAGACGCGCAGGTACTCGTAGTCCTTCGACAGGCGGCGACACCGTCCCAGCCAGGCGAACGTCCGCTCTACCACCCAGCGTCGCGGTACCACCGAGAACAGGGGCACTGCCGGAGGCGGTGCCCCTACCTTCGCCCAGGTCGAGCGGAACCCTCCGTCGCGGCGCTGCACGACCTCCACGATGGCCGCGCTGGGAAGGGGATCACGACCGAGCTGCACTCGCTCGCGTTCGCGCAGCGCCGTCAACATTCGCTCCCACACGCCCTCTTGCTGCCATCGCCGCCAGTAGTGGTAGACGGTCTGCCACGGAGGCAGATCATGCGGCAGCAGTCTCCAGGCACAGCCGGCCCGCAGCCAGTACGCCAACGCGTTGAGGATCTCCCGCCGCGCGTGTTTCGCCGGTCGCCCACCGGGCTTGACCGCTGGAACCAGCGGACAGAGGATCTCTCACTCCGGATCGGACAGATCCGTTGAGTAGCGGGTACGCAGCCCGCACACCCCGGCCCCCGAAAGTGCGTCACCGCCCCGCTACCAGGCAGCTTGCCCGCTGACAGGCTTTTCAGACGCCCTCTAACGGCTGCCGGTCCTCGACCTGTTCGACGCCTTCGGCACCGAGGAGAAGACGCTGCACGCCAATCTGGGCGGGCACGCCGGCACCCTGTGATTCGAGGTTGACCACGCGGCCCGGTTCTTCGCCGGGCACCTGAAGTGATGCCGGGCCGTAAGGCCGACAGCGGACGGTAGGCGGTGGCCTGCGGATGCACGCTCGCCCCGAACAGGCGGTACCGGCCGATGACCACCGCCGTCACGAACTACCGGACCAGGCAGGGCCGCTTGGGGTCGAACTTCCAGTCGTCCACCAGGTACTGCATGCCGAGCGCGTCGTCCCGGGCGCCCAGCGCCTTCTCCTTGTACAGCTCGTGGGCGGCGAGGAGGCGGTCCATGTCGAGCTGGACACCGAGGCCGGGGGCGTCGGGTACTGCGATCTCGCCGTCGATGATGCGGGGCGGGGACAGGGTGAGCTGTTCCAGGCCCTCCTGCCATATCCAGTGCGTGTCCAGGGCGTTGTACGCGCCGGGCGCGGCGGCTCCGCAGTGCGTGACCATGGCCAGGGAGATGTCGAAGTGGTTGTTGGAGTGGCAGCCCCAGGTCAGGCCCATGGCGTTGCAGAGCTGGGCCACCCGTACCGAGCCCTGCATGGTCCAGAAGTGCGGGTCGGCCAGCGGGATGGAGACCGACTGGAGGGCGAGTGCATGGGTGAGCTGCCGCCAGTCGGTGGCGATCATGTTGGTCGCGGTGGGCAGCCCTGTCGCGCGGCGGAACTCGGCGAGAACCTCACGACCGGAGTAGCCGCCTTCGGCACCGCAGGGGTCCTCTGCGTAGGCGAGGGTCCCGACGAGAGGCGTGCAGAGTTCGATGGCCTCGCGCAGCGACCATGCCCCGTTGGGATCGAGGGTGATCCGCGCCTGGGGGAAGCGCTCCTTGAGCGCGCGTACCGCCTTGACCTCCTCGGCGCCATCGAGGACACCACCCTTCAGTTTGAAGTCGCGGAAGCCGTACAGGTCGTAGGTGGCCTCGGCCTGGCGGACGATCGCCTCGGGGGTCAGGGCCTCCTCGTGACGGATGCGGTACCAGTCGACCTCCGCGTCGGGGGCGCGGACGTAGTCCAGGTCGGTACGGCCGGGGTCGCCGACATAGAAGAGGTAGCCCAGGACTCGTACACTGTCGCGCTGCTGGCCGTCTCCGAGAAGTGCCGCGACCGGCACGTCGAGGTGCTGGCCCAGAAGGTCCAGGAGCGCCGACTCCACCGCGGTGACGGCGTGCACGGTGGTGCGCAGGTCGAAGGTCTGGGCGCCGCGGCCGCCGGCGTCGCGGTCGGCGAAGCGGTGCTGGATCTCGCGCAGGACGCGCTGGTAGTCGCCGATCCTCGCCCCGACCACGAGGGACTCGGCGTCGCGCAGGGTCTGGGTGATCTTCTCTCCGCCGGGCACCTCTCCCAGGCCCGTACGGCCCTCGGAGTCGGTCAGGACGACGATGTTGCGGGTGAAGTAGGGGCCGTGGGCGCCGGACAGGTTGAGCTCCATACAGTCGCGGCCCGCTACGGGGTAGACGGCGAACGCGGTGATGGTCGGCTGCTTCGTGCTCATGCTCTTGGCGATTTCCTTGTGAGGGAGCGGGGCGGGTGGCGGTGAGGTCCCGGTGTCAGAGGCCGAGGGCGGTGATGGTCCATTGGCCGGCCAGTACGCCGCCGAGACCGAGGCCGGCCAGCACCGTGGTGTACGACGTACGGACCTTGATCGCCTGGATGACGGAAAGGTTGAAGTACTCCTTGAACAGCCAGAAGCCGGGGTCATTGACGTGCGAGAAGGCGATCGACCCGCAGGAGACGGCGAGCACCATCATCTCGGGGCTGACGCCGCTTCCGGCGAGCAGTGGCAGGACCACCCCGGAGGCCGTGACGACGGCGACGGTCGCCGAGCCGAGCGCCACCCGGAGGATGACGGCGATCAGCCAGGCGAGGACGAGCGGGGATATGGGCCAGGAGTGGGTGACGTCCTTGATGTAGTCGGAGATGCCGCCCTCGACGAGGACGTTCTTGAAGGCGCCGCCCGCACCGATCACCAGCAGGATCATCGCCATTGCCTGGGCCGCAGAGGTGCACGAGGCGCTGACGTCGGACATGCTGCGGCCGATCCTCGGTCCGAATGCCCAGATGGCCAGGACCAGGGTCAGCAGCAGCGCGATCGGCGCCGAGCCGATGAACGCGATGGTGTGCAGGAGGGGGCTCTCGCCGGAGACGGCCATGTCGGTCACCGCGGCACCGGCGATGAGGACGACGGGGAGGAGAGCAACGGACAGTGACCAGCCGAGGCCCGGCATCTCCTCGTCGGTGAACTCGCGTTCGCTCACCAGGCCGGTGGGGATGGTGGGATTCATCGCCTTGATGAACGGCAGGCGGGGCCAGAGCAGTGCGATGAGCGCACCGGCCGGCACTGCGATGAACAGGCCGTAGAAGAGGGTCAGTCCGACTGAAGCGTGGAAGGTGGCCGCGACGGCGGTGGGTCCGGGGTGGGGCGGCAGGAAGCTGTGCATCGTGGACAGGGCGATCGACATCGGCAGCCCGACCCACAGCAGCTTCGCGCCGGTCACCCTGACCAGGGTGAACGCGATGGGCACGATGATGATGAAGGCCACCTCGTAGAACATGGTCACGCCGATGAGCATGGAGGTGACCACCATTGCGACCTGCACCCAGCGTGGCCCGAACGCGTCGAGGAGCTTGGAGGCGATCCGCTGGGCGGCGCCGGAGTCCCCCATGACGCGGCCGACCATGGCACCGAGCCCGATGGTGAGCATCGTGTCACCGATCTGGCCCCCGATGCCGTCCGAGAGGACATCCGGGATGTCCTTCACCGGGATCCCCTGCACCAGGGCGACACCGACCGCCACCAGCAACAGGGCCGCGAAGCCGTTCAGTTTCAGCCTGGTCATGAGTAGCAGCAGGACCAGAACACTGATCGCGACTACGACGAGCGGCATGTCAGCTCCCCTTTGAACTGTGGAGTGGAGCAGCCGGACCTCATGGGCAGGGGCGGTACGGCTGTGATGCGGACTGGAGCCAGCCGGCCGGGGGGCACGGGGGTCGGCCTGGTGGCGCCCGGGAGTACGGGGGGCGAGGCGGACGCCGGCAGCACTCCGGGGTTCTGCGACATGGGAGACGGCCGGCGCCCACCGGCTCACGGTTCGGCGGCCGACGACACCCTCGGGTTGCCTGATCGGCGGGGCTCGTCCTGCCGGACGGGAGCAGGCATGGTCGTTCTCCTAGACCTGGGGAATGCGGCGGCGATGCCGCATGCGGTCCGAGCCACAGAACGGGTGGCTGAGTTGACCGTAGAGATGGTTTCGATTCACGTCTAAGTCGAATTTTGTTGGCTGCCATACCTTCTCTGTATGGCGGCCTCCCGGCACAGCTCCGCCTGCCGAATGCCGCTGAGGTCGTGCGGGTGTCACAGGTGCCGCAGAAGTGCCTTGAGCGCTGGGTTGTCGTTGCCTTCCCGCCACACGTAGTCCAGTGCGACCGGCTGCGGCTCCGGCAGGTCCACCGGCCGGAAGACGATGCCGCCGTAGCGCATCCGGACCGCGCCCTCGGGTACGAGGGCGATGCCCCAGCCTCCGTTCACCAGGGCCAGCATGCTGTGCACCTGGGTGAGGTACTGGGTGAACACCGGCTGTGCTCTCGCCGAACGGAAGACGCTGACCAGCAGCTCATGGAAGTAGCGCGCCTCGATGGGCGAGTACATCAGGAAATCCTCGCCGGTGAGGTCCTCGACGCGCATGGGTTCCGCGCCGGCGGCCAGCCGGTGCCCGGCGGGCAGCGCCGCCACCAGGCCCTCCCGCACGGCAGGGCGGGAAACGAGGTCCGGTCCTGTGGCCGACGGACGGACCAGCCCGAGGTCGAGTGAGCCTTCGCCGAGAGCCTTGAGCTGGTCGCGGGTGACGAGCTCCTGCAGGAGGATCTCGACCCCCGGCAGGGCCGCCTGCGCGGTTTCCAGGAGGCTGCCGAGCGCGGAGTAGGCGCTGGCCGCCGTGAAGCCGACGGCGATCGCCCCCGTCTCTCCGGTGGAGACGCGCCGCACAGCGAGTGTGGCGTGCTCGGACTGGTGCAGGATGCGGCGCGCCTCGGTCAGGAAGGCCCGGCCGGCCGGGGTGAGTCTGACCGTGCGGTTGGTCCGGTCGAGTAGCTGGACACCCAGGTCGTTCTCCAGCAACTGGATCTGCCGGCTCAGCGGTGGCTGTGTCATGTTCAGGCGCTCCGCGGCACGCGTGAAATGCAGTTCTTCTGCGACCGCCACGAAGCTCGTCAGCTGGGCCAGCGTGAACATTGATGCTCTCCAGGTATTGCAGGATCCAAAACCGGTGTTGGACGTGAATTATTGACGACCGTAGCGTCACGTTCAGACGGACGCGGCGCCGCCCCTGCCGACCGGTCTCGGGGCGTCAGAGCCAGCCGCTCCCTCGCAAACCTCCAGCATCGAAGTGGTGAGCACGATGAACACGACGCAGGACGGCCCGCCCGGGCAGAGCGCGGGAGAGGCGACGCTCGACCGGATCGCATGGCTTCGCCTGTCCTCGGTGACCCTCCCGCCGGCCGCGCCGATCAGTGACGCGAAGGCGTTCACCGGCCGGCAGAAACCGATGACGGAGGTGGCGGTCCTCTTCGTGGAGATCGTCACAGAGCAGGGCCATGAGGGACTCGGGTTCGGCTACTCGAAGCGAGCCGGGGGCCCCGGCCAGTTCGCCCATGCCAAGGAGATCGCCGAGCAGGTGATCAGTGAGGACCCCAGTGACATCGCCAGGATCTGGACCACGCTCGTGCGGGCCGGAGCATCGGTGGGCCGCAGCGGCCTGGCCACGCAGGCGATCGCCGCGTTCGACGTGGCCCTGTGGGACCTGAAGGCCAAGCGGGCCGGACTGCCGCTGGCGAAACTCCTGGGTGCGCACCGGGACTCGGTCCGCTGTTACAACACCTCGGGAGGCTTCCTGCACGTCCCGACCGAGCAGCTCCTGGACAACGCGGCCGCTTCCCTGGCCGACGGCATCGGCGGCATCAAGATCAAGGTCGGACACCCCGACAGCCGGTACGACCTCGCCCGCCTGACCGCCGTACGCGAGCGTGTCGGTGACGACACCCCACTCATGGTCGATGCCAGCCAGCAGTGGGACCGGGCTGCAGCGCAGCGCTTGGGCCGTGCCATGGAGGAGTTCGGCCTGGTCTGGATCGAAGAGCCCCTCGACCCCTACGACGTCCAGGGCCACGCCGCGCTGGCCGCCTCCCTGGACACCTTCGTGGCCACCCGGCGAGATGCTGTCCAGCGTCGCCGAACACGCCGAGCTGATTCGCCACCGGGCCGCCGACTTCATCCAGCCGGACGCCCTTCGCATCGGCGGCATCACCCAGTTCCTCAGGCTCGCCGTGCTGGCCGAACAGCACCACCTCCAGCTCGCGCCGCGCTTCGCCATGGAGATTCACCTCCACCTCGCCGCCGCCTACCCGACCGAGCCCTGGGTGGAGCACTCCGACTGGCTGGAGCCCCTCTTCAACGAGCGCATCACCATCCGTGACGGTCGCATGCACATCTCCGCCCGTCCCGGGCTTGGGGTCACGCTGACCGACAAGGCCCGCGCCTGGACCGTCGCCACCTTCGAAGCGGGCGTCCGTCCCTGACGCCGGGCGCCGAGAGCCGGCGCGGGCGGCGCCGAAACGGACAGCCGCGCCGCCCGCGCCGCACTCCCCGCCGCCGGCGAACGGCTGTCGACGGCCGGCACCGGCACAACACCGCACCGCCTCCGCCCCCATCACGCACGACATCAAGGAGCACTCCCATGACGTCCTTCACCCCCGCAGAGCTCGGCCGGCGTATCGGCTCCGGGCTGCTGTCCTTCCCGGTGACGCACTTCCGTGACGACCTGTCCTTCGACGAGGCGGCCTACCGTGAGCACGTCGTCCGGCTGTCCAAGTACGACGTCGGAGGGCTGTTCGCCGCCGGCGGCACGGGCGAGTTCTTCTCCCTCACCCCCACCGAGGTCGAACGCGTGGTGGCCGCGGCGGCCGACAGCGCGCCGGACGGCACCCCGATCCTGGCTCCCGCCGGGTACGGCACCGCCACCGCCATCGAGTTCGCCGCCGCGGCCGAACGGGCCGGCGCCGACGGCATCCTGCTCTTCCCGCCCTACCTCACCGAAGCCGGGCAGGAGGGCCTGGCCCGGCACGTCGAGGCGGTCTGCCGTGCTACATCCCTCGGCGTCGTGATCTACAGCCGTGCCAACGCCGTCTACTCCGCCGACACCGTCGCCCGCCTGGCGGACACCTGCCCCAACCTCGTCGGGTACAAGGACGGCGTAGGCGACATCGACACCGTCACCCGCATCCACGCGCGGCTGGGCAACCGCCTCACGTACATCGGTGGCCTGCCCACCGCGGAGACCTTCGCCCTGCCCTACCTCCAGCTGGGTGTGACGACCTATTCCTCGGCCATCTTCAACTTCCTTCCGGAATTCGCCCTCGCCTTCTACGCCGCCGTTCGAGAGCAGCGGCAGGCCGACGTCACGAGGATGCTCTCGGCCTTCGTCCTCCCGTACACCGAGATCCGTGACCGCCAGGCCGGGTACGCGGTCAGCATCGTGAAAGCCGGCATGGCGGCGACCGGCCGGAGTGCCGGACCAGTCCGGCCTCCGCTGACCGACCTGACCCCGCAGGAGCACGACTCCCTTACGGCCCTGATCGCCCGAGTGCCCACCGCCTGATCCACGCCCTCCACCGCGTGACCCGTGCCCCCGCTCAGGAAGAAGGCTTCGCCCATGAGCAGCACCCCCGCCCCCGGCCCTTCGGCCCACCCGCCGGCGACCGATCTGACGGGGGCCATGTTCATCGCCGGTGAACGAATCACCGGTGCGGGCGCCGAGATCCGTTCCGTCGACGCCCGCACCGGCCAGGAGCTCGACCCGCCGTACCGCTACGGCGGCACGGCCGATGTGCGGCGGGCCTGCCGAGCCGCCGAGGACGCCTTCGACACCTTCCGCGACCTGCACCCTTGGCGCCGCGCCCGCTTTCTCGAAACGATCGCCTGCAACCTCACCGCCCTGACCGACGCCCTGGTCGACCGCGCCCACCAGGAGACCGGGCTGTCTACCGACCGGCTGGCCGGCGAAGTCGAACGGACAACGGGCCAGTTGCGGCTGTTCGCCTCCGTCCTGACGGAGGGCAGCTGGTACGGCGCCCGCATCGACCCCGCACAACCCGACCGCACGCCCCAGCCCCGTCCGGACATCCGCCAGCAGCGCATCCCCCTCGGCCCGGTGGCGGTCTTCGGTGCCAGCAACTTCCCCCTGGCCTTCTCCGTCCTGGGCGGGGACACCGCCTCCGCCCTCGCCGCGGGCTGCCCCGTCGTCGTAAAGGCGCACGATGCACACCTGGGCACCAGCGAGCTCGCCGCCCACGCCGTCCAGGCGGCCGTCGCCGAGCATCAGCTGCCGCCAGGTGTCTTCTCCCTGCTCATCGGCGACGGCCCCACCCTGGGCATCGATCTCGTCACCGACCCACACATCCAGGCCGTCGGCTTCACCGGGTCCCGCAACGCCGGACTCGCCCTCCTGCGCGCTGCCGCCGCACGGCCCCAGCCCATCCCGGTCCACGCCGAGATGAGCAGCATCAACCCCGTCGTGCTCATGCCCGGGGCCCTCGCCCGACGCGCCGAGGGCCTCGCCGAGGCGTACACGACGTCTCTCACCCTGGGGGCGGGCCAGTTCTGCACGAACCCCGGCCTCGTCATCGCCGTGGACGGCCCCGATCTGGAACGCTTCCTGTCGAGGGCGCGCAGAGTGGTCGACGGCTACGCCGGGGCCACCATGCTCGCGCCGCGCCTGGCCATGTCCTACCGCAGGGAGACCGAGACCGTCTCCTCGCGCCCGGGTGTCGAGGTCCTCGCGCGGGGCGCCGAACCGCGGTCCGCCAGCCCCGGCCGGGCCCTGCTGATGAGCGTCCACGCGGACGACTTCCTCGCCGATCCGGAGCTCCGGCGCGAGATGTTCGGGCCGGCCGGCCTCGTCGTACGCGCCCGCGACCTGGCCCAGCTGACCGACGTGCTGCACCGTCTGGAGGGCCAGCTCACCGCGACCGTTCACACAGCGGACGACGACCTCCCGCACGCCCGCCGACTCCTGCCCCTCCTCGAACGACGCGCCGGCCGTGTGCTGTTCGACGGCTGGCCCACCGGGGTCGAGGTCGGCCACGCCATGGTCCACGGAGGCCCCTACCCCGCCACCTCCGACAGCCGGACCACCTCGGTCGGCTCCCGCGCCATCGAACGATTCCTGCGTCCCGTCGCGTACCAGAACGTCCCGCACGCTCTCCTGCCGCCTTCCGTGCGGGACGACAACCCCTACGGCGTCCCGCGTCGCGTCGACGGCAACCTGCGCTCCACCGACTGAGTCGCTTTCGGACAGCGACGGGCTGCCGCCGGCGTGCGGACCGCTGCCGCGAGGGCGCCTACCGGCTGCTCGCCCAAGTCCACCTGTCCTCGCGAGACACGGCGGCCGCCCTGCAAGAAATCCGTATGCCGCGTGATCCAGTTGTCGTACTGGTCGCGGATGATGGCGAGGGCGTCTGCCACCGTGGAGGTCCGGCGGACGTGAACGGCGTAGTCGTAGGCCGGCAGATATCGCTCGGCGATGGCCCGTGCTGCGTGGCCGGCAAGGGGCGGCAGGACGATGCTGTGTGGGGCGTGCGGATCGCTGTGTCCTTCGCCAAATCGTTCGGGCGCGAAGGCCCCGATGAGATAGCCCTGCTGGCGGCCTGGGCGGTCAGAGCAGCAACTAGGTGCCCGAGGCCGAGCCCCTCAACGCCGGGCACATCGGTCCACGAGGTCAGCCACTCAGTAGTGCTGGGGAACGCCCCGTTCATCTGTTGTCGGAGAGTCGAGTTCCAGGCATGCTCGGGCGCACCAGCCTCGCGGGGTCTCGTCGACCTGCAGGTCGCGAGCGACTGCGGCCACAATGGCCAGGCCACGCCCGTGCTCCATGCAGCACAGCATTGGTCAGGAGCTCGCTGATCACCAGTTCCGCAGTGGCCTGGGCCTCGGCGCTCAGCGTCCAGGCGGCGAAGAGAGTGGACGCTCGTTTCCTGAGAAGGCCGACGGATTCAGGCCGTGCTGGTGCTGTCACGCGCACACTGCGGACCGTGGAAGCCAGGTACCGGGGTCGGCGGGGCTCTGTGCGGGAGGTCCTGATGAGATGCATGGTGCTTCCCAGAGGTTGGGGCGTGTCAACCGTCACCGCTGCAGGCTGCTCGTCCGCAACCTGTCCGGTTCCGGGTCTGGTTCCGCAGCTGGCTCCTGCCGTCGCGGCCGCCCCAGTTTCACGGCTGGGGCGGCGGCCTCACGGGCGACAGGTGTCACGGACGGGCGAGGCGCTTCATGTGAGCGCGGACTGGGCGCTCGCTTCTTCTTCACGCCGCACGGTGTACGGGCGCAGGTTCCACGCGGCGACGGTGTAGCCGATGTGACCCCCTCCTGCGGCGTGGGCTTCGAGGCGCCACGGGCTGCCACCGGTGGGGTAGAACCGCAACGTCAGGGTCCGGCCCGAGGGAAGGTACAGCTCGGCGACGGAACGGTCCACCACCAGACGCAGCTCGATCGCGGCACCGGAGGCGGTCTTCGCCTCGGGGCAGGGGATGCGGTACGTACCCCCGTGTGCGCGCGGGTCGAGTGAGGCATGCTCACGGTCCACGACGAGCTCGCCGGTGGTGGGGTCGATCCTGATGTCGAGGTACTCGCTGCCGTCGGCAGAGGTCACCAGCCGCAGTCCGCCTGACGTCGCCGGGGCGTGGAGTTCCAGACGGGCGGTCAGGTCGAAGCTCGGGTCCACGGTGCCCAGTTGGGCGGCTGAGGAGGTCTCGCCTGAAGCCGTGAGGGCACGTCCGTCGCGCAGCGACAGGAGTTCTCTGGCCGGCTGCTGTCGTACGGAGCCGTCCTCGCCGAGGGTGACCTCGCGCGGCAGGGTCAGCAGGCCGGCCCAGCCGGCCGCATTCACCCACTGCTGGTCGCGGGCCTCCCATGACCAGCCCCACAGCAGCCACCGGCCGTCAGGAGCGGGCAGCAGCGCCGGTGCGTAGAAGTCGGGGCCGTGGTCAAGTAGGACGGGGGCGTCGGCGAGGAAGCGACCTTCCCGCTCACGCCCGGAGTAGGCCACCGTCCGGCGGGGTCCGAGCTCCGGGTCCCAGGCGCTGACAATGAGTGCGCCGCGTCCGTCCGGGCCGTGCAGGTACTGGGGGCATTCCCAGCCCAGCCCCGTGTCAGCGCCTGGTGCCAGAGTCTGGGGGGTCCGGTCCAGGAACGGGCCCTGGTAGTGCCACTGTTCGAGGTCGGAGGACTCGTAGAGGAGGGCTGCTGCGCGGCCGTCCGCCAGGGCGGAGCCGACCAGCATCCGCCAGCGGCCGCCCTCGCGCCATACGTAGGGGTCGCGGTACATGCTGACGCCCTGGGGCAGATCGGGTATCAGCAGGCTGCCGCGCGGTGTCCAGGTGCGGCCGCCGTCAAGAGACTCGGCGGTGGTGACGGGCTGTGCCCAGCGGTCGGTGCGGAAGGCGGAGTAGAAGGCGACCATGCGCTCGCCGTCGGAGACGGCGTTGCCGGAGTAGCAGCCGTCGGCGTCCTCGCCGCCCGGGGTGGGGGCCAGGGCGACGGGGAGCTCCTCCCAGGTCAGCAGGTCGGTGCTGCGGAAGTGGCCCCAGTGCATGTTCGCGTGCTCGGGTCCGTACGGGTTGTGCTGGAAGCACACGTGGTAGTGGCCGTCGTGGAAGGCCAGCCCATTGGGGTCGTTGATCCAGTTGCGGGGCGGGCGCAGGTGCGCGACGGGCAGGTGGGGGTCTGCGGGCAGGACGGACACGCGGAGGTCCTTTCCAGTGAGGGTGTCGAAGGCGTGCTGTCAGCCCTTGACGCCGGTGGAGGCGATGCTGTTGACGAAGGAGCGCTGGAAGGCCACGAACAGGGCCAGGATCGGCACGGTGATCATGGAGGAGTAGGCCATGATCTGGCCCCAGCCGACGTTGAGTTGGAAGAAGTAGGAGATGCCCACCATCACCGGCCGGAGGTTCTCGCTCTGTACGACCATGAGCGGCCACAGGTAGGAGTTCCAGGCGGGCAGGAAGGTGAGGATGGCTACGGTGGCGACGGCCGGTCCGGACAGCGGCATGATGATCCGCCGGTAGATGGTGAACCAGCCGGCGCCGTCCATGACCGCGGCCTCGTCGATCTCCTTGGGGATGCTCTGGAAGTACTGGTGGAAGAAGAAGATCGAGAAGGCGTTGGCCACGAACGGCACGATCTGCACCTGGTAGGTGTCCATCCAGCCGGTGGTCCACTCCAGGTGGAAGCCGTTGACGCGGAGCAGCGGAAGCTGGTTGACCCACCACACCAGCGGCAGGGCGAAGGTCTCGAACGGCACGATGAGGGTGGCGATGACCGCGGTCAGGACGACCTTGCGGCCGGGCCAGGTCATCCGTGACAGGGCGAAGGCAGCCATGCTGTTGATGACGATGCCGAGGATCACCGTGACTGACGAGATGATCACCGAGTTCAGCAGGAACTGTGCCGCGGGGACGCGCTCGAAGACGTCGGTGTAGTTGTCCAGGGACAGGGCGCCGACGGGGAGGAAGGAGCGCAAGGAGCCCAGGTCGTCGAAGATCTGGTCGTCCGTTTTGAACGAGGAGACCAGCATGAAGAGGAGTGGGAGCGCGAAGACCAGGGTCAGGACGACCCGTCCGGCGTGACCGCCGAGGTTCTTGAGGAAGGAGGTCATGTCAGTCCTTCTCCCGGGTCAGGAAGCGCTGGACGAGGGACACGCTCAGGACGAGCACGAAGAAGACCAGGGAGATGGCCGCGGCGTAGGCGGTCTGCTGCTGGTCGTAGCCGGCGTGCACCGCCTGGTAGACGACCGTCGTGGTGGAGTCCAGCGGCCCGCCTTGGGTCATCACCCTGATCTGGGTGAAGAGGCTGAACGCCGCGATGGTGATGGTGACGAGCACGAAATTGCGAGTGGCGCGCAGGCCGGGCCAGGTGACGTGCCAGAAGCGGTGCCAGCGGGTGGCTCCGTCCAGGTCGGCGGCCTCGTACAGCTCGGCGGGAATGGTCTGCAGCCCGGCCAGCCAGATGATCATGTGGAAGCCCACGCCTTGCCATACCGACATCAGGATGATGGCGGGCATGGCGGTGTGGGGGTCGCCGAGCCAGTCCGGGCCCTCGACATGGCCGAAGGTGAGGGCCGAAATCACGTGGTTGACGAGGCCGTCCTTGCGGTAGAGGAAGGTCCACAACAGGGAGACGACGACCATCGAGGTCACGACGGGCAGGAAGTAGACGGTGCGGAAGAAGTTGACGCCGCGCACTTTCGCGTTGACCAGCAGCGCCAGCGCGAGGGCGAGGCCGGCCTGCAGCGGGACGACGACGGCGGCGAAGTACGCCGTGTTGCGCAGGGACTTGTAGAAGACCGGGTCGTCGAAGAGCAGTTGAAAGTTGCGCAGGCCCACGAAGCGGGCCGGGGTGGGCGAGACGAGTCGTGCGTCGGTGAATGCCAGGGCGAAGGCGAGGACGACCGGTACGACGAGGAAGACGATCAGCAGCACGATGGCCGGTGTGGCCATGCCGAGGGCGGTGAGGCTCTCACGGCGACGGGTACGTGTCGGTCGTGTTCTCTTTACCGGACGCAGCCGGCCGAGGGCTGCGGTCTTGGTGGTCACGGTAGCTCCAGGGGATCCGGTCCGGTTCGGGCACGCGGGGAAGCGCGGTCAGGCCCGAACCGGACCGGGGTGGGTCATCCGGCGTAGTTGTTGTTCGTCTTGAGGTTGTTGTCGATGTCCTTCGCGGCCTGGCCGAGCGCGTCCTTGGGGTCGGCGCCGGCCAGGATGTCCTGGGCCGCCTTCTCGAACTCGGTGGAGATGTAGGGGTAGGCCGGGGTCACCGGGCGCACCACCGCGAACTTCCGCGCGAACTCGACGAGGTCGTTGAACTTCCCGCCCGGCTGGTAGCCGTCGATCTGCTGGGCCGCGGCCTCGGTGGCCGGGAGCGTGCCGGTGGCCTTGGCGTAGTCGACGAAGTACTTCGTCTGGCGGGAGAACTTCAGCCACGCCTGGGCGCCGTCCTTGTTGGAGCAGCTGGAGCTCATCGCCCACTGCCAGGAGGCGCCGCCGATCTTGGGTCCGTTGCCGAAGTCGACCGGCGGGATGATCGCGAGGTCGCCTCCAAGCTTGTCGGCGTTCTTGGCCGCGTTCCAGCTGCCGTCCCACTGGATGGCGCTCTTGCCGGCCAGGAAGTCCTTGTTGGGGTCGGCGCCGGACTTCTTGGCGATGTACCCCTTGGAGACCAGGGACCGGAACCAGGTGGCCCATTCGACGGCGTCGGGGCCGTCGAGGGTGCCCGAGGCGGTCTTGTATCCGTCGCGGTCGATCAGGTCGCCGCCGAAGCTCTGCAGCTGCGGGGAGTAGGCGTAGGACCACCATTCACCGCTGCCGCCGGTGCCCATCTCCAGCGGGTACTCGAACTTCCCGCTCTTCTTCAGCTTGGCCAGGGCCGCGTCGAACTCGGCCTTCGCCCAGGGCTTGTCCATGGTGGGGATGCGGATGCCGTGCTCTTCCAGCACCGACTTGCGGGCGAAGTGGGTCAGGGCGACGTCGTAGAAGCCGAAGGCGTACAGCTTGTCCTGGTAGCGGCCGACGGTGCTGGGCAGCTGGTCGGTGAGGGGAACCTCGCTGCCGGAGACGTCTATGGGGGCGAGGTAGCCGCCCCATGCCCAGTTGGCGACGTTGGGGCCGTCGACATCCAACAGGCAGGGCAGCTTGCGGGCCGAGGCCGCGGCCACGACGGAGCTGTTGTAGTCGTTCTGCGGGAATGCCTGGAGCTTGACCGTGTACGTGGTCTGGGAGGCGTTGAAATCCTTGATGATCTTCTTGACGACGTCGAGCTCGGCCGAGTTGCCGGCGTTGTGCGTCCACAGGGTCAGTGTGTCGCCGCTGGCTCCGGACGTGGCTCCGCCGTCTCCGGACGCGCATCCGGCGACCAGGGCGGCCGCCGTTGCAGCGGCTACACTCGCACCAGCGAGGCGCCTTGTTTTCCACACCACGGGGTTTCCTCCATCTCACTGAGGCGGGTCTTGCCGGACCCGCCGGGGCGACCGGTTGCGTCGGTCGCTGTCTTTCGGTGACCGTCCTGTCGCCTGGGTCTTCGCCCGGGCGGCGGGACGAGCGTTTTTCGGGGGCCGGCGTCAGTCCGTGGCGGGGGCGCCGATGGAGTCACGCTCCTGCAGAGGCATGGCCACCCGGTGGACGGCTGCTTCGAGCGGTCCCTGGCTCACGATCAGCTCGACGGCCAGGCGGCCGAGCTGATAGTGCGGCAGCTTCACGGTCGTGAGCGCCGGGCGCAGCGCGGTCGCGATGTCCTGGTCGTCGAAGGACACCACCGAAACGTCCCGGGGCACGGACAGCCCCGCCTCGCCCAGCGCCTGGTAGGCCCCGTGGGACACCCGGTCGGTCAGGCACACCAGCGCCCGCGGGCGGTGGCCTGCGGCGAGCAGCGCGGAGACTTCCCGGTAGCCGTCCTGGGTGTTCCAGTCGCACTCGATGACGCCGTCCAGGCGGGCACCGCCCGCTCGCAGGACCTCTTCCAGGCCGCGCATCCGCTCGTTGCCGGCGATGTTCCCCTGAGGGGAGGCGGGCACGGCCAGGTGGCCGCCGATCGCCCAGATGCCCTTGGTGTGGCCGGCAGCGAGCAGGGCGCGGGCCGCGTCGCGGCCGGCCTGCAGTTCGTCGGGGACGACCGAGGGCGCGTCGAAGCCGGGGGCCAGGCAGTTCAGCAGCACCACCCGCTGCCCGTAGAGCTCCCTGGGCGGAGTGATGTAGCGGGTGAACATGGCGGCGTAGATCACGGCGTCGACCTGGCGGTCGAGCAGCGCGTGGACCAGCGATGACTCGGCGGCACGGTCTCCGCCGGCTTCCGTGATGAACAGCAGGTGATCGCGTTCACGGGCGGCCTCGAGCGCGCCGCGGATCACGTCGCCCGCGAACGGGGTGGTGGTGATCATGTCGGACACGAACCCGATGGTCTGGGTCGACTTGGTGCGCAGGCTGCGTGCCGTGACGTTCGGGCGGTAGCCCAGTTCCTTGGCGGCCTCCAGTACGCGGGCACGGGAGGCGTCGGAGATGCGCATGTCGGTGCGGCCGGAGAGGGCGAACGACGCAGTGGTCGGCGAGACACCCGCTAGACGGGCAACGTCAGCCATCGTTACGCGGCGTTCAGACATCGGTGGCTCAGCTCCGTTGTTAAATCGGATTAGCAAGGTTGTGACGAGATTGAATCGCTGGTAGCCCGATGTCAACACCTTGGGCGTTGCAAACCGCCGACGGGTGCTTGTCTGTCCTTTTTGTTCGATATGTTCGGTTTTTAGGCAACGCAAATGTAACTCGCTGTGCGTTAGCTCTTGCGTTAGCGGATACGGCAGGCGAACGATCCGAGCCACGCAGTTAAACCGATTTGGCACGGGCGTAGCCGTGCCGCACCGTTCCAGGAGTCAGCCATGAGGAGAAGAACGGCCCTCGGCGTCGTGTCCACCGCCGTGGGCGGCGCGATCGTCCCGTTCTCGTTCGCTTCCGCCCCCGCCGCCGCGCGGAACCGGGCCCTGCCCGCACCTCCGACCGCCCGCTGGGACTTCGACGAGCGAGCCGGCGCAGTCACCCTCGAGGCCGTCTCCGGTACGGCCGACCCCATCGGCTACGTCTTCAACGACGCCCGCTACAAGCCGGACAGCGATCCCCTGCGGCGCCGCGGGGTTCGCGGCCGGGCGCTGTACTTCGACGGCTACTCGACCGTCGTCACCGCACAGGGACCCGGCGACCTCGACCCCGCAGGCGGGATCACCGTGGATGTGTGGATCGCGCCCTACGCCTACGAGCACGGCATCGACGGCAAGCCTCAGGCCCTGGTCAACCAGCACAACCCCGATACCCGGAGCGGATTCCTGCTCGGCCTGCGCCGCTTCGGGCAGATCGTCTTCCAGCTCGGCTTCGCCGACAGCCTGATCGAGGTCCAGGGCGCCCCGGATCAGCCCGCCGCCAAGAACCGGTGGACGCACGTGGCGGCGACCTACGACCCCGCCGCCCATCAGCTGCGCCTCTACCGCGACGGCCGGCTGATCGGCACCGCCGCCACCCCGGACAAGGCCCCCGTACTCGCCCCTGACGAGGCGCTGCTGATCGGCAGGCACAACCGCTCCACGCTGCTGGGCGGCGAGTTCCACGCCAACATGTACATGGGGCTGATGGACAGCCTCGTCATCCGCCCCGGCAGCCTGGACGATGCCACCGCGCAGCAGGAACACGCCGGGCAGATCGCGGCCCTCGCGGGCCATCGGGTACCGCGGCCGGACCTCACCCCGCACCGCAGCCGTTTCGACGGGGACCGGCACCGCCCCCAGTTCCACATGCTGCCGCCCTGGCACTGGATGAACGAGCCGCACGCCCCGGTCTACTTCAAGGGCAAGTACCACATCTTCTACCAGCACAACCCGCTCGGCCCGTTCTGGGGCCAGATCCACTGGGGGCACGCGGTCAGCACCGACATGGTGCACTGGCGCGACCTTCCCATCGCACTGGCACCCGCCGCCGGCTCCGTCGGACCGGACGGCTGCTGGTCGGGCTCGGCTTGCGTCGACGGCGAACGCGGGCCGGTCCTGTTCTTCACCGGCGGCGACGACCGGCTGCCCTACCGCCAGCGGACCGGGCTCGCCGTGTCGTCCTACCCGGCCGACAAGGACACCGACCTGCCGACCTGGACGATGAAGTCCGAGCCGGTCACCGAAGCCCCCGCAGGTCTGCCCGCCGGGCCCGGCACCGCATGGGCGGAGAACTTCCGCGACCCGTTCGTCTGGCAGGAGGACGGCGTCTGGTACCAGCTGGTCGGCAGCGGCATCGTCGACTACGACGGCACCCGGGTCGCCCGCAAGCACGGGGGCGCCGCCCTCGTCTACACCGCCCGCAGGCCCGAAGGCCCCTGGACGTACCGCGGACCCCTGCACCACAACGACCTCGCCACCCGCCCGGAGCCCGGCGAGGTGTGGGAACTGCCCGTCCTCCTCCCTCTTCCCGGCCCCGGCGGCAGGCGCAGCGGCAAGCACATCCTGCTGATCTGTCCCTGGTGGGAGGGGTTCAACCCCAACGCCGTCAAGCACACCTACTACTGGATCGGCACCTTCGACAAGCGGGAGTGCCGCTTCGTGCCCGACCACGACGAGCCCCGTGAGTTCGACTTCGGCGAGCACTTCACCGGCCCGTCCGGCCTCGTCACCCCCGACGGCCGCTCCGTCGTCTTCAGCATCACCCAGGACCGCCGCACCGAGCAGCAGCACGCCCAGTCCGGCTGGGCCCACAACGCAGGCATGCCCGTCAGCCTCTCCCTGCTCCGTGACGGCCGCCTCGGTGTCGAACCCATCGCCGAGGCCGCCGGACTGCGCGGCAAGCAGCTCACCCGGATCCGGCAGACCTCCGTCAAGGAGGCGAACCGGCAGCTGGCCGAGGTCCGCGGCGACCTGCTGGACGTCCACGCCGTCATCGAGCCGCGCGGCGCGCGGACCATCACCCTGGCGGTGAGGACCTGCGCCGAGGGCATCGAGGAGACGCTGCTGTCCTACGACACAGCCGAGCGCCGCTTCTACATCGACCGCAACCGCTCCAGCCTCGACCCGGACGTACGCAAGGGCGTGCACGGCGGCACCGTCGAACTGGACGACGGACGGCTGCGCCTGCGCGTCCTGCTCGACCGTTCGATGCTGGAGGCCTACGTGAACGGGACCAACAGCATCACCAGCCGTGTCTACCCCACCAGAGAGGACGCCACCGGCCTGCGCCTGACGGCGGAGGGAGGCTCCGCGAGGGTGGTGGAGCTGGACGTCTGGCGGATGAACGGCGCCTGGGACACCCCCGTCGCACCGGCCGCCTATGACCCGCCCCGCCCGACGGACGTCGACGCACTGCCCAACCACGACTTCGCCACCGGCGACCTCACCGGATGGACCGTGGTCTCGGGCACGACCTTCAGCGACGCCAACGTCACCACCCGCACCGACTGGGGCTGGGGCGGCCCCTTCTACCAGGCCGACACCGACGAAGATCCGCACGGCCACCACCTGTGGGGCTTCAACCCGGACGCGGGCGGCGACGACGCCACCGGCGTGCTGCGCTCCGCCACCGTGGTCCTCGGCGGCGACGGCCTCATCGACCTGCTCGTCTCCGGCGGAAACGACCCCGACCGGCTCTATGCCGCTGTCGTCCGCGCCGACGACGGCAAGATCCTGGCCAAGGCGACCGGCCGCGGCGGCGAACAGTACCGCCGCGTCATGTTCGACCTCGCCGCCCACATCGGTGAGCGCATCTACATCGAGGTCGTCGACCGGGCGGCGGGCGGCTGGGGCCACATCAACGTGGACGACGTCAACGTCCCCGTCCGCCGCCGGTGACACCCCGCGACCCGGCGGACGACCCCCCCCGCGCCGCCGGGTCAGCTGATCTCAAGCCCGCGCGACCGGCCGGTCACTGCAGCACCGCGACCGGCCGGCGGGCGGCACTCCACCGTGCGCCGCGCCGGTGCGTCCTCCGCAGTCGGCAGCACCCCAGGCTCCAGCGCGTTGCCCCCCGGCACGCCCTCATCCGTACGCGTTTCTCAGAAGGACAGACCCCCACCATGCCTCGACCCCCCTCCTCCGGCGGCGTCACCGTACTCGGCGAGTGCGTGGCCGACGCCTTCGCCGACCCGGCACGGTCCGGCCCGCAGGAACTGGACCTGCGCGTCCTGCCCGGCGGCGGCCCAGCGAACACCGCAGTCGCCCTCGCCCGGCTCGGCACCCCCACCCGCCTGCGCGCCAGGCTCTCCCATGACGTCCTCGGAACCCTCTTCCGCAACCGCCTCACGGACGCCGGCATCGACCTGTCCGCCGGCGTCAGCGCCGACGAGCCCAGCGTTCTGGCCATCGCCGGCCTCGACGAGAGCGGCCAGGCCACGTACACCTTCTACGCCGACGGTGCCGCCGACTGGCAGTGGAGCACCGACGAACTCGCCGCCGCCCCGTACGATGACACCCTCTGCCTCCACACGGGCTCCCTCGCGCTGATACATCAGCCAGGCGGCAGCCGGATCGAGGACCACCTCGCTGCTGTGCGCGAGCAGCTCACCATCTGCCTCGACCCCAACGTCCGCCCCCACCTCGTACCGCCCGCCGCCTATCGTGAACGGCTTCCCCGCTGGTGCGCCCTGGCCGACATCCTCCGCCTCAGCGAAGACGATCTCGCTCTGCTCCTGCCGGAGGCCGGCCCGGAACAGGCCTGCGACATCTGGCACGCCCTGGGCGCGCCCCTCGTCGTCATCACCCGCGGCCGCCACGGCGCTCTGGCCTCCCTCAACGGCCGACGCGTCACCGTCCCCGCCCCCGCTGTCGACGTCGTCGACACCGTCGGCGCGGGCGACTCCTTCACCGCCGGCCTGCTGCACCGCCTCGCCGCCCTCGGCCATCTCGGCGGCCGGCTCGACGCGCTGAAACTCGACGACCTCGCCGACGCCTGCTCCTTCGCCGCCCGCGTCGCCGCCCTGACCTGCTCAGTGCCCGGCGCGAACCCGCCCAGCGCCGAACAGGCAGCACAGACAGGCGACTTCGAACGGCTCCGGCCGCCCGCCTGACACGGCACGCTGCGGGTCTCTGTCCCTGCCGCAGCACGCGCAGCCATCGTGTCGGCGCTTGCCTGCGCGCAGCAACAAGGCATCCGTCTGCCTGGTCACGGACTCTTCCGCGTGCCGCCGACGGCTTCGAAGGCGGCGCACGACCTGGCCTGTTCCCTCATCACCCACCACCGGAGGTATGCATGCGCACCCGCTCGCCAGCAAGAGGCACGTCAAGTCCCCCGCTCACCCTCGTACGAGCGCTGCTCGCGCTCGCCCTGTGTCTCGGCCTCATGTCACCGCTGATGACGGCGACCGCCCGCGCCGGCGAAACCACTCTGTCGAATCCGGGTTTCGAGAGCGGCAGCCTGAGCGGCTGGACGACGACGGGGACGGCGTTCAACAACGCCGTCAGTAACAAGCCCGGTTGGGGGTGGGGCTGTTGCTTCAACCAGCAGGGGACGTACCACCTGTGGGGCTTCGCCTCAGGCGGTGACGCGCCCACCGGAACCGTCACTTCCGAGCCGTTCACCCTGACCGGCACCGGCATGGTCAGCGCGCTCGTCTCCGGTGGCCGTAACGACAGCGATCTCTACGTCGCTCTGACCACCCTCGACGGCACGGTCCTGAACAAGGCCACCGGCACCGACGACGAGACCTATCGCCGCGTCACCTGGGACGCCCGCACGCACCTGGGCGAGCAGCTGCGCATCACCGTCGTCGACAAGGCCACCGGAGGCTGGGGCCACATCAACCTCGACGACGTCCGCGTCGGCACCGACCCGGCACCGAGTGTGAGGATCCTGTCCAATCCGGGTTTCGAGAGCGGCAATCTGAGCGGCTGGACGACGACCGGGGCAGCCTTCACCGGGGCGGTCAGTGACAAGCCGGGCTGGGGGTGGGGCTGTTGCTTCAACCAGCAGGGGACGTACCACCTGTGGGGCTTCGCCTCAGGCGGTGACGCGCCCACCGGTACCGTCACTTCTGAGCCGTTCACCCTGACCGGCACCGGCATGGTCAGTGCCCTTGTCTCCGGTGGCCGTAACGACAGCGATCTCTACGTCGCTCTGACCACCCTCGACGGCACGGTCCTGAACAAGGCCACCGGCACCGACGACGAGACCTATCGCCGCGTTACCTGGGACGCCCGCACGCACCTCGGCGAGCAGCTGCGCATCACCGTCGTCGACAAGGCCACCGGCGGCTGGGGCCACATCAATCTCGACGACGTCCGCGTCGGCACCGACCCGGCGCCCGACCCGTCCCAGGTCGGACTGGCCGCCCACTGGGACTTCTCCGAAGGCCAGGGCACTGCGACCAGGGAAAAGGTCAGCCAGGCCGCCGACCCCATCAGCTACGTCTTCAACGATGCACAGTACAAGCCCGACAGTGACCCGCTGTGGCGGCCCAAGCGCGAGGAGGACGGAGTCCTTTCCGGCGCGCTGCTGTTCGACGGGTACTCCACCTGGGTCTCTCGCGCCGCCGCACAGACCCAGCTGCCCACCGACGGCCTGACGGTCCAGGCGTGGGTCGCGCCGCGCGCCTTCGAGTGGGGAGATGACGGCAAGCCCTCCGCGGTCGTCAACCAGCAGGACAAGGGCGCCAAGCGGGGCTTCTCCCTCGGCGTCGGCCGACACGGAAGGTGGCAGTTCGGCATCGGCACGGGCGACGCGTGGTACGAGGTGACTGTCCCCAAGACCGCCGCCCTGACGGCGGGCAAGTGGGCGCACCTGTCCGCGGTGTTCGCACCCGCCGACGGAGCCATCAGGCTTTTCCTCAACGGCCAGCAGGTCGCCCAGACCTCCATCCCCACCAGCGCGCGGCTGGCCAAGGCCGACGTCCCGCTGATCATCGGCCGGCACAACCAGCCCGCCATCATCAACGGCACGTTCGCGGTGAACATGTTCAACGGCCTCATCGACGAGGTGAAGATCCACACCGGGGCGCTCACCCCCGCGTCGGTGGCCGCCGGACACCAGAACGACGTCCAGACCTTCGCCGGCGGCGTCACGCCCACGGCGCGGATGGCGATGGACCGCTCACGCTACGACGGTGACCGCTACCGTCCGGGCTACCACTTCACCGCCCCCAACCACTGGATGAACGAGCCCCACGCCCCCATCCAGTACAAGGGCAAATACCACCTCTTCTACCAGCACAACTCGCACGGCCCCTACTGGCACAACATCGCCTGGGGACATGCCGTCAGCGAGGACCTGGTGCACTGGCGCGACCTGCCCGTCGCGCTCGCACCCACCGAGGACAGCGTGGCACCCGACGGAGTCTGGTCCGGCGACGCCGCCTACGACGAGAACGGCGTACCCGTCCTGTTGTTCACGGCCGGCAACGACTCCCAGCGCCCCAACCAGGCCACCGGCCTGGCCCGTCCCGTCGACCCCAGCGACAGCGACCTCGTCGAGTGGAAGATGCATCCCACCCTCGTCACCAGCCAGACCGCCGACCTCGACGTCGGCGCCGGGCGCAAGGTCCGCTTCGGAGACTTCCGCGACCCGTTCGTCTGGCAGGAAGGCGACACCTGGTTCCAGTTGATGGGATCCGGCGTCCAGGCCACCGACGGCCGCGACATCGGAGGCACGGCCCTTCTCTACACCTCCAAGAACCTCACCGACTGGACGTACTCCGGACCGCTGATGGTCGGTGACGTGGCGGCCTACCCCAAGACCGGCCAGGTCTGGGAGCTGCCCACCTTCCTGCCGATCGGCAAGGACGCTCAGGGCCGCGAGCGCCGGGCCCTGCTCGTCAACCCCGCCTTCCCCGCCGGCCCCGGCGAGTACAGCAGCAAGTACGTCTACTACTGGGTCGGGACCTGGGACGGCCAGGCCCGACGCTGGACACCCGACACCACAGAGCCGAAGCTGATGGACTACGGCGACCACTTCACCGGCCCCAGCGGAACGGTGGACGACAAGGGACGCTCCCTGGTCTTCAGCATCGCCCAGGACCGCCGCACCGAACGTGCCCACTACGACGCCGGATGGGCCCACAACGCGGGCCTGCCCATCCAGCTGTCCATGCGGCCCGACGGCGACCTCGGTTTCAGCCCAGTCGAAGAAGTCGCACGCCTCCACGACGGCGAACCCCTCGTCAACATCACGGCCCCTACGTCCGTCGCCGCCGCGAACGAGCGCCTGACGAACGTCAAGGGCGACATGCTCCACATCAAGCTGACACTCGAACGCGGCGGTGCCAGCACCTTCGGCCTCGACGTCCTGCGCAGCCCAGGAGACGAAGAGCGCACACGCCTGTTCTACGACGCAGCCGGCGCGCAACTGGGAGTCGACCGAACCAGGTCCGGGAACAACTCGAGCGCCGAGCCCAACCTCGGCATCCACAAGGGCCCACTGACACTCTCCAACGGCACCCTGACGCTAGACGTCTTCGTCGACCGCTCGGTGATCGAGGCATACGCCAACTCCCACAAGTCGATCACCACCCGTGCCTATCCGTTCCGCCAGGACTCCCTCGGCCTGCGCCTCTTCGGCGACGGAAGCACCGTCAAGTCCATGACCGTCTGGAAGATGAGCAGTATGACCAGCTGACGTGGCACGCGCCCCTCAACGGCACAAACTACAGAAAGGAAGCACAGGCAAAGAACCGCTCACCCAAGCTGAGCGAGCCAGGGAGCCGAGCAGGAAGACGGACATTCCTTTCCAGCCGCTAGTGTCCCTGACCGAACGCAGCCCACAGCGACGCCCCGCTGACACAGGTCGGCGGGGCGTTGCCTTGACGCGTAACAAAGGGCGGCCGCGAGGGCTAAGAGGGGCCCTTGAACCCGACCGAAAGTCGCGGGGACGAGACCGCTTCGTCCACACAGACAGCAGCCGAATCACCCTCGACCCGAGCGTGCAGATCGACTGGACCGAGTTCCGTAGCCTCGCGCGCGGGGCCTTCGACGCCGATGCCGGCCGAGACGCCGTCCTGTTCGGTCACCAAGCCATCGCGCTGCGGCATTGGGGAGAACCGCGTCAATGCCGTCGTGACAAAGTGCGGCCCGCATCCCCTGAGCGGGGCATCGAGCAGGACTAGACGGCGATTGCCCCCGAGGCCACTACGGTGAGTGACCGTTTTCGGCGCCTGGCGTCATGGGCTGCGGTCGGTCTCAGCAGGCACACTCTCGATTCCCACCCAGCACGAGACTTCCTGGTGCTGGTTCGGTGCTGACTTTCGAGGGTCAATGACGGGAAAACAGCAGGCCGTAGCTCTGGTCGGATGAGTTGTCGTACCACTCGATGGTCGTGCCGATGAGGCTGGCGGCGACGATGCGCTTGAGGCTGTTCGGGGATGGGGGAGCGGATGCTGCGGAGGCCATGTGCGCCACTTCCTCGTGTGCGGTGGGGACGGGTGCGTGCTGGCACACCGTAGGAAGACGCAGGTCAGAGGCGTATGTGGTGGGGCACCATAGTTCTGGGGCCAGCTATGCGTGCGGCCACCATGCCTCGGAGGAGGGAGGCTGTACGGCCCTCGGCCGGGGCCGGTCGGCCCCTCTTGGGTCGGCGTCGACGGGGCACTCTGGGAGCAGGGCGTGGACCCGACGATGACCTGGGAGGTGAGGGTCATGATCAGGTCGGTCGTGGCCGGTGTGGACGGTTCGCGCGACAGCGTGGCCGCGGTGGACTGGGCGGCCCGGGAAGCCCTGCGCCGAGGTCTTCCGCTGCGGCTGGTCCACGCCTGGGAGGCGGGCCTGCCGGGCGGCGACGCGGCCCCCGACTCCTCGCCTGAGCTCAGGGCCGTGCAGCAGCACGCCCGCCAAGTGCTGCGCAGCGCGCTCGACCGGCTGAGCCGGCGGTACCCGCCGCTGGCCGTCTCGGCCGAGCAGGTGGGCAGGCCGCCCGTGCCCGCCCTGCTCGCCGAGGCCGAGAACGCCGACCTTCTGGTGATCGGCGGGCAGGGGAGCAGCGGGCTCGGCGGATTCGTCTCCGGAACGGTCGCGCTGGCCACCGCGGCCCGCACGGAACGGCCGATCGTCCTGGTACCGGCCGGTGAGAGCGCCGAGACCGAGCACCTTCCCGACGCCGACGGACGACCCTCGGTCGACACGCCCTTCCGTGACGTCACGGTCGCCGTCGACATCGACGGGACGTACGACGACGTCCTGGACTTCGCCTTCCGGGCCGCCGAGGTGCGCGGGGCGCCGCTGCGCGCGGTGCACGCCTGGCACGTGCCGTTCCCGCACAGCCGCCCGGCCGCCGGGGAGCGCGCCCGCCTGCGAGGCGCCGCGGAGGACGAGCTGGCCCGGCTGCTGGAACCCTGGCGGGTGAAGTATCCGGCCGTCGACGTCCGCGAGGACCTGCACGAGGGCCGCCCGGCCCACGCCCTCGTCCGCGCGACGGGCGGAGCGGGCCTGCTCGTGGCCGGCATCCGCCGCCACCGCACGGTGGCCGGACGGCCCACCACCGGGGCGGTCGCGCATACGCTGATCCATCACGTGAGGTGCCCGGTCGCGCTGGTCTCGCACGAGTGAAGACATCGACCGTGCGCGGACTCGCGGTGCGCGCGGCGGCCGAGGACAGCGCCTGCGCCATCTGGACAGGATCCGCACCCACGGCACCGACCGGCCCCCCTCGGCCGACCGGGCCCGCCGCCGGAGGCTACCCAGGCCCGCCCATATGGTGCAGGACGAGCAGCGCGACGTCGTCGGTGCGCTGCCAGTGGGTGCCCGCCTTGTCCACCAGGGTGTCGATGAGGCGGTCCAGGTCCCGGTCGTCGGCCTCGGCGAGGTGGTGGGCGAGCTCGGCGATGGAGTCGTCGATATCGGCACCAGGTGTCTCGACGAGACCGTCGGTGTAGAGGGCGAGCATGAACCCGGGCGTGAACGGGATGTCCGTCAGCGGGAAGACGGCATCGGGGTCGATGCCCAGCAGGGGACCGGGCGGCACGTCGACCGGCCGGGCGCCGTGCCCGGGGCGGCGCACGATCGGGGGCGGATGACCGGCGCTGGCCAGGGACACCCGGCGCCCGGCCAGGTCGAGGCGGACGTAGAGGCAGCTGGTGAACAGTTCGGCGTCCAGGTCGATGAGGAGGCGATTGGTGCCGGACAGCACCTGGTCCGGGGTCGCACCGACGGCGGAGTGGGCGTGGACGGCCGTCCGCACCTGCCCCATGAGAGCGGCAGCCGCCGCGTCATGTCCCTGGACGTCGCCGATGACGGCCGCGACGGCTCCGGCGCCGAGGGGGATGAGGTCGTAGAAGTCCCCGCCGATGTCCATGCCTCGCGTGGCCGGCAGATAGCGGGCCGCCACCCGCAGGCCGGTGACCTGGGGCAGCGTCCGCGGCAGCAGCGCCTGCTGGAGGCTGTGCGCGAGGTCGTGCTTGGCGTCGTAGAGGCGGGCCCGGTCGAGGGCCTGGGCGACGAGCCCGGCCAGCGAGGTCAGGACGGCGCGTTCCTCGGCCGGGAAGTCGTGCGGCCGGTCGTAGGACAGGATGCAGCAGCCGACGGGCCGGCCGGAGACGATCAACGGCAGGAAGGCCCAGGCCTGCTTGCCGCTGATCTGCGGCGCCTCGGGGTAACCGCGTCGCAGCTCCTCCGGATCGGCGAAGAACGCGGGTGCGCCGGTGCGGAGCACCTGGCCGGCCGGGGTGAAGGCGGTGTTCAGGGGCAGGCCGTCGAGGCGCTCGATGGTCTCGGGGGAGTAGCCGCGGTGCCCGGTGATGCGCAGCCGCCCGGCCTCGGCGGAGGACAGCACCAGGCCCTGGGCGCCGAAGGCGGGCACGATCTGGTGGGCGATCAGATCGATCACGTCCTGGACGCCGACGACCTCCGTCAGCCCGGCGGCCAGGTGCGTCAGCTGGTAGAGCCGGCCCGCGCGCGTCGGGGTGACCGAGTCCTGGGGCCGGTGGGGCGCCGGAGAAGGCGGCGGCGGTTCACCGCTCGGGATGATCCGTACGCTGATGCCGCTCGCGTCGGGATAGAGGTGGAAGTCCAGCCAGCGGTCCGGAGGGCGGCACGCGGTGAACGCCACGGGCTCACGGGAGAGCACCGCCGCGCGGTAGCGGTCCTCGTACGACGGGTCGTCCAGCCAGCGCAGGGAGTGCCACGGCCGGGTGCCCAGCAGCTGATCGGCCTCCCGCCCGAGCAGCTCGCAGGCGCCTCGGCTGAGCAGGGTGAAACGGCCCTCCAGGTCCAGCGCGCAGCTGCCGCCGGGCAGCCGCTCGACGAAGTCCGCGGCGCTGTGTGCCGGGTCCGTCGACCAGCGCCACGAGCCGGCGGAGACCACCCGGGGCCCGTCGGCGGGCGCCGGCGGCGGGCCGCTGTGCAGGGCGTCCTCCAGCACCCGGGCGAGCCGTCCGCAGCTCGCCCTGATGTGCCCGCGCTCGCGCCTGGTCATGTACCCCGGCCGGGTGGCCGGCCACATCAGCATCAGGGCGCCCCATCGACGGACGCCCGCGACCGGCGCGGCGGCCAGCGCCAGCGGGTACGGCAGGGCCATCGCGGTGCGCGGATAGAGGCGGGCCATCTCCTGCCGGCTGCCGACCCACACCATGCGGTCCTCCCGCACGGCCTCGGCCACCGGCGCGGGGGCGGTCATCGGAACCGTCCTCCAGGGCGCCGCCAGCTCCGCCGGCGCCCCGCACAGCACGTCCAGGAACAGCTGCTGCCCGTCCGGCGTCAGCAGGTACAGGGCGCCGACCGACGCCCCTGTCGCGCGCACGGTCTCCACGAACGCGGCGTCCAGGCCGTCCGCGTACGCCGCCGTCTCACCGGCTCCCGCCACGGCGCACCTCCCGCACTGTTCGGGAAGGCTCCGGACAGACACGGCAGCGACCCGCCCCGGGCCACTCGTACACCCACGCCCGACTTCCCCTACGGGGACGCTACGCCCCTACGCCGAGGTCGGCACCCCTGCGGGTGACGCGGGTCCGCTTCGGCGCCGCGGCGGGTTCCTCGGGGAAGCCACCGGCACGAAACGACGAGGCCGAGCAGGACGAGGCCCGGCCGGCGAGCCCGGGGTCCGACGGGGCGGCGGGTCCTGCGGGGCGGGCCGGCGGTGCCCGCTGTTTCGTCCACCTCACCTCGCCGTACGCGTCCGCCACCACCGGCGGCGCCGTACGCGTGGACGGCGGCTACGTGGACTCGATCCTGCCGTGAGGGGGGAAGGGCGCGCCGGCGTGTGCGGACGGTGAAGAAATCCGCACGGATCATTCGAGTGCGTTTCTTGGCGATTCAACCACCGTGAGGTGCTGGGGGTTTGCAGTCGGGTTGCTTCACCTTTGCGGGAATCCTGTGGAGATCACCCCGCCCGCCAAAGGCTGACGCACGTCAGGGGATTGATCTGCTCGCGACAAGTCGGCAGGCTCCAGGGCACGCGCAGCGCTGCCGTTCGAACGCAAACCCCCCACGTCAACCCCCCACTTCACGAGGAGACCCCTCTTGACGGCGCATCACATACGCATGGGCAAGGCCAAGGTCGTCACCGCGATCGCGGCCGTCGCGACAGTCGCCGGCACGGCGCTGTTCGTCTCCCCCGCCGCTCAGGCGGAGCAGCCCGCGCAGGGCACGGTCTACGGCCTGAACGCCGAAGGCGCGGTGCCCGGCAGCTTTGTCGTCCTGCTGGACGAGAAGACCTCCGCGGCCGAGAAGCGAGAGCTGGCCGCGGAGTACGGCGGCAAGCTCAGCCGTACCTACGGCTCGGCGGTCAACGGCTTCTCCGCGGGCAGCCTCACCGCGACGGAGGCCAAGCGCCTCGCCGCCGACCCCGCGGTGTCCACCGTGGTCCAGAACAAGAAGTTCCACATCACCGCCACCCAGGACAACCCGCCGTCCTGGGGCCTGGACCGCCTCGACCAGGCGGACACCGCCGGCGACAGCAAGTACACCTACCCGGACAAGGCCGGGGAAGGCGTGACCGCATACGTCATCGACACCGGCGTACGCATCACCCACAAGGACTTCGAGGGCCGCGCGTCCCACGGCTTCGACGCCGTCGACAACGACGAGACCGCCGACGACGGCAATGGCCACGGCACCCATGTGGCGGGCACCATCGCCGGCGCGTCCTACGGTGTGGCCAAGAAGGCCAAGATCGTCGCGGTCCGCGTGCTCGACGACAACGGCTCGGGCACCACCGAGCAGGTCGTCGCGGGCATCGACTGGGTCACCAGCCACCACCAGGGGCCGTCGGTGGCCAACATGAGCCTCGGCGGGGGCGCCGACCCGGCGCTCGACGCGGCGGTGCAGAAGGCCATCGCGGCGGGCGTCACCTTCGCGGTCGCCGCCGGCAACGAGTCGTCCGACGCGGGGCAGGGCTCGCCCGCCCGGGTCCCCGAGGCCATCACGGTCGCCTCCAGCACCAAGGACGACGCCCAGTCGGACTTCTCCAACTTCGGCCAGATCGTCGACCTGTACGCGCCGGGCTCGGACATCACCTCCGCCTGGAACGACAGCGACGAGGGGACCAAGACGATCTCCGGCACCTCCATGGCCACGCCCCACGTGACCGGAGCGGCAGCCGTCTACCTGGCCGGGCACCCCGACGCCGCCCCTGCGGACGTCGCCGCCGCGCTCGTCGGCGGGGCCACCAGCGACAAGATCACCAACCCGAGCAGCGGGACCCCGAACAAGCTGCTGAAGGTGACCGAGTAACCGCTCCAGGTCACCCCGCCGGCCCGGAACGGCCGTGAGGGCCCGGCGGTGCCACCCGCTCCTGCGAGGTGGCGCCGCCGGGCCGCTCGGGTTCGCGGCGGCCGTCGTAAGCTGGGAGATCTGCACTAGCTGGGGGAGCCGGGAACCGTACGGCCTGGACAGGCGCGCCCACGGAACAGCGGCTCGAATGTGAGGGAGCAACCGATGACGTCGCAGACCGAACGAGCCGTGCTGGCCGGCGGTTGTTTCTGGGGGATGCAGGACCTGATCCGCAAGCAGCCGGGCGTGCTGTCCACCCGCGTCGGCTACAGCGGCGGGGACACGCCGAACGCCACCTACCGTGACCACGGCGACCACGCCGAGGCGATCGAGATCCTCTTCGACCCCGCCGTGACGAGCTACCGCGACGTGCTGGAGTTCTTCTTCCAGATCCACGACCCCACCACCCGGGACCGCCAGGGCAACGACATCGGCCGCAGCTACCGTTCCGCCATCTATTACGCCGACGAGGAGCAGCACCGCGTCGCCCTGGACACCATCGCCGACGTCGAGGCGAGCGGCCTGTGGCCCGGCAAGGTGGTCACCGAGGTCGAGCCGGTCGGTGACTTCTGGGAGGCCGAGCCGGAGCACCAGGACTACCTGGAGCGTTACCCGAACGGCTACACCTGCCACTTCCCGCGCCCCGACTGGAAGCTCCCGCGCCGCAGTTCCTCCCAGGCGGGCTGAGACCCCCTACTTGAGATACGGGGCGAGCGCGAGGTTCTGCCTGCGTACGTCTCCTGCGACGAGGCCTGCGACGCGCTGGGCGCCGTAGGTCTCGAAGTGGGTGCGGTCGTTGCAGAAGAAGGCGCCGACGGGGCCCGAGCCCCAGTCGCCGGTGTGGGGGCAGAAGCGAAGGCTGTTGTAGAGGGACACGCTCAGGGTCTGCAGGTCGATGACCGGTGACCCGGTGGCGGTACCGGAGGCGTAGGTCTCGCTGACGAAGCCGCGGTTCTTGGTGGCGATGGAGCCGGAACACGTGAGGGCGGCGACCGGGGTCAGGAGCACCGGGTGGGCGCCCCGGGCCAGGGCGGCCCTCGCCATCATGGTCATCAGCTGCTGGTAGCGGGCCGTGCCGACGTGCCGGGGGCAGGTCGGGGAGGAGTCGTTGATGCCGAACTGGATGAACAGATAGTCGCCGGCTTTCATGCCGGTGGTGGAGTTCAGCATCGCCTGCCAGCGCGACGAGTAGGCGGTGGAGGTCAGCACGCACTCGCCGTCGGAACCCATCGTGCCGCTCACGGCCGACTCGTACAGCCACGTCTGGATGCTGCGGCCGCCCACGGCGAGATTCCGGACGGTGACGTCACTGGTGAACAGGGCGCCGAACTGGCTGCCCCAGCCGACCGGGCACGCCGCGCTCGGGTTGGCCATGGTGGAGTCACCGGCCAGCCAGACGGTGACCGGCTCGGCCACCGCCGCCCCCCTGCCGGCCGGTGCCGCGGGGCGCGAGGCGTCCGCGCAGTGCGCCGCGGTGCTGTCGGCCGCCGAGGCGGCCTGTACGCCCAGGCTCGACAGGGCGAGCGCCAGGGCGGTGGTCAGGAGGATCCGGAGCTTCTTCATCGTCGTGTCTCCTGGGAACGGGCGCCGGTCAGCGCAGGGAGGAGGCGAGCGGCAGGCCCTGCTCGCGGATGCTCTGGAGCACCAGCCCGGCCATCCGGGTCGCGCCGTACTGCGAGAAGTGGGTGTTGTCCGTGACGCCGTCGACGGAGGAGCGGAGGTGGAGCGCGGCGGACGCGGTCGGGCCGCGGGACTCGACCAGCGCCCTGCTCCTCGCGGTCAGATCGACGACCGGCACCCGCTGCGCCGCGCCGACCGCGCGCATCTCCGCGGGCAGGTCCACCCCGACGCCGTTGATGGCCGACGGCCGCCTTGAGTGTCGGGCGCCGCTCGGCCGCGGCGAGCGCTCCACCGTCGCCCATCGAACGGCCCACCACCGACAGCCGGTTGGGGTCCACCCGGTCCCGCACTGGGCAAGCCCAGGACAACGGCGACAACTGAGGCGATTCATGAGCGAGTTCGAGATCGGGTGTGTTCGTCCGACAGCAAGGTGAACCTCCTTGGCGGAGCGTTGTGAACGTTCCCAGGCGCTTCCCAGATAAGAGGGTCCATCGTCAGGCTGTCAATCAGTCGGAGCCAACAAAGTAACGGATCCAAACATTGCCGAACACCGAACTCCGACAGAATCCTTGACGACGCGTCAGCGCCTCTCTACCCTCACACGCCGTGGGAGCGGTCCCACATTCTCCCCCGAGCGCACCCGCACCCGCACACCCCCCTCGCATCGGAGGTCGTCGTGACCTACGCACGCCCCACAGCACACCCCCGGAAGGTGAGACGCCGACTCATCGGCGGCATCACGGCCGCCGCCGCGGTGGCCGCCTCCACGCTCGTCGGACTGCCGCAGACCGCGCACGCCGCGACCGCCCGGCAGGTGGAACGCCTCGACCGGGGACTGACCAGCGTCCACACCAGCAGCGGCAACCTGGTGTCCTGGCGCTGGCTGGCCACCGACCCGAACGACGTGGCGTTCAACGTCTACCGGGGCTCCATCAGGCTCAACTCCTCGCCGATCACCGCCTCGACGAACTACTTCGACTCCGGCGCCCCGGACTCGGCCGACTACACCGTACGAGCGGTCGTGGGCGGCACCGAGCAGCCGGCCTCCGAGCATGCGCTGCAGTTCAGGGCCGGCTATCTGGACGTGCCGATCTCACCGCCGGCCGGCGGCACCACCCCGGACGGAGTCGCGTACACCTACGAGGCCAACGACGCGAGCGTCGGCGACCTCGACGGCGACGGCCGGCTCGACCTGGTCCTGAAGTGGCAGCCGACCAACGCCAAGGACAACTCCCAGTCCGGCTACACCGGCAACACGATCGTCGACGGCATCAAGCTGGACGGCACCCGGCTGTGGCGCGTCGACCTGGGCCGCAACATCCGCTCCGGCGCGCACTACACGCAGTTCCAGGTGTACGACTACGACGGCGACGGCAAGGCCGAGGTCGCCATGAAGACGGCCGACGGCACCCGGGACGGCGCGGGCACGGTGATCGGCAACTCCTCGGCCGACTACCGCAATTCGTCCGGCTACATCCTGTCCGGCCCCGAGTACCTGACGATGTTCAACGGGCAGACCGGCCGGGCCATGCAGACGGTCGACTACGTCCCCGCCCGCGGCACGGTCTCCTCCTGGGGCGACTCCTACGGCAACCGCGTCGACCGCTTCCTCGCCGGCACGGCCTACCTGGACGGCGCCCGCCCCTCCCTGATCATGGCGCGCGGCTACTACACCCGTACGGTGATCGCCGCCTGGGACTGGCGGAACGGCCAGTTCACCCGCCGCTGGACCTTCGACACCACCTCCTCCACCAACGCGGGCAAGGGCTACGACGGCCAGGGCAATCACGCCCTGTCGGTCGCGGACGTCGACGCCGACGGCCGGGACGAGATCGTCTACGGCGCGATGACCGTGGACGACAACGGCGCCGGACTCTGGACCACGAAACTCGGCCACGGCGACGCCGCCCACCTCGGCGACCTCAACCCCTCCCGAGCGGGCCTGGAGTACTTCAAGGTCTCCGAGGACTCCAGCAAGCCCGGCTCCTGGATGGCCGACGCGCGCACCGGCCAGATCCTGTGGCAGACCGCCTCCGGCTCCGACAACGGCCGCGGTGTCTCCGGCGACATCTACGCCGGCAGCCCCGGCGCCGAGGCGTGGTCGGCCTCCGACACCACCCTGCGCTCCGCGACCGGCGCCTCCCTCGGCCGCGAGCCGTCCAGCATCAACTTCCTGTCCTGGTGGGACGGCGACACCGTCCGCGAACTCCTCGACGGCACCCGCATCGACAAGTACGGCACCTCCGGCGACACCCGCCTGCTGACCGGGTCGGGCGTCTCCTCCAACAACGGCACCAAGTCCACCCCGGCCCTGTCCGGTGACCTCCTCGGCGACTGGCGCGAGGAGGTGATCTGGCGCACCAGCGACAACCGTGCCCTGCGCATCTACTCGACCCCGAGCCAGACCGGCACCAGGATCACGACCCTCCTCCACGACACCCAGTACCGCACCGCGCTGGCCTGGCAGAACACCGCGTACAACCAGCCACCGCACCCGAGCTTCTTCATCGGCTCCGGCATGCCCACCGCACCGCGCCCCACCGTCTACACCCCCTGAGCGACGACCGCGGCCGGGGCCCCGTGGGTGTGTTCCCGAGGCCCCGTGCGGGCGTTGCGGTGATCAGCGCAGGGTGACCGGCAGGCGCTCGATGCCCCACATGAAGTTGGAGCGCAGTCGCTCGACCGGCCCGGCCAGTTCCATGTGGGTCACCTTCTCGGCCAGCACCTGGAGCAGCACCTTCAGTTCCGCCTTGGCCAGCGGAGCGCCGATGCAGAAGTGGGGGCCGATGCCGAAGGTGAGGTGACGGTTCGGAGTGCGGCCGAGGTCGAAGCGGTCCGGGTCGGGGAACACCGTCTCGTCGCGGTTGATCGAGGAGTTCCACAGGGCGACGGTCTCCCCGGCGCGGACCAGCTGGTCGCCGACCTGGACGTCCTTCTTGGCGACCCGGGTGACATGCAGGGCGGGACTGGTGTACCGCAGCACTTCGTCGACCGCGGCCTCGATGTCCACCTCCCCACCGCGCAGCCGCTGCCACTCGCCCGGGTTCTCCATCAGCGCGAGCAGCCCGGCGGCGGAGGCGTGCCGGGTGGTCTCGTTGGCGCCGGTGAGCAGCCCGTCGCAGTTGAGCAGGACCTCCTCGTCGGTGAGCCGGCGTCCGTCCAGGTCACCCTGGATGAGCGCGCTGACCACATCGGCGCCGGGATTGCGCCGCCGCTCCTCCACCAGCTCCGTGTAGTAGAGGAAGATCTCGGCGTGCGCCTCGGTCTTCTCCATGGTGCTCATCGGGCACTTGGCCTCGCCACCGACCGAGGCGCCGAACGCCTTGCTGGTCAGGTCGATCATCATGGCCCGCTCGGACTGCGGGATCTCCATGATGTCGCAGATGATCGCCGCAGGCAGCACCGCGGCGATCTCGCTGACGAAGTCGACCACGTCCCTGCGCAGCGCCTCCTCCACCAGCGGCTCGATCACCCTGCGCATGGACGCCTCCAGCGTGGCGACGACCCTCGGCAGGAAGGCCGAGTTCATCAGCTGGCGCAGCCGGGGATGCGTCGGCGGGTCGGTGACGATGAGCATCTTCCCGGCCGCCGCCTCCACCGCGGCCGGGTCGGAGTCGACGCGCATCCCCAGCTCGGAGGTGAACGCGTCGGTGTTCCGGTACACCTGCAGCGCCGGCTGGTACGCCATGACGGCCCAGAAGCCGGGCCCCGGCGGGTGGTTGTTCCAGTGGACGGGAGAGGTGGCCCTCAGGTGCGCCCACAGGGCCACCGGGTCCCCGGACTCGTAGAGCGCCGGGTCCGCCACATCGATCGTGGCGGGGTCGGCCGCCGCGAAGCCGATCGTGTCGACCACGCCTCAGCCCGCCTTCCGTACGGCGAAGACCTCGTAGATCTCCGTGTCCGCCAGCAGCGCGTCCTGCTCCACCGCCACGTCGAAGCCGTGCTCGTCGAGGAGCGACACGAACGCCTTCAGGGTGCCGTCGAGGTCGTGGACCTCGGCGACGACCTGGCGCACCTTCGGCCAGTCGGCCTCCGACAGGCCCCGCAGGACCTCCAGTTCGCTCTTCTCCACGTCGACCTTGAGCAGGTCGATGGAGGTGACGCCGCGCTCGGCGATGACGTCGGACAGCGTCCGCACCGGCACCTCGATCTCCACGGTGTCGTGCCGGCCCGCCAGCATGTCCTCGACGTCCTCCTCGTCGAAGCCGCTGCGCACCAGGAAGGTCCGGGTGAGCGCCGCCTCCGACTGCGCGTCGGCGTGGAAGCCGGACATCACCGTGGAGTCGGGGTAGTACGTCAGCCGGCCGGTGCCCGCGTGGTCGGACAGCGCGCACCGAGTGGCCGTGGCGTCGATCCCGTGCGCCGCGATGTTGGCGCTCAGCGCCGCGTACGGGTCCGGTGCCGGCTCGAAGGCGTGGAAGGTGAGGCCTGCGCACTCGGTGTGGAAGAACAGCGTCGACATCCCGATGTTCGCGCCGACGTCGAACACGGTGGAGCCGGGGGTCAGCGTGATGCCGTGCTGCATGTAGCAGCGCTCGGCGAAGATGTCCCGGTAGAGCAACGCCGTCTCGCCCGTGCTGACATGAGACACCGTCAGGCCGTTGGGCAGTTTCATCGTCTCCATGGTCGTTACGCCGCCGAGCCGTCCAGAGCCTGGCGCAGGCTCAGCGGACGCATGTCGGTCCAGTGCTCGTCGACGTAGCGGACGCACTCCTCCTCGGTGCCGGTGAAGTCAGCGGGCCGCCAGCCGGCCGGGGTGGGCAGCTCGGCCGGGAACAGGCCGTACTGCTCCTCGGCGTTGATCAGGACGGTCCAGCGCTCGGGGCCGTTGTCGCTCATGGTTCGTTTCCTCCGGTGTGCTGTGGTGGGTGTAAGGCGGTCAGGGCGCGGTCAGGGCCTCGGCCAGTCGCCGGACGGTGGGGTGGCGGTAGAGCATCCGGACGGGCGCGTCCGTGATGCCCTGCTCCCGCAGCCGGACCATCACGCGGATGGCCAGCAGTGAATTGCCGCCGATCAGGAAGAAGTTGTCGTCCGGGGCGACCGGGGTGCCCAGCACCTCGTGCCAGGCCCCGGCAATCCGCGAGGCGAGTTCGGGCGTCTCGGGTGCCGGTGCGGCGGGGGGCGGTTCCGGAGCCCGGCCGGGCTCCGGCAGACGCGCCGTGTCCAGCTTCCCGTTCCCGGTCACGGGCAGCCGGTCCAGGACCGTGAGCGTGCTGGGCACCATGTAGGCGGGCAGGGTCCGCTCCAGGTGCTCGCGCACCGTGGCCGGGTCGGCCGCCGGGCCCACCACGTACGCGTCCAGGTGCGCGTCGCCGGCCTCGCCGCGGCGGCGCAGCACGACGGCCGCCGCACGCACCTCGGCCGCTTCGAGCAGACGGTTCCTGATCTCGTCGAGCTCGATGCGGTACCCGCGCACCTTCACCTGCCCGTCGAGCCGCCCCAGATGCTCGAGTTGGCCGTCGTGGCGCAGCCGCCCGCGGTCGCCGCTGCGGTACAGCCGGGCCCCGGGGACCCCGGACAGATGGTCCGGCCGGAACCGCTGCGCGGTCAGCCCGGGCCTGCCGTGGTAGCAGCGGGCCACTCCCGCACCGCCGACATGGATCTCACCGGGCACACCGGCCGGCAGCGGACGGCCGTACGGATCGAGGACGTGGAGCGTCCAGCCGGGCAGCGCGGTGCCGATGGACCGGCTGCCCGCGAGCGCGTCGCGCCGGGTGAGGTCGGTCCAGGTGCAGTGCACGGTCGTCTCGGTGATGCCGTACATGTTGACCACGCGGCACCGGTCCTCCGGGTGCGCGTCGAACCAGGGCAGCAGGGTGCGCGAGTCCAGCGGCTCACCGCCGAACACCAGCAGCCGTACGTCGAGCGGCGACGCCCCGGCCGTCTCGGTGGACAGCAACTGCACGAACGCCGACGGGGTCTGGTTGAGGACGGTGACGCGCTGGGCGTGCAGCAGCTCCCGGAACTCCTCCGGCACCCGGGTCACGTCCTCCGGTACGACGACCAGCCGGCCGCCCGTCGCCAGACAGCCCCAGATCTCCCACACCGAGAAGTCGAACGCGAACGAGTGGAAGAACGTCCACACGTCACCCCCGCCGAACCCGAACTCCTCGCGCGTCCCCGCCAGCAGCGCGGCGAAGTTGCGGTGCTCGACCACCACACCCTTGGGCCGGCCGGTCGAGCCCGAGGTGTAGATGACATACGCGGGGTCCGCGGGCACGGCGTCCTTGCCCACGGCCGGCACGTCCTCGGCCACCGGCGGCGGCACCAGGTGCGGGCACCCGTCGAAGGCCGCGCGGGGCTCATGGGCCAGCACCAGCGACAGCCCCGCGTCCTGGGCGAGGTAGCGCAGCCGGTCCTCGGGGTATGCCGGGTCCAACGGCACATACGCCGCACCGGACTTGAGCACGCCGAGCAGCGCGGCCACCAGCTCCGCGCCACGCCGCAGGCACACACCGACCCGGTCCCCCGGGCCGATGCCGCGCGAGCGCAGCGCATGACCGATCGTGTCGGCCCAGCAGTCGAGTTGACGATACGTCAGCTTGCCGTCGGGTGCTGTCACGGCGACGGCGTCCGGCCGCTCCTCGGCCCGCGCGGCGACCAGGCCGTGGATCGTGGCATCGGCCGCCACCTCGCTCACGCACGGGGCGACGGCCGGCCCTGTCTCCCCGGAGACGTACCCGGCCACCTCCGCGAGCAGCGCCTCCACCGCCTCGCGCGCCACGACATCGGCGGCGAAGTCGCAGGTCAGCGTGGCTTCCTGGGTATGGGTGTCGAGGTCGAAGGACAGCACGGCCGACGCGGGCGCCGTCCGCAGCAGCAGCCGCAGCCCCGCCGCCTCCAGCCGGTCGGCGGTGGCCGGGGGAGCGGGCAGCCGCAGTTCCACGTCGTGCGCCGGGACCGGCCCCGACGACCAGCGCGCGGCGGCGAGGACCTCCTCGGCCACGCTCACCGAACCTCCGCCGTCCGGCTGTACGGTGGTGGCAGTGTCCTTCCTCGTCAGGTCGCCGTCGGCCGGGCCGGGCCGACGCAGCGTCAGGTGCGGGGCGTCACCGCCCGTCCGGCGGGCCAGCGCCGTGGCCAGCGCCGCCAGGAGGGCCGCCTCGCCGGCCTCGGCGCCCAGCGGGACGGCGAGGCTGTCCCGGGTGCCGGGCCGGGCGCTCGCGCCCGACGCCCAGTCCAGGGGGAGCCGCTCGACCGGCTCCGGCTCCGGCTCGCCGGCAGGCCGGGGCAGCGACACCGGCCCCGACGGCTCGCCGACCAGCAGGCAGGCCAGACTCCCCAGGCCACCCTCGTCCAGCACCTCGGGGCGCGCGCTCACCACCAGGTCCTGGACGCGGTCGGCGTACGTCAGCAGGCACACCCGGACGGCGGGACCGTCGCCCGGGGCGAGCGGACGCGAGGCCGTGCGCCGGCGGAGCCGGTCGGCGCGCGGGTCCTCGCTCGGGTACGGCAGGGCCTCGGCCCACACGGCCGGGTCGCGCGCCCACGGCCCGGAGAGCCCGCCGAGCCGCTGCCGGACCGCGGCCGCGTCCACCCGCCGCAGCGCGCGGAGCACCAGGGCCCTCACAGGCGCTCCGGCTGCGGCCGGGCGGCGACCAGGTCGGCCATCGCGCGCAGCACGGGCACCGGGTCCTCCGCGAGGTACATGTGACCGCCCGCGAACTCCACCTCGGAGCAGTCCTTCGTGGTCACGTCGGCCCAGCCCCGGCAGTCCTCCTCGCTGACCAGATGGTCGGCCGAGCCGCGGAACACGGTGACCGGCACCGGCAGCGGCTCGCCGTCCGCCGGCCGGTAGGACTCGTGCAGGGCGACGTCGGCCCGCAGCACCGGCAGCACCACCTCGCGCAGGTCGGGGTCGGCCAGCGCCGGGTGGACGTACCCGGCGAGCTGCTCCACCCGGGCCACGAACTCCTCGTCGTCCAGGCCGGCCGAGTGCCGGCCGAGCGGCACCCCGGGCGCGGCCGAGCCGCTGACCATGAGCCGGCCGGGCGCGGGCAGCCTGGCGGCGGGCAGGGCCCGGGCCAGTTCGTAGGCGAGGATCGCGCCGAAGCTGTGCCCGAACAGGGCGTACGGCCCGGCCTCGGCGTACGGGGCGACCAGCCGGGTCAGGTCCGCCACCGCCGACTCCAGGTCGGTGTACGGGTCCTCGTGGTAGCGCTCCTCGCGGCCCGCGGGCTGCAGCGGGACGAGGTCGATGCCCGGGGGCGGCGCGGGCCAGCCGCGGTAGAAGGTCGCGCCCGCTCCGGCGTAGGGCAGGCAGAGGATCGAGGTCGGGGTCATGGGGTGCTCCAGTCTTCGAAGGGGGCTCAGGAGGAGGCCATGCGCTCGCGGATGGCCTCCTCGACGTAGGCCGCCAGATCCCTCAGGACGGGGTTCTCGAAGACGGCGGTCATCGGGATGACGAGCTGCGCCTGGCGCTTGAGCCGGGCGACCACCCGGATGGCGAGCAGCGAGTGGCCGCCGACCTCGAAGAAGTGGTCGGTGGGGCGTAGCCCCTCCACCCCCAGGACCTCCTGGCAGATCCGGATCAGCAGTTCCTCGGTCGCGGTGCGCGGGCCGTCGTCCGCGGCCTGCGCCGAGGGCTCCTCCGCCTCGCCGGGCGCGGCCGGCTTGAGCTCGGCGAGCGCCACCCGGTCGAGCTTGCCCGCCGGGGTCAGCGGCATCTCGTCCAGGAGGGTGTAACTGGAGGGCCGCATCCACTCGGGCAGCCGCTGCTCGGCGTGCTCGCGCAGCTCGCGCACCCCGGTGCCCGGGGTCGTGCGGACGTACGCCGCGAGGACGGCCTCGCCCTCGTGCTCCTTGCGGACGACCCCGCAGTCCAGCGTGCCGGGGAACTCGGCGAGCACCGACTCGATCTCGCCCAGCTCGATGCGGTAGCCGCGCACCTTCACCTGGTGGTCGGTGCGCCCCAGGTACTCCAGGCGGCCGTCCCAGGTCCAGCGAGCGCGGTCGCCGGTGCGGTACATCCGGGAGCCGTCGGCCGCCCACGGGTCCGGCACGAAGCGGGAGGCCGTCAGGCCGGGGCGGCCGAGGTAGCCGCGGGCCACCGAGGGGCCGCACACGAACAGTTCACCGGGCGTGCCCACCGCCACCGGCCGCAGACCGGCGTCCAGCAGCCGTACGGTCCGGCCGGGCAAGGTGGAGCCGAGGTGCGGCGCGAAGCCCTCGCCCACGGCTGCCCAGGTCGTGTCGACGGCCGTCTCGGTGGTGCCGTAGACATTGACGGCGTCGAGGACGCCCCGGTCGGTCAGCTCGCCGAGCCGCTGCCACAGCGCCGCCGGCAGGGCCTCGCCGCCGATCCACAGCCGCAGCCCGCTGCCGGGCCGCAACGCCTCGGCCAGCGGGCCGACCAGGTGCTCGGCGTGCGAAGGGGTGAGGTCGAGGTCGGTGAGGCGCTGCTCGGCGACGGACCGGGCCAGCTGCTCGGGGTCGCGGCGCACGGCCTCGTCCACGATCACGACCGTGTCCCCGCGGCAGACCCGGACCCACTGCTGCACCGAGGCGTCGAAGGACGGGCTGGCGTTCCAGCCGACCCGGCCTGTGGACGGGCGCACGACACCGGCCTGCTCCAGGCCCGCCAGCAGACCGGCCACGGCACCGTGGCTGACCTGGACTCCCTTGGGGCGTCCGGTGGAGCCGGAGGTGTAGATGACGTAGGCGCACCGGTCCGAATGGATCTCGGCGACCGGGCCGGGCGTGCTCGCGGGGACCTGCGCGGAGTCCAGCAGCACGACGGTGGCCAGGTCGTCGAACCGGCCGTCGTACGACGTCGAGGACATGGTCAGGACCAGCCGCACCCCGCTGTCGCGGACCAGGTGGTCCAGGCGTTCGGCCGGGTACTGCGGGTCCAGCGGAAGATAGGCGGCACCGGCGCGCAGGACGCCGAGGATCGCCGCCAGGAGTTCGGCGGAGCGCGGCAGGCACAGGCCGACCACCGTGTCGGGGCCGACGCCGTGGGCCGTGACGAGCCGGGCGATGTCCGCGGCGCGCGCGTCCAGTTCGGCGAACGTCAGGACGGTGTCGCCGTCCACGACCGCCGGGACGTCCGGGCGCGCCTCGACCGCCGCGCGGAACCGCGCCGGAAGCAGGGGCGCGTCGGCGGTGGCCTCCGGTCCCGCACCGAGAGCCAGGACGCGGGCCTCCTCCTCGGCGTCCAGCACCGGCAGCACGGCCAGGGAGGCGTCCGGCCGTTCGGCGACCGTACGCAGCAGGAACGCGAACCGGCGGGCCAGGCCCTCGATGCTCTCCTGCTCGAACAGGTCGCTGGCGTAGTAGAAGTCGCAGCGCAGGGCGCCCGACGGCTGCACGATGTAGTCGACCGCGAGGTCGTAGCGGGTGATGTCGGGCTGCACGTCCAGCGCCTCGACCGCCACGCCGTCGATGCTGAGCCGCGGCTGCTTCTCCATGTTGAACGCGACCTGGACCAGCGGGTTGTGGGCCAGCGTCCGCTCCGGCGCGATCTCCTCCACCAGACGGTCGAAGGACAGCCCCTGATGGTCGTAGGCGTCCAGGGACGACTCGCGGACCCGCGCCACCAGGTCGCGGAACGTGCCGGACGGGTCCACGGTGGCGCGCAGCGGCAGCAGGTTCATGAAGAAGCCGACCAGCTCCTCCGTCTCGGACGCCTCACGGTTCGCGGCCGGCATGCCGACGACGAAGTCGTGCTGCCCCGACCAGCGCGCGATCAGCAGCTGGAACGCGGCGAGCAGCACCATGTGCGCGGACGCGCCGCACTCCTTCGCCAGCGCGGCCAGCGCACCCGCGTCGGCCGCGGGCACCTCGAACGACAGGAACCGCCCGTCGAAGGACTGCGCGGCCGGCCGCGGACGGTCCAGCGGCAGCGCGAGCACATGCGGACAGCCGTCGAGGTGCTCCCGCCAGAACGTCAGGTCCTCGGCGAACTCCCCGGCCGCGAACCGCTGCCGCTCCCAGGAGGCCACGTCCACGAACTGTACGGCCAGCTCCGGGAATTCGGCCTCGCGCCCGGAACGCAGCGCCTCGTACGCCTCGCCGATCTCCCGGAAGACGATCTCCATCGACCAGCCGTCGGTGGCGATGTGATGGATCACCAGCAGGAAGACATGCTCGTCCGGCCCGACCTGGAACAGCCGGGCCCGCAGCACCGGTCCCGTCGCCAGGTCGAACGGCCGGGCCACCGCGTCACGGATCTCGCCCTCCAGCGCCTCCGCCTCGACCGGCGTGGCCTCGAGTCCCAGCGAGAACGGCATGTTGACCACCTGGAGCGGCTCGCCGTCACGGGAGACGAAGGTGGTGCGCAGCGTCTCGTGCCGGGCCACCACCGCGTCGACCGCACCGGCGAGGGCCCGTACGTCCAGCCGGCCGGTCAGCCGCAGCGCGTACGGATAGACGAACTCCAGCCCGCGCCGGCCCATCTGGTCGGCGAACCACAGGCGCGCCTGCGAGAAGGAGGCGGGGGACGGACCGTCCTGGCCGAGACGGGTCAGGAGGGAACGCTGCGCAGGCTGATCAGTCACGGGGCGGGATTCCTTCGTTGCTCGGTAGGGGGGACGGGGACAGCCGTTCGGTCTCGTGGCGTACGGCCGCGGCGAAACCGCGGAGCGTGGGGTTCTCGAAGAGCGCCCGGGCCCGCAGCCGCACCCCGAAACGCTCCCGGCACCGGTTGAGGACTTTTCCGACCGCCAGGGAGTCCCCGCCGAGGTCGAAGAAGTTGTCGGCGGCGCCGATGCGCTGCACGCCCAGCACCTTCGTCCAGATCAGCGCGACCTCCCGCTCCAGCGGGCTCGCGGACTCCTCGGGGGCCGCCGCCGTGAAGGCGGGCCGGGGCAGGGCGGTGTGGTCCACCTTGCCGTGCGGGCCGACCGGCAGCGCGTCCAGCAGCACGACGACCGCGGGGACCGCGTGCCCGGGCAGCAACGCGCCCAGCCGCTCGCGCAGCACGGGCCCGTCCACGGACGGCGACCCGCCCGCGGCCGGTACGGCGTACGCGACGAGGCCCGGGCCCGCCGGGAGGTCGTCGCGCAGCACCACCGCGCCGCCCGCGACCTCGGGCAGCGAGGTCAACGCCGCCTCCACCTCACCCAGTTCGACCCGGTGGCCGCGCACCTTCACCTGGCGGTCACGGCGCCGTACGAACTCCAGCCGGCCCTGGTCGTCGTACCGTACGAGATCCCCCGTGCGGTACATCCGCCCGCCGTCCCCGGCGAACGGGTCGGGCAGGAAGACGGCCGCGGTGCGCCCGGGCTGCCCGCGGTAGCCGCGTCCGACACCGGGCCCGGCGAGGAACAGCTCACCGGTCTCGCCTGCCGGTACGGGCCGCAGGGCGGTGTCCAGCACATGGCAGCGGACGTCCGGCAGCGGGGCGCCGAGGTGCGGAGTCTCTCCGTCGACGGGTGCCGTGGTGGCGTCGACCGTGCACTCGGTCGGGCCGTACATGTTCCAGGCGCGCAGCCCCTGCGTGTGCCCCAGACGGCGCAACTCCGCCCACAGGGCGGGGGCCACGGGCTCACCGCCGACCAGCAGGCGCAGCGGCAGGCCCGCGGCGGCCAGGGGCCCCGTCAGCAGCGCGAGGTGGGAGGGCACCACGTCCAGGTCGGTCACGCCGTGCCGTACGAGGTCGTCGACCAGGGCGGCCGGATCGGCGCGGACGTCCTCGTCCAGCAGGACCAGCGTGTCCCCGCGGCACAGGCGCACCCACTGCTGGACGGAGGCGTCGAAGCAGACACTCGCGTTCCAGGCGACCCGGGCCGGGCCGACCCCGCTCAGCACCGACGCCTGAAGGCCGCGCAGCAGGCTCGCCACATTCGCGTGCGTGACCTCGACCGCCTTGGGGCGGCCGGTGGTGCCCGAGGTGTACAGCACGTACGCCAGGTCGTGCGGGTGGACCGTTCGTACGGCGGTGTCGTCCGACGGAGGAGCCGGGGGCGACGGGGGCAGCGGCAGGGCCACCTCCGTCACCGGGCAGTCGACCGGCCAGTCCTGCGGCGGCTTCAGGCCGGGCCCGGTCAGGAGCCGGGCGGCGCCGGAGTCCGTGACCATGTGACGCAGCCGGTCGGCCGGATAGCGGGGGTCGAGCGGCAGATAGGCGCAGCCCGCCTTCAGCGCGGCCAGCAGCGCGACGACCTGCTCGGCGCTCCGCGCGAAGTGCAGGCCGACCACCGACTGCCGGGCCGTCCCGGCGCGTACCAGGTGTGCACACAGCCGGTCGGAGAGGTCGTCCAACTCCTCGTACGTGAGGGTGACTTCGTCGGTGACGACCGCCGCGCGGCGCGGATGGGCACGCGCCGCGGCGGAGATCGCCCCGTGGACGCCGGCGGTCATGAGGTGGCGTAGCCGAAGCGCGCGGGGGCCATGTCGAGGGCGGCCACGTCCTTGGCGAGCTGCTCGTTCAGCACGGCCACCCGGGTCGGGTCCGGGCGCTGCCCGTCGCGCTCGCGCATCAGCTCCTGCGTGGTGCGCAGCAGCGGGACCAGCTCGTCGACGCCCAGGCCCTTGCCGTCCAGGTACGGCAGCGACCAGAAGTCGAAGTCGTACAGCGGCAGCCACACCGACTCGGTCACCCGGTCGAACATGGTGTCGCACCAGGCGGCGGCCTCGGCCGAGTTCATCGTCGCGTGGCGCCAGTCGTAGGCCGCGCCCTCGATCCCGTACACCTCCTTGTTGCGGTAGACGGGCGAGCGCGGGTTGCCCCACCAGGGCTGGGCGCGCCAGAAGGTCGGGCCGGTCTCGTTGACGAAGTCGATGGTGTTCTGCATCGTGCGCTCGTTCTCGCCCGGGAAGCCGACGATGATCGAGGCGAAGGTGGTGATGCCGCGCTCCTTCAGCCGGGCGATGCCGGCCCGGTACTGCGAGTCCTGCGCCAGCTTGTTCATGTTGGCCAGGATGTCGGCGTCACCGGACTCGATGCCGAGGAACACGCCCCGGCAGCCGCTCTGCGCGGCCAGGTCGAAGGTCTCCTCGTCGCGCGCGTTGGAACAGCGGAAGTAGGAGTACCAGTCGAGACCGAGGTCCTCCTCGATCATCATCCGGCACAGCTCCTTGAACCGCTTCGGCGGCACGTTGAACGTGTCGTCCACGAACACCAGGTTCTTCACGCCCAGTTCGGCCATCGCCCGCAGCTCGCGGCGGACCGTGTCCACCGACGCCGTGGTCAGCGCGCCGGCCCGGGTGGGGTAGTCGCAGAAGCTGCACTTGAAGGCGCAGCTGCGGGCCGTGCGGGTCTGCGCGGTCACCCCGATCTGCTCGGGCGTGAAGCTCTGCCAGTCGATCGCGCAGGCGTCCAGGTCGTTGGCCTCGGGCTTGCGCCGGTTGGCGACCCAGTCGTCCTCCGGGCAGGTGATCAGGTTGGCGACCTCCTCCAGCGGCTGTCCGCGCAGCACCGCCCGGCACAGCTCGGCCAGCGCGTGCTCGCCCTGCGACTCGCGGACGTAGGAGTCGGCGCCCATGCCGTGGAACAGGTCCTGCACCTCGTCGGTGATGCCGTCCAGGCACAGGTTGTCGATCAGCGGGCCGCCCACCACGATGTGCGAGGTGGGGGAGTGGCGCCGGACGAAGTCGACGATCGGCGTGACCGACAGGATGTTGACGTAGAACGTCGTGGTGATCGCCACGACCGCCGGGCGCTCGGCGAGCAACCGCGCCAGCCGCTCCTGCTCGGCCCCGAACAGCGACACCGCGTCGGTCCGTATGCCGTGCCGGCGCAGGAAGTTGGTCAGATACAGGCCGGCCAGGTTGAAGACCTCACCGACGTGATAGCGGTCGTTGCGTCCGGTCGCCCTGTTGCGCAGGGTGCTCAGGACGTCCATCCACGGCATGGGGCGGCCGTCGATCTCCAGGTGTTCCTTGCGGTAGATCTGCCACTCGGGCGAGTTCGGGCCGCTTCGCTCGCACATCAGGCGGTAGTCCTGGAAGTCGCCCTCGTTGTAACCGATGACGACGCAGTCGAGTTCCGGCATCTGGTGGATGCTCCAAGTCTGGGGAGGAGAACGTTCGGGCGAGTGACGGGAACGTTCAGGCGAGGGGCCCGGGAGCCGGCCGCACGGTCGGTGCGCAGTCCTCGAGGGTCACCGGCTCGCCCATGGCGACCAGGATCTTCCGGCCGCCCTGGTAGGCGTCGCGTCCATGCGCGGACAGGATGTTGTCGACGAGCATCAGATCGCCCGGCTGCCAGCTCTCGCGCCGGGTCGCCGCGTCATAGGCCGCGTTGAGCGTCGCCACGTCCTCGGCGGTCAGCGCGCCGCCGTCGCCGAAGGCGGTGTCGAAGGGCAGGCCGTCCTCGCCGTAGGTCATGGTCAGCACGTCGAGGACCTCCTCGTCCAACGACCAACGGCTCCAGAACGCGGCGTGGTTGAACCACACCTCCTCGCCGGTCGCCGGGTGGCGGACCAGCGCGGAGCGGCGCTGGACGGTGCGCAGGCCGGACTCGCCGGTCCACTCCCAGCCGATGAGATTGCGCGCGCAGTACTCCTCCACCGCCTCGGGGCGGTCGGTGGCGAACGCGGTGGGCCAGGGCAACCCGACATGGCTGTGGTAGTTGCGGGTGAGCAGCCAGCCCGCCTTCCGGAACCGCTCGACGAGGTCGTCGGGCAGCGCCGCGAGCACCTCGCGGACGTCCGCCACGGTGGTGGCGCCGCCCTTCTCGGGAGCCTCCAGACAGCAGAAGACCAGCAGCCCGGGGAAGTCCAGCGTGTAGCTGTTCTCGTTGTGCAGGTGGATGGGCTGGGCGGGCGGCAGGTCCGTGGAGGAGTACACGTCGTCGCCGTACGCGCTGCGGGGCGTGGCCTTCTCCTTGTAGGCGGCCCGCGACTCCACCAGGACGTCGCGCAGTTCGGCGAACTCCTCGGGCCGGGTGATCGGCAGGCCCCGGATCAACAGGTGCCCGTGGCGCAGCAGTTCGGTACGGATCGCCGACCGCTGCTCCGACAGCCAGGCGCGGGCCCCGGCGAGGTCCGGCAGCTCGGGTGCGGGCAGGACGGGTGGCTTGCCGGGCTCCAGGAGGAGGGGCAGTTCGGTGGGGGCAGTTGCGTCGGGATTCATATGAGGGAACTCCGCTCCTGAAGGTGCCGGCGCACCACCGCGGTCAGGGTGGCCATGTGGTCGTGGAGGTAGAAGTGGCCGCCGGACAGGACGTGGATCTCGCTGTGGCCGGTGCCGAGTTCGCGCCACCGCTGGAGCCGGTCGACGGGGACGGCCGAGTCGCTGTCGCCGCCGAACGCGATGACCGGGCAGTCCAGGCGGCGGTCTTCGTCCCCGTAGGCGTAGCTGTCGGTGACGGCCATGTCCGAGCGGCAGGCGTCGAGCACCAGGTCGATCAGGTCGGGCTCCGCCAGGATGTCCTCCGGCATGCCGCCGCGCTCCTTGAGCAGCGCCAGCAGCTCGTCGTCGGTGAGCCGGGCCGGGGAGACGGCCGCGGAGCGGTGGGCATGCGCCGCGGCGGCGGCCGACGGGTAGAACGCGGCCGCCGGGCGCCCGGCCTGCTGCAGCCGCCAGCACACCTCGAAGCCGAGCAGCGCGCCGAGGCTGTGACCGAAGACGTGCACCGGCGTGTCCAGTCCGGCCAGCACCTCGGCCAGCGGGTCGGCCAGGGCCGCGATCTCGGTGGCCGGTTCCTGCCCGTAGCGGGCGCCCCGGCCGGGGTACTGGGCGGCGACCACACGGACGCTGCTCGGGAACCACTGGCCCCAGTCGCCGTAGGCCTGGGCGGAGCCGCCGGAGTGCGGCAGCAGCACGAGTGTCTGGCCGACAGCTGCGGGGCGGGGGGTGACGTCCCAGAGCCAGTCTCGGGGCTGGGGCGTTCCCGTGTGGTCGGGTGCGGGTCGAGTGTGGTTGCTCGCGCCGTTCCCCGCGCCCCTTGGGGCCGTGGGGGGTGAGGGTGTGTGGTTCTGTGCGGGTTGTGTGTGGTTGGTCGCGCAGTTCCCCGCGCCCCTGGTTGATGCCGGGGTCGGTAGTTCGGTCATGTGCGGTCGGCCCCCTCGGACCCCATTTCGGCTGCCTGGGCTCCGGCGGCCTCTCGGATCAGCCCGGCAAGATGGGCGGCCAGGGCGGCGAGGCCGCTGTTGCGGAAGACGTCTCGCACCGGGACCCGTACGCCCAGCTCCTCCGAGAGGCGGTTGGCGACCCGGGACGCGGCCAGCGAGGTTCCGCCGACCTGGAAGAAGTTGGCCTCACGGGTCAGGGAGTCGCGGCCGAGGAGCTCGCTCCACACGGAGGCGACCAGTTCCTCCAGCACGCCTTGGGGCGCGGTGCCCGCCGGTTCGGGGGCCTGAGCTGTTTCGTCGGAGGGCGTGTGCCCGGCCGGTACGGCCGCTTCGGTCGTGAGCTGCTGGAGCGTCAAGTCGGGCTGCCCGGCGGCCGTTTCGAGGAGGCGCAGGTAGGCCCCGCCCAGCTCCTCCATCGTCGAGCGGTCGAACAGGTCGGTGCGGAAGGCGAAGTCGCCCCGGACGCCCTGGGCGCCGGAGGTGAGGTAGAAGGTGAGGTCCTCCTGCACGTCGAGCCCGTGCGGCGGCAGGTGCTCGACGGTGAGGCCCGACAGGGCCAGCGGCGCGGTGAGTTCCTGGTGCGAGGCGACCGTGACCTGGACCAGCGGATTGTGGCCCGCGGCGCGCGGCAGCTCCAGCCGCTCCAGCAGCAGCTCGAAGGGCAGCTCGTCCTGCTTGTAGGCGTCGATCAGGCTCCGCCCGGTGCGGACCAGCACGTCGGCGAAGCTCTCGTCGGGGGAGAGGACACCGCGGATCGGCAGCACGTTGACGAAGAACCCGATCAGCTCCTCCGTCTCCGGCAGGGCGCGGTTCGCCGTCGTGATGCCGGTGATCAGGTCCCACTGCCCCGACCAGGCGGCGAGCAGCGCCTGGAACGCCGCGAACTGCACGGCGAAGGGCGTCGTCCCGCGGGCCGTCGCCAGGTCCGCGACGGCGGCCGAGACGTCCGACGGGACGGCGAAACCGATGCGGTCGCCCGCGCTGGAACGGACGGCCGGACGCGGCCGGTCGGTCGGCAGCGCGAGCAGGTCCGGCGCCCCGGCGAGCACCTCGCGCCAATGCGCCAGGGCTTCCTCGTGAGCTGCCTCGTCGTCCGCGAGAGAACGCTGCCAGACGGCGAAATCCGGATACTGCACAGGGATTTCGGCCAATTCCGCGACGTCCGCCAGAACCTTTACATCGGTCACCGACGGCAGATCGGACGCGGCGTCGTAAAGCGCGGCCAGCTCCCGGTGGAAGACGTCCATCGACCAGCCGTCGTTGGCGATGTGATGGAACACCGCGACCAGCACATGCTCCTGCGCGTCGAGCCGGAACAGCCGGGCCCGCAGCAGAGGATCACGCTCCAGGTCGAACGGCAGCCGCGTGAAGTCCCGTACGGCGGCGTCCAGTTCCTCCGGGCCCGCGATGTCCTCGGGGACCAGCCGGAAGGGCGTCGGATCGGCCACGACCTGGAACAACTCGCCCTGCCGGACGGCGAATCCGGTGCGCAGCACCTCGTGCCGGGCGAGGACCGCGCCCAGCGCAGAGGCCAGCGCGTCCACGTCGAGCGGGCCGGTCAGCCGGTAGGCGTGCGGGGCGGTCAGCGAACGGTCGTCGTCCCCGGCCACCTGCTGGGCGAGCCACATGCCCTGCTGGGCGTGCGACGCCGGCAGCGGCCGCTCCCGGTCCGCGCGGGGCACCGTACAGGCCGGAGCATCTCCCGCCCGGTCGAGCCACGCCTGGAGTATGTCGACAGCCGGATCAGGCTGTTGGTCAGCCATGCAGAAGCGCCCTTTCCCCCGGGATAACGGTGCGAAAACGCTTGGCGGTGAATTGACGGTCAGTCAATGCACCCGGATTGGTTGCTGGTTGAAGCCAGTATGAGGATGAACTCCGAACAAGATCCAGTCTTGACTCTCGTGATTTTTGAAGCATATGTTGCCGTGAGTATCGACCCGCACCGCAGATTTTTCGGACATCAGGCACCAGATCCGTCGCACCGGTGAGCGCCGCTGAGCACCGGTGGGCACCGGTGGGCACCGTCCATCGTCCTGGTGCCGCGCTGCGGCTCTCCGGCCCGGACGTGAGCGGACGTAAGGGCTCCGTCGACAGTTCCCTGACATTCCCGCCGAGCCGGGGTCGGCCCCGAGCGGGCGCACGGGCCGGGGTCACCGACCGGCTTCAGCCACACCGAGGAGAAGTGGGATCCCCATGAGCTCGTCCCAGCAACCGGCTGCCGACCCGGACGACCGGGCCCAACTGCTGCAGCGCTGGCTGGCCGGCCGGCGCGGATCTTCGGACGCGCCCGCCGTCCCGCGCGCCGACCGGTCGGCCCCGCTGCGCGCGTCCTCAGGCCAGCGCAGACTCTGGTTCCAGGACCACGCCGAGGACGTCTCCGGGGACCGCAACATCCCCTTCGCCTGGCGGCTGACCGGCGCCCTCGACACGGACGCGCTGTTCGGGGCGCTCGACCTGATCGTGCGCCGCCACGAGGCCCTGCGCACCGCCTTCCGAGAGGACGACGCCGAACTCCTCCAGGAGGTGCGCGACCCGTACGCGTTCGACCGTACGGTCGTCGAGGTCGCGGCGGAGGCACTGGCCGGACCGGTCGAGACCGCCACCTACGAGCCGTTCGACTGGACCGAGGGCAGGCTGCTGCGCGCCCGCCTCTTCCGGCTCGCGCCCGACCGGCACGTCCTGCTGCTGGTGGCACCCCACCTTGTGGTCGACGACTGGTCGGCCGGTACCCTCCTCGCCGAACTGACCGCCGGATACACGGCCCTGACCGCGGGCGACGAGCCCGCACTGCCCGAACTGGCCGTGCAGTACCCCGACTTCGCCGAATGGCAGCGCACCCGGCTGGAGAACGGGGCGCTGCAGCCCGGCATCGACTTCTGGCTGCGGGCCCTGGACGGCGCGCCCACCGTCCTGGACCTGCCCACCGACCGGCCGCGCCCCGCCCACAGCAGCCACCGGGCCGGCTGGACGCCGCTGCGCGTGGACGCCGCGACCGCACGGGCCGTCGAGGAGTTGTGCGCCCGGGAGAAGGCCACCTCCTTCATGGCCCTGCTCGCCTCCTACGCCGTCCTGCTCGCACGCCGCTCCGGCAGCCGGGACCTGGTCATCGGCAGCCCCGTGGCCGGCCGGAGCCTGTCCGAGCTGGAACCGCTGATCGGCTTCTTCGTCAACACCGTCCCGCTGCGCGTCCGCGTCGATCCGCAGCAGCCGTTCAGCGCCCTGCTGCGGCAGGTGCGGGAGACCGTGCTGTCCGCCATGGAGCACCAGGACGTGCCCTTCGACCACTTGGTGCAGCTGATCGCCCCGGAGCGCTCGACGGCCGCCAACCCGCTGGTGCAGGTGGCGTTCTCGCTGAACGCCGCCGCCGGACGAGCCCGCCCGCTGCCCGGCCTCGAACTGGCCGACCACCCGGTGGCCGGCCGCTCCAGCCGCTACGACCTCGTCCTCGCCCTCGCCCCCGAGGACGAGGGCCTGCACGGCGAAGTCGTCTACGACGCCGACCTGTTCGACCCGGAGACCGCCGAGCAGCTGGCCGCCGAGTACCTCGCGACCGTGCGCGCTCTGGTGGCCGACCCGGAGCTGCCCCTGCTGCGCCTGCCGGGGGAGACGGCCGACGCGGCGCTCGACGGGCCTGTCGCCGACTTCGACGCCGGCCTGAACGTGGCCGAGCTGGTCGCCGAGGTCGCACGGCAGGACCCGGACCGGGTCGCCGTACGGGCACCCGACGGTGGGTTCGACTTCGCCGGACTGGACCGGCGGGCGAACGCGCTGGCGGCCGCCCTGCGCGAGCACGGCGCCGGACCCGAGCACGCCGTGGGAGTCCATCTGGGCCGGTCCCGTGACCTGGTCGCGGCGCTGCTCGCCGTGTGGAAGACCGGAGCGGCGTTCGTGCCGCTCGACCCGGCCCACCCGGTCGACCGGCTGGCCGCCACGGTCCGGGACGCCGGTGTGACGGTGCTGGTCGCGGACGCCGCCGCCCCCCTGGCGCGGACTGCCGACGGTGTGCCCGTGCTCGACCCCGCCACTCTGGCGGCGGCCGAGGCCCCCGAGGTGCGCCCGGAGCGCGCGCTGCCCGACGCACTGGCGTACCTCGTCTACACCTCGGGCACCACCGGCGAGCCCAAGGGCGTCGGCGTCAGCTACCGCAACCTCGCCAACCTGGTCGCGGCCGTCGCCCCGCTCGCCCCGGCGCGGGACGGCCTCGGCGGCAATGTGCTCGCCCCGGCCTTCGACGGCTGGATCTGGTCCACCGTCCTGCCGCTCGCCCACGGCCGCGGTGTCGTGCTCGCCGACCCGCTCGACGGGATGGACACGGTCCTCGACGGGACCGTGGACCTGATCACGGCGACCCCCTCGCTGCTCGCCGCGCAGCCGACGCCGGCCGCCGGATCGGGTCCGCGGACCGTGGTCGTCGCGGGCGAGGCGTCCGCGCCCGCGCTCGTCGAACGCTGGTCGCAGGGACGGCGGTTCATCAATGCGTACGGCCCCACCGAGACGACCATCTGCGCCACCTGGGCCGACTCGGCCGCAGGCGACGATCCGGTCACCATCGGCCGGCCCCTTCCCAACTACCGCATCCGCGTGCTCGACCGCTATCTGCGGCCGGTCCCGGCCGGCACGCCGGGCGAGCTGTTCATCGCCGGCGAGGGCGTCGCCCGCGGCTACCGCAACCTGCCCGGCCGGACCGCCGCCCGCTTCCTGCCCGACCCGCTCGGCGACGGCGGCCGCATGTACCGCACCGGCGACCTGGTGCGCGTGCGGCCCGACGGGACACTGGAGTTCGTCGGACGGGCCGACCAGCAGATCAAGGTCCGCGGCTTCCGGGTGGAACCCGCCGGCATCGAACGCGCCACCAGCGCGGTGCCCGGCGTCCGCAGCGCGGCCGTCTTCACCGTGCCGGGCCCGGTCGCGCCCGCGCTCGGCCTGGCCGTCGTCCCCGACGACACGGCAGGGGAGAAGCTGGAGACCGAGGTGCGCACCGCGCTGGAGGCGGCGCTGCCCGACTTCATGGTGCCCTCGTACGTCCTGCGCGTCGACCGGCTCCCGCTCACCGCGACCGGCAAGGTCGACGAGCCGGCCCTGGTGCTGCTCTGCGAGGAGAACACCGACCGCGACCGTGCGGGCGAGGCGCCCTCGACGCCCTCCGGGCGGCTCGTCGCCAGGGCCTGGAGCACCGTGCTGAAGAAACCGGTGGACAGCGTCGAGGACAACTTCTTCGAGCTCGGCGGCCACTCCCTGGTCGCCACCCAGGTGGTGTCGACGCTGCGCAAGGAGACCGGGCTGCGGCTGCCGATGAGGCTGCTGTTCGCCCACCCGACCGTGGGCGCGCTGGCCGCCGAGCTGGACCGGCTCGCGGCCGAACGGGAGGCCACGCCCGAGGCGTGACCGCGCGCCGACAGGCCCCGGCGGCAGGCCGTACGCCGCCGCCGGGGCCTGTCGGCATGCCCGCACCCTTCACGGACCCCGCATCCCCGACCGAAAGGCAGCAGACATGCCCACGTTCACCGCGTCCGACGGGACCCGGCTCGCCTACCAGGTGCTCGGTGACGGGCCGCCCCTCGTCTGCGTCCCCGGCGGACCGGGCCGCGCGGGCACGTACCTCGCCGGGCTGGCCGGGGCCGTGGGTCGGCGCTCCCTGATCCTGCTCGACAACCGGGGCACCGGCGCCTCCGCGGAACCCGCCGACCCGGCGTCGTACGGGATGGAACGGCTCGTCGACGACATCGAGGCGCTGCGCATCTGTCTCGGCCTGGAGCGCATGGACCTGCTCGGCCACTCGTCCGCCGGGAACACCGCGCTGCTGTACGCCCTCCGCCGGCCCGAGCGCGTCGCGCGGCTGGTGCTCCTCGCGCCGAGCACCCGGGCCGTCGGCATCGGGGTCGACGACTTCGAGGAGGCGCTGGACCGGCGGGCCGACGAGGACTGGTACGAGAGCGCGCGGGCCGGGATCACGGGCTGGCTGGGCGCGCCCACGATCGCCGACAGCCTGCCCCACCGCGAGCAGGCGGCCCCCTTCTTCTACGGCCGCTGGGACGAGGCCGCCCGCGCGCACGCCCGCGCCGAGACGGAGGAGCTGTCCGAGCCGGCCGCGGCCGGCTTCTACGCCGACGTCACCCTCGATCCCGCCGAAGTGCGGGCCGTGGCCGCCGAGTCGGCGACGCCGGTGCTCGTGGTGACGGGCGAGCGGGACCCGTTCCCCACCCCGGCGACCGGGGAGCGGCTAGCCGCGCTGTTTCCGCACGGTGAGTCGTACGTCCAGCCCGGCGCGGGCCACTACATGTGGCTGGACGACCCGAAGGCGCTGGGTGGAGCGCTCGACGCCTTCCTGGCCCGCGCGGTCTGAGGCGGGGGTGGTGCGGGCCGTGGACGGCGGCCCGCACCCGAGCGGCTACCCGTCCGCGGTGGCGGCCGCGACGACCGCCTCCTCCAGTTCACGGGCGAGGTCGGCCAGCACCGGATGGTCGAAGACGGTCCGCAGCGGCAGCCGGCAGCCGCTGAGGTCGGTCAGCCGGGACAGCACGCGCGTGGCGAGCAGCGAGTGGCCGCCGATCCGGAAGAAGTCGTCCTCCGCGCCGACCCGTTCCACACCGAGCACCTCCTGCCAGACCTCGGCGACCAGTTCCTCGATCGGGCCGCTGGGCGCCCGGTAGGCGGCGGCCGCACGGAACTGAGGCGCGGGCAGGGCGGCCCGGTCGACCTTGCCGTTCGCGGTCAGCGGCAGCTCCGCAAGCACGGTGTAGGCCGCGGGATGCATCCAGACGGGCAGCGCCCGCTCGGTGTGCGCCCGTACGGCGTCCAGGTCCGCGCCCGCTCCCAGGCAGACGTACGCGCACAGCTGCGCCTCGCCGCCCGGCTGGGCGTGCAGGGCGACCGCGGCCTCGGTGACGCCGGGGTGGGCCGCGAGCACGGCCTCGATCTCGCCGGGCTCGATGCGGTGGCCGCGGATCTTCACCTGCGCGTCGGTGCGGCCCAGGTACTCCAGGCGCCCGTCGGCGCGCCACCGCGCCCGGTCACCCGTGCGGTACATCCGGCTGCCGCCCCCGCCCCACGGGTCGGGCACGAAGCGGCCGGCGGTGAGTCCGGGGCGGCCCAGATAGCCGAGCGCGACACCCGGCCCGGCCAGGAACACCTCACCCGGGGTGCCCACCGGGACCGGGCGCAGCCAGGCGTCCAGGACACGCACCCGCATTCCGCGCAGCGGGCCGCCGATGTGGACGGCCCCGCCCGGCTCCAGTCGGCCGCAACTGGCCGCGATGGTCGCCTCGGTGGGCCCGTAGAGGTTGTCGAGCGTGAAGGGCAGCTCCGGCGGGACGCCGGTCAGGCTGTCCCCGCCGATCTGGACGGAGCGCAGGGAGGGGCGGTCGGAGGGCAGGGGCTCGGGCGCGGCCGCTGTCGCCGGCGCGTCCGCCGTTGCTGCCGTTGGTGCCGCTGCCGACGCTGCCGCCGCGAAGAGCGGCGTGGTCAGGAAGGCCACCGTGACCCCCGCCTCCGCCAGCCGGGACCAGAGCCGGCCCGGGTCGAGCCGGGCCTCGTCCGGCAGCACGGTCAGCGTCGCCCCCGCGGCCAGCGCCGGAAGGGTGTCCAGCAGACCCGCGTCGAAGCTGGGGCTGGCCAGTTGGGAGAGGCGGTCGTGCGGGGTGAGGGCGTAGTGGTCGACGTACCAGGAGACGAAGTTGCCGATGCCCTCGTGCGACACGAGGACACCCTTGGGCCGGCCGGTGGAGCCGGAGGTGTAGATCAGGTACGCGGGCTGCAAAGGCTGTACATCCGGGCCAGGTTGGGCGGCGGACGACGGTGTCGACACATCGAGGAGGTCGACATGTGCGGGCCATTCGGGCCGGGACCGGGTGGTGTCGTCGGTGAGCACCAGAGGGCAGCCCGAGTCGCGCAGCAGATGGTCGAGGCGCTCGGCGGGGTAGGCCGGGTCGAGCGGCAGATACACCGCCCCTGCGCGCAGTACACCGAGCAGGGCCGCGACCTGGGCGGCCGAGCGCGGCAGGCAGACCCCGACCGGAGTGGCCGGGGACGAGAGGCGGGAGGCGATCAGAGCGGCGACACGATCCACCTCGGCGCCGAGCTGGGCGTAGGTGAGCCGCGTGTCGCCGTCCACCACCGCCTCCGCGTCGGGGCGTTCGCGCAGCTGCCGGTCGAAGAGGTCGAGGACCAGCGGCGGTGCACCGGCGGGCGCGCCGGTGGCGAACGCGTCGAGTTCCGCGGCCTCTCGGTCGGTGACCGTCGGGATCAGCGAGAGCCTCGTGCCGGGGGAGTGCGTCAACTCCTCCAGCAGGGCGACGAATCGCTGTGCCAGCCCTTCGATGGCGCGAGGTGTGAACAGGTCGGCGGCGAAGTGCGCGTCGACGGCCAGTGCGCCCCCCTCGCCCGGGCCCGCGGCGAAGGTCAGGTCGAACTGGGTCCGGGTGGTCTCCCGGAACTCCAGCCGCTCGCCCCACGCGGACTCCGTCCCGGGGACCGGCTCGGCCAGGGTGAACACCGCCTGCACGAGCGGGTTGTGTCCCGGTGCACGGGTGGGCGCGACGGCCTCGACCAGCCGGTCGAAGGACACGCCCTGGTGGTCGTAGGCGTCGAGGACGGTGTCCCGGGTGCGGGCGACCAGGCGCGTGAACGGCTCGGACTCGTCCACTCGGCCGCGCAGCGGCAGCAGGTTGACGAAGAGGCCCACGATCGGCTCGGTCTCGGCGGAGCGGCGGTTGGCCGCGACCGAGCCCACGATGAGATCCGGCTGACCGGTCCAGCGCGCCAGCAGCACCTGGAAGGCCGCGAGCAGGGTCTGGAACACGGATGCTTCGCAGTCCCGGGCGATCCGCTCGACCGCCGCCACGGTGGCGGCCGGAATCTCGAACGGGTGGCACCCGGCGGCGAAGGTACGGTCCGCGGGCCGGGGCAGGTCGGTCGGGAAGGACAGCACCTGGGGCACCCCGGCGAGGTGCTCCCGCCAGTGCGCGAGGGCGTCCGCGAACGCCCCGCGCTCGAACTCGGACTGCTCCCATGCGGCGAAGTCGGCGTACTGATGGTCGAGTTCAGGAAGATCCGCGGCGCGTGAGCGGTAGAGCTCGCCGAGTTCGCGGTGAAGCAGGTCCATCGACCAGCCGTCGGTGGCGATGTGGTGGATCACCAGGAAGACGATGTGGTCGCGGTCCGTCAGCGTGAACAGCCCGGCGCGCAGCAGCGGACCGCGCTCCAGGTCGAACCCGGCGGCGAAGAACTCCGCCATCCGCGCCCGACGGACCTGTTCGTCCCCGCCGCAGTCCTCGACATGCAGCTTCAACGGCCCGGAGGAATCGACGAGTTGATGGAGTACGCCGTCGGAGGCGAGCGAGTAGCGGGTGCGCAGCGACTCGTGCCGGGCCACCAGGGACTCCACGGCCGTCTGGAGGGCCGCCCTGTCGACCTCCTCGCGCAGGCGCAGTGCCAGCGTGGAGTGGTAGACGGTGCCGCCGTCCGGGTCCGCCTGGGAGCGCAGTTGGTGGTCGAACCAGAGCCGGCGCTGGGCGGTCGACGCGATCAGCGGACGGGACCGGTCCGCGTGCGGCATGGCGGCCCGGCGCGGGCGGGAACGGAGCCAAGCGGTGATGTCGTCGTCAGGAGAGTCAAGCGACACAGTGCCCTCCGAAAGGGGCTGTTGCGACGGGATCCTTGGGGGTGGGCGGTGCCGTCGACGGCACCGCACAGTTGATCAACTCGCGCCGGACGGCAGCAAGGCTCCCGGCAAGTGACCTGCGCCACTCGGGAGTTGGCCGACGCGGAGCATCTGTGGCCGGAACCGGAGGGCGCCGCAGCACCTGCGGTCGCGGGAGCTTCGAGCGCAACGCCCTGCGGTGTCGGGCGACTGTAGAGTCCCCGCATGACCGGACGACGAGACCGGGCCACAAGCCCGCTGCCGCGCGCCTATTACCTCTGGCTGTCAGGAGCACTCGCCTCGATCCTGGGCGACGCGGTCCTGTATTTCGCCCTCGGCTGGGCGGCGGCCACGCACGGCGGCGCGGTGGCCGGTCTGGTGCTCACCGCGATCAACCTGCCCCGGGTACTGCTGCTGATCGTCGGCGGCACGGTCGGCGACCGGTTCGGTGCCCGCCGGGTGATGATCGCCGGTGACGCGGTGATGCTGGCCGGCACGATCGTGCTCGCGGCGGTCTCCCACCGGACCGGACCCGCCGTCTGGCTGCTCGTGGCCACTGGCGTCCTGGTGGGCGTGAAGGACGCCTTCTATCTGCCCGCCTCCGGGTCCATGCCGCTGCGGCTGGTCGGCAAGGAGCCGCTCCCGCGCGCGCTCGCGATGCGGCAGGGCGGCGCCCAACTGGTGACCTTCGTCGCCGGCCCGCTGGGCGGCGCGCTCGTCGCCGCGGGCGGCCTGACCGGGACGGCCCTGCTGAACGCGGCGACCTTCGCCGTCATCCTCGTCGTCCTGATCGCCGTACGTCCCGTCTTCGACATACCGCCCGCCCAGAGCAGCGGGAGCTTCCTGCGCGACGCGCTGGACGGCGTCGGCACCGGCATGAAGGACCCCGTGCTGCGCGCGGCGCTGCTCGTCACCGGCGGGGTGGCGGGCTTCCTGCTGCCCGTGATCCCGCTGCTGCTGCCCCTGCTGGCCCGTCAGGAGCACTGGAGCGCGGGCTGGACCGGCGTGATCTTCGGCGCGCAGAGCCTGGGGCTGCTCGGCGTCACCCTGGTGGTCATGGTCCGTGGCGCCCTGGGCCGGCCCGGCCTGGCCGCGGGAGTGGGCGTGCTGGTCGCGGCCGCGGGTCTGGGCATACTCGCCCTGGCCCCGGCCGCCGCAGTCCCGGCGGCCGTCCTGGTCGGCCTCGGCTCGGGGCTCTTCGCCTCCCACATCGGCCCGCTGGTGCTGATGAGCGCCCCGCACTCGCACCTCGCCCGGATGCAGGCGCTGCTCACCCTCGTGCAGAGCGTGGCGCTGCTCGCCATGAACAACGTCCTGGGCAACCTCTCCCGGCTGACCGGCCCCGGCACCGCGATCCTGGCCTGCGGGGCGGCGATCGCCCTGACCGGCCTCGCGGCGCTGGCGTCCCGGCCCCTGCGCACGGCGACCACCGCTGCGCCGGAGCCGGAGCCGGAGGAGGAACTGAGCACAGCAGGCGCGGCAGACCCGGCGTGAGGGGCCGGCGACTCGTCGAGCCGCCGCGGCCGGATCCCGTCGGGGGGCCTCAGCGCACCGTGAACCCGCCGTCCACGGGTACGACCGCCCGCCGGGGCCGGATCCCGCCGATGGGCCTCAGCGCACCGTGAACCCGCCGTCCACCGGTACGACCGCCCCCGTCACCTGACGGGACTCGTCACTGGCCAGCCACACCGCCGTGGAGGCGATGTCGGTGGCCTCGACGAGCCGGTTCATGGGCTGGGACTCGGCGAAGGTGCGCTCGTGGTCGGCGGTGGGCACGTCGAGGCAGCGGGCGATCTCGACGAGCATCCGGCCCTCCAGGGCGGGTTCGTCGCGCACCGAGCCGGGGCACAGGGCGTTGACCCGGATGCCGTGGGGAGCGTAGTCGAGGGCCGCCGCACGGGTGAGGCCGATCAGCCCGTGCTTGGCGGCGACGTACGCCGCGAAGTAGCGGTAGCCGACCATGCCCGCGGTCGAGGAGACGTTGATGACGCTGCCCGAGCGCTGGGCGACCATCGCCGGCAGCACCGCCCGCATGGCACGCCAGGAGCCGCTGAGGTCGATGTCGAGCATCAGGCCCCACTCGTCCTCCTCGATCTCGTGCACCGGGCGTCCCGAGGGCGCCGCGATGCCGGCGTTGTTGACCAGGACGTCGATGGTGCCGAAGCGGTCGAGGGCGCTGTCCGCGGCCGAGCGGAGATCCTCGGCGACCCGCACGTCACCGGCCTGCTCGACGACCGAGGCACCGGCGGCCCGGCACTCCTCCGCGGTCGCCTTCAACTGGCTGGCCGTGCCGAGGGGATACGGACAGCCCGGCGCGTCGGCGCAGATGTCGAGCAGCACCAGGTCCGCGCCCTCCTTCGCGAAGGCGACGGCCGTGGCGCGGCCTATGCCGCGCGCCGCCCCCGTGATCAGTGCCGTCTTGCCTGCCAGCCGCATGGGTGAACCCCTTTGGACGTAGGTCACGAATGGACGTAGGTCACGAACGTAGGTCCGAATCCTATGACGCATGATCACCTCGGCACCGGCCCCGCAGAAGTCCGCCCGGCGTGGCTGTCCGGTCGCGTCCCTCCAGGGCCCCGGGCAGTATGGCCAGTGTGATCTGGAACACCTAGCGAAACGGGTCGTCGCATGTCGCAAGCCGCACCTGAGCCGAGCAGGGCCCCCACGCCGGACCCGGCCGAGGACGACGCCTACTTCCCGTCGCCGTACTCGCTCGGCCAGTACACCGCGCCCCGGACCGACTTCGACGGGGTGCGGCACAAGGGCGCGTACACGCAGGGCAGGTGGAAGGTGCTGGTGATCGCGGCGGAGGAGCGCTATGTGCTGATGCAGAACGGCACGCAGTTCTCCAGCGGGAACCACCCGGTCGAGACGCTGCTGCCGCTGCACCACCTGATGGAGGCCGGCTTCGACGTCGACATCGCCACCGTCGAGGGCTACCCGGCGAAGCTGGAGCTGTGGGCCATGCCGCGCGACGACGAGGCGGTCCTCGGCACGTACGAGGCCCTGAAGCCGAAGCTGAAGCGGCCCAGGAGGCTCGCCGACGTGGTCGCCAAGGAGCTGGGCCCGGACTCGGACTACCTCGCCGTCTTCATTCCGGGCGGACACGCGGCCATGGTCGGCCTGCCGACCAGCGAGACCGTGGGCCGAACGCTCGACTGGGCCCTGGCCGAGGACCGCTTCATCATCACCCTGTGTCACGGCCCGGCGGCGCTGCTCGCCGCCAAGCTGGGCAAGACCGAGTCGCCGTTCAAGGGCTACTCGCTGTGTGTCTTCCCCGACGCCGCCGACGAGGGCCCGAACGTCGACATCGGCTACCTCCCCGGCCGCCTGCCCTGGCTGGTCGCCGATCTGCTCAGCAAGCAGGGCCTGAACATCCTCAACGACGGCCTGACCGGCAGCACCCACCAGGACCGCAGGCTCCTCAGCGGCGACAGCCCCCTCGCCGCCAACAAGCTCGGGCTGCTCGCGGCGGACGCCCTGGTCGAGGCGGCCGCGGGATAGCGAACCGGCGGACCCGCGGGGGAGCCGCACCTGCGGAGCTGCGGGGAAGCCGCACCTTCCCGGCCCGGGCTCGCCTACGTTCGGCCCATGGACAGGATGACGCGTGACACCTTCGCGGCGGACGGCACCGGCCCGCTGTCCCGGCTCACTCTGACGCAGCTGCGACGGCGTACGAGCATGAAATGGCGGACCTACCCCGAGGACGTACTGCCCCTGTGGGTGGCCGAGATGGACGTCCCGCTGGCCGAGCCGGTCGCGCGGGCCCTCACGGATGCGGTCGCGCTGGGGGACACCGGCTACCCGGCCGGAACGGCGTACGCCGAGGCACTGGCCCGGTTCGCCCGCGCACGGTGGGGCTGGGACGAACTCGCCGTGGAACGCACCGCGATCGTGCCCGACGTGATGCTGGGCATCGTCGAGATGATCAAGCTGCTGTCGGGCCCCGGCGACCCCGTCGTGGTCAACTGCCCTGTGTATCCGCCCTTCTACCAGTTCGTGGGCAGCATGGGGCGGCCCGTCGTGGAGGCGCCGCTGGACCCGCACGGGCGGATCGACCTCACCGCGCTGGAGGATGCCTTCCGGCGGGCCGCTCGGGGTACGGGCCGCCCGGTGTACCTGCTGTGCAGCCCGCACAACCCGACCGGCACCGTGCACACCGCCGCGGAGCTGACGGAGGTCGCGCGGCTGGCCCGGACGCACGGCGTGCGCGTGGTGGCGGACGAGATCCACGCCCCGATCGTCGCCTCGGGCGTGTCCTTCGTGCCGTATCAGAGTGTGCCCGGCGGCCAGGACGGGATATCGCTGATGTCGGCGTCCAAGGCCTGGAACCTGGCCGGGCTGAAGGCCGCCCTCGCCGTCGCCGGGCCCGAGGCGGCCGGCGACCTCGCCCGCCTCCCCGAGGAGGTGAGCCATGGCCCCAGCCACCTCGGGATCATCGCCCATACGGCGGCCCTGGACGAAGGCGGCGACTGGCTCGACGCCGTGCTGTCCGGGCTCGACGCCAACCGCCGTCTGCTGGCCGGCCTGCTCACCGAACACCTGCCCGCCGTGCGCTACTCACCCGCGCAGGGCACGTACCTCGCCTGGCTGGACTGCCGCGGACTCGGCCTCGGCGACGACCTGGCGGCCGTCTTCCTCGACCGCGGCCGGGTCGCCCTGAACTCCGGGACACCGTTCGGCACCGGCGGCACGGGATTCGTCCGGATGAACCTGGCCACCTCCCCGGAACTGATCACCGAGGCGGTGCGCCGGATGACCACCGCCCTGTCCTGACCTGCCCGTGCTCCCGTGCTCGGAGGCCTCTGCGCGCAGGCCCCGAAAACATGGGGGGTAGTTCCCCATGTGGCCATGGGGGTCCTCGTACGAGGATCAGGTGTGCCGGGGGAGCACACCGGCGGGGGGAACGGGAAGCGGGGGAGGGACGATGGCGGCAGAGGCCGGACAGGCACGGGCGGGGGCGCCGCTGTCGGAGGCCGGGCGGTGGTGGGAGGCCGGCCTGGTCAGCGGGGACGCGGGTGAAATACGCCCGGACTGGGCGGAGTTCGCGCAGGAGGCCTCGGCCGCGGCCCCGGCGGAGGCCGTCGCCCCCGAGGGGGACCAGCCGGGGCTGAGCGGCTTCGAGTGGGTGCTGCGGCCCTTCACCGCCCGTGCGGGGGAGCGCCTGGAGCAGAGCGTGTCCGGCCGGGCCCGCGCACTCGCCGACATCACTGCCGTACGGCAGGACCTGGAGCGGCAGCTGGCCGGCCGGCTGGCCCGGGCGGCGGCGCGGACGCTGGTGCTGGAGCTGCACGAGGCGCGGACCGCCGAGCGGCTCGACGGGGACGAACCCCGTGCCCGGTTCCGCGACTTCCTGGGGCGGATCGGCTCGCGGAGCGGCCTTTCCGCCCTGCTGGCCGGACGGCCGGTGCTGGCACGCATCCTGGGGCGGACGGCGCTGGACGCGGCGGACGCGACGACCGAGATGCTGGAGCGGCTGGCGGACGACCATGCGCTGCTGACCCAGGGGGCTGGCCTGTTGGCGCGAGCGGGGCATGGCCCAGGGCTGCTCGTGGGTGTCGAGGCGGGAGCCGGTGACGGACACCGGGGCGGACGGGGCGTGATGCTGCTGCGCTTCGCCGACGGCACCCGGCTCGTGTACAAGCCGCGGCCCCTCGCCGCGCACCGGCACTTCAACGACCTCGTCGGCTGGTTCAACCGGCTGCCCGGCTCCGTGGACCTGCGCACCCTGCGCCTGCTGGACCAAGGTGCCTACGGGTGGGTGGAGTTCGTCGCCGCGCAGCCCTGCGGCTCGGCCGCCGACGTGGAGACGTTCTACCGCCGTCAGGGCGCCCTGCTGGCGCTGCTGCATCTGCTCGACGGGACCGACCTGCACCACGAGAACCTCATCGCGGCCGGCGCCCACCCGGTGCTGGTCGACGTGGAGACCCTGTTCCACCCCCCGCTGCCGGACGCCGCCACCCCGGACCCGGCCGCCCGCGCCCTGCACGACTCGGTGTACCGGGTCGGGCTGCTGCCCCAGCTGCTGGTCGGCGACCACAGCGCGCTGGACGTGTCCGCGGTCGGCGGTGGCCACGAGGCCGTGTCACCCGTCGTACGCGCCGACTGGGCCGACGCCGGCACCGACCGGATGCGCCTGGTGCGCCGGGCCGGCCGGTTCGCCGAGTCCGCCAACCGGCCACGCCTGGCGGGCGGTGAGCCCGCCGAGCCGGGGGCCCATGTCGAGGCGCTCTGTGCCGGTTTCCGCGCCGGGTACTCGGCGATCAGTGCGGCGAGGGAGGAACTGCTCGGTTCTACGGGCCTGTTGGCCGCGTTCGCGCAGGACGAGGTACGGGTGGTGCTGCGCCCGACCTGGGTGTACAGCATGCTGCTCGACGAGTCGACCCACCCCGATCTGCTGAAGGACGCGGACGCCAGGCAGCGCGTCCTGGAGACCCTGCGGACCGACCTGCTCGGCACGGCTCCCGGGTCCGGCCCGGTCGACGAGGAGATCGGCCAACTCTGGGCGGGGGACGTGCCGTTGTTCACCGCCCGCCCCGGCCAGGACGAGCTGTGGGGCACCCCCGGGCGAGGGCCGGCCGGGCGCACGGAGCTTCCAGGGCTCGACCGTGTCGCCGCGAAGCTCGCCGCACTGGACACCGTGGACCGGCAGGACCAGGAGTGGATCGTGCGGGCCGCGATGGCGACGACCTCCCGCGAGCCCGCGCACCGGCCCGCCGAGGGCCGCCGCCGCACCCGTACGGCGGACCGTGCCCCGGAACCCGACCGGCTGCTGTCGGCGGCCCGGTCCGTCGGGGACCAGCTCGTCTCCCTCGCCTACCGCGAAGGCGCCCGCAGCAACTGGATCGGCCTGGAACTCCTCGACGACCGCTACTGGCGCATCGGCCCGATGCCGGCCGACCTGGCCGGCGGCTACACCGGACCCGCCCTGTTCCTGGCCCAGTTGGCCGCCCTCACCGGCGCCGGGCACTACGCCGAAGCGGCCCGTACGGCCCTCGCGCCGGTGCCCGCGCTGCTGGACACGCTCCGGGCCCGGCCCGGCGACCTCGGCGCGGTGGGCTCGGGCGCCTTCTGCGGCCTCGGCGGCATCGCGTACGCCCTCACCGAGACCGCGCGGCTGCTCGACGACCCGGAGATCGGCTCCTGGGCGTCGGCCCTGCTCCGGCTCGTCGGCGGGGCGAGCCGGTCCGAGCGGGAGTACGGGGTCGGCACGGGCGTCGCGGGCGGGCTCGTCGCCCTGCTGGCCGCGCACGAGGGCGGTGCTGGGGCGCAGGAGGACCGCAAGGAGAACTGGCTCGCGGCCCGTGCCTGTGCGGAGCGGCTGCTCACCGCCGACCTCGCGGCTCTCGGCCGGGACTTCGCGACAGGGGCGGCCGGGATCGGCTGGGCGCTGCTGAGGTTCGCCGACAGCGCCGACAGCGCCGACAGCGCCGACAGCGCCGACAGCGCCGACAGCGCCGACACCAACGACACCGCCGACAGTGCCGCGGCTACCGGCTCCGGTGACGAGCTCGCCGGACGCTGCCGTACCGCGGGCCTGTCGGCTCTGCGGGTCGCCACCGGCGGGGGACCGGACGGGGCGCGTGGCTCGGCGGAGGGCCGGCACGAAGAGGCCACCGACCGCGACGCCAGGCCCTCCGCCTGGTGCCGGGGCCGGGCCGGGATCGCCCTCGCCGTGCTGGACGCGCCGGGCGCGCCGGAGGACCCCTGGCTCGCGGGCTGGTCCCGCGCGACCGTCGAGGAGCTGGGCCGGGACCGGCCGGCTCCGGACGACAGCCTGTGCCACGGCGAGGCCGGACTGTGCGAACTCCTGGGCCACGGCGCGCTTTACGAGGCCCGCCCGCACTGGGTCCGCCGGGCCGGAGCCCTGCTCGCCTCCGTCGAGGAGAACGACGCCCGCAGCGGCGCCCCCGACGGGGTCCCGCACCCCGGCCTGCTCACCGGCCTCGCGGGCATCGGCCACGGCCTCCTGCGGGCGGGCTTCCCGGAGCACGTACCGCCCGTGCTCCTGCTGCGGACGACGGCGCCGGAAGCCGACTCGAAGGACGGGCCCTGACCCGGTCCACCACCGGAACCCGACCCGAAGGACCGGCCCCGGCCCGGTCCACCACAGACCACCCTTCCGCACCACAGTCGCACCATCACAGGACCACCCATCCGCACCACCACCGCACCACCGGCACGGCTCGCACCACCCCACACCCCTGCGGACAAAGGACGAGCGAGGACCCATGCAGATCAGTGACTCGGTGAGGTACGTCGACGGCGCCACCGGCCCGGACACCGCGGCCCAGGACCACCCGGTGGGCGAGGTGACCCTCGGCGCGAGCGCGGCGCTGGGGCTGCGCAGCCGTCTGCTGAGGACGGTCGACTGCGACGCGGTCGCCTCGCTGGACATGCCCTTCACCACCGGCACCATCACGGTGTGCTGAGGCAGGACCACACGTAAGGCGAGCAGGACGAGCAGAGGGCCGGGGGACCCCCCGGCCCTCTGCCGTGCGCAAAAAGGATCACGTAGCCTGCGCCCATGCGAGCGACGTCGTCGGTCATCGTGGGGCGGGACGCCGAGGTCGGGCTGCTGGATCAGGCCCTGGACAGTGCGGGGAGGGGGGCCGGACGGGCGGTGTTCCTGGTCGGCGAGGCGGGGATCGGCAAGTCCCGGCTGGCCGGCGAGTGCGCGCTTCGCGCGTACGACCGGGACATGCCGGTGCTGCGCGGCCGCGCCACGTCCACCGGGCTCGTCGTCCCCTTCCGGCCCCTGGTCGAGGCGCTGTCGTCGCGGTTCCGCGCGGCCGGCGCCCCGAACGACCCCGAACTGGACCCGTACCGGCCCGCGTTGGCCGGGCTGGTGCCCGAGTGGCGCTCCGGCACGGCGGCGCCCGGTTACACGATCTCGCTGGTCGAACTGGCCGAGGCGCTGCTCAGGCTGCTGGCGGTGCTCGGCCGCGAGCGCGGCTGCGTGATCCTGCTGGAGGACCTGCACGACTCCGACACAGAGACGATCGCGGTCGTCGAGTACGTCGCCGACAACGTGGCCGGGCTGCCGGTCCTGCTGGTCGGCACCCTGCGCCCGGACCCCGGCCCGGCACTCGACCTGGCGCTCGCCGCGGAGCTGCGCAACACCGCCGCGTTACGGGAGTTGACGCCGCTGGACGAGACCGCCGTACGGGACATGGTGGAGGCGTGTCTGGACGCCGGGCCGGGTGAGGTGCCCCCGGCCGCGCACCGGCATCTCGCGCAGCGAGCGGGCGGCAACCCCTACCTGGTGGAGGTGCTGCTGGCCGACCTGCTGGACACGGGACGGCTCAGCCGGGCCGAGGGCGGCTGGCGGATCGCCGACCAGGGCGGGGCGAGCGTACCGACGGGTGCCGTGCGCAGTTGGGCGCGCCGGCTGAGCCGGCTGGACGAGCCGGTGCGCGAACTGCTGCTCCTCGCGGCGACGCTCGGCGGCCGGTTCTCCGTCGAGGCGCTCAGGGCGGTGACGGGGCTGGACGACCGCGCGTTGTTCGCCCATCTGCGCTCGGCCTCCGAGGTGGGGATCATCGCCCCGGACGGGGCCGCCCACGACCACTACACCTTCCGCCACGTCCTGACCGCGGACGCACTGAGGGCCTCGCTGCCACCCGCAGAACAGGCCGCGCTGGCCCGGCGCGCGGCCACCGCCATCGAGGAGTCCGCCGGTGAACTGACCGGTGAGCAGCGCCAGTTGGTGGCCACCCTGCGCCTTGCGGCGGGCGACAAGGTGACGGCGTCTCGGCAGTTCGCCCAGGTCGGCCAGGAGTTGCTGGACGCCGGTGCGTCCGGCTCGGCCGCCGTGCTGCTGGAGCGCGCCCGCGGTCTCGCCGCCGACGAGGACCGCGAAGCGATCACCGTCCATCTGGCCATCGCCGAGGCCGAGTCCGGGCGGCTCGACGCGGCGTCCGCGCTGCTCGACGACCTGCCCCCGGCGCCCGCCGGGACGCGCGCGGCACAGGAACGGGCCCAGGCGCACACCCAGGTCGCGTGGGTCGCGACCATGGCCGAGCAGCAGCAGGAGGCGCACCGCCGCATCCGCGCGGCCCGCGCCCTCCTCGGCACGGCCCCGCGCCCGGAACAGGAAGCGGCACTTGTGGTGGTCGAGGGCCATCTCGCGCTGCTCCCGGAACCCGACGGCGCACGCGACTCCCGGCATGGGCTGCCCGATTCCGCCCCCACTCCCGCCGACAGACGGCGGCTTGAAGAGGCGGAACGTTCCGCCCAGGCCGCCGCGCTCACCGCGGAGGAACGGGGGCGGCCCGTCGTGGCGTGCCGGGCCTGGCAACTGCTGGCCCTGCTGTCCCGGGCGCGCGGATTCGACGAGGCCGACGCCTGTCTGGTGCGCATGCTGGAGGTCGCCGAGAAGCACCGGCTCGCGCCCTGTCGGGCCGAGGCGCTGGTACGGCTCGGCACCAACGCGTTCATGCGCACCGGCGAGGCCACCTCCCTGGAGACCGCCCGTGCGGCGGCCCAGGAGCTCGGTCACCTGGCCCTGCTCCAGACCACCGACGGCCTGCTCGCCATGCAGAGCGTGCTGGGCGCGCGCTGGGACCGGGCCCGGGAGATCGTCGAACGGTCCCTGGAGGCCAGCGCCCGTCTGCAGAACCTGTCGGCGCACCGCTATCTGCTCCTCGTCGACGCCACCCTCGCCGCCCACCAGGGCCACGCCCGCGAGCAGGACCGCGCCCTCGCCCGGTTCCGCCGTGCGGGCGGCGAGGAGTCGATGCTCGTGCCCCTGCAACGGGGACTGTGCCAGGCCATGGGCGCCCTCATGGCCGAGGACCGGCCCCGGGCGACCGCCGAACTCGACGCCGCCCTGGCCTGGGAGCGCCGCCACCCCAGCTTCTTCTACCTCAGCGGCCGCTACGGCCTGCGCCCCTTGCTGCGGGCCCTCGACGGCGACGCCGACAGCCGGGACATCCACCAGGAGGCGCTGGCCTCGCCCGGAGGCCAACTTGCCTGGAACCGCATGTTCCTGAGCCTCACGGACGCGGTCCTGCGCGGCCGGGCGGGCGACCCGGACGGTGCCCGGCACGCCGTGGCGGAGGCCGCCCGGTCGGCGGCGCTGTTCCCGCAGGCCTGGCACCTCGCCCTGCGGCTGACCGCGGAAGGCGCGCTCGCGGACTCCTGGGGCGAACCCGTCGCCTGGCTGCGCACCGCCGAGGAGTACTTCCACGAGGCGGGCGTCCAGCCCGTCGCCGGCGCCTGCCGCGCCCTGATGCGGCAGGCCGGCGTCAGCGTCCCGCAGCGCCGCGGCGGCCACGAGCGCATCCCCGCCGAGCTGCGCACCGCGGGTGTCACACCGCGCGAGTACGAGGTGTTCGTGCTGCTCGCCGAGCGGCCCGGCAACCAGCAGATCGCCCAGCGCCTGTGCATCTCGCCCCGCACGGTGGAGAAACACATGGCGAGCCTCATGGCCAAGACCGGCTCCGCGGACCGCTCGGCCCTGTGCAAGCTGTCGGCGGACCGGGCCGAGGACCAGGGACGGCCCGGCGCCGCCCGGCCGGTGACCCCCGCCTGACCCGCACGGACGGCCGTTCCTGGGGGCTGCGCGGGCCCGGCATGGGGGACGCCCCCGCCCGTATGGGGGTCCGTTCCCCCAGGAGGCGCGTGAGCGCGCCGTGACTCTGCGGGCCCGGCCCCGATGCGGGCCGGACCGGGGCGGCGGATCATCGATCCGACCGACCAACCCCCCTCGCCCTCACGGAGGTTCGCTCGATGCCGCGTCCGTCCGCGCAGCCCGCAGCGTCACCCGGCCCGCTCCGGTTCTCCGTCCTCGGCCCGCTCGCGGTCCACCGCGACGGCCGCGCGCTGCCCCTCGGCCCGCTCAAGCAGCGCGTCGTCCTGGCGACGCTGCTCGGCTCCGCCAACTCCCCGGTGTCCGTGGACGCGTTGACCGACGCGGTCTGGCCCGAGGAACCCCCGCGCACCGCCCGCAAGAACCTCCAGGTGTACGTCAGCGCCCTGCGCGCCCTGCTCGGCGAGGCGGACGGCGGTCCACGGCTCACCCACACCTGCGGCGGGTACGTCCTGCGCGTCACCGAGGACGAGTTCGACCTCCTGCGGTTCCGCTCCCTGGTCCGCGCCGCCGAAGGACAGCCCCCCGGCTCGGCCGCCCCGCTGCTGCGCGAGGCCCTCGACCTCTGGCAGGGCCCGCCGTTCGGCGACGACCTGCGGCACTCGCCCCGGCTCGCCGAGGAGGCCGAGCGCCTCGAACTGCGCCACGTCACGGCGTACGAGAACTGGGCGGAGGCCGAACTGGCGGTGGGCGGCGCGTCGGCCGTGGTGGAGGGGCTGCGCGATCTCGTGGAGCGGCATCCGCTGCGCGAGCGGCTGCGCTCCGCCCTGATGTGCGCGCTGAGCCGCTCCGGCCGGCAGGCCGAGGCACTCGCGGTGTACGACGACTACCGTCAGCTCCTCGCCCGCGAACTGGGCCTGGAACCGAGCCGCGCCCTGGCCGCCCGCTACCGGGCAGTCCTCGCGGGCGAGGACCGGCCCCGCGCGCGGACCCCGTCGGGCCGTGACGCCCTCCCGCCCGACCTCGCCGACTTCACCGGACACACCGACGAACTCGCCGACGTCCTCCACCTGTTGGACGGCTCCGGGGGCGTCGTCCTGCTGTCCGGCCCCGCCGGAGCCGGGAAGACCGCCCTCGCGGTACGCGCCGCCCATCTCCTCGGCGACCGCTTCCCCGACGGCCGCCTCTGTGTGAGCCTGCGGGACGCCGACGGCGTACCCCGCCCGCTGCCCGACGTCCTCGCCGAACTGGCCCAACACGTCGGCCACGCCGGGCCGTTGACGCCCGAGTCCTGGCGGGAGTGGCTGGCGGCCCACCGCGTGCTGGCCGTCCTGGACGACGTACCCGGAGAGAGTGCCGTACGCCCCCTGCTGCCGTACGGCGGTCAGGGCCGGGTCCTGCTCACCGCACGGGGCCAGCTCGGCGGCCTGGCACCGGTGCACCGGGTCCCCGTACCCCCGCTCCGCACCGCCGAGGCCCTGCACCTGCTCACCGGGCTGGTCGGCGGCAGCCGGGTACGGGCCGACCGGGAGGCCGCGCTGCGCATCGTGCACGCCTGCGGCGGCTCACCCCTCGCGGTGCGGGTGAGCGGGATGCGGCTCGCGGTGCTCCGCCATGTGCCGCTGCGGGAGTTCGCCGACCGCCTCGCCGACCCGGTCGGCGCGCTGGACGAGCTGACCTCCGGAGACGTGTCCGTACGACGCCGGCTCGCACGCGGCTGGCAGGCGCTGCCGGCCGAGTGCGGGCGGCACGCGTCCCGGCTGGCCGAGGGCACCGGGGACGGCCCGTTCGGCCTGGCGGAGGCGGCCGAGGCCCTCGGCTGCGACGAGCGGCACGCCGTACGGGTCGTGGAGACGCTGATCGACGCCGGGATGGTCACCTCACCGGGCGGCGAGGTGACGGCCCACGCGGCACAGTACGAACTGCCGCACCTGATACGGCTCTACGCGCGCGGTGCACTGGCCGGCAGCACTGCTCCCTAGAGGCCGTCGGAGCGTTGAGTCACTCGTCGTCGTCGCTGTGGGCGACGACCTCGATGTCCTGGTTCTTGCTCTTGCTCGGCGCCGGGTCGGCCTCGTCGGCGCTCTCTGCGCCGGGCAGCGCGATCCAGGCGTAGAACCCGGCCAGCACGACGATCACCCCGGACGCGGCGAAGACCAGGTCGACGGGCCCGAAGTGGAGCCCGCCGAACGAGCCTCCGGCGTCCCGCAGCAGCGAACCGGCGAGCCAGCCCGACAGTACTGCGGAGAGCATCGACGCGAGCTTGGTCACCGGATAGAACACGGCCATCACCCGGCCCCGGTACTCCGCCGGCGCTGCCGCCAGCAGCAGCGGGGACATCGCGGTGTTGAGCACGGTGAGCGGGACGGTGAAGACGAAGAGCAGGGCCAGGCCGCCGAGGAAGTCCGTCTGCCGGGAGTAGGCGACCAGCAGCACACCGCTCACCAGCAGACCGGCCCAGGTGGCCCGCCGCGCCCCGAACCACTGCACCACCCGGCCTCCGCACAGCGCGCCGACGATGCCGCCGACCCCCATCGCCATGCCGAGGTAGCCGTACAGATGGGCGTCCGCGTGCAGGTTGTCGGTGGTGAAGAAGACATTCAGCGTGCTCAGCGCGCCGACCCCGAACTGCCCGATGACGGTGAGCACCAGCAGCGCGACGAGGAACCTGCTGCGGGCGAAGAAGCGCAGCCCGTCCACGAACTCCCGGCGCAGTCCCCGCCGTTGGGGTGGGGTCGCCTTGCGCGGGCCCGGCGTGCGGACGCCGATGGAGCGGATCGCGAGGTACGACACGACGTACGACAGGCCGTTGCACAGCAGTGCCCACTGCAGTCCGGCGGTGAACAGCAGTGGCGCGGCCAGCGGCGGCCCGATGATCCAGGCCGTCTGCCCGGTCGCCTGGCCGATCCCGGCGGCGCGGGCGCGGTCGGCCTCCCCGGTCACCAGGTCGGCGAGGACCGCGAAGCGCGCCGGGTTGAAGAACTGGCCCGCCGCGTTCAGCAGCAGCACGGTCGTGTAGAGGACAGCGAGCCAGACCCCGGCCGGCAGGGCGTCGCGCGGCAGCAAGGTCACGGCGGTGAGCACCGCCACGAGGCCGGCCCGGAACCACTCGGTGCGCAGCATCGTGGCGCGCTTGTCCCAGCGGTCGACGAAGACACCTGCGAGCGGCCCGATCACCAGCACGGCCGCGCTGGACGCCATGAGGATGCCGCTGACCGCGACCGGCGCCCACGGCTCGTCCTTCGCCAGCACGGTCGCCACCCACAGCACCAGCGTCGTGCCGAACACGGCGTCCCCGACGGACGACACCGCCTGGCCGAACCACAGCCGTGTGTAGTCGCGGTTGATCAGCGTCAGCCGCGGGCTCATGACGGCCTCGGCGAGGCGACGATCAGCGCCGCCAGGGCGGTGACGAGGGTCGTGTGGTACGCCTTGGCGAAGAACTCCCCGGGCGAGGCCGACGGCTGGGCCGCGAGCGCGGCCGACCGTCCCGGGAGCGCCCCGTCGGGCCGCTGGGCCCGCACCAGACACTCCACGGCCGCCGCGCCCTGCGGGGTGTCCAGCGGCTCGCTCCCCAGGACGAACTGCGTGAGCACCAGTTCGGCCGCCAGGTCCCACAGCTCGTGCTCGACACAGTGCCGCAGCAGCCGGCCCACCAGGTCCCGCGCGTGGACCAGCGCCCCGCCGCCGAGACCGGGCGATGTCCGGCCGAAGTCCCCCAGGTAGAACGCCGTGTGCGTCAGGGCGTACGCCCGCGGCATGCTCAACGGCGCCCCGTCCTCGGCCGGCTCGTCGGCCCGGTACGCCACCAGCGGGCTGTGCGCCAGGAGTTCGGCGTACGGCTCGACGGTGTGCCGGACCCCGGCCTTGTCCGCGTAGTGGCGGATCTCGATGCGCTGGTAGGGCGACTTGCCCCGGGGCGAGAGGAACTCGGGCTCCAGCAGGGCGAGTCGGGCGCGGACCTGTGCGGTGTCGATGCCGTCGGGGGCCAGGGCGGCGTAGATCAGCCCGTACGTGGAGCTGTGCCTCGGCACATCGTCGAAGAGGCGGGGGAAGTCCGGGTCCTGCCAGAGCTTGCGGACGAGGGCTCTCGCCCCGGCGAGTGTGTCCGGGGGCTCGTCCAGGCGGGCCGCGCAATGGCATAGCAGCGCCAGCTCCAGCGCGGCCTTCGCCGTGCCGTGGGTCGCCGGCCGGCCGCTCGCCGAGAACGGGTCGAAGTGGTCGAGGTTCCCGGCCAGCCAGCCCAGCGCGCCGGCGGCCAGCCGCTCCAGGGGTTCGGCCATGGCTACAGCCGTCCCGTCGCGTGCAGATGGTCGAGCAGGGCCGTGTCGACGGTGTCCCGGAACCGTGCCAGGGTCCGCGCGTCCTCGTCGTAGCGGTACAGGTCCTGGCAGCCGATCCAGCGGTCGCGGGTCACCGCGCTCGGCAGATAGCCGTCGGTGACGGTGCCGACCTCCCAGTCGGGTTTGCCCGCGGTCTCCCAGCAACTGGCCAGGGTGCCGTCCGCGCTCACCACCGCACCGTAGCGCCCGTCGGTGTGACCGCAGGTGACACAGGTCTTGCGGGCGCCGGGGCGGCTCACCGTGAAGCCCAGCTCGAGCGCCCGGCGCTGCCAGCGGGTGAACGCGGCCGCCAGGTCGCCGTTGTGCAGCAGGCTGTTGGCGTAGCCGACGCCCACGTCGCCGATCCGGGCGAAGTACAGCGAGCAGCGGGCCGGGTCGAGTGTGCCGGCGAGCCGGTCGATCAGCGCGTCGACGCCGTCGAAGGTCTCCTGCGAGACGTTCACCCGCAGGGTCCAGCGCAGCGGTGAGACCTCGGAGGCCCGTGCGATGTTGCGGACGATCTTGTCGAAGGTGCCGCCGCCGTCCGCCCTGCCGACCCGGATCCGGTCGTGGTCGGGGCGGTCGCCGTCGAAGGTCACCTGGACCGAGGCCAGCCCCAGTTCGGCGAGCCGGCGCGCCAGGTGCGGGGTGAGCAGCGTGGCGTTGGAGATCATCCAGGCCGAGGTGGGCGCGATCTTCCCGGCCCGCTCCAGCAGTTCGACACAGCCGCGCGGGTTGAGCAGCGGCTCCCCGCCGAACAGCAGGACGCTGAGCTTCTCCAGGCCCGCGGCGGCCATCTGCCGCTCGGTGAAACCGAGGATCGAGGTGATCGTGTCCGAGGTCAGCCGGGTCCGCGCGATGCGGGGCGGCCGGCTGCCGCCGCCCTGGTCCTGGGCAGTGTTCTGGAAGCAGTACCCGCAGCCGAGGTTGCAGTGGGTGCTGGTGAGGACGGTCAGCGCGTACGCGCCGATCCGGGGCGTCGTGAACAGGCCGCTCTCGTGCAGCCGGCGCTCCGCCTCCGGGCGCAGGCCCCCGTCGGCCGTGACATGCCGGTCGGCGAGGCGAGCCACTCCGCCGGGACCCAGGAACCACCAGTTCCGCTCGCCCTTGAGCAGCCGCGCCCCGGAGGGCAGACGGTCGGCCGGCTCAGGCGCCGCCGGCCTCGTCGGCGTCCCCGCTGCGTCGATGCTCACCCCTGCGTCGATGCCCACCGCTTGGTCGATGCCCACCGCTTGGTCGATGCTCACCGTGCCTCCCCTGCTGCCGATGCTCCCGTCGTGGTCAGCTCCCCGGCCCGGCCGCTGGTGACGGTCAGCGTCATCAGCGCCACGATCAGGGTCACCTTGTACGCCTTGCGGAAGTACTCCACCGGCGTCGCGTCCGCCGGGGCCCGCTCGGCGGCGCAGCGACCGGGCATCGAACCGTCGGCGGCCTGGGCAGAGGCGAGCATCCGCAGGCCGGCCGCGCCGGACGGGGTGCGCCGCGGGTCCGCGCCCAGGCAGCACTGGGCCAGCACGAGCTTCGCGGCGATGTCCCAGTCGTCGAGCCGTACGAAATGGTCCGTCAGCCGTTCCACGACCCGCAGCGCCCGGTCGCGCTCGTCCTCCGTCAGGCCGGGGTCACGGGTGCCGAAGTCGCTGAGGTAGAAGAGCGTGTGAGCCACCCGGCAGCCGTCCAGATCGGCCACGGGCAGCGTGGCGGCCGGCGGCAGCGGACTCGCCTCGTACAGCTCCCGGTACGAGGCGAACCGGTGCTCGGCGCCCGCGAGATCGGCGTAGAAGCGGGCCTCCAGATGAAGGAACGGCGGCTTGCGGCCCGGCGTCAGATAGCCGCTGGACGCCAGCCGGGTCAGCACGGCGCGCGGCGCGTCCTCCGGAACCCCGTCCGGTGCGAGCGCCGCGTACATCAGCTCGAACTGCGGTGCGTACCGCGCCTCCAGGGTGAGCAGGCGCGGGAAGTCCGGCCGCCGCCAGGCCTGTTCGACGACCGAGGCGACCTCCGCCAGGGCGGGGTCGCCGGGCGCGCACCTCTCCCACTGGCGCCGGAGCGTCGCGAGCTGCAGCAGCGCCTTCACCCGCGGAGTCACCGGCAGTTCGGCATGGGCGGCCGGGGAGTCGAGGTAGGCCGCGTGCAGCCGTATCCACTCGCGGGCGCCCGCCGACAGGCTCGTCACGGCCTCATCGAGGCCCGCTGGTCGCGTACTCATGGTTCTCCTTCGAGAAAGCGGAGGCCCGGACCGGGAGAGCGGACGCCCCGGCGACCTGCTCGACGACGTCGGCCGCACGCTCCGCGCCGTCCGCCGCGGCAAGCCTGCCGCCGAGCGCCCGCGCGTGGGACCGCAGGCCGTCGTCGCGCCAGGCGGACTCCAGCAGGGCCGAAGCCGGCACAGAAGGGCTCTTCGGGAAGTGCAGGGCCACACCCGCGCGCAGGCAGGCGCCGGTGAGCAAGGGCTGCTCGGAGCCGTTGGGGGACAGGGCGAGGGGCCGGCCACGCAGCAGCGCCGCCAGCACCGGGGCGGAGGTGCCGTTGCTCAGCACCAGCCCGGCGCGGTCGACGAGGGGGCCCAGCCACGGCTTGCGCACCAGCAGGACATCGGCGTCCGGCGCGGGCCGCGGATCGGTGGACCGGCCCTGCTCGACCACGGCCTGGAACCGGCCTCCGGTGAAGGCCTCGTTGAGCCGGGGCCACAGACTCCTGCCCTCGAAGAAGCGGCCCAGATGGACGTAGACGACAGGCTTGCCGGACCGCGCCAGCTGCTCGTCGATCGCCGCGACCTCCCCCGGGTCGGGCGTCGGCTCCCAGGACAGCGGCCCCACCTGCCGGACCTGCTCGGGCAGTTGGGCCCCGGGGTACTCGAGCGCTGGGTCCCCGCGCAGCAGCAGCGCGTCCCCCAGCAGCGCGCCGTCCCCCCACCGGCAGGCGCGCCCGGCCAGACCGGCCTGGTCCCGTACGGCGGCATGGAGCAGCAGGCTGTCGCGGGTCCGGCTCTCCCGGGTCCGGCCCAGCTGCGGCTCGCCTTCGCCGCCCGACCGGTAGTCCCACAGATGGACCGAGAGCCCGACCACCACCACCGGCAGATCCAGCGCCTCGGCGGCGACCAGAGCGCCGTTGCAGAGTACGGAGGTGACGAGCAGGTCCGCCCCCGTCTCCCGGGCCGCGCGCAGGACGGCCCGGTACTGGGCCGGCCCGGTCTTCCCCCACCAGGTGGCGGAGAACGCCCGGCGTCCGCCGAACTCCTCCGCCGCCGCGAACGGCAGCCCGGCCTCGGCCACGACGGGCGCGACGGACTCACGGCCCAGGACATTGATGTCATGTCCCCGCAGCCGCAGTTCACGGCCCACGGCGAGCACCGGGTAGAGATAGCCGCCGTCGCTGAGCGGGCAGAGCAGGACCTTCACGACGAGCCGCTCCCTCTACGTGTCCGGTGCCGGGACGGATGGCCGCGGGCCCCCGGTCCCGGCAGAAGACTGCCGGGAACCGGGTGGCCCGCGCGGTGCTCAGGTGCGAGTCCGCCGTGTCAGGAGAGCTCGCTGGAGTTGTTGATCACGCAGCCGGAGTCGACGACCTCTTCGGTCTCGCCGTGCGCGACGACCTCGATGTCCTCGTTCTCGGTCGGCTCGGGGTTCGTGTTCTCGGGCATGTGGATCCTCCTTGGTCGACGGCGTCGCTGCGCCGGCTGAGAAAGAACGTACGGACGCCCGGTATGGGAACGCCTGACCGGCGGTTCGACGCCGGTAAAAGCCGACCGTGCGCCGCCGCAACGCCCCGCAAGCCGCCCCCGCATCCGGCCGTACGACTGCCCCGACCTGCGCATTAACCGATCGCCAGGCGCCGGTGAACCGGAACTGTGCCGGCCGCGGGCACGATCCGGGGCATGCTCCGCGCGCGGCACGAGCTCGCGGGGAGGAGACCCGGAGGAGACGACGTGGACCTGGCGGAGCTCATCGGCCTGCGGCCCGTGCCCTGCGGCGGCCTCCTGGTGGCGCTCACCCGCCGCTGCCCCCTGAGCTGCGCCCACTGCTCCACGGACTCGTCCATGGCGGCCACCGACCGTCCCGACCCGGAGCAACTGCTCGACTTCATCGGCTCGTTCGGCGCGGACGACCGCCCCGAGGTGGTCCTGCTGACCGGCGGCGAACCCCTGCTGCTGCCCGAACTCGCCGCCCGGCTGACCTCGCTCGCACACGCCGCCGGCTCCCGGGTCGCGCTGCTCAGCGGGATGTTCTTCGCCCGCGACGGACACGTACCCGACCGGATCATGCGCACGGTCGAGGCCCTCGACCACTTCTCCGCGAGCCTGGACGTCCACCACGAGCGCGAGGTCCCGCGCGCGCAGACGCTGCGCGCCCTGCGGACCGTGCTCGACGCCGGCGTCCCCGTCAGCATCCACCTCACCGGCACCGGTCCCGACGACCCCTACCTCGCGGACGCCGTCACCGACGTCCACCGCACCTTCGGGCGTCAAGTGCCCCTGCTGGTCAACGAGATCAGACCGCTCGGCCGCGCCGCCGGCCTCGTCCCCGCGACACCGCCCGGACCGGACGGCACCCGGGCGGCCCCCTGCACCCTCGCGGCCTGGCCGGTCGTCGCCTTCGACGGGACCGTCGCCGCCTGCTGCAACCAGTGGACCGTGGACCGGCGCCCCGTCCCCGCGCATCTGCGGCTCGGACACATCGCCGACGACGACTGGCCGACCGTCCGCGCCCGCTCCCTCGGCTCCCCGGTGCTGCGGATGCTGCGCACCGTGGGACCCCGGCGGCTGCACGCCCGCTACGGCGGTACGCCCGCCCCGGACGGCTACTGCCGCAGCTGCCACGCCCTCGCCGACCGCCCCGACGTCCTCGCGGGCGCGGCCCGGGACGCAGGCGGCCGGGTCGGGGAAGTCCTCGACCGGCTCGGCGCCGCACAGCAGCGCGCCGCCGGACCCACCGCACTGGTACGCCGCCTGGGCTGCGCCCGCTACGCGCACCTGGTGGAGTCGCCCGTGCAGGACGGGAGCCTGCGATGACGGCCCCCGCGTCCCTCGCGCTGCGGACCAAACTCACGCCCGTCACACCGGTGTTGCGGGCGGCGACCGCGGCCCTGTGGCGTCCCGACGGACTGCGGCAGCGCTACGTCCGCTATCTGACCGCCATGCATCCGCTCGTACGGGCCTCGGTGCCGCTGCTGGAACGCGCCGCCGAACGGTGCGCCGAGTCGGCCGACCTCGCCGCGTACTACATCCGGCACGCGGAGGAGGAGCGCGACCACGACACCTGGCTGCTGGAGGACCTGGCCGCCGCCGGTGCCGGACCGGCCGCCGTGCCGCACCCCGTCGTCGTCGAGCTGGCCGGGGCGCAGTACTACCGCATCGAGCACGAGCACCCCGTCGCGCTGCTCGGCTACATCGCCGTCCTGGAGGGCAACGCCCCCGGGCCCCGGCTCGCGGACCGGCTCACCGAGGCCACGGGGCTCCCGGCCGGGGCGTTTCGCACCCTGCGCGAGCACGCGGAGCTCGACGGCGGCCACCTCGCCGACCTGCACCGGCTGCTCGACGACCTCGCCCTGCCCCCGGACCGGCAGACCGCCGTGTCCGTCAGTGCCCTGCACACCGCCCAGCTGCTCACCCGGCTCTTCCTCTCCCTGGCCGCCGAACCCGGAGGACATCCGTGACCGACAACGACCCGCCCCGGCCCACCCTGGCGACGCTCGCCGCCGCCGGGTTCAACGTCGACGCCCTCAGCGACGAGCAGCTTGAGGTCGTGGCCGCGCTCACCCCGGAGGAACTGGCCCTGCTCATCGAGATCCGGGGACGGCTCGACGCCGCCGCCCCCGAGGTTCAGGCCCACGCCGACGTTGCGGGCGGCGCCCTCTTCTGACCCCCACACCCCGCGCCCACCCGGAGGAACCCATGCCCTGCGCCTCGTGCCGCGCCGCGCTGCCGCCCGACGCCCGGTTCTGCCCCGCCTGCGGCAGCCCGTGCGCGACCCGGCCGGTCACGGCCAGGCCGACCGGCCGCAAGGTGGTGACCCTCCTCTTCTGCGACCTGGTGGGCTCCACGGCACTGTCCGGGGCGCTGGACGCGGAGACCCTGCGCTCGGTGACACTGCGCTGGTTCGACCTGATGCGGCAGCGCATCGAGGAACAGGGCGGCACCGTCGAGAAGTTCATCGGGGACGCCGTGATGGCCGTCTTCGGCGTGCCGACCGTGCGCGAGGACGACGCCCGCCGGGCCGTCGCCGCCGCCCTGGCCATGCGCGAGGCGCTCGCAGCCTTCAACACCTGGCTGGAGGAAGCCGTCGGCGTGACGCTGGAGATGCGCATCGGTGTCAACACCGGTCAGGCCGTGACCGGTTCGGCCACCCTGCGCCAGGCGATGGTCTCGGGCGAGGTCGTCAACATCGCAGCCCGCCTGGAGCAGAACGCTGGCGCCGGGGAGATCCTCATCGGGCCCGACACCCTGGCCGCCGCCGGACCGGGTGTGCGCACGACACCGATCGGGCCGCTGCTGCTCAAGGGCAAGCGCGACCGGGTCACCGCCCACCGCCTGCTCGGCCTGGACGAGAAGGACGACCCCGAGGCGCTGCGCCGTTTCGACCTCGCCTTCGTCGGCCGCGCATATGAACTCACCCTGCTCGACGAGGCGTTGGCGCGGGTCGGACGGACCCGCCGGCCCGGCCGCCTGGTGATCGGCGGGGAACCTGGCCAGGGCAAGACCCGACTCGTGCGGGAATGGCTCCAGCGCGCCGGAGGCTCTCCCGGCGGCGGCCCCCGCAACGGTGTCGGGCGCTGTCACGCCCGCGGTGTACAGCCCAGCCTCGGACCGCTCGCCGACGCCGTGACCGACCTGCTGAACACCGGCACCCCGGCCGAACCGACCCCCGAACTCGACCTGCTCCGCCAGGGGTTGCTCCTGAACGGCACCCCCAACCCCTCACCCGCGGACACCTGCGCGGCCCTCGCCAAGGTCCTCGCCGACCTGTCCCGCACCCGCCCCGTCGTCCTCGTGCTCGACGACTGCCACTGGGCCGCCCAGCCGCTCTTCGACGCCCTCGACCGGCTGCTGCGCGCCCTCGCCGACGCGGCCGTCCTGATCGTCCTGCTCACCCGGCCCCCACTCTTCGACGCACGCCCCGAACTGGCCCAGGAAGCCGTACCGCTCGGCGGGCTCTCCGACGCCGACGCGCGGCTCCTCGCTGCCGAACTGACCGGCCGTACGACGGACGGCGAACCGCTCGCCGCCCAGATCCTGGCCAGAGTGGGCGGCAACCCGCTGCACCTGGAGCAGCTGCTGCTCGCCGGTCAGCCCGTCGACGCCGACCACGTCCCGCTCCCGCTCCAGGCCCTGATCGGCGCCCGCATCGACGCGCTCGACCCGCCCGAACACCGCGCCCTTGGCCTCGCGTCGGTCCTGGGCGGCGACTTCACCGCCGACGACATGGCCGCGCTCGCCGGACGCCCCGAGGAGACCTGGACCCCGTCCGAGCTGCGCTCCACTCTGCACCGGCTGGTCCGCCACCGGCTGGTCCGCCCGCACGGCGAGGCCTTCCGCTTCGCCGGAGGGCTCATCCAGGAGGTCGTCTACGCCAGCCAGTCCAAGCAGGACCGGGCCGACCGGCACGAACGGGCCGCACGGCTGGACTCCGTCCGCGACCGGGGCGACGCCGCGGTCGGCGCCCACCTGGAACAGGCCCACCGCTACCGCGTGGAGCTGGGCGCCCAGGACCCGCACACCGACCGCCTGCGCCGCCGCGCCGCCGACGCCCTCGCCGAGGCCGGCCGCCTGGCCCTCGCCCACGCCGACCCCGCCTGGGCCGCCGACCTCCTCACCCGAGCCGCCTCCCACTACACCCCCGGCGAACCGGGCCGCATCCCGACCCGCCGCCGCCTCGGCCAGACCCTGCTCGACCTCGGCCACGGCGAAGAGGGCCGGGCCCTGCTGGAGGAGGTCCTCACCGAGACGGGTGCCTCCGGCGGTGGGGCGGGGGTGGGGGCCGCGTTGGGGGGAGGGGTTGTGCTGGAGGGCGTGGTGGGGGAGGCCGTGGAGGTCACCGACCGTGGCTCGGGCGCCGTAGAGACCTCCGCCCTTGACTCCGACGCCGCAGCGGCTGTCACCCGCGGTGTGGACGCCGTAGCAGCCTCCGCCCGTGACGCCGACGCCGCAGAGGTCGTCGCCTGTGGCGTGGAGGCGGTGGAGGCCCCCGCCCATGGCTCCGGAGCCCTGGCGGTCAGCGCCCGTGGCTCGGGCGCCGTAGAGCCCACAGCCCACGGCGCGCATGCCGAAAAGCTCCCCGTCCACGGTGCGCACGCCGAAAAGCTCCCCGTCCACGGTGCGCACGCCGAAAAGCCCACCGTCCACGGTGCGCACGCCGAAAAGCCCACCGTCCACGGTGCGCACGCCGAAAAGCCCACCGCCCACGGTGCGCACGCCGAAAAGCTCCCCGTCCACGGCGCGCACGCCGAAAAGCCCACAGCCCACGGCGCGCGCGCCGAAAAGCCCCCCGCCCACAGCACCGCCCCCACCCCCGACGCCGTAGAAGCCGCTCACGCCCGGCTCGCCCTCGCTTCCGCCGGGCCGGTCGCGGGGAGGGAGGGCGAGTCGCCCGCCGAGGCGGCTGCGGCCGCGTTGCCGGTGTTCGCTGCGGCCGGGGACGAGCTCGGTCAGGCGAGGGCCTGTCTGCGGCTCGCGCAGGCGGCGCAGGAGCATGGGCGGCACCGGGCGGCGGAGCGGCTGCTCGATCGCGCGTTGCGGCATGCGGTGCGGGCCGATGCCGAGCCGGAGCGGGCGGCCGCGCTCGGGGCGGTCGGCGTGTCGCTCTGGCGCGGCCCCCAGCCGGTCGAGGAGGCGGTGGCCCGCTGCCGTGCGCTCCTCGCCGACCAGGGGCCCGGTCGCCGGGCCGTACGGCTGACGCTCAACTGCCCCCTGGCAGTGGTCCTCGCGCTGCACGACGACCGCGACGGCGCCCTGGCCTGTCTCGCCGAGGCGGAGCACCTCGCCAAAGGGCTCGGCTACGCGGAGGCCGACGCCTTCCTGCCGATCTTCACCGCGACCGTGGCCGACCTCGCGGGCCGCGCGGAGGAGGCGCTGGCCTGTCTGGAGCGGGCCGCCTCCGCCGCGCGGGACCTGGGCGCGACCGCGCTGCTGCGCAGTGCCCTGCTGGACGCCGCCCGTATCAGGCTGGACCTCGGCGAGGTGCCCGCCGCCGAGGCCGCTCTCGCCGAACTGGCCGGACCTGCGCGGCCGCGTGCCGAGTCGGCCGACCTCGACGGGCTGCGCGCCCGGATCGCCGCCGCGCGCGGACACGACGGGACCGCGACCCGGCTGGCCGCGAGGGCGTCGGCCACCGCGGCCTGCACCGATTCGCCCATCGTGCAGGGCCTCGCCGCCCTCGACCTGGCCCGCACCGCCCTCGCGCTGGGCCGCCCGGCCGACGCGGCCCCGGCGGCCCTGCGCGCACGCCGGCACTTCGCGGCCAAGGGCCACCTCCCGGCCGTACGCCACGCCGAGGCCGTGGCCGCCGGATGCCACGGCGTCACCGCCGCCGGACAGGAGGCACGACGATGACCACCGCGCAGCGACCGGCGCCCGGACTCACCTGGGGCCTGCGGGGGCGCGGCCCCGCCGACGTACCCGTGGAGGCCGACGGGCCGCCGGACGCGCCCCCGCAGGGCCTGGTCGGCGGCACGGGCCGGGGCGTGCGCGTGTGCGTGGTCGACTCGGGCGTCGAACCCGACCATCCCATGGTCGGCCCGCTAGACGGCTCCTGGCGCGTCTTCAAGGACGCCGACGGCGTCCACGTCGAGGAGACCGACGAGGGCGACGCCTGCGGCCACGGCACCGCCTGCGCCGGGATCATCCGCCGCACCGCGCCGGAGTGCGAACTGACCAGCGTACGGGTGCTCGGCGAGCGCTTCTCCGGCAGTGGGGACGTCCTCCTCGAAGGCCTGCGCTGGGCGGTGCGCCAACGGTTCGACGTGGTGAACCTGAGCCTGTCCACCAGCCACGCCCGTTTCGTGGAGGAGCTGCGCCGGCTGGCCGACGAGGCCTACTTCCAGCAGACCGTGATCGTCGCCGCGGCTCACAACACGCATGTGGAGAGCTTCCCTTGGCGCTTCTCCTCGGTGATCTCGGTCGGCAGCCACCAGGAGGACGACCCCGACCTGCACCTGTACAACCCCGACCCGCCGGTGGAGTTCTTCGCTCCGGGGCAGCGGGTCCAGGTGGCCTGGCTCGGCGGTACGTCGATCCGCAGCTCCGGCAACAGCTTCGCCACCCCGTTCGTGGCGGGCCTGTGCGCGCGGATCCTGTCGAGCCGGCCCCGGCTGACGCCGTTCCAGCTGAAGAACGCCCTGTATCTGTCCGCAGCCAACGTCCGTGTCCACGGACGCCGGTAACGACCGGCGCCGGAAGGGAAGCCCCCATGGCCCAGACGATCGTCCCCGCCGTGTCCGCGAGCCCCAGGCCCGATCCGGCCCTGGCGGAGCTCCTGCAGTCGGTGGTGGACACCGCGCGCGCCATCTTCGGCGCCCAGGCGAGCTCCATCATGCTGCTGGAGGCCGCGGCGGACGAGCTGGTCTTCGAGGCCGTCTCCGGGCAGGGCCAGGAGTTCCTGGTGGGTCGGCGCTTCCCGGCGGGCCGGGGAATCGCCGGCTGGGTCGCCGCCTCGGGGGAGCCGATGGTGGTCGACGACCTGCGTGACAACACCGCCTTCGACCGGGACATCGCCGAGTCCACCGGCTACGTCCCGAACGCCCTGATGGCGGTCCCCCTCCTGCACGGCGACCGCGTCCTCGGCGTCCTGGAGGTCCTCGACCCGTCCCCGCAGGCCCGCGCCGGCCTGCCGGAACTCGACCTGCTCTGCCTCTTCGCCCGCCAGGCCGCCGTGGCCCTGCACCTCCTGACCCGGCAGGCCCCCCGCCCCCCGCTCCCGGCCGCCCCCGAGGACCGCACCGAACTCCTGCGCCTGCTCGGCGAGGCCCGCCGCCTCCTCGGCGACTGACGACAACGCGGCAGATGTGCGTGCCAGGGCCCGTGACGCCGGCGTGATCCGGAAGACAGGCCCTACCCGCGCGCCGCCCGGCGTTCCCGCAACAGCGTCCGCACCGTCCCGACCGGCGGCGGCGACGCCGGGCCGCGCAGCAGACCCGCCCCACGCCCAAGTGCCGCGTCGGCCGTACGGAGTTCGATGTCGACCAGCGCCCGCATCAGCGGCCGGCCCTCGGGCGCGGCCAGCCCGCTCTGCTGTCCGGCTGCCAGCAACGCGGCCCGCGCCAGCCCCAGTTCATGCGCCACCAGGTCACCGAGCCCGGTCGGCCGGCGGCCCTCCTTCAGGTCCTCCACCGTCACCGAGAAGCGTTTCAGCGTCTCCTCGGGGATGCCGAGCCGGCCCTCCCGCAGGTCCTCGGCGAGGTCGTTGACGAAGTCCAGCCGCTGGCTGCCGTCGATGAGCGTCCGGCAGGCCGCGCGGAACCGGCCGTCGTCGTCCTGCGGTCCCAGCAGCGTGGCGACCAGCATGAACGCCGGATGCGAGTAGGCGTCGACATACGCCTGGTAGTCGTCCTCGGTGGCGAAGCCCTCGAATTCCAACTCGGCTGCGGCGGTGGACAGATACTCCGCCACGACCGGGCGGAGCCGCGGATACGAGCCGATCGTGTGCAGCAGCGTGTGGATCAGCGGGTCGTCGGCCCGCCCGGTCTCCAGCGCTGTGCGCACCTGCCGCTCCCACGCCGCCCACGCGGTGGCCCGCTGCGAGGTCGTGCCGGTGTCGAGGAGGTTGTCCCCGTGGTGCATGAAGGCGGTGGCGGCCATCGCATGGGGGAGCACGGCCGGAGGGAGCAGGACCCGGGCGGCCAGATAGGAGCTGCGGCGGAAGCGGCGTACCACCTTGCGCTGGGCGGAGTAGTCCCGGCGCAGCCCGGGTTCATGGATTCCCGCGGCGTCCAGGCCCCGCTTCCACACGCTCATGCGCCGATCGTAGGCGGCCGTCGGAGTGGAGCAGTTCGGCGGGGGTGCCGGTGGCGACGACATGGCCGTCGGCGAGGGCGATGAGGTGGTCGGCCGCCTGGACGGTGGAGGGGCGGTGGGCGATGACCAGGAGGGTGCACTCGCGGCTGATGCGACGCACCGTGCGGCGCAGCGCGGCCTCGCCGACCGGGTCGAGCTGGGAGGAGGGCTCGTCGAGGAGCAGCAGCGCGGGCCGGGCGAGCAGGGCGCGGGCGATGGCGACGCGCTGCCGTTCGCCGCCGGACATACGGACGCCGCGCTCGCCGACGTCCGTGTCGAGGCCCCCCGGGAGCCGCGCCGCCACGGTGTCGAGGTCGGCCAGGGCCAGGGCGCGGCGCAGTTCGGCCTCGCCCGCGTCGGGGGCGGCGTACAGGAGGTTCTCCCGCAGCGTGCCGTACAGCACCGGCGCCTCCTGCTCCACCAGCGCCATCCGGCCGCGGGACTCCGACCGGTCCAGGCCGCGCAGGTCCTCGCCGCACAGCAGGATGCGGCCGCGGTCGGGGTCGTAGAACCGCTCGGTCAGCGCGAAGACCGTCGACTTGCCCGCGCCCGACCGCCCGACGAGCGCGGTGGTCCGCAGCGCCGGCACCTGGAACGACACCCCGCGCAGCACCGGCCGGCCCGGCTCGTAGCCGAACCACACGTCCCGGAACTCCAGCGCGACGTCCCCGCGCCGCGGCCTCGGCGCGACGGACACCCGACCGGACCCGCCGGACCCGGGCTCCGGCGGCAGTCGCAGGGCCTCCTCGATGCGCTGCAGGGCGCCGCTGCCCTGCTGGAGCGCGCTCATCGCCTGGAAGACGGCGTCGATCGGCATCACCAGATACGTCATGTACAGCAGGAACGCGACGAGGTCGGCGACCGAGCCCTCGCCCTGCGCGACCCGCAGCCCGCCGACCAACAGCACCACCAGGAAGGAGCCGTTGACGGCGAGCCGGGTCGCCGGGCCGATCACCGCCTCCAGGCGGGCCATGCGCAGGCTCGCCGTGTAGGCGCCGCGCGCCTGGACGGCGATCCGGTCGCACTCACGCTCCTCGGCCCGGCTGGCCCGCACCGTGCGGATCGCGCCGAGCGCCCGCTCCAGATCGGCGGCCATGGCACCCACCGCCGTCTGCCGGTGCAGCGAGGCCCGCCGCAGCCCGCGCAGCGCGCCGGCCACCGCGAGCCCGCCCACGGTCACCAGCACCAGCACGATCAGGAAGAGCACCGGGTCCAGCCACACCATGAGCGCCACGGCACCCGCCACCCCCACCACGCCCGTCACGGCGTCGGCGAACGAGTCCGCCACCAGCCGGCGCACCTCCGCGCCGTCCGTGCCGAGCCGCGAGATCAGATCCCCGGTGCGCTGCCGCTCGTACACCGGCATCCGCAGCCGCAGCAGCCGGCCGATCAGGCCGAGCCGCAGCCCGAGGGTGACCTGTTCGCTGGTGCGGGCCAGCACATAGCGCGCGGCCGTCTCCACCGCGGCCTCCGCGACGAACAGCCCGACCAGCGCCACGACGAGGCCGGCGGAGACGCCGCCGGTGCCCGCGTTCTCGATGACCTGCCGGACCAGCAGCGGCTGCGCGAGTGCCAGACCCGCCCCGGCGAGGGTCAGCGCGCAGGCGAGAAGGACCCACCGGCGGTACGGGCCCAGCAGCCGCAGCACATGCCGAAGCCCCGCCGGGCCGTCCGGCGGCCGAGGACCCTCGGGTGCGGCCATGGCGTCCTTCACGGGACGGTGAACAGGGTCCGGAAATAGCCGGGCGGGAAGTCCTCGCCGACGGCCTCCCCGTCGGCCTCCACCCACGCGTGCGCCCCGAACGGCGCGGTGTAGCGCACCCCGAGGCACCAGGTGGGCCAGCTGCCGTGCAGCCGGCACAGCAGTGCGGTGGCCAGCGACCGCGCCAGACAGCCCTCGGGCCCGCCGCAGGCGAGACTGACCGCGACCACCGTGTCCCGCGCCTCTTTCGCCTCGGCGGTCCCGGCGGGCCGGGCGCCGCGCCGGAGCAGTCCGAGGACGCCGCGGATCCGGCGCGGCGAGCGGGTGGCCAGCAGCCGCGCCGCGCCCACCACCGCATGCGCCTGAAGCCGCCGCGGAAGGGGCACGGACCGTGGATCGTGCAGGACCGCGCCCTGCATCGTCATCGCGGACCACCTCCCCTACGGTGTGCCGGGCGCCGTCGTCTCGATCAGCCCGGCCGTGCGCAGCGCGGCGACCAGTTGCTCGACGTCGTGTTCCGCGGTCGCGGTGTCGACGGCGTACTCCTCGGCGATCCGCCGGGTCGCCTCACCGGACGTGCCGCCGTCGAGGAGCGTGCGCAGCACGACCGCGCCGGTGGGGTTCAGCGCCCAGTAGTCGCCCGAGTCCTCGTCGAGCAGGGCGATGCCGTCCTCGGTCGGGGCGAGCGACACATGGCCCCGCAGCCTCACATCCATGTCTCCTCCTGCCGGTTCGGTACTCCGGTGGCCTGCCGCTCGACGGCACGCAGCCAGGTCTCGCAGGCGATGGTCTGGTAGAGCACGTCCATGCCGAGCCGCGGATCGAGCGGCCGGGCGCACACCTCCCGTACGGCGCCGGCGTCGATGAGACCCAGCCGGGCCAGCCGCGAGTCCTCCCACAGGGCGAGCAGTTCGGCCCGGTGACGGCGCAGTCCGGGCGCCTCGTCGCAGTCGGCGGTGGCCTTGGTCTGCCGGGCGCGGCTCGCCTCGGGGACGACCCCGCGCATGGCCTCGACGATGAGCGGCTTGTACCGCCAGGGGGTGATGCGGTCCTCGGGCCGTACGGCGAGACCTGCCTCGACGACCCGGTCGTCGTAGTACGGCGAGCCGACCCTCACCCCGATGCGCGCGCCCAGCTCCTCCACCTCGGCGGCGACCCGGGACACGGCCTGCATGGCGGCCAGCTCCCGGTGCTGCCCACGGCGTTCGGCGAGCGGCGGCGCCTCACGCGCGGCCCGCCGCAGAAGACCGCGTACGGCGGTGACGGCGTCCGGCGTCGTCCAGGGCGGCAGCCGCGGGCTGAAGCCCCAGGCCAGCAGCGGTTCGTTGAGCGGCGGGGGCGGCTCGGTGAGATGGTCGGCGACGGAGGCCAGCCAGGCCCCGTACGGACGGCCGTCGGCGAGCTGGCGCAGCACGGCGGCGCGCGGCCAGCGGTACTTGGCGGCGAAGCCGCGGACCAGCCGGGCGGCGAACGCGGGGCGGGTGCGCGCCAGGGTGTGCAGATGGGCGAGCGACCCGTACAGCAGCTCGTCGCCGCCCATCCCGGTCAGATGGGTCCGCGACCCGAGCGCGGCGGCGCGGCGCACGGTGACGAGCCCGCGCTCCCGCTCACCGCCCAAGGTGGGCTCCTCCAACGGATCGTCGAGGCGGTGCACGCCCGCGTAGAACAGCGGCACGTCCTCGGGCGGGATCACATGGTGCTCCACGGCGTCGAGCGCGGCGGACGTGCGGCCGGCCCACAGCACGTCGTCGCCGCGGGCGTCGCGCAGGGCGACGGTGCAGGCGATCACCCGCGGCGTGCTGCGGGCGGCGAGCGAGCAGACGGCGGTCGAGTCCAGACCGCCGAGGTCGCAGCTGACCGTGGCGTGGCCGTCGGTGCGTACGGCGACCGCGGCGGCGAGGGCGTCGCGCAGGGCGGGCGCGCCCTGCGCCATCGGCACCACCGGCTCCGGCGGGGTCCACCAGCGGACCTGCCGGGGCCGCCCCGCCGCGTCGAGGAGGAGGTAACTGCCGCCGGACACTTCGGTGACCGCACGCCAGACGGGCGTACGGGTCAGCGGCGGCAGGATGAGCGGTTCCAGCAGCCGCAGCGCGAGCAGGGACTCGTCGGGGGAAGCGCCGGTCAGCCGGGCCAGGACGTCGGCCCGGTCCGCGGCGACGGTCACCTCGCCCACGCGCGCGTGGCAGACGCGGCGCATCGACGTCACGCAGCCCTGCACGCGTACGACGCCGTCGACCGACGCGATCAGATGGGCGCTGCCGGCTGTACTCCGGGCCAGGCCGTCCAGCGCGGCGGGCCCGTGCAGGCGTGCGGCGGCGTGGGACAGCTCTTGCTCTGTGCGGGAGTGCTGGCCGAGCAGGGCGATGCGGTTGCGGCCCGCGCCGCCGAGGGCCAGCGCGTGGCGGGGCCAGTGGCCGAGGATCCAGGGGCGCCCGGAGGGATGGTCGATCCGCTCGGGGGCGAGATCCCGCAGGGCCGTCGCGGCGGGCTGAGCCGACCGGCAGTCGGGCAGCACCGCGAACCAGCCGGGTGTCGGTTCCGGGGACGTGCGCGTCACCGCCCTCCTGCGCCAGGTGGCGGGCCGGGCCGCAGCGATCTGCGCCACCCGGTCCGCCGGGTGGGATGCGATCCTTCGGCGTCAGAGAAGCTGGTGCCGGAAGAGCAGGTCTCTCGGACCGTGCCCGCCGAGACCGGTGAGGCTCCTGAAGGAACCCGCCAGGGTCAGGGTCGGAGGCTCGTACGTACGCATGCCATCCACCTCCCTTCTCCACGCTCTTACATACCCCTCTCATCCATTCTTATCACCAAATATACGGACTTCTCGGGGAATTAAGATGGGCGAAGCTTCAACTACTCAGCCGGGACAGGTGACTTGGTCGACCACATTCGCCCGCTGTCGGAACGCCTGCGGCCCGAAGCGGCCCCAGGCCGCGAACACGGCGAGGGTGAGCGGTACGGCGTTCGTCACGACCGGCTGGGTCTCCCCGCGCCGGTCGTGCGTGATCGCCGCGCCGAAGCGGACGTGGGCCAGGCGTGGTCACGGTTTGTTGCGGGATTCAGGCCTTGAGTCACCTCCGCACTGCAACTTCTGGTGATCACACCCCCGGAATACGCCGCACCCCCACCCCGTTCAAGCATATGGTTGAACGGTCAACAAGCTGGAGGGTGAGCGGCATGACCACCGACTTCAACGGGTACGCGCCGAACGACGGTGTGGCGCCCGACCGTTGGGCCAGCGCCCTGCACCTCTTCGACAACGGCCCCGGCGCGCCGCGCGAGGAGACCACCGCCGAGCGCTGGGAGCGGGCCCGGCTGCTGTTCGAGGCCAAGGACTACGCCGGTGCCGCACGACTGCTCGCCGCCGTCGTCGACGAGGTCCCGGAGCAGACCGGCCCGCGGCTGCTGCTGGCCCGCGCCTACTACCACTCCGCCCAACTCGGCCGCGCCGAGGAGCAGTTGCGCAGCGTCGTCGAGCGCGACCCGGTCGAGCACTACGCCCACCTGATGCTCGGCCGCACGCTGGAGCGCCAGGGGCGCGCGCTGGAGGCGGAGCCCTGGCTGCGGATGGCCGCCGCGTTCGCGGGAGAGTTCCCGGCCGAAGACTGACCGCGACACGGACGCCCGGCCCTGACGGGGAGCCCCTGTCAGGGCCGGCGGTCGTCCGCAAACACGTTCGACACTACGGTCCGCTGTGATCGAGTCGGCCGGAGGGGGAGTCGCGGTGGGGGGCGTACGGCACGGGTCATCCGTCATCCGGTGCCGCACTGAGCTGCCGCTGCAGAAGGCGGGGCACGGCAACCAGGTCCAGGCCGGGGACGACGAGTGGTACCTGGCCTACCTCGTCGCCCGTCCGCTCGGCCGGCGCGGACCCTGCGTACTGGGCCGCGAGACCGCCCTCGCGCCCGTGACCTGGACACCCGACCGCTGGCCCCGCACCCCGACCGGCCTGCCGGCCACCGAGGTGCCCGCGCCCGCGATGCTCCCGGCGGCCGGCCGGGACATGCCCGCCGAAGACGGGGCCGACGGCTTCGACGCCCCCGTCAGAGGGTGCCTCGCGGCGGTGGGGCGTTCGGGCGGTGCGACCGAGTGATTCCGCGGGGATCGCGCTCCGCCCCGGCGTGGGCGCGGGCCGATCCGGCACGGTCGTGAAGATCATGACCATATGCTCGTCGAACGTATCCGCTCGCGGGCGGCGTTATTGCTGCTCGGCCTCGCGGCCGCCGCTGCCGCCGCGGGCCCGGCCCCGCCGGCCGCCGCCGACGGCACGGGGACGAGCGGACTCGCGCTGGAGGTGTCGGTGAACACCCGCCCCGGCCTCGGCGCGCTGGACCCGGGCATCCGTTCCGGGCGCCCGGTCATCAGGACGTACCGGCTGATCAACCGCGGGGGAGCGGACCTGTACGACGTCCGTGTGACCGACCCGGGTATGCCCGGGGTGCGCATCCGCTGTCCCGGCGGCCGTGACCACGTCCCCTTCCTGCGCGGGATGAGCTCGACGGCATGCATGGCCCAGACCGTTGCCCGGCAGGGGACTTGGGTCACCGTCGTGACGGCCCGTGGCCGCATCCCCTATCTGCACACCGAGTCCCGCGCGCGGGCCCGGTCGGGTTACGCCGGTGTCGGCGGTGCCCTCGTCCTGTCCGAGTCGGTCCGGGTGAGCGGCACCCGGGCCGTCGTCACGTACACCGTGAGCAACCTCGGCAACCGTGCCGTGTACGGCGTCCGGGTCACCGACGCGGTGCTCCGGCCGGCCCGGATCGACTGCGGCGGGCGCGGCGCCGTCGTGGCGCACCTGGCGCCCGGCCGGTCCGCGCGGTGCACGGCGGCGGTACGGCGACCGCCCGGCACCTACCCCAGCGCGGGCCTCGCCCGGGGCGACGACCGCCTGCACACGCTCGGGCCGTACGGGCGGAGCGAACCTCCGCCACTGCTCACGGCACGGGCCGGGCTGCGGTTCACGATCCCGAAGCGGCCTCCGCCTCCACCTCCACCTCCACCTCCACCGCCTCCGTCCCCGCCTGCACCTCCGCCGGGCGCGTCCGTTCCTGTGCGGCCGACCGCCTCGGTCCTTCCTCCGTCCGCTGCCTCTCCCTCGGCCTCACCGGCGCCGGGGGCTCCGCCGCCGCCCGCCGGTCCACCGGTCGGACTGCTCCCTCCGCCCGTGCTTCCGCTCCCACCCGGCGCGGCGCCACCGCCTCCGTCACCGCCGCCGGGGATCGCCGCACCCGGGGTGGCCGAGGCGGGGGCAGCGGCGGAGGCCGGTGAGCTCGGTGCAGCCGCCGGCGGCACGGCCGCCGGAACGGGCGGCGGCGCCGCCGCGGGCACCGGCAGCGGGACCGCCGCGGGCGCGGGTGCCGGAGCTGCCGCCGGTGCCGGTGCCGGTGCTGGGGCTGCCGCGGGCGCCGGGGCTGCGGCGGGTGCGGGAGCTGCGGCGGGGGCTGCCGCGGGTGCCGGCTCCGGGGCTGCCGCCGGTGCGGGTGCGGGCGCCGGAACTGCCGCCGGTACGGGCGGCGCCGCCGCGGGAGCGGATGCCGGAGCTGCCGCCGGTGCCGGGGCCGGGACCGCCGCCGGCGCGGGCGGCGGGGCCGTCGCCGGGCAAGGGGAAGCTCCTGCCCGGCCCGATCGACCCGATCAGGGCACTCCTGAGACACCCGGCGCCCGGGTCACCCCGCCCCGCGACCAGGCGCTCACCCCCGCCACCCCGCTCCTGCGCCGTCTGATCCGCCCGAACGGCGAGCCCACCGGACTGGGCATTCTCTCCATCCTGTTGCTGCTGCTCCTGCCCGCCGCCGTGGCGGCCGCGGTCATCGGATCGCGGCGCCTCGGCCCCTAGGCCCCGAGACTCCCAGGCACCCAGGCACGTACGCCCGCACCCAGAGGAGCCACTGACCCCGATGACCGAGACCCTTGCCATCGTCCTCGGCTGCGCCCTGCTCGCCGCCGCAGTCGTCCTCGTGAAGAACCGCCTGTGGCCGCTGGGCGCGGACGAAGAACCGCGCGAGGACGTGGCGGAGTACATCTCGATGATGGTCGGCGTGCTCTACGCGCTGGTGCTCGGGCTGTCGATGGTCTCGGTCTGGGACACGCGGTCGGGGGCGGAGGAGCATGTACAGGCCGAGGCGAGCGCCGCGCACCAGATCCGGATGCTGTCCGACGGCCTGCCGCCCGCGCAGGCCGAGCACACCCGCCAGGGCATCGAGGCGTACGTCCGGCATGTCACGACGGCCGAGTGGCCGGCCATGGAGGAGGGGTCCTTCCCGGCCCAGGAGGGCTGGGTGCTGCTGGACCGCCTGCGGGCCGAGGGACAGGTCCCGGCGGGCGCCACCGCGGCCCAGCAGATCACCGCGCAGGAGTCCCTCGCCCAGCTCAGCGCACTGGGCGAGGCCCGGCGCGGACGGGAGACGGACGCCGGGGAGGCGCTGTCGCCGGTGCTGTGGTTCGGGCTGATCGTCGGTGGGCTGCTCACCGTCACCTTCATGTTCATGTTCGGCGTGAAGCGCAGCCTCACCCATGTCGTGATGGTGATGGGCCTGACCGCTCTGATCACCTTCACGGTGCTGCTCATCCACCAGATGAACACCCCGTTCAGCGGCCTGTTCGCGGTGGACGACGGCCCGTTCACGCGCTACTTCGGCACCTGACCGCACGCACCCGGTGTGTCACCCCAGGTCGAACAGGTTGGGCAGGCCCAGCCGGTACCGGGTCAGGTCGTGCCGCCGCAGCGGCGCCAGCTCCGGCGCCTCGAACAACGGCGTGACCGTGCAGCGCGGAGCCGTCGAACCCGTGCGGTCCAGCAGGGCGTTGACCGCCTGGCGGGCGGAGGCGTTGGCGCCCTCCATGGTGGCGAGGTCGATGTCGACGGCCACATAGTCGCCGGCGAGATAGAAGTTGGGGACGCGCGTGCGGGCCGAGGGGCGGCGGTGGAAGGTGCCGACCGGGTGGATGAGGAGCTCGTCGTCGTTCACGGGGTTCGGGGTGCCGAGGCCGGAGACCCCCGGGTCGAGGTACCACGAGTGCAGGGCGCTGTCCTTGAGGACCGTGCGGCCGGTGTCGTTGAGCGCCGCCTTCAGCTGGGCCCACACCTCGCGCGCCACCTGGTCCCGGGTGCACTGCTTGGCCGTCCTGCCGTAGAGGATGCCGGGCCGGTCCCACTCGGAGATGTCGACGGACAGGCAGTTCACCGCCGTACCGTCGCCGTAGTCGGCGGCGAAGTCGCGGTCCGGCCAGTGCTCGGCCTGCTGGATCGCGGTCAGCGACCAGGGGGAGTCGATGAGGTTGAGATGGCCGTGCAGGAGCGGGGCCGACTCGGTCAGATAGAACTGGATGCCCGTCATCCAGTCCGTGCGCAGCGCGTCGCAGCGCGCGAGTTGGGGGTCGGCCGCGCGCAGGGCGGGGCCCCAGGTGCGGCGGGCGTGCTCGACCGGCATCGCCGAGATGTAGTGGTCGGCCGTCACCCGCTGCCGTACGCCCTGCGGGTCCTCGATCAGCGCGGCGGTCACCCGGCCGTCGCCGTACGCCACCTCCCGGACCGTCCAGCCGATCCTGAACTCCACGCCCAGTGAGGTGAGATGGGCGGTCCAGGGGTCGATCCAGGCCTCGTTGGTGGGGGCGTCGAGGATGCGGTCGAGCGGGCCGTCGGCGCCGCGGCCGAGCGCGTTGAACAAGAACGCCTCCAGGAGTGAGGCGACCGTCCGGGTGGAGGCCTCCTCGGCCTTGGTGGCGACGATGTTGCGGGTGACGCCGACGGCGAGGATGCGCTGGTAGTCCTGGGACATCCGGGCCGCGCCGGTGAACTCCCACCAGGGCCGCGCCTCCCAGGTGTCGTTGCGCCGCTCGGCGCAGCTGGTGAGGAAGACGACGAGCCGGTTGACGAAGTACGCCACCTCGTACGCGGGGATGGCGGTGACCGTGTCGAGGAGCGCCGTCAGCGCGCGCCGGATCTCGTCGAGGGTCAGCTGTGCGCCCCGGTGGCCCGGCCAGGGCAGGGGTGCGCGCAGATCCTCGCGGCCGGTGCGGGCCAACGCCATCTCGGGCGGCGCCACGAGGTTGTCCCACACGCCGTTCGGATTGCCGGGGAAGGGGATGCGGCGCATGGTGTCCGGCAGGTTGTGATAGATCCCCGGGATGAACCGGAAGCCGTGCTCCGCGGGCAGCGGCCGGCGCCCGCCCCGCGCGCTGTCGGGTACGTCCATGGAGCGCGCCTTGCCGCCCAGTGCCCGGCGCTCGTACACCGTGACGCGAAAGCCGCGCTCCGCCAGCTCATGAGCCGCCGTCAGACCGGCGACCCCACCCCCCAGTACGGCCACCGTGGGCGCCCCCGAGACCTCGGTGCCACCCGTCGCCGCCACCGCCGGTCTCGCGACGGGAAGCCCGGCCGCGGCCGCGGCCGCCCCCGCACCGGCCCCCGCCAGAAACGTCCGCCGCCCGCTGAACTGCCCCATGATCCGGCCCCCTTACCGTTGGTAACCCAGTGGTAGGCGCAGGAGCATACGGACGTCACCCGAACCCCGGAAGACACGTGCGACGCTCTGGCCGAATCCCGGCGCCTGCCGGCGGCTCTCCCCGTCCCGGTCCCTGACCAGCGGCTTCGGCCCACCTGTGGCGGATAGCGGCCATGGCGGGAATCCGTCAGTCCGCGGGGCGCCGCGGGCCGTGCGCGTCTGTCAGTGTCACCGGTCAAAGCACCTCCGGCTCACGTGAATTGGGGATACGCATGCGTGCGACTACGCGCCTGGCCCTCGGTGCGGCGACCGCCGTGGCCCTGGCCGCCACCGCGGTCGTGCCGTCCGGCGCCGCACCACAGGACGACGGACCGGTACACAGACCCATCGTCGGCAGCACTCAGGACGGCAGTGACACGGCCACGGTCACGCTCGTCACCGGCGACCGCGTCGCCGTGGCCACCGACGCCGCCGGACACAGCACGGCGGTCGTACTGCCGGGCGCCGACGGTGAGGCACCGCTGGTGCAGACCCGGCAGTACCGCGGCGACCTGTACGTCTACCCGGCCACCGCGGCCGAGGCGCTCGCGGACGGCCTGGTCGACGAGGAACTCTTCAATGTCACCAGCCTGATACGCCAGGGCTACGACGACACGCACTCCGCCACGCTGCCCCTCATCGCCCAGTACGACGCTCAGGGCGGCGCCGCCCGCAGCGCACCGGCCACGCCCCGTGGCGCCGAGCGCGGGCTTGCCCTGCCGGCCGTGAACGGTGTCGCCCTCGAGGCGGACAAGGACACCGCGGCGACCTTCTGGCGGGACGTCACCGAGCCGCGCACACGGGGCACTTCGGCCCTGGAGCGGCTGTGGCTGGACCGCAAGGTCACCGCCACACTCGACCGCTCCACCCGCCAGGTCCACGCCGACCGCGCCTGGGCCGAGGGCCTGGACGGCACCGGCACCAAGGTCGCCGTCCTCGACACCGGCGTCGACGCGGACCACCCGGACCTGGCCCAACGCGTTGCCGCCACGCGGGACTTCACCGGCTCGCCCACCGGAAGCGAGGACCACGCCGGCCACGGCACGCACGTCGCCTCCACCGTCGGGGGCTCCGGCGCCGCGAGCGACGGCCGCAACAAGGGCGTCGCGCCGGGCACTTCGCTGCTCGTGGGCAAGGTGCTCGACGACTCCGGTTCCGGCCAGAGCTCCTGGATCATCGCGGGCATGCAGTGGGCCGTCGACCAGGGCGCCGACGTGGCCTCCATGAGCCTCGGCTCCAACGCGATCGGCGCCTGCGACGACCCGATGGCCCAGGCGGCCCGGGAATTCGGCGCCTCCACCCGCACCCTGTTCGTGGTCGCCGCGGGCAACTCCGGGCCCGGCACCGAGACGGTCTCCTCGCCGGGCTGTGTCCCCGAGGTGCTCACCGTCGGCGCAGTCGACCGCGACGACACCACCGCGCCCTTCTCCAGCCGCGGCCCGGTGGCCGTCACCCACACCCTCAAGCCGGAGATCGCGGCCCCGGGCGTCGCCATCTCCGCCGCCCGCGCGGGCGGCCGTGGGGTGTACGCCTACACCGGTATGTCCGGCACCTCCATGGCCACCCCGCATGTCGCGGGCGCCGCGGCGATCGTCCGCCAGGCCCACCCCGACTGGACCGCCCAGGAGGTCAAGGCCGCACTGGTGGCCTCCGCCCGCACCGGCGGCGAGGTCGCGGACGCGGCCGAGGCCGGCGCCGGTGTCCTCGACGTGGCCGCCGCCGCCCACCAGCGGGTGACCTCCGTCCCGGCCGTGCAGGCGGGCACCTACGCCTGGCCGCAGACCTCCGCCGACCGCATCACCGTGGACGTGCCGTTCACCAACACCGGCCGGAGCCCGGTCACCCTCGGCCTCGACCTGGACGGCGTCCGCGGCAACGACGGCAGCCGCGTCACCACGCCGGTCGCCCGCCTCGGCGACCGACGCGTCACCGTCCCGGCGGGCGCGACCGTGCGGGTGCCGCTGCGCATCGACCCGACCGCCCGGCTCAGGGACGCCCAGTACGGCGCCGTCACCGGCCGCGTCCTTGCCACCGGCCGCGGCACGCACGTCTCCGTGCCCTTCACCCTCTACGTCGAGCCGGAGACCGTCACCCTGGACGTGCAGGTCCTCGACCGCGACGGCGAGCCCGCCACCGGCGCCTCCTCCCTGGACGTCGTCTCCCTGGACGCCGACCGCGGCGAGCGCCGCCCGACCGACGGGGCCGTGCAGACCTACCGCGTCCGCCCCGGCGACTACCTGATCAGCGCCTTCGCCGTCGGCTACGACGACACCGGCGCCCCCGCCTCCGTCACCTACCTGGGCCGCCCGCAGACCCGGATCATCGAGGACACCACCCTGGTCCTGGACGCCCGCCGGGCCCACCGCATCCAGGTGGCGACCGACCGCCCGTCGACCGTGGCCCGCACGGCACTGTCGTACGCCCGCGTCTGGGACGACACCTGGCTGCTGAGCGGTGAGCTGTCCGCGACCTCGGCCGTGCGGGACTACTACGCGTCCGTCGACCGGCGGGCGACGCACGGCACCTTCGAGTTCCGCTCGACCTGGCGCGCCCTCGGCACGGACGACGACGGTGGCGCGTACGTCTACAACCTGTCCTTCCCGACCGAGGGCCCGCTGACCGGGCCCCGCACCTATCACCCGCGCGACGGGCGGCTGGCCCGTGTCACCGAGCGGTGGAACGCGGTCGGCAAGGAGGCCGACTACCGCGACGCGCTGAGCCTGCGCCCGTCCTGGAGCGGCGACACGTACGTCACCGTCGGCCTGCTCGACCCGGTCCATGTGCCCGCCACGCGCACGGCGTACTACACCACCGGCGACGACGCCTGGGAGCACGGGGTGATGAGCAGCTTCCCGTGGGGCGCCTTCCTGTTCGACCAGGACCGCACGTACGCGCCCGGGGACACCCGCACCGAGGAGTGGTACCGCGGGGTGCTCCGCCCGGCCGCCGCCCGCGACCAGGACGGCGAGCCGACGCTCGCGGCCGAACGGCAGGGCGGCCTGATGGGCTTCCAGAGCGCCTTCTGGGTCGACGGCTCCGGCGACCACTGGTCCGGCGGCGCCTCCTTCGGCGACATCGGCAACCTCGTCCTGAAGCGCGAAGGCGAGGAGATCGGCACCAGCAGCTGGCCGTTCGGCGTGTTCGAGGTCCCGGCCGGCGACGCCCGCTACGAGCTGACCCAGAACCTGCTGAAGCTGCCCAGCTCCGACCGCAACTGGCACCGCTCGACCGCGATCACCACCACCTGGGGTTTCCGCTCCCACCTGGAGGAGGACGTCTTCTCCCGCGGCCTGCCGATCCTCTTCCCGTCGTACGACGTCCCGGTCGACGGCCTGAACACGGTCCCGGCCGAGAACGGTGTGCGCATCGGCGTCACCGCCGAGGGGCACGCCGGATACACCCCGGGTGCCCTGACGGAGGTGTCCCTGGCGTACTCCTACGACGGCGGCACCACCTGGACCGAGGCGCGGACCGTCCGTGAGGGCGGCGCCTGGACCGCGGTGCTCGACCACACCGGCGCCTCCGGCAAGCCGGTCACGCTGAGGACGGAGATCACCGACGACCGGGGCAACACGGTCGCGCAGACGGTGACGCGCGCGTACGACGTGCGCTGACCCGCCGCCTGGAAGGCCGCCCGCCGGGGTCGGCGGGCGGCCCCGACGGGGGGCTCCGAGCCTGTTCCCAGCGGGTGGCATGGTCCGGGCCGCACCGGGTACGCGGGGGACACCGCACCGGGGCCGATCTTGGCCCGGGCCGCTCCCCGACCGCCGTCACCAGGGAAGACGTCATGGACACACCCGCGCACCGCAACAACTACACGCCGGCCCAGCGCGCTCTGGACGCGCTCGCCGAGAACACCGAGGACGCGGCGGCACTGGACACCCTGGCCGGAAGCCACGTCCTGGTGCCCGTGCCCGACGACGCCACCGACGCGGAGGCCACCGACCCCACGACGGTGACCCTGCCCGTCATCGAGCATCCGGGCGGCTCTCCCGTGGTGCCGGTGTTCACCTCGGAGCCGGAGATGGCCCACCTGCTGCCGTACGTCTCCCGCTACCGGCTCGTCCCGCTGGGCGCCCTCGCCTCGCAGTGGCCGACGGACGAAGGGCTGTCCTTGACCATCGACGCGGCCTCCGAGCACGGGCTGACCCTGACCTCGGAGGGCGTCCGCACTCTGCTGGCCCGCCCGCAGGGCTGACTCAAGGCAGCAGCGTCACGTCGTCGGGCGCGGTGATGCCGAAGAGCTCGTCCAGGACACGGCGGGCCTCCTGCTCGTCGGTGAGCTCGCGCTCGGTGACGGAGCCGTCGGCCGCCGTCTCGCTGAGGAGGGACCCGGACAGCAGCAGATGGCCCTCGGCGGTGGTGCGCTGCACATAGGCACTGCCCGTGAACGGCGAGCGGGGGTGCGTGCCCACGTACCAGTTGGCGACCTCGTAGTCCTTCGGTACGACGGTGTCGAGGGTGAAGACGTACTGATCGGCCCACTGCTCCTTCTCGTACGCCTGGAGCGTCCACAGCGGCAGCGGGCCCCAGTCGGGTCTGAGGAGCAGACGATTGCGGCGCGTGCCGGAGCGGAACTCGGTGTCCGCGACCAGGGGCACGGACTCCAGCAGCGCACCGGGGCTGCCGAAACCGGCGTCGGCGAGGTAGGGCTGCTCGTCGCCGGGCACCCGCACCTCCAGCAGCATGTGGGTGCGGGGACGACTGGTGATGTCGTCGGCGCCGACCACGACGCGGCCGGCGATCTCCCGCACCGCGAAGCCGAGCGCGCGCAGCGCGTCGCGCAACAGCGCGTTGTGCTCGAAGCAGTAGCCGCCGCGTCTGCTGTGCACCAGCTTGGCCATGAGGTCGGCCGGTTCCAGGGAAGGGGCCCGACCGGCCAGCGGGTCGAGGTTCTCGAAGGGGATGGACCGGACGTGCGCCTGCTGCACGCCGCGCAGTGTCGTCACATCGGGGCGGCGGGGCCCCTCCCAGCCGATCCGGCGGAGATAGGCGTCAAGGTCGAACTCAGCGGTGTCATCGGACATGGAGCCGACTCTAGGCACACCGCCGAGGCGATGATCACTCTTTTTCGGCGAGGTCCTGGGTGGCGCCCAGCATGCGGGACAGCACCGACCGTTGCAGCGGCAGCACCTCGGCGTGCAGATCGCGGCCCTTGCGGGTCAGCGACACCCACACCCCGCGCCGGTCCTCGGCGCACACGGAGCGCTCGACGAGCCCTTCCTTCTCCAGGCGGCCGATGAGCCGGGACAGCGCGCTCTGGCTGAGGTGCACCCGTCCGGCGAGGTTCTGCACCCGGCACTGCTCGCCCTCCTCGCCCAGATCGGCGGCGAGGAGGTCGAGCACCTCGAAGTCGCTGGCGCCCAGGCCGTGCGGATGCAGGGCCCGGTCGATCTCGCACATCGTGCGCGCGTGCACCGACAGGATGTCCCGCCACCGCTCTTCCAGCCGGGCATCGGCCGTGTTGACTGCCATACCCGCACGGTAACACCGTTCCGACCATTGTTGACTGTGCAACTATCACCGGTGGCCGGGTCGAGGCGGTCAGGCCGCGGGGTCCTGGAGCAGCCCGACGAGGTTGCCGTCCGGGTCCTTCACGGAGGCGATCAGGCGGCCGCCGCCGACGTCCCGTACGTCCTGCAGCGGCGCGGCCCCGGCCTCCAGCAGGGCCGCGAGCGTGGCCCGGATGTCGGTCACATGCCAGTAGGGCACCGGCCCGGTCAGGCCCTGGGCGTGGCCGTTGGGGTCGAGCCCGACGTCCTGACCCGCGTCCTTGTACCCGACGTAGTAGGGCTCGTCCGCGTACGGCTCCACCCCCAGCAGCGCGCCGAACAGGGCCTTCGCCCGGTCCAGGTCCTTGACGGGGTAGATGATCGTCTTCAGGCCGGCGGTCATGGCGTACTCCTCGTGACGTTCCGCGTGGACCGGCGCCCGTTGCGCGCCGGTGATCCCACGCTAGGACCGGGCGGGCCCGGGCGGCTTCTCCGATCCTGACCGGTTGCTCCGGCCGAGCGCGTACGGCACCGGGAGTGTGACCACCGCAGACGCGGCAGGGGGCAGGTCACTGGGACCCGCCCCTGCACCAGGACGGGGGCAGGTCACGGGGACCCGCCCCCCGAACGCCGACAGGGGCAGGCCCCCCGGACCCGGCCCGCCCCCTCCGTCACGTCGACGCGCGCTTGACCAGCTCCGTCGGGAGGATCACCGCCGCCGGGTCCTCGCCTCCTATCTGGGCGAGGAGTACGCGGACCATCTCGGCGCTGATGCGGTCCCAGGGCTGCCGTATGGTCGTCAGCTCGGGGCTGGCGGCCAGCGCGGCGGGGGAGTCGTCGAAGCCGCCGATGGCGATGTCCTCGGGTACCCGCCGCCCGGCCCGGTGCAGGGCCGTGAGGACGCCCTGGGCCATCAGGTCGGAGGCCACGAACACCGCGTCCAGGTCGGGCACCTGGGCGAGGAGCCGTTCGGCGCCCGCCTCACCGCTGGCCCGGCTGTAGTCGCCGGGGACGATCAGACGGTCGTCGATGTCGATGCCCGCGGCGGTGAGCACCTCCTTGTAGCCGGCGAGGCGCTCGACACCGCCCGGGGTGTCCAGCGGACCGGTGACCACGCCGATCCGGCGGCGGCCCAGGGACAGCAGATGCCGGACCATGTCACGGGCGCCGTCGCGGTCGTCGGCGGCCACGTAACTCACCTTCGAGGCCAGCCCGATCGGCTTGCCGCACGCGACCAGGGGTACGCCCGCCTCGCGCAGTCGCTCGGCGACCGGGTCGCCGGAGTGGCTGGAGACCAGCAGCACCCCGTCGACGTGCCCGGCGGTGATGTAGCGCGTTATCCGCCGCCGTTCGTCCTCCGTGCCGGCGATCATCAGCAGCAGCGGGATGTCGTGCGCGGCCAGCGCCTGCGTGCAGCCGCGCAGCAGGACGTTGAAGTTGGGGTCCTCGAAGAACCGCTCCTGAGGCTCCGTCAGCAGAAAGCCGACCGAGTCGGAGCGGCCCGTGATCAGCGAGCGCGCGTGCCGGTTCACGACGTAACCCGTCTTGCGGATGGCCGCGTTGACGGCCTCTGCCGCTGCCGGGCTGACGTAGTGGCCGCCGTTGAGGACGCGCGAGACGGTGCCGCGCGAGACACCCGCCTCGCGCGCCACGTCGTGGATCGTCGGCGGCTTGCGCCGGCCCCCCGTGTTGCTCATGGTCATGACTTTACGGCTCCGGACAGCAGATCCAGGCTCCAGAACCGCTGAATGACCAGGAACAGCGCGATCAGCGGGAACACCGCGAGGAACGCGCCGGTGATCACCAGGGTGTACAGGGCAGGTGTGTTGGCGCCCTGCTCCAGCAACGTGTGCAGACCCACCGTGATCGGGAACTTCTCGTCGTCGCTGAGCATGATGTACGGCAGCAGGAAGTTGTTCCAGATCGCGACGAACTGGAACAGGAACACCGTCACCATGCCCGGGACCATCATCGGCAGCGCGATCCGCGTGAAGATCCGCCACTCGCTCGCCCCGTCCATCCGGCCCGCCTCGACCACGTCACCGGGCACGGCCGCCGCGGCGTAGATCCGCGCCAGGTACACGCCGTACGGGGAGAGGATCTGCGGGAGCAGCACGGACAGGTAGGAGTCCGTCAGGTCCACCTCGGCCATCAGCAGGTACTGCGGGACGGCGAGGATGATCGGCGGCATCAGCACACCCGCCAGCAGGACGTTGAACATCGCCTCGCGGCCGCGGAAGCGGTACATGGCGAGCGCGTAGCCGCTGAACGCCGAGACCACCGTCGACAGCAGGGCGCCCAGGACGGCGTAGAGGGCGGAGTTGCCCATCCACTTCCAGTAGACGCCGTCGCGGTAGGCGTTGAGGTCGGACAGGTTGTCCGTGAAGCCCGTGCCCGGCAGGAAGGTGAACGTGGAGAACAGCTCACTGCCGGACTTGGTGGAGGCGATCACCACCCAGGCCACCGGGAGCAGACAGTAGATCGCGCCCACGAGCAGCGTGATCGTCGGGACGAGCGCGATCCGGCTGCGCAGCGGCGGACGGCTGTGCCGGGCACCGGCGGTGCCGGCCGCCGAGGGGGCCTTCTGTACGGCAAGAGAACTCATCGTGCTGCCCCCTGCTTGTTGCTGCGGTTCGCGGTGCGCAGGAAGCCGAAGCTGAGCACCAGCGTGACGATCGCGATGATCACGGCCTCGGCGGCCGCCGCATAGATGTCACCGGTGCCGAAGGCGTCCCGGTAGACCTTCATCAGCGGGCTCCAGGTCGTCGACATCGCGTTGGTGAGCGGCTTGAGCGTCATCGGCTCGCTGAACACCTGGAGCGTGGCGATGATCGAGAAGAAGAAGGTCAGCACCAGCGAGGGCGCCACCATCGGGATCTTGATCCGCAGCGCGATCTGCAGCGGGGTGGCGCCGTCCAGCTTCGCCGCCTCGTACACCTCGGCCGGGATGGCCTGGAGCGAGGTGTAGATGACGATCATGTTGAAGCCGGTGCCGCCCCAGACCGCGATGTTCGACAGGGCCAGGTACAGCGGACCGCCGTCCAGCAGGTCCGGCTGCGGCAGGCCGAACTTCTCCAGCACGAAGTAGAACGGGCTGACGTCCGGCAGGTACAGGAAGCCCCACAGCAGCGCCGCCACCACGCCGGGGATGGCATACGGCAGGAAGATCGCGAGGCGGGTGAAGGGGGCGAGCCTGACCTTGTCGGAGTCCAGCATCAGCGCGAACAGCAGGGCGAGGCCCAGCATCACCGGCACGACGATGCAGCCGTAGCCGAGGACGCGCAGGGCGCCGTCGAGCAGCTCGCTGTCGCTGAGGGCGGACGTGTAGTTCTCCAGCCCGGCCCAGACCTCCTTGCGGGCACCGGACCCGAGGCCCAGCCCGGAGACCTTCACCTTGTGGAAGCTGAGCCAGACCGCGTAGCCGATGGGGAGCGCGAAGAACAGCGCGAAAAGGATCGTTGCGGGGAGGAGGAAGGCGTACGGGGCCCCCTTGACCCCGTACGACTTCCGGCGTGCGGTCGTCACTCGGAAACCTCGAAGCCCTGCTTCTTCATGTCGGCGACCGTGTCGTCCTGCATCGTCTTCAGGGCGGCGCCGAAGTCCGACTTGTTCTTCGCGGCGGCGCCGAAGGCGTCCTTGAAGCTGGTGTAGGCGACGTTCACGTTCGGGCCCCACGCGGCGGGCGCGGTGGTCTTCGCGATCTTCGCGGCCTGCTGGTAGAAGTCGGGCTGGTTGGCGAAGTACTCCGGCGGGGTGGTGAAGGCGCCGCTGAGCTGGGCGGCGGAGGAGGCCGGGTAGATGCCGCTCTCCTTGGCCAGGGCGTTCAGGGCGTCACCGTCGGTGTTCAGCCACGCGGCGAACTTGGCGGCGGCCTCCTTGTGGCCGGAGTCGGTGGTCACCGCGGTGGAGGATCCGCCCCAGCTGCCGGTGACGTTGTCGCTGTCCGTCCACTGGGGGAGCGGGGCCATGGCCCACTTGCCCTTGGTGTCGGGCGCGGCGGTGGTCAGGGTGCCCGGCGCCCACACGGCGCTGACCCAGGCGATCTGCTTGCCCGTGTTGAGCGCCTTGTTCCAGGCCGGGGTGTACATCGGCTGGTTGTCGATGGCGCCCTCCTTGACGAGGTCGCCCCAGAACGTGGCGACCTTCTGGGTCGCCGCGTCGTCGATGCCGACCTTCCACTTCTCGCCCTCGGTGGTCCACCACTTCGCGCCGGCCTGCTGGGCCAGGCCCGCGAAGAGGCCGGAGTCGTTGGCGGAGAACGTCGTCAGGTCGGTGCCCGGCGCCTTCTTCTTCAGCGCGCGGGCGGTCTCGGCGAACTGTTCCCAGGTCGTGGGGACCTTCAGGCCGTACTTCTTGAACAGGTCCTCGCGGTAGTAGAACATCATCGGGCCGATGTCCTGCGGGACCGCGTAGACCGCGTCCGTGCCCAGCGTGGTCTGCTGCCAGACACCGTCGGCGAACTTGTCCTTGACGTCGTCCACGTCGCCGGAGATGTCCGCGAGGGCGTCGTTGCTGACCAGCGTCGGCAGGGCCTGGTACTCGGCCTGGACGAGGTCCGGGCCCTTGCCGGCCTTGTGCGCCGTGAGGATCTTGGTGACGAGTGTGTCGCCGGAGGCCTGCTTCTTCACCGTGACGGTGATCTGCTGCTCCTTGCCCGGGCCCTTGTTCCACAGGTCGACGACCTTGTCCATGCCGGGCGTCCAGGTCCAGTAGGTGAGCGAGACCGGGCCGGACTGGGCCTCGTTCTCGTCGTCGGACCCGCCGCAGGCGGCGAGGGCGGTGGTGCCGAGTGCGACGGCGACTGCGGTGGCTGTGACCCGACGGAGCCCGCGGCGCTTCGTGATGGGCATGGATCTCTCCCCTGACCTGGGTCTCCGCCTGTTGCGAAGACCTGCCATGCTTCTGTGAGCGTTCACAGTAGAGAAACATCCCAGACACTTGTCAATGGTTGTTGCTGTGCGGTTATGTTGGGCTCGCACCGCTGAGCGTGTGTGTGCACGTTCCCAAATGATCGATTACCCGGGAGAGAATCCATGCCGGACGCCACCCCCAGGGGCCTCACCAGGCTCGCCTTCGGCGGGGACTACAACCCCGAGCAATGGCCGGAAACCGTCTGGCACGAGGACGTCCGGCTCATGCGTGAGGCCGGCGTCTCGATGGTGAGTGTGGGCATCTTCTCCTGGGCGCTCCTGGAGCCTTCACCCGGGGTGTACGACTTCGCCTGGCTCGACCGGCTTTTCGATCTTCTGCACGAGAACGGCATCCATGTCGACCTCGGCACCCCCACCGTCGTCCCGCCGGTGTGGTTCTACCGCGCCCACCCCGAGGCCCTGCCGGTGACGGCCGACGGCACCCGCTACGAGTTCGGCTCGCGCGGCGCCATCTGCCACAGCAACACCGACTACCGAGCCGCCGCGGCGAACATCGCCACCAAGCTCGCCGAGCGCTACGGCGACCACCCGGCGCTGGCCATGTGGCACGTCCACAACGAGTACGGCGTCCCCGTCTCGGCCTGCTACTGCGACTCCTGCGCGGGCCACTTCCGACGCTGGCTGCTGGGGACGTACGGCACGATCGAGTCGCTGAACGAGGCCTGGGGCACCGCCTTCTGGGGCCAGCGCTACGGCGACTTCGAGGAGATCAACCCGCCCCGCGCCACCCCCACCGTGGGCAACCCGGCCCAGGCGCTGGACTACCGCCGCTTCGCCGACGCCACCATCCGCGAGAACTTCCTGATGGAGCGGGACATCCTGCACCGCCTCTCGCCCGGCGTCCCCGTCACGACGAACTTCATGACCGCCCTCAGCCAGTGCGACTCCATCGACTACTGGGCATGGGGCCGCGAGGTCGACATCGTCACCAACGACCACTACCTGATCACCGACGGCCGCCGCACCCACGTCAACCTCGCCATGGCCGCCGACCTCACCCGCTCCGTCGCCGGCGGCGCCCCCTGGATCCTCCTGGAGCACTCCACCTCGGGCGTCAACTGGCAGGCCCGCAACCCGGCCAAGGCCCCCGGCCAGATGGCCCGCAACTCTCTCGCCCATGTGGCACGTGGCTCCGAGGGCGCCATGTTCTTCCAGTGGCGCCAGTCCCGGCGTGGCGCCGAGAAGTTCCACTCCGCGATGGTCCCGCACGGCGGCACCGACACACGCGTGTGGCGCGAGGTCGTCGAACTGGGCGCCACCCTCGACACCCTGAACCCGATCCGCGGCACCCGCACGGTCGCCGACGTGGCCGTGCTGTGGGACTGGCAGTCCTGGTGGGCGCAGAACCTCGACTGGCGGCCCAGTGAGGACCACGACGCCCGCGAGCGCGCCGACAGCTTCTACGAGGCTCTCTACGACCGGCACCTCACGGTCGACTTCGCCCACCCGGAGGCCGACCTGTCGGCCTACCCGCTGGTCGTCGTCCCCGCGCTGTACCTGATGACGAAGGCCGCGGGCGACAACCTACGGCGCTATGTCGAGCAGGGCGGCACCCTCGTCGTGTCGTACTTCTCCGGCATCGTCGACGAGCACGACGCAGTCCACGAGGGCGCCTACCCGGGCGTGCTGCGCGACACCCTCGGCCTGACCGTCGAGGAGTTCTCGCCGCTGCTGGGCGGCGAGCGCGTGCGCCTGAGAGGCCCCGACGGCGCCGAGCTCGACGGCGACGTGTGGACGGAGTTCGTGGTGCCGCGCGGCGCCGAGACCATGTGGACGTACACCGACGGCCTCACCGCCGGCCGCCCCGCCGTCACCCGGCACCGCCTCGGCGAGGGCACCGCCTGGTACATCTCCACCCGCCTCGGCACCGACGGCGTCGACGCCGTCCTCGCCCGCGCGGCCCAGGACGCGAGCCTCGCGCCGCGCACCGAGCTGCCCCGGGACGTCGAGGTCGTCCACCGCACGGGCGAGCAGGGCAGCTACCTGTTCGCGATCAACCACACCGCCACCGAGGCGAAGGTGCCGCTGGACACGCCCGGCACCGAACTGCTGACGGGCGAGCGCGCCGCGGGCCGGCTGGCCGTGCCCGCGGGAGCCGTACGGGTCCTGCGACTCGACGGCTGAGCCGACTCCCCTCCGCCCGCGCGAGCCGCACGAGCCGCGGGCGGAGGGGCCGCCTCCACCCGAGGTCCTTCCAGGGAGCCCCGGGAACCCCGGTCTCACCGCCGCGGCGGAGGCACCCCCATCCCCATCACGTCGAAGGGACGACGGACGACGATGTTCCATCCCAGACGCACCATCAAGGCCCTGCTGCTCCCGCTCGCCGCGGGCCTCGCCCTCACCTCCCTGCCCGCCCAGACCGCACAGGCGGCGAGCACCCTCACCAACGGCGGCTTCGAGACCGACGGAGCCGGCACCGGCACCCCCAGCGGCTGGTCCGAGTACGGCGACACCGGCGCCTCCTTCTCGGAGTCCGGCGGCCACGGCGGCAGCTACCGGCTCAGCCACTGGGCGTCCTCCGCCTACAAGGTGGAGACCTACCAGTACCTGTCCGGGCTGACCAACGGGAACTACAAGCTCACCGCCTGGGTGCGCTCCGGCGGCGGCCAGAACGCCGCCTACATATCCCTGAAGAACTGCGGCGGCACCGAGCAGCGCACGAACCTCCCGGTCTCCGCCAGCGGGTGGATCCGTATCGTCGTGCCGGTCAATGTGACCAACAACCAGTGCACGATCAGCATCAACAGTGACGCGAACGCCGGCAACTGGATCAATGTCGACGACCTGACCTTCACGTCCGGCACGTCCGGTACATCCATCCATGGTGCCGACATCTCCTCCCTCGCCAAGAGCGAGGCCAAGGGCGGCGTCTACCGGAACAGCTCCGGCACCACCGGTGACCCGGTCGCCGTCCTCAAGTCCGCCGGCATGAACTACGCGCGCCTGAAGGTGTGGGTCAACCCCGCCGACGGCTACAACACCAAGACGCAGGTCCTGGCGACGGCCAAGCGCATCAAGGCCCAGGGCATGAAGCTCCTGGTCGACTTCCACTACTCGGACTTCTGGACCGACCCCGGCCAGCAGGCCAAGCCGTCCGCGTGGTCCGGCCACTCCTACAGCCAGCTCAAGACCGACGTGTACAACCACACGTACGACGTGCTGAACGCCCTGAAGGCCCAGGGCACCACCGCCGACATGGTCCAGGTGGGCAACGAGATCAACGGCGGCATGCTCTGGAACGAGGGCTCCACCGCCAACTGGTCGCAGCTCGCCGGTCTGCTCAACTCCGGCTACGACGCGGTCAAGGCGGTCAACTCGTCGACGCAGGTGGCCCTGCACCTCGCCAAGGGCGGCGACCTGGCGGGCACCCGCTCGTGGTTCGACAGCGCGGTCGCCCAGGGCGTGAAGTTCGATGTGATCGGCCTGTCCTACTACGGCTACTGGCACGGCTCGCTCTACGACTTCCAGACGACCCTGGACGACGCGGCCGCCCGCTACGGCAAGCCGGTCTACGTCGCCGAGACGGCCTACCCCTTCCGGCTGGGCAGCGAGGACTCCCACGAGGACGTCATCGACCTCAGCAGTGAGCTCGTCTCCGGCTACCCGGCCACCGTCGCCGGGCAGACCAGGTGGATGAACGACGTCGCGAGCATCGTGGAGGCCGTCCCGAACGGCCGCGGCCTCGGTGTCTTCTACTGGGAGGCCACCTGGACCGCGGTCACCGGCAACGGCTGGGACCCGACCGACGCCTCCTCCGGCAACGCCTGGGAGAACCAGGCCCTGTTCGGCTACGACGACCGGGCGCTCGCCTCGATGTCCTGGTTCAGCCACCGCTGACCGCCCTTCCCGAGGGGCCCGGCCGCCACCCCGGCGGCCGGGCCCTTGGCGCGCCCGGGTCGGCGAACACCTCGATGCCGTACGGCAGTTCGATACCGGACAAGAGTGGCGAAGTGCCGGACGCGGCGGCGTGTGCGGCGCCAAAGTGGGAATGCGCTGTACGAGCGCCCGTAGTCGAGGGGGACGAGATGCTGAGGACTCCCACCAGCGAACTGCGCCTGGACATCCTGGAGGTGCTGAAGGACCCGGTCGCCCATTTCCCGCCCGGCCGCCAGGGCGACCTCCTGGAGGACGGGGTCACCTGCGAGGCCGTCGCCGCCCGGCTCGGACTGCGCCGTGAGGTCGCCGCGACCCACCTCGGCCTCCTCGCCGAGCTCGGCCTGCTGCGCACCCGCCGGGTCCGGCGCGCGGTCCACTACCGGCGCGACGAGGTGCGCATCGCCGAGGTGGCCCGGATGTTCGAGAAGGGCTGGTAGCGTCACCTCCCCGGCGGAAGGGCAGGGCGTCGATGACCGCACCCCAGGCACGCGCACCGCAGGCACTCGCGCCGCGCAGACTGATCGCCCTCGGCGCGCGGGGGCCCGAGGACGTCGTGGCCGACACGCGAGGACGCGTGCTGACTGGCGTCGAGGACGGCCGCATCCTGCGCCTGGACGGCCTGGCCAACCCCGCCGGAGGCCCCCGCGTCGAGGTGCTCGCGCGGACCGGCGGCCGCCCCCTCGGCCTGGAACTGCTCCCCGGCGACGACACGTTGCTCGTCTGCGACGCCGAACACGGCCTGCTCCGCGTCGACCTCGCCTCCGGCGCCGTACACGTTCTCGCCGACACACTGGCGGGGGAGCGGCTGCGGTTCTGCAGCAACGTCGTCGCCCTGTCCGACGGCAACGTCTACTTCACCGTCTCCAGCACCCGCTACCCCCTCCACCAGTGGATCGGCGACCTGGTCGAACACACCGGCACCGGACGCCTGCTGCGCCTGGCGCCCGGCGCCTCCGTGCCCGAAGTCGTCCTGGACGGGCTGCAGTTCGCCAACGGACTCGCGCCCGCCGCCGACGAGTCCTTCCTGGTCGTCGCCGAGACCGGCGCCCGCCGGCTGACCCGCGTGCCGCTCACCGGGCCGTCCGCGGGGCAGGCGCAGCCCTTCGCCGAGAACCTGCCCGGCATGCCGGACAACCTGTGGCGCGGCGGACCGGACGGCCCGATCTGGGTCGCGCTCGCCGGACCCCGCGTCCCGCCCCTGGACCTGCTCCACCGCGCCGCCCCCGCCGTCCGCCGCGCCGCCGCCCGGGCCGCCGTGCACGCCCCCTTCCGCCCCACCGGCGCGACCGGCGTCCTCGCCTACGACGACCAGGGCAGCGCCCTGCACCACCTCACCGCCCGCCACTCCCGCTTCCGCATGGCCACCAGCGTCTGCGAGGCCTCCGGCCTGCTCGTCCTCGGCAGCCTGTGGGAACGCGGCGTGGCGGTGTGCGAGCGGCCCGCCGTGAAGTGACCCGGTCCGTCCGACGGCGTTACCCTTTGACGGTCCGCGATCACCGCGGAGCGGCGGTGCAGGAGACGTACGACCATGACAGCCCAGGACACCGGCACGGACGCCCCCGTGCGCGCGGCGCGCCGGCACGGCCAGGCACCCGTCGTCGCGGCGGTCGCCGTGGGCGGGGCGATCGGCGCCACCGCGCGGTACGCGGCCTCCCTGCTGTGGCCCGCGCACAGCGGCGGCTTCCCCTGGACGACCTTCTGGGTCAACGTCACCGGCTGCGCCGTGATCGGCCTGTTCATGGTGCTTGTCGTCGAGGCCCGGTCCGTCCACCGCCTGGTGCGGCCCTTCTTCGGCACCGGTGTGCTCGGCGGCTACACCACCTTCTCGACGTACGCCGTGGACATCCAGAAACTCCTCGACGACGGCCGCACCGCCACCGCACTGGCCTACCTGGCCACGACCCTGCTCGCCGCCCTCACGGCCGTATGGCTGGCGGCGACGGCCGCCCGCCGGCTGCTGCTCCGGAGGCCCCGATGACCGGACCGACCGCCGCCCGGGCCCTGCGCCTGACCGTGTTCGTCGACGAGGACGACACCTGGCACCACCGGCCCCTGTACTCCGAGATCGTCCACCGCGCGCACGAGGCCGGCCTGGCCGGCGCCAGCGTCTTCCGCGGCATCGAGGGCTTCGGCGCCTCCGCCCTGATCCACACCTCGCGCCTGCTCTCCCTGAGCGAGGACCTGCCGGTGGCCGTCGTGATCGTCGACACCGAGGAGCGCGTACGGGCCTTCCTGCCGCGCCTCGCCGAACTGGTCGAAGAGGGGCTGGTGACCCTCGACGAGGTGGAGGTCGTCCGCTTCCCCCAGAGCGGCGCGGACGGGCAGGCCGGCCGATGAACTGGCTGCTGGTGGCCGTCGGCGGCATGATCGGCGCCCCCCTGCGCTACCTCACCGACCGCGCGGTCCAGTCCCGGCACGACTCCCTCATGCCCTGGGGCACCTTCGCGGTCAACGTCACCGGCTCCCTGATCCTCGGCCTGCTGACCGGCGCCGCCGCGGCGGGCGTCACCGGCTCCCACACCCGACTGCTGCTCGGCACCGGCCTGTGCGGCGCGCTGACCACCTACTCCACCTTCTCCTACGAGACCCTCCGCCTCACCGAGGACGGCGCCCGGGGCTACGCCCTCGCCAACGCCGCCCTCAGCGTCCTGGCCGGCCTCGGCGCGGCCTTCGCGGGCGTGGCCCTGGCCCGCGCGGTGTGGGGCTAGGGCCTCCGCCGACCCTGATCCGGACGACAGGCCCTGGCCCCCTGCCGCGGCGGACCCGGCGCAGGGTGGCGCTCCGCCACACGTCAACTCCCGCGGCCGCGGACGTCATTCAGTACCGCCGCACGACCCGGGGCCGTGTGGGCAAGACCGTCGGCCGGCAGGTACAGTCCACAGCCATGAGCGCGCGACTTGCCGACATCGCGGCCGCGGCGGGGGTCAGCAAAGCCACGGTCAGCCGGGTGATCAACGGCACGCGCGGCGTCGCCTCGGACACGCGGGCCTCCGTGCTCGCCGCGCTGGACACCCTCGGCTACGAACGGCCGTCACGGCTGCGGCCGAGGGCCTCGAACCTGATCGGCGTCATCACCCCCGAGCTGGACAACCCGATCTTCCCCGCGATGGCCCAGGTCGTCGGGCAGGCGCTGACCCGCCTGAGCTGCACCCCGGTGCTGGCGACCCAGAGCCCGGGCGGGTCGACGGAGGACGAGCTGACCGAGATGCTGGTCGAGCGCGGGGTGTCCGGGATGATCTTCGTGTCCGGTCTGCACGCCGACACCACCGCCGACACCGCCCGCTACGCCCGGCTGCGCGAACAGGGCGTGCCGTTCGTGCTCGTCAACGGCTTCTCGCCGGCCATCAGCGCCCCCTTCGTCTCCTGCGACGACCGCTCCGCCATGGCCCTGGCCGTGACGCATCTGACCGCGCTCGGGCATGAGCGCATCGGACTCGCCGTCGGACCCGCCCGGTACGTTCCGGTACAGCGCAAGACCGAGGGCTTCCAGCGGGCCGTCGGTGAGCGGCTGGGGCTGTCGCCCCGTGAGTCGGCGCGGTGGATCCGGAACACCCTGTTCACCCTGGAGGGCGGACAGGCGGCCGCGGCGGAACTCTTCGACCAGGGCTGTACGGCGGTGGTGTGCGCCAGCGACATGATGGCCCTGGGAGCCATACGCTGCGCACGCCGGCGCGGGCTCGCCGTCCCCGAGGACGTCTCCGTGATCGGCTTCGACGACTCGCCGCTCATCGCCTACACCGACCCGCCCCTGACCACCATCCGGCAACCGGTGCGGGCCATGGGGCAGGCCGCCGTCGACGCGCTGATGGAGGAGCTGTGGGGCACGCCCGCCCCGCACACCGAGTTCGTCATCATGCCCGAGCTGGTGGTGCGGGGGTCGACCGCGGCCGTACCCCGGTCATAGCCGCGCAGGCAGCGCCCGCCACCAGTGCGCGTGCTGCTTGTACCACTCGGCCGTCGCGGCCAGCGCGGTTTCGAACGGACTGCCCGGGCGGTATCCCAGCTCCTGAGTGATCTTCGTGTGGTCGACCGCGTACCGGCGGTCGTGACCCTTGCGGTCGGCAACGGTGACGATCCGCTCCGGACCCGCGCCGCACAGCGCGAGCAGACGGTGTGTCAGATCGAGGTTCGTCAGCGAGGTCCCGCCGCCGATGTTGTAGATCTGCCCGGGCCGGCCCGAGAGCCTGACCAGTTCCAGCGCCCTGATGTGGTCGTCGACGTGGAGCCAGTCCCGTATCTGCAGGCCGTCGCCGTACAGCGGGACGGTGCCGCCGTCCAGGAGCGCGGTGAGGAACCGCGGGACGAGCTTCTCCGGGTGCTGGTACGGCCCGAAGTTGTTGGAGCAGCGCGTCACCCGGACGTCGAGGCCGTGGGTGTGGTGGTGGGCCAGGGCGAGGAGGTCGGAGGCGGCCTTGGACGCGGCGTACGGCGACGACGGCCGCAGCAGGTCGGTCTCCTTGGCCGCGCCGTCGGGCAGCGAGCCGTAGACCTCGTCGGTGGAGACGTGCACGAAGGTGCGCACGCCGCTCTCCAGCGCCGCGTCAAGCAGGACTTGGGTGCCGAGGACGTTGGTCCGGGTGAACTCGGCGCCGGCCGCGATGGACCGGTCGACGTGCGACTCGGCGGCGAAGTGCACGATCTGGTCGTGCCCGGCCACCAGCGCCGACACCAGCGACGCGTCGCACACGTCGCCCTGCACGAAGGTGAGGTCGGGGTGCGAGCGCACCGGGTCGAGGCGGGAGAGGCTGCCCGCGTAGGTGAGCTTGTCCAGGACGGTCACGGCCGTTCCGCGCGAGGCCTGCGGGCCGAGCACATGGCGGACGTAGGCGGACCCGATGAAACCGGCTCCGCCGGTGACGAGGATGCGTGTCATGGCGTGAGATGCACCTTGCTGTGGTCGCCGATCACGAGACGGTGGGCGTGCGGTGGGCGCGGGGCCTGTCCCACCACGGCCCCGCGGCCGATGAGGGAGGACTCGATCCGGCCGGCCCCCTCGATCTGCGCCCCGCGCAGCAGCACGGAGTACTCGATCGCGCTGTCCTCGACCCGGCAGTCGTCGCCGATCGAGGTGTACGGTCCCACGCTGGAGTTGCTGACGACCGCGCCGGCGCCGATGACCACCGGGCCGACCACCCGGGAGGCGCGCACGACGGCGCCCTCGGCGACGCGGACCCGGCCGACGAGGGTGCTGGCCGGGTCGACCTTGCCCTCGACACCGCCCTCGATACCGTCCAGCACCTCACGGTTGACCTCCAGCATGTCCTCCACACTGCCGGTGTCCCGCCACGGCCGGGTGGTGACCGTGGCGCGCACCGGATGCCCCTGGTCGATGAGCCACTGGACGGCGTGGGTGATCTCCAGCTCGCCGCGCGCGGAGGGCCGGACGGCGCGCACCGCCTCGTGCACGAGGGGAGTGAAGGCGTACACGCCGATGAGCGCGAGATCGCTGCGCGGGGTGTCGGGCTTCTCCTCCAGCGCCAGCACCCGGCCCTCGGCGTCCACCTCCGCCACGCCGAAGCGCGACGGGTCGGCGACGGGGGTCAGCAGCAGCCGGGCCGCGGCGGGGCCGCCCGCGCGGAGGAGTTCGCCGACGCCCTCGGGCAGGTAGTTGTCGCCGAGGTAGAGCAGGAAGTCGTCGTCGGCGAGGAAGTCCCGCGCGATCAGCACCGCGTGGGCGAGCCCCAGCGGCCGCGACTGGGTGATGTAGGTGATCCGCAACCCGAACTCACCGCCGTCACCGGCCAGTTCGCGGATCGCCGGGCCGTGTGCGCCGACGACGATCCCGACGTCCTCGATGCCGGCCGCGGCCAGCGACTCCAGGGCGTAGAACAGCACGGGCTTGTTGGCGATCGGCAGCAGCTGCTTGGCGCCGGAGTACGTGAACGGTCGCAGACGGCTGCCGGTGCCCCCCGCCAGCACCAGTGCCTTCACCTGGGCCTCCGTGCTAACGAGGCCGGTCGGGGATGTTGTGGTCTCAACGGTCTCTCCTCGGTCAGGAGGCGTGGTGCGGCCGGAAGGCCGTATCGACTCAAGCAGACCGCCCCCCGGCTGTGCAAGGAATTCCTGAAAGTTTCAGAACGCTTGCGAACCGTCTTGCCAGGGTGTTTGACTCACCTCTCGCACCGCCAACGCCCTTGCACTGCAAGGCGTTTCAGTCGACCGCAGGGAATCCGTCCGTATTCCAGGGGGCTGTAGTGACAGGTATCCGGCAAGCCCGACAACTGCGAAGAGAGGCCCGGCATCTGGCACCCGGCGCCTCCGAGGAGGCCGAGCACGGGCGCCGGGTGTTCGCCGAGGGCCGGGGGCCCGTCCTGACCGACCTCGACGGCAACCAGTACCTCGACCTCGCCTCCGGCACCCTCACCCAGTCGCTGGGCCACGGCCACCCGGAGGTCGTCGCGGCCCTGACCGCGCAGGCCCAGCGGCTGTGGAACGTCCACGACAGCGCCACCCCGGACCGCGCCGACCTGCTGGAACTGCTCGCCCGGCTGCTGCCGGACCACCTCGACACCTACGCGTTCTTCTCCACCGGCGCGGAGGTCGTGGAGGCGGCGCTGCGGGTCGTGCAGGCCACGGCCGAACCGGGCCGCAACCGCATCGGCGCCCTGCGCCACGGCTTCCACGGCAAGACCATGGGCGCGCGGATGCTGGTCCACTGGGACATCGGCCACCAGTCCTTCAGCGGCAACAGCGTGCTCGGCTACGCGCCCTACTGCTACCGCTGCCCGCTGGAACTGGAGTACCCCGGCTGCGACTTACGCTGCGCGTCCCTGGTGCGCCGGCACATCGCCGCCAAGCCCAACGTCTCCGCGCTGGTCTTCGAGCCGGTCCTCGGCGCGGCAGGGGTGATCGTGCCCCCGCCGGGCTACTGGGAACGGGTCGGTGAGGCCTGCCGTGAGGGCGGGGTGCTGCTGGTCGCCGACGAGGTGCTCACCGGCGGCGGCCGCACCGGAGCCTTCCTCGCCAGTGAACCGCTGGGCGTGGAACCCGACTTGGCGATGCTGGCCAAGGGAACCGCCAACGGGTTCCCGTTCGCCGTGCTGGCCGGCCGCTCCGAACTGCTGCGCAGGCCCGAGGCCGCCGTACCGGGCGCGTACGCCTCGACGTTCGCGAGCAACCCGCTCGGCATCGCCGCCGCCCGCGCCACCCTGGAGGTCATCGAACGCGACCGGCTGATCGACCGCGTCCGCGTCCTCGGCGAGCTGATGGAAACGCGGCTCACCGCACTGCAACGGCGCTTCGACGTCCTCGGGCAGGTCCGCGGCCTGGGACTGCTGTGGGGACTGGAGTTCGTCACCGACCCGCACAGCCGCACCCCCGCCCCGGACCTCGCCCGCGCCGTCTACACCACGGCCCTCGACCTCGGCCTCAGAGTGGCGCTCGGCGGACACATCCTGCGTCTGGCACCGCCGTTCACCATCGACGAGGCCCTGCTCGACGAGGGACTGACGCTGCTGGACACGGCGATCGAGCAGGTGGTCGCGGCATGATCGTCGCCGAGCACCTCGTCAAGGAGTTCCGGCTCGCCGAGCGCGGGCCCGGACTCCTGGGCAGCCTCTCCACCCTGTTCACCCGGCGCCACCGCATCGTCCGGGCCGTCGACGACATCTCCTTCGAGATCCCGGCCGGCACCAAGACCGCCTATCTGGGCGCCAACGGAGCCGGCAAGTCCACCACCATCAAGATGCTCACCGGCATCATGACCCCGACCTCCGGCCGCTGCCTGGTCGGCGGCATCGAGCCCTACCGCAACCGGCAGCTCAACGCCCGCCGCATCGGCGTGGTGTTCGGCCAGCGCAGCCAGCTGTGGTGGGACCTGTCCGTCCCGGACTCCTTCCGCATCCTGCAACGCATCTACGACATCCCCGAGCCGGTGTACCGGCGCAACCTCGCCCTGTTCCGGGAACTGCTCGACATCGACGCGCTCGGCACCACCCCCGTACGCCTGCTCAGCCTCGGCCAGCGCATGCGGGCGGAGATCGCCGCCAGCCTGCTGCACGACCCGGCGGTGCTCTTCTGGGACGAGCCGACCATCGGCCTGGACATGGTCCTCAAGGACGCGGTGCGCGAACTGGTCAACCGCGCCCACCAGCAGCTCGGCACCACCGTGCTGCTCACCAGCCACGACATCGCCGACATCGCCGCGATCTGCGACAGCGTCCTGGTCGTCGACCACGGCCGGGTGGTGCACCAGGGGCCGCTGCACGAGCTGTTACGCACGGCCGCCCACCGCTCGGTCGTCTTCGACCACCGCGACAGCACCTCCACCGCCCAAGCGCTGCGCGGCATCGAGACCGGACTGCCCGGCGTCCACGCCATCGCCGACACCGACGGCCGCATCCGCGTCACCTACCCCACCGGCCGGTACACCTCCCGCCAGGTCCTCTCCTTCCTCCTCGACCGTTTCGACCTCGCCGACTGCTACGCCCCCGAACCCGACCTCGAGGACGTCCTGCGCCAGATCTACGGCCGCCCCCTCGCACCGCAGGGCGCCGACGACACGACACCGGGCGGCACCGCATGACCGGCCGGCTGCGCGTCTACACACCCTTCGCGACCGGCGGTCTGCAGTCGCTGCTCCAGTACCGCTCGACCTTCGCCATGACCGCGATGACCGCCGCGGCCGGTGCCGCGGTCACCGTCTTTCTGTGGCGGGCCGTGTACGCCGCCGGCCCCGGCGCCGGCCCCGGCGGCTTCGACCGGGACAGCATCACCACCTACCTGCTGGTGGCCCAGTTGCTCCAGGTGCTGCACAGCAACCGGGTGGACGACGAGGTCGCCGCCGAGGTGTACCGGGGTGATGTGGCGGTGATGCTGGTGCGGCCCGTCAGCTACCCGGTGATGCGGTTCTTCGCCTGTCTGCCCGTGGTGTGCGCCAACGCGGTCCTGGTCGGCGTACCGGTGCTGGGGCTGTTCGCGCTGCTGGTGCCGCTCACCGTGCCCCGGCCGTTGGACCTGGCGCTGTTCGTGCTGTCCACCGCCGTGTCGGTGCTGCTGGCGTTCTGCGTGAACCTGCTGACCGGCATGACCGGGTTCGTCACCACCAACACCTGGGGCGTGCGCATGGTCAAGCAGGCCGTGACCGCCTTCTTCGCCGGCCAGATGGTCCCCATCGCCCTCATGCCCGAACCACTGGCGACCCTCGCGCGGGCCCTGCCCTTCAGCGGCATGGTGGACGGACCCCTCACCCTCCTGCTGGGCCGCTACGACGGCTGGACGTCCGCCGCAGCCGTACTGGCCGGACAACTGGCCTGGGCGGCCGGACTGACCCTGCTGTGCGCGGTGCTGTGGCGGGCCTGCCTCGGGCGGCTGGAGGTGCTGGGCGGATGACCCGTACGCGAACGGCGGGGCGCTATGTGCGGCTGGCGTGGTTCCTCGGCGGAGTGGGGCTGCACCGGCTGACCGCGTACCGCATGGACTTCCTGATGGGCGCCGGAGCCTTCCTGGTCCGGGTCGGCATCCAGACCGCGGTCGTCGGGCTGGTCTTCCGCCAGGTCCCCGCCGTCGGCGGCTGGTCGTACCACGAGGTGCTGTTCCTGCTCGGCTTCTCCCTGCTGCCCAGGGGACTGGACCATCTGTTCACCGACCAACTGTGGGAGCTGGGCCGCAAGCTGGTGCAGCGCGGGGAGTTCTACCGCCATCTGATCCGGCCGGTGAACCCGCTGTTCTCGCTGCTGTCGGAGCGGTTCTTCCACCCCGACGGGCTCGGCGAGCTCGCCGTCGGTGTCGTCCTCGTCTGCTACGCGGGCTCCGGACTCGGCCTGTCCCCGACCCCCGAACAGTGGCTGCTGGCACCGCTGCTGGTGCTGTGCGGCGCGCTGGTCCACACCGCGGTGAAACTCTTCTTCGCCTCGCTGTCCTTCTGGACCGTCACCAGCATGCCGTCGATGTACGCGGCGAGCCAGGTGTCGGAGTTCGCCGCCTACCCGCTCGACCTCTACCACCCGAGCCTGCGCGGACTGCTGACCTGGGTCCTGCCGTTCGCCTTCACCGCCTATGTGCCGAGCACCTATCTGCTGCACGGCTCGACGGACCTCCTCGGCTGGCTGCCGGTGGTGACCGGCGCGGCCCTCGCGCTCGCCCTGATGGTGTGGCGGCGCGGCATCGACACCTACGAGATGACCGGGAGCTGACTCGGCCGTGACCGACGACGACGCACTTCACGCCCTTCTGCGCGCGGCGCCCTGGATGGACGAGGACGGCCGCCGGGCCGCCCGGTACGAGACGACCGACGAGGTGGCCCTGGACGACCGCACCCGCCTGCTGGTGGTGACCGCGGCCGGACGCCGGTACGTCGTGCCGGTACGCCTCACGGACGGCGGAGCCCTGCAAGAGGCTCACGGTGAGCTGGACTTCGACCGGCTGGTCTGGCAAAAGGCGCAGTCAGGAGCGGAGTTGACGACCGTACGCGGCGGCAGCCTCCGGTTCCGCGGCACCGGCGCACCGGCCGGCCCCCTCGGGCGGCTGCCGTTCGACCGCGGCTGGTCCTCCAACGCCCTGTCCCTGCTGGACGCCTCGGGCACCCCGTACGTCCACAAGACCTACCGGCGGCTGGACGAGCCCGCCCGCGAGCCGGAGCTGCTGCGACTGATGGACGGCACCGGCCGCACGCCCGAGTGGGCCGGGGACTACGTCTACACCGACCCGGCCGACGGCTCCCGGCACCCGCTCGGCGTGTTCTACCGCTACGTCCCGGGCGACGGCCTGGACACCCCGCTGCGCCACAACATGCGCTCCCTGTGGCCGAAGATCACCGCGGGATGCGACATCGAGCGCACGGTCCGCACCCATCTGCGGCCGCTCGCCGCCGACCTGACCGCCGCCGGCCGCTTCCTGACCGGGTTCCACCACGACCTGGCCGCACGCCTCGGCGGCGCCCCGCACCCCTACCCGGTACGGGACGCGCTGGACCGCGCCGAGGATCGGGTGGCCGTCCTGGAGTCCGCCGCCGTCGCGCTCCCCGAGCGGGCGTGGAAGGCGGCCTTCACGGCGCTGCGGGCCGAGACCGCCGCACTGCGGACCGCGTTCGCGTCCCGCCCGGGCGCCTTCCTGTCCGGCCCCGCCCACGGCGACCTGCACCTGTCGCACCTGCTGTGCCGCACCGGCGAGGACGGCGGCTTGACGATGACCGTCATCGACATGTCGACCCCCGCGATGAGCCCCCGGGAGCCCGGCTGGGCCGCCCAGTCACCCGTGCAGGACCTCGTCGCCGTCGAGCGGGCCCTGGAGTACTTCGCCGCTGACGAAGCCGCGTTCGAAAGCGCCGGACGGCTCGGCGTCGACTCCCTGGACACCATGACCGACGCCCTGGACGACACCGCCGGCCGGCCCGAGGCGCTGCGCCTGGTCTTCCACGCGGCGGACGTCTGGCGGACCCAGGTGCGCCGGCTGCTGCTCGGCCCGCCGTCCGCCGACCCGCCGCACCGGCTGCTCTACCTGGCCCGGCTGCTGCACGAACTCGCCTACAACTGCGACCACGCCCGCCCCTACCACGCCGCGATCGACCTGCGCCACGCGCTGACGCTCGGCGCGCACGCCCCGGCCCCGACCACCACCTCAGCGAGGACGTGAACGTGACCGTGCCCGAACCCCGTATGCACATCGTCGAGACCTACTTCGAGTGCTGCGGCTTCGACCACACCTTCCTGCAGGGCGGCACCTCGGTGTACCTGTGGAACCTCTCCAAGGCGTTCGCCGCCCGCGGCCACCGGGTCTCCATCGTCACCCCGGCCCACGGCCGCCTCGACGACCTGCGCGGCCGCTACGACGTCGAGGATCTGCCCTACACCGACCCCTACACCCTGCCCCTGGTCCTCGACCCGGACGTGTGGCGGGACTTCCCCGCCGAGGTGGAGGTGGAGCTGACCACCACCGCGCACCGCATCCGGCTGGACGGCGTCGACCTGTACTTCCTGTCCGACGACTACCTGGACCGGCTCCCCGACACCTTCTACCCGCCGTACTCCGCCAAGGGCCGCGACCTGGACTTCTTCAAGCCGCTGGCCTTCCAGGTCGCCGCCGTGCGCTTTCTGCGCGGCTGGTTCGGCGACGAGAAGACGCTCGTGCACGCCCACGAGCCCTACTACCACTACCTGGTGCCCGCCGCCCTGCGCGACGACCCCCTCAAGCCGGTGGTCGGCACGGTGCAGAGCAACATGCCGATCGACAAGAAGGTGTACGCCCCCGAGGTGCGCCGGCTGCTCGCCCTGCTGGACGCGGACGTGCCGCTGCCGCTGGACCCGCCGCCCGCCGCCGCCCGCCCGGACCCGGTCCGCCAGTACCAGCAGCTGACCCACCTGCACTACGACTACCCGCCCGACCATGTGTCCGTGTACCGGCTCGTCCTCGAGCACGCCGGCCTCGTCGACTTCCTCTCCCCGGGCCAGTTGGACTTCTACGCGTCCTTCGCCGACACGCCGTTCGAGTCCCTCTTCCGGGAACTGCCCGTCGCCGGGGCGGTGCGGGACAACGCGCACAAGATGTTCGTCGGGGGCTGTGCGATCTCCGACCAGTGGCTGGCCTGGGACCCGGCAGAGGTCGACCGCGCTCAGGTGCTCTCAGGCATCGGCCTCGACCCGGCCCTGCCCACCTTCTTCCACAACGCGCGCTACGCCCTGCACCACAAGGGCCAGTTGGAACTGCTGCGCGCCGTCGACCGGGTCCTCACCGAGGGCCTCGCCGCGAACTTCGTCCTGCGCTGCATCTCGGGCGCCCCGCTCGACGACCCCTGGTTCCAGGAGGTGGCCGAGCGGCACAAGGGCCGGCTGCACCTGGAGTCGCAACGGGTCGACGAGCGGCGGGTGTTCGAGTACGCCGCCGCGAGCGACTTCTGCCTCTTCCCGTCCAAGTTCGAGATGGACACCTTCCTCATCGCCCAGGGCGAGGCGATGGTGTGCGGTGCCGTGCCCATCGCCACGGCCCAGCAGGGCATGGCCCACTTCGGGCACGCCCGCACCGGAGCGGACGCCACCGGCTTCGCCGTGAACCGCTCCTTCGCCGAGGACGACGCGCTGCTCACCGACGCCCTGGCCGCCCGGATCCACGAGGCGGTCACGCTCTGGCACACGGACCCCGCCCGATATCGCGAACTGTCCGAGCGCGCGGCCACGGTCGCCCGCCGGTTCACCTGGGAGCACTGCGCCGACCTGCACCTGGCGGCCTTCGCCCCGCTCTGGCGCGGTGAGACGCCCCGGCTGCCTGTGGAACGCGCCCTGCGCCACGGCTGGTTCGACCTGGTCGCCGACCACGACCTCACCGAGGAGGCGCTGCTGCGCCACGGCGCCCTGACGGCCTACGAACGCCTCGCGCCCCTCGACGCCCCGGCCGCCCGTCGGTTCTACGACGCCGCCTGGGAGCGGGCCGACTTCGCCACCTGCCGGCACATCCTGGACCGCTTCCCCGACGCCGTGCCCGACGACCTGACCCGGCTGCTGCACGACCGCCACCACCTCACCGACGGCACCCTCACCTACCGGCTGCCGCACGCCGAGCGGGTCGAACTGGTCACTCCCACCGAGCGGGAGGGCTCCGCCCGCGCCCTGCCGACGGTGCAGCGGCTGCGCCGCGCCGCCCCCGGGGTGTTCGAGGGCCCGGCGCCACAGCCCGGGGCCCGGCTGCTGCTGACCCTCAGCACCGGCCGCGTCACCTGGGACGAGGTGCGCCATGACTGAGCGCGACACCGTCCGAGCCGTGCTGCTCGCGGGCGGCGAGGGCCGGCGCATGGGCCCCCTCGGCACCGGCCGGCTCAAGCCGCTCGTGCCGTACGGCGGCGCCTGCCGGCTCATCGACTTCAGCCTGGCGAACGCACGCGCCTCGGGCCTGGGCGAGGTGCTGCTGCTCTCCCAGTACGAGGAACGGCAGCTCATGGACGACCTGCACCGGGTGTGGAACACAGGCAGCGGCTTCCGCGTGCACTTCGGGCCCTACGACCGGGCCTACCGCGCCGCGGGCGACGCGCTGCCCCGGGAGCTGCCCGAGCGGACCTGGCCGGCCGAGCGGGGCACCGCGGACGCGCTGATCCGCAAGGCCGAGTACGTCTTCGACGGCGACCCCGAGCAGCTCCTCGTCCTGCACGCCGACCACGTCTACCGCTTCGACCACCGGCCGCTGATCGCCGCCCACCGGGCCTCCGGAGCCGCGCTGACCCTCACGTACCAGAGGATCGAGCGGCGCTGGGTGCACCTGTTCGGGATGGTCCGCTTCGACGGGGCGGGCCGGCTGGCGGAGTTCGTGGAGAAGCCCGCCGAGCCCACCAGCGACCTGGTGTTCGCCGCGTTCTGCGTCTTCGACACGGCCGTGCTGCGCCGCTACCTGGAGAAGCTGGACGGCACCGACTGGCAGCACGACATCAGCCGGGACGTGATCCCGGCGATGCTCGCGGCCGGAGAGCACATCCGCGGCCACGAGGTGACCGGGCACTGGGAGGACATCGGCACCGTCGAGCGCTACCACCGCGCCCACCTGCGGCTCGCCGCCGACGGCCCGCGCTCCCGGCTGCCCGTCGAGAACATGCCCTGGACCGTCCGCCCGGACGTGGCCCGCGCCTGGGTCGCCCATGCCCCCGGCATCACCTCGTCGTTGGTCCCGGCGGACCTGGTCAACGACGGACTGGTGGAGGACAGCGTGCTCTTCCCCGGCGTACGGGTCGGGGCGGGCGCGCGGGTGCGGCGCAGTGTGCTGCTGCCCGGCACGACCGTCCCGCCGGGCAGCGACATCGACTCCGCGATCGTCCTGGAGAACGGCCGGGTCCAGCACGTCCCGCACACCCCACCCGCAACGGAAGGAACCCGCGCATGAGCCTGCCCCCCTACGACGTCCTGGTGGTCGGCGGCGCCGGCGTCGACACCGTCGTACGCGTCGAGCGGCTGGAGGTCCCGCCGGGCGACTCGCTGCACGTGCCGCCCGTGTACGACTATGTCGCGCACACCGGCAACGGAGTGGCGCTCGGCTTCCACACGCTCGGACGCCCCACCAAGTTCATCGACTACCTCGGCGACGACGTCCAGGGACACGCGGTCCTCGCCGCGTACGCCGGGCACGGCCTGGACTTCAGCCACCTGGTGTCCCCGCACGGCACCCCCCGCGGCATCAACCTGGTCGACGCCCAGGGCCGGCGCTTCTCCTTCTACGACTCCCGGCACCCGGCCGACCTGCGGCTGCCGCGCGAGTTCTACCTGCCGCATCTGGAACGGGCCCGTCACGTCCACCTGTCGATCACCGGCGTCAACCGCGACATGTACGAGGACATCCACCGGCTCGGCGTCACCTGCTCCACCGACCTGCACGACTGGGACGGCGTCAACCCGCACCACCTGACCTACGCGCTCTCCTCCGACCATGTCTTCCTCAGCGCGGCGGGCCTGGGCGCCCGGCTGGAGGAGGTGCTGCACCGCATCGTCGACGAGGGCCGGGCCAGGTTCGTGGTGGCCACGGCCGGCGCGGACGGCTGCCATCTGCTGGTGCGCGGCGAGGAGAAGTCGCGGCACTTCCCGGCGGTGCGCCCGGAGCGGCCGGTCGTCGACAGCAACGGCGCGGGCGACGCGTTCGTCACCGGCTTCCTGCACGCGCTGATGGAGGGACAGCCGCTGGAGGACTGTGTGCTGGCCGGTTCCGTCTCCGGCGCGTTCGCCTGCGGCAGCGCCGGCACCCACACCGAGTTCATCGATCTGCCCGGTCTGCGCGCGGCTGTCGCCCGCGCCGTACCGGCCGGGTGAGAGGGATCCCCTGGGATGCACATCATCGCCTTCTCCTTCGAGTGCGGCGGCTTCGACAACCGGCTGATGCGCGGGGGCCTGTCCCCGCTGGTGTGGAACCTGTGCCGCCAGTACGCGGCACGGGGCCACCGTGTGTCGCTGGTGACCCCCGCGCACGGCCATCTCGACGCGCTCCGCGAACGGTTCGACCTCGAGACACTGGACGACCCCGTCACGGACACCGTGCCGCTGGTGCTCGACCCGAAGGTCTGGCCCGCCCAGCCGCCGACGGTCGAGCTGCGGCTGACCACCCGGGCCCACCGGATGCGGCTGGACGGCGTGGACGTCCACTTCCTGTCCAGCGAGTACCTGGACCTGCTGCCGGACCGGCTGTATCCGCCGCCCGGCCTGGAGGGCCGGGACCTGGCCCACTTCAAGCCCCTGGTGTTCCAGGTCGACGGACTGCGGTTCATCCGGCGCGCCCTGGCAGGCGAACCGGCCGTCGTGCACGGCTTCGAGCCCTACTACCACTACCTCCTGCCCGCCGCCCTGGCCGGCGACCCGCGCTTCCGTACGGTCAGCACGGTCGCGGCCAACGCGCCCGTCACCCAGAAGGTGTACCGCCCCCAGGCGGAGCGCCTGCTGGAGCTGCTCGGCGCCGACGCCACCGGCCTGGACGCCCTGGACGGGCCGCCGCCCGCCGAGGACTCGCCCGAGGCCACCATGGCGCGGGCCCTGGCCGGCACCCGGATGCACACGGAGTACGGGCCCGACCATGTCGGCCTGTTCCCCCTGGTGGCGCAGTACGCGGACCTGGTGGACTTCGTCTCACCGGGCCAGCTGCGGCACTACACCACCTTCCAGGACACCCCGATGGAGGCGCTGTTCGCGACGCTGCCGGTGGCCCGGCGTCTGCGCGAGCAGTCGCACAAGCTGCTGGCCGGCGGCTGCGCCGTCGCCGACAGCTGGCTGGCCCGCGACCCCGCCGCCGTCGACCGGGACGCCGTCCTGCGCGGACTCGGCCTGGACCCCTCCCGGCCCGTCTTCTACCACGCGGCCCGCTACGCGGTGCACCACAAGGGCCAGTTGGAGCTGATGCGGGCCGTCGAGGACGTCCTCGCCACCGACCCCGAGGTCAGCTTCCTGATCCGCTGCTCGGCAGGCGGCGGAGCGGACGGGCCGGGAACCGTGGCGAACGCCGCGTTCCAGGCCATCGCCGACCGCCACCCGGGACAGGTGCGCCTGGACTGGCGACTGGCCGACGAGGACACCCTGTTCACCGAGGCGGCGGCCGCCGACTTCTGTGTCTTCCCCTCCAAGTTCGAGCTGGACGGCTTCCTCATCGCCCAGGCCGAGGCCATGGCGTGCGGAGCCGTACCCCTCGCCACCGCGCAGCGGGTGACCGGCCACTTCGGCCATGACCGTCCGCCCGGCGACCCCGACGCGACGGGCTTCTCGGTGCGCGGCTCGTTCCGCGACGACGACGTCGGCCTGGCCGTCGAGCTCGCGCAGCGAATACGCGAGGCCGTGGCGGTCCACCGCACGGCCCCCGACACCTACGCCCGGCTGTCGGCGAACGCCCGGCGCGTCGGCCGCTCCTTCACCTGGGCCCGCAGCGCCGAGACCCGGCTGGCCGCCTACGAACGGGCCCTGCGCGACGAACCGCGCCCGCTGCCCGTCGAGGAACTGCTGGCCCTCGGCTGGCTGGACCGGCTCCCGGAACCGGCCTGGACCGAACACCGCGACCAGATCGAGCGGGTGGCCCTGGAGCGCGGGGACGCCGACGCCTACGCCCGCGTGCTCGGCGTCGACGTCACCGACCTGGACGCCGACGCCTACGAGCGGCTCTTCGAGGCCGCCCATGCCCGCGCCGACTTCGCCCGTTGCGCCGCGCTGGCCCGGCGGTCCGGCCGCCGCGACCTGACGGCCCGGCTTGCCGGACGCTGCCGGCTCACCCAAGAACCGGACGGCACCTGGCGGGTCGACTACGCCCATCCCGAAGCCGACCACGTGGAGGTGGTCGTCGAGTCGGCGTCCCCCGCGGACGAAGGGCGAACCGACGCCGCGGACCCGGTCGGCGAGTCCGCCACCGAGGCGCTGGCCTCCGACGAGCCGGCGCCCACCGGCAGCGGGGCCGCCCTGAGGTCCCTGGCGTCCGACGGCGCCGGCCACTTCACCGGCGTCCTCGATGGGCCCCCGGTCGGCCGGCACCTCGTCGCCCAACTGACCCTGCGCTCGGGCCGGGTGGCCTGGGACGCCGTGCCCGTGACCGTCCCGCCCTTCCTGCTCGTCGCCACCGACCTGGACGGCACGCTGCTGCGCAGCGACCTGTCGGTCTCCGAACGCACCCGCCGGGCCCTCGCCCTCGTCAGTACGTCCGGCGCCCGGCACCTCGTCGTCACCGGCCGCCCCGCGGTCGCCTGCCGACAGCTCCTGCGCACCATCGGCTACCAGGGGCTCGCCGTCTGCGGACAGGGCGCACAGCTCTACGACGCCGGCGCCGACCGGCTGCTGTCGTCGCTGCCTCTCGACCTGGACCTCGCCCGCGAGGTCGTCGCCCGGGTCGAGGACGTGCTCGGCCGGGTGGAGCTGGGCATCGTCACCTCGCCACCGGACAGCCGGTTCAAGGTCACGCCCCGGTTCGGGGAACGCGTCCGGCACGGCTGGGACGTCACCACCGATCCGGCGCTGCTGTGGAGCGAGCCGATCGACAAGCTGATCCTCCATCACCCGGACGTGGACGAGGACCGGCTGGCCGCCACCGCGCGCGAGCTGATGGGGGACGCGGTGACCGTCGTGCATTCGGTCAAGGGCATGGTGGAGATCCTGCCGGCCGGCACCGACAAGGGCACCGGCGTGGCCCGCGCCGCGCGCCTGCTCGGCTTCACCGGCGCGGACACCGTCGCCTTCGGCGACATGCCCAACGACATCCCGCTGCTGGCCTGGGCCGGCCACGGGGTGGCGATGGCCGGTGGCCACCCGGACCTGCGGGCGATGGCCGACGAGATCGCGCCCGGCAACGACGAGGACGGCGTCGCCGCCGTCCTGGAACGGCTGTTCGGCGCTCCGGAGGTCCGCTCATGACCGCCGCGCTCCGGGAGCTGGCCCGTCTGCGCGGCATCGCCACCGACTACACCACCGACCGGGGACACCGGGTCACCGTCCCGCCGGACACGCTGGTCGCGGTCCTGGCGGCGTGCGGGGTGGACGCCGCCACGGACGCCTCGGCCCGCGCCGCGCTCGCCGACCTGCGCGGGGACGCCAGGGGCGGCGGGGGCGCCGGGGTTGCCAAGGACGGCGGGGTCGCCGGAGACCGCCGGGGCGGCGGGGTCGCCGGAGACCGCCGGGTTGGCGGGGACGCCAGAGACCGCCGGGTTGGCGGGGACGCCAGGGTTGGCGGAGTCGCCGGGGTCGGCGGGGGCGGCGGCGCCGCCGGAGGTGGCGCCCTGCCGCCGTGCGTCGTGGTCCGCGCCGGCTCACCCGCCCGCCCCGCACTCCCTTCGCACGCGCAGGCGTACGTCGCCCTGGAGGACGGCGGCAGGGCCGCACCGTCCGACCCGCTGCCCCCGGGCCACCACCTGCTCCACGTCACCCACGCCGGACAGGACAGGACAGTCCCGCTGCTGGCCGTGCCCGACCGCATCCCCGTACCGGGGCAGCGCAGTTGGGGCTTCCTCGTCCAGCTCTACTCCGTCCTCTCCCGCCGCTCCTGGGGCATGGGCGACCTCGGTGACCTGGCCGGCCTGGCCGCCTGGTCGGGGTCCGCGCTGGGGGCCGGTTTCGTGCAGCTCGGCCCGCTGCACGCGATGGAGCCCGGCCCCCTGCCGGACCCGTCGCCGTACCGGCCGAGCTCCCGCAGGTTCCCGGACCCCATGCACGTACGGGTGACGGACGTACCCGAGTACCGGCAGCTCACCGGGCCCGCCCGGGCGGAGGCGGAGTCCCTTGCCGCCCGTGCGCGGGAGCTCAACGACGGGGTGCTGAGCGGTCGGACGCTGATCGACCGCGAGACGGTGCGCGCGCTCAAGCACCGGGTGCTGCGGCTGGTGCACGCGGTGCCGCTCGCCCCGGCCCGCCGGGCCGCCTTCGAGGCGTTCACCGCCCGCGAGGGGCAGGACCTGACCGACTTCGCCACCTGGTGCGCGCTGGCGGAGGTGCACGGCGGCGCCTGGCGCTCCTGGCCCACCGCCCTGCGCGACCCCCGGTCGGCGGCCGTGGCCGCGGCGCGCCAGGAACACGCGGACGCCGTCGCGTTCCACCGCTGGCTGGCCTGGATCACCGACGAGCAGCTCGCCGCGGCGCAGCGCACCGCCGTCGAGGCGGGCATGGACATCGGCCTGATGCACGACCTCGCGGTCGGGGTCGCCCCGGAGGGGGCCGACGCATGGGCGTTGCAGCACTGTCTGGCGGCCGGGATGAGCGTGGGAGCGCCGCCCGACGACTTCAATCCGCACGGCCAAGACTGGGGCCAGCCCCCGTGGCGGCCCGACGCGCTGGCCGCCGAGGGATACCGGCCGCTGGCCGCGCTGCTGCGCGCCGGCATGCGGCACTCCGGTGCCCTGCGGGTCGATCACGTCATGGGCCTGTTCCGGCTGTGGTGGGTCCCCGAGGGCCGGTCCCCGTCGGAGGGCACCTACGTCCGCTACGACGCCGAGGCGATGCTCGGTGTGCTGCTGCTGGAGGCACACCGGGCGGGCGTGCACGTCATCGGCGAGGACCTCGGCACCGTAGAGGCGGGCGTCCGCGAGGAGCTGGCGGCGCGCGGGGTGCTCGGCACGTCCGTGCAGCGCTTCGAGTACCTGGGCGGCTCCGAGGGACGGCACGGGCCGCTGCCCGCCGCCCGGTGGCGCACGAACTGCCTCGCCACGCTGACCACCCACGACCTGCCGACGACCGCGGCGTGGCTGACCGGCGAGCACGTCGAACTGCGCGCCCGGCTGGGCCTGTTGACCCGCCCGGAGACCGAGGAGAAGGACGAGGCGGCCGCCGAGCGCGACGGCTGGCTCGCCGAGCTGGAGCGGGAGGGACTCCTCCCGGACCCGGACGGGGAAGCCGTCGCCCTGCACCGCTTCCTGACCCGCACCCCGTCCCGGCTGCTCGGGGTGTGGCTGCCGGACGCCACCGGCGACCGCCGGCCGCAGAACCTGCCCGGCACGGCCACCGTCCACCCCAACTGGCGCCTGCCCGTGGCGGACCGGGACGGCCGGCCGGTACCGCTCGACGAACTGCCCGGCCGTCCCGGCGTCCAGACCATCGCCCGTGTGTTCACCTCCGGTGCACCGCACCGAACCGACCGCTAGGAGAAAGATGTCAAGCCAGGCCCTTGTCCGGGTCGAGGGGGTAGTCGAGGACGCCGGAGGTTTCGACCTGCTGGCGCCGGAGGGCACGCGCTACCGCGTGGACGTCACCGACGCGGTGTTCGACCCCGGCAACAGCCTGCTCGCCGAACGCCTCGAAGGACGCCGTGTGGTGGCCTTCGTCGGCCCCACCGTGCACCGGCTGTACGGCGAGCGCCTGCGGGCGTACCTCGACGCCCGTCTCGCACCCGGAAGTTGGAGCATCCATGTGATCGCCACCGGGGAACGCAACAAGACCCTCGCGTCCGTGGAACAGGTGTGCGCCGTCGCCAAGGCGGCCGGGCTCGACCGCCACGGCGTGATGCTCGCGGTGGGCGGCGGCATCGTCGCCGACGTCGTGGGCTTCGCCGCGTCGATGTACGCCCGCGGCATCCGCTACATCAAGGTCAACACCACCCTGGTGGGGCAGGTCGACGTGGGTGTCGGAGTGAAGACCGGGGTCAACGCCCTGCACTCCAAGAACATGTTCGGCGCCTACCACCCGGCCCACGCCTCCCTCAACGACCCCTCGCTGCTGGCCACCCTGCCGCCCCGGGAGATCCGCTGCGGTCTCGCGGAGATCGTCAAGATGGCGGTCATCCTCGACGGCGACCTGTTCACCACGCTGGAACGGCACCCCGACGCGTTCCTCCACACCCCGAACGGCGACGTCGAGACCTACGTCCTGCGCACCTCGATGCGGCTGATGATGGAGGAACTCTGCCCCAACCTGCGCGAGTCGGAGCTCGCCCGGCTGGTCGACTTCGGCCACACCTTCAGCCCGGTCGTCGAGACGGCCGGTGGACACCGCCTCGAACACGGCGAGGCCGTCGCCGTCGACATGGCCCTGTCGGCGCACATCGCCCGGCTGCTGGGCCTGGCCGACGCCGACACCTGCGAGCGCATCGTGGCCCTGCTCACCCGGATCGGGCTGCCCGTCCTCGACCCGGCCACCTGCACCGAGGACCTCATGACCCAGGCGCTCCAGGCGTCCTGGCAGCGCCGCGGCCGCAAGCTGCACCTCGTCGTGCCGACCGGCATCGGCAAGGCCACGTTCGTCGAGGAACTCACGGACCTGCCCGCCGAGGTGCTGCGGGCGGCCCTGCGGGCCCTCGGAGCCGGGGGAGGCGCACAGTGACGCCGTACGACGTACCGCAGGACGTGACGAACCTCGTCGAGCTGTTCGCCGCCAAGGAGCACGACCACGGCGGCCTGGGCACGATCCTCGCGCACCGGCTGTTCACCCGCACCGAGGGCGGCGAGGGAGCCGAGTTCGTCGACCTGGCCGTGCTGCCGCCGGGCACCTCCATCGGCCGGCACCGGCACGGCCGGGACCGGGAGACGTACGTCGTGCTGCGCGGCAACGGCCTGATGCACCGGGACGGCGCGGACTTCCGCGTCGGCACCGGGGACGTCGTCGTCAACCGCCCGCACGGCGAACACGGGCTGCTCAACGACTCGGCCGACGAACTGTGGCTGCTGGTGTTCGAGGAGGTGCTCCGATGACCGTTCCGCGTTCCGGCCGGCTCGTCCCGGCAAGAGCGGCAGGCACCGAGGGCACCGGCACCTTCACCGTCCTCGACGTCGGCGGCACCACCCTGCGCACCGGCACGTACGACCCGGTGACGGCGACCCTGTCACGGGTGCGCCGGGTGCCCGTGGAGGGCATCGCCCGCCACCCCGGTGACCCGGTGCCCGTCCTGCAAGACAGGGTCGTGGAGCAGATCGTCCATGAGATCACCCGGCACGCCGGTGGCAGGGGCACCCGCGCGGTCGGCGTCGCCTTCGCCGGGCCGATCTCGGCGAGCGGCCTGGTGCTCGCGGCACCCACCGTGTGGGGGCGGCGCGGTGCGCCGCTGCCGCTCGGGCAGCTCCTGGCGCGGCGGACCGGCGCCCCGGTCGTCGTGGTCAACGACCTGACCGCGGCCGCCTGGCGGTACGCCGCGACCGAGGCGGAGCCCTTCTGCCTGCTGACCGTCAGCTCCGGGATCGGCAACAAGGTCTTCCGGGGCGGCGAGGTGCTGCTGGACGCCGACGGGCACGGCGGCGAACTCGGCCACTGGGTGTGCGACCCGTCGCCCGACGCGCCGCTGTGCGACTGCGGAGGCCGCGGCCATCTCGGCGGCATCGCCTCCGGACGCGGCGTGCTGGCCGCGGCCCGCCGCGCGGCGGCGGCCGACCCGGCGGGCTTCGCGCACTCCCGGCTCGGGCAGTTGTGCGACGGCCGCGCCGGCGCGCTGGACAACCCGGCCATCGCGCGGGCGGTGCGCGAGGGCGATCCCTTCGCGACCCGGGTGCTGCGCGGCACGCTGGTGTATCTGGCGCAGGCGATCGGCGCCGTCTTCACCTCCATCGGGATCTGCCGGTACGTCATCATGGGCGGCTTCGCCCTGGCCGTCGGGGAGCGCTACCGCGAACTCCTCGTCGAGGAGCTGGTGCGGCTCGGCTGCTTCGGGCTCGACGCCGCCGCGGTGGACGCCTCGGTGGCGCTGGGCCGCGCGGACGACGACCACGGACTGATCGGCGTGGGACGGCTGCTGGCCGACCGCACGGCCTCACTGGCCCACCAGGAGGCGGGATGACGACCTCGCGTACGGCATCGCAGATCCGAGGGGAGGCGCCATGACCGGCGGGCGCACGCTGGTCGTCGGCAGTGGCTTCGTGGGAACCGGCATCGCGCGCCGCCTGGCGGCGGACGGCAAGGAGGTGACATTGGCCTCGCGGACCCCGGTGACGCCGCCCGACGGGGTCGGCTGGACACCGCTCGACGCCACCGACGCCGGGGCGTGCGGGCGGCTGCTGGAACGGCTGCGCCCGGACCGGGTGGTGCTGGTGCACGGGCCCTCGGACGTCACCTGGTGCGAGGAGCACCCGGACCGCGCGGCCGCTGCCCACACCGCGGTCGCCGCGCACTTCGCCGCGCGCGCGGGCGGGGCGCGGCTGGTGCTGATCTCGACGGACAACGTCTTCGACGGCACCCGGGCCGACAACACCGAGGACACCCCGATCCGCCCGGCGAACGCCTACGGGCGGGCCAAGGCCGCCGCCGAACAGGCCCTGCTGGAAGCCGCGGACGCCCTGGTGCTGCGGGTCAGCCTGGTCTACGGCCATGAGCCCGCGGACGCCGGCAAGTGGCTGAACTTCTTCGCTGCGTGCGCCCACCGGCTCGTCCGCGGTGAGCCGGTCACCGCCCCGGCGGACCAGTGGACGACTCCGGTGCTGGTCGACGACGTGGCGGAGGTGACCGCCGCCCTGCTGGACTGCCGGGACCCGCTGCCGCCGGTGCTGCACCTCGGCGGCCCGGACCGGGTCGGCCGGGCCGCGTGGGCATCGGTGATCGCCGACGCGCTGGGCGCCCGTCCCGGCCTGGTCGTCCCGACCGCCAGGGCGGGCACCCGGTACGCGTCACGGCCGGAGAACACCTGCCTCGTCAGCACCCTGCTCGGCCGGCTGCCGGCCACCCGAGGCCTCCGCGTGCGCGGGGTGCACGAGGGTGCGCGACTGCTGGCGCGGGCCTTCGGGGAGCGGGCCTTGGGGGAGCGGGCCCACGGGGAGCAGGTCTTCGGAGAGCGGGCCTTCGGAGAGCAGGCCTTCGGAGAGCAGGCCTTCGGGGAGCGGGCCTTCGGAGAGACCGTCTGAAGGCGCCGCCGGCCCCGGTGTCCGGGACCGGCGGCGCCGTAGGGTCACTTCAGGTAGGGCCCGTCGGCGCCGATCTTGCCGGGGCCGTCGAGGACGTACACCCGCAGGTTCCCCTTCCCGGGTGCGGCGACGGACAGCGTCCCGCCCGTGACGGTCCTGACATCGCCGGTGACCGCGTCCCGGTAGGTGCCGTTGGGGATGCCGGTGTAGGTGGCGCCGCCCGAGACGGTGACGAGGGCGAAGCTGTCCGTGCCGCCGCTCGTGTAGCGCCGCTTGTAGGCCATTCCGCCCGAGATCCCGTCGGTGGAGTACTGCCCCATCTGCAGTGCGGGGATCGCCCGCCGGATCTGGTTCAGCCGCTGGACGTGCTTGACCAGGGGCTGGCTCAGGGTGGTGGCCACCTGGCCGGAGGCCGAGTCGACCTTGGAGAAGTCCGACACCGTCAGGCTGCCCTTGAGATGGTCGCCGAAGTAGGCGCGCCCGGTCGTGGCGAGCGGACAGGTCGGCCCGCAGTCGATCCGCGCGCCCTTCTGGAACTCGATCTCCGAGCCGTAGTACAGCGTCGGGATGCCGCGGAACGTCCACATCAGCGACATGTTCTCGGCCCAGGCGTCGGTGCCGCCCGTGTAGCGCGTACTGCTCTTGTTGGGGCCGTAGTCGTGGCTGTCGACGTAGACGACGTTGTAGGTGGCGTCGTTGTAACTGTCGTCCGAGTCCTTGCCGTTGGAGAAGGCGTTGTACGCGTCACCGAAGTTCATGTGCATCCGCATGTCGATGACGTTCATGCCGGAGAACTTGCTGTGGTCCGGCGCGTGGTAGCTGTTGCCGTTCAGGAAGGCGTTGGTGGACGTCGGCTGGTTGCCGGTGCCCTGCTGCTGCTCGTAGTCGTACTGCTCGAGCGCGGCCGCGGTGTCGTCGGCGCTGTACTCGCGGCGCTCCTTCCAGGTGTAGAACTGCGCGGAGTGGTTGGGGGAGCCGCGGTTCCACTTGTCGTTGACGAACGCGGCGACCTCGCCGAAGACGAAGAAGTTGTCGGCCGCCTGAGCACCGAACCGCTGGGCGACCCGGTCGTGGATGGCCGGCAGGAAGCGGCGGTTCCAGGTGACGCGCGGGATGTGCACCGCGGTGTCCACGCGGAAGCCGTCGACGCCCATGTCGATGTACTTGTTGTACGCGCCGATCAGGTAGTTCTGCACGGGCGCCGACTCGGTGTTGAAGTCCGCGAGGTCCTCGTGCAGCCAGCAGGAGCGGGAGTCCTCGCCCTCCCAGTTGCCGATCCAGCACTGGTGGTAGTACGCCTTCGGGAACATGCCCGAAGTGGGGCTTGGCCACTGGCAGTTGTAGACGGTGTAGCCCTCGGCGCTCTTACCGCCGGTGGGCTTGCCCCAGTTCAGACAGGTGTTGCCGGTCGGCTCGGCGGTGGACCACAGGTCGCCGTTGTAGTACGACTTGCCCGACTGCGGGTCCACGGTGAGGCCGTCGTACTCGAAGCCCTCGTTCTTCGCGTCGTAGTACCAGCTCCACTGGCTGTCGCGCACGCCGTACACGGTCGGCGTGAACAGGCCCTTGGCGCCCCAGCGGGAGGAGTGGTTGTAGACCACGTCCTGGTAGATCTTCATGCCCTTGGCGTGGGCGGCGTCGATGAGGTCCTGGTAGGACGCGCCGGCCGACTCCAGACGGGCGTCGACCTTGTAGAAGTCGTAACCGTGGTACCCGTGGTAGTCGTAGTCGGAGCGGTTGAGCACGACCGGGGTGATCCACACAGCGGAGAAGCCGAGGCCCTTGATGTAGTCGAGCTTGTCGACCAGGCCCTTGAAGTCGCCGCGGAACATGGGGTCGTCGTTGGCGGCATTGCCCGACTTCACATGTTGGCTGCCGCCACGGTTGTTGGAGCTGTCACCGTCGTTGAAGCGGGCGGTCAGCACGAAGTAGATGGGGTCCTTGCGCGGGTCCGTGCCCAGCGGGGTGCCCGTGGTGGGCTGCGGGGCGCTCCCGGTCGTCACCCGGGCCGCAGCGGAGGCCGCGGAGATGTTCCCGGCGGCGTCCACGGCCCGCACCGTGTAGCTGTAGGCGGTGTTCGCCTCCAGGCCGGTGTCGGAGAGGACGGTCGAGGTGACGTCGGTGACCGTCGTGCCCTTGGTGCCGCCGGTGCGCGTCACCTGATAGCCCGTCACCCCCACGTTGTCGGTGGCGGGTTGCCAGGACGTGACGACCGAGGTGCCGGTGGCCGAGGCCGTGACGCCGGACGGCACGCCGGGCGCCTGGGTGTCCGGCTGCTGCGGGGCGCACGGGTCGGCCGCGCCGCCGGTGACGGTGTTGTTCTTCACCGTGCTCGTGCCGGAGGGGATGGCGTAGTCGGCGCCGTTGTTGTTGTCCCAGGTGCCGTTGCCGTTGTTGAAGGCGGCCTTCAGTGAGGTCGCCGAGCCGAGGTCGACGGTCTGCTTCCACCAGCCGGCGCAGGCCGCCTGCATGCCGACGCCGGGCACGGCCGTCCAGGAGCCTCCGGCCGGCTGGTAGTGGAGGTTCACCGTGGTCCAGCCCAGCGACTGCGAGGAGTAGTAGACCGTGGCCGACTGCCCGGTGCCCGGGCCCGGGTCGGCGCAGGGGTTGCTGTGGGCCACGACGCCGTCCTTGACGGTGATGTCGCCCGTGCCCAGGGCGTAGTTCTGCCCTCCGTTGTTGTCCCAGGTGCCGGAGCCGTTGTTGAAGGTGGCCTGGAGGCCGGTGGCCGAGCCCAGGTCGACGGTGAGCTTCACCCAGTCCGTGCAGGCGGCCTGCATCCGGGTCCCCGGCACCGTGGTCCAGGAACCGCCGTTCGGGGCGTAGTGCAGATAGGTCGAGGACCAGTTGCGGGTCTTCGTCGAGTAGTAGACCGTAGCCGAGTTCGCGGTGGCGGCCGTCGGCTCGGTACGGGGAGCGGCCGGGGGACCGGTGACGGCCGCAAGGGCCAGCAGCCCTCCGGCCAGGGCGCCCGCGGTCCAGCCGCGGACGAGGGGTCTGTCGCGTCTCATGTGCGTCTCCGGTGGGGTGGGGAGTACCGGGCGGAGCAAGCGCCTCCCTGGCTGGCATGCGCATGCCATACCAGAGCTGGTGGGTGCACGCCTTTACCGCTACGGGTGCCTGGAGCTGGGCAACCGGCCCGGGAGGTCCGGGCGCGTGAGGGAACGGAGTTGGTGCCGCCCCACCGGATCCCGGGCCGGAAGTGTGGGTGAACGTAACACCGTTGCAATGGTTGCGAAAGAGTTTTCAGTCAGCCAACTCGGGCCCGACTGGCTGACCTTGGGCTTCCGAAGGTCTGCAACAGGTGTTGTTTGAAGGGTTGACCAGCGACGGCGGCAGCTCGTACCTTCACGACCGCAAGATGTTCCGTCGAGTTTCAGCAAGAAGCGACAACAGGCCCCCTGGCATGGCGCGTTGCTGCGTGAGGCCTCTCATCCGCATTCCCGCTTCGTGGATCAGTTCGTGGATCAGTTCGTGGATCAGGGAGGAACCATGGCCAGCACAACCGTGGCCGCTGCACTCGCGCTTGTCGCGGGAGCCGCTGTGGCCGTCACGGTGCCGGGCACCGCTCAGGCGGCACCCCCCGGTGTCAAGGACGTCACCGCCGTGATGTTCGAATGGAAGTTCAGCTCGGTCGCCAAGGCGTGCACGGACCAACTCGGCCCGGACGGCTATGGATACGTCCAGGTGTCGCCGCCGCAGGAACGCATCCAGGGCGCCCCCTGGTGGACCGCCTACCAGCCCGTCAGCTACAAGATCGACACCAGGCTGGGCGACCGCGCCGCCTTCAAGGCGATGGTGGACACCTGCCACGCCGCCGGCGTCAAGGTCGTCGTCGACACGGTGATCAACCACATGGCGAACACCTCCGGAACGGGCTCCGGCGGCTCCAGCTTCTCCAAGTACAACTACCCGGGCACCTACTCCGCGTCCGACCTGGACGACTGCACCACCTCGGTCGGCAACTACCAGGACGCCTGGAACGTCCAGCACTGCGAGCTGGGCGGCCTGCCCGACCTGGACACCGGCGAGGAGTACGTCCGCAAGACGATCGCCGGATACATGAACGACCTGCTCTCCCTCGGGGTCGACGGCTTCCGCATCGACGCGGCCAAGCACATCGCCCCGGCGGACCTGAGCAACATCAAGGGCAGGCTGACCAACCCCGGCGTCTACTGGAAGCAGGAGACCATCGGCGCCACCGGTGAGGCCGTGCAGCCCGGCCAGTACACCGGCACCGGGGACGTCCAGGAGTTCGGCTACGCCCGGGACCTCAAGCGCGTCTTCAGCGGCGAGAAGCTGGCCTACCTGAAGAACTTCGGCACGGCCTGGGGCTACGGCCCCAGCGCCACCTCCTCCGTCTTCGTCGCCAACCACGACACCGAACGCACCGGCGCCTCCCTCAGCTACAAGGACGGCGCGAACTACACCCTCGCGCACGTCTTCATGCTGGCCTGGCCCTACGGCTCGCCGGACGTCCACTCCGGCTACGAGTTCACCGGCCACGACGACGGCCCGCCCAACAACGGCCAGGTCAACGCCTGTTTCACCGAGGGCTGGAAGTGCCAGCACGCCTGGCGCGAGATCGCCGGAATGGTCGGCTTCCGCAACACCGCCGGCACCGCCGCGGTCACCGACTGGTGGGACAACGGCGCCAACGCCATCGCCTTCGGCCGCGGCGACAAGGCCTTCGTCGCGATCAACCACGAGTCGTCGTCGCTGACCCGCACCTACCAGACGTCCCTGCCCGCAGGCACCTACTGCGATGTCCAGAGCGACAAGCCCGTCACCGTCGACGGCTCCGGCCGCTTCACGGCGACACTCGGCGCCCACAGCGCGCTCGCCCTGCACATCGGGGCGAAGGAGTGCGGCGACAGCGGCAATGAGAAACCCGTCGAGCCCGTCGGCGCGTCGTTCAACGTCAACGCGACCACTGCCTGGGGCCAGAACATCTACGTCACCGGCAACCAGGCTGCCCTCGGCAACTGGAACCCGGCGAACGCACTGAAGCTCGACCCGGCGAGCTACCCCGTGTGGAAGCTCGACCTCGACCTCCCTGCCGGAACCACCTTCGAGTACAAGTACGTCCGCAAGGACGCCTCCGGCAGCGTCACCTGGGAGAGCGGCGCCAACCGCACCGCCACCGTCCCGGCCGGCGGCAGGATCACGGTGAACGACACCTGGCGCAGCTGAGCCGGGCCCACCGCGGTCTCGCCCCCCACCGACACCCCCGCCCGTCGCCCTGCGGCGACGGGCGGGGTGACCACGCACCACCCACGCCGCCCGCGCCCGCGGGCGGCACGTCCCATGTGAGACCGTTCAGGAGAAAGGCCCCGTGACCTTAGCCCCGCCCCGGCGCCGGACCGCCGGGTATCTCGCCCTCGCGCTGGCCGTACCGGCGTTGACCGTCCTCGCGCCCACCGCGCCCTTGGCGTCGGCCGCCGTATCGGAATCGGCTGCCGTATCGGCGTCGGCCGCTGATTCGGAATCGGCCGCTGTACCGGAAGCGACCCTCGCGCCTGAGTCGGCCACCGCGCCCGAGCCGCCCGCCGACGCGGTGCTCGCGCGTGAACCGGCCCGCCCCGCCCCCTCCCGCGAGCAGTTCTATCTGCTGCTCCCCGACCGTTTCGCCAACGGCACCCCGGCCAACGACCGGGGCGGCCTGTCCGGCGACCGGTCGCACACCGGGTTCGACCCCACCGACAAGTACTACTTCCAGGGCGGCGACCTGAAGGGGGTCACCGACAGGCTCGACTACATCAAGGGCCTCGGCACGACCGCCCTGTGGATGGCGCCGGTGTTCAAGAACAAGCCGGTGCACACGGTGGGCCGCCACCAGTCGGCCAACTACCACGGATACGCGATCACCGACTTCACCCAGGTCGACCCGCACTTCGGCACCGACGCCGACCTGAGAGAACTGGTCGACCAGGCCCACGCCAAGGGCATGAAGGTGTTCTTCGACGTCATCACCAACCACACCGCAGACACCGTCGACTACGCCGAGAAGCAGTACGGCTACCGCTCCAAGGGCGCCTACCCCTACCTCGACACCGAGGGCCGTCCCTTCGACGACAGCAAGGGGATGCGCGAGGTCGACGCCGACAGCTTCCCCTACACCCCGCAGCCGCGCACCGGCGAGCACGACCGCATGGTCCCCGACTGGCTCAACGACCCGACCATGTACCACAACCGCGGCGACTCCACCTTCGCCGGCGAGAGTGCCCTGTACGGCGACTTCCTCGGCAACGACGACCTGTGGACCGAGCGCCCCGAAGTGGTCGAGGGCATGGCCCGGATCTACGAGAAGTGGGTCGACGACTTCGGTGTGGACGGCTTCCGCGTCGACACCGCCAAGAACGTCAACATGGAGTTCTGGACCGAGTGGGCCACCGCGCTGGACGCCTACGCGGCCCGGCAGGGACAGCCCGACTTCTTCGTCTTCGGCGAGGCCTTCTCGGCCGACCCCGTGGTGATGGCCCCCTATCTGGTCCAGGGCCGCCTCGACGGCACCCTCGACTTCCCGCTCCAGGCCGCATTCCGCAACTACGCCTCCCGAGGCGCCCCGGCCACGGACCTCTCCCACGTCCTCGCCCAGGACTACCGGTACACCACCGACAAGGCCAACGCCTACAACGAGGTCACCTTCCTCGGCAGCCACGACATGGGCCGCATCGGCAGCTTCATCGCCCAGGACAACCCGGGCGCCAGCGACACGGAACTGCTGAAGCGCGACCGTTTCGCGCACGAGCTGCTCTTCCTGTCCCGGGGCAACCCGGTGATCTACGCAGGCGACGAACAGGGCTTCACCGGCCCCAGCGGCGACGTCGACAGCCGCCAGACGATGTTCGCCTCACAGGTCCCGGACTACCTGGACGACGACCAGATCGGCACGGACCGCACCCACGCCTCGGACGCCTATGACACTGGGCATCCGCTGTACCGGTCGATCGCCTCTCTGTCACGGCTGACCAAGGCGCACCCGGCCCTGCGTGACGGCGTCCAGACCGAGCGCTACGCCGACCCCGGGCAGGGCGTGTACGCGTTCTCGCGCACGGACGCCCGGCAGCGCGTGGAGTACCTGGTCGCGGTCAACAATGCGGCCGAGCCGAGAACGGTGGAGCTCCAGACCGGTTCGGCGCGGACCAAGTTCAAGTCCCTGTACGGCAGTTCGGCGAGCGTCCGCAGTGACGCCGGCCGCAAGGTGCGAGTCACGGTCCCAGCCCTCTCGACGGTCGTACTGAAGGCGGACCGGCGCCTCCCCGCCCCGGCCGCCTCGCCCACGGTCACGCTCAAGGCCCCCGCCCCGGGCGCCACCGGCGACGTCGAGATCGACGCACAGGTGTCGGAAGGCCCCCTGAACCGCGTGGTGTTCGCCGCGCAGGTCGGCAACGCCCCCTGGCAGGTCCTGGGCTCCGCCGACCACGCCCCCTACCGCATCACGCAGCACCTCACGGACACGGTCCAGGCCGGAACACCCATGCGCTACAAGGCCGTTGTCGTCGACAGCCGCGGCCGCACGGGCAGCGCCCTCGCCGTCACCACCGCGGGACAGGCCCCCGTCCCCGAGAAGCCCACGGTGAAGCGGACCTACGGGGTCGTCCACTATCAGCGGGCCGACGGTGACTACGAGGGGCTCCGGCTGAGGACGGCGACGGGCACGACGGCCTCCTTCGACGGACGGGACGCCTACGGTGCCTTCGCCTGGATTCCGTCGACCGGCGGCCCGGTCCGTTTCACCGTGGAGAAGGACGGCGTCGCGGACGGGCCGGAGCGCTCGGTCGACTTCGCGGTGGCAGGCGAGGTGTGGACCAGCGAGGGCACCGACACGGTCCGCACCGACCGGCCCCAGCAGGCGCGGCCTCCGCAGGACATCACCAAGGCGGTCCTGCACTATCACCGGCCCGACGGCGACTACGACGGCTGGGGCCTGCACACATGGACCGGCTCGGAGAACCCGCCGGAGTGGAACGACCCCATCAGGCCCGTGCGCCGGGACTCCTTCGGCCTCGTCTTCGAGGTGCCGCTCAAGGAAGGCGCCGCCTCCCTCAGCTATGTCCTGCACAAGAGGGAGGAGAAGGACATCCCCGTCGACGAGGCCCTCGACTTCTCCCTGTACGGCCACGAGGTGTGGCGCGTCGCCGGCGACCCCGTCTACCTCGCCCCGTCCCTCAGCGGCGCCTTCGGCCTGGACCTCGACGCCTCGGCGGCCACCTGGCTCGGCGACGACACCGTCGTATGGGCGGGGGAGGGCACCGGTGTCGCGAGCCAGCAGCTCGTTTACGCGCCCGAGGGCGGGCTTGAGCTCGTGCGGGGCGCGCTGCGCGACGAGGGCCGATGGCTGCGGCTGGTGCCCGCGGAGCTGACGCAGGCGCAGAAGGAGGCGTATCCGCAGTTCGCGGACGCTTCCGTGTTCCGGGTGGACCCGCGCGACCGCGACCGGGTCCCCGAGGCGCTCAGGAGCGAGCTGATCGCCACACAGCGGGCCGACAGCGGTGCCCTCCTGGGCGCGACCGGCGTCCGCACCCCAGAGAACTGACCGGAAGGACCGAGTGGTGACTGCTTCACCCCGACATCTGACAGACCCCGACGACACCCCGATGCGGGCGCACGGGACCCGGCGAAGAGCCCTGCCCACGGCCGTGGTGGCCGTCGCCGCCGCGCTGCTCGCCGGTTCCGTGCACGCCGCCCAGCCCGCGACGGCGGGCCCCCGGCCGCAGGACCCGCCGTCGGACGCCCGCCTGGCCGCCGAGCCCGCCCGGCACGACCTCACCCGGGAGCAGGCCTACTTCCTGCTGCCCGACCGTTTCGCCAACGGCACCACGGCCAACGACCGGGGCGGCCTGTCCGGCGACCGCACCAGGACCGGCTACGACCCCACCGACAAGGGCTTCTACCAGGGCGGCGACCTGAAGGGGGTGATCGACAGGCTCGACTACATCAAGGGCCTCGGCACCACGGCCATCTGGCTGGCGCCCATCTTCAAGAACAAGCCCGTGCAGGGCGGCGGCGAGTCCGCCGGCTACCACGGCTACTGGATCACCGACTTCACCCAGGTCGACCCGCACTTCGGCACCAACGCCGACCTGGAGAGGCTCATCGACCAGGCCCACGCCAAGGGCATGAAGGTGTTCTTCGACGTCATCACCAACCACACCGCCGACACCGTCACCTACGCCGAGAAGACGTTCGGCTACCGCCCCAAGGGCGCCTACCCCTACCTCGACACCGAGGGCCGCCCCTTCGACGACAGCAAGGAGACGCGCGAGGTCGACGCGGACAGCTTCCCGTACACGCCCGTGATCACCGAGGGCGAGGAGACGACGAAGGTCCCTGCCTGGCTCAACGACCCGGCCATGTACCACAACCGGGGCGACTCCACCTTCGCGGGGGAGAGCGGCCTGTACGGCGACCACACCGGCCTCGACGACCTGTGGACCGAACGGCCCGAGGTCGTCCGGGGCATGGAGCGCATCTACCAGAAGTGGATCAGGGACTTCGACGTCGACGGCTTCCGTGTGGACACCGTCCGCAACGTCGACATGAACTTCTGGACCCAGTGGGCCACGGCGATCGACGCCTACGCCGCGAAGAAGGGCCGCGAGGACTTCTTCGTCTTCGGCGAGACGCTGTCCTCCGACCCGGCCGTCATCGCGCCCTACGTGACCCAGGGCCGCCTCGACGCCACGCTCGACTTCCCGCTGCAGAACACCGTCCGGGGCTACGCCTCCCAGGACAGGCCCGCCGCCACGCTGTCCGCCCTGTTCGCGCAGGACTACCGGTACACCACCGACAAGGCCAACGCCTACAACGAGGTCACCTTCCTCGGCAACCACGACATGGGCCGCATCGGCAGCTTCATCGCCCAGGACAACCCGGGCGCCAGCGACACGGAACTGCTGAAGCGCGACCGCTTCGCGCACGAGCTGCTGTTCCTGTCCCGGGGCAACCCGGTGATCTACGCCGGCGACGAGCAGGGCTTCACCGGTCCGGGCGGCGACAAGGGCGCACGCCAGACGATGTTCGCGTCCAAGGTTCCCGACTACCTGGACGACGACCAGATCGGCACGGACCGCACCCACGCCTCGGACGCCTACGACACTGGGCATCCGCTGTACCGGACGATCGCCTCTCTGTCACGGCTGACCAAGGCCCACCCTGCTCTGCGTAACGGGGTCCAGACCGAGCGCTACGCCGACCCCGGGCAGGGCGTGTACGCGTTCTCGCGCACCGATGCCCGGCAGCGCGTGGAGTACCTGGTCGCGGTCAACAACGCCGCTGAGTCCAGGACGGTGGAGCTGGAGACCGGTTCGGCGCGGACCAAGTTCAAGTCCCTGTACGGCAGTTCGGCGAGCGTTCGCAGTGACGCCGGCCGCAAGGTACGGGTGACCGTCCCGGCCCTCTCAGCGGTCGTACTGAAGGCGGACCGGCGCCTCCCCGCCCCGGCCGCCTCGCCCACGGTCACGCTCAAGGCCCCCGCTCCGGGCGCCACCGGAGACGTGGAGATCTCGGCCGAGGTGCCCGGAGACGCGCTGAACCGCGTGGTGTTCGCCGCACAGGTCGGCAACGCCCCCTGGCAGGTGCTGGGTTCGGCCGACCACGCGCCCTACCGTGTCACGCAGCACCTCCCGGACACCGTGCGGGCCGGAACGCCCTTGCGTTACAAGGCGGTTGTCGTCGACAGCCGCGGCCGCACGGGCAGCGCCCTCGCCGTCACGACCGCCGGACAGCCGCCGAAGCCGGCCCGGCCGCGTGCCGTGGAACGCGACTACGCAGTCGTGCATTACCGCCGCCCCGACGGCGACTACGACGGCTGGCAGCTGACGGCCGGCACGGCGACGACGGACTTCACAGGGCGGGACGCCTACGGCGCGTTCGCCTGGGTCGACCTCGACGAGGACGCCGCCGACGTGACGTACACCGTGCGGAAGAACGGCGTGGCCGACGGCCCTGCCCGCACCATCGAGCTGGCCAGGACCGGAGCCGTCTGGATCGAGCAGGGCAAGGACAGCCAGGCGGAGAGCGCGCCCGAGGGCACCTATCCGCCGCAGGACGCCCGCAAGGCGGTCATCCACTATCACCGGTCCGACGGCGCCTACGACGGCTGGGGCCTGCACGCCTGGACCGGCGCCGCCGCACCCACCGACTGGACCAAGCCACTGCTGCCGGTCGGCCGGGACTCCTACGGCGTCACGTTCGAGGTGCCCCTCGCGGAGAACGCGACCTCGCTCAGCTACATCGTCCACAAGGGCGACGAGAAGGACCTCGCGAGCGACCGGTCCCTGGACTTCGCCACGTACGGCAAGGAGGTCTGGCTCGTCGGCGGGGCGGACAGCTATCTGCTGCCCACCGTCGGCACCGCCCCTGATCTCGATCTGTCCAGGTCCGAGGCGCACTGGATCGGCGCGGACACCCTGGTGTGGGACGTGAAGGCCACCGCGGCGACGACGCAGCAGCTGGTCTACCCCGACCGGGGCACGCTCGGCATCGTGGACGGAGCCCTCTCCGACGAGGGCCGGTGGCTGCGGCTGAGGCCGGCCGAACTCACGGCCGCCCAGAAGGCCGCCCACCCGGACCTCGCCGGTCTGCCGGCCTTCACCGTCGACCCGCGCGACCGCGACCGGATCGCCGAGGCGCAGCGCGGTCAGCTCGTCGCGACCCAGCGCGTCGGCAACGGCGCCCTGCTCGCGGCCACCGGGGTGGACGTGCGCGGCTGAGGCCTGACGCCTGCCGAGGGTGCGGGAACGGCCTTCCGGTCGCTCCCGCACCCTCCCGGGGAACGGCCTTCCGGTCGCTCCCGCACCCTCCCGTGACCTGGCCTTTCGCCCCGCAACCGGTCGCAAGCCGCCTTACATGGCTCCTGCACCGCTGAAACTTTCCTTTCACCCGCCTTGACAGCAGCCTCGGCTCACCCGGAACATCTGTCCCGTGAACCTGTCAGACAGCCAGACAGGTGGAGCGGTCCCGCGGCGCGTCAGCGCCATGGAAGCGGTGCTGGCCCATCTGCGCGGTGCCATCGAGCGCGGTGAGTACGCCATAGGGGACAAGCTCCCCTCCGAGGCGGAGCTGTGCCGCACCCTCGAGGTCTCCCGGCCGGTCCTTCGCGAGGCGCTGCGCGCCCTGCAGACCATGGGCCTGACCAGGTCCCGAACCGGCAGCGGCACCTTCGTCGTGGCCAACGCCGTGGAGGACCCCACCTTCGGCGACTACGCGGCCAGCGACCTGCTGGAGGTGCGCCGCCATGTGGAGATCCCGGTCGCCGGGTACGCGGCCGTGCGCCGCACCCCGGAGAACCTCGACCACCTCGCGCACCTGATGGAGCGCATGGAGCGGGAGACCGACACCACCGCGTGGGTCGCGATGGACACCCTGTTCCACCTTGCCGTCGCCGAGGCCGCGCAGAACCCGGTCTTCCGCCGGGTCATCGAGGAGATCCGCGACGCACTGGCGCGTCAGTCGGCGTTCCTCAACGAGCTGGGCGGACGCCGCGAGCAGTCCAACCGCGAGCACCGCGCCATCGTCGAGGCGCTGGTCGACGGTTCCGAGCACGACGCGATCGAGGCCATGAGCCATCACCTGGACCGCGTCGAGACCACCCTCACCGACATCGTGCGCTCCCCTCGCACGAGCAGCCCCACGGAAGGCGGACCCGAGGCGTGAGCGAGCAGTCCCTGCACAACGACGTGCAGATGCAGAAACGTTCCGGCGAGCAGGACGAGCTTGCCGGAACCGGCGGACGTCACGGACATGTGGACGCCGGAGACGCCGGCTACAGCAAGTCCCTGAAGCACCGGCACGTCAACATGATCGCCATCGGCGGCGCCATAGGCACCGGCCTCTTCCTCGGCGCCGGCGGCCGCCTCGCCGACGCCGGACCCTCCCTCTTCATCGCCTACGCCGTCTGCGGCGTCTTCGCCTTCCTGGTCGTCCGCGCGCTCGGCGAGCTCGTCCTGTACCGCCCGTCCTCCGGCGCCTTCGTGTCGTACGCCCGTGAGTTCCTCGGCGAGAAGGGCGCGTACACCGCGGGCTGGATGTACTTCCTCAACTGGGCCACCACCGGGATCGCCGACATCACCGCGGTCGCGACGTACACGCACTACTGGGGCATGTTCTCCGACATCCCTCAATGGTTGATCGCATTGATCGCCCTCGCGATCGTGTTGACCGTCAACTTGATCTCGGTCAAGATCTTCGGCGAGCTGGAGTTCTGGTTCGCGATCGTCAAGGTCGGCGCGCTCGTCGTCTTCATGTGCATCGGCATCTTCCTGCTGGTCACCCAGCACCCCGTCGACGGCACCACCCCCGGCCCGTCCCTGATCACCGACAACGGCGGCATCTTCCCCAACGGCCTGCTGCCCATGCTGCTGATCGTCCAGGGCGTCGTCTTCGCCTACGCCTCCGTCGAGCTGGTCGGCGTCGCCGCCGGTGAGACCGAGAACCCCGAGAAGATCATGCCCAAGGCGATCAACTCGATCATGTGGCGCGTCGGCCTGTTCTACGTCGGCTCGGTCGTCCTGCTGTCGATGCTGCTGCCCTGGTCGTCGTACCGGGCGGAGGAGAGCCCCTTCGTCACCGTGCTCTCCAACGTCGGCATCCCCGCGGCCGGCGGCGTCATGAACCTCGTCGTCCTGACCGCGGCCATGTCCTCGCTCAACTCCGGCCTGTACTCCACCGGCCGCATCCTGCGCTCCATGGCCGTCCACGGCTCCGCCCCCAGGTTCACCGGCGTCATGAGCCGCAGCCAGGTCCCCTACGGCGGCATCCTGCTCACCAGCGGCATCTGCGTCCTCGGCGTCGGCCTCAACTTCGTCGTGCCCGAGGACGCCTTCGAGATCGTGCTCAACTTCGCCGCCCTCGGCATCCTCGCCACCTGGGGCATGATCATGGTCTGCCACCTCCTCTTCTGGCGGAAGACCGAGAAGGGCGAGCTGACCCGCCCCGGCTACCGGCTGCCGGGCTCCCCCTGGACCGAACTCGTGACGCTGGCCTTCCTCGCCTCCGTCCTGGTCCTCATGTACGCCGACGGCGGCGCGGGCCGCACCACCGTGCTGTGCCTGCCGCTGATCGTCGCCGCGCTGGTCACCGGGTGGTACGCCATCCGCGGCCGACTGAAGCGCACCTCCACCGGGGCCGACGCGTGACCCGCGCACCGGCCGACACCCGCCCACCAGTGATCCAGGCAGTCATGTACAGCAACGCCCTCGCGGACGCACCCGCGATCCGTGAACCCCTGCACGCCCCCGTCGCCCACCTCGTCCGCGGCGGCGTCGTCGAGGGCATCCACCACGGCTCCGTCGTCGTCCTCGGCGCCGACGGCCGGGTCGAGTTCCAGCTCGGCGACATCGAGGCCGCGTTCTACCCGCGCTCGGCCCTCAAGCCCGTCCAGGCCGTCGCCATGGTCCGGGCCGGGCTGCCGCTGGAGGGCGAGCTGCTGTCCCTCGCCGCGGCCAGCCACTCCGGCGAGGAACGGCACATCGCCGGGACCCTGCGCATCCTGGACATGGCCGGGCTGAGCGAGGGCGACCTGCGCAACACCCCGGACATGCCGTTCGGGCCCGAGGTCCGCGACAGCTGGATCCGCGACGGCCGCGGGCCCTCGCGGCTCGCCCAGAACTGCTCCGGCAAGCACGCGGCGATGCTCTACACCTGCCGCCTGAACGGCTGGTCCCTGGAGGACTACCTCGATCCCGGGCACCCCCTCCAGAAGGCCGTCGCCGAGATCGTCGAGGACCTCACCGGGCAGCGGATCGCCCGGGTCACCGTGGACGGCTGCGGGGCGCCCCTGTTCTCCGTCTCCCTGCACGGGCTCGCCCGGGCCGCGGCACGCATAGCCACCGCCGCGCCCGGCACGCCCGAGGCGCGGGTCGCCGACGCAATGCGTTCTCACCCGGAGATGGCGTCCGGCGCAGGGCGGGACGTGGCCGCGCTGATGCGGGCCGTTCCCGGACTGCTCGCCAAGGACGGGTTCGAGGGGGTTCAGGTCGCGGCGCTTCCCGACGGCCGGGCCGTCGCCGTGAAGATCGCCGACGGGGCGAACCGGGCGCGGATTCCGGTGGCCGCGGCGGCGTTGGCCCGTGCGGGCGTTGACCCCGAGCTGCTCGGGGCGTTCGCGGGGGAGGCGTTGCTGGGTGGGGGTGTGCCGGTGGGTTCTGTGCGGCCGGTGCGTGCGCTCGACCCTGTTGCTGTGACGTCCTGATCGCGGTTCGAAGGGGGACTGCGGGCCGTCTTCGGTCCACCGGCCGCTTGTGGCCGGTCGCGCAGTTCCCCGCGCCCCTGGGGACGCTCCCCGAAGCCTCATTCAGAAAGTAGAAGACACTTTATGACCGCCGTCGTCACCCGTAGCGAGCACGACCTCCTCGGGGACCGGGACGTTCCCGCCGAGGCCTACTGGGGCGTGCACACGCTGCGCGCCACCGAGAACTTTCCGATCACCGGGACGCCGATCTCCGCGTACCCGCACCTGATCGACGCCCTGGCCGCCGTCAAGGAGGCCGCCGCTCTCGCCAACGAGGAGCTCGGGCTGCTGGCTCCCGAGAAGGCGCGGGCGATCGTCGCCGCCTGCCAGGAGATCCGGGCCGGCAAGCTGCACGACCAGTTCGTCGTCGACGTCATCCAGGGCGGCGCCGGCACCTCGACGAACATGAACGCCAACGAGGTCATCGCCAACCGGGCGCTGGAGCTGCTCGGACACGCCAAGGGCGAGTACCGGTACCTGCACCCCAACGAGGACGTCAACCTCGGGCAGTCGACGAACGACGTCTACCCGACCGCCGTCAAGGTGGCGACGGTGTTCGCGGTGCGCGGGTTGCTCAAGGCGATGGCTGTACTGCAGGACTCGTTCGCCCGCAAGGCCGTCGAGTTCCGCAATGTGCTCAAGATGGGCCGTACACAGTTGCAGGACGCGGTCCCTATGACGCTCGGTCAAGAGTTCTCGGCCTATGCCGTCATGATTGACGAGGATCGCAACCGTCTTGACGAGGCCGTCGAGTTGATCCATGAGATCAACCTGGGCGCCACGGCCATCGGCACCGGCCTCAACGCCCCCGCCGGATACGCCGAGGCCGCCCGCCGTCACCTCTCCGCCATCACCGGCCTGCCGCTGGTCACCGCCGCGAACCTGGTCGAGGCCACCCAGGACTGCGGCGCGTTCGTGCAGATGTCCGGTGTGCTCAAGCGGATCGCGGTCAAGCTGTCGAAGAGCTGCAACGACCTGCGGCTGCTGTCCTCCGGCCCGCGCGCGGGTCTCGGCGAGATCAACCTGCCGCCCGTGCAGGCCGGTTCGTCGATCATGCCCGGCAAGGTCAACCCGGTCATCCCCGAGGTCGTCAACCAGGTCGCCTTCGAGGTGATCGGCAACGACGTGGCCATCACCATGGCCGCCGAGGCCGGCCAGCTCCAGCTGAACGCCTTCGAGCCGATCATCCTGCACTCCCTCTCCGAGAGCATCACGCACCTGCAGCGGGCCTGCGTGACCCTCGCCGAGCGCTGCGTGGACGGCATCACCGCCAACACCGAGGCGCTGCGCGCGAGTGTGGAGAACTCCATCGGCCTGGTCACCGCCCTCAACCCGCACATCGGCTACACCGCCGCCACCGACATCGCCAAGGAGGCCCTCGTCACCGGCCGCGGTGTCGCCGAACTCGTGCTGGAGAAGGGCCTGCTGCCCGCCGACAGGCTGGCCGCGCTGCTGCGGCCGGAGGTCGTCGCCGGCAACGGCTCGCCCCTCGCCTGAGCCGCGGATGCGCGCCAGGACCGGCCCGGAGGCACAATGGTGATCATGCCCGTCGCGTCATCGTCCCTGTTCTTCCAGCCGGTCCTGGAGCGGATCGCCGAGGAGATCGAGCACACCCCCGGCCGGGGCCGCCCCGCCGACTACATCCCGGCGCTCGCCGCCTGCGACCCGCGCCGCTTCGGCATGGCCGTCGCGGAGGTGGACGGCACGGTGTACGGCGTCGGCGACTGGCGCGAGCCGTTCTCCACGCAGTCCATCACCAAGGTCTTCACCCTCGCCCTGGACCTGGCCCGCGAGGGCGACGAGCTGTGGGAGCACGTGGGCCGCGAGCCGTCCGGCAACCCGTTCAACTCCCTGGTCCAGCTGGAGTACGAGAACGGCATCCCGCGCAACCCGTTCATCAACGCGGGCGCGCTCGTCGTCACCGACCGGCTGCACACCCGTAGCGGCGACGCGGCCGACGAACTGCGCGCCTTCCTGCGCGCCGAGAGCGGCAACACGGACCTCGACTTCGACCATGAGGTCGCCGCCTCCGAGTCCGCGCACGGCGACCGCAACGCCGCCCTCGCCCATTTCATGGCGTCGTACGGCAACATCGACAACCCCGTCCCGGAGCTGCTGGACCAGTACTTCCGCCAGTGCTCCCTGCGCGCCTCCTGCGCCGACCTCGCCCTGGCCACCGCCTTCCTCGCCCGCCACGGCGTCCGCGCCGACGGCACCCGCCTGCTCACCCGCAGCCAGGCCAAGCAGGTCAACGCCGTCATGCTCACCTGTGGCACGTACGATGCCGCGGGCGACTTCGCCTACCGGGTGGGTCTGCCCGGCAAGAGCGGGGTGGGCGGCGGCATCATCGCGGTGGTGCCGGGCCGCTGCACCATCTGTGTGTGGAGCCCGGGGCTCGACGAGAGAGGCAACTCGGTGGCAGGGGTGGCGGCCCTGGACAGATTCACCACCCTCACCGGCCTGTCGATCTTCTGAAGGCGGCCGGTCCCAGTAGGCCGGTCCCAGCGGCTGATCGGCACCGGGCTGCGCGACTGTCCCGCCAGCCGCCCCACACACCCTGCTCCCGGCGTTCGCCGTGCCGGACGGGGCCGGCCGGGCCCGGGGCGCGGCCGGCCTGTACGCGGTGCTGTGCACCAGCGTGGTGTGGCTCTGGACGGACGACGCGTCCGGCGGCGACGGCTTCCTCGGTGCCAACGCTTACGCCTGGATCGGCTCGGCCTGCTGCTGTGGCTGCCGGCCGGTCAGCCGCGTGCCGCCGAGCGGCGGTTCAGCAGCCGGATCACCCAGGCCGTCAGGGCCGCGCCGAGGACGGCGGCGCCCGTGATCGCCGGCCAGGCCGGTGCCCCGCCGCCGGACGGGGCGGGAGCGACCGCCGCCGCCACCGCCGCGGGCTTGGCCCGCGGGCCGGGGTGCGGCCGTGGCTTCAACGCGTCCAGCGAGCCGACCGGTTCGACGTGCCCGGCCGCCTCGAACCCCCAGTCGAGCAGTGAGCGCGCCTCCTCGTAGACGGTGAAGCCGCCGCCCGACTGCGGGTTCATCACGGTGACGACCAGGGTGCGCCCGCCCCGGCGGGCGGCGGCCACGAGCGTGTGACCGGCGTTGGTGGTGTAGCCGTTCTTCACCCCGATCAGCCCGGGATAGCGGTCCACTCCGTCGGCGCCGGTCAGCAGCCGGTTGGTGTTCTGGATGTCGTACGACCATCCGCCACCCCGGCCCGGGAACTTCGCCTCGGCCGTGCCGCAGTACCGGGCGAAGTCGGCGTTGCGCAGCCCCGCCCGGCCGAACACCGCGAGGTCGTAGGCGGACGACACCTGGCCCGGCGTGTCGTATCCGTCGGGCGAGAGCACCCGGGTGTCGCGGGCGCCCAGGGCGCGGGCCTTGTCCTGCATACGGGCGGCGGTGGTGCGCCAGCCGCCGCCCAGCGAGGCCAGCACGCGCACCGCGTCGTTGCCGGAGCTGAGGAACACGCCGCGCCACAGGTCGGCGATCCGGTAGGTGTGGTCCTCGGCCACGCCGACCAGGCTGCTGCCTGCCCCGATGCCTGCCAGCTCCTCCTCCCGGACCCGGTGCCGCAGGCCCGCGGGCAGGGCGGGCAGCACGGTGAGGGCGAACAGCGTCTTCAGGGTGCTCGCGGGCGGCAGCCTGCGGTGGGCGTCGTGCGCGGCCAGCACCGCGCCGCTGCCGGCGTCGGCCACCACCCAGGACAGGGCGGAGACGTCCGGCACCTCCGGTGCCCCGGAGCCCGGCCGCACCTGTGTGCCCGAGCGGTACAGCAGGGACGCCCGGGGCGCGGAGGACCGAGGCCCGACCGGAGCGCCGGGGTCCGTCCCGGCCGGGACGGCCGCCGCGACGGGGCCGAGCATGAGCAGGCTCGTGACGCACAACGCGCAGGCCGACACAGCCGACCGGGAGCTGAAAGAGGATGATCCGATCTTCATACAAGAAACCTAGGAACGCGCCCCCGCCACACCGTGCTGCCCTCGCCGTGCGACGCACGCGAGCACCCGGATGCCCTAAGCACTGGACCTGGTCGACGGTTCCTGGTCGGTGGGCAGCGTCGGCAGGACGCGGCGCAGGAACGTCGCGTTGTCGGGGGTCGCCCGCAGGCGCTCCAGGAGGGTCTCCAGGTGCGTGTGGCCGTCGCGGGTGGTGACGGCCCGGCGCAGGGCGCGCACAGCGGCCGTCTCGGCCGGGCCGAAGAGGAGTTCCTCACGGCGGGTGCCGGAGCGCTGGATGTCGACGGCGGGGAAGACCCGGCGGGAGGCGGGCTCACGGTCCAGCCGCAGCTCCATGTTGCCGGTGCTCTTCAGCTCCTCGAAGAAGAACTCGTCGGCGCGCGACCCGGTCTCCACCAGAGCCGTGGCGAGGATGGTCAGCGAACCGCCCTCCTCCGCCAGGCGCGCCGCGCCGAAGAACCGCTTGGGCCCCTGCAGCGCGGCCGCGTCGACACCGCCGCTGAGGGTGCGGCCCCCGGAGGCGGCCGCGTTGTTGTGCGCCCGGCACAGCCGGGTCAGCGAGTCGAGCAGGATGACGACGTCCTCGCCCGCCTCCACCAGCCGCTTGGCGCGCTCCACGACCAGCTCGGCCAGCGCGATGTGCTGCCGGGGCGTGCGGTCGAAGGTCGAGGCGTACACCTCGCCGCGCACCGAGCGCCGCATGTCGGTGACTTCCTCGGGGCGTTCGTCGAGCAGCACGACCATCAGCCGGCACTCGGGATGGTTGCCCGCGACTGCGGCCGCGATCTGCTGGAGCAGTACGGTCTTGCCCGTCTTGGGCGGCGCCACGAGCAGCCCGCGCTGCCCCTTGCCGACGGGCGCGAGCAGGTCGAGGATCCGGCCGGACAGTCCGGAGGCGGGGTGTTCCAGGCGCAGCCGCTCACGCGGGTGCAGCGGGGTGAGGTCGCCGAAGCGCGCCCGTCCGCTCAGCTCCTCGGGCGGACGGCCGTTGATCAGCCCGACCTCGGCGAGGGCCTGCCGGTCGCCGAGGAGACCCTCGACGACGTCGCCCTTGCGCAAGCCGTGACGCCGGATCAGGGCGGCCGGGACCTGGGGGTCGGCGGGTGTGGCGAGGCAGTCCAGGGGCCTCAGATGCCCCTTCCCGTTGCCGTCGACGTCCAGGACGCCTACGCAGAGCCGGGCCGGGGACTGCCGGACAGGAGGGTGTTCGATGGTGGTGGTCATGAGAGGCGGTCCTTTCGCGGACGGCGGCATGAGGCATGCGTGGGGAAGGGGAGAGGCGCTCGCCCGGAGGCGGCGAAGGAACGACACCTGGCGCACGGCAGGAAAAGCCCGGCAGGAAAAGCCCGGCAGGAAAAGCCCTGGTCACGAGGTGTGCTGGGAAACCGGATGCCGGTCCGTGCGGACGGGCTGGTCGGTGTACCGAGAAGAAACTGGCACCCGCGCCCCGGACGGGGCGTACACAAGTGCTGCCTGCACCGTACCATGCGCTCACTCGAAAAGGAGTTCGCCGGTGACTGTCTCGCCCGTCACACCTCATCGCCTCGACCCCGCCGGGGGCTGCCCGCACGCGGACAACGCCCGGCTCCTCGCCCACGGCGCCCTCGCGACGGTCGAACTGCCCGGCGGGATCGAGGGCGTGGCCGTCCTCGGGCACGAGGCGCTGAAGGAGTTCCTCGCCCACCCCGAAGTCGCCAAGGACGCAAGGCACTTCACCGCCCTCACCGAGGGCCGCATACCCGAGGGCTGGCCGCTCGCCACCTTCGCCACCGTGCGTGGCATGACCACCGCCGACGGCGACGACCACCGCCGGCTGCGCTCCCTGGTCAGCCGCGCGTTCACCGCCCGGCGCGTGACGGAACTGCGGCCTCGCGTCGAGGAGTTGACCGAGACCCTGCTCGACGACCTGGCGGACGCGGCCGCCGACGGCGGGGGAGTGGCCGATCTGCGCCGTCACTTCGCGCTGCCGCTGCCGATGGGCGTGATCAGCGAACTTCTGGGCGTCGCACCGGAGTTTCGCGACCGGCTGCACCGGCTGTCCAGCCAGGTGGTCGCCACCGACATCGCCCCCGAACAGGCCGTCGCCGCCAACCGTGAGCTCGTCGCCGTCCTCGCCGCGATCGCCGCGGCCAAGGCCCAGTCGCCATGCGACGATCTGACCAGCGCCCTGATCGCCGCCCGCGAGGAGGACGGAGACCGGCTCTCGCAGGAGGAGCTGATCGGCACCCTCGTGCTGATGATCATCGCCGGGCACGAGACCACCCTGAACCTGATCACCAACGCCGTACGCGCCCTGTGCGGCCACCGCGACCAGCTCGGCCTGGTCCGCGAGGGCGAGGCGGACTGGGCCGACGTCGTCGAGGAGACCCTGCGCTGGGACGCCCCCGTCAGCTACTTCCCGTTCCGCTACCCGGTCCGTGATCTCGCCGTCGGCGGTACGGTCGTCCCGCGCGGCACGCCCGTCCTCGCGGGCTACTCCGCGGCCGGCCGGGACGCCTCCGTGCACGGCCCGGACGCCGACCGCTTCGACGTCACCCGGCCCCGCCGCCCCGACGCCGTACGGCATCTCTCGCTCGGGCACGGCGCCCACTACTGCCTGGGTGCCCCACTGGCCCGGCTGGAGGCGGGCATCGCGCTGGAGCGGCTGTTCACCCGCTTCCCCGACCTGGACCTCGCGGTCCCGGAGAGCGACCTCACCCGCCACTCCAGCTTCGTGGGCAACAGCGTGCGGGCCCTCCCGGTGCGGCTGGGATGACCGGTCTACGCTGACGGGGATGTTCAGTCCCGAAGGCCCCACCTTCCGCGAACTCGCCGTACAGGCCCTGTCGTCCGTCGAGCGCGGCTACGACCTGCTCGCGCCGAAGTTCGACCACACCCCCTTCCGCACACCGGACTCGGTGCTGCGGTCGGTCGCGACCGCGCTGCGCCGCGAGGGCGGCTACGACGACGGGCTCGATCTGTGCTGCGGCACGGGTGCCGGGACGGGCGCGCTGGCCGGAGTGTGCCGGCGCAGTGTCACCGGGGTCGACTTCAGTGCCGGGATGCTCGACGTGGCCCGGCGCCGGGTGCGGGCGGCCGGGCCACGGCTCGCCTGGGTGCGGGCCGACGCGCGAGCCCTGCCGTTCGGGCGCGCCTTCGACCTGGTGGTGAGCTTCGGCGCGTTCGGGCACTTCCTGCCCCGTGAGCTGCCCGGACTGTTCGCCGAGGTGCACGCCGTGCTGCGGCCCGGCGGATGCTTCGCCTTCCCGGTCGTCGCGCCGCCCCGCCCGGGCACACGCGCGTACTGGATGCTGCTCGGCTTCGACGCCGTGATGCGGGTGCGCAATGCGCTGTGGCGGCCTCCGTTCGTGATGTACTACCGCACCTTCCGGCTCGGAGACGTCACCCGCGAGCTCGAACGGGCCGGTTTCCGGGTCGAGTTGACCGACCTGCTCGAGTTCGGGCGGCGCCACGACGGCAGCCCCCGCGTCCGGCTGGTGCTGGCCCGGCGCGAACCGGACGGCGCGCCCCGGGTCAGCCCGCCGCCGGCACCGTGAACTCGTAGACCAGCGCGTCCTGTTGGGCGTCCACCACCAGGTCGGTGATCTCCAGCGGCCGCGCGTACTGGTCGTGCACCAGCCGGGTCACCCGGACCGACGGCGTGTCCGGGAGCGGGGTGATGCTGTCGCGGTGGTGCAGGGTCAGTCCCGCCCGGCGCATCCAGTCGTAGGCGCGCCGCAGTTGGGCGGCGCAGGTGCCGTCCGCGCGGTAGCGGTAGCGGGCCAGCTCCTCGACCTCGGCGAGCGCCACGGCCGAGAAGGAGGTCACCGCGGTGCGCCGGCCGTGTCCGCCGCTGCCCGCGGACTCGTAGCGGTGGACCAGGGTCGGCCGGTGCGGGGCGAGTCCGAGGGCCTCGGCGTGCGCCGGCGGAGGCGCCTCCCAGGTGACGGTGGCCCGGTCGGCGGCGCCCGGCCCGCCGGGGTCGCGGGAGCCGACCGGGAAGGCCAGCGCGGAGGGCGGCTCGACCGGCGCGGCGGGCAGGGTGGCGTGGCTGCCGCGCCGGTCGGTGGCGACGTGCCCGTCGCGCCGCAGCAGCTCCAGCGCCTGCCGTACCGTCTCCCGGCTGACGCCGAAGTGCTCGGCCAACTGCCGTTCGCCCGGCAGTCGTTCGCCGGGCGGGACCGTGCCGTCGCGCAGCTCGCCGAGCAGCTCCGTCGCGATGCGCTGGTAGAGCGGTTCCCCTGCGGGAGGAGAGTCGTGCGGGGTGGTGCGGGCCATGCCGCGCCTCCTGTGGTGACGTACCGTAGCCGTGCGGGCTCATTGTGCCACCAGATCTAGCATTGGTCTAAACCACCAGGGAAGGGCGGCCCGCCGGTTCGGCCGAAACCGTATGGTCGCGCTCTCAGGCGTACGACCGCAGCCAGCGCAGCTTGGCCGCCTCGTGGAAGGGTCCGCCGCCCTCGTGGTCGTTGAAGTCGTAGACCTCGATGGCCTTGTCGTCCGCGCCCCAGGCGTTGAACGCGGCGAACACCGTCGACGGCGGGCACGTCTGGTCCTCCAGCGCCACCGAGAACAGCGCGGGCGCCCGGCCGCGCGCGGCGAAGTGCACCCCGTCGAAGTAGGACAGCGTGCGCAGCGCGTCCTCGGTGCGGCCGCGGTGCGTCTTGAGGTACAGGCCGATCTCACGGTAGGGGTGACGGTCCGTCAGTGTCGTCGCGCGGGGGAAGTCGCACAGGAACGGCACGTCCGGCGCCACCGCCACCAGGTCGGGCACCAGACCGCCAACCGCGATGGAGATGCCGCCGCCCTGGCTGGCGCCGAGCGCCACGGTCCGCGAGGCGTCCGTCAGCGGGTGCGAACGGGCCGCCTCCACCGCGCGCACGGCATCGGTGAACACCCGCCGGTAGTAGTAGTTCTCGGGGGCGTCGAGGCCCCGGGTCATGAAGCCGGGGTACTGGGGCGCCCCGCCCACCGGGTCGGCCGTGCCACCGCCGCCGCCCCAGGCGCTGCCCTGGCCGCGGGTGTCCATCACGAAGTGCGCCCGGCCGCTGGCCGCCCACAGCAGGTTCTCGTGGGGCAGCCCGCGCCCGCCGCCGTAGCCGACGAACTCCACGACCAGCGGCAGCGGTTCCTCGGTCGCCGCGGGCAGCCGCAGCCAGCCCTTCACCGGGTGGCCGCCGAACCCGGCGAACGTCACGTCGTACACCCGCACCGCCGACAGGCCGGTGTCGACCGGCTCGAACGTCGCGTCCAGGTCGAACTCACGCGTCTCCTGAAGGGTCTTGGCCCAGAACGCGTCGAAGTCCTCGGGCGCCACAGAGGTGCTCCGGTACTCGTGGAGCTCGTCGAGAGGAAGGTCGAACAAGGCCATGCGGGACCGCCCTAGCTAGGAGTCGATGATCGATCACACCGTACGTGGGAGCGTGCACAGCCGCCAGAGCCTGTCCGACGGGCGGGCTTTCGACGCTGCCGCCCCCGCGGTTCACGCCCGGCGCCGGGTCCACTGCGGCTCGGTGCGCGCCCAGTCCCGCTCCCACTCGGCCAGCCGGTGCCGCTCCGCCGAGCGGCGTACGACGGAATGGCCGAGCAGCACCACGGACGCCGCGCCCGCCGTGCCGCAGATGCCGAGCGCGAGGGAGTGCTGCCACACCACGGAGTCGTCCGGCGGCGGCGGGACGGCCCGGCCGCGGGAGTCCAGCCACAGATCGACCACGTCGCCGCGGCGGGCCTCGGCCGGGATCGCGGCCCTGCCGGTGTGCGCCGAGCCGTCCTCGTCGGTCCAGCGCACCATGACCCGCTGGGTGACCGGACGGCCGCCCTGCACCGACGGCACCGCCGCCCGGGCCTCGCCGAGGACCTCGGCCCGTACGGTGTGCCGGTCCGCCCGCAGCGCGTCCGCGTGGGCGCTCGCGTCGCTGTACGCCCACCAGCCCGCCGCGAAGCCCACCAGGGGAGAGCCGATCAGCAGCAGCACGGCGACGGCCAGCACGGTCCAAGCTTCGACGACGTCCGAGCGGCGGCGCAGTTCGTTCGGCCGCCATCGCCAGTCGCACCGCCCGCTACGCATGCCGACCTCCTCGCCGGGGACGCGGAGTGCCCTCACCCCACGCGTACCCCGAACGGCCCGCGTCGTTCACCGCGAGGGGGGAACGACGCAGGAGGTCGGCCGGAAACGGCCGGTCGGACCGGCCGCGGCTCAGCCGAAGCGTTCGATGCGGATGCGGTCCACCGGCTGACCGGCCGCGACCAGCAGCCGCGAGGCGTGCTCGGCGAAGGAGTTCGAGCCGCAGACGTACGCCTCCCAGCCGCCGGCGGGCGCATCGGCCAGGAACCCCGCCAGATGGTCACCGGTCAGCCGCCCCACCGGCACGCCCTCGGGAGCGCTGCGGGTGAACACGGGCAGCGTCTCGGCGCCGTACTCACGCGCGTAGATGAGGTCCTCGGGGCTGCGCGCCGACACCACGAGCCGCAGCGGCACGTCGAGCGCCTGCGCCCGGTGGTGGCGGAGCATCGACATCAGCGGTACGACACCCGAGCCGGCGCCGATCAGCAGCGCGGGCCGGTCGCCCGGCCAGGCGAAGAACCCGCTGTGCGGGCCGCGCACCTCGACGGTGTCGCCGGGGCGGGCCTCGGTGTGGAACCAGCCCGAGACCTCGCCGCCCACGACGTGGTCGAGGGTCAGCTCGACATGGCCGCTGCCGTCCGGCGCGGAGGCGAGGGAGTAGTGGCGCTGCGCGGTGTAGCCGTCCGGCGCGGTCAGCCGCAGTTGCAGATGCTGGCCGGGCACATGGCCGGCCCAGGCAGGCACCGCGAAGCGGAAGGTCGCCACGCGCGGGGTCTCGCGACGGATCTCGGTGAGCGTGGCGGTCTGCCAGGCGGTGGCCACGTCCGTGGGCACGGAGATCCGGCCGGGGATCGCGAACCGGGTCAGGGGCGCGTAGGTCGTGTCAGTCACCGGAGAACCTCTGCTCCTCCCAGGGGTTGCCGCGCTGGTGGTAGCCGTTCTGCTCCCAGAAGCCCGGCTCGTCGTGGTCGAGCAGGCGCAGGCCCGCGATCCACTTGGCGCTCTTCCAGAAGTACAGGTGCGGCACCAGCAGCCGGGCCGGGCCGCCGTGCTCGGGCGCCAGCGGCTGCCCGTCGAACTCCCAGGCGATCCACGCCTTGCCGCCGGTCACGTCCGCGAGCGGCAGGTTGGTGGTGTAGCCGGTGTGCGCGTACGCCACGACATGGGTCGCGGACGGCAGCGGTCCGGCCGCCTCCAGGAAGGCGTCCAGCGACACCCCGCCGAAGCGCACACCGAACTTGGACCAGCTGGTCACGCAGTGTATGTCGCCCTCGTAGACCGAGCCGGGCAGCGCGTGCGCCGCGTCCCAGTCCCAGGTCCGCGGCCGCTCCACCAGGCCGTCGATCCGGAAGGTCCAGTCCGCGGGCGCGAGGTCGGGGGTGACCTCGGCGGACAGGACGGGCCAGTCGTCGCCCGCGTCGTACTGGCCGGGCGGCAGCCCGGGGTTGTCGACGCGTGGCCGCCCGGAGAAGCCTCGGGTGACGTTCATGGAGGTGGTGCCTGCCTACGGGAGACGCGTGCGGGTTGCTTACACATTCAACCGTACGGGGTGTGCGGGGCCGTCCCCGCCCTCGGCCGTTAAGGCCGTATGAACTCTCCTGAACTGCGGGAATAGTGATCCCCGGACGCGAGATTGTGGTGACCATGACCGCACACGTCCTGGACAACCCGGCCCTCGCCTCCCTCACCGGCCCGCACGCCCGCTTCGCCGAACAGCGCGGCCGTGTCCTGCGCTACCCGCGGGACGTCTCGCCCTGGCTGGCCCTGCCCGACGACCCCGACGCCCAGGACTGGGCGGACCTGGCGGCGCTCGCGGGGCCCGGCGTGGAGGTGCCGCTGGCCGGTTTCGTGGGCCGGGTGCCGGCCGACTGGGAGATCACCTTCCAGGCGGAGGGTGTCCAGCTGGTCGACGACGGGGTGGCCGCGGCGCCCGACCCGGAGGCCGTCGTCCTGGGCCCGGCCGACGTCCCCGAGATGCTCGACCTGGTCGAGCGCACCCGGCCGGGCCCGTTCCTGCCCCGCACCGTCGAGATGGGCACCTACCTGGGCATACGCCGCGACGGCGCCCTGGTCGCCATGGCCGGCGAACGTCTGCACCCGCCGGGCTGGACCGAGATCAGCGCCGTCTGCACCGACCCGGCCGCCCGCGGCGAAGGGCTCGCCACCCGCCTGGTCCTCGCCGTCGCCCACGGCATCCGCGCCCGCGGCGAAACCCCGTTCCTGCACGCCGGCGCCCGCAACACCGACGCCATCCGGCTGTACGAGTCCCTCGGCTTCCGCCTGCGCCGCCACACGCTGTTCTTCGCGGCGCGCACCCCGCAGGAGCAGGCCGTGGGGGTGGCCTGATCAGTCAGTCGGACCCGGGTGGCGGCCACGCGTTGTAGCGGACCAGGAAGTCCGCGAACCGCTCCAGGTCGGCCTCGGGCCACTGAGCGAGGCGCTCCCGGAACGCGGCCCGGCGGCTCTCCGTGACGCGGTCCAGGATCGTGCGGCCGGCGTCCGTGAGGTGGAGGAGCTGGACGCGGTGGTCGTCCGGGTCGACGCGGCGCTCGATGAGGGCGGCGTGCTCCAGGGCGGCGACCTGGCGGCTGACCGTGGACTTGTCCAGGGCGTAGTGCGCGGCGAGGTCGGTGGCACGGCAGCCGCCGACCTCCTCCAGGTGGCCGAGGAGGGTGTACGCGACCAGGGACAGCTCCGGGTGCATGCGCCCGGCCGCCGCCCGGGCGCGCCGGGCGAAGCGGGTCATCTCGCGCTGGATCGTCTCCACGGCGGTCGTCCGGGCTGTCACCGGGTGTCTCCCTCGTCTCATCTGCCCCCGCGCCGGCTCCACCGCGCGGATGTAGTTGTATAGTACAACTTGAAGTGAGAGTTGTATAAGCCAACTATTTGGAGGTCGCCCGCATGAGGTCGCCGGCGCTGCGTCATGTGCTCACGCACCTGATCACCCCGCTCCTGATGTGCATCGGCATGGGGCTCGCCTACATGGGGGCCTTCGTGACCCCGGAGCCGCACCATCTGCCCGTGGCCGTCGTCGGCTCGGGCGCCGAGGCCAAGACGTTCGCGCAGACCGTGAAGGACCGCGCGGGCGACAAGCTCGACGTACGGACCGTCCCGGATCGCGCCGCGGCGGTCGGTCTGCTGAAGTCCCGCGACCTCACCGGCGCCTATCTGCCGGACCCGAAGGCGCCCGAGCTGATCGTCGCCACCGCCTCCTCCGACATGGGCGCCCTCGCCGTCGAGAAGGTCTTCACGCCCGTCGCCGCGGGGCAGGGCCTCCCGCTGAAGGTCACCGACGTGGCCACACCCGTCGACGACGACCCCAGCGGCCAGGGCCTGTTCTTCCTGATGATCGCCGTCAGCATCGGCTCGTACGCCTCCGTCGCCGTCCTCGGCGCGGCGGGCGGCACCCTGCCGATGCGCGTCCGGGCCCTGCTCACCGTCGGCGTCTCCGCCGTCGTCAGCGGCATCGGCGCCCTGCTCGCCGGCCCCGTCTTCCACCTCGCCCACCACGACCTGGCCGGCGTGTGGGCCATGGCCTGGCTCTACTCGGCCGGCATCCTCTTCATCGGCGTCGGCCTGCACACCTTCCTCAAGCGCTGGACGACCCTCGCGATGATGGTCCTGTTCGTGATGCTCAACTTCACCAGTTCCGGCGGGTTGTTCCGGCCCGAGCTGCAGAACGGCTTCTTCGGCAGCCTGCACGCCTTCTGGAACGGCGCCGGGTTCGTCGAGGGCCTGCGCGGCCTGCTGTACTTCGGCAACGAGGGCCTCGCCCGCAGCGTCTGGACCCTGGCCGCCTGGCTGGCCGCCGGTCTGGCGCTGACCGCCGTCGCCGCCCGCCACGAGCGCTCCACGCAGACCGCGGCAGTGGAGCCGACGGCCACGCAGCACACCGTGGAGGAGGTCGAGGAAGAGGTCGAGGAGGCCGTGGGCGTGTGATCACCAGGGTGTAGGGTGAACCCGGCCGTGGACGTTCCCGGCCGGGTGAGACCGAGGAGGTGAGACCCATTACCGCTGTTCAGGTCGGGTGCTCTCACCTCAACCCGCCGCGGGCCACCGTCACCCGGTGACCCCGAGAGCGCCCTTCGGCTCGTCGAAAGGCTCTCGGCTTCCATGCCTTCCTCACGTTCCCTGTACGACCCCTCGTCCCGCTCCTCGTTGGTCTCCGCGCTGCGCGCGGCCGGCTGTGTCTTCGCCGAGGACGAGGCGGAGCTGATCCTCGCCGCCGCGCGCACCCCGCAGGAGGCCGCCGCCATGGCGGACCGGCGCGTGGCCGGACTTCCCCTCGAACTCGTCCTCGGCTGGGCCGAGTTCGCGGGCCTGCGGATCACCGTCGCGCCCGGCGTGTTCGTGCCGCGCCGGCGCACCGAGTTCCTGGTGCGACAAGCCCTCGCCGAAGTCCCGGACGCCCGGCTCGTGGTGGACCTGTGCTGCGGCTCGGGTGCGCTCGGCGCCGCCCTGGCCGCCGCCCTCGGCCCGGTCGAACTGCACGCCGCCGACATCGACCCGGCCGCGGTGGCCTGCGCCCGCACCAACACCGCCGCCGCGGGCGGCCGCGTCCACGAGGGCGACCTCTTCGAGGCGCTGCCCGCCGAACTGCGCGGCCGCATCGACATCCTGGCGGCCAACGTGCCCTACGTCCCCACCGGCGAGGTCGGCCTGCTGCCCGCCGAGGCCCGCGACCACGAACCCCTCGTCGCCCTTGACGGCGGCACCGACGGCCTCGACGTCCTGCGCCGCGTCGCCACCGAGGCACCCCAATGGCTGGCCCCCGGCGGGCGGTTGCTGGTCGAGACCAGCGAACACCAGGCGCCTGCGGCCATCGAGGCCTTCACCGCCGCCGGGCTCACCACCCGCCTGGCCGTCGACGAGGACCTCTACGCCCGGGTGGTCATCGGCACGCGCACGGGCTGAGCCCGCACTTCACCGACAGGCCCCGCTCGGCGAGGTCGGACGCTCCCGCCGCGGGCGTCCTTCCTCGCCCCGGAGGTGAACGACGTACCGCCCCTGTGCGTCGTAGAAGCACCACACCGCCGGTCCCAGGGGGAACCATGCGCACCCGCACCGCTCAACTGCTGTGTCTCATCGCCGTACTGGCCGCCGGCTGCGGCCAGGGACGCTCCGGCGGCGACGGCGGTGACGACGGCGGCGGCTCGGCCGGGAAGGGGGACGCGGGTCGGCGGGCCCGGCAGGTCGCCGCGGCCTGGGACGGCTCGGACGCCGCCGAGGCATGGCGGCGGGGCTTCTATCCGATGGCGGACCTGGTCCAGCTGCCGGACCACGCCTTCCGCAGCGCCGCGGACAAGGAGGCGTACCAGCTGCAGAACTTCGCACTGCGCGGCCAACTCCCCACCACCGCGGCGCAGAAGGGCACGGTGAAGTGGGGCGACGGCCGTGCGCTCACCCTGCCGGTGATGGACGCGCGGGAGGCGTTCGGGACGCTGGACCGCTACAGCGGCGAGGGCCCCGAACTCGTGGTCACCGGGGCGCGGCTCGGCCGCACGGAGCTGGCCACCAGCCGGGGCCCGGCGACCGTCCCCGCCTGGCTGTTCACGATCCGGGGCTACGACACTCCGCTCAAACGCGTCGCCCTGGCCCCCTCCGAGGCGCCCAAGTCGCCGATCGGGCCCGCGGCGGAGGTGCCGTCCGACGTCCTGTGGCCGCTGGAGCAGGTGAAGGAGACGGCGCAGGACGGGCGGTCCGTCACCGTGCTGGCCGGGCACGGTGACTGCGACGACGGACCGGCCGTGGACGTGCTGGAGACCGGCGGGTCCGTGGTGCTGTCCGGGTCGATCCGAAATCCGAGCGAGGGGGACTGCCCCGCCGTCCTGAAGATCACCAAGGTGACCGTGACGCTCGCCCGGCCGCTCGGCGACCGGGTGCTGCTGGACGCGTTCACCGGGCGTCCGGTGCCCTACGGCACCGAGTTCGGGCGGAACCCGAGCTGGGACTGACCCCTCTCACTCCGCCTCGCGCGCGCGGGCGATGAGCAGCGCCACGTCGTCGTGGTTGTCGGGGTGGTGCAGGGTGCGCACCAGCAGGTCGCAGACCTCGTCCAGCGGGCGGGTGGGGCCGTGCAGCAGGGCGAGCAGGGTGTCGAGGCGCTCGTCGAGGGAATGGCGGCGCGTCTCCACCAGGCCGTCGGTGTACAGGACCAGTTCGTCGCCCGGGCAGAAGTCGAAGGTGGTCGTCGTGAAGGCCACGCCGCCCACGCCGAGCGGGGCCCCGGTGGGCAGGTCCAGCAGGACGGGGTCGGTTCCCCGGCGCACCAGCGCGGGCGGCAGATGGCCCGCGTTGGCGATCCTGCACTGGCCGAGCTCCGGGTCGTGGACGGCGTACTGGCAGGTGGCGATCGCCTGGTCCAGGCCGGCCGTGATGCGGTCGAGGTGCTCCAGGAGCACCGCGGGGTCCAGGTCGAGGCCGGCGAGCGTGGTGGTGGCCGTGCGCAGCCGGCCCATCGTCGCGGCGGCCGAGATGCCGCTGCCCATCACATCGCCCACGACGAGCGCGGTCTTGCCGCCGCCCAGCGGGATGACGTCGAACCAGTCGCCGCCGACCTCGGTGGTGGCGCCCGCCGGCTGGTAGCGCGAGGCGACCTCGAGGCCTCCCGTCACCGGCGGATGGCTGGGCAGCAGACTGCGCTGCAGGGTGAGCGCGGTGTCGCGGGCGTTCTGGTACCAGCGGGCGTTGTCGATCTGCACGGCCGCCCGGGCCGCCAGCTCCCGGGCGAGCAGCACGTCGTCCTCGGTGAACGGCAGCGGGTTGCGCGTGCGTTTGAGGTCCAGGGCGCCCAGCACCTCACCCCGGGCGATCAGCGGCACCGCGAGGTAGGAGTGGACGCCCGCGCGGGCGAGCTGCACGGCCGCCTCGGGGGAGCGGGCGATCCGCGGCAGGTCCGCCGCCTCCACGTGCGGCAGCAGCACGGGATGCCCTGAGCGCACGCACTCGGTCACCAGCCGGTCCGGGCCGTAGCGGGCCACCTGTCCGGGCGGGTCGGCCGCCTCCAGCGCCAGCGGTGAGCGGTCGGCGCGCACGGCCAGCGCCCGGATCACGGCCGCCTCGGACGGGCCGAGACGGGTGCGCCGGCCCGCCACCACCGCGTCCAGCAGATCCACGGCCGCGACATCGGCCAGCTCGGGGACGGCCACGTCCGCCAGCTCGCCCGCGGTGCGGTCCAGCTCCAGCGTGGTGCCGATCCGGGCCGAGGCGTCCGCGATGAGGGCCAGCCGCCGCCGGGCCGCCTCCGCCTCGACGCCCGCCCGGTGCTGCTCGGTGACGTCCACGACCGACACGGCGACGCCGAGGACCGTCTCCAGGGCGTCCTCCAGCCGGTACAGCGACACCGACAGGACGTGGTCCTCCTCCGGGTCGGCCGGGATCCGGCCCACGACCGGCCGGTCCACCACCGGCCGCCCGGTCGCCAGCACCTCGCGGGCCGCGGCGTGCAGGCCCTCGACGTCCAGGTGGGGCAGCACCTCGCGGGCCGTGCGGCCCAGGTGCTCCTCGGCGGGGACACCGTTGATGCGCTCCAGCGCCGGGTTGACGGAGACGTACCGCAGGGTGGTGTCGAGCACCGCCAGACCGATGGGGGACTGGGCGACCATACGGGTGGACAGCGCCACGTCCCGCTCCAGCCGGCGCACCGTCGTCTGGTCCGCGCACAGGCCCAGGGCGTAGGTGTCGCCGCGGTCGTCGAGCAGCCGCATGTTGCGGAACTCCACCAGCCGGGTCGAGCCGTCCTTGTGGCGCACGGGAAAGGCCCCCGCCCAGCCCTGACCGGTGGCCATGACGTCGGCGAACAGCTTGACGACCACGTCCATGTGCTGCTCGTGCACCATGACCTGGGCCGCGTAGCGTCCGAGCGCCTCCGCGGCCGAGTAGCCGAACAGCTCCTCGGCCTGCGGGCTCCACAGCACGATGCGGCCCTCGTCGTCCAGGACGATCGAGGCCACGCCGATGACGTCCAGCAGTCCGCTGGGCCGCACCGGACCGCGGACCGGTTCTCCGCCCGCTGTCACGGGAGGTCCGGCTGCACCCATCGCACGCACCGCCTTCGCCCGTCCTCACGGCACGTAGTCCCCCGTGCCGACTCCCCATGCCGTACCACGCTCAACCATCTCTCTTACGCCACCGCGTCCCTCTCCACCATCCCTCAGGATCCGCCGAGTCGTCCTGGGATGCACCGGCCGGGTGCGTCGGAGGGGCTTTCCTTCGGGTGTCGGTGGTCTGTGTTGTTGGTCTGTACATGACCACCGACCCCGGTCAGACTGTCCGCCGAGCGGAACTCCACCCCCCTACCGAGGAGCCGACGCGCATGCGCCTGCCTGCCCGGCAACGCCGTCACGCCCTGCTGACCGGACTCGTAGCCCTCACCACCACCGCCGTACTGTCCGCAGCGCCGCCGGCCGCCGCCGCGGACACCTGGACGGAGGCCGGCTCCGACCGCGCTCGTCCGCTGACCGAGAGCCAGGGCCTGACGTCCGTCGAGGTCCCCGCCGGCAGCCCCAACCGCTACACCGGCATCGGCACCATCCCGCTGGACGTCTCGAGCCGGGGCTGGAACCACGTCGGCGACCCCGACGCCTCCTACGACGGCTTCTACGTCGAGCCGTACCAGCGCGACTCGGGCGGCGCGAAGATGTTCCGCGTCCAGGCGCCCGGCGGCACCTGGTCGGAGTACGTGCACACGCTGAGCCCCGGCGAGGCCGCGAACAACTCCTGGGCGGCCATCGCCCCGGACGGCCGGTGGATGCTGTCGGGAGAGTGGGGCACCATGACGCGCCTGCTGGTGTTCCCCACCCCCGGCATCAACCCGGCCACCTCCCCCTCGGCGAACCTCCCCCAGGCGGCCACCGTCCACCTCGACCACGCCGTACGCGACCTCCAGGGCTGCGACTTCTCCGGCCCCACCACCCTCCTGTGCTCCTCCGACGACCCCGAGGGCACCCTCTTCGGGCTCACCAAGCCCCTGCTCCAGATCGACCTCTCCGCCCCGGCGGGCCCTTCCGACATCTCCGGCCACGTCACGGCCCTGCGCCAGCTCCCCCTGCGCAGCGGCTGCTCCGGCTCCTTCGAGACGGAGGGCATCGACTACGACCGCCGCAGCGGAACCCTCCGGGTGATCGTGATGTCCCCGGGCTTCTGCATCCTCACGGACAGCAAGACCTACAGATTCGTGCGGGGCTAGAGGTCACCTTTTACGGGCGCGGGGCTGTTTCGACATGCGGCTCCGCCGCGTGGGCGCGAGCAACCACGACGAGCCCGCAGCCGCCGGAAAACAGTGGTTTTCTAGGTGATGTGGCGCATATCGCGGGGAACCCGCGACCGTGCCGCCGCCCACGAGAGGAGCCCCACGATGGACCGCGAGCGACAGCATGAGGAGTCCGTCTCCGTAGAGATCAGCGGCTGCAGCAAGGAAGACGCCCGCATCGTCTTCGACGCCCTCTGCACCTGCTTCGAGTCGGACCGCGGCAGCGACGAGGTGCCCCAGCAGCTGCACGAGACCCGCCCCATGGTCTGGCTCGGCACCTTCGAGGTCACCGACGCCCACACCTGCCCGGCGCCCGCCCGGCTGTCGTCCACCGTCGAGGTCGACGCCCAGGGCGGCTACTGGGCGATCGACCGGCTCCGCAAGACCCTCGACCCCCTGTTCACCGTGCGCGACCTGTCCACCGCCTCCGGCGACCAGGAGCGCGAACTGCATGTCCTGCTCGAAGGGCGGTGACCTCGGCCACAACACCCCCGGGCCTGTTGTGCAACTAGTTGCACAATCCGTGCGCGGTCCTCTACAACTACGAGGACGACACCGCGCACGGAGGGCCCGATGAGCCGTTTTCCCCACCTGCTGAACCCGCTCGACCTGGGCTTCACCACGCTGCCCAACCGCGTCCTGATGGGCTCGATGCACGTCGGCCTGGAGGAGGCCGAGAACGGCTTCGAACGCATGGCCGCGTTCTACGCCGAGCGCGCCCGCGGCGGCGTCGGCCTCATCGTGACCGGCGGTATCGCCCCCAACGAGGAGGGGCGGCCGTGGGGCGGCGGTGCCAAGCTCACCAGCGCGGCGGAGGCCGAGGAGCACAAGGTCATCACGGACGCCGTGCACCGCGAGGGCGGCCGGATCGCCATGCAGATCCTGCACTTCGGCCGGTACGCCTACCACGAGGACCTGGTCGCACCCAGCCCCCTCCAGGCGCCGATCAGCCCCTTCCCGCCCCGCGAGCTGACCGACGCCGAGGTCGAGCGGACCATCGACGACTACGCCCGCGCCGCCCGCCTCGCGCAGCAGGCCGGCTACGACGGCGTGGAGATCATGGGCTCCGAGGGCTACCTCATCAACGAGTTCATCGCCCTGCAGACCAACCACCGCACCGACCGCTGGGGCGGCTCGTACGAGAACCGCATGCGCTTCCCGGTGGAGATCGTCCGGCGGGTGCGCGAGGCCGTCGGCGAGGACTTCATCCTCATCTACCGGCTCTCGATGCTGGACCTCGTCCCCGGCGGCTCGACTCTGGACGAGGTCATCACCCTCGCCAAGGCGGTCGAGGAGGCCGGCGCCACGATCATCAACACCGGCATCGGCTGGCACGAGGCCCGTATCCCCACCATCGCCACCTCCGTGCCGCGCGGTGCCTACACCTGGGTCACCAAGCGGCTGATGGGCGAGGTGTCCATCCCGCTGGTCACCACCAACCGCATCAACACCCCCGAGCTGGCCGAGCAGTTGCTCGCCGACGGCACCGCGGACATGGTGTCGATGGCCCGCCCGATGCTCGCCGACGCCGCGTTCGTGAAGAAGGCCGCCGAGGGCCGCTCCGAGGCCATCAACACCTGCATCGGCTGCAACCAGGCCTGCCTGGACCACACCTTCAGCGGCAAGATCACCTCCTGCCTGGTCAACCCGCGCGCCTGCCACGAGACCGAGCTGGTGCTGTCCCCGACCCGGCGGCGCAAGCGCGTCGCGGTCGTCGGCGCCGGCCCGGCGGGCCTGGCCTGCGCCGTGGCCGCCGCCGAACGCGGCCATGACGTCACCCTGTTCGACGCGGCGAGCGAGATCGGCGGCCAGCTCAACGTCGCCCGACAGGTCCCCGGCAAGCAGGAGTTCGACGAGACCCTGCGCTACTTCCGCCACCGCCTGGCCGAGGAGAAGGTGGACGTCCGCCTCAACACCCCTGTCTCGGAGGGTGACTTGGGCGACTTCGACGAGGTCGTCGTCGCCACCGGCGTCACCCCCCGCACCCCCGAGATCCCCGGCGTCGACCACCCGAAGGTCGTCGGCTACCTCGACGTGCTGCGCGACCGCGTGCCCGTCGGCGAGCGGGTCGCCGTCCTCGGCGCGGGCGGCATCGGCTTCGACGTGGCCGAGTTCCTCACCGACGGCGGCGACAAGGCGAGCGAGGACCCGCAGACGTACTTCCGCCAGTGGGGTGTCGACATGGACTACCAGGCCCCCGGCGGCCTCGCCGCCCCCGAGCGGCCCGCCCCGCCGCGCACCGTCCACCTGCTGCAGCGCAAGACCAGCAAGGTCGGCGCCGGACTCGGCAAGACCACCGGCTGGATCCACCGCGCCGAGCTCAAGCACCGCGGCGTGACCATGGTCCCGGGCGTGCGCTACGACCGTATCGACGACGCCGGACTGCACATCACGGTCGGCGAGGAGAGCACGGTCCTGGAGGTCGACACCATCGTGCTGTGCACCGGGCAGGAGCCGCGCCGGGACCTGTACGAGGCGCTGGTCGCGGCCGGCCGCAGCGTGCACCTGATCGGCGGCGCGGACGTGGCCGCGGAGCTGGACGCCAAGCGCGCGATCCTGCAGGGCACCGAGGTCGCGGCCGCCCTCTAGGGGGCGTCCCTAGGATGACCTCATGTCACTCCCGCACGCGATCCTGACCGCCCTGGTGGAGAAGCCGTCCTCCGGCCTCGAGCTGACCCGCCGGTTCGACCGGTCGATCGGCTACTTCTGGTCGGCGACGCACCAGCAGATCTATCGCGAGCTGGGAAAACTGGAGGCCGAGGGATACATCCGGGCCCTGCCGAGCGAGCAGCCGGCCCGCGGGCAGAAGAAGGCCTACGAGGTCCTGCCCGCGGGCCGCGCCGAACTGGCCCGCTGGACGGCCGCGCCGCAGGAGCCGAAGGCGCAGCGCGATCCGCTGCTGCTCAGGCTGCGCGCCGCGGCCGTCGTCGGCACCGACGGCATCGAGGCCGATCTGCGCCACCATCTCGACCTGCACCGGCGGCAGTTGGCCGAGTACGAGGAGATCGAGAAGCGCGACTTCCCGCCCGGCAAGGACAGCGCGCAGGACCGTCTCCAGCATCTGGTGCTGCGGGCCGGCATCGAGCTGGAGACCTTCTGGACGCGGTGGCTCACCGACGCCCTGGAGGAGTTCGAGCGGCTGCCCGAGGGGGAGTGACCGCGCTCAGAGCCGGTAGGGCTTCGAACGCCGCCGCAGGAACCACACCGTGGCCCCACCACCGAGGGCGACGAGCGCGCCACCGCCGACGAGGGTGATGGTGCCGTAGTCCCTGGAGCCGCCGCCCAGACCGCCCATCACACCGCGCGACGGCGAGGCCGTGGCGGAGATGGTCGGCGTGGAACCGGACGAGACGATCACGGACTGGGTGCCCGCGGTGGAGCCGTTGGCGCACACCACGATCACCGTGTAGGTGCCCGGGCTGACGCCCGACCACGCGGCCGACTGCAGGGCGCTGCTTCCCGACAGCGCCACCTGCCGGCCCTGGGCGAAGTTGGCCTGGCTGCTGGTGAGCAGCGAGGCGTTGCCCCAGCTGCCGTTGATCTGCTGGGCACAGGCGCTGGTCGTGACCGACACCGTGGAGCCGTTGGTGCTCACCGAGATGCCGGTGCCGGCCTCGGCGGGCCCGGCGGCGAGGGCGAGTGGCAGCGCTGCGGCGGCTGCCGCTGTCAATCCGCGCAGAAGGGGCGTTGAGTTGGGCATGGAAGTGTCCTCCGGCGGCACGGTTGGCGGTACATCCCTTGCGCCGCCTGGGGTCGGGGAACGCCCGTGCTGCCTCAGGGTCAGCCAAGGCCCGACCGGCCCGCACCGCACTTCGGCCGCCGCCGGCCAGGTGACGGATTACCCCGTCCGGCCCACAGCCGCCTAAGGCGAACAGGGCGCCGGCCCCCGTCGTCGCTCAGCCGTCCGACCCCGTGATCACCGTGCGCTCCGCCGACAGCGCGCCCCAGGTGCCGTCGGGCAGCCGCGCCCGCAGACGCACCCGGTGTGCCACGCCCGCCGTCCGGCCGACGTAGAAGCTGTACGAGGCCCGGTCCCGGGGCGCCTGCCCGCCGAAGACGAGCGAGGTGGCCGCGCGGCCGTCCAGCTGGACCTCGTACTCCGTGACCACGCCGTCGGCGCGCGGCGGCACCCATGACAGGTCGAGGTAGTACGCCCCGTCCTTCGCCCGGTGCGTCACCGCACGGAAGCCCGCCGGGGCGGTCGCCGCGCCCTCGTCGGCGCCCGCAGCGGTGGTGAGCCGTACGGCACCGCTCGCCGGAGAGAGGTTGTCGGCGGCGTCCCGGGCCCGGACGGTGAAGGTGTAGCGGGTGCCGGGCCGCAGCCCGGTGACCACTGTGGCGGTCTGGTCCCCGCCGACGCTGTGGATCTTCGTCCCCGACTGGTGGACGTCGTACGACACCACCTCCCGGTCGTCCGTCGAGGCGCTCCAGGACAGCTGGACCGCCCGGCTGCCCACGGCCTTCCCGCGCACCGAGCCCGGGCGGGAGGGAGCGGAGGTGTCGGCCGCGACGGCGGCGGGGGTCGTCGCCCGGACCTGCCGGCTGCTCGGGCCGAGGCGCCCGTCGCCGTCGCGGGCGCGCACCGAGAAGACGTACGACGTGCCCGGCCGCAGCCGCGTGACGTCCACCATGTGGCGGTCGCCGGGGACTTCCTGGACCTTGGCGCGGCCGCGGTACACCTCGTACGCCGTGACCGGGGGCTCCCCGGCGACCCGGTTCCACATCACATGCACACTGGTTGCGCTGCCGGCCGCCGCGGTGACGCCCGTCGGCACACCCGGGGGCCGTTCCCCGCCGGCCTCCCGCGCGCAGGCGCTCACCAGCAGCAGCGTGCCGCACAGCAGCGCGGCGGGAACGGGAACGCGTCGCACGGCTCTGCCTCCCGGGACGGGCACGCGGCAATGGTACGGACCAATATGACGGTCTGACGCGACCACATCAAGAGGGGGTGTTGGCGGGCCCGCCCGGGAGTTACGTATGCTGTGCCTCCTTGTGGCCGAACTCTCCCTACAGGACGGGGAGTTCAGGCCCGTGGCGCGGAACCGCTGTCGTCGCTGATCCCCGCGCCGACGGCCGGGGCCCGCGGCCGTCGACAGGCCGCGGGCACCCGGTCCCCGCCGGACGCCGAGCCGTGCGGTCCGTTCGTCCCGGCTGGACGCGGCGCCGTGCTCCCGTCCTTCCCCGCCCGACGCTGTGCCGCACATGCCGTCCGTAGGCCCGTTCCCGCCGGACGCTGTGCCGCGCGTCCCGTCCGTAGGCCCGTCCCCGCCGGGCCGCGAGTCGTGCACCCCGTCCGGCCCCCTCGGAATGGCCGCGTCCCCGAAAGGGCATCAGATTGGGCTGAGTGTCCGTCAGACCGCCCAGGAGAGGGACCTCTATCGTGCGTGTCCAGTCGCTGACGCTGGCCGCGGCGAGCGCCGCTCTGCTCGCCCCGACGACGCAGCCCACCCCAGCCACCGCCCCCGTGGGCCTGCCCGGCCCTTCGGCGGTGCGCGCCGACGCCCCCGTGCGGGCCGCCGACCTGCTGGAGCGGGTGCGCGTGTGCGAGCCCGTCTCGCCCGGCCGCTACCGCACCGACAGCGGCAGGCCCGCCACGGTCCCCGTCTGCGGCACGAAGGAGGCCGTCTTCTGGAAGGCGGACCTGGACATCGACTGCGACGGACAGCCCACCCTCCGCTGCAACAGCCGTACCGACCCCTACTTCTCGTCCAGCACGGCCTACTCGCAGTCCGACGGACGCCCGCTGGACGCCGAGCGGCTGCCGTACATCGTGGTGCCGGTGCCCAGCCGGATCTGGGACCACCGCGACCACGGGGTGCGCGGCGGGGCGGTCGCCGCGGTGATCTACGGCGACCGCGTGCAGTACGCCGTCGTCGGCGACGCGGGCCCGTACGACCTCGTCGGCGAGGCCTCCTACGCCACCGCCCGGGCCCTCGGCATCAACCCGGACCCGCACGGCGGCGGCACGCCCTCGGGCGTCACCTACATCGTCTTCAAGAACTCCCGGGCGACGCCCATCGAGAGCCGGGACGCCGCCGAGGAGACGGGGGAGCGGCTGGCCCGGCAGTTCGTGCGGGGGAGCGGGGGCCGGGAGTGATTCCCGGCCCCCTCCCGTGTCAGGCCTTGCGGTAGTCGTACGCCTCCGAGGCCGCCGCCGCGACCGCGTCCAGGTCGGCGCCCGTCGAGGCCGTGACCACCGCCGCGACCGCGCCCTCGACGAAAGGGGCGTCGACCAGCCGGGTGCCGTCGGGCAGTTCGTCGCCCTCGGCGAGCAGCGCCTTGACCGTGAGGACGGCGCTGCCGAGGTCGGTGAGGACGGCGACGCCGGCGCCCCGGTCCACCGAGGCGGCCGCGGCGGCGATCAGCTCGCTGCTGGTGCCGAGGCCGCCGTCCTCGGTGCCGCCCGCCGCAGCGACGGGCACCGACGCGCCGCCCCCGGCCAGCCCGCGCGCCAACTCGGCCACCGACGCGGCCACCTGCGCGCTGTGCGACACCAGCACGATCCCGACCAGCTTCTCGTCACTCACCGGCGGCCTCCACCAGTCCCGCGATCAGCAGCGACGCCGAGGTCGCCCCCGGGTCCTGGTGCCCGATGCTGCGCTCTGCGAGATAGCTGGCCCGGCCCTTGCGGGCCTGGAGCGGAGTCGTGGCCTCGGCGCCCTGCTCGGCGGCCGTGCGCGCCGCGGCGAAGGACTCGCCGAGCGCCTCCACCGCGGGCAGCAGCGCGTCGATCATCGTCTTGTCGCCCGGTGCCGCGCCCCCGAGCTGCATCACCGCCTCGACGCCCGCGCGCAGGGCGTCGGCGAACTCCTGCTCACCGACCTCCGGCGCGTCTCCGAGCGCCTTGCCGGTGCGCCGCAGCAGGGTGCCGTACAGCGGCCCCGAGGCGCCGCCGACCGTCGAGATGAGCTGCCGCCCGGCGAGGATCAGTACAGCGCCGGGTGTGCCGGGTGCCTCCTTCTCCAGGGTGGCGTCGACGGCCCGGAAGCCGCGCTGCAGATTGCTGCCGTGGTCGGCGTCCCCGATGGGGGAGTCGAGGGCCGTGAGCCGCTCCGCCTCCCGGTCGACGGACGCGGCCGTCGCCGTCATCCAACGGCGGAAGAAATCGGCGTCGAGCACTGGATCTCCTTGCCTGGTAGGTACGTTGCCGCCCGCTGTCTCACATGCCCCAGCGCAGCGCGGCCGTGCTGACGGGCGCGTCCCACAGCCGTAGCAGCTCCTCGTCGACCTGGCACAGCGTCACCGACGCGCCCGCCATGTCGAGGGAGGTGACGTAGTTGCCGACCAGGGTGCGCGCCACGGGGACACCTCGCTCGCCGAGCACCCGCTGCACCTCGGCGTTGAAGCCGTACAGCTCCAGCAGCGGTGTCGCGCCCATGCCGTTGACCAGCACCAGCACCGGATTGCGGGGCCGCAGGTCCTCCAGGACCGCGTGCACCGCGAAGTCGGCGATCTCCCCGGAGGTCATCATCGGCCGCCGCTCCCGGCCCGGCTCGCCATGGATGCCGATGCCCAACTCCAGTTCGCCCGGCGGCAGATCGAAGGTGGGGCTGCCCTTCGCGGGCGTGGTGCACGCGCTGAGCGCCACACCGAAGCTGCGGGAGCACTCGTTCACCTGCCGGGCGATCGCCTCCACCCGCTCCAGCGGCTGACCCTCCTCGGCGGCCGCGCCCGCGATCTTCTCCACGAAAAGAGTGGCGCCCGTGCCGCGCCGCCCGGCCGTGTAGAGGCTGTCGGTGACCGCCACGTCGTCGTCGACGAGGACCTTGGCGACCTGGATGCCCTCGTCCTCGGCGAGTTCGGCCGCCATGTCGAAGTTCAGCACGTCACCGGTGTAGTTCTTCACGACGAACAGCACGCCCGCCCCGCTGTCGACGGCCGCGGCCGCCCGCACCATCTGGTCCGGCACCGGCGAGGTGAACACCTCCCCGGGACACGCCGCCGACAGCATCCCCGGCCCCACGAACCCACCGTGCAACGGCTCATGCCCCGACCCGCCCCCGGACACCAGCGCGACCTTCCCGGCGACGGGGGCGTCCCGCCGTACGATCACGCGGTTCTCCACGTCGACGGTCAGCTCGGGGTGAGCAGCGGCGACACCCCGTAGGGCGTCGGCGACGACTGTCTCCGGAACGTTGATCAACATCTTCATGGGTACCTCCTAGTGAACCCCGCCCGTCCGCAGTATCGACCTTGTGGCAGCGAAGGTCACGTGCCCACGGGTCGAGCAGCGACGGCATGGGCGTGAAGTCGGGCGCGCGCGTCGGGGGCGCGCCAAAAAGTAGGGGGTCAAGGTTTTGAGCGGCCGACGAGGGCTAGAGTGCGGGGGTGAGTAGTACACGCGGGTCCCGGGGGCCGTACGCGAAGACCGCTGCCAGGCGGCAGGAGATCCTCGATGCCGCCCTGGCGGCCTACGCCGAGGCGGGCAGCCGGGGGGTGTCCGTGCGGGACATCGCCCAGCGGGTGGGCATGACCGACGCGGGGGTACTGCACCACTTCGGCAGCCGGGAGGCCCTGCTCGCGGCGGTGATCGAGGCCCGGGACACCGTGGCAGCCGAGGAGTACGCCCCGGAGACCGTGCTGTGGCGCACGGAGCTGCTCGCCGAGAACGCCGCCACGCCCGGGCTGGTCAAGCTGTTCCTGGACATCGCGGCGGCGTCCGCCGACCCCGACCACCCCGCGCACGCGTTCTTCACCGGGCGTTACCGCCGGCTGCGGGAACAGATCGCCGCCCTGCTCCTCGTCGGCCCGCCGCCGGGGCTGAGGTCCGCCGGGCCGGTGTCCGACCCGGACGCCGACTGGGCCGCGCGGGTGCTGCTGGCCGCGACCGACGGCCTGCAGCTCCAGTGGCTGCTGGAGCCGTCCGTCGATATGGCCGGGGACATCGGACGGTTGCGTGATGTGCTGGTGGAGGTTCTGGAGCGCGAGGGGCGCGGCGAGGGCGCGGCCGGTTCTCAGCCGACGGAGTAGGCCGCATCCGGGGCCCCGGTGCCCAGCGTCACGGCCACCCGCGTGCCGCGAGCCGTCCGCACGATGGCGCAGTCCAGGGCGTACGCGCGCACCAGAGTCAGACCACGGCCGCAGCAGGCGTCGGTGCCGTCGCCGGGCAGGCTCGGGCGCCGTCGCCGCCACCGTCCGGTGTCCTGCACCTGGACGGCCATCGCGTCTCCCGCTGCCATCAGCAGGACGGCGACATCAAGGCTGCCGCTGTGCCGTACGGCGTTGGCGACGAGCTCGGTGACGATCACGCCGAGGGCCTCGTGCACGTGGTCGGCCAGGTTCCAGTGGTGTGCCGTGTCCCTGGCGAAGCGCCGGAGTGCGGGCACCGCCTCGACCGTCGCGGCCATGACGGACAGGGCCTGGCGAGTGCCGTGCAGGCCCGGGCCGGGCTGGTGGGCGGGGGGTGAGGCGATGGTGCTCATGGGGGGCTCCTCGGCGCCTGGGGGCGGGGCGCGGCCGACGGCTGGAACCGTCCGGTTCTCCCACGGTAGATGTGAAAACTTTGTGTGTCTAGGTTTTCGAATGGCCGTGCCTCCGGCCGTGGGAGAGTGGCCGGAGGAACGGGTCGGGGCAGGGATCAGCCGGTCGGTGTCCAGCGCTGGGCGGCGGCGCCCGTGCAGCCGGCGAGTTCCAGCTTGGTGCCGTTGGCGGTGCCGTTCCGGACGGGTGCGAGGCAGCGGCCGCCGCTGATCACACTCGACTGGGCGCCGAGCTGCCACTTCTGACCCGCCGAGCCGTCGCACGCCCGCACCGTGACGGTCGCCCCCGAGCCGTCGAGGCAGACGCCGTCCTTGCCGGTCACCGTCCCGGCGGACGTGAAGGTCCAGCGCTGGTTCGTCCCGCCGTGGCAGGTGTACAGCGTCGGCTCGCTGCCGGTGCTCGTGTCGCCGTACGGCAGGTCGACGCACGACGAGGAGGCCGCGTTGACGAGGGTCGCGTTCGCCGGGAGCGGGGTCGCCTTCCCGGTGGCCGAGATCTCGGCGGCGGCGGTCCACGGCCCGCTGTCACCGGCCTCGGTCAGCGCCTTCAGCCGCAGGTAGCGGCCCGTCTTCATCGCGAAGGTGACCTTCTTCTCGGTGGCGGTGTCGGCGAAGGTGCCCGTGGCGACCGGGCTGCCCCAGTCGGCCGTGGTGTCCGAGACGTACACCTCGTAGGAGCCGATACGGCCGTTGGTCCCGCCGTCCTGGCGCGGCAGGTAGGACAGGCTGTCGACGTCGTACCGCGTGCCCAGGTCGATCTGGATCTCGTGGGGGAGCGGCGCGTCGGGGTCGCCGGTGTAGGCGGTGTGCCACTTGGTTGCGGTGTCACCGTCGATGGCGTTCGCGGCGGCCCCGTTCTCGGCCGAGGTCTCCTCGCTGTCGACGTGACTCACCTTCCAGTCGGCCTTGGAGATCGGGGTACCGGTCGCGGGCACCGCCGTGGCCGGGAGCAGCGTCAGGCCGTTCGCCCTGACGGTGAACGCCCCGGACTTCGAGCCCGTCTTCACCCACAGGGTGCCGGAGCGGTCGGCGGCGTCGAAGTACCAGCCGGTCGTCGCCGAGTCGTACGCGCTCTTGGAGGACAGCACGGGCAAGGCGCTGCCGTCGACGGTGACGCCGCTGGGGGCGGCGGCCGCGTGGACGGTGAACTCGTAGCCACGGGAGGCGGGTTTGCCGGCGTACGTGCCGGTGCTCGCGCCGACGGCGATGCTCACGTCGCCGGTGCCGGAGGCCGGTGCGGTGACGTCGACCTTCTGCTTGGCGAAGGCGCCGCTCTTGTAGGCGCGTGTGATGCCGTCGTCCTCGTAGAGCGTGAAGGTCGACGAGCCGCGCGGGTAGACGTCGTAGGTGAGCGTGTCGACCGGCTTCTCGCCTGTGTGGTTCATCTGCGGCCACATCGGCACGATGCCACCGCCCTTGACGAAGAGAGGCAGGGTGTCGAGGGGCGCGTTGTAGCCGTTGAGCCAGCCCGGGCCGGTGTACGTCTTGCCGGTCCAGTAGTCCGTCCACGTGCCGGCGGGCAGGTAGATGCCGTCGCGGGTCGTGGTGTCGGTGACGACGGGCGCCACCAGGAGCGAGTCGCCGGACATGAACTGGCCGCTGGTCTGGTTGCCGCGCGCGACCGGGTCGTTCGGGTACTCCAGGACCATGGCACGGACGGTGGGCGTGCCGGTCTCGGTGGCGACACGGCTCGCCGAGTACAGGTACGGCATCAGCCGCATCTTCAGCTTGAGGTACTTGCGGTTGATGGAGAGGTACGGGTCGCTAAACCGCCAGGGCTGCTTGTCCTGGTAGCCGGCCTCGGGGTTGGTGGCGCCCCAGCCGGACATCGTCATGAACGCCGGGGTGAACGCCTTCCACTGCAGGTCGCGGACATACGTCTTCGGGCTGCCCTGGAAGATGCCGTCGATGTCACCGGCGGCGTAGTTGAAGCCGGACAGGCCCGCGCCCGTGATCGCCGGGACGTGCCAGCGCATGGCGTCCCAGGTGCCGGGGGTGTCGCCGGTCCACACGATCGCGTTGCGCTGGGTGCCGGACCAGCCGTCGACGGTCCAGACGTAGCGGCGGGCGTCGGAGTTCTTCTCGATGCCGTCCACCGCCTGCTGCACGCCGTCGAAGGCGTACTTGTAGCCGGGGCCTATCCAGGCCACATCGGTCTTGACACCGCGGCTGCCGGCGGTGCCGACCTCGGTGTCGATGTTCGCGAGACCGGTGGAGGTCCACAGGCCGGTCTGGAAGCCCTTCGCCTTCAGGCCGTCGACGGTCGCCTTGAGGTCCGTGTAGCCGCAGCCGTAGCCGTCGTTGGGCAGGAACCAGCCCGACGGCATGTCGGCGGCGCGGGCGTCGGCCGCGTACCCGAGGACGTCCTTGGTGGTCTGGTGGCGCAACCGGTTGTGGTCACCGGTGTAGTCAGGGCTGGAGGCGTTCCAGCAATCGGCGTTGCCGAGCTCGAAGCCCCACATCGGAGCCATGAACGGCTTGCCGCTGACATCCGTGTACGCGTCGAGCACGCCCTTGAGGGAGTCGCCCACGAAGTACCAGGCGTCGAAGCGGCTCTCGTTGTGCGTGAACGTGCCGGGCGCGCCGAAGCTGTACGTGCCGGGTGCCCAGGTGTTGCGCATGACGCCGTAGCCGTTGGTCGACATGTAGAAGGGCGCGGGGCTCGCGTTGGTGTTCTCCTTCCACGTGTTGGCGACCGAGACCGGCACGGTCCTGCCGCGCAGCGCCCACTCGCCGAGCCGCAGGCCGGTGCCGTAGAACTGCTCGTCGGCGCCCTGGGTGAGGTACTGGCTGGTCTGGCTGCTGGTCCAGGACAGCGGCTGGGCCTCGGACCAGACGACGGTGCTGTTGTCGGCGCGGTAGACGGAGAACCGCAGCGGGGACTTGTTGACGCGGATGTTCAGCGCCGGGGTGGTGATGCGGTAGTACGAGCCGGCGTCGCTCACGCTCGTGGTCACCGGCCCGAAGTCGGTGTCGATCGCGAGGGCGCCTCCCGCCGGGTCGTCGGTGAAGGTGCCGTTGGGCGACACCCAGATGCGGAAGATGTCCTGCCGGGCGATCACCACGCGGGCCTTCGCCGCCGTCGACGTGCTGATCGTGACGGTGTTCCCGGACTGGCTGACGCCCGTGGCGTCACCGGCGCTCGCCGCGGCTGCGGGGGAGGTGGGCCCGGCGACGGAGAAGACGGCCGCCACGATGGCGGCGACCAGGCCCAGGATCGCGGGGCGTCTGCCGCGAGCCCGGCCACCTCCCCCTCTGCGCGGGGGTCGTACGGATCTTTGGTGCATCACAGCCGCCTTTCCGGCCATGCGGGCGCCGTCGTCCGGCAGGCCCGCCGACAACACGTGCTGACGTACTGCGCGTCATGACAACAGCCCCTCTGTTTGACGTCAAGTGATCGATGATGCTCTGTTTCAATCAAAAATACGCACGACCACTCAGGCGGTGGTGGACAGCGCTTTCACGGTCACAACTGCATAACTCGCCCAGGTTCGTCGATGACATCCGGTGCGCCGCATGCTCAAACTTGAGCACTTCTCGATGTACCTGCTCATCTATGAGCGTGGTTCTTGCAAAGGCGGTAGTTGCCATGAAGCGACGTCACCTCGCCCTGTCCGCCGCCGGGCTCACCGGCGCGCTCGTCCTCTCGCTCGCGGCATGCGGGGGCGGCGGGCCCGGGACCTCGGCCGACGGGGTCACCACCATCGAGTTCGTTGCCGCGGACTACGGCTCCAACGGCGACAACCCGAGTCAGGAGTACTGGCAGGATGTGATCAAGGCGTTCGAGCGGCAGAACCCGAAAATCAAGGTCGACCTCCAGGTGATCAACTGGAACGACATAGACGCCCAGGTCAAGACCATGGTCCAGAACGGCGACCAGCCCGACATCCTCCAGACGGGCGGTTACGCGGACTTCGCCAAGAGCGGGCTGCTCTACTCCGTGCCCGAGGTGCTCTCGGTGGGCACCGAGGGAGACCTCATCCCGGCGATGGCCGAGGCCGGCAAGCAGGAAGGCACCCGCTACGGCATCCCGTTCGTCTCCAGCGCGCGGATGTTCCTGATCAACAACGCGCTGTTCCGCAAGGCCGGACTCGACCCGAAGGAACCACCGAGGACCTGGGCCGAGGTCACCACCGCGGCCACCGCGCTGAAGAAGGCGGGCGTCGAGGTGCCGCTCGGCATCCCGCTCGGCAAGGAGGAGGCCCAGGCCGAGGCGTTCATCTGGATGATGGGCAACGGCGGCGGCTACCAGGACTCCACCGGCGAGTACGCCATCAACTCCCACGCCAACGTCGAGACGTTCACCCAGCTCAAGAGATGGGTCGACGCCGGTCTCACCGAGAAGAGTCCCGCCTCGGTCAACCGCACCGACCTGACCAAGACCTTCGCCTCCGGCAAGGTCGGCATGCTCAACGGCTTCCCCGGCCAGCTCGCCGAGGTCGAGGACATGGACGTCACCTGGACCGCCATGCCCGGCAAGGACGGGCAGAGCCCCACCACCCTGGGCGTCGCCGACTGGGTCATGGCGTTCAAGAAGGGCGGCCACAAGAAGGAGATCAAGGCGTTCCTCGACTTCGCCTACCACAAGGAGCACACGGTCCGGTTCGCCAAGACGTACAACCTGATGCCCGTCACCCACTCCGCGCTGGCCGCGCTCCAGAGCGACCCCGCGCTGAGGGACCTCGAGCCGTTCCTCGACATCCTGCCGAGCGCCACGTTCTATCCGCTCAGCGACCCGACCTGGCCGGGGGTCTCCGCGCAGATCAAGACCCAGATCGGTACGGCCGTCAGCGAACCGAAGGAGACGCTCGACGCGCTCCAGCAGGCCGCGCAGAACGCGGGGCAGTGACGGCCGTGTCCCACCGCACCGCAGACCCGGCCCGGCGCCCGCGCCTCGGCGCGTGGCCGTGGATATCCCCGGCCGTCCTGCTCATCCTGGCCGTCGTCGTCTGGCCGGTCGTCGAGATGGTCCGCACCTCGCTGCGCAGGATCGACACCTCCGGCGTCGACCAGGGGCCCGCCGGGTTCGACAAGTACCGCAAGCTGTTCGCCGACTCGCGCCTGCCCGACGTCCTGACCTGGACGGCCGTGTGGACCGTCGCCGTCGTCGCCCTCACCATGGTTCTCTCGCTGGGCCTGGCCCAGCTGTTCGACCAGCGCTTCCCGGGCCGCCGGATCACCCGCTGGGCGCTGATCGCCCCCTGGGCGGCCTCCGTCCTGATGACCGCGATCGGCTTTCGCTGGATGCTCGACCAGGTCGGGGGCGTCCTCAACCGGCTCCTCCTCGACCTGGGCGTCATCGACACGGCCGAGGCGTGGACCGGGGACGCGGCCCACGCCAAGCCCTGGCTGGTGTTCGTCGCCGTCTTCGTGTCCCTGCCCTTCACCACGTACACCCTTCTCGCCGGACTCCAGACGGTCCCGGCCGAGGTGTACGAGGCGGCCCGTGTCGACGGGGCCTCCCGGCTCCAGACATACGTGAGGATCACCCTGCCGCTGCTGCGGCCTGCGTTCCTCGTCGCCCTGGTGATCAACCTGATCAACGTCTTCAACTCGTTCCCGGTGATCTGGGGCATGACCCAGGGCGGGCCTAACGCCGACACCGCCACGAGCACGGTGTTCATGTACATGCTGCGCGGTTACGACGTCGCCGAGTCGGCAGCCATGTCCGTGGTCAACTTCGCGGCCGTCATCGCCATGGTGCTGGTCTTCCTGAAGGTCAGCGGCTGGAAGGAGGAGACGGACCGATGAGCACGCCCACCGCACGAACGAGGCCGCGTGGCACGACCGTCGCGCTGACCGTCACCGCATGGGCGCTGGCCGCGCTCTTCCTCCTGCCGTACGTCCTGGTGGTCCTCACCGCCGGACGCCCCTCCGACGAGCTGCGGGACAACAGCTATCTGCCGTCCCGCTTCGACTGGTCGGCGTTCACGAAGGTGTGGACCGACACCACCCTCGGCCAGAACCTGTCCAACACCCTGCTGATCGCGGGCGGTTCGACCCTTCTGGTGCTGCTGGTGGCGCTGCCGGCCGCGTACTGCACGGCCCGGGTGCGCTTCCGGGGACGTACCGCCTTCCTCCTGCTCGTCCTGGTCACGCAGATGTTCCAGCCGACGGCGCTTCAGGTGGGCCTCTACCGGGAGTTCCACGCACTCGGGCTGCTGGACACGACGGCCGTCCTGATGGTTGCCAACGCGGCGTTCAACCTCGCGTTCGCGGTGTGGATCATCAGCGCGTACATCGGCTCGATCCCCGTGGAGCTGGAGGAGGCGGCGATGATGGACGGCTGCGGCCGGGCCCGGGCGCTGCTTCGGGTGACGTTGCCGCTGGCGATGCCGGGCATCGTCACCGCCGTGATCTTCACGTTCATCGCGGCGTGGAACGAGTTCATCATGGGCCTGACGCTGACCACGTCCCCCGAGCGGCAGCCGCTGACGGTAGGCATCAACAACATGATCGGCGCCTACAGCGTGCAGTGGAACCAGGTGTTCGCGGCGTCGGTGGTCGCGATCGTCCCGGTCGTGATCCTGTTCGCGGTCATCGAGCGCCATGTGGTGTCGGGGCTCACCGCGGGCTCCGTCAAGTGACGCCTATACGCAGTGGACGTCGACGCCCTGCAGGGTGAGTTCTTCGACGAGGTCGTCGGGGGCGTCGTGGTCCGTGATGAGGACGTCGATCTCCGCGATCGTGCAGACCCGGGCGAAGGCCCGCTGGCCGAGCTTGGTGGAGTCGGCGACCACGACGACCTTGTCGGCGCGCTCGGCCATGGCCCGGTTGGCGCTCGCCTCGCTCTCGTCATGCGTGGACGCGCCGAAGCGTGGGTCGACGGCGTTGACGCCGAGGATGGCGTAGTCGAGCGACAGGCCCTGAAGGGCGGCGGCCGCGAGGGGGCCGGTCAGCTCGTAGGACTGGGGGCGGGCGACACCGCCCGTCACCACGGTCTTCACATACGGGCGGACGGCCAGCTCGTTGGCGATGTTCACGGCGTTGGTGACGACCGTCAGCGCGGTCCCCGAGCTGTGCTCGGCCAGGTCGGGGCGGGTGGCCAGTTCACGGGCGACCTCCGAGGTGGTCGTGCCGCCGGTCAGCCCGACGACGGCGCCGGGCGGTACCAAGGCGGCGGCGGCGCGGGCGATGCGGTGCTTCTCGTCGGCCTTGCGGGCGGTCTTGTAGCGCAGGGGCAGGTCGTAGGAGACGCCGCTGGCCACCGCGCCGCCCCGGGTGCGGGTGAGCAGCTGCTGCCGGGCCAGCTCCTCCAGGTCCCGGCGGACGGTGGCGGGGGAGACGCCGAGCAGCTCGGCGGCCTCGCCGACCTCGATGCTGCCCTTCTCGCCCAGAGCGTCGAGCAGCCGCGTCCACCGCTCGTGCGTGCCCATCGCTGTTCTCCTCGCTTCACGACCTTTGCGGGTGCTGAGCGTAACCCGCACGCTCCTACTCATGCGTATTGCTGCACATGCTTGCTCAAAGATGCGTGCGATAGCTATAAATTAGTCAACTTCAATCATGCGGGCTGGGTGTCAGCCCGCCACGGCCCTTCCAGGAGCCACCGTGAGTCATGTCGACAGGGAAATCGCGAGCCAGCCCGACTGCTGGCGCCGCGCGCTTCAGGCCCGCCCGGCCGGACTGCCGCAACCCGGCGAGCGCGTCGCCGTCATCGGCTGCGGCACCTCCCTCTACATCGCCCAGGCGTACGCGGCGCTGCGCGAATCCGCCGGGCTCGGGGAGACCGACGCCTTCGCCGCCTCCGCGTATCCGGCGACCCGCCGCTACGACCGCGTGGTCGCGATCACCCGTTCCGGCACTACGACCGAGGTGCTCGCCGCGCTGCGTCAGGTCCCCGGGGGCACTGAGACCGTCGCGCTCACCGGAGACCTCGACACACCGGTCCGGGACGCCGCGGACACGGTCGTGGACCTGTCGTTCGCCGACGAGCAGTCGGTCGTTCAGACCAGGTTCGCCACCACGGCTCTCGTGCAGCTGCGCGCCGGCCTCGGTCTCGTACCGCCGGATCTCGTCGAGCAGGCCGAGCGGGCCGTGCTCGCGCCCCTCGCCGAAGAGGTCGTCGCCGCCGAGCAGTTCACCTTCCTCGGCACCGGCTGGACCGTCGGTCTCGCGAACGAGGCCGCGCTCAAGCTGCGCGAGGCGGCCGGGGCGTGGACCGAGTCGTACCCGGCGATGGAGTACCGGCACGGCCCGATCAGCATCACAGGCCCGGGCAGGGCCGTGTGGTTCTTCGGCGCACCGCCGGCCGGCCTGGTCGCCGAGGTGCGGGCGACCGGCGCGTACGCCTCCGTCTCCCCGGCCGACCCGCTCGCCGAACTGGTCCGCGCCCAGCGCCTCGCGGTCGCCCTCGCCGGCCGCCGCGGCCTCGACCCCGACCGGCCCCGCAACCTCACCCGCTCCGTCGTCCTGGCCGACGCCGGGGCCGAGGCCAGGGCCGTGTCATGACGGTCATCGCCCTGGACGTCGGAGGCACCTGCATCAAGGGCGGCGTCGTTCTCGACGACGGTCGCCTGCGCCACACCGAGCGCTGGTACACCCGGGCGGAGCGCGGCCAGGACGCCGTCCTGGAGACCGTGCTGGACTGCGCCGCCCAACTGGCCGTCCGCTGCCCGACCGCCGACGCCGCCGGGATCGTGGTGCCCGGCATCGTCGACGAGGACGAGGGTGTCGCCGTACGGGCGGCCAATCTCGGCTGGGGCGACGTACCCGTCCGGGACTGGTTGGCCGAACACCTCGACCTTCCGGTGGCGTTCGGCCACGACGTGCGGGCCGGTGGGCTCGCGGAGGCCAGGGCGGGGGCCGGGCGCGGCTGTGCCGACTTCCTCTTCGTGCCGGTCGGCACCGGCATCGCCGCCGCCGTGTTCAGCGGGGGCCGCGCCAGAGCCCTGACGGGCGGGCACGGCCGGGCCGGGGAACTGGGCCATGTCGTGGTGCGGCCCGGGGGAGAGCGGTGCCGGTGCGGTGCGCGAGGCTGTCTGGAGACCGTGGCGTCCGCGTCCGCCGTCGCCCGCCGCTACTCCCGCGCCACCGGCCGGCGCGGCGTCACCGCCCACGAGGTCCGGGCCTGCGCCGACGCGGGAGACGCGGCGGCCCTCACCGTCTGGTCCGAGGCGATCGAGGCCCTCGCCGACGCACTGGCCACCGCCATCACCCTGTACGACCCCGCGCGCGTCGTCATCGGCGGCGGACTGTCCCGGTCCGGCGAGTCCTGCCTCACGCCCCTGCGGGCGGCGCTCGCCGAACGCCTCACCTTCCAGGACCCGCCCGAGGTCGTCGCCGCCGGGCTCGGCGACCGGGCGGGCTGCCTGGGCGCGGCATACCTCGCTCAGGACCTCCTGGCCCATGCGGGAGCCGCGGCATGATCCTCACCGTCACGCTCAACGCCGCCCTCGACATCACCCACCGCGTCGACCGGCTGCGCCCCCACGCCGCGCACCGCGTGTGCGAGGTGGCGGACCGGGCGGGCGGCAAGGGCATCAACGTCTCCCGCGTCCTGCGCGCCTTCGGACACCCCACTCTCGTCACCGGCCTGGTCGGCGGCGGAACGGGAGCGTCGGTCCGCCGCGATCTCGCCCGGGCGGGCCTGGCGCAGCACCTGGTTCCCGTCGCGGGCGAGACCCGCCGCACGGTCGCCGTCGTGGACGCCCGTACCGGCGACACGACGACCCTGCTGGAACCGGGCCCCGAGGTGCTCCACGAGGAGTGGGAACGTTTCCGCGAGTCGTTCGACGCGCTGCTGCTCCGGGCCGGCGTGGTCGTCCTCTCCGGCAGTCTGCCGCCCGGCCTGCCCGAGGACACCTACGCGGTCCTCGTCCGGGACGCCCGCGCGCGCGGTGTCCCCGCCCTCGTCGACACCAGTGGCCCGGCACTTCTCGCCGCCCTGCCGGCCGCCCCGGCCCTGGTCAAACCCAACGCCGACGAACTCGTCGAAGCCACCGGCCGGTCCGACCCCCGCGTGGCGGCCGAGGCGTTGCGCACCGCCGGGGCAGAGGCCGTGGTCGCCTCGCTCGGCCCGGAGGGGCTGCTCGCCGTCACCCCGCAGGGTGCCTGGCGGGCCCGTCCGGCGGAACGCCTGCGGGGCAATCCGACCGGCGCCGGCGACGCCGCGGTGGCCGCCCTGGCCGCCGGACTCCTGGCCGGTGACACCTGGCCCGTGCGGCTGGCCGAGGCGGTGGCGCTGTCGGCCGCCGCCGTGGCGGCTCCACTGGCCGGCTCCTTCGACCCCGTGGTCCACCAGCGGCTGCGCACGCGGGTGGACGTCGTACCCCTGCCCCGTGAAACAGGAGAAACGCCATGCCCCTCGTAGGGACGGCCGACATCGTCGGTCCCGCCGCAGCCGCCGGAAGCGGTGTCGGCGCGTTCAACGTCATCCAGCTCGAGCACGCCGAGGCCATCGTGGCCGGAGCGGAGGCGGCGGGCGCCCCGGTGATCCTCCAGATCAGTGAGAACGCCGCCCGCTTCCACGGCGCGCTCGCCGCGATCGGTACAGCGGCCCTGGCCGTCGCCCGTGCGGCGAGCGTCCCGGTGGCGGTCCACCTCGACCACGCGACGTCGCCGGGGCTCGTCGCCGAGGCGGTGGCGCTGGGCTTCACCTCGGTCATGTACGACGCCTCCGCCCTGCCGTACGAGGAGAACGTCCGCGTCACAGCGGACGTGCGGGGCCGTTGCCACGCCGCCGGAGTCTGGGTCGAGGCCGAGCTGGGCGAGGTCGGCGGCAAGGACGGCGTGCACGCCCCCGGCGTCCGCACCGACCCGGACGAGGCGGCGGACTTCGTCGCGGCCACGGGCGTGGACGCCCTGGCGGTGGCGGTCGGTACCTCCCACGCCATGCTCACACGTGACGCCGCGCTGGACTTCGCCCTCATCACCGCGCTGCGCACGGCCGTCTCCGTGCCGCTGGTGCTGCACGGCTCGTCGGGCGTCGCGGACCGCGACCTCGTCACCGCCGTCGACCACGGCATGACCAAGGTCAACATCGCCACCCACCTCACCCTGGTCTTCACCGGCGCCGTTTGCCAAGCCCTCTACGAGAACCCGGAGTTGGTCGACACACGCCACTACCTCGGCGCCGCACGCACGGCGATGGCCCGTGAGGTCACCCGCTTGCTCGGCGTCCTGAAAGGCACGGTCGGGCGGGCAGAACGGTCTCGTACCGGGCCGGGGTGCGAGGGCCGATGCCGGTCGTGAGGCGTTCCGTATCCGTGAAGCCGTGGGACGAATACGCGCGGGGGAGTAGCCGGCGAAGTGAGTCGTGGCGGGATGCCCGTGTGTCACCGGCACCCCGCCCACAGGGTCAGCCCACAGCGACGGGGACCGGCTTGTGGGTGTTCGGTCGGCGCGTCGGTCTCCTTGATGCCGAACCGGTCGTAGAAGCGTGCCAGTGGTCCCGGCGCCCACCAGGCCTGGAAACCGATCAGTTTTCATTGTGCCGGGATCGAGTTAACCTCGCAGCATGACCACCGGAGTGAAACAAAGCCCCAGGGAGCGGCTGCTGGAGGCGGCGGCCACGCTCACCTACCGAGACGGCGTCGGCATCGGAGTCGAGGCGCTGTGCAAGGCGGCGGGGGTGTCGAAGCGCTCCATGTACCAGCTGTTCGAGAGCAAGGACGACCTGCTCGCGGCGAGTCTGGAGCAGCGCACTTCCGCCTATGTGGCGGCACTCCTGCCCGCGGCGGACGACGACCGTTCACCGCGGGAACGGATTCTGCATGTCTTCGAGCAGGTGGAATCGCAGTCGGGCGCGCCCGAGTTCTACGGCTGCCCCTTCCTGGCCGCGCAGATCGAGCTCAAGGACCAGAGCCACCCCGCGAGCCGGGTCGCCCGTCAGGTCAAGGAGAACCTGACCGCCTTCTTCCGCGCCGAGGCCGAGCAGGGCGGGGCGAGCGATCCCGGTCTGCTGGCCCGGCAGCTCAGCCTGGTCTTCGACGGTGGCAGCGCCCGCGCGGGCATCGGAGCGGACGAACTGACAGGGCTCATCGCGCCCACGGTGATCGCCCTGCTCGACGCGGCAGGCATGCGCTGACACCTCGCCCCTCCTGAACGCTTCCCTGCCGCCCGGCGTTCGGGGGAAGCCCCATAGCCGCAAGAGCGTTGCCGAGCATGCCGCAGGCGAAGAAGCCTGCGGTCCGGTCGGCATCGGCGCCCAGCGGCAGGTGCACGGTCAGCTGCGCGTACGCGTTCGTCATGGCCTGAAGGGCCCGCTCGCCGCCTTCCGCCCCGTCGGCCGCCCCCTCGAAGGCCAGCCGAGTGTCTTCCGCGCTCCGCATCAAAGCGGCGACGAAGATCGCCTTCTTGTCCGGGAAGAGCCGGAACAGATACGGCTGAGTGACGCCGACCCGCCTGGCGATCGCCGCGGTGCTGGTGCCGTGGTAGCCGGCGATCGCGAACGCGGCGATCGCCGCGCGGACGACACTCTCGCGCCTCTCCAGCGCACTGATCCTGCCCGTACGGTCCTTCTCCCTGCCCGCGCTTGCACGAGGAAACCGATCGGTTTACTGTGGTGGAAACCGATCGGTTTTTTCAATGAGCGCGGGAGTCATGATGACGACAGAGCGGCCGGTTGCACTCGTGACGGGTGCGTCATCCGGCATCGGAAAGGAAACCGCGCTCGCACTGGTCGCAGCGGGTTTCGACGTGGTCGGCACGAGCCGCGACACCTCACGCGTCACCCCGCTCGACGGCGTGACGTTCCTCGACCTCGACGTGGCCAGTGACAAGTCGGTCACCGCCGCTGTCCAGCAGGTGATCGAGCAGTTCGGGCGGATCGACGTCCTGGTCAACAACGCCGGTGTCGGCTCGATGGGTGCGGCTGAGGAAACCTCCCTCGCGCAGGCCCAGGGCATGTTCGACACCAACGTCTTCGGGGTCATGCGCATGGTGAAGGAGGTCCTGCCGCACATGCGCGCCCAAAGGCGCGGGCGCATCATCAACATCTCGTCCGTACTCGGGTTCCTGCCCCAGCCCTACATGGCCGCCTATGCCGCCTCCAAGCATGCGGTCGAGGGCTACACCGAGTCCCTGGACCACGAGGTCCGTGACCACGGCGTACGGGCGCTCATCGTCGAACCCGCCTACACCAGGACCGGATTCGAGGCCAACAGCGCGAAGCCCGACACGCCCTTGGAGGTCTACGCGAAGCAGGGGCAGACCGTCGACCGTGTGATGGCGGAGGCGGTCAGGGACGGCGACGCCCCCGCCGTTGTCGCCAAGGCGATCGTCGCGGCGGCGACCGACGCCAGGCCGAAGCTGCGCTACACCGCCGGCCCCATGGCCGGACGCGCGCGCATACTGCGCCGCGTCGCTCCCGCCCGGACCTTCGACAAGCAGATCCGCAAGATGAACCGCCTGGCCGGCTGACGCGCAGGTCTGACGAGCACCTGATTCGCCCCGGCTCCGCCAGGCCGGGGCGGAGGTCTTCGTCGGTGACCTGCCCACCATCGCCGACGTGACCGCCGCGCTGAAGGGCGTCCGGCGCATCTACTTCAGCATGAGCCTGTCGCCGTACTACACCGACGCCGTCAGCCTGATGGCCGCGGCGGCGCGGGCCCAGGGCGACATCGAGGTGTTCGTCAACATGATGACCTGGCTGGCGCTGGAGCCGCTGAGCAGGGGTGAACTGCGCCTGCCTTTCGGCGACCACCGGCTCGCGCCCATCGCCGGTCACGACGTGGCGGAGCTCTGCGCGAAGATCCTCACCGACCCGGCGCCGCACCTCTCGAAGTCCTACGACCTCACCGGCCCGGAGCTTAAAGGACATGCACGGGTTCGCGGAGGACTACGCGGCCGTGCTGGGACGCCCGGTCACGTACGTCCCCGAAGACGTCGAAACCTGGAACGAGACCTACGTCGACCCCGCCCTGGCTGCGTTTCCGCACGCCGAAGACCGTGCGGTGGGCACCGGAGAACCAACCGCGCATCCGAAAGCCGGCGGCTGCCTGAGTCGCTGAGCGGTCCGGAGCAGGACAAGGACGTCTCCCGCCGGAAGGTCACGCGGCGGGCGGTTTCGACGTCCATGGGGAGGAAACCCCAGGAAACGGAAGATGCCCGTCACCCCGCGATGCGCAGATGGGACATGCACATGAAGGCTGTGGTGTGGCACGGAGTCGGGGACATCCGTCTCGACAGTGTTCCGGAACCCAAGATCCAGGACCCGTACGACGCGATCGTGCGGATCACCACTTCTGCCATATGCGGCACCGACCTGCACTTCGTGCGCGGCACGATGCCCGGGATGCAGGAGGGACGCATCCTCGGACACGAGGCGGTCGGCGTCGTGGAGGAGACAGGCGAGGGAGTGCGGAACTTCCGTCCGGGCGATCGGGTGGTGGTGCCGTCCACGGTGGGGTGCGGGACCTGCAGCTACTGCCGTGCGGGCTACTACGCGCAGTGCGACAACGCCAATCCCCAGGGCCCACGGGGCGGCACGGTGTTCTTCGGCGGGCCGGAGGCGGCGGGCGGGCTGGACGGCCTGCAGGCCGAGTACGCCAGGGTCCCGTTCGCGCACGTCGGACTGGTTCCCCTGCCGGACACCGTGGACGAGGCGCAGGCGATCCTGCTGTCGGACATCTACCCCACGGCCTGGTTCGGAGCCCGGCTCGCCGAGGTCGGGGACGGGGACACGGTGGCCGTCGTCGGCGCCGGCCCCGTCGGACAGGCCGCCATCGCCTGTGTCCGCCTTCAGGGAGCGGGACGCATCATTGTGGTCGACGGCGTGCAGGACCGGCTGGAACTGGCCCGCGCCCAGCACGCCGAGGTGATCGACTTCAATGCCGAGGACCCCGTCGAGGCGGTGCGTGACCTGACCGGAGGCATCGGTGTCGACCGTGTCATCGACGCCGTGGGCGTGGACGCCCAGCGCCCGTCGCAGGGACCGGCCGCCGACGCGGTGCGCGAGCAGTCCGAGCAGTTCGACCACGAACGCGCCGAGGCCGCGCCCGACCAGAACCCGGACGGGGAGACCTGGGTGCCGGGGAACGCGCCGACCCTGGCCGCGCGGTGGTCGGTGCAGATGGCGGCGAAGGCCGGGACGATCGGGACCGTCGGCGTCTATCCGCCACAGGTGCAGCACTATCCGTTCGGTGAGGCGTTCATGAAGAACCTCACCCTGAAGTCCGGCAACTGCAACCACCGCCGCTACCTGCCCGAGCTGGTCTCCCTGGTGGCGGAAGGCCGGCTCGACCCGACCCCGCTGGTCACCCGCTGGGGCGGCGTGGACAGCGCGGTGGAGGCCTACCGGCGCTTCGACCGGCGGGAGGCGGGCTGGACCAAGGTGGCCCTCGGCGTGGCCGACGAGGGCGCCGTCGCTCCCGGCCTCGGCGAGGCCGCCGGCACCGGCGCGGCCACCACCGCAGGCACGCCCGGCCCGTCCGCCGAGGAATGACGGACCTGCGGGACGACCGGCTTCAGGCCACGGACGCGGCTCAGGACAACACGCGGTAGGTCACGTGCGTGACCAGACTCGACGCACGCGACAACACCTGCTCCAGCCTCAGCGCGGGCACGCCCTCGAACAGCCGTGTGCCGGCGCCGAGCGTGAGCGGCACGATGTGCAGGCGCACCTCGTCGACCAGGCCGGCGGCCAGGTACTGGTTGATGGTGGCGGCGCCGCCGAGCACCGCGACGTCCCCGTCGCCGGCCGCCGCGCGCGCCCGCGCCAGCGCCGAGGCGATCCCGTCGGTGACGAAGTGGTACGTCGTCCCGCCCCGCATCGGCTGCGGCTCGCGGGCGTGGTGGGTGAGCACGAACACCGGCGCGTGGAACGGCGGATCGTCGCCCCACCAGCCGTTCCACGGCCGATCCCACGCGCCGCGCACGGGGCCGAACATGTTGCGCCCCATGACGAACGCGCCGGCCGCGGTCATCTCCTCGACCTCCGCCCGGTTCTCGTCGGGGGTGTCGAACATCCAGGCGTGCAGCCGGTCGCCCGAGCCGTCGCCCCCGTCGTCGCCGAACGGGCGCTCCTCGGTCTGGTTCAGGCCGGCGGAGTACCCGTCGGCCGAGATCGTGATGTTGCAGATCACCTTGCCCATGCGCTCGGTCATCGCCCCAGCATGAAACACATCCCCAGCATGAACACATTTACGGGCTCGGGCGTACGGCCGCGCCGCGCGGCAGGCCTTGCGTGTTATCGATGCCATCCGTCGCTGTCGGATCGGACGCTCACCCGGCAACCGCCCCCACGACAATCGATGTGGTCGATATCATCGACGGCACACCGGAGGCGGAGAGGCACTCATGAGCAAGCGCAGCGACGGCAAGGAGACGCGTCCGCCGGGCATGGTGGACGTCGCCCGGGCGGCGGGTGTCTCGCCGCAGACCGTCTCGCGTGCCCTGGCCGGCCACCCCAACGTCCAGGAGAAGACCCGCGCCAAGGTGCTGGCCGCCGTCGAACAGCTCGGCTACCGCCGGAACAACGCCGCGCGCATGCTCTCCTCGGGCCGCAGCCGCACGATCGGCGTCGTCACCCTCCAGACCAACTTCTACTCCCGGGCCGCCGTCACCACCGGCATCGAGCACGCCGCCCACGACGCCGGCTACACCGTCAGCACCGCCACCACCACGTCCCTCGACACGTTCGCCATCGAGAACGCCCTGTCCCGGCTGGTCGACCAGGACGTCGAGGGGATCATCCTGTCCGTCCCCCTGATCCACACCAGCCGGCGCATCGAGCAGCTCACCCGTGCCACGCCGACCCTGACCATCGACGGCTCGCGCACCGACGCCACGGAGGTCGTCGCCGTCGACCAGACCCTGGCCGCGCGCCTGGCCACCCAGCACCTCCTGGACCTCGGCCACGAGACGGTGTGGCACATCGCTGGACCCGACGAGTGGCTCGAGGCAGGGCAGCGCCGGGACGGCTGGCGCGCGGCGCTGGAGGCCGCCGGGCGTCCGGTGCCGCCGCCCCTCGAAGGCGACTGGACACCGCCGTCCGGCTACCGCAACGGTCTCGTCCTCGCACGCATCCCCGACCTCACCGCGATCTTCGTGGCCAGCGACGAGATGGCCTTCGGTGTGATCAGGGCGCTCCACGAGGCGGGGCTGCGCGTACCGGAGGACGTCTCCGTCGTCGGCTTCGACGACATCGAGCTCGCCGAGTACTGCTCACCCTCCCTGACCACCATCGCCCAGCCCTTCCAGCACATGGGCCGGCTGGCCGTGACCCACCTGCTGCGCCACATCGAGGACCCCGGCACGGTCCCCGACCCCCACACCGTCGCACCGCGCCTGGTGGTCCGCGCGAGCACCGCGCCCGCGCCCGCCTGCTGAACCCTCAGAGGGGCCCTCGCAGGCGCCCCGCGTGCGTCACCACGTCACCACGTCTCCTCTTCGACGGCGCTCTCCCGAGGCGACCGGGTGCCCGCCACCTCGGCGCGCGACCGCTGGGCGAGCAGCGGGAAGACGAGGACGGAGATCATGGCGGCGCCGACGAGTGCCGCCGCCTCCGAGGTCCGCAGGACCTTCTCGTCCAGCCCGATCGTGGTGATGGCCACGACGAGGGGCAGACAGGTCGAGGCGTACAGCCCGAGGGCCCTGCGATCGGTGCGGCCCAGGTCCCGCGGAGCGAGGACGTACGCCGGGAGGCCGCGCACCACCAGGAACAGGAGAAGGAAGACCGGCAGCAGGAGCAGCGCCCGCCCGCCGTCGAGCAGCGCGGCGAGGTCGAACTCGATCCCGGTGACGACGTAGAACAGCGGCACCAGGAAGCCGAAGCCCATCGCCTCCACCTTGCCGAGCACCTCCGTGCTGCTGTCCGGCGCCGCGCCGTGCAGCACCAGGCGGGTGAGCAGGCCCGCGGCGAAGGCGCCGAGCAGGATGTCGAGGCCGAAGGCGTGGGACAGGGCGAGCATCGACACCAGCAGCAGCATCACGAAGCGGACCGCGAACTGGCCGCTGGAGTGCAGCGTCTTGGCGATGACCTGCGAGAACCACGGCGGCCGCGGCCGCATCGCCCAGAACAGCGCGGCAGCTGTGACCAGCGAGAACCCGATCAGCAGCAGCGAGGACCGGCCGATGTCCCGTCCGCTCAGCAGCAGCGAGACGGCCAGGATCGGCCCGAACTCGCCCACCGCGCCGAAGGCCAGCATCACCGTGCCGAACCGGCCGTGCAGCACGCCCGAGTCCCGCAGGAGCGGCAGGACCGTGCCGAGGGCGGTGCTCGTCAGGGCCGTACCGACGACCATGCTCTTGGACACGTCGGCCCCCGTCACCGCCAGCGCCAGGGCGAGCCCCGCGACCAGTGCGACCAGCCACGCCCACACCGCACGCCGGAGGGTGTCGCCGCGCACGGCGGCGAACTCGATCTCGTACCCGGCCAGGAAGATCAGCATCGACAGACCGAGATCGGACAACGAGTCGATCAGCTGGTCCTCGTGCGCCCAGTCCAGCAGGTGCGGTCCGATCAGGATGCCGAGGACGATCTCGAAGATCACCAGGGGGACGCGGATCCAGCGGCCCACCGCGTGGGCCAGCAGCGGCGCGAGGACCGCGACGGCCATGATGAGGATGAGGGTGCCCGGGTGCGACATGACGCTTCAGCCGCGCTCGCCCGCAGCCCTGCCCCGCACCTCGGCGCAAGGGACGGCCTGCTTCTCCCGGCCTTGGCGGCACCGGTCGGGCACCCCCTCGGCCGAGGCCGGCGTACGGATCCGGAGGGGAGGGCAGCGGCGCATGACGCGGGCACCTTTCACCGGGAGACGGGGCCAGACCGGTTCCACGCACCTCCACCCTCCCGGCACACCACCAGCGGGGCCAACCGGGACTGGGCCGGGGAGGTGACACCGGGTCCGGCCGTACGGGGCCGCCGGCAAGCCCGACCGGTCAGCATGAGAGGTGAGAGGCGAGGGCAGGCCCCGCCCCCGCGCTCACCCCTCCAAGAGCCGCCCGATGACCTCCTCGCACCACTCATGGCTGACCAGCGCATCCCCCGCGTCGAGGCGCTCGCCCGTCCGCACCGCGTCCAGGAAACGCCGGCACATGCCCTCGAAGCCGCGGCGCCGCCCGACGGGCTCCCAGTCGGAGCCCCGGCGCAGGGCAGGCGCGCCGTCGTGGTCGATGACGTCGGTCAGGTTGACGACGTCAAGGCGATGGTCGGCCCCGGCCGTCTGGAGGACCTCGCCCGCCGAGCCGCCGGCCCGGTTCATGACGGCGAGGCCGGTGAAGCCCGGAGCCGTGGCGCGCAGGACCACATGGTGCAGCAGGCCGTCCTCGACCTTGCCGTGAGCGTCGAGGCCGACCTCGTCGGGGGCGAGCATGCGCAAGGTGTCGACGAGGTGGATGAAGTCGTCCAGCACGATGGTGCGTACGTCTCCGGTCCGGGCGCGCCGGTCCTTCTGCAGGACGACGAGATCGCGCGGGCCGTCGAGCGCCGCCAGATAGGCGGGGGCGTGGCGGCGGTTGAAGCCCACCATCAGGGACCGGTCGCGCTCCCGCGCCAGTTCCACCAGGCGGCGGCTCTCGTCCAGCGCGTAGGACAGCGGCTTGTCGACCAGGACGTCGACGCCCGCGTCGAGAAGCCGGCTCACGATGGCGTAGTGCTGCTCCGTGGGCGCGTGCACGAAGGCGGCCCGCACGCCCGAAGCGATGACCGCGTCCAGGTCGGTGAACAGGTGCCGGACCCGGTAGGCGCTGCCGAGCCGGGCGAGCTTCTCGGGGTCCCGGGTCATGAAGTGCAGGTCGACGTCCGGCAGCGCCCCCAGCACGGGCAGGTACGCCTTCTGGGCGATGCTGCCGAGACCGATCACCGCCACCGGCAGAGCGCCGTCGGCCGGCGTGTGTGCCGTCGTTTCCACTGTGCGACCCCTTCACTGACATGTCTAGACCACTGGGCAGCCTATCGTCAGGCCTCCCCCCACCCCAGCTCCGTGTACGGCCGGCCCTCCCGGATGCCCTCGATCGCGGCGCGCGTGTACCCCACCAGCGGCTCCGGCAGCGCGTCCACCGGCCACCACGACCAGCCGAGGCACTTGTCCGGCTCCATGACCCGCGGTTCGCCCTCCCAGTGCCGCGCCCGGAACACGAGCTGCATCCGGGGCTGCGTACCGGGGCCGTCGGTGACATGGACGGCGTGCACGAACTCCACGTCCCGCGCCGCGACGACCAGCCCGGCCTCCTCCTTCGCCTCCCGGATCAGACAGGCGACGGCGGACTCCTGCTCGCAGTGACCGGCCAGGAAGTGGTACGTCGACGGCGCGTAGGGCGAGTCGGGGTGCCGCAGGCCCAGCAGGGTCTCGCCGTCCCGCTCCAGGTAGAGGTGGACGCCGATGACGTTCGGGACCGTCCGTGAGCCGACTCTGCGCACGTGGATCACGGGCAGCGGGTCGTCGGTACGGCCGCCCGCCGCCTGGTGGTGCTGGAGGACCGCCGTGGTGCCGGGGTCCATCGTCAGCCACCGGGTCTGCTCGAACTCGGTCCAGCGCAGCATGATCCCCTCCGTGAGGGGGAGTGCGGCGGCATCGCCGTTCCAGGTGCCGAGGTAGACGCGGACCCGGCTGACGGTCCGGTCGCTGTCGTCGGTGGTCTCGACCGTGGCGAAGGGTGCCAGATCCGCGACGCGCAGTCCGGCCTCCTCGACCAGCTCACGCGCGATCGTCTCGTCGAGGCTCTCTCCCGGTTCGGGGTGCCCGCCGGGCAGACCCCACTGTCCGGCGCTGTCGATGTTCTTGTGGGCGTCGCGCAGGTGCAGCAGATAGCGGCCGTCGTCATCGACCAGCAGGGCGGCGGTGGTTGTGCGCACATGCGGTGCGGTCAAGGTCGTCCTCCTGGGTTCGGGTCGCGGTCCATGATCCCGCTCCGGCGCGGGACGGAGAAGTGCCTTGACGCGTCTCGTGTTACCGGTAACACTGCGCGGGTGACCTCACCCCCGACCCGGCCGCACCCCGGCCCTGCCGCCGCAGCCGCCGTGGACAGCCCGGCCCCCGTGGACAGCCCGGCCCCCGTGGACAGTCCAGCGCCCGTGGCCAGCCCGTCCCCGGTGGGCAGCGCGGCCCCCGTGTTCAGCCCCGCCGCCGTGGTCGCCTCCTGTGCCGGCTTCGTGCTGATCGGCGCGCTCCAGGCGCTGTACGGCCCCGCGATCCCCGCGCTGCGCAGGGAATTCGGGCTCTCCCCGTCGGCCGCCGGGCTCGCCCTCAGTGCCCACTTCGTGGGCGGTGTCGCCGGTGTGCTGCTCTTCGACCGGCTCCACGGCAAGCTTCCGGCCCGGCGCGTCCTGGGCGCCTCCTACGCGCTGATGGCGATCGGCGCGGCAGGTTTCGCCCTCGCCCCGAACTGGCCGCTCGCCCTGGTCACCGCCCTCCTGGCGGGCCTCGGCTTCGGCGGCATCGACTACGGCCTCAACCAGCTGTTCGCCACCGGCTTCGGCCGCCGCTCGGCGGCGATGCTGAACATCCTCAACGCCCACTTCGGCATCGGCGCGATCCTCGGCCCCACCCTGATCGGCGCGGTCGGCGCGAGCCACTACCCGGCGGTGTTCCTCGCGTTCGCGCTGGCCGACGTGCCCCTGCTGCTGTGTCTGAACGGCGTACGGGACCGGGTGCCCGGCCCGGCCGACGACGGGTCGGGCGAGGCCGCCGGACCCGGTGCGCTGCGCCGCAGCCTCGCCTCGGTGCTCGGCGTGTTCGTTGCCCTCTACGTCCTGCACGTCGGCATCGAGGCCGGCGTCGGCGGCTGGGAGCCGACCCACCTGGAGGCCGTCGGACACGGCGCGGGGGCCGCCGCGACCGCCACCTCGGTGTACTGGCTGATGATGACCGTCGGCCGGTTCCTCGTCGCACCCCTCGCGCTGCGCTTCAGCGCCCCCGCCCTGATCACCGTCTCCTGCGCGGGCATGACCGGCTGTCTGCTGCTGGCCGGTGTGCCCGCCCTCGCGCCCTACGCGTACGCGGGCGTCGGCCTGTTCATCGCGCCGATCTTCCCCACCGGCCTGCCCTGGCTGCACCGGGCCGCGCCGCGCGCCCGCCGGGCCGGGGCGGTCGTCATCGCCGCGTCCATGATCGGCGGCGTCGCCGCGGGACCCGCGCTCGGCAAGTCCATCGAGTGGTCCGGCATCCGCTCGGTCCCGCTGCTGCTCGCCGCCGTGTCGGCGGTGTGCCTGGCGGCGACCGGCTGGCTGACGTACGCCACCAGATCCCTTCGTGCCACCCGCTGACCCCTGGAAGGACATCTCCCATGCCCGCCCTGACCACCACCGCCGCCGGCTTTCTGCTGCACGGCGAACCGTTCCGGATCGTCTCCGGCGCGCTGCACTACTTCCGCGTCCATCCCGGCCAGTGGGCCGACCGGCTGCGCAAGGCCCGGCTGATGGGCCTCAACACCGTGGAGACGTACCTGCCCTGGAACCTCCACCAGCCGGACCCCGAAGGGCCGTTGGTCCTCGACGGCATCCTCGACCTGCCGCGCTACCTCGCCTTGGCGAAGCAGGAGGGCCTGCACGTCCTGCTGCGGCCCGGCCCCTACATCTGCGCCGAGTGGGACGGCGGCGGGCTGCCCGCCTGGCTCACCGCCGACCGGGACATCCGGCTGCGCAGCAGCGACCCCCGCTTCACCGGCGCCGTCGACCGCTACCTCGACCTGCTGCTGCCCCCGCTGCTGCCGCACATGGTGGCGAACGGCGGTCCTGTGATCGCCGTACAGGTGGAGAACGAGTACGGCGCGTACGGCGACGACACCGACTACCTCAAGCACCTGCACGAGGGCTTCCGCTCCCGTGGCGTCGAGGAACTGCTGTTCACCTGCGACCAGGCCGACCCCGCCCACCTTCAGGCGGGCGGGCTGCCGGGCACCCTCGCCACCGGCACCTTCGGCAGCCGGATCGAGCAGAGTCTGGCCCGGCTGCGCGCCCACCAGAGCGAAGGCCCGCTGATGTGCACCGAGTTCTGGGTCGGCTGGTTCGACCACTGGGGCGAGCCGCACCACACGCGCAGTGCCGCCGACGCGGCCGCCGACCTGGACCGGCTGCTGTCCGCGGGAGCCTCCGTCAACATCTACATGTTCCACGGCGGCACCAACTTCGGCTTCACCAACGGCGCCAACCACGACCACGCCTACGCGCCGGTCGTCACCTCCTACGACTACGACGCCCCGCTCACCGAGCACGGCGACCCCGGCCCCAAGTACCACGCCTTCCGCGAGGTCATCGCCCGCCACGCCCCCGTCCCGGCCGAACCGGCCCCCGCACCCGCCCCCAAACTCGCTTCGTTCACCGTCGAGTTGACCCACCGGGCGCCCTTCCTGCCGTACGCCGTGCGGACCACGGAACCCGTCGGCGCCGAAGTCCCGCTCACCATGGACGAGTTGGGCCAGTCGACCGGATACGTGCTGTACCGCACGACCGTCCCCGAGGCGGGGGACGGGCTCCTGCACTTCGCGGGAGGCGTCGGCGACCGTGCCCAGGTCTTCCTGGACGGCGCGCCCGTCGGGGTCCTGGAGCGCGAACGGCACGACGAGACGCTGGCCGTGCGCGTTCCGCGGCCTGACGCCACACTGGACGTGCTGGTGGAGAACCTGGGCGGCGTCAACTACGGGCCGCGCATCGGCGCCCCCAAGGGACTGCTCGGACCGGTGACGTTCGACCGGGCCCCGCTGCACGGCTGGTCCTGCCACCGGCTGCCGCTCACCGACGTCACCGGGGTGCCGTTCGAGCCGTCCGACCGGGCCGACGACCATGAGCCCGCCTTCCACCACGGCACCTTCGAGGTGACCGAGCCCGCCGACACCTTCCTCGCGCTGCCCGGCTGGACCAAGGGCCAGGCCTGGATCAACGGCTTCCACCTCGGCCGCTACTGGAACCGTGGCCCCCAGCGCACGCTGTACGTCCCCGCGCCCGTTCTGCGGGCCGGCCGCAACGACCTGATCCTGTTGGAACAGCACGCCACCACCGCGCGCCGCGCCCAGTTCACCGACACGCCCGACCTCGGACCGGAGAAGCCCTGATGCCCCACCTCGTGCGCGTGCCCGCCCCCGCCGGACCCCCGGCGACCGGCCACCTGCCCTTCGCCGACGCGCTCGGCGTCGCCGACCCGATCGAGGTCACCAGCCGCTGGCTGACGCGCGGCGGACGCCCCTGGTTCCCCGTCTCCGGCGAGTTCCACTACTCCCGCCATCGCGCCCGCGACTGGGAGGAGGAGCTGCTGAAGATGAAGGCGGGCGGCGTCACCGTCGTCGCCTCCTACCTCGTCTGGATCCACCACGAGGAGCGCGAGGGCCACCTCCGCTTCGACGGCGACCTCGACGTGCGCCGCTTCGCCGAACTGTGCGCCCGCCACGGCCTGGACTTCGTCCCCCGCATCGGCCCCTGGGTGCACGCCGAGGTCCGGGGCGGCGGCCTGCCCGACTGGCTCCTCGCCCGCGACTGCGTCCCGCGCACCGACGACCCCGCCTACCTGGAGCCCGTACGGGCCTGGTTCACGGCGATCGCCGGCCAACTGCGCGGCCTGGACCGGGCCCACGGCGGCCCGATCGTCGCCGTCCAGATCGAGAACGAGCTGTACGACCAGCCCGGCCACCTCGCCACCCTGAAGCGGATGGCGCAGGAGGCGGGCCTGAGCGCCCCGCTGTGGACGTCCACCGCGTGGGGCGGCGTCCAGCTCCCCGGCGACGAGCTGCTGCCGCTGTACGGCGGCTACCCGGAGGCCTTCTGGACCGAGGCGGACGCCGGCTGGCCCGACACCTGCCGCAAGCACTTCTTCTTCACCCACCAGCGCGACGACGAGGGCATCGGCGCCGACCTGCGCCCCACCACCGTGCGCGGCGGCGACGCCGACGCCGACGCCCACGCGGACCGCTTCCCCTGGGCCACCTGCGAGCTGGGCGGCGGCATGGCCGTCGCCTACCACCGGCGCCCGCGCGTGGAGGCCGCCGACATCGGCGCGCTCGGCCTCACCAAGATCGGCTGCGGGTCGGTGTGGCAGGGCTACTACATGTTCCACGGCGGCACCAACCCGACCGGCGAGCTGACCACCCTCCAGGAGTCCCACGCCACCGGCTACCCGAACGACCTGCCGGTCCTGACGTACGACTTCCAGGCCCCGCTCGGCGAGTTCGGCCAGCTCCGCGACTCGTACCACGAGCTGCGCCTCCAGCATCTGCTCCTCGCCGACTTCGGCGACCGCATCGCGCCGCTCGCCTCGGTGCTGCCCGAGCGGCAGCCGGCCGGCCAGTCCGACCGGGACACCCTGCGCTGGGCCGTCCGCGCCGACGGCACCTCGGGCTTCCTCTTCGTCAACAACCACCAGCCGCACGAACCGCTGCCCGACCACCCGGAGGTGTCCTTCACCGTCGAGTTCGCCGACGCCCCCGCCCTGACCCTGCCCAGCACCCCGGTGACCGTCCCCCAAGGCGCGTACTTCTGCTGGCCGTTGCGGCTGGACGTGGCCGGGCTGCGGCTCGACTGGGCCACCGCACAGCCCGTGTGCCGCCTCGACGACGACGGCCGTACGGTCCTGGTCCTGGCCGCCACCGACGGCATTGCGCCCGAACTCGCCCTGGACGCCGACACGGTGGACTCCGTCACCGCCGCCTGCGGCGAGGTCGCGCCCGTGGGCGACCGGGTCCTCGTCACCGGACTGCGGCCCGGCACCGACGCGCTCGTCGAGGTCACCACCCCCGGCGGCGACCGGGTCGGGCTGCTGGTCCTCGACGCGGCGACCGCCCGCACCGCCTACCGGGGACACGCCTGGGGCGCCGAGCGGCTGGTGCTGGCCGAAGGCGCCGTCGTCTTCGACCACGACGAGGTAAGGCTGCACAGCCGGGCAGCGCAGCCCTCGCTCGCCGTGCTGCCCGCGCCGGGCAGGCCCCCGGCCGGCGCGCTGAAGGCCACGGCCGACGGCGTGTTCACGCGCTACACCCTGGTCGGCGGCGAGGCCCACGCCGCGACCGACCTGCCCGTCACCCTCGTACGGGCCGCCGGTGCGCCGCCCGAGCCCCGGACCGGCGTCCAGGGACGGGCCAGTGCCCCCGCCGACTCGGCGTACGACACGGCCGCCGCCGAGTACCGCGTGGACGTGCCCGACGGCCTCCGCGACCGGCCCGGCCGCACGCTGCTGCGCGTGCACTGGAGCGGGGACGCGGCGCGTGCGTACGTGGGGGACGCGCTGGTGGCCGACCAGTTCTACGCGGGCCGCACCTGGGACATCGCCCTGGACCGGCTGCCTCCCGGCCCTCTGCGGCTGAAGGTGCTGCCCCTGCCGGGCGAGGCCCGGGTGTACGTGCCCGGTCATGAGCCCGGGACGCCGATCCCCGCCGAGGTGAGCCGGGTGGCGGTGGTCACCACGCGCACCTGGGGCCTGACCGCCGGGTGACCGGCCTATCCTGTGGGTCCGCCCTGCCGACCTCGAAGGACATCCGACCCGTCATGACCGCCAGCACCCCCGAGGGCCCGGCGCCCAAGGGGCGCAGCCGCCGCAGTTTCGCGGGGACGCGCCCGGTCATGGCCGACGTGGCCCGGCTGGCCGGAGTGTCCAAGCAGACCGTCTCGCGGGTGCTCAACGACCATCCGGCCGTGCGCGCCGAGACCCGCGAGGCGGTGCTGGCGGCGATGCGGACCCTGGGCTACCGGCCCAGCCGCAGCGCCCGTTCGCTGGCCAGCGGCCGCACCCGGATGCTCGGCGTGATCTCCTTCGACGCCGCCCGCTACGGGCCGGCTTCCGTCCTCACCGCCGTCAACACCGCCGCGCAGGCCGCCGGTTACCTGGTCAGCTCGATCGCCCTGGACACCGCCGACCGGGACACCGTCGTCCGCGCGGCGGACCGGCTGTCGGCCGAGGGGGCGGACGGGATGATCGCCATCGCCCCGCAGGAATGGGTCGGCAGCGCGCTGGCCGAGGCCGGCCTCGACACCCCGCTGGTCGTGCTGGACAGCGACCTCGGCGACGGCACGCCCGTGGTCACCGCCGACTCCCGCACCGGCGCCCGGCTGGCCACCGAGCACCTGCTGGGCCTCGGCCACCGCACCGTCGCGCACATCGCCGGCCCGACCGGCTGGACCTCGGCCGACCGGCGCACCGAGAGCTGGCGGGCCACCCTCGCCGCGGCCGGCGCCGAGGTCCCCGAGCCGCTGTTCGGCGACTGGAGCGCCGACTCCGGCTACGAGCTGGGCCGCACGCTCGCCGCCCGGCCCGAGGTCACCGCCGTGTTCGCCTCCAACGACCAGATGGCCCTCGGCCTGCTGCGCGCCCTGCACGAGGCGGGCCGCCGCGTCCCCGAGGACGTCAGCGTCGTCGGCTACGACGACATCCCCGAGGCCGCGCATCTGCTGCCGCCGCTGACCACCGTACGGACCGACTTCGCGGAGCTCGGCGGGCGTTCGCTGCGGCTGCTCCTCGACCGGATCGACGCGGTGACGGACACACCGGTCGACCCCCTCGTGCCGGTGGAACTGGTCGTCCGGCGCAGCACGGGACCGGCGGCCCCAGGGGCCTGACTCGGCCGGGATGGCCGAGAGACCGCCGGGCGCACAGGGGATGCGGACGGCGCAGAGGCGGGAGCAGGAGGTACGGGTGCGTGCGCCCTGCCACGGGCGCCGTACCGGCGCCTACAGTGTGGCTCCCCACAGCTCTGCGCCCCGCCGCCAGAGCGTGGCCCACTGCTTCGGTCACCGGCCGCCCGGGCCCGGCGCGGCCCGCCCCGCGCACCGATGACCGCCCGCGTGTCAGGCACCACCCGTGAGACCGCCCGGTCCGCGCCCGCCAGTGCGCGCGGCCCGGCGCGGCGACGAACGCTGGAGGCCGCTGTGTCCCGACCCCGTATCGCCCTGATCGCCGACCCCACCTCCACCGAAGGCTGCGCGGACGTCCTCGCGCAGGCGGTGGACCTGCTCACCGGCGCCCCGCCGGTCCGTATCGACTCCCGGCACCTCGCCACCGGCGGCAGCGGGCGCGCCGTACCCGCCGGGGAGCGGTTACGCCTGGTCGTGCCCGAGCAGGGTGTCGACCTGGTCCCGGACATCGTCGTGCTGTACGAGATCCCGCCGCACCGCAGGAGCGCCCTCGCCCCGTTCCAGCTGGACCTGGCCCGGCACGACGTGGTCACGCTCGCCGCGGGACCCGAGGCCTGGCGTGCGGCCACGCAGAAGAACCTGACCGTCGAACGGCTGCGCCGGGACGGCATCGCCCACATGGAGACCCTGCTGCTGTCCCGGCCCGCCCCCGAGGAGGCCCGGGCCGCCCTGGACAAGCTCGGCGGCGACGCCTGGGCCCGGCCCGTCGTCGGCACCGGCGGCAACGACACCTTCCATGTCACCGACCCCGAAGCCCTGCTGCGCGCCGCGGACTTCTACGCCGGGCGGGGCACCGACTGGCTGCTCTCCCGCGACGCGGGGAACTTCACCGCGACGGGGGCCCGTCACCAGTTCCGGGTGTTCGTCCTCGGCGGCCGGGTCGTCCACGCCCGGGAGCACGTGCAGGCCTCGCCCGACGTCCCCTGCAACACCTGCCAGGGCGCCGTCCCGACGCACATCGCCCCGCCCGACCTGCCGTCGCGGCTGACCGAACTGGCCGTCGCCGCGACCGCGTCGATGGGGCTGCCCTTCGCCGGGGTGGACCTGGCGATCGAGCACGGCGGCGTCGTCTTCGAGGTGAACGTGCAGCCCGCCTTCGTCGACGGCGAACTGCACACCGTGGCCGTGCCGTACATCAGGGCCCACCTCGATGCGTACGCCGCCGCCCGCGGCGAAGCCCTGTGCGAGGCATCGCTGAACCCCGAACCGATGTGACATGGTGAGCCGAGGCCGACGGGGAGACGTGCTGGGGGTGGACGGCGTGGCGGAACTGGCCAAGGGCGGCAACACGGCGGTGGGCGAGGGGCGCCTCACGGCCGAACTCCACTTCCAGGGCGACCAGGTCGACCTCAGTGCACTGCTGGTGGCCGCCGACGGCCACGTCCGCTCCGACGACGACCTGGTCTTCTACAACCAGCCCGAGGCCGAGTCCGGGGCCGTCCGCCACCGGCCCGCCGACGCCGCGGGCCCCGAGCGCGTCGAGCTGGACCCCGCCGGGCTGCCCGCCGACGTCGACCGGGTCGTCCTCGTCGGCAGCTGCGACCCCGACGACCGGTCCCGTACGTTCCGTACCGTCCGGGACGTGCTCGTGCGCGCTCGGCAGGACGGTGTCGCCGAACCCGTGGACTTCCGGCCGCCGCCTTTGGTGGACGGCGAGCGGGCCGTGCTGCTGATGGAGCTGTACCGCCGCGGCACCGGCTGGAAGCTGCGCGCCATCGGCCAGGGGTACGCGAGCGGCCTGGCGGGCGTCGCCACCGACTTCGGCATCGACGTGGCGGACGAGGAACCCCCGCGGCGGACCGCCCCTGCACCCCAGCCGCCGGTACCCGCCCCGCCGCCCGCCCCCATGAGCCTGCGCAAGCCCCCGCTCGGCAGCGTCAGCCTCGACAAGGGCAGCCAGGTCTCCCTCAGCCTCGACAAGCAGGACCAGGAGCTGGTCGTCACCGCCGCCCTGGAGTGGGACGGCGGCAGCGACGCGCGCCGCCGCCAGGGCGCCGACCTCGACCTGTACGCGCTCTACGTGCCCGCATCCAAGGCGGTGCGGGGCACCAAGGAGCCCGGCACCCTCGTCAAGACCGGCCACAAGCAGCGGGGCAAGGGCAGCGCCGACGTCGTGTACTACAAGCAGCTCGGTGAGCTGGGCAAGCCACCGTACATCCAGCTCGACGGCGACGCGCAGGTGCCCGGCCGCGAGACCGTGCGGATCGTCCGCCCGGACCAGCAGGGCTACGTTCTGCTGTGCGCGTACTCCGCGCTCAGCAACGGCTTCGGCTCCTTCCGCAGCTTCGGTGCCAAGGTCGTCGTCAGCGACGGCCGGGGCTCCACCGTCACGGTGCCGCTGTTCGAGAACACCAAGACCCGCTACTGGGTGGCGATCGCCCTGGTCGACTTCACCGACCCCGACGGCGCCGCCATCCGGCACATCGAGGCGTACAGCGCCCGCATGACCGAGCGCCGACCGGTGCTGCACCCCGACGGCACCATCGAGATGAACGCCGGACCGGTGGAGTTCAAGCGGCGCTGACCCGCTCCGGCACGGGTACGCTCCGAAGCATGCGGATCTCCGTCTCCTCCGACATGGACGAACCCGTCGCCCGGCGGCTGGTACAGGAGCTGCGCGAGCGCGGCCACGAGGTCGGCGCGCACGGGGCGCTGCGCCCCGGCGACGACCCGCAGTGGGCCGTGTGCTCCGCCGCGGCCGCCCGCGAGGTCGCAGACGGCACCGCCGACCAGGCCGTCGTGTGCTGCTGGACCGGCACGGGCGCGTCGATCGCGGCGAACAAGGTACCCGGCGTGCGCGCGGCCCTGTGCACGGACGCCGGCACCGCGGACGGCGCCCGCCGCTGGAACGACGCCAACGTCCTCGCACTGAGCCTGCGCCTGACCTCGGAGCCCCTGCTCACGGAGATCCTGGACGCCTGGTTCGCCGCCGCACCCAGCGAGGACGCCGAGGACAGAGAGAACGTGGCCCGCGTCGACCGGCTCGACGCGGCCAGGGGGACGCCCGGCTGACCCGCGGGGCACGGGGGGTCGCGACCGTACGCAAGCCGCCGGCAAGGAGGCGCGGTGACGGACTGGACCTGGGAGTACAAGGGCTACGAGCCCACGGAGGAGCGGCTGCGCGAGTCGCTGTGCACCCTCGGCAACGGCTACTTCGCCACCAGAGGCGCGCTGCCCGAGTGTGCCGCCGACGACGTGCACTACCCGGGCACCTATGTGGCCGGCTGCTACAACCGGCTGACCTCGCGGGTGGCGGGCCGCTCGGTCGAGAACGAGGACATGGTCAACGTCCCCAACTGGCTGTCGCTGCGCTTCCGCCCGCACGGCGGTGCCTGGCTGACCCCCGACACCGCCGAGGTGCTGGAACACGTCCTGGTGCTCCACCCGCCCTCCGGTGTGCTGGAGCGGCACACCCGCTACGTGCTGCCCGGCGGCGGCACCCTGGCCGTGCGCCAGCTGCGGCTCGTGCACATGGCCGACCCACACCTCGCGGCGATGCGCACCGAGTTCACCGCCGAGGGCCACACCGGAGAGCTGGAGGTGGAGGCGGCCCTGGACGGCGGGGTGAGCAACGCCCAAGTGGCCCGCTACCGGGAGCTGGACGGCCACCACCTCACCCACGTCCACACCGGCTCCTCCGACACCGACACGGTGTGGCTGCGCTGCCGCACCCGCACCTCCGACATCAGGATCGGCATGGCCTGCCGCCTCGACTGCGAGGCGCCCGTGGCCGTACGGCACACCCGCCCGCGCACCGTCCAGTGCACCCGCCTGGAATTGACACCGGGCGACACCGTCACCATCGACAAGATCGTCGCCCTGCACACCTCGCGCGACCCGGCCATCAGCGACCCGCTGTTCGCGGCGGTCGCCCGCGTCGAGCGCGTACCCGGCTTCGACGCGCTGCTCGCCTCGCACCGCACGGCCTGGGCCCAGCTGTGGCACCGCGCCGATCTGGAGGTGCCCGGGGAGGCCGGCCGCATCCTGCGCCTGCACCTGTTCCACGTCCTGCAGACGCTGTCCCCGCACACCGCCGACCTGGACGTCGGCGTCCCCGCCAGGGGCCTGCACGGGGAGGCGTACCGCGGGCACGTCTTCTGGGACGAGCTGTTCGTGCTGCCCTACCTGGACCTGCACTTCCCCGAGACGGCCAGGGCCCTGCTGCGCTACCGGCACCGCCGCCTGGAGCAGGCCTGCACCGCGGCGCGGGCCGCGGGGCGGCGGGGCGCGATGTATCCGTGGCAGAGCGGCAGCGACGGCCGCGAGGAGACCCAGCAGCTGCATCTCAACCCGCGCTCGGGCCGCTGGCTGCCCGACCGCTCGCACCGGCAGTACCACGTGGGCTCGGCGATCGCGTACAACGTGCTCAGGTACTGCGAGGCCAGCGGCGACGCGGAGTTCCTGCACACCAAGGGCGCCGAGATGCTGCTGCAGATCGCCCGCTTCTGGGCGGACGCCGCCACCTGGGACGCCGGCCTCGCCCGCCATCGCATCAAGAGCGTCATGGGCCCCGACGAGTACCACGACGCCTACCCGGACGCCACCGAGCCGGGCCTGGACGACAACGCGTACACGAACGTCACCGCCGCCTGGGTGCTCGCCCGCACCCTGGAGGTGCTGCGCACCCTGCCCGAGCCGCGCCGCCGCGAGCTGGGCGAGCGCACCGGCCTGGACGAGCGCGAGCTGGACCACTGGGAGGAGGTCTCGCGCACCCTGTACGTGCCGTTCCACGACGGCGTCATCAGCCAGTTCCACGGCTACGGCGACCTCGCCGAGCTCGACTGGAGCGGCTACCGCGCCCGCTACGGCGACATCCGGCGCCTGGACCGCATCCTGGAGGCCGAGGGCGACACGGTGAACCGCTACCGGGCCTCGAAACAGGCCGACGTGCTGATGCTCGGCTACCTGTTCTCGCCGCCCGCGCTGAAGAGCCTGTTCGCCCGGCTGGGCGTGCAGCTCAACGACGACCTGTGGCGGCGCACGGTCGACCACTACCTGCACCGCACCAGCCACGGCTCCACGCTCAGCGGCTTGGTCCACGGCTGGGTGCTGGCCCGCGACCGGCGCGCGGAGGCCTGGGAGTTCTGTCTGGAGGCCCTGCGTGGCGACATCGCCGACGTCCAGGGCGGCACCACCGGCGAGGGCATCCACCTCGGCGCCATGGCCGGCACCCTCGATCTGGTGCAGCGCGGTCTGACCGGCCTGGAGACCCGCGACGGCGCCCTGTGCCTGGACCCCGTCCCGCTGCCGGAGCTGTCCTCCTACGGCTTCTCCCTGCGCTTCCACGACCACTGGGGCGTCCGGCTGCGGCTGCGCCACGGCCGCCTGGAGATCACCGTCCCGCCCTCCGACGCCGACCCCATCGACGTACGCCTGCCCGGCCGTGAGGTCCGCGTCGAGCCGGGGGAGACCGTGCAGCTGCCGCTGCCCGACTGAACCCCGTACGGAGGCAGGAAGGGGCCCGGCGACCGAGGCCGCCGGGCCGCTGATGCCGGTCTCAGGTGCGGTCTCCCTTCGGCCTGCCGCGCTGGTCGGGTGTGCCGTGCGGCGGCGGGCCGAAGGGCTGCGCCGACGTCGCGGGCGTCACCGGCGAACCGGCCCGGTGCCCGCCCTGTTCGGGGCGCAGCGCGGACGGGTCGCCGGAGGTCGGCCGCGCGCCGGAGCGCAGCTGGTCCAGCCGGTGGGAGAGCAGTTCGTTCACGGCGAGGCGGTCGGCGTGGTCGTGCTCATAGGTGATGAGCACCTCCACCTCGTCGGCGCTCAGAGCCCGTACCCGGCTCTCCAGACCGCCGATCGGCAGATGGTCGTAGTCGGGCAGCGGCAGCATGCTGCGGCCGGACTCGGCCATGGATCTCACATCCTCTCAATGGGCGCCCAGGCCGCCCCCGCCGAACGAGCCGCTGCTGCCCCGGCTCCAGCGCGGGCGTTCCTGCTTCTCGCTGGCCCGGGTCTGCAGGTTGGTCAGCTCGTAGGGAGTGAGCGGGCGGCCGTCCTTGTCGATCTGCGGGATCTCGTCGGGTTCGCGGTTCTCGCGGACCTCGCGCACGGGACCACCCGGCGGCATCTTCGGCTGCTCCTCCGGCGTCGGCCGGGGCAGCTCTCGGTTACGGATACGTGCGCCGAGCCAGAAGCTGCCGGCCAGCAGGACCAGAACGCCTGCTGCGGCCGCGAACAGTCCCAGACTGAGGAGACCGCTCTCTTCGGCTAGCTGCATGGATGCGGTACTCATACCAGGCGAATACCCGCGTATCGGACGCCGAACCTGTCCGTGTGCGTGTTTGGTGCGCTCGCCCCCGGCTACCCGCCCGGTGTGACTACGACGCCGCCAACCCAACAGGAGCTGTTCCGGTTCCTCGAGGACCGGTTCGCATGCGCCCAGGCGTGCACGGAGTGTGCGAGGGTGTGCGCGCTGCGCGCGAGCCTGGTGACCCCGGACGGAACCGCCGAGCAGGAACGACTGCGCCGTAAAGGCATCATGTGCGCCGAGGTGTGCGACGCCACCTGCCGCGTGCTGTCCGAGGAGAACCGGGTGGACGAGGAGAGCATCCTCGTCCAGCTGGAGTGGTGCCGCGCCATCTGCCTGGAGTGCGCCCACGCCTTCGAGGCGTGCGGCGGCTCCGAGGAGAGCGTGGCCGCCTGCCGCGCCTGCGCACGGGCGTGCTCGGACTTCATGGCGAGCCTCGGCTGACGTAGGCGAGTGCGGGACTCGCGGGGGCCGCCAGGTGGGCCACGCGGGGGCCGCCAGGTGGGTCTCGCGGGAGTCGCGAGGTGGGCCTCGCGGGGCGCCGCCATTCCCAATTTCTGGAACACGTTCTACGGTGTGCGCCGTCAGGACCGGACCGGCGGGACCCTGGAGGCGCCGTGCACCTGGACCACACCCCCGAGCAGCTGCGGCTGCGCAGCGAGCTGCGTGCCTACTTCGCCGAGCTGGTGCCCGACGAGGCCCACGCCCGGCACACCGACCCGGCCGCCCAGAAACGCTTCTACCGCGAGACGATCCGCCGCCTCGGCACCGACGGCTGGCTGGGCGTGGGCTGGCCGAAGGAGTACGGCGGGCGCGGACTGACCCCGACGGAACAGTTCGTCTTCTTCGACGAGGCCGCCCAGGCCGGCGTGCCCCTGCCGCTGATGGCCCTGAACACCGTCGGCCCGACGATCATGCGGTACGGCACCGAGGAGCAGAAGGCGTACTTCCTGCCCCGGATCCTTGCCGGCGAGATCGACTTCGCCATCGGCTACAGCGAGCCGGACGCGGGCACGGACCTGGCGGCGCTGAAGACCCGGGCGGTCCGCGACGGCGACACGTACGTGGTGAACGGCCACAAGATCTGGACCACCAACGGCGACACCGCCGACTGGGTGTGGCTCGCGGTACGCACCGACCCCGACGCCCCGGCCCACCGCGGCATCACCATGCTCCTGGTCCCGACGACCGACCCCGGCTACTCCTGCACCCTGATCAGGACCCTCGCCGGCCACGACACCACCGCCAGCCACTACGACGACGTCCGCGTCCCGGTCTCCCAACGGGTCGGCGCCGAGAACCAGGGCTGGCGGCTCATCACCAACCAGCTCAACCACGAACGCGTCACCCTCGCCGCCCACGGCACCATGGCGATCCGCGCCCTGCACGACGTCCAGCGCTGGGCTGCCGAGACCAAGCTCACCGACGGCCGCCGCGTCCTCGACCTGCCCTGGGTACGCCGCCGCCTCGCCCGGACCCACACCCGGCTGGACGCCCTCAAGCTCCTCAACTGGCAGATGGTCGGCGCCCTCCAGAACGGCACCCTCACCCCCCAGGACGCCTCCGCCGTCAAGGTCTACGGCTCCGAGGCCCGCCGCGACGCCTACGCCTGGCTCCTGGAGGTCACCGCCGCCCCCGGCGCCCTCCAGGAGGGCTCCACCGGCGCGATCCTGCACGGCGAACTCGAACGCGGCTACCGCTCCGCGGTCATCTTCACCTTCGGCGGCGGCAACAACGAGATCCAGCGCGAGATCATCACCTGGATCGGGCTGGGGATGCCCCGGGTGCGGCGGTGACGGTACGTCAGCCCAGCGGCCCCGAGCGCCCCGTCGGCAGGCCCTGTTCGGCCCAGATGACCTTGCCCTCGCGGCCGTGCCGGGTGCCCCAGCGCTCGGCGAGCTGGGCGACCAGCAGCAGGCCGCGCCCGCCCTCGTCCAGGGTGCGGGCCCGCCGCAGATGCGGGGAGGTGCTGCTGGCGTCGAAGACCTCGCAGGTCAGCGTGGACTCCAGGATCAGCCGGAGCTGGACGGGGCTCTTGCCGTAGCGGATCGCGTTCGTCACCAGCTCGCTGACCATCAGCTCGGTGGCGAAGGCCAGCTCCTCCAGGCCCCAGTCGGCGAGCCGGTCGTCGGTGAACTTGCGGGCCCCGGAGACGGCCGCGGGGTCCGACGGCAGCTCCAGCGTGGCCACATGAGCGGGGTCGAGCGCCCGGGTCCGGGCCACCAGCAGAGCGACGTCGTCGGCCGGCCGGCTGGGCAGCAGCGCCTCCAGCAGCCGGTCGCAGATCTCTTCCGGCGACTCCGGCGCCCGGGCGAGGACCTTGCCCAGCACGGTGCGCGCGTCGTCCACGTCGCGGGTACGGCTGCGGATCAGGCCGTCGGTGAACAGGGCCAGCACACTGCCCTCCGGCAGCGTGAACTGGGCCGTCTCGAAGGGCAGTCCGCCCAGGCCCAGCGGCGGCCCGATCGGCACCTCCGGGAAGTCGACCGTCCTGCGCACCGGGTCGGTGGCGCTGCCGTTCACCGGGGTCGCCACGGCCGGGGCCACATGTCCGGCGCTGGCCAGCGAGCACATCCGGGACACCGGGTCGTAGACGGCGTACAGGCAGGTCGCGCCGGTCTCGCCGTCCTCCCCGATCTCCTCGCGCTGGAGGCGGATGACCACGTCGTCCAGGTGCGTCATCAGCTCGTCGGGCATCAGGTCGATGTCCGCGAACGCCCGCACGGCCGTGCGCAGCCGGCCCATGGTGGCGGCCGCGTGCAGCCCCCGGCCCACGACGTCACCGACGACCAGCGCCACGCGCGCCCCGGACAGCGGGATCACGTCGTACCAGTCGCCGCCCACGCCCGTGCGCGAGCCGCTCGGCAGATAGCGCGCCGCCGTCTCCAGGGCCGCCTGCTGCACCGGGCGCCGCGGCAGCAGACTGCGCTGGAGCGCCAGCGCGGTGGACCGCTCCTGGGTGTAGCGGCGGGCGTTGTCGATGGACATCGCCGCCCTGGCCGCTATCTCCCCGGCCAGCAGCAGGTCGTCCTCGTCGAACGGCGCCGCGGTGCCGTGCCGGAAGAACTGGGCGAGGCCCAGGGTGGTGCCGCGGGCCTGTAGCGGCAGCAGCATGGCCGAGTGGACACCGGGGGCGTCCGGGCTGTCGGTGGGTGTCATGCTGCGCAGCAGAGGCTGTCCCGTGGCCAGCGCGCGAGCCGGTTCGGACCTCAGTGGGTAGGTGTGCACCCGGCCCGTGGCGACGGTGTCGTCCGGGCAGCCGTCCGGGACGGACCGCTGGGCGACGCGGCGCAGCGTCGGCGGCGGCGGGCCGTCCTCCCGCAGGACGTACTCGAAGAGGTCGACGGTGACCAGGTCGGCGAAGCCGTCGACGCCGACGTCCGCCAGTTCCTGAGCGGTGCGCGCGGTGTCCAGGGTGGTGCCGATCCGCCGGTCGGCCTCATGGGTGAACAGCAGCCGCCGCTGCACCCGGCGCTCGCGCTCCTCCTGGTAGGCGGCGACGACCTCCTCCGAGCCGTGGTCGACGTACTCGAACCCCTTCGTGATCAGCCGGCTTCCCGCCGCGTTGATCAGCTCCCAGTCGTCGGTGAGCCGGGTGACCTCGGCCTGGATCAGCTGGAACAGGTTGACGTGCCCGAGGCGGTAGGCCCGCAGCAGCTTGCTGATCGGCATGCCCCTGCGGGCATAACCGCGGGCCACCTCGATGGCGATGGGAGGCGTCTGGACCCGGCTCGCGTCCAGGTCGTGCTCCAGCACGTCCAGGAAGGCGATGACGTGCGCGGTCGTCTCCTCCAGCGCCAGCGGGGCCAGGTCCTCCTCCCGCCACAGCTCGGGCAGCTCCGCGCGCAGGCGCTCCAGCACCACCCCGGCCGACCGGGTCGCCCGTGGCCTGAGTGCTCGGGCCAGGCGACGCAGGAAGGCGTCGACATCGGTCGCCATACCGGAAACGTACCCAAGGCCCCGCTCGGGCGCCCGTCAGGACGGGGCCGGGTGTGCGCGGCAGGGGACGGTTCGCGGCGGCCGGGCCCTGGCCGACCGTGATCGGCTCGTGCTACGAAGAATCATGTCCGCACCCGAGGAAGCCCCCGCAGCCCGCTCCTACGACGCCGTGATCGTCGGAGGCGGGCACAACGGCCTGGTCGCCGCCGCCTATCTGGCCCGCGCCGGACGGTCCGTGCTGGTGCTGGAGCGGCTCGGCCACACCGGCGGCGCGGCGGTGTCCACCCGCCCGTTCGCCGGCGTCGACGCCCGGCTGTCGCGCTACTCTTACCTGGTCAGCCTGCTCCCCGGGAAGATCGTCCGGGACCTCGGCCTGCGCTTCGAGCTGCGGACCCGCGCCATCTCGTCGTACACCCCCGTGGAGCGCGCCGGACGGCCCACGGGCCTGCTCGTCGGCGGCGGTGAACAGCGCACCCGGGAGGCCTTCGCGCGGCTGACCGGCGGCGAGGGCGAGTACGAGGCCTGGCGGCGGTTCTACGACCTGACGGGCGGGGTCGCCTGGGCGGTGTTCCCCACGCTCACCGAGCCCCTGCCCACCCGCGAGGAGCTGCGCCGCAGGGTCGGCGACGAGGAGGCCTGGCGGGCGCTGTTCGAGGAGCCGCTCGGCGTCACGATCGAGGACCGCTTCCACGACGACCTGGTCCGGGGCGTGGTCCTCACCGACGCGCTCATCGGCACCTTCGCCGACGCCCACGACCCGGACCTCGCCCAGAACCGGTGCTTCCTCTACCACGTGATCGGCGGCGGCACCGGCGCCTGGGACGTGCCCGTCGGCGGCATGGGCGCACTGACCGACGCGCTGGCGGCCGCGGCCCGGGAGGCCGGGGCGGTCCTCGCCACCGGCCATGAGGCGGTACGGATCGACACCGACGGCCGTACGGCGGAGGTCACCTACCGCACGGCCGACGGCGAGGGCGTCGCCGCCGCCCGGCACGTCCTGGTGGGCGCCTCCCCGCAGGCACTGGCGGCCCTGACCGGCGACGAGCCGCCCGCCCCCGCCGAGGGCGCCCAGCTGAAGGTGAACATGCTGCTCAGGCGGCTGCCGAGGCTGCGCGACCGGGACGTCGACCCGCGCGAGGCGTTCTCCGGCACCTTCCACATCGCCGAGGGCTACGACCAGCTGGCCGCCGCACACCGGCAGGCCTCGGCCGGCGAGCTGCCCGCCGCGCCGCCCTCCGAGATCTACTGCCACTCGCTGACCGACCCGACGATCCTCGGCCCCGAGCTCGCCGGGCAGGGCTATCAGACGCTCACCCTGTTCGGTCTGCACACTCCCGCCCGGCTGTTCGCCCGGGACAACGACCGGGCGCGGGAGGACCTCCTGAAGCTCACCCTCGCCCAGCTCGACGCCCACCTGGCCGAACCGCTCGCCGACTGCCTGGCCACCGACACCGACGGCCGCCCCTGCATCGAGGCGAAGACCCCGCTGGACCTGGAGCGCGACCTCGGGCTGCCCGGCGGAAACATCTTCCACCGCGCCCTGTCCTGGCCCTACGCCCAGGACGACACCGGCCGCTGGGGCGTGGAGACCCGGCATCCCAACGTCCTGCTCTGCGGGGCGGGCGCGGTGCGCGGGGGAGGGGTGAGCGGGGTGCCGGGGCACAACGCGGCCATGGCGGTGCTGGAGGCATCAGCTTCGGGATCTTCGGGCCGCCTCTGACACCGGCTCCCGGTCGGCCCGGTCGGCCTGCGACCCAGCAGCCCAGGTAGGCCTAGTCGGCCGACGCCGTCCAGCCCGTCGCCTCGATCCGCGCCCGGTCGGCCGGGCGGCCCTCGTCGAAGAGGACCTCGTCGTCGCCGGACTCGACCCGCAGCGCGTCGACGTAGACCCCGCGGCCGACGTACAGCCGGTCGGTCGCGTATCGCCACCGCAGGACCAGGTGCGGCTCGGCCGGCAGCGCCGCCGAGAGCCGGTGCCAGACGCGGCCCGACCAGCCGGAGACCGACCCGGCGGGGTGCTCCACCGTCTCCTCGCCGGGTCGGACCGTGACGAACGGCACCGGCCGCCAGGTCGCGCCCCCGTCCCCGGAGGCCTCCAGCACCAGCGGGTCCGCCTGCGGCTCGGTGTCCCACCACAGGGCACAGCGCAGCCGGGCGTCGCCACCGGAGGTGTCCAGGGCGGGCAGGGCGAGGGTCGCGGTCGTCGCGTTCGCCATCCCCGAGAACCACGCCGTACGACCGTGCCGTGGGCGTACGGCGACGGACCGCGCCAGGTTGTTCGCGGCCGCCACCCGGGGAGCGGATCCGGAGCGCCAACTGCGCACGGGATGCACGGAGTTGCCGAGGACGATCAGGAAGGAGTCGGTCGTCGGGTCGAGGACCAGCGAGGTGCCGGTGAAGCCGGTGTGGCCCGCGGTGCGGGGCGTGGCCATCGCGCCCATGTACCAGTGCTGGTACAACTCGAAGCCGAGCCCGTGCTCGTCGCCGGGGAAGGCCGTGTTGAAGTCGGTGAACATCAGCTCCACCGACTCGGCCCGCAGGATGCGCGCCCGCCCGTAGGAGCCGCCGTTGAGCAGGGCGCGGCCGAGGACCGCGAGGTCCCACGCGCAGGAGAACACCCCGGCGTGTCCGGCCACCCCGCCGAGGCTGAACGCGTTCTCGTCGTGCACCTCGCCCCACACAAGCCCCCGGTCCAGCCCCGACCAGGGCCGGCGGGCGACCTCGGTGGCCGCGATACGGGGCTTCCAGGAGGCGGGCGGGTTGTAGCGGGTGCGGTGCATGCCGAGCGGCGCGGTGATCTCGTCGTGGAGCAGCACGTCCAGCGTGCGGCCGGTGATCCGCTCCAGGACCAGCTGGAGCGAGATCAGGTTGAGGTCCGAGTACAGATACCGTGTCCCGGGCGGGTTGAGCGGCGCCTCGTTCCAGATGAGCCGCAGCTTCTCCTCGTACGTCGGCGCGCTGTACAGCGGGATCCAGGCCCGGAACCCCGAGGTGTGCGTGAGGAGTTGGCGGATCGTGATGTCCTGCTTGCCCGCCGCCCCGAACTCCGGCAGATACGCGGCGACCTTCGCCTCCAGCTCCAGCGCGCCTCGCTCGATCTGCTGCACGGCCAGGATCGAGGTGAACAGCTTGGAGACGGAGGCGAGGTCGAAGACGGTGTCCTCGGCCATGTCGATCTGCTGCCCGGGCGGGAACTCCACGGCGGTGTCGGTGGCGGCGTCGTACTCCGCGTACCGCACGGCCTTCCCGATCGGCTGATGCAGCGCCACGGTCCCGCCGCGCCCGGCGAGCAGGACCGCGCCCGCGTACCAGGGGTGCTTGGGGGAGGGGCCGAGGAACGCCTCGGCGTCGGCGACCAGTTGACGCAGCGGCGCGGGGAGCAGTCCGGCCCGCTCGGGCGAGCCGTGCCGCAGCGTCGCGTGCCCCAAGGACGCGGCCGCGGGCCCCGCGGGGAGGGAGGCCAGGGTCAGGGCGCCGCCGAGGACCACTGCGCCCTTGCCGAACTGACGTCTCGTCATGCCGTCCTTCACCACGAGCCCCTCCCGTCGTGCCGCCCGAACGTCTTCGCAAGTATGTCCACCGGACGGGCCTCGTAAATCTGACGAACCGTCAGCTCGGCTCTTCCGTCCTCCGCCCGGCTCCGGCATCCTGCGCCCATGCAGACGGAGCTGAGCCAGCATCTGGGAATCGAGCACGCCGTCTTCGGCTTCACGCCGTTCCCCGCCGTCGCCGCGGCCATCAGCCGGGCCGGCGGCCTCGGTGTGCTCGGCGCGGTCCGCTACACGGCCCCCGACGACCTCGAACGCGACCTCGACTGGATCGAGAAGCACACCGGCGGCCATCCCTACGGCCTGGACGTGGTGATGCCCGCGCGCAAGGTGGAGGGCGTCACCGAGGCCGACGTCGAGGCGATGATCCCGGCCGGGCACCGGCGGTTCGTCGCCGACACCCTCGCCGAGCACGGCGTCCCCGAACTCCCCGCCGACGAGACGGTCGGCTGGCGGATCACCGGCTGGATGGAGGAGGTGGCCCGCACCCAGCTCGACGTGGCCTTCGCCCACCCGATCCGGCTGCTCGCCAACGCGCTCGGCTCGCCGCCCCCCGATGTCGTCGCCCGCGCCCATGACCAGGGCGTGCAGGTCGCCGCCCTCGCCGGTTCCGCCCGGCACGCGGTCAAGCACAAGGAGGCCGGCATCGACATCGTCGTCGCCCAGGGCTACGAGGCCGGAGGGCACACCGGCGAGATCGCGACCATGGTGCTCACGCCCGAAGTCGTCGACGCCGTCGGCCCGTTGCCCGTCCTCGCGGCCGGTGGCATCGGCAGCGGCGAACAGGCCGCCGCCGCGCTCGCCCTCGGCGCCCAGGGCGTATGGCTCGGCTCGGTGTGGCTCACCACCACCGAGGCCGACCTCCACTCGCCCGCCCTCACCCGCAAGCTCCTCGCCGCGGGCTCGGGCGACACGGTGCGCTCCCGCGCCCTGACCGGCAAGCCCGCCCGCCAGTTGCGCACCGCCTGGACGGACGCCTGGGACGACCCCGACGGGCCCGGCCCCCTGCCCATGCCGTTGCAGGGCCTGCTGGTCGCCGAGGCCGTGTCCCGCATCCAGAAGTACGAGGTGGAGCCGCTGCTCGGCACACCCGTCGGCCAGATCGTCGGCCGGATGACGAGCGAGCGCAGCGTCCAGGCCGTCTTCGACGATCTCACCCGCGGCTTCGAGCGGGCCGTCGACCGCATCAACCGCATCGCCGGAAGGAGCGAGGGGTGAACCCCACCGGATTCTGGGCCCAGGCCACCGAGGACCCCACAAGGACGGTCCTCGTCACCGCCACCGGCGAGGAGTGGACCGCCGGACGGCTGCACGCCGCCGCGAACCGCCTCGTCCACGGCCTGCGCGCCGCGGGCCTGGAGCACGGCGACGCCTTCGCCGTGGTGCTCCCCAACAGCGCCGAGTTCCTCACCGCCTACCTCGCCGCCCAGCAGGCCGGGCTCTACCTCGTCCCCGTCAACCACCACCTGGTCGGCCCCGAGATCGCCTGGATCGTCTCCGACTCCGGCGCCAAGGTCCTCATCGCCCACGAGCGCTTCGCCGACACCGCCCGTCCCGCCGCCGACGAGGCAGGCCTCCCGGCGACGCACCGCTACTCCGTCGGCGCCGCCGAGGGCTTCCGGCCGTACGCCGAACTCCTGGACGGACAGCCCGAGTCGGCGCCCGCCGACCGCACCCTCGGCTGGGTCATGAACTACACCTCGGGCACCACCGGCCGCCCCCGCGGCATCCGCCGCCCGCTGCCCGGGAGGCCCCCCGAGGAGGCCCACCTGGGCGGCTTCCTCGGCATCTTCGGCATCCGCCCCTTCGAGGACAACGTGCACCTGGTGTGCTCGCCGCTCTACCACACGGCCGTGCTCCAGTTCGCGGGCGCGTCCCTGCACATCGGGCACCGGCTGGTGCTGATGGACAGGTGGACGCCCGAGGAGATGCTCCGCCTGATCGACCGGGAGAGGTGCACGCACACCCATATGGTCCCCACCCAGTTCCACCGCCTGCTCGCCCTCCCCGAGGAGGTACGCGCCCGCTACGACGTCTCCTCCATGCGGCATGCCGTGCACGGCGCCGCGCCCTGCCCCGACCACGTCAAACGGGCCATGATCGACTGGTGGGGCACCTGCGTCGAGGAGTACTACGCCGCGAGTGAGGGCGGCGGCGCCTTCGCCACCGCCGAGGACTGGCTGAAGAAACCCGGCACGGTCGGCAGGGCCTGGCCCATCAGCGAACTCGCCGTCCTCGACGACGACGGCAACCGGCTGCCACCCGGCCAACTGGGCACGGTCTACATGAAGATGAGCACCGGCGGCTTCGCCTACCACAAGGACGCGGACAAGACCCGCAGGAACCGCGTCGGCGACTTCTTCACCGTCGGCGACCTCGGCCACCTGGACGAGGACGGCTACCTCTACCTCCGCGACCGCAAGATCGACATGATCATCTCCGGTGGCGTCAACATCTACCCCGCCGAGATCGAGTCCGCCCTCCTCTCCCACCCGGCCGTCGCGGACGCCGCCGCCTTCGGCATCCCGCACGACGACTGGGGCGAGGAGGTCAAGGCGGTCGTCGAACCGGCCCCCGGCCACACACCCGGCCCGGACCTCGCCGCCGCCCTCCTCGCCCACTGCGCGGAACGCCTCGCCGGCTACAAACGGCCCCGCAGCGTCGACTTCGTCGCCGAGATGCCCCGCGACCCCAACGGCAAGCTGTACAAGCGACGGCTGCGGGACCCGTACTGGGAAGGACGGGCCCGCGCCGTCTGACCTCAGCTCCCGCTGTCAGCGCCGCTCGCGCGCGACCACCACCCGCAGCGCCGGCGACGCCAGGATGTCCTTCTCGCAGAAGCGCGACCTCACCCAGCGCTCGCCCGAGAACAGTCCCGTCTGGTCGGCGAAGTGGGCCGAGTCCGGGTTCGAGGACTGGGAGTACGACAGGACGGTCCGGGCCACCGGGCAGCGGCTGCCGTCCCAGCCGACGGCCTGGATGTAGCTGGAGCCGGTGGTGACCTCGGTGTATCCGCCGTGCGCCGGGTCCCACACGGGCTCGACCTTGTTCCACACGCCCAGCGCCTCCGTGCCGCCCGGCACCGGGATGCGCCGCCCGTCGCGTACGACGAACTGGTGCGCCCCGAGCGGGGAGTCGAGGACGATCCCCGCCGCCCGCAGCTCGGCGACCGCGTCCGCGAGGGCGGTCCTGAAGCCCGGCGCGGCGGTGTCGAGGGTGTTCGGCGTGCCGACCGGGTCGGCGGCCGAGAACGGCACCTTCCACAACTGGGCCGCCGGAACCCTGGCGAGCAGCTTCCGCCAGAACCGGTCGAAGAGCAGGGCACCCCGGCTGGAGGTGTCCGTCGTACGGTCCCACGCGGCGAGCACCCGGCAGGCCTCCGCCACGTCAACGGGCATGCCATCACTGGCTGTTGCCGTCCCACCCGGCAGCGCGGCACACGCCGTCGCCGTGTCGGCCGCGGCGAGCGAACCCGCCGGAACCCGGTTGGCGTACTGCTGCGCCTGGAGGTCGGCGACCGTCAGCCCGCCGCGCCCGGCGAGGGCGGACACGTCCTCGATCGCGCCCCGGGTGCGCATCGACCGCTGCGTGCCGACGGTGCCGAAGACCCGCTCGTACCCCGTCAGCGGCCGGTCCGTGTTGGCCAGCCAGGCGCTGTCGTTGGAGTTCTCCGCGTACGGCGCGTCCCGCAGCGTGGGCATGCGCGAGGGCCCGAAGATCCCCGGACGCACGGCGTCGGCGTCCCGGCCGAGCGCGCAGTCGCCGCGCGAGCCGTCCAGCACGGCCAGACCCGAGGACGGGTAGGTGACCCGTCCGAGCGGGGTCGAGCAGCGCTGGGCCAGCTCGTCGGTGATGCGCGGCACGACCTGTGCCTGCGTGAACAGGGTGTGCCCGCTGGAATCCGCCGCGATGGTGTTCACCCACGGCAGGCCCTGCGTGCGGTCCAGAGCCGCGAGCACGTCCCCGGTGTCCCGGGCCGTGCTGAAGCCGAGCGCGGTGTCGGCGGCGCGCAGGTTGTCGGCGTTCGGGTCGTTGAGCGCGTAGGCGGTCGTCGCCGTCCACGGCAGCGGCACGGAGGCGCCGAGGGAGTTCACGACCGGGCCGTAGCGGGTCCACCACTGGGTGCGGGCCACCGTACTGCCGTCTTGTAGAGCGACACTGACGGACCGTCGGGTCATGCGTTCGGGTCGGCCGTCCACCAGGTAGACCGTGGGGTCGGACGGGTCGAGGGTCAGCTGGTGGAGGTTGAGGGTGACGCCCGTGGCGACGGTGTGGCTCCACGCCACGCGCGCGTTGTGGCCGATGGAGATCGTGGGGGAGCCGAGCAACGAGCCGCCGGAGACGTCGAGTTCGCCGGGGATCGTCTGCTGCGACTGCCAGAAGCGGCGGCCTCCCTGCCACGGGTAGTGCGGGTTGCCGAGGAGCAGGCCGCGGCCGTTCGCGGTGGTCCGGCCGCTGAAGGCGACCGCGTTGGAGCCCATGTCGGCACTGTCCGCGGCGAACAGTTCGCGGGCGGCACGGGCGGTGTCGCGGGCGTCCGGGGCAACCGGGCCCGCAGGGGCGGTGGGCGGCTGGGCGGCCGTGATGCCGTCCACGGCCCGGCCCTGGCCGCCCAGCACCGCGAGGGCGTAGGAGCGCGCGGCCACGTCCAGCGAGGTGATCGGACGCACCCAGGGGGCGTCCTTGCACGCCGGGTCGGTGATCCGGTTCCGCTTCAGCCAGGCGTTGTAGCCGGCTGCGAACCCGTCCATCAGCTCACGGGCGGTCCGGCTCGGCCCGGCCGGAGCCGGCTGTGCGAGCAGCTTCTCCACCGTGCCCGCTTCCCGTACGCCACGGAAGTACAGGTCGCTGGAGAGGTTCCGGCTCGCCGAGGACAGCGAGAAGTCGGGCGCCGCGTCCGGCCCGAAGAACCGCGAGCGCTCACCGCGTACGGTGACGAACCCGTCGGCCAGCGTGCACACCTGGTCGGCGGCCTGCGCCCACCCCGTGCCGAAGCCCAGGCCGGCGTAACTGCGCGCCACGATGTGCGGGATGCCGTACTCGGTGTAGCGGATGACGGCCGACAGACCGCCGTGCGAGGGGTGTTCCTGACGGGACTGCGTCTGGGCCGCGGCCGCCGGAAGCGCGGACGCGGCGGTGAGCAGGGCGACCGCGGTGACCATGAGCCGCCTGGCGCGGGTGCGCAATGGTGCCTCCCAACATCGTCGAGGGAAGGAGCGGTTGAGCGTACCAACGGGTATGTGACGTGGGGGCCGGGATGCTTGACCTCGATCGGTGGCGGGCCGAGGATCCTGTGCCATGACGCCCGGACACGGCAGCACAGTGACGCCCGGCCACGGCAGCACGGTCGACGGGGTGCTGCGCCGCAGCGCCCACCGCACCCCGGCACGCGTCGCGGTCGAACACCGCGACCGCACCTGGACGTACGAGGCACTCGACGACGCCGTCTCGCGCGCGGCGACCGTCCTGCTGGCCGAGGGCCTCGCGCCCGGCGACCGGGTCGCCGCCTACGGCCACAACTCCGACGCCTATCTGATCGCCTTCCTCGCCTGCGCCCGCGCGGGCCTGGTGCACGTGCCGGTCAACCAGAACCTCACCGGCGACGACCTGGCCTATCTGATCGGCCAGCCGGGCAGCTCGCTGGTGCTCGCCGACCCGGACCTGACCGGCCGGCTGCCGTCCGGCGTACGGGTGTTGCCGCTGCGGGATGCCGAGGACTCGCTGCTCGCGCGGCTGGCCGAGGCGGCGCCGTACGACGGGCCCGAGGCGCGCGGCGACGAACTGGTGCAGCTGCTGTACACCTCGGGGACGACGGCGCTGCCCAAGGGCGCGATGATGACCCACCGGGCGCTGGTGCACGAGTACCTCAGCGCCATCACCGCCCTGGACCTGAGCGCGGGCGACCGGCCGGTGCACTCGCTGCCGCTGTACCACTCGGCGCAGATGCACGTCTTCCTGCTGCCCTACCTCGCCGTCGGCGCGACGAACATCATCCTCGACGCCCCGGACGGCGACACCCTCTTCGACCTGGCCGAACAGGGCCGCGTGGACAGCCTGTTCGCCCCGCCGACCGTATGGATCGGCCTGGCGAACCGCCCCGACTTCGCCACCCGCGACCTCGGCGGACTGCGCAAGGCCTACTACGGCGCCTCGATCATGCCGGTGCCCGTCCTGGAGCGCCTGCGCGAACGGCTGCCCCAACTGGCCTTCTACAACTGCTTCGGCCAGAGCGAGATCGGCCCGCTGGCCACGGTCCTCGGCCCCGACGAGCACCGCGACCGGCCCGCCTCCTGCGGCCGGCCGGTGCTGTTCGTCGACGCGCGGGTCGTCGACGAGAAGGGCGACGACGTCCCCGACGGCACACCGGGCGAGATCGTCTACCGCTCGCCCCAGCTCTGCGAGGGCTACTGGGACAAGCCCGAGGAGACCGAAGAGGCCTTCCGCGACGGCTGGTTCCACTCCGGCGACCTCGCCGTCCGTGACGCCGACGGCTATCTCACGATCGTCGACCGCGTGAAGGACGTCATCAACTCCGGTGGCGTGCTGGTCGCCTCCCGCCAGGTGGAGGACGCGCTCTACACGCACGAGGCCGTGGCGGAGGTGGCGGTGATCGGCCTTCCGGACGAGAAGTGGATCGAGGCGATCACCGCGGTCGTCGTCCCCCGCGGCGAGGTCACCGAGGCCGCGCTGATCGCCCATGCCCGCGACCGCCTCACGCCCTTCAAGGCGCCCAAGCGGATCGTCTTCACCGACTCCCTGCCCCGCAACGCCAGCGGCAAGATCCTCAAGCGTGAACTCCGGGACCGGCTGGGCGCTGGCTGAATCCGGACGATCGTCTGCCGTCCGGGCTCAGCCCGCTTTGAGAGGCGGCGCAGCGGGGATACCGCCAGAGAACCACCGCACCGGACGGCCGGCATCTGATCGGAGGCTGACCATGCGCCATGACCCGTGCCCCCAGAGCCCGTCGTGAGGACGGGACCCCAGCGCTATCCCGGCGCCTCGACCACCTACTGGTACCAGGACAACTACCCGGGCTCCGCGATGGAGACCAACGTGGTCCTGTGGCACTCGACCGAGGGCACCTCGCTGCCCTCCTACGGCGGCGGCGCGTCCGCGCCGAACCTGACCGCGCGCCCCGACTTCGCCAAGCAGCGGATGGTCTGGTACCAGCACTTCGACTTCGACGTCTCCAGCCGCGCCCTGCGCAACCTGCCGGGCGGCGTCGAGACCAACACCCTGAACGTGTGCCAGGTGGAGATCGTCGGCACCTGCGACCCGGCGACCCACCGGCGCTGGGGGAGCACACCGCACCTGTACATGCCGCAGCTGCCGCAGTGGGTGATCCGGGACCTGGCCGCCTTCGCCCGCTGGGCCCGCACCGAGCACGGCGTACCCCTGACCTCGGGGCTCACCTTCAAGCCGTATCCCAGCTCCTACGGCGCCAACGGCGTGCGGATGACCGCCGCCCAGTGGAACCGTTTCTCCGGCCACTGCGGCCATCAGCACGCCCCCGAGAACGACCACGGAGACCCCGGCAGCTTCCCGATGAACGCCGTCCTCGCCGCAGCCAAGGGAGACACCATGGACCTCACTCCGGCCAATCTGAGGGCCATCGCCGTCGCGGTCCTCACCGCCGACGGCATCATCGACAACCCCAACCCGGCCACGGCGGACGACAACCCGTACGTCGCGCTGGAGACCGTCGTCCGCAACCTGGAGATCATCGCCCGCCGCACGGAGAAGAAGCTCGCCACGCTCCAGGCCGCCGAGCTGACCGACGCGCAGGTGTCGGCCATCGCCGAGCGGCTCGCCGCGCATCCCGCGTTCGCCGACGCGCTCGCCGAGAAGCTGGCGGACCGACTCGCCGCCCGCGACAGCTCCTGAAATCAGGGCTTTCAGCGTGGCCGCTCGTCCACGATCCGGCGGATCTTGCCCACCGACCGCTCCAGCGTCTCCGGGTCGACGATCTCGACACCGACCGAGACTCCGATGCCGTCCTTGACGGCGGCGGCGATGGAGCGGGCGGCCGCCTCCCTGGTCTCCGGGGTCGCGTCCGCGCGGGCCTCCGCCCGGATCGTGAGGGCGTCCAGCCGGCCCTCGCGGGTGAGGCGCAGCTGGAAGTGCGGGGCGACCCCCGGGGTGCGCAGGACGATCTCCTCGACCTGCGTGGGAAAGAGGTTCACCCCGCGCAGGATGACCATGTCGTCGCTGCGGCCGGTCACCTTGCGCATACGGCGGAACACCCGGGCCGTGCCCGGCAGGAGACGGGTCAGGTCGCGGGTGCGGTAGCGCACGACCGGCATGGCCTGCTTGGTCAGCGAGGTGAAGACCAGTTCGCCCTCCTCGCCCTCCGGCAGCACCTCGCCGGTGACCGGGTCGACCACCTCGGGGTAGAAGTGGTCCTCCCAGATGTGCAGGCCGTCCTTCGTCTCCACGCACTCCTGCGCGACACCCGGGCCGATCACCTCCGACAGGCCGTAGATGTCGACGGCGTCGATCCCGAACCGCCCCTCGATCTCCCGCCGCATCTCCTCCGTCCACGGCTCCGCGCCGAAGATCCCGACCTCAAGCGAGGTGGCGCGCGGGTCGACGCCCTGGCGTTCGAACTCGTCCAGCAGGGTGAGCATGTACGACGGCGTCACCATGATGATCCGCGGCTTCAGGTCCTGGATCAGCTGCACCTGACGGGACGTCATGCCGCCGGACGCCGGGACGACCGTGCAGCCGAGCCGCTCGGCGCCGTAGTGCGCGCCCAGGCCGCCGGTGAACAGGCCGTAGCCGTAGGCGACATGGACCGTGTCGCCGGGCCGGCCGCCCGCCGCGCGGATCGAACGGGCCACCATGTCCGACCACATGGACAGGTCGTCGTCCGTGTACCCGACGACCGTCGGCCGGCCGGTCGTGCCGCTGGAGGCGTGGAGGCGGCGGATGCGCTCACGCGGCACGGCGAACATCCCGTACGGATAGTTCTCGCGCAGGTCCGCCTTGGTGGTGAAGGGGAAACGGGCCAGGTCGGCCAGGGAGCGGCAGTCGTCCGGGCGGACGCCCGCCTTGTCGAAGGCCTCCCGGTAGAACGGTACGTTCGCGTACGCGTGACGCAGCGAGGCGCGCAGCCGCTCCAGCTGCAGCGCCCGCAGTCCGTCCACGTCGAGGCGCTCGCCCGCGTCCAGCAGCTCCGTCGTATCCGCCATGGGGACGTCTCCCTCACCAACCGCACCAATCCGGGCGACCGATCATTCGGTCGAGGTGTTCGGAGATCAGTAATCCAGGCCACCGGGGGCGAGGCAAGGGGTCGGCGCCGACTTTCTCGCCGTGTCCCGGGCCGTATCTTCTGTCTCCCCGCCTCTTGTCTCCCTATCTCCATTGCGGCCCCCGGCGCCGTACGTCCATGATCGACCGCATGCCGACCTTCACAGCCCCCGACGGGACCGTCCTCGCCCATCACTCGCTCGGCGACCGCGGCGAGCCCGTCGTCGTCCTGCCCGGAGGCCCGATGCTCGCCTCGGCCTACCTCGGTGACCTCGGCGGGCTCGCCGCCCACCGACGACTGGCCCTGCTCGATCTGCGCGGCACCGGGGACTCCGCCGAGCCCGCCGACCCGGCGACGTACCGCTGCGACCGGCAGGTGGACGACGTCGAGTTGCTGCGGATCCACCTCGGTCTGGAGCGGGTCGACCTGCTCGGGCATTCGGCGGGCGCGAGCCTGGCCATGCTCTACGCCGCCCGGTACCCGGCCAGGGTGCGGAGGCTGGCGCTGATCACCGCCATTCCCCGGGCGCTCGGCATGTCCGCCACGCCCGAGGACCGGCTCGCGGCGGCCCGGCTGCGGGAGGGCGAGCCGTGGTTCGCCGCGGCCTTCCCGGCCTTCGAGAAGTGGCTCGCCGGCGGCGACTTCGACGACGCCGTCCTGCCCTTCTTCTACGGCCGCTGGGACGAGGCCGCCGCCGCACACGCCGCGGCCGCCGACGGCGACACCGACGAGGCCGCGGACATCTACCTCTCCGACGGCGCCTGGGACCCGCCCGCGACCCGCGCCGCGCTCGCCACACTCGCCGCCCCGGTGCTCGTGTACGCGGGCGAGCTCGACGGCGGCCCCCGCCCGCAGCTGGCCCGCCGTGCCGCGGACGTCTTCCCGAACGCCGAGTTCGTGGTCCAGCCGGGCGCCGGGCACTACCCGTGGGTGGACGACCCGGACGCGTTCGCCACGCGCGTGGCCGCGTTCTTCAGCGACCAGTCCCGTACGCCGTCATGAAGCGGTCGCGGAAGCGGTCCATGCCCCACACCGGGGCCGTGGGCGCGGGCTTGAGGCCCTCGGTCCAGCCCCAGTCGGCGATCCGGTCCAGCACGCGCGGGTCCTTGGCGACGATCGTGACCGGCACGTCCCGGCTGGTGCTGCCGGCGGTGACGGTGGGCACCGGCTGGTGGTCGCCGAGGAAGACCACGACCGTGTCGTCGTCGCCGTAACGCTCCAGCCACTCGGTCAGACTGCGCAGCGAGTATTCGATCGCGTGCCGGTACTCGGTGCGGACGCTGTCCGCGTCCTTCCAGACCTCCTCGGGGTCCTTGCCCCGCTCCTTGATGCCGTGGAAGACGGAGCCGTCGCCGAGGTCGTCCCAGTCGATCATGTGGGCGATCGGGGCCCACGGGTTGTGGCTGGACGCAAGGATGATCTCCGCCATGATCGGCTCGCGCTCGCCCCGGCCGTGCTCCAGGCGCTCGAACGCCTCCAGGCTGAACTGGTCCGGCACCGGCGTCCAGCTGAAGTAGGGCCCGTGATAGCCGAGATGCTCGGAGTCGTAGATGTGGTCGAGGCCGAAGAACGTGCCCTCCGGCCAGGCCCGGCGCACCCCGGGGACGATGCCGACCGTGCGCCAGGCGCCGGTCCTGCGGAAGTAGTTCGTCAGGGTCATACGGTCGCTCGTGGTGAGGCTGCGGTAGCGCTGCTGGTTCTTGATCCACAGCCCGGACAGGAACGTCGAGTGGGCCAGCCAGCTGCCCGCCCCCGTCACGGGTGAGCGCAGCCAGCCGCTGCGCGCCTCGAACCCCGCCGCGCCGAGCGAACGGGTGCCGTCCGCCAGCACCGCGCCGACCTGCGCCGCCATGTCGGGGTCCTCGACCGCGGTACGGCCGTAGCTCTCGATGAAGGTGAACAGCACGTCCTTGCCGCGCAGACCGGTCAGCAGCTCGTCGGGCGGGGTCGCGGCGAACGCGTCGACGGCCGCCTCCTTCTCGAAGACGCGGGCGTCCTTCAGCCCCTCCCGCACCATCGCCACGCGGTTGCCGAGCATCTCGGCCGTGCCCTTCGTGGCCAGCGGCGCGCCGATGCCCGGCACCCCGAAGGTGACACACACGATCCACGCGGTGCCGAGCGCGAGCGTCGTACGGGCGGCCACCTGGCGGTGCAGGACCATCAGCCGCGTCAGCCGCAGGGTGGCGAGGGTCGTCAGCACCAGGACGACGACCACCAGTACCAGCACCCCCGCCACGGCCAGCACCTGGCCCGTCCGCCCGAAGGACTCGCCCACGAAGTCCACCGCGTCGTCCAGCAGGATCCAGTCCAGGACCAGGTCGAAGGGCCGGGCCAGCACCTGGTGGAAGCCCATGTCCAGACACTTCAGGACGGTCACCAGCCCCAGGAACACCCCGGTGACGACCGACGCGATCCGCCGTGCCCTCGGCGGCAGCGCGAGCAGCAGACCGGCCAGCAGCACACCCTCGGCGGGGATGCGCAGGAACGCGCCGAACGACAGCCGCTCGACGCGGTTCGGCAGCAGGAGCGCGACCAGCACCAGCACCCCGGCCGCCACACTGGTGCCGACGGTGACACCACGGGCCGTACGGCGGTAGCGGTGCCGCCACCCGAACAGGCCTCGGCCGTTGCCCCGCGACTCCGGCTCCTCGTCGGCGGCTTCGGGTGGCCGGGTGGAGGGGCTCGTGAGCGACACGTGCGGGTCCTTCCGTACGGGCGGGGGGCGGGGCCGGGTCTGCCCTCACCAGTACGGTCGCACGTCGGACGGGGTTCAACTCCCGCGGGGGCACGGTTCACCCGTCCGGTGCGGCCGGGGGCTCAGTCCCTGCGGGGGCGGGAGTCACCCGTCCGCCGCGCCCGCCACCTCCCGGGCCCACCGGTAGTCCGCCTTGCCGCTCGGCGAACGCCGGATCGTGTCGGTGACCACCAGCCGGCGCGGCACCTTGTACCCGGCCAGCTGGGTACGGCAGTGGGCCTGGATGTCCTCCAGCGACGGCCGGGCCGCGCCCTCGCGCAACTGCACCACGGCCGCCACCCGGTTGCCCCAGGTCGGGTCCGGCACCCCGGCGACGAGGGCGTCGTACACGTCGGGGTGGGACTTCAGGGCCTGCTCGACCTCCTCCGGGTACACCTTCTCGCCCCCGGTGTTGATGCACTGCGAACCCCGGCCGAGGACGGTGACGACCCCCTCCGCGTCGACGGTCGCCATGTCGCCGAGCAGCACCCAGCGCTCGCCGTCCCGCTCGAAGAAGGTCTCGGCCGTCTTCGCCGGGTCGTTGTAGTAGCCGAGGGGGACGTGGCCGCGCTGGGCGACCCGGCCGACCTCGCCCACCGCCACCGGCTCCCGCGTGGCCGGATCGACCACCCGCGTACGGGCGTTGACCCGGATGCGGAAGCCGCGCCCGGGTCCGGAGTCGGGGGTGGCGGTGCCGTTGAAGCCGGACTCCGAGGAGCCGAAGTTGTTGAGCAGCATCACATGCGGCACCAGCTCCAGGAACTGCCGCCGTACCGTCTCCGACATGATCGCCCCCGAGGAGGACACGCTGAACAGGGAGGAACAGTCGGTGCCCTTCAGCGGCCCGGACAGCGCGTCGATCAGCGGCCGCAGCATCGCGTCGCCGACCAGCGAGACGCTCGTGACCTTCTCCTTCTCGATCGTGCGCAGCACGTCCTCCGGCACGAACTTGCGGTGCAGTACGACTCGTTGGCCGAAGTCGAACCCGATGAACGCGGTCAGGGTGGAGGTGCCGTGCATCAGCGGGGGAGTCGGGAAGAAGGTGATCCCGGAACCGCCCGCGGCGACCCGCTCGGCCAGCTCCTCCGGCGTCTTCACGGGCTCCCCGGTCGGCGCCCCGCCGCCCAGCCCGGCGAAGAACAGATCCTCCTGACGCCACATCACCCCCTTGGGCATCCCGGTCGTGCCTCCGGTGTAGATGACGAACTGGTCGTCGCCGGACCGGGCGGGGAAGCCGCGCTCCATCGACGCCGCCGCCTCGGCCTCCGCGAACGCCACCGCGTCCACGGCATCCCCCGCGGGCCCCACCTCGACCAGATGCCGCAACCGCGGGGCACGCGGCAGCGCCTGCGCCACCCGCTCCCCGAACTCCGCGTCGAAGACCACGGCCGTGAGATCGGCGTCCCGGTACAGATACGCCAACTCCTCGGCCACATACCGGTAGTTGACGTTCACGGGCACGATGCGTGCCTTCAGGCAGCCCAGCACCGTCTGGAGGTACTCGACGCCGTTGTACAGATGCAGTCCCAGATGCTCGCCGGGGCGGATGCCGCTGTCCAGCAGATGGTGGCCGATCCGGTTCGCGGCCGCGTCCAGCTCCGCGTACGTCAGCCGGCGCTCGGCACCGGTGCCGGGGTGGTCGACGTACACCAGCGCCTCGCGGTCCGGCACCACGTCGACGACCGACTCGAACAGGTCGGCAAGGTTGTACTCCACCGCTCCTCCTGACCGCGTCCCGCATCGGTTGCCGGTCATCAGAGCAAAGGAGGGCGCAAGGGGGAAGGCTCGCGGCATCAAAATCTGACTACCTGTCAGAAACCTCTTGTCCTGTACGGCGCCCTCCTGCAACCTGTTCTCGTTCCGGCAGAGGGGAGAGGGCGTCATGGGTGGTACGGAACATCTCACCGTGCGGCGCGAGGGCGCCACGCTGGTGCTCACGCTCAACAGGCCGCAGGCCAGGAACGCCCTCTCGGTCCCCATGCTCGTCGGCCTCTACGACGGCTGGCTGGAGGCCGATGCGGACGACAAGGTCCGCTCGATCGTGCTCACCGGCGCGGGCGGCTCCTTCTGCGCCGGCATGGACCTCAAGGCGCTGGCCGGCCAGGGCATGGCCGGCCAGGAGCACCGCGAGCGCCTCGAGGCGGACCCCGACCTGCACTGGAAGGCGATGCTGCGCCACCACCGCCCCCGCAAGCCGGTCATCGCCGCGGTGGAGGGACCCTGTGTCGCGGGCGGCACCGAGATTCTCCAGGGCACCGACATCCGGGTCGCGGGCGAGTCGGCCGTCTTCGGGCTGTTCGAGGTCCGGCGCGGGCTGTTCCCCATCGGCGGCTCCACGGTCCGACTGCCACGGCAGATCCCGCGGACCCACGCGCTGGAGATGCTGCTCACCGGACGGCCGTACACCGCGCGGGAGGCGGCGGACATCGGGCTGATCGGGCACGTCGTCCCGGACGGCACCGCCCTCGACGGGGCCCTGGAGATCGCCGAACGGATCAACGCCTGCGGCCCGCTGGCGGTCGAGGCGGTCAAGGCGTCCGTGTACGAGACCGCCGAGATGACCGAGTCCGACGGACTGGCCGCCGAACTGAAGCGCGGCTGGCCGGTGTTCGACACCGCCGACGCCAAGGAAGGCGCCCGCGCCTTCGCGGAGAAGCGACCGCCCGTCTACAAACGCGCCTGACCCGAAGGAGCGCAAGGGATGCCCGAAGTCCTCAAAGCCCCCCTCGTCGTCGAGTTCCCCTTCACCCGCTCCCTCGGCCCCGTCCAGAGCGCCTTCCTCACCGGCCTGCGCGAACGCGTCGTGCTGGGCGTGCGGACCGCCGACGGCCGCACCCTCGTCCCGCCCGTCGAGTACGACCCCGTCACCGCCGAGGAGATCCGCGACCTGGTCACGGTCGCCCCCACCGGCACGGTCACCACCTGGGCCTGGAACCCGGCCCCCCGCCGCGGCCAGCCCCTCACCACGCCCTTCGCGTGGGTACTGGTCCGCCTCGACGGCGCCGACACCGCCCTGCTGCACGCCCTCGACGCCCCCGGCCCCGACGCCGTGCGCACCGGCCTGCGCGTCCGCGTCCGCTGGGCCGCCGAACGCACCGGCGCCATCACCGACATCGCGTGCTTCGAGCCGTACGACGGTCCCGCCCCCGAAGTCGCCTGCCACAGCGGCGAGTTCGCGGACCCGGTCACCGGGATCGTCGCCCCCGCCCGCCTCGACTACACCTACGCGCCCGGCCGCGCCCAGTCCGCCTACCTCCACGGCCTCGCCGAGCGGCGCACCATGGGCGAGCGCTGCCCGTCCTGCCGCAAGGTCTACGCCCCGCCCCGCGGCGCCTGCCCCACCTGCGGCGTCGCCACCACCGAGCGGGTCGAGTGCGGGCCCCGCGGCACGGTCACCACCTTCTGCATCGTGAACATCAAGGCCGCACATACGGCGAATCTCGACATCGAAGTCCCGTACGTCTACGCCCACATCGCCCTCGACGGAGCCGACCTCGCCCTGCACGGACGCATCGCCGGCATCCCCTACGACCAGGTGCGGATGGGCCTGCGCGTGGAGCCCGTGTGGACCGACGGCGCCCGCTGGCCCGACCACTACCGGCCGACCGGCGAACCCGACGCGGACTACGACACGTACAAGGAGCTGCTGTGACGCGGGACATCGCGGTCGTCGCCTTCGCCCAGAGCGACCACCGGCGCACCACCGAGGACGTCTCCGAGGTGGAGCTGCTGATGCCGGTGCTGCACGAGGTGCTCGGCCGGACCGGCCTGAAGACCTCCGACATCGGCTTCACCTGCTCCGGCTCCTGCGACTACCTGGCGGGCCGCGCCTTCTCCTTCACCCTCGCCCTCGACGGCGTCGGCGCCTGGCCGCCGATCTCCGAGTCGCACGTCGAGACGGACGGCGCCTGGGCGCTGTACGAGGCCTGGACGAAACTGCTGACCGGTGACGCCGACACCGCGCTGGTGTACGCGTACGGCAAGTCCTCGCCCGGCTCCCTGAGGGACGTCCTGACCCGGCAGCTCGACCCGTACTACGTCGCCCCCCTGTGGCCCGACTCGGTCGCACTCGCCGCCCTCCAGGCGCAGGCGCTGATCGACGCGGGCGACACCGACGAGCACGAGCTCGCCGCGATCGGCACCCGCAGCAGGCGCGCCGCGACCCTCAACCCGCATGCCCAGCTGAGGGGTTCGGTCCCGCAGGGCGAGTACGTCGTACGGCCCCTGCGCACCGGCGACTGCCCGCCCGTCGGCGACGGCGCCGCGGCGGTGATCCTCGCGGCGGGGGAGCGGGCCCGTGAGCTGTGCGACCGGCCCGCCTGGATAAGGGGCATCGACCACCGGGTCGAGGCCCACTCCCTCGGGGTGCGCGACCTCACCGACTCGCCCTCCACCCGGCTCGCCGCCGAGAAGGCCGGCGCGTTCGAACGGCCGGTCGACACGGCTGAGTTGCACGCCCCCTTCACCGCGCAGGAGGTGATCCTGCGGGGGGCGCTGAGGCTCGACGACAGCGTTCGGGTGAACCTCTCCGGCGGCGCCCTCGCCGCCAACCCCATGATGGCCGCCGGGCTGATCCGCATCGGCGAGGCCGCGGCCCGCGTCCACCGCGGCGAGTCCGACCGGGCCCTCGCCCACGCCACCTCCGGCCCCTGTCTGCAACAGAACCTGGTCGCCGTACTCGAAGGGGATCCACGATGAGCAAGGAGCCCGTGGCCGTCGTCGGCATCGGCCAGACCAGGCACGTGGCGGCGCGGCGGGACGTGTCGATCGCCGGACTCGTCCGCGAGGCGGCCCAAAGGGCGCTCGCGGACGCCGAGTTGACGTGGGCCGACATCGACGCCGTCGTCATCGGCAAGGCGCCCGACTTCTTCGAGGGCGTGATGATGCCCGAGCTGTACCTCGCCGACGCGCTCGGCGCGGTCGGCAAGCCCCTGCTGCGGGTGCACACGGCAGGGTCGGTCGGCGGATCCACCGCCCTCGTCGCCGCGAACCTCGTCGCCGCGCGCGTCCACGGCACCGTCCTCACCCTGGCCTACGAGAAGCAGTCCGAGTCCAACGCCATGTGGGGCCTGTCCCTGCCGATCCCCTTCCAGCAGCCCCTGCTGGCCGGCGCGGGCGGGTTCTTCGCGCCGCACGTGCGGGCGTACATCCGGCGCAGCGGCGCCCCCGACACCATCGGCTCGCTGGTGGCGTACAAGGACCGGCGCAACGCCCTGAAGAACCCCTGCGCCCATCTCCACGAGCACGACATCACCCTGGAGAAGGTCCAGGCCTCGCCCATGCTGTGGGACCCGATCCGCTACTCCGAGACCTGCCCCTCCTCCGACGGGGCCTGCGCGATGGTGCTCACCGGCCGGGCGGGCGCCGCCCGGGCGCCGCGGCCGCCCGCCTGGATGCTGGGCGGCGCCATGCGCAGCGAGCCGACCCTCTTCGCGGGCAAGGACTTCGTCTCCCCGCGGGCGGGCCGGGACTGCGCGGCCGACGTCTACCGCCAGGCCGGGATCACCGACCCGCGCCGGGAGATCGACGCCGCCGAGATCTATGTGCCCTTCTCCTGGTACGAGCCGATGTGGCTGGAGAACCTCGGCTTCGCCGCCGAGGGCGAGGGCTGGAAGCTCACCGAGTCCGGCGTGACCGAGCTGGACGGCGAGCTGCCCGTCAACATGTCGGGCGGCGTGCTCTCCACCAACCCCATCGGTGCCTCCGGGATGATCCGCTTCGCCGAGGCCGCGCTCCAGGTGCGCGGCCGGGCGGGGGAGCACCAGCTGGACCGGGCCCGCCGGGTGCTCGGCCACGCCTACGGCGGCGGCGCCCAGTTCTTCTCCATGTGGCTGGTCGGCGCCGAGCCCCCCGAGTCCTGAAAGTCCTCCTCACGCGGCCTGTCGGGGGCGGGGGACGATCGATAGTCTGGCCGCGGACGACGCGAACCGGGAGGAGCACGGACGTGGCCGAGAGCACCATCCAGCAGCAGCCGCTCACGGGCTGGGACAAGCCGGAGCTGGACCTCAGCAACGCCGAGTGGCAGTCCAGCAGCCGGGGGCGGGGGGATGTCCAGATCGCCTTCGTCGAAGGTTTCATCGCGATGCGCAACAGCGGCCGGCCCGAGAGCCCTTCCCTGATCTTCACGCCCGCCGAATGGGGTGCGTTCGTGTCCAACGCCCGTGAGGGGGAGTTCGACCTGACCTGAGCCGCGCCCGACGGCACGCCGAACCGAGGGTGTTTCCGATCCAGGGGCCGAAGCCTGCGCCAGGCTGGCCCCAGCAAGCGGAAGGTCGCACTCCCGAGGTGAGGAACCCATGAGCACCCTGCCGGTCATCGCGGCGGTCGACGGTTCGGACGACAGCCTGCGCGCCCTGGACTGGGCCCTGGACACCGCCCGGCGCCGCGAGGCGCCGCTCACGGTGGTCCACGTACGGCACGAGACGGCATGGACGCAGCCCGGCGCCCCGGTCGTCCTGCCCCCGCCGGCCGAGGAAGATCCCGTGCTCGCCGACGCGCGCACCCGGCTCGCCCAGCACGCCGACGAGGTGGACACGCAGTACGCCGCGCTCGACGGCGCCCCGGGTGTCCTGCTGCCCGAACTGGGCGCCGAGGCCCAGCTGTTGGTGCTCGGCTCGCGCGGCCGCGGCGGCTTCGCCAGCCTGCTCATGGGCTCCAACGGCATCGCGGCCGCCCGCGACGCCGAGTGTCCGGTGGTCGTGGTGCCCCGGCCCGGCCGCGAGGTCGCGGACGCCCTGCCGCAGGAGCCCGGGCCGCGGATCGTCGTCGGCCTGAAGGTGGAGGGCCCCGACGAGGCCGCGCTCGACCTCGCCTTCACCGAGGCCGCCCTGCGCGGCGCCCGTGTACAGGCGGTCGCCGCCTACCCCTGGCCGGTCCAGGACTGGTCGATGTCCGCCGAGCTCGCCTCGGTGATGATCGACCGGGCGCCGATCGAGTCCGAGACCCGCACCCTCGCCGAGGGCTTCCTCGCCCCGCACCGGCAACGCCACCCCGACGTGCCCGCCGAAGCGCTCCCCGTCCCCGGCGACGCCGCAGGCGCCCTCGTCTCCGCCTCCCCGGGCGCCGAGCTGACCGTCGTCGGCCGTCACCGCAGGCGCCTGCTCGCCCCCGCCCGCATGCTCGGCTCCGTCACCCACGCCGTCCTGCTGCACGCGGCGAGCCCGGTGGCGGTGGTGCCCCCGGCCCCGGACCCCACCCCCGCCTCTAATGCCTGAGCGGCTGCCTATCATTAGCGCATGCAGGATGCGCAGCTCACCCTGGACCTCGCCCTCACCATCCGCCACGACGGCAACGGCGGCGTGGCCGACGACCTGACCGACCCGTCCGGCCTGACCGCCTGGCTCCACACCCACCCGGGCCTCGCCCCGACCGGCCACACCGCCGACGCCACCGCCCTGACCGCCGTACGAGAGCTGCGCGCCGCCGTACGCACCCTGTTCGCCCACGCCGTCCCGGGAGAACCGAGCCGCGCCGACACGGGCCGCCTGCTCCCGTTGGAGGAGGCGGTGGCCCGGCTCAACGGGGCTGCGGCGCGCACCCCCGTCGTTCCGGTCCTGGCCTGGCCGGAGGGCTCGGATCCCGTCGTACGTCACCGTCCCGCGACCAGCGACGACCTGACATCCACGCTTGCCCGCGCGGCCATGGCGTTCCTCGCAAGCCCGGACCGCGATCGACTCCGCGCCTGCCACGCCCCCCGCTGCGTCCGCTACTTCCTCAAGGACCACCCCCGCCAGGAATGGTGCAAGCCGAGCTGCGGAAACAGAGCGAGGGTGGCCCGCCACCATGAACGCCACAGAGGTGAGTGACCTCCAAGGGGCGCGGGGCTGTATCGATGTGCGGCTCCGCCGCGTGGGCGCGAGCAACCGACCACAGCCCGCACCCGGCCGACAACCTGAGCCCCCCGGACGCTCGACCGCCCTCGCCGCCGTAACATTGGCGGCATGTCGTTCCTCCGCCGCCGCAGCGCCACCCCCGCCGGCCCCGATTTCGACGTACTGGCCATGGACCCGGGCGACTGGCCCGGAAACCTGGGCGCCGGGCTGCTGCCCGCCCCCGACGGCACCTGCCAGGGCGTGTTCCTGCGCTACGACCTGTTCGGCGGCCGCGGCCCCGCGATGATCATCGGCAACCTCCCCGAGGGCTCACCCGCCCGCGAGGTCGCCGAGGACCAGATCCCCTTCGAGGTGGCCCAGCTCCTGCTCGCGCTGGAGAACGACGAGGAGGTCACGGTCGTCGGCATGGAGGACGTACCGGTGATGCAGGGCGACAACCTGCTGATCGTGCGCCGCCTCAAGCTCTCCGAGAGCCGCATCTCCTGCGTGCAGTTCGACCGCAGCGACAACGTCCTGGTGACCATCGCCGCCTGGGACCGCCCCATCACCGACGACCTGTACGCGCTGCTGAAGCCGCTCCCCGCCGAGCTGTTCCAGCAGGGCTGACCCCCGAGAACCGCAGAGCCCGCGAGGGGCCAGGCCGGGTCACCCGTCGGGTGGCCCGGCCCGTCCCTGTCAGGAACCCGACGCGGCGACGGTCACATCGGCGGCCCGCACGAACGCCACCCGGTGTCCGAACTGGATCTCGTAGTAGAGGTCCTTGCCGGTCACCACCCGGTGGCTCCCGGTGTCGAAGGTGACCGCGTAGTAGTACTCGCCCGGCACCTTGCCGCCCACCACGTACTTCTGCTTCTCCAGCAGCTTGTACGGCAGCGGGGACACCGCCTGCGCCGGAACCCCGGCCGGGTACGCGCTCGCCTCGGGGTACGCCCGGCCGTAGACCGGCACGCTCGCCAGGCCGGTCTTCGGCGTCACCACCAGGCCCTTGGCGTGCACGGCCGTCGGCTGCTGCTTCGGGTTCTTGAACCAGGCCTTCTGGCCCAGGTACCAGATCGCCGTCCAGTCGCCGTCGCGGTCCGCCACCGCGAACTGCTGGCCCGTGGACACCCGCGACCCGATGTCGTTGACGCCGATCGTGGACGGCTGGCCGCCCGGCCGCAGCCCGATGTCCTTGATCAGCGGATACGACTCACCCGGCCCGGCGTACAGCCGCACCGCGCTCGACCCGTGCACCGGGCACGTCTCGCCGCTGCTCACGCACCCCGTGTACGCGGGACGGTTCGTCGCGTAGTCGGGCCGGATCGTCACCAGGCCGCCGTTCGGGCCAGCGCTCGGCTCGATCGGGCGGCCCAGCAGCTGGAAGTAGTGCGCCCAGTCCCAGTACGGGCCCGGGTCGGTGTGCATGCCCCGGACCGTCGCCGTGGTCGGACCCGGCACCGTGTCGTGGCCGAGGATGTGCTGCCGGTCCAGCGGGATGTCGTACTGCTTCGCCAGGTGGCGCACCAGCCGGGCCGAGGAGCGGTACATCGCCTCCGTGTACCAGGAGTCCGGGTACGCCAGGAAGCCCTCGTGCTCCAGGCCGACCGACTTGGCGTTGACGTACCAGTTGCCCGCGTGCCAGGCCACGTCCTTCGCCTTGACGTGCTGGGCGATATGGCCGTCCGTGGAGCGCAGCGAGTAGTTCCACGACACGTACGTCGGGTCCTGCACCAGGTCCAGGACGCCCTCCCAGCCGCCCTCGGTGTCATGGACGACGATGTACTCGATCCGCTGGGACGCCGGGCGGTCGCCCAGGTCGTGGTTGCCGTAGTCGTTGTCGCCGAACTCCTCGTACGGCGCCGGGATCCACTCGCACGACACGGTCGGCGGGCACTCGGTCCCGGCCGCCGGGCGCGGAGCCCGCTCCTCGGCGGGGGCCAGCTCCGGCTGGGCCGCCAGGGCGATCCGCTGACCGTCGTCGGTGAAACGTTCCTCGCCGGTCCGCAGCACGTCGTAGACGTCATTGGCGTACGACACCCCCGTCGAGGTGTCTCCCGAGCCCGCCTCCGCGAACCGGGCCACCGCCTCGTACCAGTCGGCCGGGTCCTCGCTCAGCGGCCGGCCCAGCTCCCGCTGCGCGGCGGCGAGCAGGGCGGCGCCGCCCGCCACGTTGGCGGCCGGGTCGGTGCGCAGCGTCTCGGGGGACAGCCCGGTGAGGTCGGCCGCGCGGGGCAGGGTGCGCAGCCGGGCCGGGAGTTCGCCGGGCGCGGGCAGGTCCGCCTCGGGCAGCAGGGGCTCGCGGGCCTCGTCGCCGCGGGCGTCCTCGGTGCCCTCGCTGTGGTGGGGGGCCTCGGCCAGCGCCGTACGGGCGTCGGTGAGGTGCATCGGGCCGTAGCCGCCGGTCACGCTGGGCGCGCCGCCGTGGCTGTCCCAGCGGGACTGGAGATAGGACACGCCGAGCAGCACGCTCTGCGGTACGTGGTACTCGGCGGCCGCGGTGGCGAACGCCTGTTGCAGTCCGCCGTCCGCGGCGGAGGACTCGGGAACCGCGGCCAGCAGCGGCAGCAGCAGCGCGGCCGATGCGACGGCGCGGGCGGATCTTCGGGGATCGGTGACGGGTCGTCGCAAAGCAGCCTCCTGTGACGGTCGGGCGGGATGAGCCGTGCGGGGCCGGGCGTGTCAGTGGTACCGGCTGTCCGACGATCCGTCAATCATGCCCACAGGAGGGTGATTTCCCATGTCAGCGCGGGTGGTACGGAGTTTCGTGGCGGCGGGTGGCGGGCCTGGGGGGCGTCAGTGGAGTACACCAATGGGCTCTGCGTACCGGCCCCGCACACAGCGAGGTCCGTGGTGCGCCGCCCCGTCGTCGGGCGCACCACGGACCGCTGTCCCCGTCAGCGAGTGCCGACCGCCGCTCGGACGGCCCTGCGGGCCATCTGGCAGTCGTCGTGCAGCCGCCTGAGCAGCAGCCGCTGTTCCTCGCCGGACGGCGCAGCACCCGGGTGGGCCGTGCCCGGTGCCGCCGGGGTCGGTTCGTGCATCGAACGCTGCACGGCCGTCTCGTAGGTCCGGATCTCCCGGGTGAGCACCAGCATCAGGTTCACCAGGAAGGCGTCGCGCGAGGCGGGGCCCGCCGACTGCGCGATCTGGCTGATCTGCCGCCGCGCGCCGGGCGCGTCACCGAGCACCGACCACAGCGTCGCGAGGTCGTAGCCCGGCAGGTACCAGCCCGCGTGCTCCCAGTCCACCAGCACCGGACCGGCCGGCGACAGCAGGACGTTGTTCAGCAGCGCGTCGCCGTGGCAGAACTGGCCCATGCCGTGGCGGCCGGCGCCCGCCGCGATGCCGTGCAGCAGCTTCTGCAGGTCGCCCAGGTCCCGGTCGGTCAGCAGGCCCAGTTCGTGATAGCGGGAGATACGGGCCGCGTAGTCCAGCGGGGCGTCGAAGGTGCCCGCGGGCGGCCGCCAGGCATTGAGCCGGCAGACCGCGCCCAGCGCCGCCCGGATGTCGGCGCGCGGCGGGGCCTCGACGGGGTGACGCAGCAGGGCCGCCGGCCGGCCGGGCATGCGCTCGATGACGAGGGTGCAGTTGTCCGGGTCCGCCGCGATCAGCCGGGGCGCCCGCACTGGCGGGCGGTGCCGGACGAACGAGCGGTATGCCGCTATCTCGTGCCGGATCCGCTCGGCCCACGCGGGGGACTGGTCCAGTAAACACTTGGCTACGGCGGTGCTGCGCCCGGTCGTGCCGACCAGGAGCACGGAGCGGCCGCTGCGGCGCAGCACCTGCACCGGGGCGAACTCCGGGCAGATCCGGTGCACCGTGGCGATCGCCGCCCGGAGCTGGGCGCCCTGAGGGCCGGACAAGTCGAGTCTCCCGCTGAGCGGTGGGTTGCCGGGGCCCGCTCCGCGGCGGGGCCGGCCCGCGCCGAGCACGGGGGCGGCCGATCGCGCCGGGGCGAGGTAGGGGCCGCTGCCCTGCGGGGGGACTTCCCCCACTCGGGCGGAGCCGGGCGCCGGGGGGCGCGGGCGCAGCGACCGGGGCGGGGCGGACACGGAGGACGATGCTGCGTACATGGGCGATACAGATCCCTTCGTGAGCCCGACGACGATGCGCCGCCCGGCCCGGCCGCACAGGGGTGCACCCTGGGGAGTGCACCGGCTCTGGCGAACCGGCGACCGGGTCGGGGTGGCGCGTTCCTACCTGACACCCGGTGTCCCGTGGCACACCATCTGGCGCACCCTGGCGAACCCTGGCGAATAGTCGCCCGGCAACTTTTCAGGGGCTACGGTCAACTCAGCCGAGAACCTGGGGGCTTGACGTGAGCGGACAACCCAACACCCGCCTTGCGGACCTGTTCGGCCTGGCCGGCTGGTCCAAGGGAGAGCTCGCGAGGCTGGTCAACCGGCAGGCGGCGGCCATGGGCCACCCGCAGCTGGCGACCGACACCTCGCGTGTGCGGCGGTGGATCGACACGGGAGAGATCCCGCGCGACCCCGTGCCGCGGGTGCTGGCGGCGCTGTTCACCGAGCGTCTCGGCCGTGTCGTGACCATCGAGGATCTCGGTCTGGTCCGGCACGGGCGCGCGGGGAAACGGCCGAGCGGCGGGAGTGCGGAACATCCCGACGGTGTGCCGTGGGCGCCCGAGCGGACCGCCGCGGTCCTCACCGAATTCACGGGAATGGACCTCATGCTCAACCGACGCGGCTTGGTGGGTGCGGGTGTCGCGCTCACCGCGGGATCCGCACTCAGCAGCGCCATGCACGACTGGCTGCACACCGATCCGGCCCTCGCCGCCGACGCCCCCGTCCTCGACAATCCCCTGCACGCCGACCCCGCTGGGTTCGACCGCTACGAGGCCGCCCCCATCGGGTCGCAGGAGATCGAGGAACTGGAGCGCTCGGTGGAGGTGTTCCGGGCCTGGGACGCCGCCCGCGGTGGCGGCCTCCAGCGCAAGGCGGTCGTGGGCCAGCTCAACGAAGTGGGCGGCATGCTCGCCTACCGCCACCCACCCCATCTCCAGCGGCGCCTGTGGGGCGTCGCCGCCAACCTGGCCGTCCTCGCGGGCTGGATGTCGCACGACGTCGGCCTGGAACCCACGGCCCAGAAGTACTTCATCATCGCCGCCCATGCCGCACGTGAGGGCGGTGACCGGCCCCGGGCCGGCGAGGCGCTCTCCCGGGCGGCCCGCCAGATGGTCCATCTGGGCCGGCCCGGTGAGGCGCTCGACCTGATGAAGCTCGCCCAGTCCGGCTCCGGCGACCGGCTGCTGCCGCGCACCAAGGCCATGTTCCACACCATCGAGGCCTGGGCGCAGGCGTCGATGGGCAAGGGGCAGGCGATGCGCCGCACCCTCGGCCAGGCGGAGGACCTCTTCGTCTCCGAGAAGAACGAGGTGGAGACCCCGGACTGGATGCAGACCTTCAAGGACGAGGATCTGTACGGCATGCAGGCGCTCGCCTACCGCACGCTGGCCGAGTTCGACGCGGGCGCGGCCACGCACGCCCAGCACTTCGCGGAGAAGGCACTCGCCCTGCGGATCGACGGACGCGAGCGGTCGAAGATCTTCGACCATCTGTCCATGGCGTCCGCCTGCTTCATCGCGGACGACCCGGAACAGGCGGACCGCTACGCCCGCCTGGCGCTGATGTCGATGGGCTCCAACTCCTCCCGCCGCACCTGGGACCGGCTGCGCCAGATGTACCGGCTGACCGCCGAGTACGCCGAGTACCCGAAGATCAGCGACCTGCGGGAGGAGATCCGGCTGGCCCTGCCGAAGGCGAGGAGCAAGGGGGGCGGCACCGCACCGGCGTAGCCCCCTCGGGGCGCACGACCCGTCCGTCTCCGGTTACGCGACGACCTTGGCGACGAGCACGCAGGCCTCACTCTGGCGCGCTCCACCGCCGCACTCCTCCACGACCACCCGCAGGCAGTCCTGTGCGGTGTCCGCCGCGCCCAGGCGCGGGGCGAGGCCGAGGAGGCGCCGCACCACGGCCGCCTCGTCGTCGCCGGGCACCAGCCCGGGGGTGTGCAGCAGCAGGACGTCGCCGGCCTCGAGGGTCTCCTCGGCCTCGCCGTAGGAGGCTGTCGTGGTCGCGCCGAGCAGGACGCCGTCCGGGGCGTCCAGCTCGCGCCCCGTCCCGCCGCGGAACAGCAGAGGGGCGGGATGCCCGGCCCGCGCCCACAGCAGGGCGCGGTCGGCGGGCCGGTAGCGGCAGCACAGGGCGCTGCCGAGGGCGGGCTGGACGGTGGCGTCCAGGAGTTGGTTCAGCCAGGTCATCAGCGGGCCGGGCCGGGTGCCGGCCATCGCCATGCCGCGCAGCGCGCCGAGCAGCATCGCCATGCCCGAGGTGGCGGCGACGCCGTGGCCCGCGAGGTCGCCGACGCTCAGCAGGGTCTCGCCGTCGGACAGTTCCAGCGCGTCGTACCAACTGCCGCCGATCGCCGCGTGGGAGGGCGTCGGCAGCCGGTGGGCGGCGAGGTCCAGGGCGGGCGGGCCCTGGTGCGGGAGCCGCAGGGAGCCGCGCCACGGGGGGAGCACGGCTTCCTGCAGCTCGACCGCCAACCGGTGCTCGGTCTGCGCGTGATGCCGCTGACGACGGAGCGAGTCACGGGTCTCGCTCACGGTCTCCAGGCTGCGGCGCAGCGCGCTGACGTCGCGCAGCACGGCCCACATCGAGGCGGTGCTGCCGTCGCCGCCGAGCACCGGCTCGCCCATCATGTGGACGGTGCGCGTCTCGCCGTCCGGCCGTACGACGCGGAACTCGCCGTCGATGCGCTTGGCGTCGACGAGGCAGTCCGTGACCATCGCCGTCAGGCGGGGCCGGTCCTCGGCCGGTACCACGGACGGCAGTTCGTCGAGGGTGAGGGGCGCGGTGGCGGGGTCGCGGCCGAGGATCTCGTACAGCTCGACCGACCAACTCGCCTCGTCCGTCAGGAGGTTCCACTCCGCGCTGCCGACCCGGCTGAGCAGTGACTCGCTCGGGGGTGCGGGGCGTGGCGCGGGCAGTTCCTCGGGCTCGGGGCCGTCGCGCAGTTGGGCCAAGTGCTCGTCGAGGTCGTTGAGTTGGTGCAGGGCGAGGTCGTACAGCGCGCGCTGCCAGCGGTCCTGCGGGTCCGAGCCGTCGCCGGGCACATCGCGCCGTACCGCGTCCACGTCGCCCTTGAGCCGCCGCGTCTGTGTGATCAACGCGTCGACCGCGCCTCGTCCGGGCGGCTGGGCGGCTGGGCGGTCCGCGGAGAGATGGGGCGGCATGACGCACTCCGATGGGGGGACGGAACGACCAAGGCTGTCGGTGGGACCGCTACGACTGTCGCACAGCCCGCGACGCCCTGTAAGGGATTTGGCAACACACGATACGGTGGTGCTTCTGGCATATGCCACCGTCTTCACGGACCGGTCGCGGCACGCTTTCCGACTACCCGTCAGTGCGGGTAAGTCGTAGGAATCGTACGTGAGTTGAGGCAGTCCCGGCCGCCGTCCGCCCGGGTTCATTCTCCTGTTCGACGGGCGTGTGTTCTGCGCTCGCTCGAAGTGACGCAGGTCACATCAATTCTTTCGGGTCTCGGTGTAATGCGAACGCCCCTTTCGGGGTCGTACTCACATGCCGGAAGGACCGGCCGACCGCTCGACCGCAGGGGGACCCGTATGGACTCGCAGATCCAGATCACGCTCCAGCAGCCCGCCGCCGCCCGGCTGATCACCGCCGACGAACAGGAACTGCCGGTGCCCGCCACGCTCCGGTACGACTCGCGCGATCCCCTCGCCGTGCACATCGACTTCCCGGCCGAGGTCTCCCTGGAGGAGCGGAGCGTCACCTGGACGTTCGCCCGGGGCCTGCTCGCGGACGGACTCCAGGGCCCGGCGGGGACCGGGGACGTGCACATCTGGCCCTGCGGCCGGGCCCGCACGGTGCTGGAGTTCCACTCGCCCCACGGCCTCGCCCTGCTCCAGTTCGACACCGCCTGCCTGCACCGCTTCCTGCTGCGCACCTACGCCGTCGTCGGCGCGGGGCACGAGGACGTCAGCGAGGCCGTGGACCAGGGCCTGAGCGCGCTGTTCGACGGGGTCTGAGCGCAGCACTCGTGGACCTGATCACTCGTACAGGGCGGGGCGCGGAGCGAGGTCGACGGTGACCCGGGCGCCGCTCTCCTGCGCCCGGACCCCGGCCTCGGCGACCACGGAGGCCGCGTAGCCGTCCCAGGCTCCGGGGCCGGTGACCCTGCCCTGCCGGGTGGCGTCCACCCAGGCCTGCACCTCACGGTCGTAGGCGTCGGCGAACCGCACCAGGTAGTCCTGCGCGACCTCCTCGCGGGCGGCGCCGGCCGACGTGACGAGCATGCCGTGGCCCTCGCCGATCCGGGCGCTGCCCGCCTCGCACACGGCCTCGCAGCGCACCTGGTAGCCGAAGCCGCAGTTGACGAACACCTCCACGTCCACCAGGGCCCCGCCGTCCGTCTCGAACAGCACGAACTGCGGGTCGAGCAGGCCCTCGGGGGCCCGGTCGGAGGAGCGGGGGCGCAGGACGGTCACCGCCGTCAGCTCCTGGCCCAGCAGCCAGCGGGCCGCGTCGATCTCGTGCGCGACCGAACTGTCGATCAGCATCGCCGAGGTGAAGTCCGGCGGCGAGGACACATTGCGGTGCACGCAGTGCAGCATCAGCGGCCTGCCCAGCCGTCCCTCGTCCAGTACGGCCTTCAACTGCCGGTATTCGGCGTCGTAGCGCCGCATGAACCCGATCTGGGCCAGCCGGCGGCCCAGCCGTGCCTCGGCCTCGACCACCCGCAGCGCGCCGGCGGAGCCCGGCACCATCGGCTTCTCGCACAGCACCGGCAGCCCGCGCGCGAACGCCGCCAGCAGCGCCTCCTCGTGCGCGGGACCGGGCGAGGCGATCAGCACCGCCTGCACACCGGGCGCGTCGAGAGCCGCCTCCGCCTCGGTGTGCGTGCTCGCCCCGGCGATCCCGGCCAGGGCGTGTTCCGCGCGGTCGGCATCGGGGTCGGCCACGGCGACGACCTTGGCGCCGCTCACCACGTTCTCCAGGCGGCGTATGTGGTCGGCTCCCATGTGTCCGGTCCCCAGTACCGCCACACCCAGCAGGTCACTCACTCGCGCACTCCCTCGTCGCCGCCTGTCCCGCCGTAGCGTAGGCCGGGGCGGGACAGGGGCGTGGCGAGGGGTGCCGGGCGAGGGGATGCGGGGCGAGGAGTCAGTAGCGCAGGACTCCCGCGATGCCGCCCGTGTCGCCGAGGGTGCCGTCCGGGACGAAGCGGACCTCGGCGCCGGTCTCCAGGCACTGCTCGACGATCTCGTCCACGATGTCCTCGCGGGCGTCGAGGTCACCGCTCACGGCGGGCACCAGGTGGGAGCCGTCGTCGCGCACGGTGGCGCGGTAGTTCTCCTCGACGGCGAGCAGCCGGACGCGCGCCTCGCGGGCGTTCTGCCACACCTCGTCGAGCCCGGCCGCGAACTCCCTGCGCCCGCGCGCCGCTTCCAGCGCCCGGGCGACCTCGTCGGTGCCGCGCCGGGCCTCCTCCTCCACGACCGGCCGCAGGGCCTGCCAGACGGCCTCGGCGGAGGCGTGCGCGAGTCCGCCGCGCGGCACCCGGGGCACGCCCCTGGTGTGCAGGCCGACCTCGTCCAGCGCCGACAGCGCGGCCCGCTCGCCGGTGACGTACACCGGTCGCGGGGCGACCCGCAGGACCGCGCCCAGGGCCGTGTCGGCGTCGCGCAGGAAGCGACGGGTGTCCTCGTCACGGAAGGTGCTCGGACTGTCCCCGATGCGCTCGCGGCGCTCGGGGTCGAAGTTCTCCACGCGCCGGGTGAACGGGAAGCCACCGGAGCGCTCCTCGACGACCCGGTCCGCCCCGCCGTTCCACAGCGTGATCCGGTCGGCCGCGACGGACAGCGCCCAGAACGGCTGCTCGGCCGCCTGCGCGGAGACCAGGTTGCGGGTGAGGAACGTGTCCGAGAGCACGACCCGTTCGGGCACCTCCCGGGCGACCGACCACACCTGGTGCTCACCGGGAGCCGCGAAGATCACCAGACCGTCCTCGGCATGGGCGAGGTCGACCTCGGCGAGCGCCTTGTCGAGGTGGGCGACGACATCGGCCCGCCGCTCCCGGGTGACCGACGGATCGGACTCCAGCTGTCGTTTGGCCTCGGCCACCACATTGCGCAGCCGGACCGGGTCCTGGGCGTTCTCGGGTTCGCGGCGATGGGTCGGCGTCAGCACGGACACCGCGGGATAGGGGCGTGGACGCCGCAGTTCGCTGAGGGTCTCGGGACTGAGTGCGTGCTCCATGACATCACCGTAAGTCCGTTTCGTCCGTCGGGCATTCGGGGTGACCGACCCCCCGGTACGGCCGTCGCTCAGCGGTCCCGGTCGGGGCCGCAGGAGCTGCCGTCGGCCGGCAGGGAGCCGTACAGCAGGAAGTCGTCGACCTTGCGGTGCACGCAGGTGGAGGAGCCGTAGCCGGTGTGGCCCTCGCCGCGGTGGTCGAGCACCACCGCAGAGGACCCGAGGCGCTTGGCGGTCTCCACGGTCCAGCGGTACGGCGTCGCCGGGTCGCCGCGCGTGCCCACCAGCAGCATCTTCGGCGTGTGGACGTCCTTGACCTTCTCGCGGATGTAGTCGGTGCCCTTCGGGCGGCCGTGGCACATCAGCACCTGGGTGAGCCGGTAGACGCCGAAGACCGGTGAGGCACGCTCGTAGTCGGCGCGCAGCCGGGCCAGATCACGGGTGATCTGCCCGGCGGTCGGGCGGTCGGGATCGTCCGCGCAGTTGACCGCCATCAGCGCCGCCGGGAGGTTGTCCAGCGGGACGTCCTCCTCGTCCACGAGCGTGCCCCCGGTCTCCTCCCCGGCCTCTGTGTCCTTCTCACGTGTGTCCTTCTCACGCACCGGCAGGGCGATGCCGCCGCCGGCGAAGGCCTCGATCGCCCGGGTGTCGCCGTCCTCGACCAGCGAGGCGAGCGCCCGCTCCAGCGACGGCCACAGATCCTCGCTGTACAGCGCCTGCCCGATCGCGCCGACCAGGTCCTGGCCGCTGAACGGCCCGTTGTACGCCGTCGGCACCGGGTCCTCGTCGAGCGAGCGCACCAGGCGTACGACGTCCTCGCGGGCGCTGCGGGCGTCCTGCCCGAACGGACAGGCGATGTCCTTCACGCACCAGTCGATGAACGCGTCAAGGGCGACCTGCTGCCCCCGCGCGCCCACGATGCCCTGCTCGGTCAGCGGCTCGGTCAGCGTGTCCACGCCGTCCAGGACGAGCCGTCCCACCTTGTCCGGGAACTGCGCGGCGTACACCGCGGCGAGCCGTGTGCCGTAGGAGAAGCCCAGGTAGTTGAGCTTCTTGTCGCCGAGGGCGTCGCGGATGATGTCCAGGTCGCGCGAGACGTCCACCGTGCCCATGTGCTCCAGCACCGGGCCGGAGTGCGCGGCGCACTCCTTCGCCACCTTGCGCAACTTCCGCAGCACGGCCTGCGGATCGCTGAGCGCGTCGTCCGTGCCGTCCAGGTCCACGGCGGTCTCGTAGCCGGTGTCGCCACAGCTCACGGGGGAGGAGCGGCCGACTCCGCGTGGGTCGAAGGAGACCACGTCGTAGCCCTCGGCCAGGTCCATGAAGTCGTCGGCGCCCCAGGAGAGTTCGGCGACACCGGAGCCCCCGGGCCCACCGAAGTTCAGCACCACCGAGCCCCGCGACGACTTGCCCGTGGCGCGGTAGCGGGCGAGCGCCAGCTCCAGCTTGCCCGCGCCCGGGTGGGCGTAGTCGAGGGGGACGGTGACCTTGCCGCACTGCAGGCCCTCGGGGCGCTCGGTCTCCTCGGGGCTCTCGCACGCCTTCGCCGACCAGGAGATCTTCTGGTCGTAGAAGCGGGACAGGCCGGGTCCGTCGACGTCGCCGTCGTCAGCGGCGGCGGGCAGGCCCGCGCCGAGCAGTGCGAGTCCCGCGGTGCCGGTGAGTATGCATCGCCGGACCGCGGGCCAGTGCGGGGGCAGCTTGGTCGGCACGATCCCTCCAGTCCTCGGTCGGCACGACCCCTCCAGTCAGGGACGGGGAGACGAAGGCCCTCGGGCCACGATAAGCGGCCCCGTGGAGCGGCGCCCGTGGGCGGGCGGGAGGGCGACGGGCGGCGTACCCTGCGCCCGCTTTGATCGGAGATGATGATGATTTCGATCCTTTACCGCCTGTTCGACAAACCCGGCACTCGATGGGGTGAAAGGGCGTTTAGCCATAACTTCGATCGGTCGCGCGCGTTCTATCCGGTGCGGGCGAGTGCCCGTGTCCATGTCTGGAAGGCAGGGAACCTATGAGACGGGTGACCCGAAACGGTGTGATCGCCGTCGTCGCAGTCTCCGGCGCGCTGGCCGCGACGGGAGCCGCGCACGCCGAGTCCACGGCCGACGGGACCGCGGCCGGTTCGCCCGGCGTGATCTCAGGCAACAGCGTCCAGCTCCCGGTGAACGTCCCGGTGAACCTGTGCGGGAACACCGTGAACGTGGTGGGACTCCTCAACCCGGCCGCGGGCAACAGCTGCGTGAACGAGGCCGAGGAGAACAACCCGGCCGGTCCGCCGCCCGGCGCGACCGCGAGCGGCGAGACCGAGGGCTCGCCCGGGGTGATCTCCGGCAACGGCGTCCAGCTGCCGGTCGAGCTCCCGGTCAACGTCAGCGGCAACTCCGTGAACGTGGTCGGCATCGGCAACCCGGTCCTCGGCAACCACTCCGGCAACAACTCCGGCGAGCAGCCGGGGGAACCCACGGAGCCGCAGCACCCGCTGCCGCCGAAGAACCCCGTCGAGCCCGAGCAGCCGACGAAGCCCGGCCCGCGGAACCTCCCGCCCGCCGGCCGGCCCGACACCCCGCCGCCCCTCCACGAGGTGTCCGCCCCGCCCGCGCACGCCGCGCTCGCCCACACCGGCACCGACGCCATCCTGCCCGCCGCGGCCGGCAGCGCCGCACTCCTCCTCGGCGGCCTCGCCCTGCACCGCGGATTCCGCCGCCGGCCGACGGACTGACCGCCTGTCGGCCGACGGAGTGACCGCCGTCGGCTGGCGGACTGACCACCTGTCGGCCGGTGGACTGACCACCTGTCGGCCGGTGGACTGACCACCTGTCGGCCGGTGGACTGACCACCTGTCGGCCGACGGACTGACCGCCGCCGGCCGACGGACCGACCGCCCGCCGACCGTCCCGGACGGCCCCACCGGCCCCCGCCCGGTGGGGCCGTCCGGGACGTCGACCGGCCCCCGCACACCGACCGGGCCCCGCACACCGACCGGCCCCCGCACACCGGGCGCCCCCGCACCCGCCGTCGTAGGCTGGAAGTACGGCGAAGTGCAGGACGGCGTGACCTTCGATCATGAGCAGTCTCATCGAGGACTACGCCCTCCTCAGCGACCTGGAGACCGCCGCGATGCTCGGGCGGGACGGGTCGGTGGACTGGCTGTGCCTGCCGCGGTTCGACTCGCCCGCCTGCCTCGCCGCGCTCCTCGGCACCGCCGACAACGGCTTCTGGCGCATAGCCCCGCGCGGCACCTCGGGCCCCTGTACCCGCCGCGGCTACCGGCGCGACACCCTCGTCCTGGACACCGAGTGGGAGACCGACTCCGGCAGCGTCCGCGTCACGGACTTCATGCCGCCGCGCGCCCAGTTCCCCTGCCTCGTACGGATCGTCGAGGGCGTGACCGGCACGGTGACCGTGCGCAGCGAACTCCGGCTCCGCTTCCATCAGGGGCGGGTCGTGCCCTGGACCCGCAGCGACGCCGAGCGCTGTCAGGTCGCCGTCGCCGGACCCGACGCCGTGTGGCTGGGCACCGACGGGCCCGCCGCCGACCTCGGCGAGGACGGCACCACCGTCGCCGACTTCACCGTCGCCGCCGGCCGCCGCCTCGCCCTCACCCTCGCCTGGACGCCCTCGCACCGCACCGGCGCACCCGGTGCGCTGTGCGTGCCCGCCGACACCGCGCTGAAGGAGACCCGCGACTTCTGGCGGCACTGGGCCGCCCAGTGCCGCTACCAGGGACCGTGGCGGGACGCCGTGATGCGCTCGCTGATCACCCTCAAGGCCCTCACCTACGCCCCCACCGGCGGGATCGTCGCCGCGCCCACCACGTCCCTGCCCGAGCGCATCGGCGGCGAGCGCAACTGGGACCACCGCTTCTGCTGGCTGCGCGACTCCGCCTTCACCCTGTCCTGCCTGCTGCGCAGCGGCTACCGCGAGGAGGCCGGCGCCTGGCTCGGCTGGCTGGTGCGCGCCGTCGCCGGCGACCCTGCCCACCTCCAGACCGTCTACGGCGTCGGCGGCCAGCGCCTGCTGCCGGAGACCGAGGCGCCCTGGCTGTCCGGGTACGAGGGCTCGACACCCGTGCGGTTCGGCACCGCCGCCCCGGGCCGGGGCGCCCTCGGCGTCCAGGGCGAGATCGGCGAGATCATGGCCACGCTCTGTCTCTCCCTGCGCGCCGGGATCGAGGTGCCCCCGCATGTGTGGAGCCTGGTCAAGTCGCTGATGGGCCACCTCCAGGCGCACTGGCACGAACCCGACCAGGGCCTGTGGCAGACCCGCGGCCCGGCCCGCCAGTTCGTCCACTCCAAGGTCATGGCCTGGGTCGCCGCGGACCGGGCCCTCGCGCTCGGGGCGCTGCTCGGCGCCGAGGTGCCGGACGGCTGGCGGGTCATGCGGGACCAGGTGCGCGCGCAGGTGTGCCGCCAGGGTTGGCACGGCGGTCTGCGCTCCTTCGTGCAGGCTTACGGCAGCGAACGCCTCGACGCCTCCGCGCTGCTGCTGCCCGCGCTGGGCTTCCTGCCCGCCGGCGACCCCCGGATGCGGGACACCGTGCACGCCCTGGGGGCCCTGGAGCACGACGGCTTCCTGCGCCGCCACACCCCCGACGACGGTGAGGAGGGCACGTCGGTGGCCTGCTCGCTGTGGTACGCCGACGCCCTCGCCGCGCTCGGCGAGACCGGCCGCGCCCGCGACGCCTTCGAGCGGGTCCTCGCCATCCGCAACGACGTCGGTCTGCTCGCCGCGCAGTGGGACCCCGCCGCTGGGCGCCAGCTAGGCAACGCCCCACTGGCGTTCAGCCATGTGGCGCTGATCGGGACGGCGTTCGCCCTCAGGGACGCTCCGCCGCCGTTCCGGTGAGCAGCACCATCCCGGTGTCACCGTAGTCCGGCAGGGTCGGATCGGCGTCGATCCGGGTCACCGACAGCTCCCCGGTCAGCGGCGCGAACACCTCCGTCACCACGTCCGGGTCGACCGGACAGCCCGGCCAGCGCGAGGCGGGCCCGATGCGGTAGGTCGGCATGTTCTCCATGAACGCGGCCACCAGGTACCCGCCGGGCGCCACACACCGCACGAACAGCCCGCAGAACTCGGCGAACTCGGCGTAGTCCTCGGTCGCGCCCTCCGCCACGAAATGCATCGACGCCAGCCCGTACGCGCCCGGCTCCAGCTCCCGTACGTCGGTGTGGACCACGGTCACTCCCGCCAGTGCGGCCGCGAGGGTCGCCGGGACGTCCGGGTTCAGCTCCCGGCACAGCCGGTGGAACGGCTGCCAGCTCGCGTCCGGCGCGCACAGGATCTGCCGCTCCAGATAGGCGACGTTGCTCGCGCCCGTCTCCACCGCCTCGATCCGCCGGCACGCGCCCGACGCGAGGATCAGCGGATACAGGTTCGGGCCCGCGCCGAACTCCACCGAGCGGGCCACGCTCCCGCGCGGCAGACCGCGGAAGAAGGCCGAGTGATGGGCGATGACCGCGGCGTCCGAGGGGTGCAGCTCCCGGTAGTTCTCGGCGAGGTAGTCCGCCACCGGCCAGCGGTCCCAGTCGACGTCGTCGTTGTGGGTCGTACGGGGCCCGGGCGTCCCGTGTGTCGTCATGGCCCAGCCCTCTCAAGCCCTCGTCCGCAGCGGAAAGCGCTCCCTCAGCCGGGTCAGCGTGTCGTTGAGCCGCTCGATGTCGGCGTCCGAGTTCAGCGCGGTGATCTGGACGCGGAACCCCACCCGGTCCCGCGGCACCAGCGGATACGCGGCCAGCGTCACATAGATGCCCGCATCCCACAGGAACGCGCCGACCGCGTCGAGGTCCTCCGCGTCGGCCAGCGGCACCTCCAGGATCGGCAGCCGGTCGTGGTTGAGCGTGACCACCCCGAGCCGGTCCAAGTGGTCCAGTACTCGCGCCGTCTTGCGGTACAGGTCGGCCCGGATCACATCGCCGCGCCGCTCGTTGACGTCCAGCCCGGCCAGCGCCGTCGCCAGCGACGCCGTAGGGGAGGGACCCGAGTACAGATACGGCCCCGCCGCCGTCTTCAGCCGGTTCTTCAGCGCGGTCGGCAGCGCCAGGAACGCCAGCAGCGACGAGTACGCCTTGGAGAAGCCGCCGACCAGCACCATCCCCTCGTACGACTCCCCGGTGTGCCGCACCACGCTGTTGCCGCGCGAGCCGTACGGGCACAGCTCGCCGGGCCCGCGCTCGCCGATCACACCGAAGCCGTGCGCGTCGTCGACGTACAGCGTGGCCCCCCGGGAACGGCACACGTCGGCGAGCGCCGGCAGGTCGGGGATGTTGCCGCTCATGCTGTTGACGCCGTCCAGGCACACCAGCCGGGGCGTGCCCGAGGGCGCGGCCGACAGCAGCGCGTCCAGCTCGTCGATCCGCTCGGCGTGGAAGCGGCGCAGCGAGGCGCCCTGGGAACGGGCCGCGACACAGCCGTCGTAGATCGTCTTGTGTGCGGTCGCCTCCACGAACACGCTGCCCTGTTCGGCGAGGACCGGGATGACGGAGGAGTGGATCAGTGTGATCGTCGGCAGCAGCAGCGAGTCCGGGGCGCCGAGCAGTTCCGTCAGCCGCTCCTCGATCTGCGGGTACAGACTCGGGCTGCCCAGCAGGCGCGACCAGCTCGGATGGGTGCCCCAGCGGCGCACCGCCGGCTCGACCGCCGCGATGATCTCCGGCTCCCAGTCGAAGCCGAGGTAGTTGCAGGAGGCGTAGTCGATCAGCCACTGGTCGCCGCTGCGGATGTGCCGGCCGCGCACCTCGTCCAGGACCGCGTCGCTCATCGGGCTGGTGCGCCGCAGATGCTCCAGACCGGCCCAGCGGGCCGCCGGCCGCGAGGGGGCGCCCGCGTCGGCGGGGGCGCCGGGGACGGGCGCCGGGACGGACCCGGGTACGGCGAGGGTGGCGGGCGTGGCCGGGGCGGGCGGGGCGATCCGGGTGCCGTTGCCGTCGCGCAGCACCCGTTCGCTCTGCTCCACCGTCATCGGCCGCGCGAACAGGAAACCCTGCCCGAACCGGCAGCCCATGTTCGCCAGCAGATCCCGCTGCTCCGTGTCCTCGATCCCCTCGGCGATCACCTGAAGGCCCAGGGTGTCGGCGATCCGGACGATGCCCTCGACCAGGGCGACCTGCTGGGCGTCGCGGGTGAGGTCGTCGATGAACGTCTTGTCGATCTTCAGCACGTCGATGGGGAAGTCCCGCAGATAGCGCAGCGAGGAGAAGCCGGTGCCGAAGTCGTCGACCGCGATGTGCACCCCCAGCTCCTTCAGCGAGGCCAGCACCGACTGGATCTGCGCGTCCCGGCGCAGTAGCACGGTCTCGGTCAGCTCCAGCTGCAGCGAGCCCGGCGCGAGCCCCGGTGTGCGCAGGGCCTGCGCCACCTGGTCCAGGAAGCCGATGTCGCGGAACTGCCGTGCGGAGACGTTCACACTGACGTACGGCGGTACGGCCGGCCCGGGCAGCCGCTGCAGCCCGGCGATGTCGTGGACGGCGTTCTGCAGCACCCACGAGCCCAGCACCGCGATGTCCCCGGTCTCCTCGGCCAGGGTGATGAACTGCTCCGGGGCGACCGGCCGGTGCGCGGGGTAGGGCCAGCGCACCAGCGCCTCGAAGCCGACCACCTCGCCCGCGGTGATGTCCACCACCGGCTGGTAGCGCAGGGTGAACTCCCGCCCGGCCACGGCCTGGGCGAGCCTGCTCTGCAGGTCGTGCCGCTCGACCATGCGGGTGTGCAGCATCGGCTGGAAGCGCCGCCACTGCCGCTTGCCGGCCGCCTTCGCCGCGTACAGCGCGAGATCGGCATGGCCGAGCAGTTCCTCCGCGCCGGTGCTGTCGTCGGCCGTGGCCACGCCGATGCTGGCGGACACGGTCACCTTCTCGTCGGCCAGGTCGAAGGGCCGGCTGAGGGTCTGCACCACCTGCGCCGCCAGCAGTTCGGCGTCCAGGGGCCGGCGGGCGTCCTCCATCAGCACCGCGAACTCGTCGCCGCCCAGGCGCGCCGCGGTGTCCGTACGGCGCAGCGTGCGGGCGAGCCGGCCCGCCACGGCGACCAGCAGATGGTCGCCCGCGGAGTGCCCCATCGTGTCGTTGACCAGCTTGAAGTCGTCCAGGTCGATGAAGAGCAGACAGGTCAGCGTCGATTCGCGGCGCGACCGCAGCAGGGCGCGCTCGATGCGCTCCATCAGCAGCGTCCGGTTCGGCAGACCGGTCAGCGAGTCGTGGAAGGCGCGCTGGGTCAGCTCGTGCTCCAGGCGGCGCTGCTCGGTGACGTCCCGCAGCGTGATGACCAGGCCGCTCACGGTGCTCTCGGCGCGGAAGTCGCTGCACCGCACCTCCACCTCGACACGGGCCTCCCCGCGCCGCACCCACCAGTGGTCATGGGCGTGGCGCGGCCCGCTCTCCCGTACGGCCGTCAGTTGCCGGGCGGCGCGTCCCCGGTCGCGCGGGTCCAGCAGGTCGGGCAGGGCCCGGCCGATGAGGTCGGTGGTGCCGAACACGGACTGCGCCGACGGGCTGGCGTACCGGATCCGGTCGTCGTCCTCCAGGATCAGGATGACGTCGGAGGTGTTGCGCACCAGGGTGCGGAAATAGGCCTCGCTCTCCTGGCGGACCACCTCCTCGCGCAACTGGACCCGCTCCAGGGCCAGGCCGGCGTGCGAGGCGAGGATCTCCAAGGACCTGCGGGTCTCGTTGAGCTGCCGGGTCGGGCCAGCGACCAGCAGGACGCCGTGCGTCTGGTCGGCGGCCCGCTCGCGCGGTGTCAGCGGGCACACCAGCGCGGCCTCGAGACCGGCCAACTGGTCGGCGAGGTGCGGTCCGAGCCCGTCGGGCCGCAGCAGCCGCGGTGCCCGCAGGCCCAGCTCGGCGGCGCGCTGCGCGGACAGCAGCAGGGTGCGGTGGCGCACGTCCGGGCCCAGCAGCGTGTCCACCGCCCCCTCGCAGGAACGGGCCACCTCCTGGTGCCGTATCGCCGAGACCAGGGAGGCGGCCGCCCCGCGCAGGGCGTGCTCGCGGGCGACGGCCCTGCGGTGCGCCACCACCATCCCGGCGAGCCGCAGGATGACCAGCAGGAACAACACACCGGAGAACGCGGCGATGACGGACGCGTGCCGGGGCCGGTCGCCCAGCCCCTCGATCAGCAGCACGGCCGGTGCGATCAGCGTGGTCGCGGCGAGCAGCACCAGCCGGCGCGGCAGCGGCAGCAGCGACTCGCGGCGCGGCTCCGGAGCGGTCAGCTCGGCCATGGACGGGTGCAGCGCGGCCAGGCCCCAGGCGGTGTAGAAGACGATCCACCCGGCGTCCAGCGCCGTGCCGACCTGCCACATCGAGTTCAGCTGCAGGATGCCGTACGCGATGTCGAAGCCCAGGAGGGTGGCCGTGCCCAGGGCGAGCAGCTGCAGCGAGCGGTTGGACCCGGACTGCGGGCTGCGGATCAGCAACTGGGCCAGCAGCGCGAGCACCAGCACGTCCCCGAGGGGATAGGCGACGCTGATCGCCCGCTGCTCCCAGCTCATGCCCTCCACCTCCGACTGCGGCTGCACCAGGTACACCCACACCGGCAGGGCCAGGCCCGCGGTGACGATCAGCGCGTCCAGCAGGCTGGGCAGGTCGTGCCCGGACCAGCGGTAGCGCACCAGTCCGGCCAGGCCGATCGCGAAGAGGGGATAGGTGATCAGATAGCAGGCGTCCGCGGGGGAGGGGAACGGGTTGGAGGCGTCGAAGTACTGCTCCAGCACGTTGTAGTACGTGTCTCCGGTGACGAACATCAGCAGCCCGCCGGCCAGCACCCACCAGGGCCAGGCATGGGCGGGCCGGTGGACGCGGGTGCCGGTGAGCACCGCCGCCACGCCGGCCAGTCCGATCACGGCCCACAGCGGTGCCCGGGTGGCGGGCACGGTGAGGTAGACGGCCGTGACGGCGCAGACGAGCGTCAGATGTGCGGCCATGAGCCGCTGGGGCGGCACCAAGAGCGGTCGCCTCCTCCGAGGGGAGGGCGCCGGGCCGTCTGCGTGGTCCGGGCGGATCTCGATCGTAGGCATCGCCGCTCCGCGCCTGCATCTCGTACGCGATCAGGGCCCGCTGCGACAGGCCGGGGCCGCGCGCTCGCCGCCGTGCCACACGCACCGCATGACGTCACTCCTCCTTGCCGGGGCGCCGGGCCGAACCGGCGTAGCCGTGCGGGTTGAGCCGCTGGAAGTGCCAGCTGTCGCGGCACATCGCGGCCAGGTCCCGGGTGGGGCGCCAGCCCCAGGCCCGGGTCACCGCGCTCGCGTCCGCGACCAGCTCGGGCACGTCGCCGGGGCGGCGGCCGACGATCTCGAGCGGGATCGCCCGGCCGCACGCCGAGCGGAACGCGGTGACCACGTCCAGCACCGAGCTGCCGGTGCCGGTGGCGAGGTTGAACACCCGCATGCCGGACTCGTCGGCGAGATGGTCCAGGGCCACGCGGTGCGCTTCCGCCATGTCCATGACGTGCAGATAGTCGCGTACGGCGGTGCCGTCCGGGGTGGGGTAGTCGCCGCCGAACACGCGCAGCCGCTCGTGCCGGCCGACCGCGACCTGGGCGACGCAGGGCATGAGGTTGTGGGGCGTGCCGGCCGGGTCCTCGCCGAGCAGTCCGCTGGGATGGGCGCCGACCGGGTTGGAGTGGCGCAGGCACAGCACCACGAAGCCGGGCCAGTGGCGGCAGACGTCGCCGAGGATGCGCTCGCACAGCCATTTGGAGGACGCGTAGGGGTTGGTGGGGCGGGCGGGCGTCGACTCGTCGAGCGGGCCGCCGCCCGCGTCGCCGTAGACCGCGCACGAGGACGAGAAGACCAGGTGGCGGACGTGGTGCTCGTACATGGCGGACAGCAGGGACGTGGTGCCACCGACGTTGGTGTCGTAGTAGGGCACGGGCATCCGTGTCGACTCGCCCACGGCCTTGTGCGCGGCGAGGTGCACGACGGCGTCCACGGAGTGTCGGTCGAAGACGGCCGAGAGGGCGTGCCGATCACGGATGTCCAGTTCGTAGACCGCGCCGACGAAGCGGCCGGCGATCCGTTCCACCCGGGTGAGGACCTGGGGGGTGCTGTTGGAGTAGTCGTCGACGACGATCACCTCGTAGCCGTGGTCGAGCAGATCGACACAGGCGTGGCTGCCGACGAACCCGGCGCCGCCGGTGACGAGGACCGTCGACGGGGTGGACGGCGCGCTCGCCGTCCGGGGCCCGTCGTACGACGTCCTGGGGTCCACGGTGGTCACCGGCCCGGCGGGGCCACCTCGCGGGGCAGCCGTCCCCGGGCTGTCCGCGAGGTGGCCGCGGTGGACTCCGGGGGCGCGCCGGTCACGACGGACGCGAACGGCAGAGCGGGGATCGCGCGGTCGGGGCACAGCCGGCGCGTCGGCGGAGCGGGGAGGAAGCGGTGCGCGCACCCGATGCCCGCGGACACCCGGCGCCGGCCCGGCTCCCGGAGGGAAGGGGCTCGGCTGCCGCGTGGCTCGGTGCGCGTCATGGCGACGCTCCTGAGGGTGCGCTGTACGTAGACGGAGTATGTTTACGCCGTATATGTACGACTTTGCGCGCGTCGCGGGCGTACGTCAAGATGCGGAGCGGGCTCGTCCGGGCCCCGGTCTCCTCGCGAGAGTCCCGGGGCCCGTTGTACGGCAGGCTCAGAACAGCCCGGCCACGCTCTCCTGGATCGCGGCCACGTCCGCCGCGACCGCGGCGCTGCCGGCCACGGCCGGGGCGAGGGAGCCGAGCCAGCGCAGGAGGCGGGTGCGGCGGGGCTCCTCCAGGGCCAGCTCCTCCTCGACCAGCTCGGCGGTCTCGACGAGGTCGTCGCCGTCCTCGTAGGCCTCCCGGTGCTCGCGCAGGTGCTCCACCAGCAGCCGGGCGGCGCTGCGCAGCTCCTCGACGGCGGCCGCGCGGTCGGCCGGGGCGGCGGAGTTCACCGTGGCCGAGGAGCGGTTCACCGCGACCGCGCTGTCGCTCATGCTGAAGTCGCCGCCGACGGTGATGCCGCTGTTGCCCGGACCGGGGTTGTGGTGCTCCGACATGTCGTCACCTTCCTCTGGGTGCCGCGGGCGCGGGCGGGACCGGCGCCGGGGCGGACTGGGCCGCCCGGGCGCCCGAGCCACCGGACTGGCCGCGCTGGAAGACCCGGGCGATGCTGCCGCCGACGCCCACCGCGGAGCTGTTCAGCGTCACGTTGCCGCCCGCGTACAGGCCCGTGTTGTAGATGGTCGTCTGCCGCTGGACGAGTTCGCTCGAGTCGATGTCGTGGTCCTCCAGGAACTCCACCAGCGCGTCCAGCACCCGGTGTTCGACCGTCTTGGCGTACAACTCCCGGTCCAGCTGCTGGAAGTAGCGGTAGTAGTGCTGGTCGCTCGCGGCGTCACGGATGCTGAAGGACGCCCCGTAGTTGAAGGAACGGTGGCGGATCTCCCGCGCCTGCCGCCGCTGCTTGCGGAACTCGAAGAACGGCGAGAACACCCCCGCCGCGACCGAGAAGGGCGCCGAGAACATCAGCACGCCCGCGCGCACCCCGGCCCGACCCACCAGCGACCACCAATGGCGCAGGGTCGGCGTGCTCAGCAGCCGGTCGGCGATGCGGTACTGCTCCCGCACCGGCGCCAGCAGCGCGCTGCTGCCCTCGACGAACAGCATCCTGCGGTCGGACAGCAGGGCGAACCGCAGGAACAGCGTGCTCACCAGCTCGCCGCTCCAGCCGGTCACCCGGATCGCCAGATAGGGACGCGCCCGGCCCCTGCCGTCCTCGCGCAGATCGCGCATCAGCGGGTCGGTGACCTTCTCCCGCGGCGGCCCGGCGGTGTCGGGCAGCAGCTCACCGCGGGTGCGGTCGTCCACGCCGTACAGCAGGTCCTGCCCGTTGACCAGCAGCAGATCCTCGATGTTGACGCCGGGCAGCTTCAACTCGCCTATGCGCAGGCGCAGATGGTCGTTGAGGTCGTGGACCGTGAAGGGGCGCACCCGCTTGCCCTCCATGGGGCGTTCGGTGTTCAGCGGGAACGACCAGGTGCTCATCTCCTGGCCGTAGCCGATGAAGGGCGCGTACTGCGAGAAGACCACGACGTTGCCGCGGTCGCGCCGCTCGATCTCCTGGACGCGGCGCCGGTTCTCGGCGGACAGGGGCTGCGGGGCGCGGGTGTGGTCGAAGTTCTCCCGCTTCAACTGCCGGGCGACCACGCCGTAGTGCACCGCCAGCGAGTCCACGGCGACGATCACCCAGGCCACGAGGACCCCGAGGAGGAGGCTGAGCCCGGCGGTGGGTCCCGCCGCGACCAGGACGACCAGCAGCAGCACGCTGAGGATCACGTCCCGCCGCACCTGCCGGCGGCGGGCCGCCAGCGCGTGCTTGAGGACACAGCCGAGGTCCACGCCGGGCGAGGTGGCCACGGCCCGCCGCGGTTCCTCGATGATCTCCTCCACGGCCCGCCGGGCGAACGCGGTGTCCGTGTGGACGGCCGTGCACAGATACCGGGTCACGTCCCGCGCGAAACGCGGAGCGGGCGCCGGGGCGCCCGAACCGACCGGAGCGGGTGAAGGCGCCGGGCCCGGTGAGGGCGCCTGCGCGGGCGAGGGCGAAGCCGTCCGGGCCGGCGCGGCTGCGGGAGCCGGGACGGTGGGCGGCGGCGTCCACCGGGGCGGGGCCGGCTTCGCGGCGGCCGGGGGCGAACCCGTGCGCGAACCGGAGCCGGAGCCGGAGCCCGAGCCCGAACCAGGGGCCGTGCCTGAGCCGGAGCCCGAGCCCGAACCAGAGGCTGAGCCTGAGCCGGAGCCCGAGCCCGAAGCAGAGGCTGTGCCCGAGCCCGAAGCAGAGGCCGTGCCTGAGCCCGAGCCCCTGCCGGACGAGGCCGAACCCTGTCCCGAGCTCGCGCCCGGGTCGAAGACGCGCACGCTGCCGCAGCGCACGCACGCGGTGTAGTTGGGGTCGTTGTCGGCGCCGCAGCGTGGGCACCGGAGCGTCGGACGGGTCATGGGTGTCGTTCTCTGCTCGGCACGCCGGAACGTGCTGTGGGTTTCGGGCCCGTCACTGCCGGTCCGGTTCATGGTGCACCGGCGGCAGCTGGGGCGGGTCCGGGTACGAACGCGACGGCGACGTACCGGACTTGGGTGTGGTGGTGGCCGGGTCCGGCCGGTGCGCGGGGGGTGGCGGGTCGGTCCGGGAACGGTCGGGCGAAGGGCGGTGCGAGCGGGTCGGGGCCGGGTCGGCGGGCCGCTCGGACGGCGCCGCCGTGGCGGACCTCGGCCCGGGCCCGGGCGTCCCCTCCGGCTCCGTCCCGCCGTCCGGGGACACCAGGCGCAGCAGGGCCGCCACGGCGACCAGGGCGGTGGCGAGGAACAGAAGCCGGTTCTGCGAACGGACCGAGTGGCGGGCGGACATCGGCCTAGTCCATGTACTCCGCCGACACGGTCAGATACTCCGAGCTCACCGGCTGCTCGGTGAACCCGGGCGCGTGCCGCGGGATCTGCATCTCACCGGCCCGCGAGGAGGCGACCAGCGAGTTGAGCAGGCTCCCCAGCGCTTCGAGCAGCGCCCGGTCCTGGTCGACGCCCGCCTCGGCGAGGAACGCCGCCTTGGTGGCGACCTTGCCGAGCACATCGGGGTTGGCCGCCCCGAAGCCGTAGCTGATGACGTGCGGGTAGCGGTTCCAGGACCGGTCGACGAGCCGGCGGAAGGCGTCGTGCCAGTGTTCGTCGGTCGGGGCGCCGTCGGTGAGCAGGAACATCACCGGACGCAGCACGGCCATGCCCTGCGCGCGCAGGTCGTCCACGTCCGTCTCGATGCGGCTGCGCACCAGGTCGAAGGCCGCGGAATAGTTGGTGAGGCCGTTGCACACGACTTCCGGCATCACCTCGATCCGGTCGAGGTCGGTCATTTCGATGATCAGATGCGCTTCGGTGGAGAAAGCGATCAGAGACATGTGTGCGAATTCCGATACCCGGGGGCTCTCGGAAATCGTGGCGTGCAGTTGCGCGAGGGTCCGATTCAGCGTGCTCTCGTGCGGCTTCATCGACGTCGACGCGTCGATCACGAGATAGGTCGGCAGGCATTTCTGCTGCAGCCGATAGATATCTGCACCCGATCCGGGAACCGCGTCGTGAGGAAAGTCCATGAGCGTCCTTTTTCCGATCTGCTTGTCGATGCGCGCGTGCCGGTCGGGTCGGGCGTCTCACTGCGCCAGGACCACGAGGAGCACGAGCAGGGCGATGAAGGCGACGAGCGCCGCGACCTGCCAGGCCGCCGCTTTGTCCTGCTGCGGCGTGCCGGGCGCGGGCGGACCGCCGGGGCGGGGCGGCCTGCCGGGTGCGGCGGGCCGGGTCAGCGCGGTGGGGCGGGGCTGCGTCGTGGCGGGGCGCGAGGCCGCGGGCCGGGCGGGCAGCGGGGAGCGGGTCACGGCGAACCGGACCACCGGCCCGTCCTGCAGCGCCGCGAGCAGGACCGAGGCCCGCGGCCTGGCCCGGCGCTGATCCGCCCACAGCATGTCCAGCAGCAGCTGCGCCGCCTCCCGCGGAACCCCCGGCGGCGGCGCGGCCAGCGTGTGCAGCAGCTCGGCGAGGGGGCGGGTGCCGGTCAGACAGCGGCCCGCCAGCAGGGCGACCCGGTAGCGGTCGGTGTACGGGTCGGCGGGCGCGCCGGTACCGGCCAGCGGGTCCTCCCAGCCGGGCTGGTGGATGTCCGGCCCGGAGTCCTGCGCACAGCCGTCCATGTCGATCAGGAAGACGGACCAGTCGACCGGGCTCCAGAAGGCGTTGGCGTAGTTCCAGTCCGAGTAGACGAGCCTGCGCTGCTCCAGCGCGGCGGCGACGCCCACCAGCGAGCGGCACACGGCGAGCCGCTGCGCGGGCGTCGGCGGTGTGCCGCCCCGGGCCATCCGGCCGTCGGGCCGCGCCAGCAGGTCGATCTCCCGGAAGCCGCCGCCGGGCACGCGGTAGGCGTCCGGGGCGAGCGGAATCAGACAGCCGACGGTCGCGGACGTCGGGTCGGTGACCCGGGCCACCGGCCAGGACGTGCGGCGCAGCAGCACCTCACGGGCGGGGCGTCCGGCGTCGGCGGCGGAGCGGCCGAAGGCCACGAGCCGGTCCAGCCGCTGGGCGTCGGCGTCGTCGAGGGGCTTCTTGTAGCGCTTGAACAGCAGGTCGGGCCCGCTGCCGCGGCCGGCGATCCGGGTGACCTCGGAGCTCTGGCCGTTGTTCGTCGCGAGCTGCTCCCCGAGCGTGCCGAGGGCGGTCAGCGGGGTCACCGGCGGCAGCGCCCATGCGGAAGGGCGCGCGGTCATCTCGACCACCCGCCGGGGCCGCCGTCCCGCGCGGTCGCGGGGGCGCCCGGCTCGACCCATACGGTGATCGCCGTACGGTCGTCCAGGAACCGTTCGGCGTCGTAGCCGACGTCGTCGATGTACGCGGCGACCGGCAGCGGCAGCCGCCAGCGCTCGGCCAGATACGCGTTGAGGTCGTCCAGCCCGGCGAGCCCGTCGCCGACCCCGTCGGACACCAGCGACACCGCGTCCCCGGCGCGCAGCTCGACCTCCGCCTCGCGGGCGGCGTGCGGGTCGGCGGGCAGGGTGTGCAGGACGGCGTTGGACTCGTAGCCGCCGCTCGGGCCCTTGCGGTCGCCTGCCGCGTAGTGCCAGCGCCGCTCGCCCAGCCGCCACAGCGAGGTGTCACCGACCCACGCCGCCCACGCCGTGCGCTCACCGGAGGGACCCGTGGGCCGGGCGGGGACGACGGCGACGAGCAGCACCGCGCACACGTCGGACGGGTGCAGCCCCCGCCGCGCGGCCTCCCGCTCCATCGCCGCGGCCGCCTCCTCGAACAGGCCCACCGCCGACAGCCCCGCCGCCCGGTCGGGCTCGTCCAGCCGCTGCCGCAGCACGTTCACCGCGGTGGCGGCCGCCACCGCCGCCCCGAGTTCGGCGTGGCTGCTGCTGGACACCCCGTCGGCCACGGCGAGCAGCAGAAACTCGCCCGAGGCGTCCCGCGCGATGCGGTAGGCGTCCTGCCGCGCGGTGGCGGGCTCCTGACACCGATGGCCGGGGCCGACCACCGACGCCGCCCGTACGACGAGATCACCCAGCCGCGCCTCGTCCGCGGCGACCCCGGACGCGGCCGGGCGCAGCGGCAGCAGCCAGGGAAAACGCTGGGCCTTGGAACCGGGCCCGAACCGGGGCACGCTCCCGACGCCGGGCGGCGCGGCCGGGGCCGGGGCGGGAGGCCGCGGGCGGGAGGGTCCGCCGGGCGCGACCGGCGCGACGGGCGAGCCCGTGGAGACGGACAGGCCCGCGGAGAGGGGCAAGCCCCGTGAGTCCGATAAGCCCCGTGAACCCGGTGAACCCGGTGAGCCTGGTAAGCCCGGTAAGCCCGCCGAGCCGGGTGCCACCGGCGGCACAGCCGCGGCACCCGGAGGCACCGGCCGGCGCACCGGAGGAGGCGGACCACCGGCGTAACCCCCCATGGGCGCCGACGGGCCAGGGTGGCCCGCCATGGCCGCGGCCGGCGAGAACCAGCTCCGGACCGCCAGGAGCAGCATTCCGGCGGCGAACAGAACCAGAAGATCGATCACCAGCCGATAAAAAAGATGGTGCGCGGGGAAATAGATCACGAGAAACATTCCCCCGAAAACAAATGCCGCCCAGACCGGGCGCCCCCCTCGCAACCGCATGGCCGGAAAGGTAGCAGCCGCCGGACGCGTGAAGCGAGGGGGACGGCATATTCTTCCGGTGCTTTTTCGGCCTGCCGCTCCTGATTCGAAAATCTGTTGCGTCACGGGACGTCAGATGCTGGAGTGACACGCATGGATCATGCCGAAGCCCTCGCCCTCTACGACCGGGAGATGCGCGAGCACGCGCGCCCCGACGGCCCCGACGCGCGCGTCGAGCGGACCGGGCGGGTGGTGCGCCAGGTGGCCGGCCCGCTGGACTGGAACGGCATCCTCTGGTCCGGCCTCGACGGCTCCGACGCCGACGCGGTGATCGCCGAACAGGTGGCCCATTTCCGCCGGTTGGGCCATGAGTTCGAGTGGAAGGCGTACGCCCACGACCGGCCGGCCGACCTCGGCGACAGGCTCCTCGCGGCCGGCTTCACCGCCGAGCCCACCGAGACGCTGATGATCGGCGAAGCCGCCGAACTCGACCTCAGCGCCCAGGAACCCGACGGAGTCCGAGTCGTTCCCGTCACCGACGCGCACGGCATCGACCTGGTGGTCGACGTGCACGAGAAGGCCTTCGGCACGGACGGCTCCCGGCTGCGCCACCGCATGCGCGCGCAACTGGCCGCCACCCCTGACACGATCCTCGCCGTGCTCGCGCTGGCCGGGGACGAGCCGGTGAGCGCGGCCCGCATGGAACTCGTGCCCGGCACCGGCTTCGCCGGGCTGTGGGGCGGCGGCACCCTCCCCGCCTGGCGCGGCCGCGGCATCTACCGCAGCCTGGTCGCCCACCGCGCCCACGCCGCGATGTCCCGCGGCTACCGCTACCTCCAGGTCGACGCCTCCGACCAGAGCCGCCCCATCCTGGAACGCCTGGGCTTTGCCCCCCTGACGACGACCACGCCGTACGTCTACACGCCCTGACCCGGCTGGAGCGGGCCCGCCGCTGATGCGTAGGGGGCTGAGGCGAAGGGGCCGGCCCGCGGACCGGCCCCTTCGGTCGTCCTTCCGGCCGCCCCCTACGGCGCGGGGACAGTCTTCGCAGCCGTGGCGGCGCACATCAGCCCGAGGATCACGGCCAGGGCGCCGATGATGATGTTGTTCAGCACCACGCCCGCGTCGGGGCTGTCGCCGACGATCCACGGTGAGACGATCATCCACACGCCCAGCGCGCACATGGCCCAGCTCAGGCCGTACATGCGCTCCGGGGCCCGGGTGAAGCCCAGCGCCAGCAGGCCGATCGCGATGCCCATGATCAGGTTGTGCGGCACCAGGTCGGGCTGGCTGGTGGTGTAGTGGACGATCCACGGGGATACGGCGCAGTACAGACCGAGCAGGAACACCGGTCCGTCGACGAGCGCCACATCACGGCCGCCGAGCATACGGGCGTAGCGTTCCCGCATCTCGGGGGCGTCGGGATGAGTGCTGATATCACCTCTGGTGTGCGAGACGTTGGCCATGATGAGTCTCCTTCGACTGACAGGCCTGACCGCGTCCGGTGCGGTGGCGGCGTGCGCCGCGTATCTGCATTTTGCGCTTATTTCGCCTTTATGTGTAGAGATGGCGGACAGGTGGGCTCGCCCGGGCCGCGCGGCGGCCCCCTGGGCCGGCGCCCCGCACCTCTTCAGGACTGGTCCAGTCCACGGGCCCGCCGGAACCGGGCCAGCGCGTCCGGCAGGCCGACGATCGGGTCGGGATACGCCGGCGCGGTCCGGTTCCGGCCGGGCAGCTTCCACGGCTCGTGCACCGCGGACCCCTCGACCTCGGCCAACTCCCGCACCCAGCGCCGTACATAGTCCCCGTCCGGGTCGAACCGCCGTGCCTGCGCAAGGGGGTTGAGGACCCGGTTGGGCCGGGTGTCGGTGCCGGTGCCCGCGACCCACTGCCAGTTCAGCTGGTTGGCGGCGACGTCCCCGTCGACCAGCAGGTCCAGGAAGTGCCGGGCGCCCACCCGCCAGTCCACGTACAGGGTCTTGGTGAGGAAGCTCGCGGTGAGCAGGCGGCCGCGGTTGTGCATCCAGCCCTCGTGCCGCAGCTGCCGCATCGCCGCGTCGACGACCGGGTAGCCGGTACGGCCCTCCCGCCACGCCTCGACGTCGTCGCCCGCGTCCCGCTCCGGACGCCAGTGGTCCTGCCGGGACCGGTAGTCGGCACCGGCCGCGGCCGGGCGCGCCGCGAGGACCTGCCGGTGGAAGTCGCGCCAGGCGAGCTGCCGTACGAACGCCTCGGCGCCCGCGCCGCCCGCCGCGCGGGCCCGGTGCACGACTTCGACCGCGGACAGCGTGCCGAAGTGCAGATGCGGGGACAGCCGAGAGGTGGCGTCGCCCGCCAGGTCGTCGTGCCGGTCCTGGTACGCGCCGAGGCCGCCGCGCAGCCACGCCGTGAGCCGTCTCCTGCCCTCCGTCTCGCCGCCCCGGGCCGGCCCCGGCGACACCCCGGGGACGTCCGCGCGGGCGGGCGGCTCCTCCGAGCCGACGCCGTCCGGCACCCGCACGGTGCGGGGCGCGCCGAGCGGGTCGCGCGGCCGCTGCTGCGACCAGCGGCGGAAGTACGGCGTGAAGACCGCGAAGTGATCCTTGGCCGCCGGGGTCACCGCACCGGGAGCCACGGCCCCGGTCACCGTGTCGTGCACGTGCAGCCGTACACCCTCCGCCTCCAGGGCCCGCCGCAGCAGCCCCTCCCGGCGCTGGGCGTACGCGCTGACGTCGGCCGCCATGTGCACCTCGCCGGCCCCCGCCTCGACGGCGACCCGGCACACCTGCTCCACCGGGTCACCTGACCGCACCACGAGCCGGCCGCCCCGCGTGCGCAGGCTCGCGTCGAGATCGCGCAGGCAGTCGGCGAGGAACGCCAGCCGGTTCGGTGCGGCGAAACCGGCCCCGGCCACGGCCCGGTCCCGCACGAACAGCGGCACCACCGCACGGGCGCCGCCGCGCAGGGCTGCCCACAGCGGCGGGTGGTCGTGGATCCGGAGGTCGGCGGTGAACAGGACGACGGAGACGTTCATGGCGTGCAGCTCCGGAGCGGACGGGTCGGGCACGGACGGGACAGGAGATCCTTCCCCGCACACGGTCCCCGTCCCGCTCTCCTCAGGCGCGGTGTCGACAAAGGGACGTCGAAAGGGACGTCGATCAAGGGACGTCGACAAAGGGACGTCGACAAAGGGGCGACCCTCACGCCGGGCCCAGCCGGACCAGTTCCGTGCCGTCGCAGTAGGTGACCGGGCCGGCCTTGACGGCGGTGGGCCGGGCCCGGCAGGCCGAGCGGGTCTCCCAGCGCACCCGACCGTCGTAGGAGAGGAGGGCGAGGCGGGTGCCGTCCTGCCAGAAGTCGCCGGTCACGTGCTGCGCGGCCGGGCCGAGCCCCTTGGGGCGGGGGCGGTCGTAGGCGGGGATCGTGGAGGGGAACAGCAGACGGTCGGGGCGGCCGGCGGCGCGCACGATCTCCCGGGGGAAGCCGTTGCCGAGCAGGTACTCGCCGGGTGCCAGCCGATGGGTCCGGCGCAGCGGTCCCAGGGAGGGCTCCATCACGCGGGCCCCCCGTGCGTCGGGCAGGGCCAGCATGTGTCCGACGACGAGCGGGAGACGCCGGTCCCAGCGGCAGCCGGTGCGCGGGTCGCGGCGTGCCTGCGGCTGGTCCCACACGAACGCCGTCCGCCAGCCGCGGTCGTAGTACGTCGAGCCGCCGACGGCGAGGCTGCGGCAGGTGCCCTCGGCGGGTGCGGTGACCAGAACCGTCCGCTCGCCGGCCAGGGCGATCCGGTCGACGACCGCGCCCGCCGGGAGCCGCACCCCTTCCGCCCAGTGCAGCAAGCCGTTCTCCGGGTCGACAGCGCCGACACGGGAGGGAGTCACCACATGCGGCAGACAGCGCTCGGCCGGTTCCCCGCCGAGCGCGTCGGCCCGGCAGCCGTCCAGCACCCGCCCGGGCACCGTGCGCGACCACAGGCGCTGCCCGGACCGGTCCTGCAGCCCGGTCAGACGGCAGGACTCGGACCCCGCGCAGACGGCCGTGACCACCACGCCGCCGTAGAGGAAGACGCGGCTGCCGGCCGGCAGGGCCTGCCGCCAGGTCAGTGTCCCGCGCTCGACGTCCAGGCCCGCGACCGACGCGGGGCCGGAGCGCCCGGGCCGTCCGCCGACCAGCACGGACGGGGAGAGCGCGGAGTGCGGATCGCCGGGCGTACGGGAGGTCAGGGCGAGGTCGTCCGGGAGTCGCAGCCGCCACAGCATCGACCCGTCGGCGCCGAGCCGCACCACGGTACGGCCCTCACCGAGCAGGTCCGCGTCGCGCAGCGCCCAGGTGCCGTCGGCCCCGGGCCGTACCGGCACCGGCACCCGGAACACCTCCTCGGGCATCGACTCGCCGTCCCCGAAGTCCGGCGGCTGCGGAGCGAAACACCCGGCGACCGCCACCCCGCTCACGCACACCGCGAGCACCCTGCGCAGGAACTGCCTCACATCGGCCACGCCTCACGGTAGGAGCACCACCGCCCGCGACGGCCGCCCCTGACGTCATTCGTGATGGGCCCGTAGTCGAACTGCTGTCCGACGCAGGGCCGTTGACCAGGTCCGTGCGAGACTCCGCTGATGACCAGCGAGATCACCGCGGCCGCCGCGGGCACCTGGACCCTCGGCGACCTGACCGTCCACCGCATCGGCTTCGGCGCGATGCGCCTGACCGGCAGCGCCGCCTTCCACCACGGCACCCCGAGCGACCGCGACCGGGCGATCGCCGTCCTGCGCAGGGCCGTCGAGTTCGGCGTGGACCACATCGACACGGCCGCGTTCTACTTCTCGCGGCTGCGCTCGGCGAACGAGCTGATCAACAGCGCCCTGTCGCCGTACGCCGACGACCTGCTGATCGCGACCAAGGTCGGGCCTTTCCGCAACTACGCGGGGGAGTGGGGCACTTCGGCCCGCCCGGAGGAACTGCGTGGCCATGTCGAGGAGAACCTGCGCCAGCTCGGCCGCGACCACCTCGACCTGGTCTATCTGCGCCGGATGGGCCAGGAGTCGGTGGCCGAGCACTTCGGCGCCCTCGCCGAACTGCGCGAGGTCGGCCTGATCCGCCATCTCGGCCTGTCCGACGTCGAACCCCGGCACCTGGCCGAGGCGCAGGCCGTCGCGCCGGTGGTGAGCGTGCAGAACAGGTACGCGCTCGACCATGTCGACCCGCTCACCGAGGAGTTGCCGCGGATCTGCGGCGAACAGGGCATCGCCTTCGTGCCGTTCTACGCCATCGCCGGCGCGGTCGGCCCGCGCGGCGCGACCACCGCCCACGACGAGGCCGTCCGCGAGATCGCCGAGGCGCACGGAGCGAGCCCTGCCCAGGTCCGGCTGGCCTGGACGCTGAGCCGGGGCCCGCACGTGCTGGCCATCCCCGGCACCGGCAACCCCGCGCACCTGGCTCAGAACGTGGCGGCCGGCGCGCTGCACCTCACCGGCGAGGAGGTGCAGCGGCTCGACGCCCTCAGAAGCGCTCAGCCCGTGAAGCCGGTCACCGGGTAGTGGTCGGAGAGGTTGGTGTACGTGTAGGACGTACCCCAGCTCGACACCGTCCAGGGCGCGCTCTGTTCCTTGATGACGTCGTTCTTCCACACCGCCGGGCGGGCGTGCCCCGCCCGGTGCAGGACGTGGTCGAGGTCCTCGCGCGGGTCGTTCGGGTAGCGCTCGTGGGCGATGGAGTTCTCCTGCGTGTCGAAGGAGTACGGGTGCCCGGTGCGCGCGTCGGCGCCCACCAGGCCGCCGTCCGCGAGCATCGAGGCGTACTCGGAGCTGCGCGAGTCGACGTTGAAGTCGCCCGCCACCAGCACCTGTTCGCCCGCGGGGATGTTCTTGGCGTCCAGGAACGCGTCGATCGCCCGGAACTGCCGGCTGCGCATGGCGACCGCCTCACCGGGGTCGCACCCCGGGTCGGTCGACTGGGCGTGCGTGCCGACCACGTGCACCCGGCTGCCGTTCACGTCCAGGACGACGTACGCGAAGCCCTTGTTGGACCACCAGTCGGCGCCGCAGGCGTCCTTGTAGACGTACTGCTCCTTGCGCAGGATCGGCCACTTGCTGAGGATCGTGACGCCGCCGTCCTCCGGCGTGGTGGAGGAGTACGCCCCGCCCGTGGCGTTCCAGCCGGACGTGCTCCGGCCGACCACCGGGGTCTGGTACGGGTACTGCCCCGCCAGGGAGTTCTTGAGCGCGTCCGACGAGGAGTTGTCGAACGCCTCCTGGAAGACCACGACGTCGTTGCCCGCGACGAAGGGAGCCTTCGCGATCTGCGAAGCCCTGTGGTCCTGGCCCCAGTTGGGGTAGAGGCTCTTGCTGAAGAGGAAGACGTTGTAGGTCAGAACCCTCAGCGGCGGCGCCTGCTCGGCGGCCGACGCGGTCGGCGTCGCGCCCGCGAGACCGGCGGCGGCAAGCGTGAACGCGAGCACGGCTGCGCCCTGGGTGCGGCGCAGTGCGGAGTGCGTCACTGGATCTCCCTGTGGTGTAGGGGGGTTGAGTGGCGCCGCACATGAAACCACCTGGAGCTACTCCCAGGTAACTACCTTGCGGTAAATGGATGTCGGGCGGAAGTACGAGGGTGTCTGCGGGGCTGCGGGGCTCCGAGCCCTCACACGAGCCACGCGCCGTCCCGCATGAGCGTCCGCTTCGGCAGCTCGCGCACCTCGCACCAGGCCTGCACCACGACCGGCCGCACCCGGTAGTAGGCATACACCGCCTGCTCCGAACGCGGATCCCAGCCGTGCTTCCCCGCGAACACCTCGGCCCCAGCCGACGGCACGTCCCGCGCGGAGAACACCTCCACCTCGCCGTCGATCAATACGACGTCCCGCGTGTCCCCGAGCGCCAGCCGCGCCCGCCGGCCCGCGCTCAGATTGCGCCCGGTCGGATTCCCCGGCCGCGTCGCCAGCCACACATCGGCCCCGTCCCACGCGAACCACAACGGCACCAGATAGGGCACCCCCGCCCCGTCCGCCGACGCCACCCAGACGTCCGTCTCCCGCTCCAGCCGCCCCAGCACATCCCGCTTACGCTCCCCGGCAGTCCGAGGCCCCTTGTCGATCTTCATACCGCGACGCTACCGACCCGCACGGGGTTCCGCCTGAGGCTGCGGGACTACGTCAGGGGGCCTAGGTCCAGCCCCGGACGTCAGGACGACGGGAGCAGCTCCAGCTGCTGGAGCATCGACAGCTGGTCGACGACGTGCCAGTGCTCGGCGAGCCGGTCGCCGTCCATGCGGAAGATGTCGATACCGGCGAAGCGGCATGAGCGTCCCGTCGGGGGGATGCCCAGGAAGGTGCCGGAGTGAGTCGCGCTGTTGGTCCAGCGGATGACGACGCGGTCCCCCTCGGCGATGAGGTCGTCGATGGTGAACGTGGGGGCCAGCCCCTCGATGAGCATGGTCATGCGATCCTTCAGCCCCTCACGCCCCTCACGCTGTCCGGGGAACGGGTCGTGCTCCTGGTAGTCCGCCGCGACCAGCTCGTCGATGACCTCCATGTTCCGCCCGTTGAGCACTTCCTCGAAGAATCGGCGTACCAGCGCCTTGTTGGTCTCGGCAGACACGTATCCATCTCCTCGCCGGTGCCGGTGGGCGCCGGCCTTCCCGACGGCACCCGCTCTCCGGCGGACAGCATCTCCGAGCGGGTCGCGTCGCGGCCCGGTCGCCGCGCGGGTGCCCCGTCGGCTTCACTCCACCGGCACTGCGGACACCGGGACCGTCTCCTGCATCACACCCCCTCCCCACAGGACTGGCATGCGCTACGTTTTACGTATAACCTCATGCGTCAACCGGCCCCGACCGGCCCACCTCCCGGCCTCCCCGAAAGGTTCCGATGAAGCGCCTCGCCCTGGTCACCCTGGTCGTCGACGACTACGACGAGGCCATCCGCTTCTACACCGAGGCCCTCGGCTTCCGGCTCGTCGAGGACACCCCGCGCGGGGACGGCTCGCGATGGGTCGTCGTGGAGCCCGACGCGGGGGCGCCCGGCACGGGGCTGCTGCTCGCTCGGGCGAAGGGTGAGGCGCAGCGGGCCCGGGTCGGGGACCAGGCCGGCGGGCGGGTCGGGTTCTTCCTGTACACGGACGACTTCGCCCGCGACCACGCCCGGATGCTCGCGGCCGGTGTGCACTTCCTGGAGGAGCCGCGGCACGAGCCGTACGGGTCGGTCGCCGTCTTCCAGGACCTCTACGGCAACCGCTGGGACCTGCTCCAGCCCGCCGGCTGAGCCCTCCTCCGCCCCTCGAACAACCCCGCTCCAAGGAAAGCCCTGCCATGACAGCTACGCGCGTAGACGCCGATGTGATCCGCCGCCTCCCCAAGGCCGTCCTGCACGACCACCTCGACGGAGGCCTGCGCCCCGCCACGGTCGTCGAGCTGGCCCAGGAGGTCGGGCACACCCTGCCGACGACCGACCCCGACGAGCTGGCCGCCTGGTACTTCGAGGCCGCCAACTCCGGTGACCTGGTCCGCTACATCGCCACCTTCGAGCACACCCTCGCCGTGATGCAGACCCGCGAGGGCCTGCTGCGCACCGCCGAGGAGTATGTGCTGGACCTCGCCGCGGACGGCGTCGTCTACGCCGAGGTGCGCTACGCCCCCGAGCTGAACACCAACGGCGGCCTGGCCCTCGCCGAGGTCGTCGAGACCGTGCAGGAGGGTCTCGCCGCGGGTATGGCGAAGGCCGCCGCGGCCGGTACGCCCGTCCGGGTCGGCACCCTGCTGTGCGGCATGCGGATGTTCGACCGCGTCCGCGAGGCCGCCGACCTCGCCGTGGCCTTCCGTGACGCGGGCGTCGTCGGCTTCGACATCGCCGGTGCCGAGGCAGGCTTCCCGGCCGCCGACCACCTCGCCGCCTTCGAGCACCTGCGCCGCGAGAGCGTGCCCTTCACCATCCACGCCGGTGAGGCGGACGGCCTGTCCAGCATCCACCAGGCCCTCCAGATCTGCGGCGCCCAGCGCCTCGGCCACGGCGTGCGCATCACCGACGACATAGTCGACGGCAAGCTCGGCCGCCTGGCCGGCTGGGTCCGCGACCGACGGATCGCGCTGGAGATGTGCCCCACCTCCAACCTCCAGACCGGCGCCGCCACCTCCATCGCCGAGCACCCGATCACCGCGCTGAAGGACCTCGGCTTCCGCGTCACCCTCAACACCGACAACCGTCTGGTGTCGGGCACCACGATGACCCGCGAGATGTCCCTGCTGGTCGAGCAGGCCGGCTGGGGTCTGGAGGACCTGCGCACGGTCACGGTGAACGCCGTCAAGAGCGCGTTCATCCCGTTCGACGAGCGCAAGGCCCTCATCGAGGACGTCGTCCTGCCCGGCTACGCGCTCTGAAGCAGCCCGCGCACATAGGCCGCCTGTCCGACATGCTGCAGGTCGTCGGACAGGACGCTCACCAGCCGTACGCCCAGCGTGACCGGCGGGTCCCAGTTCTCGTCCACGACCCGCTCCAGGTCCTTGGCGGCCAGCGCGCGCAGACACTCCAGCGTCTGCGCGTGCACGGCGTCGTAGTACCCGGTCAGCAGCTCCGCCGAGTCGACCCGCACCTTGGCGACCTTGGCGGAGCTGTGGCCGTAGCCGGTGTCGCGGGGCGGCAGGCCGAGGCCGAACTTCTTGCTCCAGTCCTGGGCGAGCCACACCTGGTCCAGGCCGAAGGCGTCCGCGATGTGGTCGTCCTGGACGCGGGTGAGATGCCAGACGAGCCAGGCGATGGAGTTGGCGCCGTCGGCGGGGCGGGCGGCCAGCTCGTCGGGGCCGAGGCCCTCGACGCAGGCGTGGACCTCTTCCTGGATGCGGCCGAATCCGTCGATGAGGATGTCTTTGGCATGCATGGGTCCACCATCGCGCATCACCCGCAGTCGTGCGCCCCGGCGTCGAGCAGCTCCATCAGCGCCCGCGCCGCCGGGCTGGTCGCCTGCGGGGGCGGCAGCAGGGCCACCGTCTCGTAGACCACCTCGGCCGTGCCCTTCAGCGGTACGGCGGCCAGCGACTCGCGCTTGTGCCGGAAATGCCGCGGTACGGCGGCCACGCCCAGGTTCTCGTCCACCAGGTCCAGCAGCGTGTGCACGTCGTTCACCTCCAGGCCGACCGTCCGGCGCACGCCCGCCGCGGCGAACGCGGCGTCGGTCGCCCGGCGCGGGCCCCAGTCGGGGTGGAAGTCGACGAAGACCTCCCCGGCCAGGTCGTGCGGGGCGACGGCCGGACCGGCCGAGGCCAGCGGATGCTCCGGATGGCACAGCAGGGTCATCGGCTCGCCCGCCAGGGACACCGAGCGCAACTGGTCGGAGTCGTCGCGGGTGCGGTAGGCGAAGGCCAGGTCCAGTCGCCCGGCGGCGACCTCCTCGGCCAGCGCGAGGGAGCCGGACTGCCGCAGCCGGATCTCCACGTCCGGGTGCCGCCCCCGGAAGGCGGCCAGCAGCGCCGCCGCGTGCACCCCGGCGATGCACTGCTCGGTGCCCAGCGCGAGCGTGCCCCGCAGCACGCCCTGCACCGCGGCCACCGCCTCGTGGGCGGCCCGCACCTGCGCCAGGATGCGCTCGGCCTCGCCCAGCAGCGCCCGCCCGGCCTCGGTCAGCGTCACCCGTCGGGTGGTACGGACGAACAGCGGCGCCCGCAGCTCCCGCTCCAGCGCCCGGATGGACGCGGACAGGCCCGACTGGGACACCATGAGCCGTTCGGCGGCCCGGGTGAAGTGCTGGTCCTCGGCGACCGCGACGAAGTGCTGGAGGTGGCGCAGTTCCATGATTGAGCAGCTTATCCGCTCAATCCCATCGGATTCTTCTGTTGGACCACTGCCCGCAGGTCAGGGAAGAGTGGGAAGCGGCTCACCCCTCTCATGACCCCTCCCATGCCAGGAGTCGCGTTGTACACCGCACACCCCGACCGCTACACGGACATGCCCTACCGGCGCACCGGACGCAGCGGCCTGCAGCTGCCCGCGCTGTCGCTGGGCCTGTGGCACAACTTCGGCCCCGACCGCCCGGTCGAGACGCAGCGCGCGATCCTGCGCCGCGCCTTCGACCTCGGCGTCACCCACTTCGACCTGGCCAACAACTACGGCCCGCCGCCCGGCGCCGCCGAAGCGGCCCTCGGTGAGTTCCTGAAGACCGACTTCGCGCCGTACCGCGACGAGCTGGTGATCTCGACCAAGGCCGGCTACCTGATGTGGCCCGGCCCGTACGGCGAGTGGGGCTCGCGCAAGTACCTGCTGTCCTCGCTCGACCAGAGCCTGAAGCGGCTGGGCCTGGACTACGTCGACGTCTTCTACTCGCACCGCTTCGACCCCGAGACTCCGCTGGAGGAGACGATGGGCGCCCTGCACTCCGCGGTGCAGCAGGGCAAGGCGCTCTACGTCGGCGTCTCCAACTACTCCGCCGAGCAGACCCGCGAGGCCGCCCGCATCCTCGCCGACCTGGGCACCCCGCTGCTGATCCACCAGCCGCGCTACTCGATGCTCGACCGGCGCCCGGAGGACGAGGGCCTGCTGGAGGCGCTCGACGAGCTCCAGGTCGGCTCCATCGCCTACTCCCCGCTGGAGCAGGGCCTGCTCACGGGCCGCTACCTCGACGGCATCCCGGAGGACTCCCGGGCCGCGAGCGACAGCCCCTTCCTGAACCGCGACGCGGTCACCGAGGACCTGGTGGCCCGGCTGCGCGCCCTGGACGACATCGCCAAGTCCCGCGGCCAGACGCTGGCCCAGCTCGCCCTCGCCTGGGTGCTGCGCGGCGGCCGGGTGACCTCGGCGCTGGTCGGCGCGTCCAGCGCGCGCCAGCTCGAGGACAGCGTGGCCGCCATCGGCAACCTCGACTTCGACGCGGAGGAACTGGCCCGGATCGACGAGGTCGTCGCCCCCTGAATTCCACCGAAAGGCGCGGCGGGCGCGGCCCCCGCGCCTTTCGGCCAACTCGGGCCGTGAATATGCCAGGAGACTGGCTGGAAAGACATGGTGACAGTGGTTCAAGAGTGAAGATACTCGACCTCAGTGGGCAGTTCACCGCCCCGAGCCGCACGAGAGCGAGGCCCCACCGGCTGCTGAGCACATCGGGGGAGTGGATCGTGCACGACGAATTCCTGTGCCATGTCACCGCGTACGGAGTCTGCGACGGGCGGCGCATCGGCGTCCCGCTCGGCACCTACCGCGCGCCCACCCTGGCGCTCGCCCTGTGGTGGCTGCGCGACCGGGCCTCCTGGATCGCCGAGCGGCTCGACCCCGACCCCGAGGCCGGGCACTTACCCCCCAGCGCGCTGGTGCCGGTCGCGGACAATGTGCCCGACGTCCCGCAACTGCTGCGCGCCTGGTGCGCAGATCCCGGCCAACAGGAGTTGTGCGCCGACGAGTTGGCCGCCGGCCGGCTGGTACGCATCGCCGCGAGCGACGAGACCACCGAGTACGAACTGCTCGCCGAGTCCGTCGACGCCCTGCGCATGCAGCGGACCGGCCCCGCCCTGGTCATGCCCGTGGCCTAGCCGGCCACCGGCGCCCTGCAGCCCAGGCACACGGATGGACGTATCGGTAGAATTCTGGCATGGCGGAACGGCCGGTCGCGTCGACTGCGCCCGAACTCGTGCTGGAGACCGACTGGGGCTCCACGGTGATGAGCCCGGGCCGCGACTACCACGTGGGCCGCGACCCGCTGTGCGACATCGTCATCGACGACGCCCGCGTCTCCTGGCACCACGCGGTCCTGCACCCGGCGGGCGACCACTGGACCATCGAGGACGAGCACAGCACCAACGGCACCTGGGCCGACGGCCGCCCTGTCCTGGAGCGGGACATCGGCCCCGGCAGCGAGATCCGCTTCGGCAGCCCCTCCGACGGCCCCCGCGCCCTCGTCCTCGGCAGCGTCCCGCCCGCCCCCGAGCGCCCCTCCATGATCGCCGCGGTCTCCCGGCCCGGCGCCACCGGCACCTTCCGGCAGCCCACCAGCATCCGCCCGCTGCCCGCCCGCACCGTCCGCATCGGCCGCGCCGCCGACAGCGACCTCGTCATCGACGACCTCGTCGTCTCCCGCCGCCACGCCGAGCTGCGCGCCCTGCCCGACGGCGGCTACGAGATCGCCGACCTCGGCAGCCACAACGGCACCTACCTCAACGGCCGCCCCGTCACCAGCGCCCCCGTCGGCCCCGGCGACGTCATCGGCATCGGCCACTCCGCGTTCTGCCTGGTCGGCGACCAGCTCCAGGAGTACGTCGACACCGGCGAGGTCTCCCTCGACGTCCAAGACCTCACGGTCGCCGTCGACCACGGCCGCAAGACCCTCCTCGACCATGTGTCCTTCCCCGTCGGCGAGAAGTGCCTGCTGGCCGTCGTAGGCCCGAGCGGCGCCGGCAAGTCCACGCTGCTCCACGCCCTCACCGGCCAGCGCCCCGCCGACCACGGCACCGTCCTGTACGACGGCCGTGACCTCTACCGCGACTACGCCGAGCTGCGCCAGCGCATCGGCCTCGTCCCGCAGGACGACATCCTGCACGCCCAGCTCACCGTCCGCAGCGCCCTCGCCTACGCCGCCGAACTGCGCTTCCCGCAGGACACCGCCAAGGCCGAGCGCCGCGCCCGGGTCGACGAGGTCATCCGGGAACTGGGCCTGGAGCAGCGCGCCGCCCAGCCCGTGCACAGCCTCTCCGGCGGCCAGCGCAAGCGGGTCAGCGTCGCCCTGGAGCTGCTGACGAAGCCGTCCCTGCTCTTCCTCGACGAGCCGACCTCCGGACTCGACCCCGGCATGGACCGCTCGGTGATGCACATGCTGCGCGGCCTCGCCGACGACGGCCGCACCGTCATCGTCGTGACCCACAGCGTCCTCAGCCTCGACGTCTGCGACCGCCTGCTGGTGCTGGCCCCCGGCGGCCGGATCGCCTACTACGGACCGCCCGAGGAGGCCCTCGCCTTCTTCGGGCACGCCGAGTGGCCCGAGGCCTTCGAGTCCTTCGAGCACGACCAGGACCGCGACTGGGCCGGCACCTACCGCGCCTCGCTCCAGCACCGGCGCTATGTCGCCGACGCCAGTGCCCAGCCCCGCGTCCCCCGCTCAGGGCCGGTGATCATCGCCCCGCCGCCGAAGCCGCGCAGCCGGACCGCCCAGCTCGGCACCCTCGTACGCCGCTACACCGCGGCCCTGAGCGCCGACCGCACCTTCCTCGCCATCATGATCGCCCTGCCGTTCGTGATGGGCGCCATGGCCCGCGCCCTGGCCGGCGGCGAACTGACCCGCGACACCGCCATGAACGCGCTGCTCATCCTGTGCGTCGGCGGCGTCCTCACCGGCGCGGCCAACGCCGTGCGCGAACTCGTCAAGGAGCGCGTGATCTACCGGCGTGAGAGAGCCGTCGGCCTGTCCAGATCCGCCTACCTGATGTCCAAGGTGATCGTCCTCGGCACGATCACGGTCCTCCAGGCCGTCGTGCTCACCCTGGTGGCGCTGCTGGGCGTCGACCTCAACGCGCCCCGCGACGAAGGCGTGTTGCTGCCGCCGCTGGCCGAGATCACCGTCGCCGTCGCCCTGCTCGCGTTCACCGCGATGATGCTCGGCCTGGTGGTCTCCGCGCTGGTGCGCAAGGAAGAGGTGACGATGCCGCTGCTGGTGCTGCTCGCCATCGTCCAAGTCGTCTTCTGCGGCGCCCTGCTGAAGCTCGACGGCGTGCCCGGACTGGAGCAGCTGTCCTGGCTGGTGCCCTCCCGCTGGGCGCTCGGCGCGATGGCCGGCACCATCCAGCTGGCCCGGATCGTGCCCGGCGACCTCACCTCCGACCCGCTGTTCGAGCACTCGGCCGGGGTGTGGCTGCTGAACATCGGCATGCTGCTGGTGCTGTCGGCGCTCTTCGGCTACGTCGTCTCCCGGCTGCTGCGCCGGCAGGAACCCGTCGTGATGCGGAAGTAGGCGCCGATGACGACCCCCGGTTTCCGGCCCACGCATGTCGTCCCGGGCGAGGGCATGCCCGCCTGGGAGGCCCCCGACCCGGCCCGGCCCACCGTGCCCCTCGACCCGCTGCTGCCGGTCCGGCTTGTGGAGCGGAGCGGCGACTGGGGCCACGTCCTGTGCTCCAACGGCTGGTCCGCCTGGGTCGACGGCCGCCTCCTGGTCGCCGTACCGCAGGACCCGCCGGTGACCGGGCCGCCCGATGCCACCGCCGACCCGCGCCCCCTGTTGGCCCGCGCCGAGCAGACGCTCGCCCGCTACCGGGCCGCCGTCGAGGAGCTGGCCGTCGGCACGCTGGACGGCGAGGCCTTCGCGGCCCGCACCCGTGGCCTGCGGGCGGGGATCGTGGTGGACGGGGAGTCGGTGTGGCTGTACGACGCCGAGCAGGGGCGGTGGGTGTACGGCGAGGGCGTCCGCCAGGCCACGTACGCCACCGACGAGGGTCCGCGGCGGGCCGCCCCGGGCCCCGGTCCCGAGGGGCCCGCACCCACCGAGGTGGTCGCCGGGGACAACGGCTATACGCCCACCCAGGTCGTGACACCTGATGGCCCGTGACACCGGCCCCTTCTCCGGCCGGCCCTCCGAGCTGATCGGCCGCCGGGTCGCCGGCTACCGCATCGAGGCCGAGATCGGCCGGGGCGGCATGGCCGTCGTCTACCGGGCCCGTGATCTGCGGCTGGAGCGCACGGTCGCGCTGAAGCTGCTGGCTCCGGAGCTGGCCCGCAACGACACCTTCCGCCGGCGCTTCACCCATGAGTCGCGGGTGGCCGCCGCCCTCGACCATCCGCACATCGTGCCCGTCTTCGAGGCGGGGGAGACCGACGGTGTGCTGTACATCGCCATGCGGTACGTCTCCGGCAGCGACCTGCGCCACCTCCTGGACCGCGAGGGGCCGCTGCCGCTGCCCGCCGCGCTGCGGATCGCCGCGCAGGTCGCCTCCGCCCTGGACGCCGCCCATGAGCACGGCCTGGTGCACCGGGACGTCAAGCCGGGCAACATCCTCGTCGCGCGCGGCACCGACAGCGACCATCCCGAGCATGTGTATCTCACCGACTTCGGGCTGACGAAGAAGTCCCTGTCGCTGACCGGGTTCACCACCGTCGGGCAGTTCGTCGGCACGCTGGACTACGTGGCGCCCGAGCAGATCTCCGGGCGGCCGGTCGACGGGCGCTGCGACGTGTACGGGCTCGCCTGCGTGGTGTACGAGGTGCTCGGCGGGCGGCCGCCGTTCCGGCGCGACGACGACATGGCTCTTCTGTGGGCCCACCAGTACGACGAGGCTCCGCCGGTCACCCAGGCTCGGCCCGGGTTGCCCTCCGGGCTCGACCCTGTGTTCGCCAAGGCGCTCGCGAAGAGGCCTGATGACCGGTACGGGTCCTGCCTTGCGTTCGTGGCGGCCCTGCGGGCTGTCGCTGTCGGCGTGCAGGGGGACCATCCGCCGACTCGGGTGGTGGAGCGGAATGCCGTAAAGGCGCCTCCGCCGTGGGCTTCGCCTGTGTTCTCATCGCGTCTGCCGTGATCCGCCGTATGGCGTCCTCGCGTTCGTCGTGGTCGGTCGCGCCGTTCCCCGCGCCCCCAAGAGGCCTACTGCAGCTCTCCCCGTCTTCTCACTCCACGTGCCATCAGTGCGCCGAGGAAGCCCGTCACCAGCCCCCACAGCAGGGCGAGGCCCAGGGCCTGCCACAGCCGGGGGCGCAGGAAGAGGTCGCCGCCCAGATCGCCGCCCAGGTCCCCGATGCCGAGGACCGAGAGGCCGTAGTGGGCGGAGATGCGGCCGACCAGGCAGATCATGAGGACGGTCAGGGCGAGGGCGACGGCCATGTGCAGGGCGTGCTGCCAGGCACGGACGCGGGCGGGGGAGCGGGTCGCCATCACGAAGGCGGCCGCCAGCAGGAGAACGGCGTCGACCGCGACCAGCCACCACACCCGCCCGTCGTACTCGGCCAGCGTGGACAGGTTGAGGTCGGCGGTCTCGTCGGAGCGCAGCACCTGGTCCAGGACATGCGGCATCGGCAGCCCGAACGGGCCCTCCACCCGGCCGTTCCAGGTCGCACCGAGCCCGATGGTCAGCGTCAGCCACACCAGGTTCGGCAGACCGAGCAGAATCACCGCGAGCGTCTCGGCGGCATGCCCCCGGGTCACGGTGACGATCAGCCCGATGACGACGCCGAGGGCCACGTACGCCAGCAGGAGCAGGACCATGGCGTACGCGGCCGGGCGCACGGAGGTCCTGAAGCGCAGCAGCCTGCCCGGCAGCGGCGCCCCGCTGGACACCAGCAGCGCCAGGACGAGGATCCCGGCCAGCCACAGCAGGCCGAAGAACAGCGTGGGCAGCAGCGCGGTCTCGAAGCCCACCTCGGGCGAGATGCCGAACACATCGCCGAGGTCGGCCAGCGTGCCCTCGCCCAGCGGGATCACGAAGGTCCGGCGGGCGGCGAAGGACAGCGCGAGCAGCACCACCAGCCACAGCACGGCGAACCGGGCGGCCCAGCCGGCCAGCTCCCGCCCGCCGGCCACGGCCCGATGGCGCAGCGGGCGCAGAAAGCCCGCGGCGAGCACCAGCGCGCCGACGAGGGTGACGGACAGCGGGATCACGGTCAGCCCGGCGGAGGACTCGGCCAGTCCTCCGGCGTTCCCGGACAGTTCGATCGTGCCGCCGACGGCCGTGACGAGGGTCGCCGCGGTCACCCGCGGGAACGCCCCCTCCGGGAGGTCGGCGGCTCCGGCGGCCCACAGGCCCAGGGCCGCGGTGACGCCCATGGCGACCGTCGCGAGCAGCACGGCGACGCCGGCCTGTACCCAGCCGTGACGGGCGACTGCCTGGTCGGAGGGGGTCGGGGGGCTCACCCTTGCCACGCTAAGCAGGCCCTGCGGGAAGCGCCTGCCGGGAGGTCCGTCCGCGTCCGCCGAGGGGCGTGCCGTTCGCTTGGCGGGCCGGCCGGACCGGCGCACACAATGAGAGCAATACGCCCGAAGCGGTAGAAGACGGCGATTCCGTGTGCGGTCGTCGTCGGGAAGAAGGGCCCGTGAGCGTCGAACCGCCGTCGTCCGGCCGCCCCACAGGACCGCCCTCCGGCCCGCTGTCGGGCCCCGGACAACCGCCCTCGGGCCCGCCCTCACAACCTCCCTCGCAGCCGCCCCCGGGTCCGCCGTCCGAGCCGTCCGGCGGTGGCGGGGCGGAGCCCGAACCCCGTCGGCCCTGGTGGCGGTCCGTGCCGCGGATGGCGCTGCTCGCCGCCGTCGTGGTGGCCGCGGTGGTGGTGGCGGTGGTCCTGACCCGCCCCGACGGCGGCTCCGGCACCCGCGGCGAGGTCTTCCTCCAGGCCGCGGGCAAGTCCGGCCCCGACCCGTTCACCGGCTCCACGGCCACCGACAGCTCCGCGCCCCCGGTCACCCCCTCGCCGGCCCCCGAGTCCGTCCCCTCCAACGCCGTGCGCGGTGTCGACGGCGGCGCCCCCGGGCTCTACGGCGGCACCCGCAACGTCTCCACCTGCAACGTGGAGAAGCAGATCAGGGCGCTGAGGGCAGCGCCGCCCAAGAACCAGGCCTTCGCGTCCGTCGCCGGCGTCGACGCCTCCGGCGTCCCCGCGTATCTGCGCTCGCTCACGCCCGTGCAGCTGCGCATGGACACCCGCGTCACCAACCACGGCTACCGGGACGGCGCCGCCACCGCCTACCAGGCCGTCCTGCAGACCGGTACCGCCGTCCTGGTCGACGACCGCGGCGTGCCCCGGGTGCGCTGCGCCTGCGGCAACCCGCTCACCCCGCCGGTCGCCCTCCAGGGCACCCCGCGGCGCACCGGAGACTCCTGGACGTCGTACCGCTCCTCGAACGTGGTGACGGTCAACCCCGCGCCGGTCGTGATCAACGTCTTCGTCATCTACGACCCCGACCACGACGAGTGGATCAACCGCCACAAGGGCGACACCGGCCACCGGGACGAGCAGGCCGACCGGCCGCCCGACGACTCGACCCCTTCGGCGAGCGTCTCCACACCGACCTCGACGCCCCCCTCCTCCCCGTCCACCAGCTCCGAGCCCCCGTCCCCGGAGCCCCCTTCCTCCGAGCCCCCGAGCTCCGAACCGCCCTCCTCCGAGCCCCCGTCCCCCGCGGGCCCCCTGGCCATGCAGCCGGGCCGGCGTTAGGTTCACCACCGGCGGGGACTGCCGCGCCGCCGACTGGGTACGAGCATGATGCAGCAGTATCCGGCCAGGCCGGCCTCGGAGAGAGAAACGGATGATCGAGCACCGGGACGACACAGTCATGCCCACCGGCTTCGACGTGCCCGTCGAGCCCCTGCGGCGGGCGGCGCACTACACGGGCGAGCCGGGATGCATCGCCGAGGCACGGGCCTTCACGGCGGCCTTCCTCGAGCGGCTCAGGACCGAGTGGTGCGCCGGTATCGACGAGCGCACCGAGGGCGCCGTGCTCCTCGTGGTGAGCGAGCTGGTCACCAACGCCGACCGGCACAGCAACGGCCCGTACATCCTGGAGCTGGAGGGCACCGACGACGAGGTCTCGGTGTGCGTGTACGACAGCAGCGCCGCGCTGCCCCTGCGCTTCCCCCGTGACCCCGAGCGCGTCGGGCGGCACGGCCTGGAGATAGTCCACGCCCTGGCGGCGGAGGTCTCCGCCGAACGCGTCCCCGTGGGCAAGCGGGTCTGCGCGGTGCTGGAGCTCGTCACGGGGTGAGTTCCCCGAAGTCCGGCGCGCGAGGCGGTGGTCCCGGTGCAGGCGCTGAATGCGGCCCTCCGGTTCCACCCAGGGCGGAATGCCGTCCTCTTCCCTGCACGGTCAGGCCTCCTAGGCTGGGAAGGTGACCGATCAAGCGCCGAACGAAGCCCGCGTGATCCCCCTGCGACCGGGGAGCACCCGCCCGACGTCCGCCCGCCCCGCCACCCCGCCCCGGACGGGGCCGAGGCCCGCCGAACCACTGTGGCGGGACCTGGTCGGCGATGTCCTGCGCCGCGAGCGCCTGGCACAGGAGCGCACGCTCAAGGACGTCGCCGACGCCGCCAGGATCTCCATGCCGTATCTGTCGGAGGTGGAGCGCGGCCGCAAGGAGGCCTCCTCGGAGGTCCTCGCGGCCGCCGCCCGCGCCCTCGGCCTGGGCCTGGGCGACCTGTTGGCCCAGGCGCAGGGTGAGCTGGTGCGGCTGACGAGCCGTCACCCCGGAGCCCACGGCCGGACCTCCACCTCGTCCTCGTACAACGGACTGTGCCTGGCCGCCTGACGCCGCTCAGACGCGGACGAGGCGCCGGCTGAGCACCTCGTCCGCGAGGCCGTACGCCACGGCCTCCTGGGCGGTGAACACCTTGTCGCGGTCCATGTCCGCGCGCAGGGTCGCGATGTCGTGGTGCGTGTGCCGGGCGAGCACCTCCTCCACCTGCCCGCGGATGCGCACCATCTCCTTGGCCTGCAGGGCCAGATCGGACACCGTGCCCTGCCGGCCGCCCGCCGCGGGCTGACCCAGCAGCACACGCGCGTGCTCCAGCACGAACCGCCGCCCCGGGTCCCCGCCGGCCAGCAGCACGGCCGCCGTGGAGGCCGCCTGGCCGACGCAGAAGGTGGAGATCGGCGCCTGCACGAACGTCATCGTGTCGTAGATCGCCATCAGCGAAGTGAACGAGCCGCCGGGCGAGTTGATGTAGATCGCGATCTCGTTCTCCGGCGCCGAAGACTCCAGATGGAGGAGTTGGGCGATGACGACATTGGCCACCCCGTCGTCGATGTCGGTGCCGAGAAAGATGATCCGCTCGTTCAGCAGCCGGCTGAACACGTCGAAGGACCGCTCGCCCTGCGGGGTGCGCTCGATGACGTTCGGAATCGTGTAGCTCCCCATGGTCACAGCCCCATCCGTCGCTTCGTCGCGGCCGGGCGCACATCGGCGAACGACTCCACCACCCGGTCCACCATGCCGTACTCCCGGGCCTCCTCGGCCGTGAACCAGCGGTCACGGTCACCGTCCCGGGAGATCGTCTCCGGGCTCTGCCCGGTGTGCTCGGCGGTGATCCGTTCGATGGTCCGCTTGGTGAACTCCAGGTTGTCCGCCTGGATCTCGATGTCCGCGGTGGTGCCGCCGATGCCCGCCGACGGCTGGTGCATCATGATCCGCGCGTTGGGCAGCGCGTACCGCTTCCCGGCCGTGCCCACGCTCAGCAGGAACTGGCCCATGCTGGCGGCGAACCCCATCGCGAGCGTGGCGACGTCGTTGGGGATCAGCCGCATCGTGTCGTAGATGGCGAGGCCCGCGTGGACCGAGCCGCCGGGGCTGTTGATGAACAGGCAGATGTCGGTGCGCGGGTCCTCCGCCGACAGGATCAGCAGCTGCGCGCAGACCCGGTTGGCGGACACCTCGTCGACCTGCGTGCCCAGCAGCACGATCCGCTGCCCGAGCAGCTGGGCCGCGAGCTGGTCGTCGAACCGGGTGGGCGGGGTGTCGCCCTCCTCGGCCCGGGGCGCGAGCGTGGTGAGAGAGGTCATGGGAACTCCTCGTCGGTTCAGCGGTTGCCGTCGACTTCACTGTTGCCCGGCCACCCCGCCCACCGGCGGTTTCTCTGCCCGCGGCAGATCTGCCACGGGCAGAGCGATGACTTCGAGGGCGTGCGCCGGTCTCTATTGCCGACCGGTTCGACACCTCCAGGAGGACGACATGACCGCCGAGGGATTCATCACCTGCCTCTGGTTCGACGACCAGGCGGAGGACGCCGCCCACTACTACGCCTCGATCTTCAAGAACTCCAGCATCCAGAACATCACCCGCTACCCCGAGGGCGGCCCGCAGCCGGCCGGGTCCGTCCTGACGGTCGAGTTCACGGCCAACGGCCACAAGTTCTGCGCGCTGAACGGCGGCCCCCAGTTCACCTTCAACGAGGCGGTCTCCCTGCAGATCTTCTGCGAGAACCAGGAGGAGGTCGACCACTACTGGACCAAGCTCACCGAGAACGGCGGCGAGGAAGGCCCGTGCGGCTGGCTCAAGGACAAGTACGGGCTGTCCTGGCAGGTCGTCCCGGAGCGGTTCCCCCAGCTGATCGCGGACCCCGACCCGCAGAAGGCCGCCCGCGCCATGCAGGCGATGATGGAGATGCGCAAGCTCGACATCGCCGCCCTGGAGAAGGCCTACGCCGGGGAGTGAGCGCGCGGTCAGCCGCCGGTGCGCTCCGCGACCGCCCGCGTGATCTCCCGGGCGATGCGCAGGATGCCGGGGGAGCGCACCGGACACGGCCTCGGCGTGGACGTCGTGGGCGCCAGACAGAAGTGCAGGTAGTCGTCGTCGCGGTGCAGGGCCGTGACGCCACGGCCCGGCTCCGTGCAGTAGCCGGCGTGCGCCCGCTCGTACGCCGTGCACGGCAGGTGCTGGACCCAGGTGTAGCGCCCGGAGGCGGGGCCGACCGCCCGGCCCGCGTCGGCGACGGCGTCGTGCGAGGCCGCCGCCCGCTCCTCGTAGAGACGGTTCACCCGGCGCACCCGGTCCGGGGTGATCGGGTCCGGGCCCTGGAGCACCCACAGGATTCGCGGCCGCCGGGCCCCGCCCGCCGCGCCGATCTGCTCCGTGAGCCGCCGGGCGTCGGCGGCGTACCGCTCCAGATACCGCCCGGGTGAACGGTCGTACGTGATGCCGTCCATGCACGGCGTGTAGCCCCAGGAGTTCCCCCAGAACTGCAGCACCACCACGTCCGGCCGCAGCCTGCGCACCAGCGCGGCCGCCTTGTCCGCGTCCGGCACCAGCGAGCGCGCGCCGGTGCCCTCCAGGTAGTCGCACAGGGTGGTGCCCGAGTACGGCGCCGCCGTGTAGCGGGCCCGCAGCTCGCGGCGCAGCTCACGGCCGACGACCTGCTGGTTCTCCATCGCCAGGGAGTCTCCGAGATACAGCACCACGGGCGGCTCCTCGGGCGGTGCCTGCACGGAGGGGGCCGCCTGCTGCCGGGTCGTCGCGGGCAGATCCGCCGCGACGCCCTCCCCGGACGCCGGGTCCCCGCACCCGCCGAGCAGCAGCGCTCCGGCCACCAGTGCTCCCACCAACCACGGCCTGTGCATACGGCAACTCCCGCCCGGCCACCGAAAGGGTTCCCCAGGCAAGCACACCCGGGCCGCGCACGGAAGACACACCTCGGCCATGACGGCGTACAGCACAACGCGGGGCGTACGGCTACGAGTTCGTCACCGTACGCCCCGCCGGTCGGCACGCGATGCGTCAGACGCGGTCGGCCACGATCAGCAGGTACTGGAAGCTGCCGTTGCGGTAGGCGTCGAGGAAGGTCTCCTCGATCCCGGTGACGAGGTGGTCGGCCTGCCGGCGCATCTCCCAGTAGGGGATGGTCGCCTCCGTCAGGTCGGTCACCTGCACCGGCACCAGCCGGTTGCGGGACATCGCCCGGAAGTACTCGGAGCGGGGGTGGATGTCGCAGATGTAGTGGGCGTTGATCAGCGACACCTCGCGCGAGGCCCGCCCGTACGTGTCGTTGTAGCAGCCGGTGATCACCACATAGCGCCCGCCCCGGCGCAGCAGCCGGGAGTGCTCGGCGAACAGCAGGTCCAGCTCGACGTACATCGTGGACTCGTTGTTCCAGGACGCCGCGTACGCGCCGGACTCGAAGCCGGTGTCGAGCATGTTGCGGTGGTGGTAGCGCACCTTGTCGTCGATCCCGCGCTGACGGGCCTGCTCGTTGGCGAACTCGCACTGCTTGGCGGAGATGGTGACGCCGTCGGCGTGGCAGCCGTAGCGCAGATGCGCCGTGACACTGCCGCCACCGCGCCCGCAGCCCGCGTCGAAGACCCGGTCCTCGGGCGTGAGCGGGCCGAGATGGCCGGCGAGCAGCTCCGCCTGGGCGTGCTCCAGCCGGTGCAGCTCGGCCGTGACGCGCTTCTGCCGCAGCTCCGGGTCCTCCTCCTCGAACACGGTCCAGTCGGGCTCACCGATGCCGTAGTGGTGGTGGTAGAGGTCGTCGACCTTGCCGAGTTCGAGGTTGACCGGGTTCTCCTCGGCGTTCCAGTAGTCCGCGACGCGGTTCTGGTAGAGGGACTGGATCGGCAGCGTGCCGGTGCCGAGGTCGCGGGCGATGGTCAAGAGGTACTCCTAGAGTCGTACGTGTGACGGTGGGTCGAAGTAGCCGTCACGTCGGTCACCAGTAATCGGGCAGGTGGTATCGGTGGTGGTTGGTGGCGTGCCACTCGTGGTTGCCGGCCACCCAGTCCGCGAGGCCCTGGGCGTAGCGGGCGACGAGCGGTGAGCCGGCGGACAGCAGCGCCGACTCCGTCTCGAAGGCGTCCATGATCCGGTTGTGGATCTCGACGCTGCGCAGATAGGCGGCCTTCAGCCCGCACTTGTCGTTGGCGGCGACCACCACGGGCAGGTTGAGATGCGTCGGGTCGCCCAGCTCCTTGGTGAAGGAGTACAGGTCGTTGACGATCGTGGTGGCGTTGCAGGCCAGCGCGGTGATCCGCTGGATCTCGGGGCGGGCGTAGAGGGCCTCGGGCAGTTCGTAGCCGTCGACCGCGTCGACGATCGACAGACAGGGCCGGAAGTTGTTGAACTGCCGCATCACCAGGTACTCCCACACCCGCGGCTTGAAGCCCGTCTCCGCCCAGGCCGCCTCCGCGAGGTAGCCCATGTGCAGCCGGGCCATGTCGTGCACGAACCGGTCGGTCTGGCTGGGTGTGGCGACGGCGGCGAAGTCCGCGACAGCGTGGTGGTACGACCTGAGCGGCCCGTCGGCCTCCATGCCGTGCCGCCACTCCTCCTCCAGCTCCGGGGTGCCGTGGTACGGGTCGAGCGCGGACTGCGCCATGATCAGGCGGCCGCCGAGGCCCTTGTGGGAGGCGCCCCGGCCCTCGTCCACCTCGCAGTAGCAGCTGTCGACGAGGTTCTCGGCCAGCAGCAGCTTCCCGGCGGCCGTGAGCCGTTCCAGATCGGCCGCGCAGGGGTGCTGCAGCACCACCGCCCGCCCGAACTGGAAGCCGGAGAAGTCCCCCGACCACTTCTCGGGAAACAGGTCCAGCCGACGCGCCCAGTCCTCCAGCCTCCGGTCCACCTCCGCCGCCTTGGCCGGGTCGGCCGGCGCGACGGTCCGGTACTTGAGCCCGGGCACGGCCCCGCTGCGCCGCGCCGCCACGCTGCGGGCGAGGCTGGGCGGACCGGGCAGCGAGGACGCGCCCTGGGCGCTCGCCGGCTCAGGCGGACGAGGTGGATCGGCCAGGCCGGGTAGACCGGCGAGATCGGCTACCGAGGGCACGTCGGAGACGGGCAGATGCGCCCGGAGCAACGCGACGAGACTGTGCGGACCGGGCATCCGGAAGGGGGCGGTCGGCGGTGCGGCCGGCGCGGGCGCGTCGGCGGGCGGTGCGGTGGGTTGGGCAGGCCGGTCTGTCGGTGACGGTGCGGCCTGCAGGGGCGCGTCCGCAGGCGGGGCGACGGCCTGTACGGGCACGTCCGCAGGCAGCGGGGCGGTCGGCACGGAGGCGTCCGCAGGCGGTGTGAGGGCCTGCACGGAGACGTCCACAGGCAGTGGAGCGGTCGGCCCGGACACGTCCGCAAGAAGGGCGACGGCCGGTGCGGGCGCGTCCGCAGGAAGGGGGGCGGCCGGCGCGGACACGTCCGCAGGCAGTGGGGCGGCCGGTGTCGGCGCGTCCGTCGGCGACGGTGCGGCCTGTACCGGCACCTCCGCGGACGGCGGCACCGTGGCCTGTGCGGGTACCTCCGGCGAGCGGCCGGTACCGAGTGTCTCGGCGAGCGTCGGTGGCCCGGGCAGCAGGCGGGGGGCGGGGGGTTCGGGTGCGGTGGCCGGCGGCTCCGGCGGGGTCACCGGCGGCTGGGGTGTCGTGGTCATCGGTACGGTCTCCGCGCTGTCAGTCGGCCGTGCGGCCGATCTGGACGTTCTCCAGGATTCCGGCGGCGTCGGGGACGAGGATGGCCATCGAGTAGTAGGCGGTCACGAGGTACTTGATGATCGCGGCGGAGTCGATGCCCATGAACCGCACGTTCAGGCCCGGCTGGTACTCCTCCGGGATGCCCGTCTGGTACAGCCCCACCACACCCTGGTCGGCCTCGCCCGTGCGCAGCGCGATGATGCTGGTGGTGTGCTGCGGGGAGATCGGGATCTTGGCGCACGGAAACATCGGCACCCCGCGCCAGGCCGGCACCTCGTGTCCGTTCACACTGGCCGAACCGGGCACCAGACCGCGCCGGTTGCACTGCCGGAAGAACGCCGCGATGGCCTTCGGATGGGCGAGGAACAACTTGGTCTTGCGCCGCATCGACAGCAGCTCGTCCATGTCGTCCGGGGTGGGCGGCCCGGTGAAGGTGCTGATGCGCTGTCCGTAGTCGACATTGTGGAGCAGCCCGAACTCACGGTTGTTGACCAGCTCCCACTCCTGACGCTCACGGATCTCCTCGATCGTCAGGCGCAGTTGCTGCTCGGTCTGGTTCATCGGGTCGTTGAAGAGGTCGGCGACCCGGGTGTGCACACGCAGTACGGTCTGGGTGACGGACAACTCGTATTCACGCGGGGAGAGTTCGTAGTCGACGAACCCGCCGTTCAGGGTCGGTTCGCCCGTGTGCCCGGCCTGCACGGGCATGTCGGCCTCGCCCTTGCGGTTCATCGGCAGCCGCTGCCGCTCGGCGTACTGCGCCAGATGCGCGGCCAGCGAGGGGGACCGGTCGGTGAGCTCCCGCAGCGTGTCCCACGGCAGCGCCAGCACCACGCCGGCCGTGTCGGCACGCACCGAGGTCAGCCACAGCGGGTCGGGCCGGCCGAGGGCCTCGTCGCCCAGCTGGCTGCCGTCGGTGACGGTGCCGACGATCTCCTCGTCGCCGTACTTGCCGTTCGCGTAGCGGGTGAAGCGGCCGTGCACCACCAGGTAGCCCTCGGTGACGGGCTGCCCGGCCTCGCACAGCACCTGCCCGGCGCGCACCTCGCGGACCCGGAAGCGGCCGGCGATCTCCTGAAGGACGTCCAGGTCCGAGTATCCGCGCAGCGCGGGGAGTTCGGTCAGGGTCTGGGGAATCACACGGACGTCGTCCGCGCCGTTGTGCTCGAACTGCACCCGGCCTCGCCCGGAGCGCAGGTTCAGGCGCCGGTTCACACGGTAGGCGCCGCCTCTGACGTCGACCCACGGCAGCGTCCTCAGCAGCCAGCGCGAGCTGATGGCCTGCATCTGGGGGACGGTCTTGTGGGTGTGCGTGAGCTGCCGGGCCGCGTGGACGCCGAGGCTGGTGAGCTGGCCGTCGGCGAGTGGTCCGGGGCCTGGGCCCTCGGTGGCGACGTCGGTGAGGCTGTCCGGTGTGGACACATTCCCTCCCGGGAGATGGACGGGCATGGGAGACCAAGGTCATGTTCGGCAACAAGAGAAACAGGAGTGACGAAAGTCGGATACGGCGTAAAGGGGGCGGGTGCGCGCGCAACCGGTGGCAAACATTCCGGAAGTTGGTCACACCCGGCGTGCGACCGTTCCGCGCGCCGGTGCGGCGCTCCCGCACGCCCTGTGGCGCGCCGGCCCGGCCTGACAGCGCACCGACCTCGTCCAGCTACGATCCGCGCCCGTCCCTGCGTGCCCCTCCCGTCCGGCGCTCTCGGCGCGCGGGCTCGCCCCGCCATGGCTAGCGTGAGGAAGCGGACCCGTCCCCGATCCGAGAGGGCCGATCATGGCCGCACTACCTGAGGGCACCCCCTGTTGGGCGGACGCGATGTTCACCGATCTGGAGGGGGCCAAGAGCTTCTACGGCGACGTCCTCGGCTGGACCTTCGGTGAGGCGTCGTCCGAGTACGGCAACTACACCCAGGCCTACGCGGGCGGCAAGGCCGTCGCCGCCGTCGTGCCGCCGATGCCCGGCCAGGAGGGCACCTCGCAGTGGTGCCTGTACTTCGCCTCGCCGGACGCGGCCGCGACCGCGCGGAAGGTCCGCGACCACGGCGGCGAGGTGCTGATGGAGCCGATGCAGGTCGGCGACTTCGGCACGATGGTGCTGGGCCGCGACCCGAGCGGGGTCGTCTTCGGCGTCTGGCAGGCAGGCGTGCACGTCGGCTTCGAGGCGCCGCCCGAGCAGCCCGGCGCGTTCTGCTGGGCGGAGGTCTTCACCCGCGAACCCGAGAAGTCCGACGCCTTCTTCCCCGCAGTCTTCGGCTACAGCGCCAAGCAGATGCAGGACGACGCGGTCGACTTCCGCATGTTCGACCTGGGCGGCACCACGGTCCTCGGCCGGATGAAGATGACCGAGGAGTTCCCGCCCGAGGTGCCGGCGTACATCAACGTGTACTTCACCGTCCCCGACTGCGACGGGGCCGTCGAGAAGGCCACCGAGCGGGGCGGCACGCTGCGCTTCGGCCCGATGGACACGCCCTTCGGCCGGTTCGCGGCACTCAGCGACCCGCAGGGCGCGAACTTCTCGGTGATCGACGTCACGACGAAGGCGGGCGAGATGCCGCAGACCACCGACGTCACCTGAGAGGCAGGAAAAGAGGCCCCTGACGCCCATGGCATGATCGGACGCATGCGTGAACGTGTTGTGGCCGCGTGCGACGGGGCTTCGAAGGGAAACCCGGGGCCGGCCGGCTGGGCCTGGGTCGTCGCCGACGCGACGGAGACCCCCGACCGCTGGGAGGCCGGGCCGCTCGGCAAGGCCACCAACAACGTCGCGGAACTCACCGCGCTGGAGCGGCTGCTGGCCGCGACCGACCCGGCCGTGCCCATCGAGATCCGCATGGACTCGCAGTACGCGATGAAGGCCGTCACCGCCTGGCTGCCCAACTGGAAGCGCAACGGCTGGAAGACGGCCGCCGGCAAGCCGGTCGCCAACCAGGACCTCGTCGTCCGCATCGACGAACTGCTCACCGGCCGCGAGGTCGAGTTCCGCTACGTCCCCGCCCACCAGGTCGACGGCGACCGGCTCAACGACTTCGCCGACCGGGCCGCCAGCCAGGCCGCGAGCGCCCAGGAGAGCGCGGGCAGCGCCCTCGGCTCCCCGGTGCCGCCGCCCGCGCCGGACGCCCCGGCGAAGGCCCCGCGGCGTAAGCCGGCAGCCCGGAGCGGCGGCTCCTCCCGCACGCTCAAGGCCAAGTTCCCCGGCCGCTGCGGCGTCTGCGGCCGTTCCTACGCGGCAGGCGAGTCCATCGCCAAGAACGCCTCCGGCTGGGGCCACCCGGAGTGCCGCACCGCCGAGGCCTGATCGGCGAAGGTGCGGGGGGCGGGTGGGCGGCTCTCCGCGATCGTCCTCCCCCAGCTCGCAGCACTCCGGCAAAGTGGTGCCTTTTGCGATCCCGGTCACTGCTACCCTGCGTCGCACATCAACCGCTCTGAGTCATGACCAGGGGTGCGCGTGAAGGTCGCCATCGTCGGAGGCGGGCCCGCCGGCCTGTATCTGTCGATCCTGCTGAAGCTCCAGGATCCCGCCCACGACATCACCGTCCACGAGCGCGATCCCGAGGGCTCCACCTACGGCTGGGGCGTCACCTACTGGCAGGGGCTCCTCGACCGCCTCCACGCCCACGACCCCGAGTCCGCCCGGGCCGTCGACGCGGCCTCGGTGCGCTGGAGCGACGGCGTGGCCCACGTCCGCGACCTCACCACCCGCCACCGCGGCGACCAGGGCCACGGCATCGGCCGCCACCGGCTGCTGGAGATCCTCGCCGCCCGGGCCCGCTCCCTCGGCGTGCGGCTCCACCACGAGCACGAGGTCACCGACGCGCGGGCCGTCGCGGACGCCGACCTGGTGGTGGCCGCCGACGGCGTCCGCAGCGCCCTGCGCACCCGGCACGCCGACCACTTCGGCACGGAGGTGGCCGTCGGCCGCAACTCCTACATCTGGCTCGGCACCACCAAGGTCTTCGACGCCTTCACCTTCGCCTTCGTCGAGACCGACCACGGCTGGATCTGGGCGTACGGCTACGGCTACAGCGACACCCACAGCACCTGCGTCGTGGAATGCTCCCCCGAGACCTGGACCGGACTGGGCCTGGACCGGGCGACCGAGGCCGACGGGCTCGCCCTGCTGGAGAAGCTCTTCGCGGACGTCCTCGACGGCCACCCCCTCATCGGCCGCGACCGGTCCGACGGCGGCGCCCAGTGGCTGAACTTCCGCACCCTCACCAACCGCACCTGGCACCGCGACAACCTCGTCCTGCTCGGCGACGCCGCCCACACCACGCACTACTCCATCGGCGCGGGGACCACCCTCGCCCTGGAGGACGCCATCGCCCTGGCCGCCGCCCTGCGCGAGCACCCCGCGCTGCCCGACGCCCTCGCCGCCTACGAGCGCGACCGCAAGCAGGCCCTGCTGTCCGTGCAGAGCGCGGCCCGCTACAGCGCCCAGTGGTACGAGAACCTGCCCCGCTACATCCACCTCCCGCCCGAGCGCATGTTCGCCCTGCTCGGTCAGCGCCACTCACCGCTGCTGCCGTACGTCCCGCCCCAGCTGTACTACCGGCTGGACCGGGCGGCCGGACAGCTGGAGCCGCTGCGCCGCCTCAAGCGCTGGCTCGGACCGAGGCTGGCACGCGGCGTGCACGCAAGGAGGCTGGAGTCCCGCAAGTGACCGGGCTGCGGCGGGCCGTCGGGTGACGTGCCCGTTTGGAGGGACCGCCGTGCGGATACCCGAGTGCTCATGACAGCGGAGGCGGCGAAACGGACGGGGCGTGACGAGACACCGGAGGAGCGCGCGGACCGGATGTGGGGCGAGCTCATCCAAGAGGTCCGCGTGGCCCAGATGGGCGTGCAGATCCTGTTCGGCTTCCTGCTGACCGTCGTCTTCACCCCGACCTACAGGCGGCTGTCGGACACCGACCAGACGATCTACATCGTCACCGTCGTCCTCGGCGCCTGCGCCACCGGCGCTCTCATCGGCCCCGTCTCGCTGCACCGGCTCGTCTCCGGCCGGCGGGTGAAACCGCAGGCGGTGCGGGTGGCCTCCAAGCTGACGCTGCTCGGGCTGGTGCTGCTGCTCGCCACCATGACCGCGTCCCTGCTGCTCATCCTGAGGGTGGCGACCCACAACGGCTTCGTGCCCTATCTGGTCACGGCCGTCGTCGCCTGGTACGTCCTGTGCTGGTTCGGGATCCCGATGTGGACGCGCCACCGCCACACCTCCCGGTGAGCGCCGACGACGTCAGAGGCGGCTGAGCTGCCGGTCGTGCACCCGGCTGAGCGCGAGCAGCGCCACCGTGGCCCCGATCAGCGCGCAGAACATGTCCCACTGGGTGTCCCACACATCGCCCTGCGTGGCGAGGAACGCGTCCGCCGAGTGACCGCCGATCACGGCCGCCGCCCACTCGAACATCTCGAAGACCGCGCTGAAGGCCAGACACGCGCACACCGTCAGCGGCGCCAGCCACCGGCTGCCCCGCAACGGCGAGGTCCGGCCGAGCAGCTCCCGCACCAGAATCGCCGGCACGAAGCCCTGCATCAGATGCCCGAACCTGTCGTACGGATTGCGCTCCAGGCCGAACGTGTCGCGCACCCAGTCACCGAGCGGCACCTCGGCGTACGTGTAGTGCCCGCCCAGCGACAGCACCAGCGCGTGCACCGTGAGCAGCCCGCACAGCAGCCCCGTCAGCGGGAAGCGCCGCCAGGTCAGGGCGATCAGCGGCAGGCCGACGATCACCCAGACCGTCTCCAGGAACCACGTCATGCGGTCCTGCGGCGCCCAGGCCGACACGGCGAGCCCGGCCACCGCCACCCCGGCGAACAGCAGGGGCGGCACCCGGCGCGCGGCGCGGGCGGTGGACTGGGCGGACAGGGCGGTCGGCGCGGACGTCGCGGGCATGGGCGGGCTCCTCTTCGTGGGAGCACCATCGTGGCGGCGGCCGTCCGGCGACGACATGAGTACGCGTACTCAACCGCCGCCGGCCGCTGGGACGTTACTCCCCGGAGCCCTCCTCACGGGCTCCGCGCAGCGCCGTCAGACAGCTGCCGATGGCCTGCTGGAGCTCCTCCAGCCGCTGCACCATGTCGTCCTCGTAGAAGTCCTGCGCGTCGTCGAAGGTCAGCTCCTCGAACGCCTTCGTCGCCTTCTGCAGACTGCTGTAGAACTTCGTCCGCCGCTCCCGCACCCGCAGCTCGGGATCGGCCTCCACGGCGTCGGCGACCAGCGACTTCATCGAGTCGTAGGCCTCGCTCGCCCACTCGCCGGCGTCCTCGTCCGCCTCCAGCTCGTCGATCAGCGACAGATGCCGCTCGGCCTCCTGCCGTACGTCCAGCGGCGCGTCGACGGTCTGCCCGGCCGGGGTGCGGATCTGGCCGGACTCGGCGATCTGCCGGACGTAGCCGATCCGGTCGGCGGCCCGGCTCTCACCGGCGACGGCCTTCTTCAGCTCGTCCGTGCGTACGACGTCCCGCGCCAGCTCGGCCTGGAGCTCCGGGTCCTCGCGCACCCGGTCGAGCAGCGCCTGGCGGGCCGCGCGGGCGGTGGAGGGGTCGGCGAGGATCGCGGCGCGCAGCGCGGTCGGGTTCTCGGCGACCTCCAGCGCCTTCGTCGGACGGATGCCCTCGGCCTCGGCGGCCTCCGCGATGGCGGTGCCCCGCTCGGAGGTCGCGCTGGAACGGGCCACGTAGTAGCTCAACCACACGTCCGCGTCCGGCAGTTCGATCTCCTGCCCGGGCGTGAGCGCCTCGAAGTGCGGGACCATCCCGTCGTCGGCGGCCCGGTCCCAGGCCTTGTAGTAGCGCATGACCCGCTCCGCGGAGCACCCGGCCAGCTCGGCGAACTCCTTCGCCGACACCTTCGGCGTCTCCTGCGCACCCTGGCCGCCCGGCCGTACGCTGCGCGCCACCATCAGTCCGAAGGCCCAGCCGCCGGTGCGCGCGTACGCGCCGAACTCGCGCGCGTCACGGGCCACGAGGTCGGCGAGCGGCGCGGGGGAGGCGGGGGCCGGGTCGAGCGAGGGGGTCGCCAGGGTCACGGACGGTCTCCTAGGAAGGGCTACAGATGCAGAGAGGAAGCCTATATGCACCGGTTGGCCGTGCTTTGCCATCCCTCGCCGTGGCGATAAGGCGCGCATGACCTCTCGAACTTTCACGCCGAATCCGGTCAGGATGTCCCCATGACCGTGTGCCCCCTGCCCGCCGCCACCCCGGCCGCCCAGGGCGTCGACGCCGCCGGCGTCCTCGCCCTCCTCGACGCCCTGGAGGCCGAGCCCGACATCGAGATGCACAGTCTGATGGTGCTGCGCCACGGCCATGTCGTGGCCGCCGGCTGGTGGGCGCCGTACGCGCCCGAGCGCCGCCATCTGCTGTATTCACTGAGCAAGAGCTTCACCGCGACGGCCGCCGCGTTCGCGCTCGACGACGGACTGATCGGTCTGGACGAGCCGGTGCTCACCCATTTCCCCGAGTTCGAGGCCGACATCACCGACCCGCGCAGCCGGGCCATGCTGATCCGGCATGTGGCGACCATGTCCAGCGGCCATCTCGCCGAGACGGTCGACGACGCCTACGGCACCGACCCCGCCGAACCGGTGCGCGGCTTCCTGCTCCAGCCGCCGCAGCGCGACCCCGGCACCGTCTTCGCCTACAACCAGCCCACCACCTACACCCTCGCCGCGATCCTCCAGAAGGTCACCGGGCAACCGCTCACCGAGTACCTGCGCCCCCGGCTGTTCGACCCGCTCGGCATCGGCGAGGCGGCCTGGCTGCGCGACGGGACGGGCCGCGAACTCGGCTTCAGCGGACTGCACCTGACCACGGAGGACGTCGCCCGGTTCGGCGAACTGTATCTGCGCGACGGCGTCTGGCAGGGGCGGCGGCTGCTGCCCGAGGGGTGGGTCGCCGAGGCGAGCCGCGCGCATGTGCCGACCGGGGGCGCCATGGGCGGCACCGACCGGCAGGACTGGGACCAGGGCTACGGCATCCAGTTCTGGCGCTCCCGCAACGGCTTCCGCGGGGACGGCGCGTTCGGCCAGTTCTGCCTGGTGCTCCCCGAGCAGGACGCCGTGGTCGTGACGACCGCGGCCACGGAGGAGATGCAGACCCTGCTGAACCACGTATGGAAGCACCTGCTGCCGGCCTTCCGTCCCGCCCCGCTGCCCGGTGCCCAGGACGCCGCCCTCGCGGACCGGCTCGCCCGGCTGGCGCTGCCGCCCGCGACCGGCAAGGCCGCCCCGCCGGAGCGGCCCGAGGCCTGGGCGGGCGCGTCCTTCAGCCCGTACGGCGGTGTCTGCGCCGACCAGCCCGGGCTGAGCGGCGTCGAGGTGACCCCCGGCGCGGACGGCTGGACGGTCACCCTCGGCGAGAACGGCCACCGGCTCGGGCTGGCTCTGGGCACCGGCGGCTGGGCCGTCGCCGAGGAGCCGCTGCCCGTCGCGGTGAGCGGTGGCTGGACCGACCCGGACACGCTCGTCGTGGAGACGCTGTTCCTGGAGACCCCGCACCGGCTGGTGCTGACCTGCTCGCTCCCGGACCGCACTTTCACCGCCCGCTGGCGTCACGCCCCGCTGCACCGGCCGCCGCTGGGACGGCTGCGGGCGCCGCTCACGCCGGGTCCGCCTGCCTGAAGGTCCGTAGGAAGGCGGCCAGCGCCGCGCGGTTCCCGGCGTCCGACCAGTCGGCCGCCGGGGTCGTCCAGCGCAGTGAGTAGCCGCGGCCGTCACCGAGGAGGAAGCCCCGGCCGAGGGTCCGCAGACGCAGGCCGCCCGCCGTGCTGAGCCACTGCATGTCGGCGGCCCTGCGGCCCTGGTACGTCCGTGCCGCGATCGCCCCGACCCGGCGGAAGCCGCCCGCCCGGCGCAGGTCCTGCTCCACCCCGCGCCAGACGGCGACCGGGTCCGGGCCGACGCGCGCGCTGTAGGTGACGGTGAGCGTGCGCGGGTCGCCGGAGGCGCCGAGCACCACGCGATAGGCCAGGTCGTCCACGCGGGTCGTGTCCAGCGGGCGCCAGCCGTCGGGCAGGGCGACGGAGAAGCCCTCCGGGGAGCTGTACGTACGAAAGCCGTCCGGCAGCCCTGTCGCTGTCGGGGAGGCGGTCGGCGCGGCCGTGCGTGTCGGCGTCGCGGGCGTGGCCGGTGCCGAGGGCGTGGCGGGCGTGGCCGGTGTCGCGGGCGCGGCCACGGGTGCGGACGTACGAGGTGCCGCGCGGCGGTCGGACGCCGAGGTGCCCGAGCCGGGGAACGTACCCGTCGCCGCGAGCACCGCGACCGTCACCGTGACCACGGCGAGGGCCGTCCCGACGGCGAGCATGCGTCCGCCACGGCCCGAGACCGAGCGGCACACCGTGGCGGCGTAGGGGTGCCGCACCCGCGGCCGGGGCACCGGCGCCGTCGCGGCATCCGCCGACAGCACCCGGGTCAGGGCCTCGCGCACCACCGGCCGGGGCAGCCGGTCACGGGACTCCTTGCGCAGCAGCCCCTGCACGGCCCGGGCGAGCGGACCGGCCCGCACGGGGGCGCGCAGCGGCAGCCGGTCCACGCCCTTCAGCGTGGCCTCGGGCCGGCCGCGCTCCCGGAACGGCGGGCGGCCCTCGACCATCGTGTAGAGGATCGCGCCCAGCGCCCACAGATCCGCCGCCGGACCGATCCGCTCGTCGCGCGCCTGCTCGGGCGAGGCGTACGACGGTGCCGTGAGCCGCGGTGCGAGCGTCGCGCCCGCCAGCCCGAACCCGCCCACGACGGCCGGGCCGCGCTCCGGCACGAACACCTGCCCGGGGCTCAGCTCGCCGTGCGTGAGGCCCGCCGTATGCGCCGCGTCCAGCACGTCGAGCAGCTCAAGCCCGATCCGCGCCGCCCGCACATAGTTGAACGCGCCCCGCTGGGCCAGGAGTTCCCCGAGCGGGGTGCCGCCCACCCACTCCGTGACCGTCCACAGGGCGTCCGCGTCCGTCACCGCGTCGAGCACCGCCGGGACCCGGTCCGGGCACAACGTCCGCATGGTCTCCGCGGCGTGCATCACCCGGCTCACCGCCCGCCGCGCGGCCCGCGCGTCCAGACCGCCCTCGGGCAGCCCCACCCGCGTCAGCAGACAGGGGCGGCCCGTCTCGACGTCCTCGCCGTACCAGCCGACGCGGTTCGTCTCCTGCTGCACGACCTCCAGGGGCCGGTACCGGCCGGCGATCAGCTCTTCCGTGGAGAGGTGCGGCTCGACCATGGTCATTCCCTCGCTGGACCCGGATTGTCGGTTTCCCAGTGGTACGGCGAGTGAGAGGCCGTGCGTTCAACGGCGACGGCAACGCTGACTTGACGTCAGGAGAGGTGGGCGGAAGAGGCCGTCAGGCGGAGTCCTCCGTGCTGTCCAGGCCGAAGCGGGCCGTCCAGTCGGCCATGTCCGCGGCCGACACATTGCCTCCGCACACCACAAGCCCGAGCCGGGCCCCGTCGCCGACCCGCTCCCGCATCCGGCGTGCCGCCGGCAGCAGACAGCCGGCCGCCGGCTCGGCCCACACCTTGGCGTGCTCGGCGAGGTCCAGACAGCCGCGGACCGCCTCCCGGTCGGGGACCACCAGCACCTCGGTGACCAGGGACGCCACATGCTCGTAGGTCAGTTCGCTCACCGACGGGGCGCTCAGCGTGCTCACGATCGACGACAGCGGCACCGGCCTCGGCCCGCCCGCCGCCAGCGCCACCGACATCGCCTCGGCGCCCTCCGTCTCCACGCCCCACACCCGCACACCCGGACGGCGCGCCTTCAGGGCCGCCGCCACACCGGCGATCAGGCCGCCACCGCCGATGCTGACCAGCACATCCGTCAGCTCGTCCGCGTCCTCGGCCAGCTCAAGACCCACCGTGCCCTGACCCGCGACGACCAGCGGGTCGTCGAAGGGGTGCACCAGCGTCATGCCCTCGTCGCGCAGCCGGTCCATCAGCGCGAACGCCTCGTCCATGGTGTCGGTCAGCCGCACCGACGCCCCCGCCGCCTCGGCGATCCGCACCGCGCGGGCCGGCGCCGAACGAGGCATCACCAGCGTGGCCTTCACATGGAAGGCCGCGGCCGTCACCGCGAACGCGATGCCGTGGTTGCCGCCGCTGACCGCCACCACACCGGCCGCGCGCTCGGCGTCCGTGAGCGACAGCAGCTTGGCCGTGGCGCCGCGGACCTTGAACGAGCCCGTGTGCTGGAGCAGTTCCAGCTTCGCCGTGACCGGCACGCCGAGCAGCGCGCTCAGCCCCGGGCTGGGCACGGTGGGGGTGCGGACGATGTGCCCGGCGATGCGCTCGGCCGCGGCCTCGATGTCCGTGATGCTGATCAAGAACTCACCTTTCCGTGTACTCGGGTCCCGGGTCGCTCACGCGCCGAACAGCTGTGTCCAGTACGTGCCCGCCCGGCCGCCGCCCGCGAAGCCGATGCCTATGTGGGTGAAGTCCGGCTGAAGGATGTTCGCGCGGTGGCCGGGGCTGTTCATCCAGCCCGTGACCACCTCGGCCGGGGAGCGCTGGCCGCAGGCGATGTTCTCGCCTATGGACCGCCGGGCGGCCCCCGCGGCGGCGGCCCGGTCCCAGGGTCTGCTGCCGTCCGGCGCGGTGTGCGCGTAGAAGTCCCGGGCCACCATGTCCGCGCTGTGCGCCTGCGCGGCCCTGGTCAACAGCGGGTCCGCGGCGAGTGGCGGCAGCCCGGCCGTGGCGCGCTCGATGTTGGTCAGCGCCACCACCTCCGCCTCCGTACGGGCCAGATCCCCGGGCCCGAGCGGCCGGGCCCACAGCGCCGTCCAGAACACGTCGGCCCGGCCGAGCCCGGCGTGGGTGAACGCGGAGTCCTGAAGGGTGCGCCGGGCCTGCGCGTTGCTCATGCAGTGGTCCAGGAACTCCTGCGGGGTGCGCGGCCCGGACACCAGATGCTCGCCGACGCGCACATACGCGAATCCGGTCCGGGTCAGCCGCTGATAGACCGAGACGCCGTCCCGCCCCTCGACCCCGAGCCGCCCCGCGGCGGCCATCGCGGCGGCATGCGCCTGCGCGGCGGCGGCGAGACGGGGGTCGAACGCGACGGAGGGTGAACCGGCCTGCGCCCGGGCGGCGTTGACGGGGGCCAGCCATGAGGGGGCATCCGGCGACGGACCGTTTCCCGCCGAGGTGCTCGCCCCCTCGTCCGTCACCTCGACGCCGAAGTCCCGGGCCAGACCCGCCAGGCCCTCGGTGTAGCCCTGGCCGAGGGCGCGGAGCTTCCAGGTGGGGCCGCGGCGGTAGAGCTCGGCCAGGAGCAGGACGGTCTCGTCGTGGGGGCGGGGCGGGGAGAAGCGGGCGAGGAGGCGACCGCCCGGAGCGGTGACCTGGAGGGCGGGGGAGGGGAGGCGGCTCAGGGGCGTACCGGGCTCGGCCGGGCTGACGGCCACGGTGACCCGGGTGGCCCCGGCACGCAGGGCTCCCGGGTCGACGGTGAGGGTGTCACCGGCGAGGCGGGCGCCCGGCGCGGACGGCTGGTTGAAGAACACGAAGTCGGCGTCGTCGCGCACCCGGCCGCCGTCGTCCGTGATCAGCGCGCACACGTCGAACGGCCCGGGCACCCGCACGGTCAGCACACCCTGCGGCAGGGGCACATTGCCCCCGGGGACCAACTCGCTCATTCCGCCCCCCCCCGCTGTCGTGACCGGGGACACCATCGCCCGGCCGTGGCTCTCGACCGCACAACGGCCTGGCCCCGCCCGGGGTTCCCGCGACACGCCGGGCGGGCGCGCGTCGAGCAGGCCGGTCCCCGGTCGGGTCGGCCCGCGCGTCGAGCAGGCCGGTCCGGTCCCCGGTCGGGCCGGCCCGCGCCGAGCAGGCCGGTCCCCGGTCGGGCCGGGTCAGGCCATCGGTCAGCCCTCGTCGATGAGCCCCGGCCCCGCCCCCTGCGCGGCGTCCTGCTGCCGCTCGGCCGGCACGGCCGCGCGCTTGGCCGTGGTCTTCCCGCAGAACGCCGACTCCAGCGTGCCCAGCATCGTGTCGAGCACCTTGCCGTTGTTGGAGGTGTTGGCCAGAGCGGCGAGGCTGCGCCTGCCGTCCTTGGAGGTGAAGGCGTAGGTGTAGTAGCCCTGGACCGCGCCCGTGTGGCCGTACACCGAGATCCCGCAGGACAGAGTGCGGCGCCGCAGTCCGAGGCCGTACGCCTGGGTGCTGTTCACCGGGGTCCATCTGGTCATCTGCTTCAGCATCGCGGCGGAGGTGAGCTTGCCGCGCATGACGGCCGAGGTGAAGGTGTTCAGGTCCTGGGCCGAGGAGATCAGCGCCCCGGCGCTCTGCGCCCAGGACACCGTCTGCCGGGTGGAGTCGACGAGCCTCGCGCCCGCCTGGTCGGGAGTGAGATAGCCGCGCGCGTAGCGGCCCGGCAGAGCCGTGTCAGGGTGCACGTAGAAGGTGTTGCGCAGCTTCAGCGGCTCGATGATCCGGGTGCGGTACGCGCTCGCCACGTTCTTCCCGGTGAGCTTCTCGATCAGCATGCCCGCGACGACGAAGTTGGTGTTGGAGTACGCGTACGCCGCCCCCGGCGCGCCCGTGCGCGGCCGGCTCAGCGAGCGGTCGACCAACTGCCGGTAGGTGAAGACCTTGGTGCGGACCGCCTCGAAGCCGGGCACGGTCTTGGCGAACATGTCGTTGGTGTAGTCGTACAGCCCGCTGCGGTGGCTGAGCACATGCCGGACCGTGATGCGGTCGTCGGGCAGCAGGCCCGGAAGATAGCGGTTGACGGGCGCGTCCAGCTTCAGCCGGCCCTCGTCGACGAGCTGGAGCAGCACCACGGCGGAGAAGACCTTGGTGACGCTGCCGATGCGGAACCGGTCGTTGGTGGTGATGGTCCGCCCGGTTCCGCGGTCGGCGACGCCGGAGGACACCCGGTGCACGACCCCGTGGTCGTCGACGCGCGCCATCGCGCCGGGCGCGCCCTGCCGTCGCGCGGTGCTCAGCACGCTGCGCAGCCCCGCGAGGTCGGGTGCCGCCACGCTCTGCTGGACGTCCTGGGCCGATGCGGCGTGGGCCGATACCGCCGTCGCGGGGGCCGGCACCGCCAGGAAGGACAGCACCACCGCGCCGAGTACGGCGGTCCTGCTCACCGTGTTCTTCACCATCCGGCTCCGCTCCCTCTCCTGCCTGGGGGGTTGGTCATGTCTGCGCACGAGATGGGGGTTTTGCGTGCGAGATCGGTCACATCCAGGCGGGGCAACTTTCTCGCATCCCGTCACATCTCCACAGGCGACACACAGTTGGCGGCCGAACCTGCCTTACCGGGCCAGTAGGGCCGCCCCTGGCACTAAGGAAGCCACAACAGTGCGTAGACCCCACATACGCGGCCTGGCGGTCGCCGTCGCCGTGACGTCGGCCGCCACGGGCCTCACCGGCACGGCATTCGCGAACAGCGCCTCGCCCTCGGTCGTCGACGCGGCCCGCGCCGCCGCCTTCGCCCACGCCGGCGCGACCGGTGTCGTCCGCGGCGACGAACTGCAGCCGCAGGACGTGCTGACCGACCCGGAGGGCGCCCGGCACGTCCGGTTCGTCCGCACCCACAACGGCATGCCGGTCCTCGGCGGCGACCTCGTCGTCCACCTCACCGACGAGCTGGCCTACGCGGGCGTGACCCGCGCCGCCGACCACGCCGTCCGCCCGGACACCATCCGCGCCGAGCTCACCGCCGGCGAGGCCCGGGCCAAGGCCGCCGCTGCCGCGGACGGCACCGCCGGCGCCGCCGAACTCGTCGTGGACGCCCGTGACGGCGACGCGACCCTCGCCTACCAGGTCCAGGTCACCGGCAGCGACACCGCCGAGGGCACCGGCACCAGCACGGTCGTCGTCGACGCAGTCACCGGCGAGATCCTCAGCAACACGCCCGACGCCGACGAGTTCCTGTCACCGAAGCTGGTGCGCACCCTGCGCGCCCGCGGCGAGCGCCTCGACCCCGCGACGGGCCTCGCCCCCGCCACGCCCCGTCTCACCGGCGCGACCGCGGCCGCCAGTTACCCGGCGCCCGCCACCGGCACCGGCAAGTCGCTGTTCGCCGGCCAGGTCCAGCTCTCCACCACGCGTACCGCGGCCACGACGTACGTGCTGAAGGACCCCAAGCGCTGGGGCACCGAGACCCGCGACGCGCGGGGCCTGGAGCCGACCGCCTTCTCCCAGACCAAGCGGTTCACCACCAGCACCAACATCTGGGGCAACGGCACCGTCTCCAACCGGGCCACCGCCGCCGTCGACGCCCAGTACGGCGTCGCCGAGACGCTGGACTTCTACAAGGAGCGGTTCAACCGCAAGGGCATCAAGAACGACTCCAAGGGCGCCCGCGCGATCGTCCACTTCGGCAACAAGGTCGGCAACGCCTTCTGGGACCCGTACTGCGGCTGCATGCTGTACGGCGACGGGGACGGCGACCTGTTCAAGAAGCCGCTCGTCGTCCTCGACGTCACCGGCCACGAGCTGAGCCACGGCGTCGTGGACGCCACCGCCCGCCTGGAGCCCACCCGGGTCGACGGGCAGGGCAACCAGTACGGCGAGGCCGGCTCCCTCAACGAGTCGCTCGCCGATATCTTCGGCTCCGGCGTCGAGTTCCAGGCGAAGAACGCCAAGAACCCGCCGAACTACCTCATGGGCGAGAAGCTCGGCCTGTCCCAGAAGTTCCTGCGCCGCCTCGACAAGCCGTCCCTCGACGTGCTGGAAGGCGCCATCGACTACTGGTCGCCGGCCGTCTACGACGCCGAGGTGCACGCCGGCTCCGGCGTCTCCTCGCACGCCTTCTACCTGCTCGCCGAGGGCAGCGGCCGCAAGACCATCGGCAGCGTCACCTACGACTCGCCGACCATCGACGGCCTGCCCGTCAAGGGCATCGGCCGCGCCAAGGCGCTCGCCATCTTCTACCGGGCCCTGACCCGCTACATGGTCTCCACGACCGACTTCCACGACGCGCGCATCGCGACGATGAAGGCGGCCAGGGACATCTACGGCTCGGGCAGCGTCGAGTACAAGGCGGTCAGCCGCGCCTGGGCTGCCGTCAACGTCCGGGTGGCCAACACACCCACCCGCTGACGCCGACCAGCACCCACAGGGCGCCCCGGAGGACCAACCTCCGGGGCGCCTTCGCCGTCCCGGCGTCCGTCCCTTCGCCGCCTCGTGGTCGTCCTGCCGCACGCCGACGTGGTCGCCCTGCAGCCGCCTCGCCCTCGTCCCCGCGGGCGCACTGCCCCCGCCCCGCCGTACTGCGGCCGTCAGCCCGTGCGCTCCCCTGTGATCAGGCCCTCCCGGTAGGCGATCGCCACCGCCTCGGTGCGGCTCGCGGCGCCGAGCTTGGCGAGGATGTTGGAGACGTGGACGCTGGCGGTCTTGCCGGTGATGAACAGTTCCTCGCCGATCTGGCGGTTGCTGCGGCCGAGCGCGAGCAGGCGCAGCACGTCCTGTTCGCGGGCCGTCAGACGGGCGGGGCCGCTGCTGCCCGCAGGCGCCGGATCGGCGAGGCGGGCGCGGCGCAGAAGGGCGTCGACACGCTCCAGCAGGGGCGTGGCGCCGAGCCGGGCGGCCGTCTCGCGGGCCGCCTTCGCCTCGGCGGCCGCCTCCTCGCGACGGTCGGCCGCCAGCAGGGCCTCCGCGAACGGCACCCGCGCGCGGGCCTGTTCATAGGGGTCCCCGTAGTCGAACGCGTTCACCGCGGCCGCCCAGGCCTCCGGGTCGAGGCCACGCTGCGCCCGTATGCACTCCGCCTCGGCCCGGGCCAGCCAGGCCAGTCCCTCGGGGCCCTGCCGTCGGCCGTTTACACCGCGTCCGGCGGACTGCCGTGCCAGGCCGACGAGTTCGGCCGCCGTGTCCGTCCAGCGCCGGGCCGCCGGCTCGTCGCCCGACGCGCGGCTCGCCACCGCCGCGTCGGCGACCGCGGACAGGGCGAGCGCGGCCAGCCGTACGGTGACGTCCGGGAGGGTGCCCGAGTCGTCCTTGAGGGTCTCCACCAACGACCGCATCCGCGCCACCGAGCCCTCGGCGTCCCCGCGCTGCGCGGCCGCGTCCGTCAGGACGATCCCTGCGACGAGCACCGACATCCACTCGAACGGCCCCCGCAGCAGCTCCTCGGCCCGCTCCACGACCGACGCGTCCCCGCGCGCGAGCCGCACGAACAGCGCGGGCCCCACCGTGAACGCGCCCGCGGCCGGCAGCACTCCGGTGTCCTGCTCCGCCGCGCGGACGCAGTCGTCCCAACGGCCCACCGAGTACAGCGCCATCAGCCGCAGATAGCGCATCTCCAGCGGATACGGCGACGACAGCAGCCCGGCGCCGCGCGCCCGGTCGAGCCCCTCGTCCAGCCAGGGCAGGCACTCCTCGAGCGCGCCCGCCTCGAAGGCGCCGATGGCCAGATGGAACAGGGCACGCAGCTCCACCGGAGCATTGCCCGAACCCCGGGCCAGCTCCCGCGCCTCAAGAAGCCGGGCCCGGCCCTCCGGGCTGCGGCGGCCGTCGAAGTAGGCGAGCGAGACCAGCAGATCGGCCCGCGCATCGGTGAGGTCCAGGGCCTCGGCGGCCTTCAGCGCCTGCTGCGCCACCCGCTGGGCGATCTCCGCCTTCCCGACCTGCCGGGCGGTCAGCGCATGCGTGGCCGCCGCCCACACCCAGGTCGGCGACGGCGGATCGGCCGGGATCAGCGCGAGCGCCTCGCTGCTGTAGGCGTAGGCGGCCGTGAGACTGTCGACGTCCAGCAGATTGCCCGCCAGGGTGTAGCGGACCCGGGCCGCCAGCTCCGAGTCGGCGTCCCGGCCGACGCCCGCGAGCGCGGCCCGCGCAAGGGAGACCGCGCGATGCGACTCCCCGGCGTGCGCGGCCGCCGCCGAGGCACGCAGCATCAGGGTGATCCGGTCGCCCCCCTCGCCCTCCGGCCGCGCCTCGGCCGGCACCGACACCCACAGATCGAGGGCGGCCTCCAGATGGCGCAGCTCCTCGGCGGGCGCGCCCAGCCGCTTGGCGTGGTCGGCGGCCTCCAGGGACGCGGTGAGCGCCTCCGGCAGGTCATGGCTCTCCCGGTAGTGGTGAGCACGCTCCGCGGCGGTCTCCGCGGAGCGTCCGCGACCGGCCAGCAGCCGGGCGAACGCCCCGTGCAGCCGCGCCCGCTCGCCCGGCAGCAGATCTGCGTACACCGCCTCGCGCGCGAGCGCGTGCCGGAAGGAGTACGTGTCGTCGTCGGCGGAGACCAGCAGCCGGCGCTCCACGGCCTCGCGCAGCGCCGTCTCCAGCGCCTCCTCGGGCAGCCCGGCCGCCTCCCGCAGCAGCCCGTGCTCCACCCGGCGTCCGGCGACCGCGGCCGTGCGCAGCACCTGCTGCGTGGTGTCGGAGACCTGCTCGAAACGGATCAGCAGCACATCGGCCAGCGCGTCCGGCACCCCGCCCGCCCCCGGGTCCGTCGCCGCGAGCAGCTCCTGCGCGTAGAAGGCGTTGCCCTCGGCGCGCTCGACGATCCGGCGGACCGTGGCCTCCGGCAGCGGCCCCTGCTGGTCGTCCTGGAGCACTCGGACCAGCCGGGTCACCTCCGCGTCGGCCATGGGCCGCAGCTCCAGCCGCTCCACCGACGGCAGCCGGACCAGCTCCGCCAGCAGCGGCCGCAGCGGATGCCGGCGGTGCAGGTCGTCCGCGCGGTACGACGCCAGCAGCGCGAGCCGGCTGCCGGGCGCGCCGCCCGCGGGCCGCTGCAGCACCCCGCGGCTGAGCAGGAACCGCAGCAGGTCCCGGGAGGACTGGTCGGCCCAGTGCAGGTCCTCCAGGACGATCAGCAGCGGCGCGGTCTGCGCCAGGTCCGTCAGCAGCCCCGCCACGTCCTCGAACAGCCACAGCCGTCCGCCCATGTCCCGCGCGCTGTCCGCACCGCAGCCCAGCAGCCGCCCCAGCGCGGGCCGCGCGGCGAGGACCGGCTCGAACCGCTCGTCGGCGGCGAGAGCGCCCAGCACCTCCGTGAACGGCAGATACGGCAGCCCCACGTCACCGAGGTCGACACAGTGCCCCGTCAGCACGGTCACGCCGTCACGCGCGGCCCGCGCCGACACCTCGTCCAGCAGCCGCGTCTTGCCGACGCCCGCGTCACCGGCCACCAGCACCGCACGCGCCTCACCCCCGCGGGCACGCTCCAGCACCCCGGTGAGCCGGGCGAACTCCTCCTCCCGGCCGACCAGAGGAGTCACGGTGAAGGCGCTGTTCGACACGCCCCCATCCTGGCACGCCCCACCGACAACACCCCGGCCGCGTCCCATCCGGTGGGACGCGGCCGGCGACGGCTTTCGGCGTGCTCAGCGCAGCGACTGCGCCCAGTTCGCCGGCACCCGTCCCGCGGGCCCCGGCACCGGCTGGTCCGCCGGGTGGCTCACCGGCGGGGCCAGCTGGGGGCCGGATGCGTACAGTTCGTCCGTGGCGAAGTCCCAGAACCAGTCCTCGCCGGGCTCGTAGCTCTGGATCACCCGGTGCCCGGTCTCCCGGTAGTGCGCACTGGCGTGCTTGGACGGCGAGTCGTCGCAGCAGCCGACATGCCCGCACTGGGCGCAGCGGCGCAGATGGAACCACCAGCCGCCGGCCGCGTCGCACTCGACGCAGCCGCTGCCGCTGGGCGGCACGGTCGGGTCGATTCCGTTCTCACTGGACATGCGCCGGCTCCTCGGGTGTCTCGGTGTCCTCGATGTTCACGGGCGCCGCCTCGCCCTCCTCGGCGGTCAGCGGCAGCAGGACCTGGAAGCGGGTGTCGCCCGGCACGGACTCCACCGTCAGGCTGCCGTGGTGCTTGTTGACCACGATCCGCCAGGAGATGTCCAGGCCCAGCCCGGTGCCCTCGCCGACCGGCTTGGTGGTGAAGAACGGGTCGAAGATCCGGTCGCGGATCTCCGCCGGGATGCCGGTCCCGGTGTCGCGGAACTCCACCAGCGCATGGTCGTTGTCGAGTGCGGTCCGCACGGTCAGCGTGCCCTGGCCGCCGGCGCTCTTCATCGCCGCGACCGCGTTGTCGATCAGGTTGGTCCACACCTGGTTCAGCTCCGCCGGATACGACGGGATCCTCGGCAGCGAACGGTCGTAGTCCTTGACGACCTTGATGTCCGGACCGAACTTCCCGGCCAGCATCATCAGGGTGCTGTCGAGGAGTTCGTGCACATCGGAGTTCTGGTAGGGCGCCCGGTCCAGCTGCGAGTACTGCTTGGCGGCGTCCACCAGGCTGGAGATGCGCTTGGTCGAGTCCTCGATCTCGTCCATCAACAGCTCGGTCTCGACCGTGTAGTTGAGCCAGCCGACGGCCGCCTCCAGGATCTCCTCGCCGACCGACGCGGCCACCTGCTCCAGCCAGTCCACGTCGAGCCCCGCCTGCACGAAGGTCGGGGCCAGCCGCCAGCCGTCGGTGATGCCGCGGTCGTCGAGCCAGTCGGAGATCTCGTCCTCGCGGTCGGAGGCCTCCAGCGGGCTGAGCGAGGGCGCCTTGGCGACGCGTTCGGCGGTGCGCTCCTGGATCTCGATCAGGCTCGCGAGCTGCTCCGGCGGATAGGGGCCGGAGGAGATGATCGCCAGTTTGTGCCGCATCTTGGCGACCCGCTCGCGCAGCGACGCCGTGGCCCGTACGGCCGCCGCGGCGGGGTTGTTGAGCTCGTGCGTGAGCCCCGCCGACAACGAGCCCAGCGCCAGCAGCCGTTCGCGCTGGCCTATGAGCCGTGCGCTGTTCTTCGACCCGAAGAACACGCCCTCCAGCAGATGCACCGCCATCGGGAACCACTCCCGCATGACGGCCGCGAAGGTGTCGGCCGGCAGCACGAAGAACCGCGTCGGCTGCGTCACCCGCATCGAGTTGTTGTACACCTGCTTCACACGGTCGCCGATGTACGCCTGCATGGCGCCGGTGTACGACCCCGGGTGCGAGCTGCGCACCACCTCGATGTCGTCGCCGCCGACCTTGCGGGACAGCACGACCTCGCCCTCTATCAGCACGAAGAAGCAGGTCGCCGGGTCGCCCTCGGAGTAGACGTGGCCGGGCTGGAACAGCTCCACCCGGCCCTCGGCGCACAGCCGCCCGAGCTGTTCGGACGTCAGCTTCTCGAACAGGAACAGCGAGCCGATCTCCTTGGGACTGCAGGGCATCCGCTGTCCGCTCATGACTGCTCCAGGTAGCGGTGGACGAGCATGACGGCCATGGCTCCCTCTCCGACGGCGGACGCGACACGCTTCGCGGACTCCGCGCGCGCGTCGCCCGCCACGAACACGCCCGGCACATTGGTCTCCAGGTGGTACGGCGGCCGGTCCAGCTCCCAGCCCGCGGGCGGCCGCCCGTCCGGGGTCATCAGGTCGGGCCCGGCCAGGATGAAGCCGCGCTCGTCACGCAGCACCGTGCCCTCCAGCCAGTCGGTCAGCGGGGCGGCGCCGATGAACACGAACATCCACTGCGCGTCGACCCGTTCGGTCTCACCGGTGACGGTGTCGCGCAGCGTGAGCTGCTCCAGCCGGTCGCTGCCGTGCGCGGCCTCCACGACCGTGCCGGTGCGCACCGAGATGTTGGGCGCCTCCGCGATCTGCTGGATCAGATAGTGCGACATCGACGCCGACAGGTCGGGCCCGCGCACCAGCAGCGTGACCGACTTCGCGCCCTTGGACAGGTACATCGCCGCCTGCCCGGCCGAGTTGGCGCCGCCCACGATGTAGATGTCCTGGCCGAGGCAGGACGGCGCCTCGGTCAGCGCGGAGCCGTAGTAGACGCCCTTGCCGGTCAGTTCGGTCAGGCCCGGCGCGGCGAGCTGCCGGTAGGACACGCCGGTCGCCAGCAGGACGCTGTGCGCCGAGACCGAGGAGCCGTCGGAGAACCGTACGGTCCGTGCCGCGCCGGAGATCTCCAGGCCCGTCACCTCACGGGCGGTGAGCAGTTCGGCGCCGAACTTGACCGCCTGCCGCCGGGCGCGCTCGGCCAGTTGGGCGCCGGAGACCCCGTCGGGGAAGCCGAGGTAGTTCTCGATCCTGGAGCTCTGCCCGGCCTGCCCGCCGGTCGCCGACCGCTCCACGAGCACCGTGCGCAGCCCCTCGGAGGCGCCGTAGACGGCCGCGCCGAGACCGGCGGGTCCGCCGCCGATGACCACCAGGTCGTAGAAGTCGGCGGTCGGCGTGGTCGCCAGGCCCACCCGCGCGGCCAGTTCGGGCGCCTCGGGCTCGACCAGCGGCGCGCCGTCGGGCGTGACCACCAGCGGCAGCCGCTGCCCGTCCTCGCCCGCCGCGGCCAGCAGCCGCCGGCCCTCGGGCTCGTCGGCCGAGTACCAGCGGTACGGCACCTGGTTGCGGGCCAGGAACTCGCGCACCTCCGAGGAGCGCGCGGAGAAACGGTGCCCGACGACCTTGGTGCTGGGCACCGGCCGGAAGTCGCTGGACCGCCACGCCTCCAACAGGTCGTCCAGGACCGGGTACAGCTTCTCCTCCGGCGGGTCCCACGGCTTGAGGAGGTAGTGGTCCAGGTCGACCACGTTGATCGCGTCGATGGCCGCGTTGGTGTCCGCGTACGCCGTCAGCAGCACCCGCCGGGCGCCCGGGTACACGTCCAGGGCCTGCTCCAGGAACTCGATGCCCGTCATCTGCGGCATGCGGTAGTCGGCGAGGATCACCGCCACCAGATCGCCGCGCAGCTTCAGCTCGCGCAGCGCGTCCAGCGCGGACTCGCCGGACTCCGCGCGCACGATCCGGTACGACCCTCCGTAACGGCGTCTGAGATCACGGGCGACGGCACGGGAGACCCCCGGGTCGTCGTCCACGGTCATGATGACGGTGCGCGCCGCCTCGGCGACTTCAGTCATGCCTCTCCCACCCCGAGCGCTCGTACCTGCGGCGCGGTTCCCCGCCGCCGCGCCGGCTCCCGGCCCATCGTAATTTCGATCGTCTTCTTCCGCTCGGTCATGGGCGGGCCGTCACGGCCTTCTCTCGCGCAGGACGCAGAACTCGTTCCCTTCCGGATCGGCCAGTACCACCCAGGGCTGCTCACCCTGCCCGACGTCCGCGTGGCGGGCGCCCAGCGCGAGCAGCCGCTCCACCTCGGCGCTCTGGTCGTCGGGGCGGAAGTCCAGGTGGAGCCGATTCTTGCCGGTCTTGCCCTCCTTCACCGGCTCGAAAATGATTCCGGGAAGACTTTCTGAGGTCGGGCGGATCTCGAACTCCTCCCAGGAGTCGTTCAGCACCTCCCAGCCGAGCGCCTCGGCCCACCAGCGGCCCAGGGCCACCGGGTCGGCCGCGTCCATGACGACTTGCTCCCACTGCAGGCTCATGAAGGCAGCGTAGTGAAGACTGACCGGGCAGCAGCACATGAGCGACGAAGGAGGGCGGTCGGCATGACGAGGCCGATCACGGCAGGCGTCGACGGATCGGACGAGAGCCTCGCGGCCCTCGCCTGGGCGGCCCGCGAGGCCGTACGGCGGGGGCGGCCGCTGCGGGTCGTACAGGGGTGGGAGTACGAGCCGCACGAGGCGCTCGACGGGGACCGTGACACGCAGGCGCGCTGGGCGGGCGAGGCGGTGTCCACGGCCGCGCGGAAGGCCGCCGAGCGGCACCCCGGCCTGGAGGTGACCGCCGACGCCGTCGAGGGGCCCGTCGTCGACCTGCTGGTGGCCGCGGCCGCCGAGGCCGAGCTGCTGGTGCTGGGCTCGCGCGGACACGGCCCCGTGGTCGGGTTCCTGCTCGGCTCGGTGGGCCAGCAGGTGATCGCCGAGGCCGCCCGGCCGGTGGTGCTGGTGCGCGCCGGGGACAAGGCGTCCGCCGAGGTCGCCGGGCACGAGATCGTGGTGGGGCAGCAGGGCGGGGTGGAGGACAGCGCGGCCGCGCTGGGCTTCGCCTTCGAGACCGCCGCCGCCCGCGGGGCGACCGTACGGGCGGTGCGCGCCTGGACGCTGCCGCCGGTGTTCGCCTACAGCCCCGGCTCCCTGAAGCTGCTCGACGACGCCGGCGGCCCCGAGCCGTTCGAGCGCAAGGCGCTGGCCGAGGCGCTGCAGCCGTGGCGGGACCGTTTCCCCGATGTGCACGTCGTCGAGCACATCGAGATGGGCAGCGCCGGTCAGGTGCTGCTGTCGGTGGCCGCCCGGGCGCAGCTGGTGGTCGTCGGGCGGCGCGCCCACCGCACCGCCGTCGGCGCCCGCATCGGCTCGGTCGCCCACGGCGTGCTGCACCACGCGCCCTGCCCGGTCGCGGTGGTCCCGCCGGCCTGACCTCGCCCGTGCCTCACTCGTGCGAGGGGGACTCCAGGGTCTCCCTCGCCTTGGGCAGAATGTTGTCCACGTAGTCCTTGACCGCCGTGTCGATGCCGATGTCGTGCTGGGCGCGCTCGGACAGGAACCAGCGGTGCTCCAGGAGCTGGTGGTAGATCTCCGCCGCGTCCATGGTGCCGCGCAGCTCCAGCGGGACGGCCCGCACGGTCGGCCGGAACACCTCGCGCACCCACCGGTGCGCCAGCACCTCGGGCCGGGCCGCGAGCGGGTCGCCGGGGGCGTAGTCGTCCTGGGTCGCCATCCAGCTCTCCAGGTCGTTCAGCAGCCGCCGCGCCTGGTTCTCCTCGGTGTCCAGGCCGGTCAGCCGCAGCAGCTGGCGCTGGTGGTGGCCGGCGTCGACGACCTTGGGCACGAAGGTCACCGTGTCGCCGTTGGAGGAGTGCTCGATCTGCATCTCGGCCACGTCGAAACCGAGGTCGTTGAGCCGGCGGATACGGCGCTCGATGTAGTGGTACTTGCCCGCCGGGTACACCGAGACGCGGGTCAGCTCCTTCCACAGCTCGCCGTAACGGGCGCAGATCTCCATGCCGAACTCGATGGGGTCCACCGACGGGTGCAGCGCCCCCGACGCCTCCAGGTCCAGCAGCTCGCCGCTGATGTTGACGCGCGCAAGATCCAGGTCGTAGTCGCGCTGGCCGGGGCTGAGCCGGGCGTGCAGTTCGCCGGTCTCGGCGTCCACCAGGTAGGCGGCGTACGCGCCCGCGTCCCGCCGGAACAGCGTGTTGGACAGCGAGCAGTCGCCCCAGGCGAACCCGGCCAGGTGCAGCCGGACCAGCAGCACCGCGAGGGCGTCCATGAGACGGTGCATGGTGGCCGGGCGCATCGTCGTCTCGAACATCGAGCGGTACGGCATCGATCCGCCGAGGTGACGGGTGATCAGCACCGGCTCCAGCGGCTCACCGGAGGTGTCCTCCCGCCCGGTGACCACCGCGAGCGCGTCCACCGCCGGGATGCCGAGGCGGTCCAGGTCGCGCAGCAGCTCGTACTCGCGCAGCGCGGGCCGCTCGGCGAGCTCCTTGACGGCGACGACCTCGTCACCGGCGCGGGCGTAGCGCACGACGTGGCGGGAGATACCGCGCGGCAGCGGCACGAGGTATTCCTCGGGCCAGTCCTCCAGCGGCACGTGCCAGGGGAGTTCGAGGAGCAGGGCCGGGTGCTCCGGGTTGGTGGCGCTGATGTGCAAAGCCATGGCCCGACCCTAGACGCAGCCCGCCGGTCCCGGAACGGCCCGTTCACCTGCCGGAACGGGCCCCTGGCACGGCGTGTTCGCGGGCCCGGTCCGCGGCCGCCCGGACCGGGCCGCGGTGCGCGGGGCCGTGCCCGGGCAGCAGCAGTTCGCCGTCCAGGGCCCCGATGGTCTCCAGCGAGGTCAGGGCGCGGGCGCTCTCGTGGTGGAACATGTCCAGCAGCATTTGCGGCCCCTCCAGGCGGGAGGTGGCGTGGCCGGTCACCAGGGCGTCCCCGCCGAGCACCGCGCCGCGGTCCGGCAGATGGAAGACGCTGTGGCCCAGGGTGTGGCCGGGCGTGTGCACGGGCACGGGCCGGCCGGGCAGGTCCAGCGGGCCGTCGGACGGGAAGGCCGCGGGGGAGGCGACCGGCACCTTCACGGTCCCGCCGGCCCTGAGCGCGTGCACCGCCCACGGCAGCACGCCCGGTCGCCAGCCGTTGGCGAGGACCGTGCCGACGTTCACCTGGTGCAGGAACTCCCGGCGCGCGTGCGGGACTTCGGCGTCGTGCAGATACACCGGCGTGCCGTAAGTGGCGCGCAGATACTCGGCGGAGCCCAGATGGTCGTTGTGGGCGTGGGTGATGAGGACGGCCGCGACGGCCTCGGGCGCGCTGCCCACCTGCGCCAGCGAGTCGAGCAGCCGCTCCCGGTCGCCGGGATAGCCGGTGTCGACGAGCGTGACGGCGTCACCGTCCTTCAGGATGACCCAGTTGGTGTTGCTGCCGTGCACCAGATAGGTGTCGTCGGCGACCTGCTGCACATCGGCGCGCATCTTCGTCCCGCGTGGTGAGGTGGGATCGGGCGGGGGACAGCAAAGCAGATCACCGCCGCCGACGGCACCTCAGCGCACTCCCTGCGGCCGGAACTGGATGCTGATCCGCGGTCCCGTCGCGCGCGTGCTCTTCGGGATGCAGTGCTCCCAGGTCCGCTGGCAGGAGCCGCCCATGACGATCAGGTCGCCGTGCCCGAGCGGCCGGCGCACCGCCCTGCCGCCGCCCATGGGCCGCAGCAGCAGATCCCGGGGCGCCCCGACGGAGAGGATCGCGACCATCGTGTCCTCGCGCGCGCCGCGCCCGATGCGGTCGCCGTGCCAGGCCACGCTGTCCCGGCCGTCGCGGTAGTAGCACAGCCCGGCCGTCGCGAACGGCTCGCCGAGCTCCTCGGCGTAGTGCGCGGTGAGCGCCTCGCGCGCCTCGGCCAGCACCGGGTGGGGGAGCGGCTCGCCCGCGCCGTAGTAGGCGAGCAGCCGCGGGACGTCCACGACATGGTCGTACATCTGGCGGCGCTCGGCGCGCCAGGGGACCTCGGCCACCAGCTGTTCGAACAGCGCGTCGGAGCCGGTCAGCCAGCCGGGCAGGACGTCGATCCAGGCGCCCGAGCCGAGCACCGTCCGGCGCAGCCCGTCGAGCGGGCCGAGGGCCAGCCGGTCGGTCTGGTCGAAGAGGGAGCTCTGGAGGTGCATGGATCCAGCGTACGCCCTGATTCGAATATGCGTTCTATGAGGGCGGGGTCTTTCGATACAGCGGTGTATCGGATACGTTCCTGTATCGAACGAAGGGCGGCGGACCATGGCGACGGAGCCGAAGACCGGTGGACGGACGACCAGACGCCGGGTGAACACGCGGGCGAACCTGCTCGACGCCGCGTTCGCCGTGTTCGCGGCGAAAGGCTTCGGACGAGTCTCGATCGAGGAGGTCTGCGAGGCCGCCGGCTACACCCGGGGCGCCTTCTACTCGAACTTCTCCAGCCTGGACGAGCTGTTCTTCGCCCTCTACCGGCAGCGCGCCGAGCTCATCGCCGAGCAGGTCGCCGGAGCCCTGGCGCTCGACGGGCCGGACCTGGACGTCGCCCAGTCGGTGGACCGCGTCACCGAGGTGCTGCTGCTCGACGTGGACTGGCTGCTGGTCAAGACGGACTTCCTGGTGCACGCCGCCCGTGACCCGGCCGTCGCCGAGACCCTGCTGGAACACCGGGCCGGGCTGCGCCGGACCATCGCCGACCGGCTCTTCCGCGCGCGCGGCCACACCGAACTGCCCGCCGTCCTCGCAGACGTGGACTCCGCGGCCCACGCGGTGGTCGCCGCGTACGACGGCGTCACCGTCCAACTGCTGCTGGACAAGGACGCCGACGGCGCCCGCGCCTGGCTCAGGCAACTGCTCACCGCGCTGCTGACCGACGGCAGCGGCACAGCCCACTGAGGGCCCACTTCAGGGAAGGGAACGCTCGCCCATGGACGCGGACGTCATCGTCGTCGGAGCCGGCCTCGCCGGACTGGTCGCGGCGCACGAACTCACCAGCCGGGGACGCCGGGTCGCCCTGGTCGACCAGGAGAACCCCGCCAACCTCGGCGGACAGGCCTACTGGTCCCTCGGCGGGCTCTTCCTCGTCGACTCCCCGGAACAGCGGCGCCTGAAGATCAAGGACTCCTTCGACCTCGCCTGGAACGACTGGCAGGGCAGCGCCCAGTTCGACCGCATCGACGACGAGGACTCCTGGGCCGTGCGCTGGGCACGCGCCTACGTCGAATGGGCGGCCGGAGAGAAGCGCTCCTGGCTCGACGGGCACGGCATCAAGCTGCTGCCGACCGTCGGCTGGGCCGAGCGCGGCGACCTGCGCGCCGACGGACACGGCAACTCCGTGCCCCGCTTCCACATCGCCTGGGGCACCGGCACGGGCGTGGTCGAGCCGTTCGTCGCGTACGCCGAACAGGCCGCGCGCGACGGGCTGCTCACCTTCCATCACCGCCACCGCGTCGACGAGCTGGTGATCGAGGACGGCACCGCGCGCGGGGTGCGCGGCACGCTCCTCGCCCCCGACGACTCACCGCGCGGCGTCGCCTCCAACCGGGAGACCGTGGGCGAGTTCGAACTGACCGCCCAGGCCGTGATCGTCACCTCCGGCGGCATCGGCGCCAACCACGACGTCGTCCGCCGCTACTGGCCCGAGCGGCTCGGCACCCCGCCCGCCGAGATGGTCACCGGCGTCCCCGCCTACGTCGACGGCCGCATGCTCGACATCAGCGCCGACGCAGGCGTCCGCCTGGTCAACCGCGACCGCATGTGGCACTACACCGAGGGCCTGCAGAACTGGGACCCCATCTGGCCCGGCCACGGCATCCGCATCCTGCCCGGCCCGTCCTCCCTGTGGTTCGACGCCGTCGGCCGCCGTCTGCCCGACCCCTGCCTGCCTGGCTACGACACCCTCGGCACGCTCAGGCACCTGCGCACCACCGAGGACATCGCCGGATACGACCACTCCTGGTTCATCCTCACCCGGAAGATCATCGAGAAGGAGTTCGCGCTCTCCGGCTCCGAGCAGAACCCGGACATCACCGCCAAGGACAAGCGGGCCGTGCTGCGCGCCCGTCTCCTCGGCAAGGGCGCCCCGGCCCCGGTGCAGGACTTCGTGCGCCACGGCGCCGACTTCGTGGTCGCCGACACCCTGGAACAGCTCGTCGAGAAGATGAACGCCCTGACGGAGAAGGCGCTGTTGGACGCGGGCGCCCTGCGCCGCCAGATCGAGGCCCGTGACCTCCAGCTCGCGGGCCCCTACAGCAAGGACGCGCAGATCCAGGGCATCCACAACGCCCGCCGCTACATCGGCGACCGCCTCGGCCGCGTCGCCACCCCGCACCGCATCCTCGACCCCGAGGCCGGGCCGCTGATCGGCGTCAAGCTGCACATCCTCACCCGCAAGACCCTCGGCGGCATCCAGACCGACCTCGACTCCCGCGCCCTCGGCCTCGACGGACAGCCCGTCGAGGGCCTGTACGCCGCCGGAGAGGTCGCCGGCTTCGGTGGCGGAGGCGTCCACGGCTACAACGCCCTGGAGGGTACGTTCCTCGGCGGCTGCCTCTTCTCGGGCCGCTCGGCGGGCCGGGCGGCGGCGGGGCAGACGGGCTGAGCGGGGCGGCAGACGGGCTGAACGGGGGTCAGCGCCTTTCGAGAAGAAGGCCGCGTGGCTTCAGCCCCTTTTTCGAGAGGGCAGCCGCGCGGCTTCAGCCCTGTTCGAGGAGCCGGACCAGCACCGCCGCATGGCTGTGCTCCGGCTCCTTCGACGCCGTCAGCAGCGTCACCGGGCCCCGCTTTGCCGACTCCCTTACGCCGTCCAGGAGTTCGGCCGCCTCAGGCGTGGCCAGCTCCGCCTCGTAGCGGCGCGCGAACTCCTCGTACGACCCCTCGCCGGCGTGGTACCAGCGGCGCAGCTCGGTGGACGGGGTGAGGCCCTTCGGCCACTCGTCCACCCGGGCCGCGTCCTTCGAGACACCCCGCGGCCAGAGCCGGTCGACCAGGACGCGCACGCCGTCGTCCGGCTCCGGGGGCTCGTAGATTCGGCGTACGCGCACGCTCACGCAGGACCCTCCTCGGCCGACGGCTGCTGTCCGGAGCGTAACCCGGCCCGCCCGCGCCCGTTCCGGCTCGCTCGGCCGACCGGGTGTCCCTCACGCCTCCCGCCGCTGACCTGCGCGACGGCGCCGCAGCAGAAGCCGCCGCTCGCTCTCACTGGTTCCGCCCCACACTCCCATTCCCTGCGCCGTGTCCAGCGCGAACTCCAGACAGGCCTCCCGCACGGGGCAGCGCGCGCACACGCCTTTGGCCTGTTCCGTCTGCAACAGCGCAGGCCCCGAGGTGCCTATGGGGAAAAAGAGGTCGGGGTCGTGGTGGCGGCACTCGGCACGCTCTCGCCAGTGGTCCATCGGTGTCACCGCACTCCTCCAAGCCCTCCCGAATGCATTTACTCGCCCTCGGGTGACCTGTCCGCGGTGGGCGAAACCGGAATTTCGGGCGGCTGCGCCGGATCGGCCGGAACGAGACCCAGGTCACACTCACCGATGTCACAGGGCGACGGGGTCGTCTCGTCCTAGGGGTGTAGCCGACGAACAACGCTGAAGGAGCACATCCCGATGGAACCCCGTATCGACGCCCGTGCCAGCAAGGTCGCCATGAACGTCGTCAAGCACCTGGTCGCGGCGAACAAGGCGCTCCACGACTCGGGCCTGCCCGTCTCCACGCAGGAGCTGATGAAGATCCGCGCCAGCCAGATCAACGGCTGCGGCTTCTGCCTCGACATGCACGTCAAGGACGCCGCTGCCGCCGGTGAGGACCCGGTCCGTCTCGCCCTGGTCGCCGCCTGGCGGGAGGCCACCGTCTTCACCGAGGCCGAGCGCGCCGCCCTGGAGCTGGCCGAGCAGGGCACCCGCATCGCCGACGCGGCCGGCGGCATCCCCGACGACGTCTGGGCGAACGCCGCCAAGCACTACGACGAGGACCAGCTCGCCGCCCTCGTCTCCCTGATCGCGATCATCAACGCCTTCAACCGGATGAACGTGATGATCCAGGTGCCCGCGGGCGACTACACGCCGGGCCAGTTCGGCTGAACGGAGCGCGGGTCCACGGCGGCCGGCCGAGCCTCGGCGACGTGTCCGGCCGCCCGCCCGACGCGCCTGACGTCGGCGGGCTTCGGCGGCCCGGCCCACGAAGGTGCCCCGGCTTGCTGGTGTCGGCCTTCCTCCAGGCCGCGGCAGGCCCTCGACTTCCCTTGCGCGCGGGGGAGTTGCGGGTGCAGGGGTACGGCGGTACGGGGCGGGGGAGGAGGGCCGGGGCGTGGGACCTGCCTTGGTTTTCGTGCACGGGACCGGCGCCCCGCGCGACCCCGACGCCGAACGGGCCTCATGGCTCGCGGCCCTGCCCTTCGGCGCCCGCCGCGCAGGCCACTCCCGCCAGGCCTGCTCCCCGATCGGCATGCGCACGGTCGTCCTGCCCCGCCCGCCGGCCACCCCCGACCGTGTCGAGAGGTGGCTCAACGCCTGGGACCGGGACGACATCATCGCCCTGCGCCCTCTGCTCGAGAGGGCCTCCGCGTGAGCGCGCCCCGGCTGCTGCTGGTCGTGGCACCCCAGAACGCCGCGCTCGGCCGGCTGGCCGAACTGGAGGGTGCCGCCCATGCCTTGGCCGAGACCCTCTTGCGGGACGACCTCGGCGGGTGCGCCCCCGCCGGCGCCGACGGAGCCGTCCTGCTGTACGGGGCGGACGCGACCAGGGCCCGTATCGAGGCCGCGGTACGGGCCGCCGCCGAACGGGCGGGCGAGAGGGGCGCGACCCTGGTCCTGGCGTTCCTCGGGCACGGAATGGCCGGCGGCCGCTCCGAGCTGTACCTGATGGGCAGCGACGCCCGGCCCGACGTCGTGGGCACGGCCGTGAACGTCGGACATCTCGTCGTCCTGGCCGCCGAACAGCCCGGCGTCGACGGGGTGATCGCGCTGGTCGACACCTGCCATGCCGCGCGAGCCGTGCCCGACGTCAAGTTCCTGGTGGCAGGCGTGCGCGGCGGGTGCACCCGGGTGTCCCTGCTCATGGCCTCCGGTGCGGACCAGCAGGCGTACGACCTCGTCTTCAGCCGGCGTCTCGTCGACGTACTGCGCCAGGGTCTGCCCGGAGCGGGGGAGCGGGCGGGGGTCGCGGCCGTCAAGGAGGCGCTGCGGCTGCTCGTCCACGGCCAGGACGTGGTCAGCCTGGAGCACGACGGCGACCACTTGGCCGCGGAGGGCCTCTGGCTGGCGCACAACGCCCGGCGCGCAGGCGGCGACCGCCCCGGCCCCGGCCCGCTCGGCGCCGACGACCTGCGCAGGCCTCCCCGTGCTCCAGCTCATCCGCCAGGAGCTCGTCCCCGAGGCCACGGTCGCCGACCTCGCCGAGCTGATCACGAGCGACCTGGTGACTCTGCATCCCCAGGACGACGGCACTTTCGTGATCACCTTCCGCGAAGGCGCGGAGGAGCACCTCAGACGCCTCCTGCCCCAGCACCAGGCCTGGCGCCTGTGCGCCCTGCTGGAGAAACACGTCGACACCTCCGGTGTACCGGCGGTCCTCCACGACCCCGACGCCCTGCGGCTGCTGCCCGCCGAGGCCAGGCCGTTCGGCGAGGCGGCCAGGGACGCGCTGCGGGCGCTCGGGGTGGGGGGTGGCGACTCGGATGTGGCGGAGATGGTGCGGGCCGTCGAGTCGGCGACGGCACGGCTCGCAGGGGACGACGACGTCGAGGGGATCGCGCGTGCCCTGTACGAAGCGGCTGTTCCGGCGTTCGCGGACGATGTGGTGCTGTGTGTGCATGACCCGCTGCCGACCGACGGAGACCTGCTGGCCGCCAGGGTGCTGAGCCTGTTCCCTCCGAGCGACGACTTCCCGGCGTTCACCGCGGCGCTCCCCCACAGCGCCCTGACCTGGGCGATGACCACGCCGGAGCCCCTGTTCGCGGACTCACAGAGCGGCGCCCAGGCACTCGGCGACCTTCTCGGCCCCGGGCGGCCGACGGTCGGCGGCAGCCGGGCCCTCCTGGCACCGCTCTACACCGAACGCCATGTTTTGGGCCTCGCAGTCTTCCTACGGGGGAAGTCCCGGGCGCCGTTCCGTACCGACGAGCTGTCGACCGCCGCTCGACTGGCCGCGCACACCGCGCTCGGCGTCCAGGTGACGACCCTGCACCGCCGGGAGGTAGCCCGCGTGCTGCAGCGCGGCATGATGCCGCCGAGCCTTCCGCAGACGAGTGGAGTGGACCTGGCGGCACGCTATCTGCCCGCGACCGGCACGGCCGAAGTGGGGGGCGACTGGTACGACGCGATCCCGCTGCCGCACGGTCGCGTGGGACTGGTCGTCGGAGATGTCATGGGCCGTTCGATCGGAGCGGTGAAGGCCATGGGCAATCTGCGTACGGCCGTGCGCGCGCTGGCCGCCGGCGACCCGGCGCCGCAGGAGCTGCTGCGGCATCTGGACACGCTGACCCGTCGCATCGAGCCCGACCGCCTGGCGACCTGCCTCTACGCCGTCTGGGACCCTGCCATCCGGCGGCTGTCGATCGCCGCCGCAGGGCACCTCCCGCCGATCCTGGTGGAGCCCGACGGCAGAACCGGGATCCTGGACGTGCCGACGGGTCCACCGCTGGGCGTGGGCAGTGCAGTTCCGGAGGCCGTCGAGGTGGAGGCGCCCGCCGGGTCGACGCTCGTGCTGTACACCGACGGTCTGGTGGAGTCCCGGACGCGGGACGTGTCGATCGGCCTCCAGCTTCTGTGCGAGACCCTCGGCGGCACCGGCCCTGATGGGCTCTCGTCCCTCGACGCCCTGTGCGACGAGGCGCTCGGCACGCTCCCGGCCGGTGACCGGGACGACGACGTGGCCCTGCTCGCCGCGCGGTTCCCCGGCCCCGCGGCGGACCGTGTCGAGCAGTGGGTGCTGGACGCCACCCCCCGTTCGCCGGCCCGGGCCCGGCACCTCGTGCGCATCGCGCTGGAACGCTGGGGACTGGAGGCGATCGACGACCCGGTGCTGCTGCTCGTCAACGAACTCGTCACGAACGCCGTGATCTTCACGTCAGGCCGCATCACTCTGCGGCTGGTGTACACGGACGTGCTGCGCTGCGAGATCGGCGACGACGTCCGGGAGCCGCCGCGCCTGAAGAAGGGGGGCATGGGGCTGTACCTGGTCGAGAGGCTCTCGCAGCGGTGGGGCAGCCGCCCGGCTGGCACCGGCAAGGTGGTGTGGTTCGAGTGCGACCCCCCCGAGGTCACGCCCCCCTGACCGGCCCCTGGTGCAGGGCCCGCGCCGCCTCCTCCACCACCGCCCCCGCCAGCACGGCCAGCGCGGGCGAGTCGAGTTTCCACTGCTGCCAGTACAGCGGCACGTCCACCGGCCGGTCCGGGGCGAGTTGGACCAGGCGGCCCGCGTCGAGCAGGGGACGGGCCTGGGACTCGGGGACCATGCCCCAGCCGAGGCCCGCGGCGACGGCCTCGGCGAAGCCCTCCGAGGTGGGGACGTAGTGGCGGTCCGTGCTCGCGGGCATGCCCACCAGGCGGTGGACGAAGCCGTCCTGGAAGTCGTCGCGCCGGTCGAAGACCACGACCGGGGCGTGCGGGAGCACCTGCGTGAGCGGGCCGGCCAGATGGCGGGCGGCGAAGTCCGGGTGCGCGGCGGCCAGATAGCGCATCCGGCCCAGCGGGCGCACCGAGCAGCCCGGCACCGGGTCGGGAGAGGACGTCACCGCGGCCATCACGCGTCCCTCGCGCAGCAGCGCCGCCGTGTGGTCCTCGTCCTCGCGGTGCAGCTCGAAGAAGAGCCGGGGTTCCTGCCGTACGCGGACCAGGGCCGGCAGGAACCAGGTCGCCAGCGAGTCGGCGTTGACCGCCACCGACACCCGGGTCGCCTCCCCGGCCCCGCGCATGCCCAGCTCGGCACGCGCGTCCCGCTCCAGCCGGGCCAGCTGGCGGGCGAACCGCACCACGACCTCGCCCGACTCCGTGGGGCGTACCGGCTTGGTGCGCAGCAGCAGCACCCGGCCGGTGCGCTGCTCCAGCGCCTTCACCCGCTGGCTCACCGCGGACGGCGTGACATGCAGCGCGGCCGCGGCCGCGTCGAAGGTGCCCTCGTCCACCACCGCGAGCAGGGTGCGCACCTGGTCGAGGGGCAGTTCCGGCAACCCGGCATCCGTCTTCATGAACGCTAAAGATACGTAAGAATCTTTAGCTGTACGCGCAGTGATCGCTTCTTTAACGTCGACGCCATGAGCAACGCACTGTCCGCCGCCGCCGCGGGTTTCGGCACCGGCCTCTCCCTTATCGTCGCCATCGGCGCCCAGAACGCCTTCGTCCTGCGCCAGGGCATCCGCCGGCACGCCGTCCTCGCCGTCGTCGGCATCTGCGCCCTGTCGGACGCGTTGCTGATCACGCTGGGTGTGGCCGGGGTCGGCGCGGTGGTGGTGGCGTGGCCGGGCGCGCTGACCGCGGTCGGCTGGATCGGCGGGGCGTTCCTGATCGCGTACGGCGTCCTCGCCGCACGCCGGGTGCTGCGGCCGCAGGGCGCGCTGAGCAGCGAGGGAGAGACCACGGGGTCACTGCGGCGCGCGGTGCTCACCTGCCTGGCGATGACGTGGCTGAACCCGCACGTCTACCTCGACACCGTCTTCCTGCTCGGCTCCATCGCCGCCGACCGGGGCCCGCTGCGCTGGACGTTCGGGCTCGGTGCCGCGCTGGCCAGTCTGTGCTGGTTCGCCGCGCTCGGCTTCGGCGCCCGGCTGCTCAGCAGGCATCTGGCCCGGCCGGGCGCGTGGCGGGTGCTGGACGGTCTGGTCGCCGCCACGATGATCACCCTGGGCGTGCTGCTGATCGTAGGCAATTGACTCAGACGACGCCCCGGCGGTGCATCGAGTACTGCTCCATCAGCTTGTTCCGGGTGGACTCCAGCCGGTGCGCGAGGATTTCGGAGACGATCCGCACCAGGGTCAGCCCGAGCTGCGGGTCCTCCTCGCACAGTTCGAGCACGGGCTGCGCCTCGAACTCGTAGGCCCGCACGGGACTGAAGGCCTCCGCACCGAAGTCCCACTGGTACGGCGGGAAGAGCCAGGACCAGCCGAGCAGGTCGCCGGCGCCCAGGCTGGCGACGGTCACGCGCTGGAGCGACGTCACCCGCTGGTCGAGGGAGACCGCGCCGGAGCGGATGACCCAGAACCGGTCGGCCGTGCCGCCCGCCTCGAAGATGCGGGTGTCCTCGGCGAAGGACACCTCCCGGGCGAGCGCCATCAGCCGCTCGCGCTGCGGCGGGGGAAGGGCGGTGAGCAGTTTCGTCGCTTTGGTCATGGCGCGGGGCTCCTGCCGGGAGACGTTCCGGTGTTTTCCCTACGCCCATTTCAGCCGCGGTCGGCCGGAAGAGCACCTCGACGGAACGGGTTTCCGCGTCAGGGCAGAAAAAAGCCCTGGCCGGACGGGGGAAACCAGCCAGGGCAGATCATGGAGCGGTTCGGAGGACTCGGTCGTCGATTCCGTGACCACTTATGAGTGAACGATAAACCATTCACGAGCGCGTAACCCTCTGGAAACCGGGTGGAGTGACGGATTTCACTTCGTGACGCGGATGTGCTCCAGGCTGGGATCGGCCGCGTCGGGCAGGTTCATGCCCGCAGCGAGGCCGGAGCGCAGATACCGCAGCACCGGCTCGGTCAGCCGCTCGCCCGGCAGCACGGCCGGAATCCCCGGCGGATACGGCGTGATCATCTCCGCCGCGACCCGGCCGGCCGCCTCCTTCACCGGCACCTGCTCGGCCGGGCCGAAGAACGCGTCCCGCGGCAGACACGCCTGCGCCAGCCGCAGCCTGGCCGGCTCCGGCACCTCGACGTCCGGCGCCGCGGGCAGCCCGGGAGCCGCCCGTGCGAGATCCTTGAGCGCCATGACCAGCTCGCCGGTCGTCGCCTCGTCGTCGGCGTGCGTGATCTGCGCGCCGATACGGCGGTGGTCGGTCAGATGCGCCTCGATCTCACGGTGCTCACGCAGCCAGTCGGCCGCCTGGTAGCCGGTGATGCCGATACCCGACACGTCGATCACGCCCGGCAGCGGATCGACGTCGTCGGCCAGACCGGGCCCGCGGTACTCCTCCCGGCCCTCCATGCGCAGCCCGTCGATGTCCTCAACGGCCTCCCGCACCCGCGCCGCCAGCTCCAGCGCACCGCCCATCAACTCCCGGCCGCGCAGCATCATCTGACGGCGCCAGCCGTCCATGCCGGCGTAGATCAGCACCGACGGGCTGGTCGTGCCGAGCAGATCGGCACGCATCTTCAGCAGCTCGGGGGGCACCAGATCGCCGCGCAGATGGAACACCGAGCCCTGCTCCAGGCCGGAGCCCATCTTGTGGATGCTGGTCACGCAGATGTCCGCGCCCGCGTCCATCGCCCAGGACGGCAGATCCGGGTGGAAGGGCAGATGCGCGCCCCATGCCTCGTCCACGATCAACGGCACCCGGCGCCGATGGCACGCCTCGGCGATCGCGCGCAGATCCGCGCACGCGCCGTACGGCGTCGGGCTCGTCACCAGTGCGCCCTTCGCGTCCGGCCGGCGCTCCAGGGCCTTCTCGAACTGCTCGGCGGACGGCGGGTGCGCCAGATGCCGCTCGGCGTCCCAGCGGGGCTCCACCCACACCGGCTCGATACCGGAAAGGATCAGCCCCGACACCACCGACTTGTGCGCGTCCCGCCCGATCAGCAGCGGCTCGTGCGGCCCCGCCACGGCGAGCATGGCCGCCTTGACCGACAGGGAGCTGCCGCAGGTGGTGAAGAACGTGTGGTCCGCGTGCACGGCATCGGCCATCAGCTCCTCGGCCCGCTCGAGCACCCGGCCCCGCGTGAGCCGGTCGTCCAGCCCGCCCGACGCCAGGACGTCCCCGAGGAACACCGCGTCCCCGAGCACCGCCCGCACAGCGGGGTCCGCCCCGCGCGCCTGTTTGTGCCCGGGCGGTGCGAACGCCAGCCTGCCCGAACGGTGGTAGTCGGCCAGGGCCTCCAGGACCGGTGCGCGTGTGTGATCGGCTGTCATGCGCGGCGGGTTCCCGGAGGCGCCGAAGACAATCAGCCGGTCTCTGGCCCTGGCCCTGGCCCGGCCCTGGTCCTGGCCCGGCCCTGGTCCTGGCCCGGCCCTGGTCCTGGCCCCGGTCCCGGCCCCTGGTCCTGGCCCCGGTCCCGGCCCCTGGCCCTGGCCCCGGTCCCGGACCCTGCCCGGACCCTGCCCCGGCCCGGACCCTGGCGCCGGTCCTGGCCACTGCCCCGGCCTGGACCCTGCTCCGGACCTGGACCCTGTTCCGGACCCGGCCACTGCCCCGGCCTGGACCCTGCCCCGGCCTGGACCCTGTTCCGGACCCGGCCACTGCCCCGGCCCCCGGCCCCGGCCACTGCCCCGGTCCCGGTTCGGCAGGGCACCCCGCCGGACCGGTCAAGGGCTCCCGCCGGCCCCGCTCTGCACGCTCGGTGCGTCCATCGCATGGCTGCCCGGTTTCAGGATCTCGTCCAGGACCCGCAGCACCACCTCGTACGCCAGCCCGCGCATCTCCGCCTCGCGCGCCGCACCCGGGTCATGGGAGCGCAGCTCCTCACCACGCGCCCGCCAGGTGCGCAGCTCCTGCGTCGCACAGGCCCTGCTCCGCTGCATCCGCCGCAGCAGTTCGTCAGCGTCCACGACATCGGTCATACCGAGCGGGTACCCGGCTCGGGCAGGTTTCTCAGCCCTGTCCGCGGACGTCTTCCCCGCTTTCCACATGCGCCCGCACCTCGTCCGGAGTCAGGTACGAGTCGGTGTACTCGAAGTCCTTCAGCTTGGCCGGCTTGCGGGCCTGGAAGCCGGTGCGGACGAAATCGTCGCCCGCGACCGCGTTGAGCATCCAGTTGGTCAGCACCCGGGTCTTGGCGACATTGGTGCGCAGCGCGCCCCAGTGGTAGCCGCGGGCCACCGCCTGGGCGGGCAGTCCGCGCAGCTCGATGCCGAGCGGCTTGGACACGGCGTCCTTGCCGCCGAGATCGACCACGAGGCCCAGGTCCTTGTGGACGTACGGCTGGAGCGGCTCGCCGCGCAGGGTCGCGATGACGTTCTCGGCGACCTTGCGGCCCTGCCGCATCGCGTGCTGCGCGGTCGGCGGGCAGACCGCGCCCTCCTCGCCCTTGGCCACGTCCGGCACCGCGGCCGCGTCACCGAGCGCGAAGACGCCGTCGTGGCCCGGCAGGGTCATCTCGGCGTTCACCGCGAGGCGCCCGCGCACCGTCTCCGCGCCGAGGGTGGCGATGAGCGGGCTGGCCACCACGCCCGCGGTCCAGATCAGCGTGCGGGTCGGCACCACCCGGCCGTCGGTGAAGGTGACCTCCTCCGCGCCGGCTTTGTCGATGGAGACGCCGAGGGACACCTCGATGCCGCGCCGCTGGAGGACCTCCATGGCGCTGCGGCCGAGCTTGTCGCCCAGCTCGGGCATCAGCTTCGGCGCGATGTCGATCAGATGCCACTTGATCAGGCTCGGGTCCAGGCGCGGGTAGCGCTTCACCGCGGCGTGCGTCAGCTTCTGCAGGCACGCGGCCGTCTCCGTACCGGCGTAACCACCGCCGACCACCACGAACTGCAGCCGCGAGGCCCGCTCGGCGGGGTCCTGGCTGGCGTCGGCGAGGTCCAGCTGGGAGATGACGTGGTCCCGGATGTACGCGGCCTCGGCGAGGGTCTTCAGGCCGAAGGCGTGGTCGGTGAGCCCGGGGATGTCGAAGGTGCGGGTGACGCTGCCGGGGGCCAGCACGATGTAGTCGTACGGCTCGTTCACGACCTCGTCGGTGATCGTGCGGATCACGCACACCTTGGCCTTCAGGTCCACGCCGATCGCGCCGCCGGGGATGATCCGGGTGCGGTACTTCTTGCTGCGGCGCAGCGACAGGGCGATCGACTGCGGCGTCAGCACGCCGGAGGCGACCTGGGGCAGCAGCGGCAGATAGAGCTGGTAGGCGAACGGCGTCACCAGGGTGACGTCCGCTTCGTTCGGGGCGAGCCTGCGCTCCAGTCGCCGTACGCACTCCACGCCGGCGAAGCCTGCGCCCACCACCAGGATCCTGGGTCGTGTCACGGTGTCCATCCCTTTCCGCGCTTCCAGGCGGTCTTTTCCGCTGACGCCATGCGCCTGCCCCTGGATCGCTGCCTCGCACCTCACTGATCCCACCGTGTCCCGAGCGGGCTCGCCAGCCGAGTGAGGCAGGCTGGCGAATCCGCGGGGCACCAGCATGCAACGCATGGGGCGTCCGCGTACCCGATCAACGGGATCTCGTACGGACTTTCCACGAGTCGATCATTCATGCCTACGGGTTTCCGGCGCGGCCCGTCCGTCACTCCTGCCCGGTGAGCGCGCGGGTGGCCTCCCGCTGGATCCGGGCCGAGCGGCGGAGGAAGTCGAGCACGACGGCGAGCTCCGCGTCCGAGTACTCGGCGTACAGGCCCGCCAGTTCGGCGGCGAACGGCGCGAACAGCGGCGCGAACCGGGCCTCCGCCTGCGGGTCGGCCTCCACGTTGACCCGTCTGCCGTCCTGCGGGTCCCTCACCCGGCGGGCGAAGCCCTTGCGCTCCAGCCGGTCGATCAGCCCGGTCACGGAGGCCGGTGCGAGGCCGGTCAGTTCACCGAGCTCCCCGGCGCTCAGCGCGCCCGAGCGCTGGAGCAGGTCGAGCGTCTTCTCCTCCACCGGGCTGAGCTCCATCCGGGCACTGATCGCCGCGTGGTACATGACGGCCGCGTTGCTGTGCACGCGCCCCGCCTCCTGGAGTCCGGCGAGGAGTTCCTCCCTTGACGCCCCCATGCTGCCTCCTTATATTTAGTTCGGCCGAACGAAATAATAGCAGGCATCGAGAGGACGGGGGATTTGGCATGGACATCCAGGAAGCCCAGATCCGCGAGCTGTTCGCCGAGTACTGCCGGACCTGGACGGCGGCGGACTCCGCCGGCTTCGGACGGCTGTTCACCGACGACGCCGACTACGTCTCCTACGACGGCAGTTGGGCGGCCGGTGCGGCCCGGCTGCGCGAGAACCACGACAAGCTGTTCCGCGGCGTGATCGCGGGCTCGGCCATGGTCGGCGAGATCGAGTCGCTGCGGTTCGTCAGCGACTCCGTCGCCGTGGTCGTCGGCAACGGCTCGGTGCTGATGCCCTGGCGCAGCGAGCTGCCCAGGCGACGGCTGTCGCGCCAGATCATCGTCTGCGTCCGTACGTCCGAGGGCTGGCGGATCGCCGCGATCCAGAACGGCCGGCAGCGACCGGTGACCATCCCGGAGCCGGACTCGATGCCGTCGAGAATGTCCCGGGCCCTGACCCGCCTGGCCGGGCGCCTCGGCCTGGGCAGGGCGCGCGAGGTCACCCTCCCGGCGGTCTGAAGGCCCTCGGCAGGGCCTCAGCGGAACACGTCGTCCCCCTCGTCCCAGGACAGCGGGTCGTCCGGAGCGGGGACGCGCGGCAGGGGAGTGCGCGCCTGGTACATGGCGTCGATCTCCAGGGCGTAGCGCTGCACGATCGCGTCCCGGCGCGGTTTCATCGACGGCGTCAGCAGCCCGCCGGCCACGTCGAAGGGCTCCGGCAGCACCCGGAACACCCGGATGGACTCCTCGCGCGACACCGCGCTGTTGGCCGCGGCCACCGCCCGCCCGATCTCGTCCTGCAGCGCGTTCTCCTCCCGGGCCTCCCGGCTGAGGGCGCCGTTCTGCCAGCGCTGCGCCGAGCGCCAGTGCGCCAGGAACTCGGGGTCCAGGGTGATCAGCGCCCCGACACAGGGCCGGTTGTCGCCCACGACGACCGCCTGGTGCACCAGCGGATGCAGCCGCAGCCGCTGCTCCAGCAGCGCCGGGGCCACGCTGGTGCCGCCGTTGGTGATGATGACGTCCTTCTTGCGGCCGGTGATCGTCAGATAGCCCTCGGCGTCCAGTCGTCCGAGGTCACCGGTGGCCAGCCAGCCGCCCCGCAGCGCGGCCCGGGTGGCGGCCCCGTCGCCGACATAGCCCTGGAACACCGACGGGCCGCGCACCAGGATCTCCCCGTCCGGGGCCACCCTGATCTCGGTGCCGGGCAGCGGCCGTCCGACGGTGCCCGACTTCTCCCGGCCCAGCGGCTGCATCGTGATGCCGCCGCCCGTCTCGGTGAGGCCGTAGCCGTCATGGACGTAGATGCCGATGCCCTCGTAGAACAGGGACAGTTCGCGGCTGAGCGGCGAGCCGCCCGACGTGGCGCGCCGCACCCGCCCGCCGAGCGCCTGGCGCAGCCGCCGGTACACCGTCCGCTCGTACAGGGCGTGCTGGAGCCGGAGGTTGGGGCCGGGGCCCGCCCCGCGGCCCAGCCGGTGGCGCTCGGTGGCCGCCGCGAAGGCCCGTGCCGTCTCGGCCGCGCGCTCGAACAGGGCGCCGTGGCCCGCCTGCTGGGCCGTGCGCAGGAACGTCTTGTACAGCTTCTCGAACAGGGAGGGGACGCCGTAGAAGTAGGTCGGCCGGAAGGAGCGCAGCGCCGCGGTCAGGGACGCCTCGCTCAGGTCGGGCTCATGGCCCATGACCACCCCGCCGCGCAGGCAGATCTCCTGGATCATCAGGCCGTACACATGCGACAGCGGCAGAAAGGCGAGGATCCTCGGCTGCTGTCCCGGCGGCGCCGCGGTGTGGCCCCAGCCCTCCAGGATCGTGTCGCAGGGGCTCGCCAGCGCCCGGTGGCTCAGCGCGCACCCGGTCGGCCGCCCGGAGCTGCCGGAGGTGTAGGCGACGACGGCGGTGGCGTCGGGCAGCACGATCCGGCGCAGCGAGTCGACCGTGGTGGCCGGGAGGAACGCGCCCCGCTCCACCAGTCGCTCCAGCCCCCCTGCGTCCAGCTGCCACACATGCCGCAGCCGGGGCAGCGTCGTGCACACCGAGCCGACGGTCATCACCGCGGGCTCGTCCTCGACCACGACCGCCACACACCCGGAGTCCCGCAGAATGCACTCCACCTGGTCCCGCGACGACGACGGATGCAACGGCACCACCTCGGCGCCCACCGCCCACAGGGCATGGGCGAACACCGTCCACTCGTAGCGGGTCCGCGCCATCACGGCCACCCGGCTGCCCGGCGTGATCCCCGAGGCGATGAGCCCCTTGGCGAGGTCGACCACCTGGTCCCTCACCTCGACCGCGCTCACCTCTTCCCACCCCCCGGCGGGCCCGGCGGTGCGGCGGGCCAGCAGTGGCAGGGTGGGACTGTGGGCGGCCGCCTCGAAGACGCTGTCGGCGAGCCCTCCGGGCCGCAGCGTGCGGAAGTGCGGAGCGAGAGCGAGGTCGCGCATGCGCTGCTCCTGGTCGGTACGGGCTGTGACGGCGCCGACGAGCACTGTTATCGACGGTGGTCGAATCTAGCCCAGGAGCGGGCTGACCGGGCCGGGAACGGAATAACGGTTCGGCGCTGATGATCTCGGCGCGGGCGGGGGACTCGGGGCACATGACCCACATCAGCCCCGATCCCGAACCCGAGCGCAGCACCGGCCTGGAACCGGGCGGCGGCGTCCCCCCGGGCGAGACCCCGCCCGCCGAGAGCAGCCTGCCCGAGGCAGGACCCCGCGAGACGCACAACCCCACCAAGGGCTGGGGCAAGGCGCCCCTGGCCATCATCCTGGTGGTGGTCGTGCTCATCGCGGCGTTCTTCCTGGCCTACGCCCTGGCGCTGCTGCTGTGACGAGACGCGCCGGGCCTCACTCCTGGGTCCGGCGCACACACCCGGTGACCACCTCGCGCAGGCTGCCGGTCCGCTCCAGCAGGTCCCGCTGCACCTGCGCCCCGTTGCCTTCCCGCAGCAGCCGTTCGCACGCCTCACGGGCGTGTGCCAGATCCCCGCTGTCCGCGAGCGCCTCGCCGACATGCTCCAGCAGCGCCCCGACGACCTTCGCCGCCGGGGCCGGCCGCAGGGTCGCCGGGTGCAGCAGCAGGTCCGTGAGCCCGAAACGCGCGGCCCGCCAGTTCGCCAGCCGCACCAGGCTCACGCTCAGCTCCGCCGGCGGCACACCCTCCCGCCATTCGCGGGCCGCCGTCTCGACCAGCCCCCGGGCCAGCATCGCGACGAGCACGGCCGAGTCCGCGTGCAGACACACGTCGGCGACCCGGATCTCCACCGTCGGATAGCGCTCCGAGAGGCGCGCGTCGAAGTACACCATCGCCTCGTCGAGGATGACCCCCGTCGCCACCATGTCGGCCACCCTGCGGTGGTACTCCTCGGCCGACCCGAACACCTCCGTCGGACCGGCCGACGGCCACTGCTGCCACACCCGGCTGCGGTAGCTGCTGTACCCGGTGTCCCGGCCCTGCCAGAACGGCGAGTTGGCGCTCAGTGCCGACAGCACCGACAGCCACGGCCGCACCCGGTCGGCGACCGCGACGCCCTCCTCGTCGGACTCCACACAAACATGGACATGGCAACCGCACACCAGCTGCCGCGAGGTGATGTCGTACTGCTCCGCCATCCACCGGTAGCGGTGGTTCAGCCCGACGCTCGGGCTCAGCGGCAGCGGGGACGTGGCGAGCGCGGCCACCGCGCAGCCCAGCCCGCCGGCGTACCCGGCGGCCTCCTTGCGGCAGCGGACGATCTCCTCCCGCAGGTCGGCCATGTCCTCCTGCGGGTGGGTGGCGAACTCCACCATCTGGTCGTGCAGTTCCTTCTCGAAGACCTGCTCGCCGGTGACGTCCGCCGCGGCGCGTGCCAGCACCGCGGCCGACATCGCCCGCGGGTCCCCGTTCTCGGGATCCACAAGGAGGAGCTCCTCCTCCACTCCGACGGTGCGCAACGGTCACAGCCTCCCCGCGTCCGGTGATAGACACCCGACTGCCCCGTCGGAGGCCCTTCACACCGTGTACGGCCGCAGCCACACCGTCGCGAGCGGCGGCAGCGTGACCCTGAGCCACCCGTCCTCGGGCTTCACCGGGTCCGGCTGGGTGACCCCGGAGCCGCCGTAGCGCAGGTCGTCGGTGTTGAGGACCTCCTGCCAGACGGCCACGTCGTCCGGGACCCACAGCGGGTAGTCGTGCCGGACGACGGGGGAGAAGTTGCTCACCGCCAGCAGCGGGTCGCCCGACGCGTCGAAGCGCAGGAACGCGAAGACGTTGTCGTCACCCGCGTCCCCCACCGACCACCGGAACCCGGCCGGGTCCGTGTCCCGCTCCCACAGCGCCGGCGTCGACCGGTACGCGGCATTGAGATCACGGACCAGATCACGTACGCCGCGATGGTCCGGCTCGGCCGAGTAGCCCGGGTCCAGCAGCCACCAGTGCGGGCCCTCCGGCTCGGACCACTCCGCGCCCTGAGCGAACTCCTGGCCCATGAAGAGCAGTTGCTTGCCCGGGTGGGCCCACATGAACCCCAGGTAGGCGCGGTGGTTGGCGCGCTGCTGCCACCAGTCGCCCGGCATCTTGGACACGAGGGCCTGCTTGCCGTGGACGACCTCGTCGTGGGAGATCGGCAGGACGTAGTTCTCGCTGTAGGCGTACACCATCGAGAAGGTCATCTCGTTGTGGTGGTACTTGCGGTGCACCGGCTCGTGCTGGATGTACTCCAGCGAGTCGTGCATCCAGCCCATGTTCCACTTCAGCCCGAACCCGAGCCCGCCGCCGTCCGTCGGCCGCGTCACCCCCGTCCAGGCGGTCGACTCCTCGGCGATGGTCACCACCCCGGGCACCCGCCGGTACAGCGTCGCGTTCATCTCCTGCAGGAACGCCTTCGCGTCCAGGTCCTCGTTCCCGCCGAACACGTTCGGCGCCCACTGGCCGTCCTCGCGCGAGTAGTCCAGGTAGAGCATCGAGGCGACCGCGTCGACGCGCAGGCCGTCGATGTGGAACTCCTCGCACCAGTACACGGCGTTCGCCACCAGGAAGTTGCGCACCTCCACGCGGCCGAAGTCGAACTCGTACGTCCCCCAGTCGGGGTGCTCGGCGCGCCGCGCGTCCCCGGGCTCGTACAGCGGCTCCCCGTCGAAGCGGGCCAGCGCCCAGTCGTCCTTCGGGAAGTGCGCCGGCACCCAGTCCATGATCACGCCGATGCCCGCCCGGTGCAGCGAGTCGATCAGGAACTTGAGGTCGTCAGGAGAGCCCAGCCGGGCCGTCGGGGCGTAGAAACCGGTGACCTGATAGCCCCACGAGCCACTGAAGGGGTGATGGGCGACCGGCATGAACTCCACATGCGTGAAGCCGAGATCCTTGACGTACGCGGGCAGCTCCTCGGCGAGCTGACGATACGTCAGTCCAGGGCGCCAGGAGGGCAGATGCACCTCGTACACCGAGAACGCAGCCTCGTGCACGGGCCTGTCGCCCCGGTGCGCCAGCCACTCGGCGTCGCCCCACTGGTAGGCCGAGGCGTGGACGATCGACGCCGTGTCCGGCGCGGCCTCCGCGCGGCGGGCCATCGGGTCGGCCTTGAGGAAGCGATGGCCGTACCGTGAGGTGATCTCGAACTTGTAGCGGGTGCCCTCGCCGACGCCCGGCAGGAACAGCTCCCACACCCCACAGGCGCCCAGCGAGCGCATCGGGAACGCGGTTCCGTCCCAGTAGGTGAAGTCGGCGGCCAGCCGCACGCCCTGGGCGTTGGGCGCCCACACCGTGAAGCGGGTTCCGGTCACGCCCTGGTGCGTCATCGGCTCGGCGCCCAGCGCCTTCCACAGCTCCTCGTGCCGGCCCTCGCGGATCAGATGCAGATCCAGCTCGCCGAGCGCGGGCAGGAAGCGGTACGGGTCGTGCACCTCCTGCCCGGGGTCGTCGTCCCCGTACGCCACCAGCAGGGTGTAGTCGGGGATCGACTTCAGCGGCAGGACGGCCGAGAACAGACCGTCGCCCTCGGACAGCAGCGGATGCCGTCGGCCGCCCGTCACCACACTCACGGCACGGGCGAACGGCCGCAGCGCCCGGAAGGCGATCCCACCCGGCACCGGGTGGGCGCCGAGCAGTGCATGCGGATCGTGATGGGCGCCCGACAGCAGCCGCGCACGGTCATCCGGATCCAGGGCCGGCGCGGCCCGGCCCGCTTTTTTCGGCGGGCCGGACGGCTCGGGCAGCGACGTGTCACGCAGGGCCACGGCTCTCAGTCTCCTCTCACGGCCAGACGTTCGATCGCCGCCATCGGGACGGCGAGCCAGTCCGGACGATGCCGGGCCTCGTACACCACTTCGTACACGGCACGGTCGGTCTCGTACGCACGCAGCAGCGCGTGCTTCTTGCGCGGGTCCCAGCCGGCCCGCTCGGCATAGCCCGCGCAGTACGCCTCGCGGCAGCGACGCGCCCACTGCGGCCGCCACGGGCGGCGCTGACGGGCGGCGTAGTCGAAGGAACGCAGCATCCCGGCGATGTCCCGCACCGGGGACTCCGGGATGCACCGCTCGGCCAGCGGACGCGACGGCTCGCCCTCGAAGTCGATGACGAACCACTCCCGCCCCGCCCGCAGCACCTGCCCGAGGTGCAGGTCACCGTGGATGCGCTGGGCGGCGGGCCCCGCGTCGCACGTGACGAGCATGCCGAACGCCCCCCGCAGGCCCGGCAGATACGGCCGCAGCCCCGGCACGCTGTGCGCGGCCGCGTCCAGCCGCTCCACCATCGCCGCCGCCGTACGTCCGTTCTCGGCGGGCGGGCCGCCGGGGAAGGCCTTGGCCAGCGCTACATGGACGTCCGCCGTGGCCCGCCCGAGCGCGTACGCCTCGGAGGTGAAGTCCTCACCGGTGGACAGCGCGTGCAGGGCGAGGGTCCAGCCGTCGGCCGCGTTCGGCAGGAACGGCTGGAGCACACCCAGCGTCGCCCCGTGCGGCTGCGTCGTACGGAACCACGCCACCGGCGCGGGCACCCGGCGGCATCCCTGGCCGGCTAGCGCGCTCGTCACCTCGAGGTCGGGATTGACGCCCGGCTGGATGCGCCGGAAGACCTTGAGGATGTACGCGTCGCCGTACACCAGCGACGTGTTGGACTGCTCGGCGTCCATCAGCCGCGGCGGCAGCCCGGAGGGCACGGTCACCGTCGGGTCCGTCTCGAAGCGCAGCGGACCCAGGCCGCCGGGCCGGCGCAGCCGCTCCAGGAGCAGCTGGGCCGACCGGGGGTCGCGCAGCGCGTCGTAGACCGCCATCCCGGCCAGCGGGCCCTCCTGCGCACGGCCCACCAGTGCCCGGCCGAGGCGGGGCGACAGATGCTCCTGCACACCGAGGATCAGCTGGTAGCAGTCACCGGGCGGGGTCGCGGCGCCCGGCGCGGGCACGCCCGCGTGCCCGGACGGGCTCGGCGCGTGCCCGGCGTGCACCAGCAGATGCAGACAGCCCGGGAACAGCTCGGTCAGCGACAGCAGCCGCAGTTCGGTGACCGGCCGGTCCTTGCCCGCGAACCAGCGCTGCCGCGGGAGCCACTCGCGCAGCAGGCCGTCCAGCGAGGCCATGGGCCGGAGGGGGCCGGTACTGTCCCGGTGCAGGGATGCGGTCTTCGGCATGGCGTCGCGTCCTTTCCTCGGAGCACGCTCACAGTCGCCGGCCGATGCGGGAAGCGACTCGGGTGAGCCGGAACCAGTAGAAGCCGTGGCCCCCGAGCGTCAGCAGATACGGCAGTTCGCCGATCGCCGGGAACCGCACCCCGCCGAACAGCTCCACCGGATGGCGGCCGGCGAACTCGCGCAGGTCCAGCTCGGTCGGCTGGGCGAACCGCGCGAAGTTGCTCACGCACAGCACCAGGTCGTCCTCGTACTCGCGCAGGAAGGCCAGCACGGCCGGGTTCGACGACTGCAGCTCGGTGAAGCTGCCCAGCCCGAAGGCGGGGTTCTGCTTACGGATCTCGATCATCCGGCGGGTCCAGTGCAGCAGCGACGACGGCGACGCCATCGACGCCTCGACGTTGGTCACCTGATGGCCGTAGACCGGGTCCATGATGATCGGCAGGGACAGCCGCCCCGGGTCGCAGGTGGAGAAGCCCGCGTTGCGGTCCGGGGTCCACTGCATCGGTGTGCGTACGGCGTCCCGGTCGCCGAGCCAGATGTTGTCGCCCATGCCGATCTCGTCGCCGTAGTACAGGATCGGCGAGCCGGGGAGCGACAGCAGCAGCGCGGTGAACAGCTCGATCGTGTGCCGGTCGTTGTCCAGCAGCGGGGCCAGCCGCCGCCGGATACCGATGTTGGCGCGCATGCGCGGGTCCTTGGCGTACTCCGCGTACATGTAGTCGCGCTCTTCGTCGGTGACCATTTCGAGCGTGAGCTCGTCGTGGTTGCGCAGGAAGATGCCCCACTGGCAGCCCGAGGGGATCGCCGGGGTCTTGGCGAGGATCTCGGAGACCGGGTAGCGGGACTCGCGGCGTACGGCCATGAAGATGCGCGGCATGACGGGGAAGTGGAACGCCATGTGGCACTCGTCGCCGCCGCCCCGGTAGTCGCCGAAGTAGTCGACGACGTCCTCGGGCCACTGGTTGGCCTCCGCGAGCAGCACCGTGTCCGGGTACATCGCGTCGATCTCGCGCCGGACCCGCTTGAGGAACTCGTGCGTTGCCGGAAGGTTTTCGCAGTTGGTGCCGTCCTCGGCGTACAGATAGGGCACGGCGTCGAGCCGGAAGCCGTCGATGCCGAGATCCAGCCAGAAGCGGAGGGCGGCGAGGATCTCCTCCTGGACGGCCGGGTTCTCGTAGTTGAGGTCCGGCTGGTGGGAGAAGAACCGGTGGAAGAAGTACTGCTCCCGCACGGGATCGAAGGTCCAGTTGGAGACCTCGGTGTCGACGAAGATGATGCGGGCGTCCTGGTACTGCTTGTCGTCGTCGGCCCACATGTAGTAGTCGCCGTAGGGCCCGTCGGGGTCCTTGCGTGACTCCTGGAACCACGGGTGCTGGTCGCTGGTGTGGTTCATGACGAAGTCGATGATGACCCGCATGCCGCGCTGGTGGGCGGCGTCGACGAACTCCACGAAGTCGGCGAGGTCGCCGAACTCCGGGAGTACGGCGGTGTAGTCGGAGACGTCGTAGCCGCCGTCGCGGAGAGGGGACTGGAAGAAGGGGGGCAGCCACAGGCAGTCGACGCCGAGCCACTGCAGATAGTCGAGCTTGGCGGTCAGACCCTTCAGGTCTCCCACGCCGTCGCCGTTGCTGTCCTGGAAGGAACGCACCAGGACCTCGTAGAAGACCGCGCGCTTGAACCAGTCAGGATCCCGGTCCTTGGCGGGGGTGTCCTCGAAGGTGTCATGGACAGGCGAGTTCACGGTCATGACGCGGTGGACCCTCCGTGGTGCGGTGTCGACGGCCGGACGTGGAGCACATGAGCCGGTGACCGGCCGGGCTCCAGGCGCACGTAATTGGAGCTGCCCCAGTGATAGGTCTCACCGGTCAGTTCATCGCGCGCAGAGAGGGATGCGTGCCGGTCCAGACCAAGATGCGCCATGTTCAACGAAACGGTGGCTTCCTGGGTGTGGTGCGGGTCCAGGTTGGCCACCACGATCACCGTATTGGAGTCAGAACGCTTGCTGTACGCGATGACGGCGTCGTTGTCCGTGGCGTGGAATCGCAGGTTCCGCAGTTGCCGCAGGGCCGGGTTGTCCCTGCGGATCTCGTTGAGGCGGGTGATGAGGGGGGCGATGGTGTCGGGGGTGTCCCAGTCGCGGGGGCGCAGCTGGTACTTCTCCGAGTCGAGGTACTCCTCGCTGCCCTCGCGCACCGGGGTGTTCTCGCACAGTTCGTAGCCGGAGTAGATGCCCCAGGTCGGGGAGAGGGTGGCGGCGAGGACGGCACGGACCTCGAAGGCGGGGCGGCCGCCGTGCTGGAGGTAGCCGTGCAGGATGTCGGGGGTGTTGGCGAAGAAGTTGGGCCGCATGTAGCTCGCGGCCTCGCCGGTCAGCTCGGTCAGGTACTCCGTGAGTTCCTGCTTGGTGTTGCGCCAGGTGAAGTACGTGTACGACTGCTGGAACCCGATCTGGGCGAGGGTGTGCATCATCGCCGG